>NZ_MLQQ01000058.1 GCF_001865995.1 Anaerobacillus arseniciselenatis | reverse complement strand
AGCGTACCCACCAATTGGCATAGTTTCACATATTATAAAAATAATGTTAGAGGTCGTGTCGAAAAATATTTTTTTGGTACTTCTCCAACGGCTCAAACCGTTGGTATATCAATATTTATAGAGGGAGTTGTCTATTTCATGAATGACTTAAGGCTGAAAGCAATGTTAGAACAATTTTTTAATGAGGATATTGGTATTGGTGATTTAACGAGTGAAACAATTTTCTCTAATAATGATTTCGGTAAAGGAGTATTTGTAGCGAAAGATGATGGAGTATTTAGTGGTGTCAGCATTATTAAACAAGGGTTTAAACTTTTAAATGATGAAATATCCACCGAGTGCTACGTAACAGATGGGCAAGAAGTAAAAAAGGGTGATGTTATCGCTACTGCTAATGGCCCTGTAGTGGAGTTGTTAAAAGGTGAACGTGTTATTTTAAATTTAGTGCAACGAATGAGCGGTATTGCAACAATCACAAAAAAAGCAGTTAAAAATACACAAGGGTATGTTACAAAGATTTGTGATACGCGAAAAACTACCCCTGGACTTAGGATGTTAGAAAAATATGCGGTGACTTGTGGTGGTGGGTTTAATCATCGCTACGGGCTATCCGATGCAGTAATGATTAAAGATAACCATATTGCTGCAGCGGGTGGAATAGAAAAAGCTGTGAAAAAAGTACGTGAAAAGCTAGGGCATACTGTGAAAATTGAAGTTGAAACAGAGTCAAAGGATGATGTTATCGCAGCAGTGAAAGCAAAAGCAGACATTATTATGTTCGATAACCGTTCTCCAGAAGAGATTATTGGATTAAAAAAATTAGTGCCAGAAGGAATTATAACTGAAGCTTCAGGTGGGATAACCATCGATAATGTGAGCAGTTACGCCAAAACAGAAGTTGACTATATTTCACTAGGTTTTCTAACTCATTCAGCAAAAGCGTTAGATATAAGCTTTAATATCGAATCGGAAATTTAGTTCTAGAAGCTGTTCGGCTTCTCCGAGTAGACTAAACAACTCAAAACTCAAAACCCAAAAGGAGATGAATCAAATGAGTATTTTAGAAATGATGGATGAAACAGTTACAATCCCTGATCGTTATAAAGAGATGTCGACAGAAGAAATGGAAAATAGAATTCAAGAAATTAAAGATAAATTCGGTACTCGGCTTTATATTCCTGGACATCATTATCAAAAAGATGAGGTCATTCAATTTGCTGACGATACTGGCGATTCATTAAAGCTAGCTCAGCTTTCAGCTAATAATGAGTTAGCAGAATATATCGTTTTTTGTGGTGTTCATTTTATGGCAGAAACTGCAGATATTTTAACGAACGATAATCAAAAAGTATTATTACCAGACATGAGAGCTGGTTGTTCGATGGCAGATATGGCTGACATTGAACAAACAGAAAGAGCCTGGATTAAGCTTCAAGAAATTTTTGGGGATACGATGTTACCGTTGACTTATGTTAATAGCACGGCTGCAATTAAAGCATTCTGTGGTAAACATGATGGAGCGACGGTTACTTCATCAAACGCCAAAAAAATGGTGGAGTGGGCATTGACTCAGAAAGAGCGAATTTTCTTTTTACCAGATCAGCACTTAGGAAGAAACACTGCTTTTGATTTAGGGATTGCGCTTGAAGAAATGGCGATTTGGGATCCAGAATTAGAGAAGTTAGAATTTGATGGAGATGTTAATGACATTAAGGTCATTTTATGGAAAGGTTATTGCTCTGTTCATGAAAAATTTACAGTAGAAAATATTGAAGAAGTTCGAAAGCAACATCCGGAAGTGAACATTTTAGTTCACCCTGAGTGTAGTCATGAAGTCGTTCAATTATCAGATTATGATGGATCGACTAGTTACATTATTAATAAACTTAAAGATGCAGAAGCAAATACGATATGGGCGATAGGTACTGAAATGAACTTAGTAAAAAGGTTAAGTCAAATTCATTCAGACAAACAAGTTTTTTCATTAAATCCTAATATGTGTCCATGTTTAACGATGAATCGAATTGACCTCCCTCATTTATTATGGTCTTTAGAAAGTATTGAAAATGGAAATCCAATTAATCAAATAACAGTTGAAAAAGAAGTTGCAGAAAATGCGCTTTTAGCAGTAAATCGTATGCTTCAAAGAGCTTAGAATAGTAATGTTTTTATAAGGTGACAAAAGTAGTTAATCATGCTGCTTTTGTCTTTTTTTTGTATAAGTTGGTTAGTGATTTGTTGGTTAGTTGGAAAGGGAGAACTTGACTTATCCATGTGGATTGTTGACAGTGCATCGCCATGAGGAGTTTGTATGAAAAAGAATGCTCGGTCGCTTTTCTTGAGCGAGCCTCTAAAATTCGATAGAAGTTTACAGCGAAGCGAGAGAAAAGCGACCGACATTTTCATTCAAGATGGTGACGGTACCCGTCATGAAGGTTTTGTATGAAAAAAGGAGGGCAATTTTCTGAACGAGCCTCTAAAAGTCGTTAGAGTTTTACAGTGAAGAGAAGAAGATTGCCCTCCTTTTACGCACCCGCCTTTTTCCATATTTGATGATGATGGAGTGCGACATGTTGGTTTTGTTTGTAAACTACGACCGACTTTCTTAAACAAATCGATGATTAAGTGGTTATATATAACAATTCAACTGCATAAATTGTGCTGAAGGACATTATTGATATTTATTTTATTAATGCTACGGAGATTAAAAACGTAACATTTTATCAGCAACGGCAAATGTAATAATTTGTAGATTAGAAGCATGTAATTTTAAAAAAATATATGCTATTGCTGAAGAATTAGTATAAGGAGGGAATATGACGTGAAAATTCATATTGTTCAGCAAGGAGATACTTTATGGAATTTAGCACAAAAGTATGATGTTGATTTTGAACAACTTAAAGCAGTCAATAGCCATTTGAGTAATCCAGATGTCATTATGCCGGGAATGAAAATAAAAATTCCAACAGGCGGTGTACCTGTTAAGAAGCAGGTACCTAAAAAAGAAGCACCAGTAGTGAAAGAACAACCGAAAGTAAAAGAACAACCCAAAGAAGCTCCAGTTCCTAAAAAAGAAGTAAAAGTTCCACCACCAAAAATGCCTGAAGAAGTAAAGAAGCCGGTAAAACCGGAAGCGCCGGTTGTAAAACAACCTATTCATATACAACCAATACAACAACCAATGCAACTAACACAAAAACAATATGAACAACATCTACACAACATGAATATGAACTTTAATATTTATAAACCAATGCCACCGGCACCGCCAGCACCGCCACCAGTACCTAAAGTACCTGAACCACCGAAAATGCCAGTAAAACCAAAAGTAACAAAGCCTGTAACACCACCACCGGTGCCACCTAAAAAGGCAGTACCAAAACCGGTAGAGAAGCCTATTGAAAAGCCAGTAAAGAAACCAATAGAGAAGCCTATTGAAAAGCCTATACAGAAATATGTTGAACCGATGGTAAAACCTACAATGCCACCGAAAATGCCGATGCCTGATAAATGCTATCCGGTTACTGGAATTATGCCAGGTTGCTCTTATCAAGCACCGCCGGTTGTGCAACAATACCAAGCATACCCGCAATACCAGCCAATGCCGCCGGTAGGAACACCAATGCCAATGCCAGGGTATGCGCCAGCACCACCGATGCCGGCATATCCACAGGTAGCGCCGCAGCCGATGCTAGGCTACCAACAACCTGGGCAATATGGTTACTCACCAGTAGGGGCACCAATGCCAGGAATGCAACCACCACCAGCACCACCTTATGGTATGGAGCCACCACAACAGTGGCCGCAAATGCCTGAAGATGATGATATCGAATTTGATGATGATATGGATGATATGCCAGCACCGCAAAATTATTGGGGGCAACCGGGTGTTTCACCACAATATGGTGATGTTTCAATGCCACAGCAACCGATGCATCCAATGCATTATTATCCACAGCAACCAATGCAACCAATGCCAATGCAGCCATCATATCCACAAATGCCGATGGCTCCGCAACAACCTTATGGTTTTGGGCAACAACCACAGTTTCCACCAGGGCAACAATATCGTCCACCTTATTATGAAGAAACAGGAAATGATGAATCAGAAGATTAAAATACTGAAAAGCCAATCGCTAGCGGTTGGCTTTTTTTTATTATCAAAAATCCCCGATACTTCCTACATATAACAGATTATTTTCACGTTAAAGATGACAAATTAAGTGTGAAAGGAGGATACAAACCAATGAAAAAATTTGCGATTACATTATCAGCAGCAACACTACTTTTAGGTGGTTTAGTCGGGTGCTGGGATGCACCACAAGGCACTACAGGTTTAGGGGCAGATCAACGAGGTTTTGGATATCATCAAACTGATCAACGTGATGGTGCTGGATTTACAGGACAACGTGCAGGTGAAGGTCCAATAACTGATATGTTTACACGAGATGACCGTCGAGGGGCACGAGGTTTTGGGAGAGATACACGTCGTCCAGGAACAGGATTAGCAGGTGAAAGAGGTATTACAGGGCAACATGGTGGAATGACAGGACAATTTGGCGCAGACCGAAGAGGCGGCGCTACTGGAGCAGGTCATGGAGCTGGTGGAGCCGGTATCGGTGGCGCAGGAGTTGGCGGAGCAGGTCATGGAGCTGGTGGAGCCGGTATCGGTGGCGCAGGAGTTGGTGGAGCAGGTCATGGTGCTGGTGGAGCCGGTATCGGTGGCGCAGGAGTTGGCGGAGCAGGCATTGGTGGTGCAGCTAGATCAGGCCATGGAGCAGGCTTTGGAATAGGTGGCGGAGCCGGAGCAGGCCATGGAGCAGGTGGCGGAGCAGGCTTTGGTGCGTCAGGTGCAACAGGCTTCGATGGAGCAACTGAGCGAGGAACTGGTTTAGGTATGAGAGGTCAAACTGGTTTCGGTGGCGCAGCTGGTCATCCTGGTGGAATGACAGGTGCTGGCCGTGGTACTCAAGTAGAAAATCGTATTCCTGGAGTTGGCGGTGCTGGTATCGTTGGTGACCGTGCAGGATATGTAGACGATCGTGGCATTTTAAGAGGCCGTGATGGTCGTGGGACAACTGGACGTGCTGGCATTGGCGGACTAGGACAAACAGGTAGAACTTTACAAGACGAAAGAGCTGGTGTGGGTACTCGAGGTGCCGGGAGAGACGCAGATGTTCGTTTAGGTGATCGGATTACACCGGATACCGAAAGAGGAATGAGAAATTTTGCTTATCCTGAGGGCTATGATACCCAAACAGTACAAAGAATTAACACACGATTAGCTGATGTTGAAAATGTAAGAGACTCAAGAGTAATTGTTCATGACAATAGAATACTCGTAGGTGTCGATGCAGATGGTGATGACATTCAGCGTGTTGAACAAGATGTTCGCCGTACCGTAGGTGATATGGCAGGGGATAGAGAAGTAACCGTTGTTACTGAACGCGATCAATTTAACCGTGTTCGCACTGTAGATGACAGATTACGTGGCGGAGAAGCGATAGACGAAGTCGGTGCAACAATTACCGAAATGTTCGGTGACTTTGGCCGTGCTGTTCAACGCCCGTTTGAAAGAACTCGATAAAAAATAACATGGCAAAAGAGGCTAATATGGCTAGCCTCTTTGCCTATAACAAGTAAAATTTAGTCAATATGGATAAAAGTCTTTATGGTTGGCGATAATAATTATTGCTAAGCATAAAGGCTTTTTGTAATTCAATCGCATTAGGCCAATTTTAAAGTAATGGTGGTGGTTAAATTGGCAACGAAAATATTAACTATTGTAAAAAAACACCCTGTATTTATTGGGTTAATTGGACTATTAATAATTATTGCTGGATTTTTTACGATAATTGATCAACAGCAATTATCATCAACCGCTGCTGAGGCACCTTTTATTCGTGAAAGTAGTAAAGCAGAAATTCATTCAGCTGTGCCTGTTTCAGCTATTACAAATGATCCAAAACAAGTTCAAGTCGTATTAGCAAGAGTATATTTAGACGGTGAAATAAGCGAGGAAATTGTTGAAGAGACGATTTGGTCTATGGAAGATTTTTGGGCCCAATACCGTGAATGGGAATTAATAGATCAAAACGAAGCGACAGTTGTTTTCCAACAAAAGGTTGACGATATTTCTCCATTATTAAAAATCAATGGATATTTTGGTATTTCTGATGAAGGTACTTTAAATATTTATGATGGTAACCCAGCGGGAGAAAAAGTAATTCAGTCTTTTTTTCAAATCAATACAAAAGAATTAAAAAGTCATCAACAAAGGGAACTTCAAAATGGCATTCCAGTATTATCTAGAGATCGTTATGAAGAAGTATTAAAAACATATAAGAAATATGCTAAACAGGAAATGTAAAGTTATGCCGAGTAATAAATTACGAACTATATTACTGTAATCTAAGAAAAAGCCTAAAGCCAACGATGGTTTTAGGCTTTTAAGTCTTTAATCTGCAATCTTTTATGATAAAATAAAACAGAAATAAATGTTCGTTTTTAGAATGGAGAGGTATTTGTGATTGAATTTGTCAAAGGAAAAGTTAACTACATTGATACGCAATCGATTGTAATTGCTGTAAATGGAGTCGGTTACCAAATTTTTTGTGCTAACCCGTTTATTTATAAAGTAGATGAAGAAGTAGATGTAACAATTTATACATATCAGCATGTGCGAGAAGATGCCATTAAGTTATTTGGTTTCCGTTCTAGGGAAGAGAAGGCATTGTTTGAAAAGTTATTAAATGTTTCAGGAATCGGTCCAAAAGGGGCATTAGCGATTTTGGCTTCAGGTGTGCCTCAACAGGTTGTTCAAGCAATTGAAGAAGAGAATGAACATTTTTTAACGAAATTCCCAGGGGTTGGAAAAAAAACAGCCCGTCAAATTATTTTGGATTTAAAGGGAAAACTTACAGATTTTATGCCGGGCTTAGTAGGTCCTGTTTATGAATTAAAGACTGAAGAAAAAGCAACAACGTATTCAAAAGAACTAGAAGATGCTCTTGAGGCTTTAAAAGCATTAGGCTATGTAGAAAGAGAAGTTAAAAAGGTTGCTCCAAAACTTGCCAAGGAACATTTAACAACAGACGAGTACATAAAAAAGGCTTTACAGCTCCTTTTAAAGCTGTAGTAGCGTGATCAAGGCGCTTACGCTTTTCTTAAAAGGTAGGAAAGCATAAAAATTTTAAAAGCTGTCTAGCTTCAGGCGCCATCTGCTCGACCACTTCAGTCATTCACTTGCGGTCTAAAACCTGACCGCTACGTGCAGGCCTTCCAGTGAAGCTACTGCCTGAGTTACTTCTTTGCAGCTTTGCGACGAGTAATCGCAGGAGCATTTCGCCGATAGGCGGGCGCCTTACGCTTTTCTAATAGGAGGGAGAATAATGGAAGAAAGAATGGTTTCTGCTGAGGCACAGCATGAAGAGGAAAACCTAGAAAACCAACTTCGTCCTCAATTGCTTAACCAATATATTGGACAAGATAAAGTTAAAAATAATTTAAAAGTGTTTATTGAAGCTGCGAAAATACGGAATGAAGCTTTAGATCATGTTCTTTTGTACGGTCCACCTGGATTAGGTAAGACAACATTAGCAACGATCATTGCTCATGAGATGGGTGTACAAATAAAAACGACATCAGGCCCCGCAATTGAGCGTCCAGGTGATTTGGCAGCGATATTAACGGCTCTAGAGCCAGGCGATGTGTTATTTATTGACGAAATTCATCGTTTAAACAGGGTCGTTGAAGAAGTGCTTTATCCAGCGATGGAAGATTTTTGTTTAGATATTGTAATTGGAAAAGGACCGACAGCTCGGTCGGTGCGGCTTGATTTGCCACCATTCACATTAGTTGGGGCAACGACTAGGGCTGGACTTTTATCGTCTCCATTGCGAGATCGTTTCGGAGTATTATCACGTTTAGATTATTACACAAATGAAGATTTAAAAAAAATTGTTACACGTACAGCAGAAATTTATGAAGTAGAACTGGAAGATGAAGCGAGTGTTGAATTGGCGAGGCGTTCAAGAGGAACTCCTAGAATCGCTAATCGATTATTAAGACGTGTTAGAGATTTTGCCCAAGTACAAGGAAATAGTTATATTGATTATAAATTAGCGATTGATGCACTTGACCGACTTCAAGTAGACAAACTTGGTTTAGATCATATTGATCATAAACTTTTGAAAGGCATTATTGAAAAGTTTCGCGGTGGTCCAGTAGGACTTGATACAATTGCCGCAACGATTGGCGAAGAGTCACACACACTTGAAGATGTTTATGAACCATATTTATTACAAATTGGGTTTTTACAAAGAACTCCTCGGGGTAGAATGGTAACGTATAAAGTATACGAACATTTTCAAATGGAGGTGCCTGAGTAATGCCAAATATCCCTAAATTACTCATTACGGTTGGAATCATTTTAGTTGTGATCGGTCTTTTATGGCAGGTAGGTGGAAGATTTTTTCCTATAGGAAAGCTTCCTGGTGATATTCTATTTAAAAAAGGTAATACAACTATTTATTTTCCAATTGTGACCTCGATAGTTTTAAGCGTCGTTATCTCGTTAATCCTATATTTTATCGGGAGATTTCGATGAATTGTACTTGTCAACAATGTATTCTTTTTTGTATGCTATAAAAGCTTAAAAAGTTGGTTAGTGGTTAGTTGATTAGGACCCTCGCCATGGGGGTTTGTATGGAAAAAGTCGGGTGCTTTTGTGAACGAACGTCTGAGATTCGTCAGAAGGTCAAGGTGAAGTGAGGGAAAGCACCCGCCTTTTCCACATTAGATGGTGACGGTTGCCGTCATGAAGGTTTTGTATGGAAATTGACCGACAGTTTTACAGATTACAGAAATGAGGAACATAAATGGAAGTTAAAGATTTTGATTTTTATTTACCTGAAGAACTTATTGCTCAGACTCCACTGATGGACCGCACAGCATCAAGGTTAATGGTGCTAGACCCGAAAACTGGTGAAATTAAACATCGGAAATTTTATGATGTTATTGATTTTTTAAACGAAGGTGATTGTCTCGTTTTAAACGATACGCGTGTTTTACCAGCCAGGTTATATGGTACTAAAGAGGATACTGGGGCAAACATTGAATTTTTATTGCTTAAACAAGTCCAAGGAGATCAGTGGGAGACGTTAGTAAAGCCTGCTAAAAAAGTGAAAAAAGGAACTGTTGTCACTTTTGGAGACGGACGGCTGAAAGGTATCTGTAAAGGTGAACTCGATCATGGTGGTAGAATCATTGAATTTCAATATGATGGTATTTTTCATGAAATTCTAGACGCTTTTGGTGAAATGCCTTTACCGCCATACATAACGGAGCAGTTAGAAGATCAAGATCGCTATCAAACAGTTTTTGCGAAGCATCGCGGTTCAGCAGCAGCTCCGACGGCTGGTTTGCATTTTACAGAAGAGCTTTTAGAGGAGATTAAAGCTAAAGGCGTACAAATCGTCTATATTACACTTCATGTGGGATTAGGAACGTTTCGCCCTGTTAGCGTTGATTCGATTGAAGAACATGAAATGCATGCCGAGTTTTACCAGATGACCTCCGAAACGGCTGAGATTTTAAATGAAACAAGGCGCAATGGTCAAAAAATTATTACAGTAGGAACAACTTCAACGAGAACGTTAGAAACCATTGCTCAAGAAAATGACGGTGTGTTTCGGGAAAGTTCAGGTTGGACAAGTATTTTTATTTATCCTGGGTATCAATATAGAGGAATAGATGGTTTAATTACTAATTTTCATCTACCGAAATCTACTCTTATCATGCTTGTCAGTGCGCTTGCGAGTAGAGAGCATACCTTAAATGCTTATAGAGAAGCTGTAAAAAATAAGTATCGCTTTTTTAGCTTCGGTGATGCGATGTTAATTATGGAAGGGAGCAATAAATAGATGGTAGCGATTCGCTATGAACATATAAAAACGTGTCGCCAATCAGGGGCTCGTTTAGGAAAAGTTCATACTCCACATGGAACGTTTGAAACGCCTATTTTTATGCCTGTTGGGACATTAGCAACAGTGAAGACGATGAGTCCTGAAGAATTGAAAGAAATAGGCTCACAAATTATTTTAAGTAATACGTACCACCTTTGGCTAAGACCTGGACATGACATTGTTAAAGAAGCAGGTGGTCTTCATAAATTTATGAATTGGGACCGCCCAATTTTAACGGATTCAGGTGGCTTTCAAGTGTTTAGTTTAAGTGCACTTCGAAAGATTGAGGAAGAAGGAGTGCATTTTAGAAACCACTTGAGTGGTGAAAAATTATTTTTAAGCCCTGAAGGAGCGATGGAAATTCAAAATGCCTTAGGTTCAGATATTATGATGGCTTTTGATGAATGTCCGCCGTACCCTGCCACATATGAATACATGTTAAAATCAGTAGAGCGAACGAGTCGGTGGGCTGAGCGTTGTCTAGAAGGGCACAAACGTCCTGAGGACCAAGGTTTATTTGGAATTGTCCAAGGTGGAGAATATGAAGATTTACGCAAAAAGAGTGCGGAAGACTTAGTTTCATTAGACTTTCCAGGATATGCGGTAGGTGGCTTATCCGTAGGTGAACCTAAAGATGTGATGAACCGTGTCCTTGAATTTACGACTCCACATTTACCACACGATAAACCACGATATTTAATGGGTGTTGGCTCACCAGATGCCTTGATTGACGGGACGATTCGTGGTATAGATATGTTTGACTGTGTACTTCCGACAAGGATTGCGCGTAACGGAACGTGCATGACAAGTAGCGGAAGGCTCGTAGTTAGAAATGCTAAGTATGCAAAAGATTATCGTCCTTTGGATGAAAAATGCGATTGTCACGTATGTAAAAATTATACAAGGGCATACATTAGACATCTTGTTAAATGTGACGAAACATTCGGATTTCGCTTAACCTCTTATCATAATCTTTATTTCTTGTTAAAATTAATGGAGCAAGTTCGAGAAGCTATTCGCCAAGATCGCCTTCTAGACTTTAAAGAAGAGTTTTTTGAAATGTATGGATTAAATAAGCCAAATGCAAAAAACTTTTAATTTTGGCAAGAAAAGTGATAAGGTTAGGACAGGTTTTTATGCTATAATAAAATTTAGCATTGCTATGAGAGTATAGTTTTAGAAAGGGGTGAAATTCAAAGATGGAAATGTTTATGACGATTTTACCATTGTTATTTATGTTCGCTATTTTTTACTTTCTCTTAATTCGTCCACAGCAAAAGCGTCAAAAGAAAGTTCAAGAAATGCATGCTGCTCTTCGAAAAGGGGACAAAGTTATTACAATCGGTGGCTTACATGCTACGATTGATGCGATTGACGAAGATACAGTTATTTTATTAGTAAACGACAATAAAAAACTGACGTATGATCGTAACGCTGTACGTGAAGTGGTTAATCCAGACTAATGTACATACACAAAAAATGAAAGGCTCTAAGACGGAGCCTTTCATTTTTTTAAACCATACGACTATTTCTAACAATATTTACTCCTAAAATTCCTCCAATTAGAGCTGCAACAATAAATCCAGCATGGAATAAATATTGTTCTAATGTGAACGTAGTGTTATACCCTAAAAATTGGACTAAAAATACGACTAAAGAATATAAAACTCCTGTTCCTGCTCCAACCAGCCAACCTTTCTGCTTTGATTTCCCGCCTGAAACAAAGCCACCAATTAACAATGCTACAAATGTTAACCCCATAATAATCCAACTAAATGATGACTCAGTAAGAGCGGTAAAGCGAAGCAATAACGAGATAATGAAGCTTACCGAAAGAATGATCACCAGTATTGTGATTAGTCCAAAAATCATTGATAGAAACATACCACGGTTTTCCATATTATTTCCCCCTTTCAAAAGTCCTGTTTTTTCGCCTACTAAAGCTTATTCACACTTGTACAAAAATAGAATTAAATTTTGAATTTGGAGTTAGAAAGTTGGAAAGGAAGACATGAATTTTACATGTTAATGGTTGACGATGCTTCATCTTATATGGGGTCGATAAATCCTCATGAGAATTTTGTATAAAAAAAGGCGGATGATTTAGTGAACGAGCCTCTGAGATTCGAAAGAAGGTCAAAGCGAAGAGAAGGAAATCATCCGCCTTTTCTATATTAAATGATGGCAAAGCTTTGTCATGACGGTTTTGTATATATATAAGGAAATCGCCCGACTTTTTATATTAACATTTTATGTATTAATTTTTTAGTTTTTCAACTAAATGAAAAGAAATTCTAATTGAGACAAACCTTTCATACAATGTACAAATGGACAAGATTTGAAAGGGGATTAAGATGGAGTTAACTTACGCCTTTACTATATTTATCATAAGTTATATCTTAATTATTTCTGAAAAGTTAAATCGAGCATTAGTCGCATGTTTAGGTGGCGTGTTAATGCTTTTTTTTGGCGTATTAGATTTAAATGCTGCGTTTGTCCATCATATTGATTGGCATACAATTACACTTTTGTTAGCGATGATGATTTTAGTTACAATTACCAGTAAAAGTGGATTTTTTGAATACATTGCGATTATTCTAGCCAAACAAGTAAAAGGCAAGCCGATACCGCTATTAATCGTTATTTCTCTATTAACTGGTGTTGGATCAGCTTTTTTAAATAATGTCACAACGGTATTGCTAATCGTACCTATCGTACTTACGTTAACGAAGCTTTTGAATATATCGGCAATCCCCTATTTGTTAGTGACGATTTTAGCGTCTAATATTGGTGGTACAGCTACTTTAATCGGTGACCCGCCAAATTTGATGATCGGTCAAGCCGTTGAACATTTAAACTTTAATGCTTTTTTAGTTCATCTAGGGCCAGTTGTCATTATTATATTTGCAGTCGTTATTGCAGGAATGTCTCGTTATTATGGCCCTAAACTTCAAGTTGCGAATGAAAACCGTAAGCAATTAATGAATGTTCGAGCAAGGCATTATTTGAAAAATAAGTCTTTATTATTTAAATCTGTGTTTGTTCTGTTCTTAACCACCCTTGGTTTTATTATTCAACCGCTATTAAAAGTTGAGTTAACGAGTGTTGCGATGGCAGGAGCGTTACTTTTATTGCTTCTCACCCATGGCCAACAACAAGTGGAAGAAGTGTTTAAATCGGTAGAGTGGGTGACGATTTTCTTTTTTGTAGGACTGTTTATGCTTGTTGGAGGTTTAAAGGAAGTAGGTATCATTGATGAAATTGCAAAATCAATTATATATTATACGGAAGGCGATTTACCGAAAACGGCAATGCTCATACTATGGGCATCAGGAATTTTATCGGGGTTTGTAGATAATATACCTTTTGTAGCTGCAATGATCCCGGTAATTATTGAGTTTGAAAATTATGGAATGACTAATTTAGATCCGTTATGGTGGGCATTAGCATTAGGAGCCTGTTTAGGCGGAAATGCAACGTTAATTGGTGCAACTTCAAATGTTATAGTAGCTGGCCTTGCAGCTAGAGCGAATCAAGGATTTAGTTATATAGAATTTTTAAAAGTCGGTGCACCTGTTGCCTTAGTTTCGTTTGTTATATCGAGTATTTATATTTATTTTAGATATTTAATTTATTTTAATTAAGTGAATTTCATAATTACGTAAATTGAGCCATATCAAACTATATGTAGTTGCGAGCGCCTTAACGCAACTACATATAGTTACTTAATGGCGGTCATATTGAATTATGAAATTCATTAAAGTGAATTCCAGAGAATGGGGGCGTAAGACAAATTTATTTGTTTATGTCCCTGTTTTTTGGTTAGTTGGAAAGTTGGTTAGTGGACAGGTGGTTAGGTTGCGGTCAAGCATGACATTTATATCGTAAATGGTGAAGGTGCATCGTCATGATCGTTTTTTCATGAAAAAGGCGGATGATTTCGTGAACGAGCCTCTGAGATTCGTTAGAAGGTGCTCCTGCGGTTACTCGTCGCAAAGCAGCACGAAGCCTATGCTAAGAATTATCGTCATACCTTTTTCGATGAAAAGTACCCTTAAATAATTTCCATTTTCTTTAGTCAATTTTCTATTGGTAGTTGGGTCAAACTAATAAAAACATTACATGAACGATGTCGACTAACATTTTGTCGTTAATCTACAATTGTGAAGGGAGGCGATGAAACTGGACTATTCGACCATCATTTTAAGAACTTTGTTTATATATTTTATCATTTTAGTGATATTACGATTCATGGGAAAGCGAGAAATTGGTCAGCTCTCTGTTCTAGATTTTGTCGTTTCCATCATGATTGCTGAACTGGCAGTAATATCAATTGAAAATATTCGAACTCCAATGATGCAGACGATCGTTCCGATAATTGTCTTATCAGTGATCCAAATAACGTTAGCTTATGTGTCTTTAAAAAGTGAAAATTTAAGGAAAATGATTGATGGAAAGCCATCCATTTTAATTAATAAAGGGAAGATTGACGAGGAGGAAATGCGGAAGCAACGGTATAATTTCGATGATTTAATGGTTCAACTAAGACAAAGTAAAATTAGAAATGTAGCTGATGTAGAATTTGCAATATTAGAGCCTTCTGGAAAATTGTCAGTAATTGAAAAAACAGAGAAAGAAAAGCATGAGCCTAATTATGCGGAGAAAGTAAATTTACCACTTCCTTTAATTTTAGATGGAAAAGTTCAAGAAGAGCAATTAGAGGAGATCGAAAAAACTTCATTTTGGCTTAGACGAGAACTTAGAAAGTTAGGGTATAAAGATATAAAAAAAATCTCATACTGTTCACTCAATGATAATCAAACATTTTTTGTTGACTTAAAAGATGAAAAATAACTGAAGGGTCGCATAGGAGCTGTCGCATAAGTGCAGATCACCACGTAAAGCTACTAGTGCTTAGCGGTGACACTTTGTTTTGGGACAGCTCCTTTTTTATTGGAACACCTTCACTTTTTTATTTTCCGATAATAAAGCGAGATAATAAATTTCCGATATATGGTAAACGTCGCATTTCTTCTTTCTTAATGAGACCGAGCAACATTAAGAAAAGTACATACGCAAATCCAACGACACTAATTGAAAGTAATGTTTTCGTGATAAGTGAGAAAGATAAAAATGCATGGTTGTATAAAAGGACAGCAATCCAACCACTTAACAAAATACAAATAATTGCTTTTAAAAATTCTCGAACATGTATTGTAAAAGAAATGGTTTTTACTAATGTAGCAAAGTGTAGAAGTGTTACTAGCATAAAACCTGCAACGATGGCCAAAGCTGCCCCCATAATTCCTAACTCTGGTCTTGAAGCTAAAACGAAAACTGCGGCTATTTTTACGATTGCTCCTATTAAACTGTTCATCATCGCTGCTTTTGCTAAATTTAAGGCTTGCAATGCCGCTTGAAGTGGCCCTTGGAAATATAAAAAAATGCTAAAAGGAGCCATAATTTTTAAATAGGTAGCAACGGTCGGTGCATCATACATAAGATCCATGATTGGAACTGCATATACATATAATATGACACAAGAAATCCCCCCAGAAACCATCGCTAAACGCAATGCTTGTGCAAGTCGGTGATGAATTAATTGGTAATGTCTGCTGGCAGCAGCCTCGCTAATTGCAGGTACGAGTGAAACTGACAAAGAGTAGGTAATGAATGTCGGTAAAAACAATAATGGAATTGCAAATCCTGCTAATTCTCCATACTGTTTAGTGGCGATAACCGTAGTTACTCCAGCAATTGCTAAACTTTGCGATACAACGATCGGTTCGAAGAAAAACGATACTGAGCCAATTAATCTACTTCCTGTCGTTGGTAGAGCGACTGACATTAATTGGTTAAATGTTGTTTTTCCCTCTTTAAGTGATCCAAAAAAGTTTCGACGAACTTTAATCCGTTTTTTCATTTTAAACATTGTTACCATATAACATAATGAAGCCAGTTCTCCAATAACAACAGAGATCATTGCTCCTGCTGCTGCATATTCAACACCATATGGTAAAAAAGCACTTGTTAATAGAGCAACGAGCGTGATGCGAACTACTTGCTCAATTACTTGAGAATATGCAGAAGGCTTCATATTTTGTCTTCCTTGAAAATAGCCTCGAAGCACTGAAGACAGGGCGACAATGGGGACAATAGGTGATATCGCTATTAATGGAAAAAATGCCCTTGCATCTGTTAAAAAATATTCTGCTATAATAGGTGCAAAGCCTATCATTCCTAATGTAAAAATTATACTTAACGTTCCTGTAGTGGCTAACGATACGACAAGTATTTGTTTTATTTTCTTTCGGTCATTGACGGCTTCAGCTTCTGCGACAAGCTTAGAGATTGCAACAGGGAGTCCAATTTGGGTAATTGTAATCACGAGGAGTAAAGTTGGAACAGCCATCATATAGAGCCCTACACCTTCAGCCCCCATGATTCTGGCAACAACAATTTTATTCACAAATCCTAAGATTTTAGTTATAAATCCAGCTAAAATTAAAATAAATGCACCTTGCAAGAAGCTTTGTTTGCTCACTTAAGTCCCCTACCTTCTCAAAAAAATGATGGAAATTTTCCGTATTTATTTATATGCTTAATAGGGGGCCAAGCATGACAAGTTATTAATAAAGTTAAGAGTTTTGAATTTTGAGTTATGAGTTATGATTATGAGTTTTAAGTAAAGCTTCGTAGCTTTTTCCAAAAACAACTCACCACTCAAAGCTCAACACTGATAATTACATAAAAGGAGAGACAAATTACGTGAAGGAAAGTTTTCGAGATTTTATAGTAGAGAATTTAAGTTTTTTACCAGTGGAATTAATTGTGGTCATTATTTCGGCAATGCCGATTTTAGAGCTAAGAGGTGGAATACCTTTTGCAGCGTTTGCGGGTTTATCTTATTGGGAGGCGTTATTTTATAGCATTCTTGGGAATTTATTGCCGATTATCCCGATTTTAATTTTGTTTAGACCATTAAGTACATTTTTAATGAGGTTTCCAATTTATAAACGCTTTTACGAATGGTTATATAATCGCACGATGAGCAAAAGTGAAAAAGTGGAAAAATATGGTGCGCTCGGTTTGATATTATTTACAGCTGTTCCGCTACCGACAACAGGAGCTTATTCAGCGTGTTTAGCAGCGATATTATTTTTCATTCCGTTTAGAGCAGCGTTTATCGCGATTACAACAGGTGTGTTAATTGCGGCTGTCGGTGTAAGTGTTTTTGTATACTCGGTATTTTAGTAGTTCCACTTGATGACAGTGATCTAAAAGCTACTCTAGCAACAATGTTTTAGATAAGAGATTTTAGAACAGAATTTATAAAAAGTCAGGAGGAATTGCTGTGGGAGAGCAACAGTTCGATGTATGGAAAGAAGATGTCATGCCTGCGTTAACGAGCAAAGTCGAAGAATTTCATCTTTTAGGTTATGACCGTGCTACAGAAGAAGAACTTTGGGAGTGTGTCATAGCAAATTTAAAAAAAGGAAAAGAATTTGTCAGAATTCACCATTTAGTAAAAGCTATTTTAACTCTTAAAGCAACCGATTATATGACTTGGCTAACGATTGGGGCTTACAAGGGGCCAAATTGGTTTGAGACGGAAGAAGAAATTAAATTTGGGCAAAATTAGTAATGTCAATTTCATGAATGAAATTGACAGTGGAAACAAAGCATCGCTATAATTGTAATGTTGTAATTTTTTGGACAAGCTCTTTTTTCAGTTTTGAATGAAAATGTTGAGTGCTGAATTGTTTTTGAGACTTGCTTCGCAGCAGTTACTTACGACAACTCACCACTCAAAACTCAACACTCAAAATTATACATAGAGAGATTTTATACAAGGAGGCATTTTAAAAGATGGTGAAAAAAGGTCGGATTGTCGCTTTTTTTCTTATTGTTGCTTTACTTGCAGGTCTCGTTTCGACAACTGCAATGGACAATGCAAGAGAAATTAAGCTAGGCTTGGATCTTCAAGGTGGATTTGAAGTTTTATATGAAGTTCATCCTGCGCATGAAGGTGATGTAATAGATGAAGAGGTGTTAAAAAGTACGGTAACGGCGTTGAATCAACGTATTAACGTTATCGGTGTTTCAGAACCGAATGTGGCGATTGAAGGGGAAAATCGAATTCGTGTTCAACTTGCTGGAGTGGAAGATCAACAAACAGCACGTGAACTTCTTTCAACAGAAGCGCAGTTAACCTTTCGTGATGTCGATGATAATTTAAAGTTGGACGGTGCAGACCTACGAGAAGGTGGAGCTAGTGTTACGTTTGATGAAGCTAATCGTCCTGAAGTAGCAGTTACATTAAAAGATGCAAATTTATTTGCAGAAGTTACAAGAGAAGTATTAGGAAGTCAGCTTGTTATTTGGTTAGATTACGAAGACGGCGACTCTTTTATGGAAGAAAGGCTGAAGCCAGAGGCTGAGCAAAAGTTTATTTCTGCGCCGAGTGTTAGTGAAGTGTTAAATACGAGAAATGTTCGTATTACCGGAAATTTCACTCTTGCGGAAGCTCAATTTTTAGCAGATGTTCTTAATGCAGGTGCTTTGCCGGTAAGTCTTGAAGAAGTTTATTCGAACTCTGTCGGGGCAGCACTTGGTGAAAAAGCAATGGAAAGAACGATTTATGCTGGCTTTATCGGTATAGCATTAATTTTCCTATATATGCTCGTATATTACCGATTTATGGGAATCATTGCGGTTGTTACGTTGTCTTTCTATATTTATTTAGTATTAGTTATTTTTAACTTGATGAATGCAGTCCTAACGTTACCAGGGATCGCAGCATTAATTTTAGGGGTCGGTATGGCCGTGGATGCCAACATTATTACTTACGAACGAATTAAAGATGAACTTCGTAGTGGTAAAACGACGATGTCTGCGTTTAAAGCGGGAAGTCGCCGTTCCTTATCAACGATTTTAGATGCTAATATTACGACGATTTTAGCAGCATCAGTGTTGTTCTATTTCGGGACAATGGCTGTTCAAGGGTTTGCTGTTATGTTAATTGTAAGTATTTTAACAAGCTTTTTAACTGCTGTTTACGGTTCACGTCTTCTTCTTGGGTTATGGGTTAACAGTAGAATTTTAAACAAGAAGCCACGACTTTTTGGTGTGAAGGAGAGTGAGATTAGTGAACTTTAATTATGGAGAAACGAAGATAGATTTTGTTAAACATCGCAAAAAGTTCTTTATTTTCTCAGGAATCCTAGCCATAGTCGGAATGATTTTACTTTCGACCATCGGATTAAATTTAGGAATTGATTTCGAGAGTGGAACGAAAGTTGAACTTTTAGGTGAGGAAGGGTTGACGGCTGACATCGTTTATACAGAGTTTGCTGAAATTGGCCTAGAACCTGATGATGTATTACTCGCTGGAGATCGCAATGAAATGGCGTATGCTTCATTTATCGGAGTTCTAAACCAGGAAGAAATGTTAACAGTTCAAAGGCATTTCGATACATCGTTTGGTGCAGAGCCTAACATAAGTACGGTTACACCAACGATCGGACGTGAACTTGCTAGAAACGCTTTCTTTTCTGTTATTTTTGCTTCAATCGGTATTATTATTTACGTAACAATTCGTTTTGAATTGATCTACGGATTAGCAGCGATTGTCGCACTTTTACATGATGCGTTTTTCATTATTACAGTATTCAGCATTACGCAAATGGAAGTCAATTTACCATTTATTGCTGCCGTCTTGACGATTGTCGGTTACTCGATTAATGATACGATCGTAACCTTTGATAGGATCAGGGAAAACTTAAAGTATGAGAAGAAAGTCAAATCGTTTGAGGACTTAGCCCGTGTTGTTAATAAAAGTTTAATTCAAACGTTAGCTCGTTCGATTAACACGGTATTAACGGTTGTGTTTGCAGCTGGTGCCCTACTACTATTTGGTGGCGAAGCGATTAGAACGTTCTCGTTTGCCCTATTAGTTGGTTTAGTCGCCGGAACATACTCATCATTATTTATCGCTGCACAGCTTTGGCTTGTTTGGAAAAGCAAAAGTTTACAAAAAAAACGCTTTAAAACTGCAGAGAATGAAGCATAATAGAATTAGTAATAAACCGTGGTTGAATACAAAACCACGGTTTGTTTTTCATAGTAGCAAGTATAATTTATACATAGTTTAGTGAATTTCATAATTCAATATTACGCCATTAAGTAACTATATATAGTTTTATATGGCTCATTTTAGGTAAATATGAAATTTACTCAGTTAGTTTCTTTAAAGACATAAAAGGGAATAAATTATAATAAATAAGGTGATTAGATGGTAGAGGAAAAGGATGAACGATTTAAGAAAGTCCAATTTGCCGCTTGGGTTGGTATTATTGGAAATATTGTTTTAGCTTTAATTAAAGGAATTGTAGGGTGGATCGCTGGAAGTCGAGCGCTTGTTGCAGATGCTGTCCATTCAGCATCAGATGTAGTGGGCTCTGTAGCTGTTTTAATAGGTGTCCGAGCTGCAAAGCTTCCACCTGATAAGGATCACCCTTATGGTCATGGTAAAGCGGAATCAATCGCAGCGATTATAGTTGCCGTTTTATTATTTATTGTCGGTTTTGAAATTGCTCTTTCAGCGATTAAGTCGTTTAATGAGCCGATTCAAGTACCAGGTGTTATTGCTATTTATGCAGTTATTTTTTCGATCATTGTTAAAGAATTAATGTTTCGCTATAAATATCGCTTAGGGAAAAAGTATCGTAGTGAAGCATTAATTACTGATGCATGGCACCACCGTTCAGATGTTTTCTCCTCTTTTGCTGCGCTATTAGGGATTGGTGCATCAATTGTTGGGGGCTATATCGGAGTTCCTTGGCTCGTTTACGCTGATCCATTAGCAGGTTTATTTGTTTCTATTCTTATTTTAAAAATGGCTTACAGCTTAGGAAAGCAATCGATTCATAACGCACTCGATCATGTGCTCCATGATGAAGATACAGTCGAAATGCGACATACGGCTAAAGAAGTAGAAGGGGTATTAAGTATTGATGAGTTTTTAGCTAGAGAGCACGGTCATTATGTCATTATCGATATAAAAATAGGTGTTGATCCACATATAACCGTTGAACAAGGACATGCCATAGGTAAAAATGTGAAAGCTCAACTAATAAAGCTCGAGCATGTTCAAGATGTTCGCGTCCATATCAACCCATTTTCCGGCAAAAATTAATTTGCAATTCACAATTCACAATTCACAATTCACAATTCACAATTGAAAATTAAGAATTCACAACCTAGCGGTGCAATTTAAAATTTTAAATTCTAAATTGTGAATTAAAGAAAGAGGTGATCAAAAGATGAAAGGTCAATGGGGGTTAATTATCGGATTGTTTGTCGCTTTGTTAATTGCTATTTTTGCTGTTATCAATATGGATGTCGTAACCGTTAATTATGTTTTTGGAACAGCTGAATGGCCACTTGTCATCGTTATTATTAGTTCGGTTCTGATGGGGGGCATATTAGTAGGTGGTGTTGGCTTATATGGCATTTATAAAATTCGTGCAGAGTTAAAAGCACTGAAACTTGAAAATGACGAACTTCGTAAAAAAAATGCCCAACTGAATAAATCGAATCAAACTAGTAAAAAGGGCGCAATTCCGACACAAACGAGTAAGAAAGAAATTCCATCAGAACCACAAAAAAATAGTACTGAAAATCCGAATGGATGAATTGCCACACCTTCTAACCTCTTGTATACTAAATAGGTTAGGGGTGTGATATTTCATGCTAAGGTCAAAAAAAAGGTGGAGAATTGAGAGGCAAGGTCATTCTTTAGAACAACAATTTGTGGATGAGTTAAACATATCACCTCTCGTAGCTAAATTACTTTTAAATCGAGATATTTCTACAGTTGAAGAAGCTCGTAGCTTTTTATATATTGAAAAAACTGAGTTTCACGATCCTTTTTTAATGAAAGGAATGAGACAAGCAGTTGAAAGAATTCAAACTGCAATAGCAAATCAAGAAAAAATCTTGATTTTTGGCGATTATGATGCAGATGGTGTTAGTAGTACGGCTGTGATGGTCGAGACGCTTAAAATGTTAGGTGCAACGTTTCAATTTTATATTCCGAACCGCTTCACAGAAGGATATGGACCAAATGAGCCTGCGTTAAGACGAGCGAAAGAAGAGGGTTTTTCGCTAGTTATCACCGTTGATACAGGAATTTCTGCTGTTCATGAAGCAGATGTAGCTAAAGAAATTGAGCTTGATTTTATCATTACAGATCATCACGAACCGCCACCGGTATTGCCTGATGCCCATGCGATCGTCAATCCTAAACAAGAAGATTGTTATTATCCTTTTAAAGGCTTAGCCGGGGTTGGCGTAGCATGGAAGCTAGCTCACGCTTTATTAGGTGAGGTTCCTGAAGATCTATTAGACATCGCTGTTATTGGTACAATAGCTGATTTAGTACCTTTAGTTGGTGAAAATCGACTGATTGCAAAAAAAGGTCTTAAAGCACTACAAAATACTTCTCGACCTGGTTTAATAGCATTGAAAAAAATTGCAAGGGTAGATGATAAAGAGTTAAGCGCAGACCACGTTGGTTTTGCGATCGGTCCAAGAATCAATGCTGTAGGTAGACTCGAATCTGCTACCCCAGCGGTCGAGTTATTAATGAGTGAAGAAATGTCCAATGCAGAACGTTTAGCGACTGAAATTGATGAACTAAATAAAGTTCGCCAAGGAATTGTGAATGAAATTACTGAAGAAGCAATTGAAATCGTTGAGAGCCAATATGCTTCTTTAGAGGAACATAAGGTGTTGGTGATTGCTAAAGAAGGATGGAATTCTGGAGTGATCGGAATTGTTGCATCACGGTTAGTAGAACGATATTATCGACCAACAATCGTTTTGACGATAGATCGTGAAAAAGGAATAGCAAAAGGTTCTGCTAGAAGTATTGAAGGATTTGATATGTTTAAAAATTTATCAGAATCGCGCGATATTTTACCTCATTTCGGTGGACATCCGATGGCAGCTGGATTAACGATGCAACTTGAAAACCTGAATGAACTTAGGTCACGATTAAATTTTCAAGCGACCGAAGTTTTAACAGATGAAGATTATATTCCTATTACAAAAGTAGATTTAGTCGTATCAATAAATGAAGTTAAACTTCCGATTATTGAAGAAATGAATCTTCTTGCTCCTTTTGGTGTAAGTAATCCGACACCAAAAGTCGTAATTGAAGAAGCTAACTTAGCGCAAATGAAGCGAATTGGTAGTGAAGAGACACATTTGAAAATGTTATTAGAAGAAGACGGGCACACTATTGACTGTGTTGGCTTTCATTGTGGATATTTGTATGAGGAAATATCAATGACCTCCAAAATCTCTACGGTAGGCACTCTGTCGATCAATGAATGGAATGGACATTGCAAACCTCAAATAATGTTAGAAGATGTAGCTGTTCACCACTGGCAACTTTTTGATTTAAGAGGTAATAAAAATTTCAAAAAAATTAAACTACCGAAAGAAAAAGTAGTATGTATTTATTTTAATGAAGAAACATTAAATAATATAGATATAGACGAGTATCAGCTCGTCCATATACCTTTTGAATCAGAAATACCTTCTATCAGTTTGTCTGACCAATATGTAATCTTTTTAGATTTACCGATTGAGAAAAAACAAATTGAGCGTTTATTACTGAATGGAAATGCGCCAGAACGAATTTATACTATTTTCCACCATAGTGAGGAGCACTTTTTTACAACGATGCCATCAAGAGATCACTTTAAATGGTTTTATGCATTTTTAGTAAAGCAAAAAACGTTTGATGTAGCAAAACATAGTTCTCAGTTAGCGAAGCATAAAGGTTGGTCAAAAGACACAATTGATTTTATGGTTAATGTGTTTTTTGACTTAGAATTTGTTACAATAAACAATGGACTTATTTCAATATGTAAAAATGTTGAGAAAAAAGATTTAAACGAATCAAAAACATACAAACGAAAACAAGAGCAAGCAAGATTAGAAAACGATCTTTATTATTCATCCTACAATGAATTAAAGACATGGTTTGAACAAATCTTCTCAGTTCAGTCTGTGAAATAATCTTGCTTTTGATCTAAAGATAAACTAGGAGGAACAGTTAAAAATGGATTTTAAAAAGTTTATTACGATTGTCGAAGATTTTCCAAAGGAAGGAATTCGTTTTAAAGATATTACGACGTTAATGGAAAATGGAGAGGCATATAAAAAAGCAATCGATGATATGGCACAGTTTGCTAAAGATAAGCAAATCGATGTTGTTGTTGGACCAGAAGCAAGAGGGTTTGTTGTAGGGTGTCCGATTTCTTATGCATTAGAGGTTGGCTTTGTTCCAGTTCGTAAAGCAGGTAAATTACCGAGAGAAGTATTATCAGTCGATTATGGTTTAGAATATGGCAAAGATAGTTTAACAATTCATAAAGATGCAATTAAGCCAGGCCAACGTGTATTAATTGCTGATGACTTATTAGCAACAGGTGGTACAATTGAAGCTACAATTAAAATGGTAGAAGAACTTGGCGGTATCGTAGCAGGAATCGTATTTATGATACAATTAGATTACTTAGACGGTAGCGAGAAGTTAAAGAATTATGAAATCTTTTCACTTACTCATTATGCGTAAATTAGAACGACAGAGTGCTCTAAAAGAGCGCTCTTTGTTTATAGGTTAGTTTTGAGTGTTGAGTTAAGAATGTTGAGTTAATACTTAGGTATCTCACCGGTGCAAAGCTTTCATCTAACTCAAAACCAAAAACTCAAAACTCAAAAGGTCTTTACACAGACAAGAAATATAACGATAATAGAAAGAAATATATTAAAGGTTGTAAGGTGATGGTGATTCCATTGATCGAACATGTATTACAAAAAGCACAATCGTATCTTCCAGACAAAGATGTTAAATTTTTAAAAAAGGCATATAAGTTTGCGGATGAGGCCCATGGAGAGCAATACCGCAAATCAGGAGAACCGTATATACTACACCCGATTCAAGTTGCTGAAATTTTAATTGGATTGGAAATGGATCCTGATACCGTTGCTGCTGCATTTTTACATGATGTCGTGGAAGATACAGATGTATCTTTAGATGAGTTAAGAGAACAATTTAATGATGAAGTAGCGATGCTAGTAGATGGAGTCACGAAGCTTGGAAAGATCAAATATAAGTCGAAAGAAGAACAGCAAGCTGAAAACCATCGGAAAATGTTTGTAGCAATGGCCAAAGACATACGTGTCATTTTAATTAAGCTTGCAGATCGTCTTCATAATATGCGAACATTGAAGCATTTACCAGCGGAAAAGCAAAGAAGGATTGCTAATGAAACACTAGAAATTTTTGCTCCTCTAGCTAACAGGCTAGGGATCTCTGCAATTAAATGGGAGTTGGAAGATACAGCACTTCGCTACCTAAATCCACAACAATACTATCGAATCGTGAACTTAATGAAGAAGAAACGTGCGGAGCGTGAAGAATATATCGATGATGTTGTGATAAAGATTAAGGAACGTTTAGGAGAAGTCGGCGTTGAAGCGGATATGCATGGGAGAGCCAAGCACATTTATAGTATTTATCGAAAAATGGCTCTGCAAAATAAACAATTCAATGAAATATATGATTTATTAGCAGTTAGAATTATTGTTAAAAATATAAAAGATTGCTACGCAGTTTTAGGTGTGATCCATACTTGTTGGAAGCCGATGCCAGGACGTTTTAAAGACTATATTGCGATGCCAAAAGCAAATATGTACCAGTCTCTTCATACGACCGTTATTGGTCCTAAAGGTGATCCACTTGAGGTGCAAATCCGTTCTGAAGAAATGCACAAAGTTGCGGAATTTGGGGTTGCGGCTCACTGGGCATACAAAGAGGGACAAACTGTTTCTAATGCGCAAACGCTCGAAAAGAAAATGACGTGGTTTAGAGAAATATTAGAGTGGCAAAATGATGCGATCGATGCTCAAGAATTTATGGAATCGCTAAAAATTGACTTGTTTTCAGATACGGTCTTCGTTTTTACTCCTAAAGGAGACGTTATTGAACTTCCAGCAGGTTCTGTACCATTAGACTTTGCTTATCGGATTCATACTGAAATTGGAAACCGTTGTATTGGTGCGAAAGTAAATGGCAAAATGGTCACGTTAGACCATCGTTTGAAAACGGGTGATATCGTTGAAGTGTTAACTTCAAAACATTCTTACGGTCCGAGTCAAGACTGGATAAAAATTACCCAAAGCTCTCAAGCCAAAAACAAAATTCGTCAATGGTTCAAAAAAGAGCGTCGTGACGAGAACGTCGCTAAAGGCCGTGAACTTGTTGAGAAAGAAATAAAAAAACATAATATTGAGCCCAAAGAAGTGCTAACAACTGAAAATATTGAAGTTGTGGCTAATAAGTTTAACTTCCAAGGTGAAGAAGACATGTATGCGGCTGTCGGATACAACGGAATAACTGCGGCTCAAATTGCGACAAGATTAACAGAAAAAATTCGTAAAAAACGTGGACAAGAGTTAGACGATCAGACATTAGCAGAAAAAGTATCTGATATTAAAAAATACACCCCTACTAAAAAGACTAGTATTGGTGTACGAGTTAAAGGTATCGATAACTTATTGATTCGTTTGTCAAAATGCTGTAATCCGGTTCCAGGCGACGAAATTATTGGTTTTATTACAAAAGGCCGTGGCGTTTCAATTCATCGCGCTGATTGTCCTAATGTTCTTATTGAAGATGCGCAATCTCGTCTGCTTCCTGTTGAATGGGAAGGTAATAAACAAGAAAGTAAAAATTATAATGTCGATATAGAGATATCAGGGTATGATCGTAACGGGTTACTAAATGAAGTGCTTCAAGCAGTAACTGAAACTCGCACGAATATTAATGCTGTTTCCGGGAAATCAGATAAAAATAAAATGGCGACCATTTTAATGACAATTTCCATTCATAATATCGACCATTTACAAAAAGTAGTCGATCGAGTGAAACGAATACCAGATATTTACTCAGTCAGGCGGATTATGCATTGATAGGAAATCTCCCGCCTTTTACATTTTAGATGGCGGCGGGAAATCGTCATGCGGGTTTTGTATATTAGCTACCTAGTATAAATGCGAAATTTTGTATTGGTTAAAGGAGTATTAAAAGTGAGAGTAGTAGTGCAAAGAAGTAAGAAAGCAAGTGTGGTTGTAAATGGGGAAACGGTCGGTCAGATCGATTTTGGGTTTACTGTTTTGGTTGGAATTACTCATGAAGACACTGAACAGGACGTTGAATTTGTAGCAGATAAGATTGTGAATTTACGTATTTTTGAAGATGACGGTGGAAAAATGAATTTGTCATTATTAGATGTCGGAGGACAAATTTTATCGATTTCACAATTCACCTTGTACGGTGATTGCCGCAAAGGAAGGCGTCCGAACTTTATGAGTGCTGCAAAGCCAGATTATGCCGTGAAACTTTATGACCTCTTTAACGAAAAGTTACGCCAAAAGGGTGTTACCGTAGAAACGGGTATTTTCGGAGAAATGATGGATGTAGAGCTTATTAACCACGGACCAGTGACGTTGATTGTTGAGAGTAAATAGTAGTTTTGAGTTTTGAGTGAAGAGTGTTGAGTTATTTGTAGTAGTGCTTCGAAGTATTTATTTAAAATGTACGGTTGATTTTCTTGAGCGAGCCTCTAAAATTCGCTATTAAAGGCGATTTCTTTCAAATTCAAAATAAAAAATCAAACTTTCTTTTGGAAGTTTGATTTTTTATTTTAAAAAGTGGACATGCTAGAAGGAAAAGGGTTTGAAAGGAAGTCGATTATGAGAGCAGGAAGTAAACAAACAGGTACAGGAAATGGACATCATCAACTGATTGGAGTTGACTTTCACGACTTTATCCAGAGAGAACAGCAATTGACGAATTATGAATTAGCCGAGGAATACGGGATTACATTAGGAGATGTCAAAGATTTAAAAAAGAAGTTATCAAGAAATTAAGAAAATTGTCGTAATCACTATTGACAACGACGTGGTTACTACGTATGATAGAGTACATTAATATACTAATAATAAATACAACCTTTGAGGGAGCAGAGTAATTAAGGTTTGCGTGGTTAGAGAGGAAATGTCGTGGCTGAAAGCATTTCTCCATGTGCTTAATGAAAGAACACTCCTTAGGTTTTTCCTTGAAGCTTTAGTAGGGGAAAACGTTACAGGCGTTAACTGTTTAAAGTGGGATTTTTTATTTTAAGGCGGTTTTACGATGACTGAATTATGTCTTCTAGAAACCATCGCATACAATAATAAGTCCAATTAGGGTGGCACCACGGGAAATAAAACTCTCGTCCCTGATATGTTATATATCAGGGACGGGAGTTTTTTGTGATTTTATGGTTTACAGCATATCTGATAAGATAAGAAGTTATTAATTTTGAACTAGGAAAGCTGTCTAGCTCCAGCGCCTAGCTTCTCGATCGTTTCGGTCCAACAAGGTTTGTCTATTCGAGAAGTAACTCAAAGAGGAGACAAAACATTGCTGGCCCTCCAACGCTTGTCGAAGCTGAGCAAGGCGCTTGCGCTTTTCTAATAAGGAGGAACAAAAATGAATTTTAAAATACCGAGAGGGACACAAGACATATTGCCCGGGAAAGTTGAACATTGGCAATATGTTGAGGATAAAGCTCGAGATATTTGTCGGCGTTACAATTATAAAGAACTTCGCACACCAATTTTTGAGCAAACTGAATTGTTTATGCGCGGTGTCGGTGATACGACGGATATCGTTCAAAAGGAAATGTATACGTTTGAAGATCGGGGCGGTAGAAGTTTAACGCTAAGACCAGAAGGAACTGCTTCAGCTGTTCGTTCTTACGTTGAAAATAAGCTTTTTGGAAGCCCAATTCAGCCAACTAAGCTGTATTATGTTGGACCGATGTTTCGTTATGAACGTCCACAGTCAGGACGAATGCGCCAATTCGTACAGTTTGGCGTCGAAGCTTTAGGAAGTGCAGATCCAGCTATTGACGCAGAAGTGCTTGCGTTAGCAATGGAATTTTACCGTGAGTTAGGGTTGAAAAATTTAAAGTTAATCATTAATAGTTTAGGTGATACAGAAAGTAGAAATGCGCACAGACAAGCTTTAATTAGTCATTTTGAACCGAGAATTTCAGAGTTTTGTTCTGATTGCCAAGCTCGACTCGAGAAAAATCCTTTGCGTATTTTAGATTGTAAAAAAGATAAAGACCATGAATTAATGGCAACAGCTCCAGCCATTTTAGATTACTTAAATGAAGATTCAAAAGCTTATTTTGCAAAAGTACAAAAGCTTTTGAATGACATGGAGATTGAATTTCAAGTTGACCCGAATTTAGTAAGAGGACTTGATTATTACAACAATACTGCGTTTGAAATAATGATTGGCGGCGATGGCTTCGGGTCAATCACTACTTTATGTGGTGGTGGTCGCTATAACGGTTTAGTTCAAGAAATTGGTGGACCGGAAACACCTGGAATTGGGTTTGCATTAAGTATCGAGCGTCTTCTCATGGCACTAGAAGTTCAAAATGTAACATTACCAGTGAACGATCAATTAGACTGCTATGTAATTGCGATGGGAGAAGAAGCGAAAGTAGCCGCATCAAATATAAGTTTTAAATTACGACAAGCAGGGCTATCAACTGACCAAGATTACCTTGATAAAAAAATGAAAGCACAAATGAAAGCGGCAGATCGTTTTAAAGCATCATTTGTTGTGATCATTGGTGAAAATGAGCTCGA
The DNA here is from genome assembly GCF_001865995.1 of Anaerobacillus arseniciselenatis. Lineage (GTDB taxonomy): Bacteria > Bacillota > Bacilli > Bacillales > Anaerobacillaceae > Anaerobacillus > Anaerobacillus arseniciselenatis. Next base: position 94,863 of record NZ_MLQQ01000058.1, on the reverse strand, counting down.
GAAAAATGTTGTTGTCGTAAAAGAAATGGAAACAGGTGAACAGCAAGAAGTTTCGATTAATGATTTAACAAAATTTTTACAGCAAAAGCTGATACGATAAAGGGAGGTAATACTAATGATAGGAAGAACACATCATTGTGGAGAAGTTTTAGAAGAGACAATAGGACAAAAAGTACGCTTAAAAGGGTGGGTACAAACTCGTCGTGATTTAGGACAAGTAATCTTTATCGATTTAAGAGATCGTTCTGGAATTGTACAAGTCGTTTTCCAACCTGAATTTTCAGAGGAAGCACTTGCGATAGCTGATAAAGTAAGAAGTGAGTATGTAATTGACGTAGAAGGAACAGTTGCTGCTCGTAGTGAGGAAACGATTAATCCAAAAATGAAAACTGGGAAGATCGAGGTACTCATCGATAAAATAGAAGTATTAAACAAGTCAAAAGCATTACCGTTCCAAATTGAAGAAAATGTAGACACTTCAGAAGAAATTCGTTTAAAGTATCGTTATTTAGATTTACGTCGTCCTGAAATGCAAGAAACATTTAAGTTAAGACATAACACAACAAAATTAATTCGCAACTTTTTAGATGACAATACGTTTTTAGAAATTGAAACACCTATGCTAACGAAAAGTACTCCAGAAGGCGCGCGTGATTATTTAGTCCCAAGTCGTGTTCAACACGGAGGGTTTTATGCATTACCGCAATCACCACAAATTTTTAAACAATTATTAATGGTTTCAGGTTTTGAGCGCTATTATCAAATTGTTCGTTGTTTCCGTGATGAAGACTTACGAGCAGATCGCCAACCTGAGTTTACTCAAGTCGATATTGAAACGTCTTTTATGGATAAAGAAGATTTACTTTCAATGATGGAAACGATGATGACCAAAGTATTGAAGGAAGTAAAAGGAATTGAGGTTTCAACTCCGTTTGAGCGATTAACTTATGATGAAGCAATGAACCGATACGGTTCTGACAAACCTGATACTCGCTTTGATATGGAACTTGTCGAGCTTTCTGAAATCGTAAAAGATTGTGGCTTAAAAGTATTCAAAACGGCGATTGAAAACGGTGGAATTGTTAAAGGGTTAAACGTTAAAGGAGCAGCTTTAAAGTTATCTCGTAAAGAAATTGATGATTTAGCGAAGTTTGTTGCAATTTACGGCGCAAAAGGACTTGCATGGCTTAAGGTTGAAGAAGACGGCTTAAAAGGTCCAATCGCAAAGTTTTTTACTGCTGATGAAATAGATGCGATGAAAGCAGCATTTGATGCGGAGATTGGTGACTTATTATTGTTTGCTGCCGACAAAAAGAAAGTTGTTTTTGACAGCTTAGGTGCGCTTCGTTTGAAATTTGCTAAAGAAATGGATTTGATCGATAAGAGTAAGTTCAATTTCTTATGGGTAACAGAATTCCCGTTATTATCTTATGACGAAGACGAAGATCGTTATGTGGCAGAGCATCATCCGTTCACACGCCCAGTCAAAGAAGATGAAGAGTTTTTAACGACTGCACCAGAAAAAGTACGTGCAGAAGCTTATGATTTAGTATTAAACGGTTATGAGCTAGGTGGAGGTTCACAACGTATTTATGAACGTGAGCTACAAGAAAATATGTTTAAAGCTTTAGGGTTTTCAGAGGAAGAAGCTCGTTCCCAGTTCGGATTTTTAATGGATGCATTTGAGTACGGAACACCTCCTCACGGTGGAATTGCTCTAGGCTTAGACCGCTTAATCATGATTTTAGCAGGAAGAACAAACTTAAGAGATACAATCGCATTCCCGAAAACAGCAAGTGCTAGCGATCTTTTAACAAATGCACCAAGTGGTGTGAGTGAAGCTCAATTAAAAGAATTAAACCTCTCTGTTATTCCGAAAAAAGAAGAGAAGGTTAAAGCTTAGGTAGTTTTGAGTTGGAGCCCAAGCTTCGGTGTTAATTCACAATTTAAAATGTAAAATTAAAAATTAGTGTTGGTGGCGCTTTGTTGTTAATTCGATTCATCATAATAATTGACAGGTGTTAAGAATTAAAATGAAGGGGGCTGCGGAGCTACACGCTCAGCAACTCAAAACTCAAAACTCAAAATTTTTAATTTTACATTGTACATTAACATTAATCATGTTATAGTGTTTTTACACAAATTTCTAGAAATTTAAAATAAGTTCGATAATTTAATTAAATATTACTTATCAAGAGTGGCGGAGGGACTGACCCGATGAAGCCCGGCAACCTGTTTTAAACAAGGTGCTAATTTCAGCAGAACGATTTGTTCTGGTAGATAAGTTGAGGCAAAAACCTTTCCTTATCTGGAGAGGTTTTTTTTATTTCGTTGGTTAGCGGTTAGTTGGCTAGTTGGTTTGGGTAGAAATCTCGTGCGAACACCTAAAGCTAAAATTTTAAAAAAAGGGAGTGTTTATTTTGATAAAGGTAGGATTTTTAGGATTTGGAACAGTGAATTCAGGAGTTTATGAAGGGATTGTTGATTCGGTACATTACTTAGAACAGATTTTACAAGAAGAAATTTGTATTCAAAAAATTCTTGTAAGGAATAAAGCACAGTATTTGATTGGTAAACAGAAAGAAGTTGTGACAGATTCTCCTGAACAATTTTTTGCTGAACCGTTTGATGTAGTTTTTGAAGCAATGGGTGGAGAGCAACCAGCGCTTGAATATATTTCATTTCTTTTAACTAAAAAGATACCGGTGGTTACGGCTAATAAGGAATTAATAGCAAAGCACGGCCAGCTACTAGAAAGTATTGCTAATGAAAATGGTACATTTATTGGTTATGAGGCAACTGTAGCTGGTGGTATTCCAATAATTAATACTTTGCGAAGCCAATTACAGTGGACGGCTGTAAATAAAGTTTCTGGGATTCTTAACGGAACGACAAACTACATTATTTCGAAGCTGAAAAACGGAGATCGAACTTTTTCAAGTGTATTAAAAGAAGCTCAGCAATTAGGATTTGCAGAAGCTGATCCTACTGCTGATATCGAAGGTTATGATGCCCTATATAAATTACAAATTTTATGTAAGCTCTGTTTCGGTGTGTGGGTGAACGAGGATGCGTTTATTCGAAATGGAATGTCGCAAATAGAAAGTTGGAACTTTAATGTTGGCGCAACACTTGGTTTAAAATTGAAATATATCGCTGAGGCTTATTATGATGGTCATAAAGTTCAAGGAAATATTACTCCATGTTACGTGGAAAAAAAGCATCCGCTCGCAGCCATTGAAGATGAAAATAATGGTGTTTATATTCAAGGCGATTGGTTAGGAAATTTTCTCACATCCGGTCCAGGTGCAGGTAAAAAACCAACTGCTACAAGCATGATTGAAGATTACCTACATCAAATACAGAAGAAAGCTAAGTTTCAAGAAGTCAACAAGCGTTGGAAAGTGAATTCTTCAACAAATAAAGAATTTATCGTTTTGTATAGTGAAAAAAACGAGGAAGAAGTTTTTGAAAAGTTGAATGAGGTAACTTATAACATCGGTAATAAAGTTTATAGCGATAATAGTGAAAAAATAGCACTATTAATCATAGGAGGAAGGGAAGTCTTTTCTTTATTCAGTGAGCAAGAAGAAGTGCAGATTATCCCTGTGTTACGAATGATTGAATCAATAAGTGACATCAAAAGTAATGAAATTGAACAGCAGATTGTTTAATTAGTTGGTAATCATGAAATTCACTCACTTGAAAACAAAATAAAACAATGGTATTATAAAGGCAATACAATAGAGTCCTGAGATGTACGTAGGATGCTATACGTTTTGAGCCAACATTTTTAGAATGGGAGCCTGAAGTTTTGACTTGGCGTGCAAGCCTTCTTGAAAGGAAGTATTAAAAGTTGAACAGGGCACCCACCTGCGGAGAGCAGGTTCAAAACTAAGCAATTTAACGGCATATTGGGGCTCTATTTTTATTTAAAGATAAGAAATTATAAAAAAATTGGGAACTGTCTAGCTCTATGCGCCATCGGCTCGACCGCTTCAGACTTTCCCTTGCGGTCTAAAACCTGCCCGATACGGGAAGGTCTTCCACCGGTTTTCGCCGATATGCGGGCGCCTTGCGCTTTTCTTATAATGAACTACTTTTACCTAGGAGAAAGTGATAACCTAGGTTTTTTCGTGTGAAAGTTGGTTAGTTGGTTTGTGGTTTGTTTGTTAGGTCGAGAAGAGAAATCGAAAAACGGTATTTTCCATATTAGGTGGGGACAGTTACTTTCATTTCGGTTTTGTATGAAAAAAAGAATGAGTAATTTCCTGAACGAGCCTCTAAAACTCGATAGAGGTTTACAGCGAAGAGAGGGAAATTGCTCGTTCTTTTCCATGTTAGATGGTGACGGTAGTGCGTCATGAGCGTTTTGTATACTTAAAAACAGAATTGGGAAATTTACATTTAATATAGCTTATGGTATATTCAAAATCGGAAAATATAGATTTCCTATTTGTTTATAAGACTTTAAATTAGTTGTATGTAAATAGGATTTGGAGGGAGCAAAAGTTTTATGTTACATCAGTTTTCTAGAAATGAGCTTGCTATTGGTCATGATGGGTTAGGAGTTTTAAAAAATAGTACGGTTGCAGTTCTCGGTATTGGCGGTGTCGGGTCTTTTTCGGCAGAGGCTTTGGCACGTTCTGGAGTGGGACGACTTATATTAGTAGATAAGGACGATGTCGATATTACAAATGTTAATCGTCAAGTACATGCATTACTTTCTACAGTAGGTCAGCCGAAAGTAGATTTAATGAAGGATCGTATTGCAGACATAAACCCCGAATGTGAAGTCATTGCTTTAAAGATGTTTTATACAGAGGAAACGTATGAAACATTTTTTGAATATGGTATCGACTTTGTGGTTGATGCCTCAGATACGATTTCTTATAAAATTCATTTAATGAAGGAATGTTTAAAGAGAAATATCCCAATTATTTCGAGTATGGGTGTAGCGAATAAAATGGATCCTACGCGGTTGAGAATAGCAGATATATCTAAAACGAGCTATGATCCAATCGCTAAAGTAATTCGCACAAAATTACGTAAACAAGGAATTCATAAAGGAATTAATGTTGTATTTTCAGACGAACAACCGATAAAAATTCGTGAAGATATTCGAAAAGAAATTGTATCAGATGCACAAGAGGAATCTCCAATTCGCAAAGCGAAAATGCCACCATCATCAAATGCTTTTGTTCCTTCAGTGTCAGGTCTGATAATGGCAGGACATGTAATTACTTCCCTATTAAAAGATATAGAAATACAGAGGTGAATTATCGTTTACAAGCTCGTCAACCGGCGAGCTTTTTTTCATGCCGTTTGGTCTATTGTCTAATTTTCCCACATTCTATTTGTGTGATTGCACAAAAAACAAGCGTAATAACCATGTAGATTTCTTACTAATAACTGAATAGTTGCTACGTTTAAAGTTTTATTTAAAGAACGCATTGATAATAATTTGAACGTTACTTATAATGAAAGTGCTTACAGGACTCGTCAGATGATCAGAAGGTAAGTTAATTTTAATAAGAGGGGGTAAGCAAGTTTAGTTAAGGTGGTTTGGTTAATATTTTATTTTTCAGTATGAACTAATATGGGGGAGTTATTATGCAATTATTAGCAGCATTTAGTGCCATTATCGCACCGTTTTTATTTTTAGTTGTTTTTAGAATGCCAGCAAAAAAAGGGATGCTATTTAGTGCATTGATCGTTATTTTCTTCGCATTCACAGTATGGGGGCTAGATTTCAATATCTTAACTGCGTCGATTTTACAAGGTGGACATAGGGCGATAACGATATTATTTATTTTATTCGGAGCGATTGTTCTATTAAACACGCTAAAGCATACAGGCGCAGTTGATAGAATTAATGAGGGCTTTAGAAATATTTCGCCAGACATGCGTGTTCAAGTAGTTATCGTTGCTTTTCTTTTCGGGAGTTTAATTGAAGGGGCGGCAGGTTTTGGAACACCAGCAGCAGTAACTGGGCCTTTACTTGTTGCACTAGGGTTTACCCCTTTAGCAGCAGCTGCAACGGCACTTATTGCCGATAGTACTGCCGTTTCGTTTGGTGCTGTTGGTACGCCAGTTATTGTTGGTCTAGCTAACATTGAAGGTGCAGGCTTAGCAATGTTTCAAGACGTTGCAATTTTAATCACATTAATGGATTTATTAGTTGGTACATTAATTCCATTTATTTTAGTTCTTGTTTTAACAATTGCTTTTGGAAAGAAAAAAGGGTTATCAAGTGCATTTTCACTTTTACCGTGGACATTGCTTGTAGGTGCATCTTACAGTATTTCAGCAGCTGTATATGCTTGGGCATTCGGACCAGAATTCGTTTCGATTTTAGCTTCAATTACTGCTTTAGCTGTTGCTACTATTACGGCAAAGAAAAATATTCTTATTCCGAAAGTTGTTTGGCAAGACGCTCTTGCGGAAGGCTTTAAAGTTGAAGAGAAAAAATCAGAAATGAGTCTGTTATCTGCATGGAGCCCGTACTTTGTTGTTGTTGCTTTACTTCTATTAACAAGAATTGTTCCGCAAATTCAGGAGTTTGCACAAACAGCTATTGACTTAAGTTGGAACAACGTAATGGGGATAGAAGGGGTCAGCTCAGCATGGCAAGTTCTGTATTCACCAGGGGCTGTTCTTACGTTAGCTGCTATCATTTCGGTATTTACACAAAGAAGTAAATTTTCAAGCTTTACGAAAGCGTCGAAAGAATCGCTTGGATCTGTTAAAGGTGCAGCATTAGCACTTATTCCGACATTAGCACTCGTACAAGTATTCTCTAACTCAGGAATGAATATGAACGACCTCGTCAGTATGCCGGAATATATCGCGCTATCATTAGCGACAACACTCGGAGGTGCATGGCCGTTAGTTGCTCCTTATGTCGGTATACTAGGTGCGTTTATTACAGGTAGTGCAACGGTATCAACACTTACTTTTGCGCCAATCCAGTATAGTGTAGCGATGGAGACGGGGTTAAATACAAACATCATTTTAGCTCAACAAGTAGCTGGTTCAGCAGCTGGTAATATGATTTGTGTACACAACGTTGTTTCTGCATTAGCGGTTGTTGGACTTGTTGGTAAAGAAGGAGAAGTTATCCGAAAAACATTAGCTCCTGCATTGGTGTATGGACTGTTGATCGGTATCGCTGGTACTGTATTACTAATGATTATGTAAGAAATTAATATTAAAGAAGAGGGGGGAGATAACTCCTCTTCTTTTGCTTAGGTATAGGGTAAAATAAAGATGTAATATAGTTGAACTTTTACTAATTTAATAGAATTTTTTTCAAAACAACAAGGTGCTTTTTTGAAAAAAGTATTGTTACCTAACCTACAATTGAACTATAATAGGTTAGGGATACAATATTAGTTTATAGTTATTTTCAAAAAACGAATATCTTTTTATTCGTTTCATTAATACTCAGGTCATCTGATGACCGGGTCACCTATTAAAATTTAGGGGGAAAAGACAATGAAAGTTTCGTTATTTTTAACTTGTTTAGCAGATGTTGTTTATCCAGCGTCTGTCGGTAAAAGCACAGTTGAAATACTTGAGCGTTTTGGGTGTGAGGTAGATTTTCCGAAAAAACAAACGTGCTGTGGACAGCCAGCCTTCAATAGTGGCTATCACCGTGAAACAAAAGATGTTGCAAAGCATATGATTAATGTTTTTAAGGATGCGGAGTACGTAGTATCACCATCGGGATCATGTACAACGATGTTACACGAGTATCCGCATTTATTTGAAGATGACCCAGAATGGAAGCAAAAAGCAGAAGAACTGAAAAACAAATCTTTTGAATTAACACAGTTTCTCGTAGATGTTTTAAACGTGAAAGATGTAAACGCTAAACTAAATGCGAAAGCGACATATCATACATCTTGTCATATGACACGCTTATTAGGAGTAACTGAAGCTCCTATGACTTTATTAAAAAATGTAGAAGGCTTACAATTTACTGAACTACCACATAAAGAACAGTGCTGTGGTTTTGGTGGAACTTTCTCAGTGAAAATGGTACCGATTTCAGAACAAATGGTCAATGAAAAAGTTCAACACATTGAAGATACAGATTCAGAAGTGTTAATTGGTGCAGATCTAGGTTGTTTAATGAATATCGGTGGTAGAATTAATCGTCAAGGTAAACCGATTAAAGTAATGCATATTGCAGAAGTATTAAATAGTCGATAAGGCGGTGAGATAAATGGCAATAAAAACTGGAGATGAAAACTTCTTTACACGAGTTGATAAAGGAATTAATAACGAGTTTATGCGTAAAGCAGTTGCTACTGCACAAGGACGTATTGACGGTCGCCGTCGTGATTCAATTAGTTCTCTAGGAGATTGGGAAGAATGGCGAAATCATGCTGAAGAAATACGTCAGCACACACTGGAAAACTTGGACTTTTATTTAGAACAGTTAGCTGAAAACGTAGAAAAAAGAGGCGGGAAAATCTTTTTTGCTGAAACAGCTGAAGAAGCAAATGAATATATCAAAAATGTTGTTTCAAGCAAAAATGCAAAAAAGATTATTAAATCAAAATCAATGGTCACTGAAGAGATTAGTATGAATCAAGCACTTGAATCTATTGGCTGTGATGTCGTAGAAAGTGACCTTGGTGAGTGGATTTTACAATTAGATGATCATGATCCACCTTCGCATATTGTTGTACCTGCTCTTCATAAAAATAGAGAGCAAATTCGCGAAACGTTTGAAGATAAAAGAGGTTATAAGAAAACATCTAATCCTGAAGAAATGGCGCTTTTTGCGAGAGAACAGTTGCGTAAAGATTTCTTGGAAGCAGAAGTAGGTATTACAGGATGTAACTTTGCCGTTGCAGAATCTGGTTCTATTTCTCTAGTAACGAACGAAGGAAATGCTAGAATGGCAACGACGATTCCGAAAACCCAAATTACGGTTATGGGAATGGAAAGAATTGTCCCTACTTGGGAAGAGCTAGACGTCTTAGTTAGCATGCTCGCTCGTAGTGCAGTAGGTCAAAAGCTTACAAGTTATGTTACAGGTTTAACAGGTCCGAAAGATGAAGGCGATGTTGATGGTCCAGAAGAGTTTCATTTAGTTGTTGTTGATAATGGAAGATCGAAAATTTTAGGAACACAATTCCAATCAGCTCTTCAATGTATTCGCTGTGCAGCCTGTATAAACGTTTGTCCAGTTTATCGCCATATCGGTGGCCATTCTTATGGGTCAATTTATCCAGGACCAATCGGAGCGGTTTTAAATCCGTTATTAGGCGACTATGACGAGTGGAAAGAGTTACCATATGCTTCAACGTTATGTTCGGCGTGTACAGATGTGTGCCCTGTAAAAATTCCGTTACACAATTTATTAATTGAACATCGTAGAATGATGGTCGAACAAGAAGGAAAAGCTCCTTTTGCTGAAAAGTTAGCTATGAAAGGTTACGCTTTTGCCGCGTCTTCTCCAAGTATATATAATATGGGAACAAAAACTGCTCCATCGGTCATGGGTCCTTATTCAAACAATGGTTTTATTACAAATGGGCCAGGACCAGTGAAGCTATGGACAGATATTCGTGACCTTCCTGAACTAAGTAAAGGTAAAGACAAGTTCAGAACATGGTTTGAAAACCGTGATAAAGGAGGAAACTAACATGTCGGTTGTAAAAACTAATAATAAAGATAAATTTTTAAATAAAATTGCAAACTCGCTAGGTAGAGAGCGTAAAACGGAAGGTGTTGCTCGTCCTAAGTGGAAACACCAACCGCAGTATGAGGTATTTAAAGGAATGAATCAAGACGAATTATTAGAGCAGTTAGTAGAACAATGCGATCGAATTCATACTACTGCAAAGGTAACGAAACTTGAAAATTTACCAAATGTTTTAAAAGAAGTAATCGATGAATTAGGTGGAAAGTCGATTGTAAACTGGAAAGATCCACGCTTTGATGAATATAACTTAAATGATATTTTTGAAGAGTTTTCTAATGAAGAAGGCAATGAATTTCACGTTTGGGATTCAACAATGTTTGAAGAAAATATGAAAATTGCTGAACGTGCAAACATTGGAATTACTTTTTCTGACATGACTCTAGCAGAATCAGGGACAGTGGTTTTATTAAGTGATAAAGGTAAGGGGCGTTCAGTAAGTTTATTACCAGCTACTCATGTGGCGATTATTCCAAAGAGTACAATTGTACCAAGAATGTCTCAAGCAGCGAGAAAGCTACATGAAATGGCTCAAAAAGGCAATGTACCTTCATGTGTTAACTTTATTTCAGGCCCAAGTAATAGTGCTGACATTGAGTTAAACTTAGTTGTCGGTGTACACGGTCCGATTAAAGCTACGTATATTATTGTAGAAGATAAATAGTAGATCGCAAGCGAGACTAGAACAGGCTCAGTCTCAAAATAAAGTATTAGACATTTATGAGGCATAGAAAAGAGGCTGGGACAAAATAAAGTGTCAGACACCGCTAGGCACCAAATATAGACATTCGATTAATCTTTCTTGTCTATATTTAGTACGATCCGCGTGGTTTCAGATACTTTTGTCCCAACCTCTTTATGTTATTATTTTGCAATTTTTTCTAGATTTCCGTTTTTGTCCATTTTAAACTTTGGTGCTGTTTGAATTTCCTCTTCTTCATCTTGTAATAAAGCCATTCTTCTCGCGCGATTCATAATTTGAATTAACGATTGATAGTCTTCTTCGACGACTTTGTAGTCATTTTCCACTTTTGATAGCTTCGTTTCTAACTCTTTTTTCTCAGTCATTAATTGTAAATTTTCTTTCATTAATTTCTCGTTTTCTCTCTTTAATTGTAACGAGCTACCTTCGTTCGTAGCTAACGATTGAATAAAGTTAAGAACATCACCTAAATTAATACTTTGCCCGTGAGTAGATCTCTCGTTACTAACATCGGTCGTTGTATCCGAAGCTGTTTGCATTGGAGCTTGGATGGACGTTTGCATTTGCGTATTCATTTTAGAATGGATCGTCGTAGGTCTATTGGATAATCTTCGTTTCATTTCTTTTCTTTGTTTTTTTGCTAGTTTTATTGCTTCATTGTACTGATTTCTAACAACTGCATTCCAACGAAATCCACATGCTGCAGAGGTACGATTTAGTTCATCGCCAACCTCATCAAAAGCTTGTAATTGAGTGCCGCCTTCTCTAATGTGTCTTAATACTGTTTCTGCTAGTAAAAGATCATCTTCTGATGACCAAGCATCTTGTCTAATTTTCATATTAAATCATCTCCTTAAAGTATGTTTCTATTTTTCTAGGCAATTTTTTGTTAAGTGAAATTGTTAATTATTTACTAATACTTTTGCCAGCTTTTAAAAGAAATATACATAGCTTTACAGAACTTTTATAAGATTCTTGTTAAACTAATGGGAATTATCTCGCAAACTACTTATGAATGAGGAAATTCTAATAGCTGTAATGTTGTTTATGTTAGGATACAATAATAGATGTAGTTCATTGTTTTTTCATATAAAAGTTGGGAAATTTGCTTGTTGGAAGGTCGAAAGTCGGGAAAGTTGGAAAGAAAACAACGAACTTTTACATCTTAGATGCTGACGATTATCGTCATGGAGGTTTTGTATATAAAAAAGGAGGGCGATTTTCTGAACGAGCCTCTAAAACTCGATAGAGGTTTACAGCGAAGAGAAGAAAAGCGGCCGACTTTTACATTTAGATGTTGTTCACGGTTGTGCCGTCATGTTAGTTTTACATGAAAATATATAGGAGTGATTTTATTGAATCCATGGGATAAAAAATTTAATGAAGAAGGATATTTCTTTGGCACAGAAGCAAATGTGTTTATTAAAGAGTGGGGCAAGAGGATTAGTAAAGGGAAAATCCTTGCAATCGCAGAAGGAGAAGGTAGGAATGCTACTTACTTAGCAAGCCTAGGTCATCACGTAACTACATGGGATTATTCAAAGGTAGGTATTGAAAAGACATTACAGCTAGCGAGTGAGAAAGGTGTAACTGTAAATGCAAAGTTAAATGACTTGGAAATAGTGGAGTGGGATGAAAATAAATGGGATGCTATTGTAAAAGTATTTGGTCATTTACCACCTGAAGTAAAAACGAAGACTTTTGCAGGGATTAAGAAATCATTAAAACCTGGTGGATTATATGTAACCGAGGTTTATTCGACGAAACAAATTGAATATGGTACTGGTGGACCTAAAATAACTGAGTTGCTTTATGAGCCTAAAATGTTTTTAGAGGCCTTTAGTGATTGGAAATTTATTCACTTTTTCTATGGTGAAGTTGAGCGTTATGAAGGGGAAAATCATACCGGACTATGTCATGTAATACAAGCGGTGATTCAAAAACCTCTAGTAGGAAGGGAAGACATCTAAACAGTAAAGTACTCGTCTATTATTTCTAATAAGAAAAAACCTTTCGGACTGCTTTCCGAAAGGTTTTTTGAAGGGATGGTAGTTTACATTAATAAGTTGTTTTAGTTAAGTAGTTCCATTCCTTGTTGGATTAGTGCGTCAGCGTTATCGAGAATTCTGTGTGCTTCTGGCGCATTGTGGAACCCATTGCTGTTTTCAACCCAAACGTAATCCCAGTAAAATTGTGCTTCTCTATGAATGGCTTGGATTTCTTCAAGTTCTGCACCAGCAAGGCTGCCATCTTCAATCTTAGCTCCTACTTGGTTAATAAACTCTTCTAAATCATAACCAATTCTGTTTTGTTTTTCATAAACATCTTTTTGTACACCTTCTGTTCTTGCCACAAGCTCATCTGCACTCGTACCGCCGTGACAACTTAGACAAGACTCTTCAACATGAAGTAGTGGACTCATCTTTTGGTGAGAAGTAAATTCTTCACCATTTTCGTCTGTGAATGTTGGCATATGACAATCGTTACAACCTACGCCCATCTGTGCATGCACAGATAATTCTTTACCTTCATAATATAACTCATATTCTGGATGTTGAATTTTAGCAATTAAAGCACCAGTAATTTCATGCTCCCACTCATCGGAACGTATTTCAGCGTTGTAATGCTCAAGTTGAGCTTCAACAGTCATACCTGTCGACCATGGGAAAGTGATTTTAGTTGTTTCAGCATCAAAGTGATAGTTAACATGACATTGTGCACATGTTAAATCTGCACGATCTCTAGGATCGTTTGTATAGCCACCGTGATCAAGTGCCTCATAAACGTAATCCCTTGGAACATTTAAAGAAGAACCGTCATTTTGATCATGACAATCTAGACAGCCGATTGTGTTTTCTCCAACAACGTCAGCGTATGGCTTACCCCAGAAGTCATCTCCATACTTTTCCATACCGACTACAACATCAGTACTCTTACATGATAAACATGCAGCTCTTCGCTGATTTTCCCAGTCAGGAAGTCTTTGTGTTTCGTTTACACTAGTTAAAGCATACATATGTCCACGTGATCTATTGTAATCAACAGAGAACGGGAAGCCAGCGTAATTTGTTACTAAAAATGGATATATTGTTAAATAATCTTGGAGTTCACCGTTATCGTCAAGTGCACCTCCATAAGTTGTTGTTTGTAACTCTTTCGTTTGTGTCCATGTAGCGTATTGAGCTGGGAAATATGGCGCCCAATTGTCAGAATTAGCTGCTTCTTCGATTGATGAAAAGCCTGTGAATTGGGCTGGTTCATCTGAAGCTTCATCAGATCCCTCGTCAGAACCTGCATCAGGTTGTGAAGTATCTGCATCTGTAGGCTCAGTAGTTGTTTCTTCTTCTGTCGAACAACCTGTAATAACGAGTGCAAATGCTAAAAGTATTACTGCTAGAAATAATAAATGTTTCTTTAGCATGAAAATCTCTCCCCTTTAATAATTCTTCCTGAACAAGTGATTGTATGTACTTGTTGGAGTTAAATAAATTATAGTAAAAAGAAATTACATGCCTATAAATGAAATCTTACATTTTTGTTATATATTCTTACATTTTTATTTTACATTTTTACATAATTGAGAAAAGGTGAAAAATGTCCAGTAAAATTCTCTCTTTTGCTCCAAAATAATTCGAACTTTAGAGGCTTTAAGCGAACTTTACCGGACATTAACTGGCTAGATATTGAAGGCCCATCTACATGATTAAATAATAGTTAATATGAGTTTGTTACATTTTTTTCACATTTAGTCGGTTGCAAACTTGTATCCTACTCCCCAAACCGTTACAATTCTTGTTGGTTTGGCAGGATCGTCTTCTAACTTTTCTCTTATTCTTCTAATTAGTACAGTGACTGTGTTAGCATCGCCGACGTAATCACTATCCCAAATCTTTTGAAGTAGTTGTTCTCGAGTGAAAACTTGGTTTGGATGTTGCATAAACAATTTTAATAGTTCAAATTCTTTAGCAGTCGACTTAATCACTGTCCCGTTTACTTCAATTTGTCGACTATTAAAATCAATTTTTACACCACCGAGTTCTAGAGTGGGTTCAGAAGTTTGTGGTGATGTCGATTGACTTTGGCTTCGGCTTATGAGAAGTTGCGCCTCAGCAACCCTTCGCATGACAGCTTTTATTCTAAGGGCTAATTCTGAAGGACTAAAAGGTTTTGTCATATAGTCGTCGATTCCCATATGAAAGCCAACGGTTTTATCGACTAAATCGCCCTTAGCTGTGAGCATTATGATTGGTATATTTGTTTTGCTTTTGGCTAACCTACATACTTCATAACCGTCTAATTTAGGTAACATTAAATCTAAAACCATTAAATCAGGATTTTTTTCTTCTAGTTTCAATAATGCTTCTTCACCGTCGCTAGCGGTAATAACTTCATAATTTTGTTTCGTTAATGTTTGCTCCAATACTTTTAGAATTTTAGGTTCATCATCAACCACTAAGATTTTTTTCCCCTCGTTCATTTTGAAATCAACCCCTATCTTCTTCTTTATCTATTGGAACGGTAAATTTAAAAGTACTTCCTTTATTTATCTCTGATTCGGCCCATATTTTTCCACCGTTTAACTCTACTAAGTTTTTGGAGATTGCTAGCCCTAAGCCTGTTCCTTGAATGCTTTTAGTTGATGAACAATTGACTTGATTAAACTTGTTAAAGATTTTTTCAAAGTTTTCTTTTTTTATTCCTATTCCTGAATCTTCAACGGAAACAATTACTTCGTCTCCCTTAATTTCTGCATTGATAATCACTGTTCCTCCCTCGGGAGTAAACTTTATCCCGTTGCCTGCTAAGTTTAATAAAATTTGCCGTAGTCGATCAGGATCGGCAATGATTAATGGGATATCGTAGCCAATATTACTGATGAGCTCAACCCCTTTTATTTTTGCTAGAGGAGTAAGTGTTTTTTCAACTGATAATGCTACATCAGATAGGTCAGTACTTATTAAGCTAACTAGCATTTGACCAGCTTCAATTTTAGCCATATCTAACAGGTCATTAATCATTGAAACGAGCTTTTCACCACATTCTTGCATATCTCTCAGGTTTTCAGCTTGCACTTCGTTCCCTTCTTCTTCAGCTTGCTCTAACATAATCTCTGTAAAGGCGATAATCGAAGTTAATGGTGTTCGTAATTCGTGACTCATATTAGCTAAAAACTCTGATTGTAGTTGATTAGAACGGGTTAAATCCTCGTTCGCTTTTACTAATTGTTCTGTTCGTTCGTTAACCTTTTGCTCTAGTTGGTTATACATTGCCCTTAATTTTTTTGACATAATGTCAAAATCATTAGCAAGACTTTTCACTTCACCGTAAGCTTTAACCTTACTTAAATCAGAATTTAATTCCCCTTTGCCCATCGCTTTAGTGATTGTACTTAAATGCTGAATCGGACCTGCAACAAAATGGCGCATTAAGAAATAACAAACAATTAAGGAGAGAACTACTGTTATTACAATTAACACTGAATAATTTTTAATAGTAGATAGTAAGTTCTCATAAAAGCTTTCCATCGGAACGGTTATACTAATACCCCCAGCAAAATCACCTAAGTTATAACCTTCTTTTTCATACCCAGCAATATCAATCTCACCTGCTGTTCCTCCATGACAGTCTAAACAAGGCTGTTCTATAGATAAGGGGATGATGTAACGAAAGTACTTTTCACCCTCAATATCATCTTTTGTCCATATTTCCGTTAGTGACCTGTCGGCTTTTAATTGATTTAGTAGGTCAGTTTCAATAGAGTCAGGCTGATTCTCTGGATTTCTAGGGTTTTCTCTAGCAAGTTTAATTTCATATTCGGTCCAATTGGAAAAGATATCCCCTACACCTTTACTTACTCTAGAAGGATTTAAGTGTTTAAATTCAAAATTTCCTTCTGAGTCATAATTTATTGCATCCTGATTTTTGGCTATATATTCGCGCATCGATTCAAATTGTTTTCCTATTATATAGGCTTTTTCTTTTAGCTCCTCCAAAGCTTGTTCTCGTTGAAGTTGTAAAATAAAGCTTAGATTAATAGCCATAATAATAATAATAGCTATCGTTAGATAAAACATAAATCTATGAGGTAACTTATCTAAATGTCTTTTAATTCGTTTTATAAACATATAATGCCCCTATAATTTAAATTCGGAAATACCTTATTTTAATTATACTAGTTATTGTGGCTGTAACTTTGACAATGGTGTGACGATTTTACATAATTATAGATGGGATATCGACAATTTAACACAAAATGAAAAGGGCTCGTCCGAAAACAAAGTGTAAGACACTCATGGGACAGCCCTTCAATAGAGAGAATTTTGGATGAAATATTTAATTAGTTTTTACTTTTTCGATTTGATTCTTTCAGCCAAATAATCCATACGCTTTGTAATAGTATTTTCATACCCGTTGACTGTAGGGTTATAAAAGTTTTTTCCATTCATATGATCTGGTAAATATTGTTGTGGAACATAATTTTTTTCATAGTTATGTGGATATTTATAACCAATCCCGTGCCCTAAATCTTTTGCACCTTTATAATGAGCATCCCGTAAATGAACAGGGACTTCTCCTGTTTTTTCGTTTTTAACAGCATCTAATGCAGCATCTATTCCAGAAATTACGGCATTACTTTTTGGGGCTGTTGCTAAGTATAAAGCAGCTTCAGCTAACGGAATTCTTGCTTCAGGCATGCCGATAAAATCTACTGCATAAGCGGCAGATTGAACGATGAGAAGAGCATTTGGGTCTGCTAATCCGATATCTTCTGCGGCATGAACATATAGCCTTCTTGCGATGAATTTCGGATCTTCTCCTGCGTACAACATTTTTGCAAGCCAGTATAGTGTTGCATCAGGATCAGAGCCACGGATGCTTTTAATAAAAGCTGAAATCGTATCGTAATGATTGTCCCCTTTCTTATCATAACGAACGATTCGTTTTTGTATCGATTGTTCTGCGGTTTGTAAATCAATGTTAATGATTCCATTTAGGTTTGGGTCTGTTGTTAAAATCGCAAGCTCAAGCGCATTTAGCGCTGACCGGGCATCACCATTGGCCATGTTAACTAGATGGTCTAGTGCTTCGTCAGTAATTGAAATATGATAGTTTCCGAAACCGCGTTCTTTGTCGTTAATGGCGGAAGTTACAATTTCTTTAATGTCTTTATCGGTATGTGGTTTTAATTGAAACAGTCTTGATCGTGAAAGAAGCGCTTGATTGATTTCAAACATCGGACTTTCCGTTGTTGCTCCAATGAGGATCACCGTACCATCTTCTACATAAGGTAAAAGAGCATCTTGTTGCCCCTTATTGAAACGGTGAATTTCATCAATAAAAAGAACTGTTTTCTTTTCGTACATTAATAGACGTTCTTTTGCTTCAGATACGACTTTTCGAAGGTCATTAATTCCTGCAGTTACAGCATTTAACTGTTCAAATGTTGCCTTGGTAGAATTAGCAATTACTTTCGCTAGTGTTGTCTTACCTGTTCCAGGAGGACCAAAAAGAATCATCGGTGTTAAACGATCAGCTTCAATAGCTCTTCGTAAAAGAGTTCCTTCACCGAGTATTTGTTCCTGTCCAATTACTTCATCTATGTTTCGAGGACGCATCCGATTAGCAAGTGGCCCTTTTAGATTATTACTTTTTTGTGAAGAATAATTAAATAGATCCATCGTTCTCCCTACTTCCGTGTAACATTTAACTTTGATTATATACCATGTTAAGACTTCGACCCAACTGTTTCGAAAATCGTGCTATAATTAATTTACTACAACACAGTTGGCGACGAGAGGAAGAAGGAGCTTTGAAAACAGCAAAAGGATTAAGAAGATGGCTAATTTTTTTAGTCGGAATGATGATCATGTCATTAGGAATAGTTCTAATGATTGAAGCGAACTTAGGCGTTGCTCCTTGGGATGTATTACATATTGGTTTAACAAAACAACTAGGATTAACCGTAGGAACGTGGTCAATATTGGTAGGTTTTTGTATAATATCATTAACACGCTTACTGACAAAAGAGTGGCCACAAATTGGTGCTTTTTTAAATATGATTTTAGTAGGTATTTTTATAGATATCTTCCGATTATTTATTAATACACCTACGACAATGATAGGGCAATATGTTATGCTTTTGGTTGGTGTCATTGTCATTGGCTATGGGATCGGTCTTTATATTGCACCGAAATGTGGTGCGGGCCCGAGAGATAGTTTAATGATAGCAATTACTGAAAAGAGTGGCTGGAAAGTTCAGTATGTTCGTGGTGCAATGGAAATTGTCGTATTAGCGATCGGCTGGAGTTTAGGCGGCCCGGTTTTTGTAGGGACGATTATTTTTAGTTTAACAATCGGCAATGTTGTAGGTTTTACATTGCCACAATGTCAACGAATCGTTGATCGAATGATAGAAAGAGGGGATCAAATTGAAAATATCAACAAAAGGACGGTACGGGTTAACCATCATGATGGCGTTAGCAAAGAAGTCAGGTGAAGGGCCGATATCGTTAAAATCGATAGCAAAAGATCATAACTTATCAGAGCATTACTTAGAGCAATTGATTGCACCACTTCGAAATGCCTTATTAGTTAAAAGTGTTCGAGGAGCATACGGTGGGTATATGTTAGCAAAAGATGCAGACCAAATTACTGCGGGTGACATTATCCGAGTACTAGAAGGGCCAATTAGTCCCGTCGAAGTCGTCGATGATGAAGAACCAGCAAAACGGGATCTATGGATAAAAATTAGAGACGCAGTAAAAGACGTTCTCGATAATACAACATTAGCTGATTTAGCCAATTACGAAGATAAAGGAAATCAAGAATACTATATGTTTTATATTTAGTCCATAATAGGTTTGAGTGAAGAGTTAAGAGTTGTTTTAAGGATCGCTTCGGAGCTTTTCATCTATGTTAACTCAAAACTCAAAACTCAAAACTCAAAACTCAAAACTGAACTGTAAGAAGGTGACTGGAAAGATAATGAAACCGATATATGTAGATCATGCCGCTACGTCTCCGACACATCCGGCAGTTGTTGATGCAATGGTTCCTTATTTTTATGAGAATTTCGGAAATCCATCGAGTATCCATCAATTTGGTCGGATATCAAGACATGCCGTTGATGAAGCTAGAGCTTTTTTAGCGAGTACGATAAATGCAACTGAAAAAGAAATTATTTTTACGAGTGGCGGGACAGAAGCCGATAATTTAGCTGTTTTAGGCTATGTAATGGCCAATCAAAATAAAGGAAACCACGTTATTACAACTTCTATTGAACATCACGCCTTATTACATACGTGTCATCATTTAGAGAAGAATGACTTTGAAATTACCTATTTACCCGTCGATGAAAATGGATTAATTTCAATAAAAGATCTAGAAGACTCTATTAAAGAAGAGACGATTTTAGTTTCAATTATGTTTGGTAATAACGAAGTAGGAACAATTCAACCGATCAAGCAAATTGGCGAGTTGTTAAATGAAAAAAATATTGCTTTCCATACAGATGCAGTTCAAGCTTACGGAATTGAAGAAATCGATGTTAAACAAATGCATATCGATTTTTTTAGTGTCTCAGCTCATAAAGTAAATGGACCAAAAGGAACTGGTTTTCTTTATGCCAAAAATGATAGATACTTGCAGCCACATTTACACGGAGGAGAACAAGAAAGAAAAAGAAGAGCCGGCACAGAGAATGTCGTAGGAATTGTTGGCATGAAAGAAGCTGCAAAAATTGCTTTAAACGAGCGAGAAACAAAAAGAAAGCAATTTTTATCTTTTCGTGATAAAATGATTGCCGTATTTAACGAACAAGATATCGAATTTAAAATCAACGGTAGCGATTCAAGTTTTTTACCACATATTTTAAATGTAAGTTTTCCGGGTGTAAGTGTTGAATCTCTACTCGTAAACTTAGACTTAGTAGGAGTTGCAGCATCGAGCGGGTCTGCTTGTACGGCTGGAAGCATTGAACCTTCACATGTTTTAGTAGCGATGTTTCCAAATGATAAAGACAGGGTGATGTCTTCGATACGTTTCAGTTTTGGTTTAGGTAATACCATAGAGGACATTGAGCTAGTAGCACTGGAAACTGCGAAGATCGTCAAGCGTATTAAAAGTAATTAGAGGTAGGTGGCGTGTCAATGCAAAATAACAATCATAATAAAGCTCCTCACGAGACACGTGTCGTTGTTGGAATGTCTGGCGGAGTTGACTCATCTGTCGCTGCATACCTTTTGAAAGAGCAAGGTTATGATGTCATCGGAATTTTTATGAAAAATTGGGATGATACAGATGATAATGGTGTATGTACCGCAACAGAAGATTATAACGACGTAATTCGCGTTTGTAATCAAATCGGCATTCCTTATTACGCGGTTAATTTTGAGAAACAATATTGGGATAAAGTGTTTACGTACTTTTTAGAAGAGTATAAAGCAGGGAGAACGCCCAATCCCGATGT
This sequence comes from Anaerobacillus arseniciselenatis, assembly GCF_001865995.1. Classification (GTDB taxonomy): domain Bacteria; phylum Bacillota; class Bacilli; order Bacillales; family Anaerobacillaceae; genus Anaerobacillus; species Anaerobacillus arseniciselenatis. Next base: position 73,974 of record NZ_MLQQ01000058.1, on the reverse strand, counting down.
CATGTGTAATAAAGAAATAAAGTTTAAAGCTTTTTTAGAACATGCAATGTCGCTTGGCGCTGATTATTTAGCGACAGGGCACTATGCAAGAGTCGAATATCGTGACGGGGAATATAAAATGCTCCGTGGTGTTGATGATAATAAAGATCAAACGTATTTTTTAAATGCGCTAGGGCAAGATCAATTATCACGGACAATGTTTCCGATTGGTGATATACCGAAAAAAGAAGTAAGAGAAATTGCTAAAAAAGCAGAACTTGCAACGGCAACGAAGAAAGATAGTACAGGAATCTGTTTTATTGGAGAACGAAACTTTAAAGAGTTTTTAAGTCAATTTTTACCTGCTCAAAAAGGTGAAATGCAAACACTCGAAGGTGAAGTGAAAGGTACACACGACGGTTTAATGTATTATACGTTAGGGCAACGTCACGGTCTAGGGATCGGTGGTGCTGGTGAACCTTGGTTTGTTGTCGGTAAAAATTTAGAAAAAAACGTTCTTTATGTTGCTCAAGGTTTTCATCATCCAAGCCTTTATTCAGAGGCCCTTGAAGCGACAAATATTAACTGGGTAAGTGATCACCCAGTAGATAGTAATTTTCATTGTACGGCAAAATTTCGTTACCGCCAACCGGACAATGGTGTAACCGTAAACGTAAAAGAAAATGGGGATGTCAAAGTGATTTTTGATGAGCCGCAACGAGCAATTACACCTGGACAAGCTGTTGTATTTTACAATGGAGACGAATGTTTAGGTGGCGGTACCATCGATAAAGTAATTAAGAAAATTTGACTTGTCATTGAGAACGATGACGATTAAAAATGGACTGATCCCCCACGAAAGCGGGGCAGTCTTTTTTTGGATTAGTTGGTTAGTGGTTAGTTGGTCTGTTGGTTTGGTGGCTAGTGATTAGGGAGGGGACTCGATTTTTCGTGAAGCAATTTGAAGAGGAGTCAGAATGTTGTTGGCCTTCCATTGCAGGTGAAACTTAATCAAGGCGCATACGCTTTTCTAATAAAGGAGAATGATAAATGGAAAATAAACATGTAGAGGCGGCCCGTCTCATTCAAGAAGGAAAACTTGAGGAAGCTGCTAAATTGTTAAATGAAGCGATTGAAGAAAATCCGAACGATGCGCTAGCGTATGTTAATTTCGGGCATCTCGTATCAATCGTTGGTGAAAAAGAAAAGGCGATTGTTTTTTACAATAAAGCAACTGAAATCGATGGTTCGTTAGCTACTGCCTATTATGGCGCAGGGAATACGTATTTTGAACTAGAAAAATATGAAGAAGCCATTGATAGCTTTAAAAAAGCAGTAGAAAATGGGCTAGTTGAAGCTGACGCCTATTTCATGCTCGGTTTATGCTATTACAATTTAGGGTTATTACCTTATGCATTAGCGAACTTAAAAACTGCCACAGAAAAAAATCCTGACGATGTGGATGCATTGTTTCAATATGGACTAACGTTAGCGCAATTAGAGCAAGTCGATGAAGCTGTTTCTGTTTTTGAAAATGTCGTTCAAAAAAATGAAAATCATGCTGATGCTTATTACAACTTAGGTGTTGCTTTTGCTTTTAAAGAAGATGCTGCAAAAGCGATTAGTATGTTTGATAAAGCTATAAAAATTCAACCAGATCACTTACTTGCTGGAAATGGGAAAAAGCAGCTAGAAACATTACTCCGAGAAGAATAATACTCGAGAGAAGGTTGTTAAGATGATACTTGAAGATACAAAAGATCAACCTTTTATAAAGGGAGAGTTAATTAACGTTATTTATACGAATGAAGATAATTTTTATACGGTGGCTCGAATTAAAGTACAAGAGACGGATGTCGACTTATCCGACAAAGTAATTGCTATTGTCGGTACGCTACCAAAACTAGATGAAGAACATCTTTATACGTTTTATGGGAAGTTGGTCGATCACCCGAAGTTCGGTGAGCAATTTCAAGTAAGTCATTTTGAAAAAGAAATGCCGAAAACGAGTGAAGGCATTATCCGTTATTTAAGTAGCGATCGTTTTAAAGGGATTGGTCGAAAAACGGCTGAAGCAATTGTCAACAAGCTTGGGGAAAATGCACTTTCAAAAATTATTGAAGATAAAGACAACCTTAAAAAGATACCATCGCTTAAAAAAGATAAAATTGATTTGGTTTATGAGCAAGTGATCGAAAATCAAGGCATTGAACAAGTGTTAATCGAACTTTATAAATATGGTTTTGGAGCACAGCTTGCAATGAAGATTTATCAAGTATATAAAGATGAGACGTTACAAGTGTTAAAAAATAACCCATATCAATTAATTCAAGATGTAGAGGGGATCGGATTTCAAAAAGCGGATGCCTTAGGACAAGAAATCGGGTTTACGAAAGATCAACCGGAACGAATTCATGCAGGTTGCCTCCACATAGTTCAAGAGCTCTCACTTCAAGAAGGACATGTATTTGTTGAAAGAGAAAATCTTATTTCAGATTGTGTGAGATTACTTAGTGACAACAGTTATCATATTTCAGCCCAAGAAGTTGAGAGTCAACTTGTTTATTTAGAAGAAGAAGGGCAACTGATCGTTGAAGGTGAAAATATTTACTTACCAACACTTTTCTTTGCTGAAAAAGGACTAGTTACAAATGTAACTAGGCTTTTGAAAAATAAAGATCATATTGAAGAGTTTCCTGAAGCAGAGTTTTTAAAAGCGATTGGTGAAACAGAAGAAGCTTTAAAGATTGAATATGCTCCGTCGCAAAAGGAAGCAATAAAAACGGCCTTACAATCATCGCTCATGATCTTAACCGGAGGTCCAGGTACTGGTAAAACGACCGTTATTAAAGGAATTGTTGAGTCATATGCAAAATTACATGGTCTGTCTTTAAATAAAAAAGATTACAGTACAAAAAATCCTTTTCCTGTTGTACTTGTTGCACCAACAGGTCGCGCTGCAAAACGGATGTCAGAAGCTACTGGTTTACCGGCTGAAACGATCCACCGACTTTTAGGATGGAAAGGTGGCCATTCTGGCTTTGAGAAAGATGAAGACAATCCGATTGAAGGAAAATTGCTTATTGTGGATGAAGTTTCGATGGTTGATATTTGGCTTGCTAATCAACTTTTTAAATCATTAGCTACGGATATGCAAGTAATATTAGTTGGTGATGAAGATCAATTACCGTCAGTTGGTCCGGGCCAAGTGTTAAGTGAATTGCTCCATTCTAAAGTGATTCCAACCGTCAATTTAGTCGATATCTATCGCCAATCGAAAGAATCTTCAATCATTCAGCTTGCGCATCATATGAAGGCTGGTCAATTACCTGAGGACATATTAGAGGCAAAAGTAGATCGTCGCTTTTTACCTTGTAGTCAAGATCAAGTCATATCGGTCCTTGAGCAAATTTGTACGAATGCGATAAAAAAGGGATATACCGCAAAAGAAATTCAAGTTTTAGCTCCTATGTACCGGGGGAATGCGGGGATTGAAGCTTTAAATAAAAACCTACAAGCGATCTTTAATCCGAAGAAAGAAAGACAACGGGAGATAATTTTCGGCGATGTTGCTTACCGTGTTGGTGATGTTGTTTTACAGCTTGTCAACAATTCGGAAGAAAATGTGTTTAATGGCGATAGAGGTGAAATCGTCGCAATTATATATGCAAAAGAAAACGTTGAAAAACAAGATCAAATTATTATTTCTTTTGATGGGATTGAAGTTGAATACACGAAGCAAGATTTAAATCAAATCACATTAGCATATTGCTGTAGTGTTCATAAATCGCAAGGAAGTGAGTTTCCGATTGTGATTATGCCGATCGTTAGAGGCTATCACCGAATGCTTAGGCGTAATCTCGTCTACACCGGCATTACACGCGCAAAAGACTACTTAATTTTATGTGGAGAAGTACAGTCATTCCAAACTGCTATCCAACAACAAAATGAAATGAAACGTAACACACTTTTGAAGGAGAAGTTAGTTTTGAGTGTTGAGTGAAGAGTTATGAGTTGCAGTGAAGCAAAGCTCCGAAGCTTAACTGAAAAGTAACTCAAAACTCAAAACTCAACATTCAAAACTGAGATGGTAACAGTTCCCCAGCATGATTTGTTCGGCTTTCACAAATGCTATAAATGTTCGGAAAGGTGGAGGATAACTTTGCGAACATTTTCCGTTCTTCAAGGGCTATCCGTTGTTTCTCTAAAAACTGGTGAAGAAATCGGCAAAGTCATTGATTTATTATTTCGTGAAACTAATGTCGAAGGCTTAATCGTTGATAAAAATGGTTGGTTAAATCGCCATTTATTTGTACCATTAAAAGAAATTCATGCAGTAGGACATGATGCCATTGTTATTAATGATGTAGAGAGGCTAACTGCGTATGATAAGAAGCAGTTTCCGTTTCATTCACTTCATCATGGTTCCAAGCATATCGCTGGAAAAACGTTAATGTCTACAGAAGGGGAAAAGTTGGGCTTGGTAGAAGATGTATATTTTAACGAAAATTTGGGCAACATCGTAGGGTATGAGGTGACAGACGGTTTTATCGCTGATATCAAAGAGGGGAAACAAGTTTTAAAAACAAGCTCTCCTTTAATTGTTGGTGATGAATTACTTGTCATTGATTTAGAATGAAAGTTCAGAAATACTTTTTGAACATCGTATTAAGGAGGCCCTTGCGATGCGCTGTCCTAACTGCAAAGGAAAAGATATCGGAAAAATTGGTACAAATCAATATTATTGCTGGCATTGTTTCATTGAGTTATCAATTACAAATGGCCGCTTTTCGCTCCACCAGGTTGAAGAAGACGGAAGCTTAAGCTCACTTGATGATCTTTTTGAAGATGAAGATATGAGCGTTGAAAGTAGTTAAGGTTTCGTTCATCAAGTGTTAGAGGTTACAAAGTTTGACATCAGTCAAAAGCAATAACACTCTAAAAAGATGGTGGTGATCAACATGCGTAGAGCAACATTACTCGCATTAGGTTTAGGGGCTGCGGCTTTTTCATTAACAGACCGAAAACGACGAAAGAAAGTAGCTCGTTTTATTGAACCAATGGCAAATGTTGAAATGGCTGAAATGATGCCAACGAAACGAACAATGAAGAAACTAAGTAAACGCGTAAGACGCACACTATCTTAAAAAAAACTGGGAGCTCCTAGCACAATTTGCTGGGAGTTCTTTTATAATGAGTGTACTATTAATCAATACACAGCTAAGAATTGTGACGGCAGTATGGGGAGAGTGTGCAATTGCAATATAAAAGAGAGAGCAAAATGCTCACTTTAAGCATTCGATTCCCCTTCTCTTGCTGCGAGCTCAGATGAGTAATCATTCGAGTGTTTGGATTACTCTTCTCTGGTTTAGAATTCAGAAGAGTAATCATTCGAGTGTTTGAATTACTCTTCTCTGGTTTAGAACTCAGAAGAGTAATCATTCGGGCGTTTGGATTACTCTTCTCTAGTTTTAAGTTAGGAAGAGTAATCAGTTTTTTTCGCATAAACAGATTATCTTTAGAAGGTGTGGATGATTTGACGGTTACAGATAAAGGGTACGTAAGAATTTTTAGCGTGACCTAACCGAGTTTCACATCACTTAAAAGGGAACGCAAGAAGATCTCGCGTGCCCGAACAAAGCGTCACATCACCTAAAAGGGAACGCAAGAAGATCTCGCGTGCCCGAACAAAGCGTCACATCCCCCAAAAGGTAACGCGAGACCTTCTCGCGTGCCCGAACGAAGCGTCACATCCCCCCAAAAGGTAACGCGAGACCTTCTCGCGTGCCCGAACAAAGCGTCACTTCACCCAAAAGGTAACGCAAGACCATCTCCCGTGGCTGAACAAAGCGTCACATCACACAAAAGGTAACGCGAGACCTTCTCCTGTGCCTGAACAAAGCGTCACATCACACAAAAGGTAACGCGAGACCTTCTCCCGTGCCTGAACAAAGCGTCACACTCACCAAAAGGTAACGCAAGATCTTCTCGCATGCCCGACCCCATAAGGAACCCAACTACAGCATACTCTCCCCATAATGCATACTACCGAGCGAGTGCGAATTACTGCGCATAACCCCCATACTGTGAATTATCACTATTCAAGTTTAATGAGTGCATTAGTTGAACGTTTCCATTTTTATTATGAATTTTAAATTCATAATTGTTAATTAAATCATAAATTACCAATTTTGTTAAACACTATATACTACTTTCCCTAGTTTGGAGGTGTGTGGTGTATGGAAGGAACTCCGTTAAAATGGCTTCTTCGGCTAATAAGTATATTAGTGATTTTGCTATGTGGGTATGTTTTTTTATTACTTGCTCCTATATGGCAACCTTTTTTAACGATTGTGATGAGGATAGCCTTACCTTTTATTATAGCTGGAATTATCACATATTTATTACATCCGATCGTTGAACAAATGAAAGATATGGGCGTTTCAAGACCTATTTCTATTTCAATAATATATCTTGTGTTTACATTAATTTTAGTTTATTTATTTATGAAGGGTACGCCATATATTGTTGAAGAAATAAAAGATTTAGTTGATAACATTCCAAATTATATTAACATTTATCGGGAGTTAGTTAATGACTTTTACAAGCAAACATCGATGATGCCAGAAGGGTTTCGAGTTCGAGCTGAAGCATGGTTAACTGATTTAGAGGCGGTTGCAGCAGAAGGTATTGCTGATACAGTATCACACTTACCTGGTATCATTGATTACCTCTTATTGGCGATCATTGTTCCATTTCTTGTGTTTTATTTACTTAAAGATTATAATTTGCTTGAAAAAACTGCATGGTATTTGACTCCGAGGAAATGGAGAGGGTCTGGAAGACAATTACTAAGAAATATTAATATTTCACTAGGTAATTATATTAGAGGTCAACTGTTAGTTTGCTTAGCTGTAGCCATTATCGCTTCAATTGGCTTGTTATTAATTGGCATGCCTTATGCAGTTATTTTAGGGATATTTATCGGACTTATGAATATAATTCCTTACTTTGGTCCCATTTTTGGAGCATTTCCAATCGCTATTATTGGTTTTACTGAATCGGTGCAACTAGTTTTATTAGGGTTATTAGTTAATTTCGCTATTCAATTTATTGAAGGTAATATTTTATCTCCATTAATAGTTGGGAAAAGTATACATATGCACCCGATCTTAGTGATGTTTGCGTTAATTGCCGGTGCTGAAGTTGGTGGTGTGATTGGATTAATTATTGCAGTCCCAATATTAGCAGTGGTAAAAGTGATTGTGATGCATATTCGCGAATCCATTCAAAAAAAACACGAAGAGGAGTCATTTTAAAAGTAGTCCAAGGCGCTTTCGCTTTTCTATAAAGAAAGTATAAAATATTATTAACTTTTGAAGCTGTCTAGCTCCAGCGCCTAGCCCTTCGAGCGTTTCGATCCATCGATGTTTATCTACTCGGTGATGCACCTCAAGAGGAGATAAACCGTCGTCTGGATCTCCAACGCTTTTCAGGCCTTCCCAAGGCGCTTTCGCTTTTCTATTGACAATGGATTTTCAAATATCTATAATGACTTTTATATAGATGTAAAAAGATTGGTGAAATTGCCGATACATAAAGAAAACTTGATGAAGGAACTTGTTTGTTAAAGACCACTAAATTTTTAAGAAGGTTCTTAAAAGCAGAGAGGAATTTCCGTGGCTGAAAGAAATTCTTGGTGAAGGTTAACAAATTGCTACTCCTGAAAGCAGGCTAAAACCTGCCGGTGAATAACCGTTATGATTACTTAAGGTGATGAACGTTTTTGTTCATAACTAGGGTGGTACCGCGTGAGTCTAGCTCTCGTCCCTGTTTTGGGATGGGGGTTTTTTATTTTTTCAGTTATGAGTTTTGAATTTTGAGTTAAGAGTTGTTGTTGTAGAGCTACGATGCCTTATCAGTTTATACCTTCGAAGCGACATTTGAAAGAACTCAAAACTCAACACTCAAAATTCAAAACTTACTAGATAAAGGGAGGAAAAGATAATGAAGCGATTAACTTCAGTGGTAGTTAGGCAAATGTTTTTAGATTTTTTTAAAGAGAAAGGACACGATGTTGAGCCGAGTGCATCATTAGTTCCGCATGAGGATCCGTCTCTTTTGTGGATTAATAGTGGGGTGGCAACGTTAAAAAAATATTTTGACGGTCGTGTAATCCCTGAAAATCCGCGGATTACGAATGCTCAAAAATCAATTCGTACGAATGACATTGAAAATGTAGGTAAAACTGCTCGCCACCATACTTTTTTTGAAATGCTAGGAAACTTCTCAATTGGTGACTATTTTAAAAAAGAGTCAATTGAATGGGCGTGGGAGTTTTTAACGAGCGAAAAGTGGATTGGCTTTGATCAGGAAAAACTTTCAGTTACTGTTCATCCAGAAGATCATGAAGCTTTTGAAATCTGGAAGGATGAAATTGGTATTCCTGAGGAGAGAATTATTCGTTTGGAAGGGAACTTCTGGGATATTGGAGAAGGGCCAAGTGGACCGAATACGGAAATTTTTTATGACCGAGGCGAAAAGTACGGAAGTGATGAAAGTGATCCAGAGCTTTATCCTGGTGGAGAAAATGAGCGTTACTTGGAAATCTGGAACTTAGTATTCTCACAGTTTAACCATAATCCTGACGGAACGTATACTCCGCTACCGAAAAAGAACATTGATACTGGTATGGGATTAGAGAGAATGGTTTCTGTCGTTCAAGACGTACCAACAAACTTTGATACTGATTTATTTATACCGATTATTAGGTCTACAGAACAAATTTCAGGAGTTACATACGGAAATGATACTGAGACAGATGTTTCATTTAAAGTCATTGCTGACCATGTACGTACAGTTGCTTTTGCAATCGCTGATGGCGCATTACCATCAAATGAAGGAAGAGGTTACGTGTTAAGACGTTTACTTCGAAGAGCGGTACGTTACGCAAAATTAATTAATATTGATCGACCATTTATGTACGAATTAGTTCCTGTAGTTGGTGAAATTATGGTCGACTTCTATCCAGAAGTAAAAGGTAAAACAGAGTTTGTGCAAAAAGTCATCAAAAATGAAGAAGAACGCTTCCATGAAACGTTAAATGAAGGTTTAGCCATATTGTCAAAAGTAATGGAACAAGCCAAAGTTGAAAATAAAGATACGATTTCTGGAGAAGATGTTTTCAGGTTATATGATACGTATGGCTTCCCAGTTGATTTAACAGAAGAATATGTGTTAGAAGCTGGTCTTTCCATTGATCGTGATGGTTTTGAAACTGAAATGGAAAAGCAAAGAGATCGTGCGCGAGCAGCTCGACAAACAAGTGATTCGATGCAAACTCAAGACAGTGTTTTGGGAGATTTAACGGTAGCAAGTGAGTTTATTGGATATGATCAACTGTTATCTAAATCGACGATTGAAGTAATCATTAAAGAGAAAGATGTCGTTAACGAAGCAACCAAAGGTGATGTTGTTAAAGTGATTGTTGACCAAACTCCATTTTATGCTGAGAGTGGGGGACAAGTAGCTGATAAAGGTTCGATGAAAGCTGATGGAGTAGTTGTAAGTGTAGAGGATGTTCAAAAAGCACCGAATGGACAAAATCTTCATACAGTTCGTGTTGTAGAAGGTACATTAACTCAAGGAATGACAGTTACTTCAACAGTAGAAGATACAGAGCGAATTGGTATCGTAAAAAATCATACAGCAACACATTTACTACACCGAGCTTTAAAAGATACGTTAGGTGAACACGTTAATCAGGCAGGGTCATTAGTTTCAGAAAATCGTCTCCGTTTTGATTTTTCTCACTTTGGACAAGTTACTTCAGAGGAGCTAACGAAAATAGAAGAGATTGTAAATCAAAAGATTTGGGATGCTATTTCCGTTGAGATTGCTAATAAAAAAATCGATGAAGCAAAAGCGATGGGAGCAATGGCTCTATTTGGTGAAAAATACGGAGATGTTGTCCGTGTCGTTCAAGTAGGAGATTATAGTCTTGAGCTTTGTGGTGGATGTCACGTACAAAACACTGCTGAAATTGGATTGTTTAAAATTATTTCAGAATCAGGAATTGGGGCAGGGATCCGACGCCTTGAGGCTGTAACAGGTAAAGGTGCTTATGAGTACATGAATAGTCAATTGGAGTTAGTAAAGGAAGCTGCAAGTCTTTTAAAGACAAATATAAAGGAAGTTCCAGAAAAAGTTGGGCAGCTTCAAAACCAAGTCCGAAAATTACAGCGTGAAAATGAATCTCTAGCAGCTAAATTAGGAAATATGGAAGCTGGAAGTTTAGTGGATGACGTTGTTAAGGTGAATGACGTTGCTGTTATTGCGAAAAAAGTGAATGTAGCAGAAATGGACAGTATTCGTGGTTTAGTGGATACGTTAAAAAATAAACTAGGTACAGGTATTGTTGTATTAGGTGCTGTCAATAATGGAAAAGTAAATATAGTTGCTGGAGTAACAAACGATTTAGTAAAGGATGGCTACCATGCTGGGAAAATTGTTAAAGAAGTAGCTACTCGCTGCGGTGGTGGCGGCGGTGGACGTCCAGATATGGCTCAAGCAGGCGGGAAAAATCCTGATGAATTGCAAGCAGCATTGGATTTTGTACCGGAATTTTTGAAAACAATTTCCTAAATAATTCATGTTAGTGTACAATATGGATATAGATAAAATTTTATGCAGATTGAACAGCATTAATAATTGTGTAATGTAGGAAAAGAGGTGTTTGTGATGAGTTCAATGGACAATACGATGAAATTTAATTTCCAAGATGACTCAGTAGATGCGAATGTTCAAGAAGTATTACTTACCGTATATCAATCGTTAGAAGAAAAGGGGTATAACCCAATTAACCAAATTGTAGGATATTTACTTTCGGGTGATCCTGCGTATATCCCTAGACATAATGATGCTAGGTCATTAATTCGCAAGCTTGAAAGAGATGAATTAATTGAAGAATTAGTGAAATCGTATTTATCACAGCACCAAGAGGAGTAGTATGAGAATATTAGGACTAGATGTTGGAACAAAGACAATTGGTGTGGCAGTAAGCGATGAATTAGGTTGGACTGCCCAGGGCGTCGAAACAATTAGAAGAAGTGAAGAGGATCCACAGCAGGATTGGGATAAGTTAGCTAGCTTAGTAACTAATCTTGAAATTGATAAAGTTGTCGTAGGGTTGCCGAAAAATATGAATGGAACAATCGGTCCAAGTGGTGAAGCATGCCAACAATTTGCCGAAGAGGTTAAGCAACGTTTTGACCTTCCTATAGTTTTATGGGATGAGCGTCTAACTACTGTTGCTGCTGAGCGAATGTTAGTTGCCGCTGATATGAGCCGGAAAAAGCGGAAGAAAGTTATCGATAAGATGGCAGCTGTGATGATTTTACAAGGATATCTAGATTCATTATCTTAGAGTGCATGCATATTGATGAAAATGTCAATATTAACTAACAGTATTGATTTACAATTAATTTAATGAGGTGTTAATGTGGAAAAAGCAGAAAGAGAACGAATTATTATTCCAGATGAAAATGGGGACGAGCATTTATTTGAAGTGTTGTTTACGTTTGACATCGATGCAACAGGAAAGTCATACATGGTTTTAGTGGATGCAGCTGATGCTGAAAACGATGAAGAAGAAATGGAAGTACATGCTTTCCGTTATGAAGATAAAGGCGAAGGCGAGGACGATTTAACTCTTCATCCGATCGAAACAGATGAAGAATGGGATGTCGTTGAAGAGATGTTAAATACATTTACTGAAGGCGAAGAAGACGAGTAATAAATATATGATTGGACAGCTCCTAATATATAGTGAGCTGTCTTTTTAATGTAGAAGTTTGTTAGTTGGAAAGCTGAAGGTTGGAAAGTTGGAAAAAACCTTGAACTTTTATATGTTTGATGATGACGATTAATCGTCATAAGTGTTTTATATGAAAAAAGGTGGGTGCTTTTGCGAACGAACGTCTGAGATTCATTAGAAGGTCAAGGTGAAGTGAGGGAAAGCGCCCGCTTTTTCCATCTTAGTAAGAGATGCTCCTGCGGTTACTCGTCGCAAAGCAGCATGAAGTAAATTCAAAGATGTATCTTATGACGTAATTGAGGTCAGTAGCTTTGGTGACGGAATATCGTCATGCGGGTTTTGTATGAAAATTACTTTGAGGCTATGCAATCAACAATTGTACATTTTTAAAGTTTAAATTTAAAATTGTACATTGAAAAAACGAACTTGGTTGTAATTCCCTCTACAAAATTCTACATTGTTAATGAAATTTTGTAGAAATATAGTATAATAGGAGTGTTGTAAAAAAATAAGTATTTACAAAAATTAGGGAGAGATCCTCTAAGATGGCTTGAGGGGGAGAATACGATGTCTTCAAAAGACAAACAAAAAAACTGGCAAGAAATAAAAAAGAAAAAATTGAAAGAGCGTCAAGAAGAAGCAAGTATTGTACGTAAAATTGTTCTCGTATGCTTGTTTTTATTTTTAATTGCTTTTACAGCAGCGGGCTACTATGCTTATTCATACGTTACAAGTGCTTTAGGACCTGTTGATGAAACAGATGAGCAACTGATTGATGTTGAAATACCAATTGGCTCTAATAGTACGAGAATTGGAAATATATTAGAAGAAAATGGGCTCGTGAAAAATGCTAGCTTTTTCCGATATTATATCCGTTATAAAAATGAAACTGGCTTCCAAGCAGGCGACTATCAACTCTCTAGATCTATGGATTTAGATGAGATTATCGCTGCATTAAAAGAAGGTACAGTTTACCAAGAGTACGCATTATCTTTTACAGTACCAGAAGGTCGATGGTTAGAAAGAATTTTAGAAATTATTGCTGATAATACTAATCATGAGTTGGAAGAGATTAGAGAAAAAGTACAGGATGAAGAATATATAGAAAGCTTAATTGATCGCTACTCAATTTTAACAGAAGATATTTTAGCTGAAGGCATACGTTGGCCGCTGGAAGGTTACTTATTCCCTGCTAGATATGATTTTGTTGAAGAGAAGCCTTCGATTGAAACGATTATAGAAGCGATGCTGCAGCGTACAGAACAAATTATCGGCAGATACTTTGCAGACGTTGAGGAAAGTGACTATAATATCCATGAGATTATGACATTAGCTTCAATTGTTGAAGGAGAAGCACAAAAAGCTGAAGACCGTTATAAAATTTCGGGAGTTCTTTATAATCGCCTTGATCGTAACATGCGCCTTGAAGTAGATCCGACTGTGGCCTATGCTCATGGGGAACACTTTTCAAGAACGTTATATGAGCATTTAGATATTGATTCACCATACAATACGTACCGTGTGGTTGGCATTCCGATCGGCCCAATTAATAACCCAGGTGAGGCTGCAATTAAAGCTACACTACAACCTGAGGAAAATGATTATTTATTTTTCTATGCACGAACAGATGGTGAAGTAATGTATACGAAAACGTTCCAAGAACATCAAGAAGTGTTAAGGGAGTATCGTGATTAAGGCGCTTCCGCTTTTCTTATTGTCTAGCTGCGGTGCCTAGCTTCTCGAGCGTTTCGGTCCATCAAGATTTGCCTATTCAGGATCGTATTTCAGGGGGGAGGCAAAACGTTGCTGGCCCTCCAACGCTTGTCGAAGCTTAACAAGGCACCTTCGCTTTTCTGGATGTCTAGCTACAGCGCCTAGCCCTTCGAGCGCTTCGATCCATCGGTGTTTATCTACTCGAAGATGAGAGTTCATAAGGGGAGATAAACCACCGCTGGCTCTCCACCGCTTTTCAGGGCTTCCCAAGGTGCTTCCGCTTTTCTTAGAGAGTGTGATTATTCGCATTCTCTTTCTCTTTATGTTAAAATAAATCGTTCTTTTTAGGAAATACTTAGTGGAATTGAGAAAAAGGAGGCTTTGATAGTGGTCTCAGATCAAGTAAATAAATATATTGGTTCATTGATTAAGCAAAGAAACCCTCTGCTTACAGAGATGGAGCTGTACGCCGCTGAAAATGAAATACCGATAATGGACATCGTAAGTGTTGAAGCGATGTTGCAATTCTTATCATTTGCCAATACTAAAAATGTATTAGAAATTGGTACGGCGATCGGTTATTCGGCAATGAGAATTACTGAAAGGCTTCCAGATTGTAAAGTGGTCTCTATTGAGCGTAATAATGAGCGTTATGAAAAGGCGAAAGAATTTATTAGTAAGGGACAACTTGAAAATCGTATTACGCTTATTTATGGTGATGCACTGGAGGCGCCTTCTGCCATTCAAGAATATGGCCCTTTTGATGCTTTGTTCATAGATGCAGCTAAAGGTCAATATAAACGTTTCTTCGAATTGTATAGTCCACTAGTAAAAAAAGGTGGAATTATAATAAGCGATAATGTCTTGTATAAAGGGGTTGTCGCAAAAGAAGGTAAGGTAGCCAAGGGGATTAGAACGATGGTTGTGAATTTACGTTCTTATAATGAGATGCTCATGACAAACGATAAATATGAAACAACATTTTATCCAATTGGTGATGGTATGGCAATTAGTAAGAAGAAATAGGTGGTGAACTGTGATGAAAAAACCTGAATTACTTGTAACGCCAACAAAGGTAGATGACATAAGTCGTTTAATTAACTCTGGTGCAACGGCAATATTAATCGGAGAAGAAAAATATGGGTTACGTTTAGCAGGAGAGTTCAATCGAGATGATATAAAAGAGTCTGTAAAAATTGCTCATGGCCTAGGAGCAAAAGTTTACGTTTCAATGAATGCTCTTTTCCATAATGATAAATTAGAATTTTTACCTGAATACATTAGCTTTTTATCTGATGTGAACGTTGATGCGATTGTTTTTGGTGACCCAGCAGTAATAATGGCTGCCAGAGAAGCGGCTCCAGAAATGAAGCTTCATTGGAATACAGAAACAACGGCTACCAACTATTTTACCGCTAACTATTGGGGGCAAAAAGGTGCAAAACGCGCAGTTATGGCCCGTGAAATCAATATGGACTCAATCGTAGAAACCAAAGAAAAAGCTGAAGTTGAAATCGAGGTACAAGTACACGGGATGACTTGTATGTTCCAATCAAAGCGGACTCTTATTGGGAACTATATGGAGTTTCAAGGTAAGGACTTAAAGGTTGAAGGGCGCAGTAAAGATCGTACACTGTTTTTACACGATCCTGAAAGAGATGCTAAATATCCTATTTTTGAAGATGAAAATGGAACTCATATTATGAGCCCTAACGATATATGCATTATCGATGAGTTAGAAGACATGTTAGATGCAGGGGTAGATAGTTTTAAAATAGATGGGGTTTTAAAAAGTGTAGATTATATTGAAAAAGTTACCTCTTTATATAACGAAGCAATTGAGTTGTATTTACAAGATCCAGATGCATATCAAGATAAAAAGTTTTTTTATCTTGAAGAAATTGAAAAAATACAACCTATTAACAGGAACTTAGATACTGGCTTTTTCTTTAAAGAAACTGTTTATTAAAGAGAAGTCTCGAATAGTAAGAAGAGCTTTTTATTAATTTTAAGGGGGTGTGTTTAAATGCAACAAATTTCATCGTTTACTCCTGAAGGGAAACGTGTAATTATAAAAAAGCCTGAGCTACTTGCGCCAGCAGGAAGTTTGGAAAAGTTAAAAATAGCTGTACATTACGGTGCTGATGCTGTTTTTATCGGTGGTCGAGAGTTTGGACTTCGTTCAAATGCTGATAATTTTTCCATAGAAGAAATGCGTGAAGGTGTCGAGTTTGCTAATAAATATGGCGCGAAAATTTATGTTACGACTAATATTTTTGCCCATAATGAAAACATGGAAGGCTTAGAAGAATACCTAAAAGATTTACAAGAAGTGGGTGTTACGGGGATTATTGTAGCTGATCCGTTAATTATTGAAACGTGTAAGCGAGTTGCTCCAAATGTTGAGGTTCATTTAAGCACTCAACAATCGTTAACAAACTGGCAAGCAATTAAGTTTTGGAAAGAAGAAGGTTTACATCGCGTCGTTTTAGCTCGTGAAGTTGGTTTGGAAGAAATGTTAGAAATGAAAAAGCATGTCGATATTGAAATTGAAACCTTTATTCACGGGGCGATGTGTATCGCGTATTCGGGGCGATGTGTGTTGAGTAATCATATGACCGCTCGTGACTCTAATAGAGGTGGTTGTTGCCAATCTTGTCGTTGGGACTATCATTTATTTGAACAAGATGATCACAAAGAGGAAGAAATTGCTTTATATCAAGAAGCAGATGACCCTTTTACAATGAGTCCTAAAGATTTAAATTTACTTGAAGGTATTCCACAAGTAATCGAAGCTGGTATTGATAGCTTAAAGGTTGAAGGAAGAATGAAATCTATTCATTATGTGGCTACAGTTACGTCGGTGTACCGTAAAGTTATTGATGCCTACTGTGCGGATCCAGATAACTTTAAAATTGATCCAAAATGGATTGAAGAATTAGATAAGTGTGCAAACCGTGATACAGCACCTGCATTTTTTGAGGAAGTGCCTACGTATAAAGAGCAGATGTTTGGTAACCATGGAAAGAAAACGACTTTTGATTTTGCTGGGCTCGTTCTTGACTATGACGAAGATACAAAAATTGTAACATTGCAACAGCGAAATCATTTTAAGCCTGGTGATGAAGTTGAATTTTTTGGCCCAGAAATAGAAAACTTTACTCAGCAGATTGAAAAAATTTGGGATGAAGATGATGAGGAGATAGATGCTGCAAGACACCCTCTTCAAATTGTGAAATTTAAAGTGGACAAACCACTATATCCTAATAATATGATGCGTAAAGGAGTACTATAATGACAAAAAAACCAATTGTCATTGGGGTTGCCGGGGGAACAGGCTCAGGAAAAACAACAGTGGCAAGAGAAATTTATCGTAAATTTAAAGATAAATCGATATTAATGATAGAGCAAGATGCATATTATAAAGACCAAACTCATAAAACAATGGAAGAAAGAATTAAAACGAATTACGATCATCCATTGGCTTTTGATAATGATTTACTACTTGAGCAAGTACAGAAATTATTGTCTTATGAAAAGATTGAAAAGCCTGTGTATGATTATGCTAACCATACGCGGTCTAAAGAAGTAATTACTGTTGATCCTAAAGAGGTTATTATTTTAGAAGGAATTTTAATTTTAGAGGATGAGCGTCTTCGAGATTTAATGGACATTAAGCTTTTTGTTGATACTGATGCAGATGTTCGGATTATTCGTAGACTCATGCGCGATATTGAGGAACGTGGCAGAACGTTAGACTCAGTCATTGATCAATACACATCAGTAGTTCGTCCTATGCACCTTCAGTTTGTTGAACCGACAAAGCGTTATGCGGATGTGATTGTTCCTGAAGGTGGACAAAATCGTGTCGCAATTGATCTAATGGTGACTAAAATTAGAACAATCCTTGAAGAAAAAGTAATTTTGTAATAGCATAGGAAAGTGGGGTTTTATATCTTTCTTATTAAAGTCAGTTTTTAGTTGAAAAATTAGGCTTTCACAAATTTTTGCGGTAATCTAATTTTTTCTAATAACGTGTAAAGAAAAGCTTGGGCATTTATCACCTTGGTATTTGCTAAGCTTTTCTGTATACATAAGCTTACAATGTTTTAAACTGTTCGGGGGTCGAACAGTAAAACGAAGAATTATCTTTTAAAGGCATTAAGAAAAGTGAAATGTAACCCTTACCAAAGAAATACCTAAATGTACGAATAGTATTGAAAATGATCATATTTAAGGAGTGAAAGCAAGATGGCGGAAGACAAAAAGTATTATATGACGTTGGATGGAAAAGCAAAATTAGAACAGGAATTAGAATTTTTAAAAAGTGAAAAAAGAAAAGAAGTAGTAGAGCGTATTAAGATAGCTCGCTCGTTTGGGGATTTATCGGAGAACTCTGAATACGATTCAGCAAAAGAAGAACAAGCATTTGTTGAAGGGCGAATTGTAACCCTTGAAAAAATGATCCGAAATGCAGAAATTATTGAAGAAGATGAGACAAACTCTTCTGTAGTTTCTTTAGGAAAGTCAGTGAAGTTTAAGGAATTACCAGACGGTGATGAAGAAACGTATACAATTGTAGGTAGTGCTGAAAGCGATCCGTTTGAAGGAAAAATCTCCAATGGCTAAAAGCTTATTAGGAAAAACGGTCGGAGACAAAGTGAGTGTCCAAACTCCAGGCGGCGATATGCAAGTTGAGATTTTAGAAATTAAATAAGGACTTATTAATTGACTATTATCAAAGTGCTTAACCCAATAGGTAAGATGGGTTAGGCACTTTTTGTGTGAAAAGTTAGTTAGTTGGTTAGTTGGATTGTTGGATTGTTGGTTTGGGTACCGATCGAATTTTTGCAGAGTAGGTTGTGACGGTTCTGCCCTTATGAAGATTTTGTATGAAAATAAATGACGGTCGACTTTTCCGAACAAGCCTCTAAAGCCGGAACGGATTTACAGCGCAGTGAGGGAAATCGACCGGAATTTTTTGTTAGATGGTGATGATTAATCGTCATGAAGGTTTTGTATGAAAAAAGGCGTCGAAATGTTTCAATATGCTTGAATAAAATTACTCGACTATTGACAACAATGAATAATTAGAGGTGGTTGATTTGCTTATACAAAAACGGACCATTCAAGTGTTAGTAATATTTATGTTGATATTAAGTGTCCTTATTATACGTCTTGCTTATGTTCAGTTATTTGCAACTCATCATTATTCAAAGAACGATATAGACTTAGTTGCCGAAAGTATAAAGCAAAGAACACAGTCATTTGTGTTACATTCAGGTAGAGGGTACTTCTCAGATCGTAGAGGTGAACCGCTCGACGTTGATTATTATCCTAGTTTAATCTTATTCCCATTTTTAAAAGATCAAAAATGGCCTGTACATGAAGTCGCAAATATATTAGATGTTAACGAAGATGCACTATTAAAAGAGGTAAGTAACGCTAAGGAGCCTATTGTTTTTCATATGAATGGGGAACGACGTAAGTTGAAAGAAGATGAAATGACCAAAATTAATCAACTAAAAATTCCTGGAGTTTATGCTCAATATGTGCAAGAACGAACAGAGAATATTGCCCCTCATTTAATTGGTGTGACTGGTGAAAATGTAGAGGAAGTTAAACGGCGTTACAGTGACCAATTAGCTAACGGAAATATTTCTATCCACGCTGAAGTAGGTGTTTCAGGAATGCAACGATCTTTTGATCCGTTTTTAATCTCGCAAGGTGATGCCAAACTTGTATATTTTGTTGATAACCTACAGCAACCACTTTTTGGTTTTGATGTAAAGTACTCTGCACCTGCAAATCCGTATCATCCTACACAAGTAGTGACGACTATAGATAAACAAACTCAATTATATGTTACGAATACGTTAAAAGATGTAGGAATTTCAAACGGAGGTGCTGTTATTTTAGATGCTAAAACGAATGATCTGATTTCCTTAGTTAGTTTACCAAACTTTAATATTAATTCTCCGTTTGGTATTGGAGCAGAAAATCAAATCGTTACTTCCCATACCCCGGGATCGATTTTTAAAATTGTTGTTGCAGCAGCGGCAATTGACCATAACTTAACTCATAAATTTGACTTGTTTGATTGTGATAAAAACTTATATGGTGATGACGAGGAACCACGGCAATTAGGAATGTTAACGTTTGAAGAAAGTTTTTCACAAAGCTGTAATTATACGTTCAGTTATTTAGCTAATGAACTTTTAAAAATAGATCAACAAATTTTACATAAGTATGCCCAAAAACTTGGGTTAACGGATCAAGTAGGTTGGATTGGTGATGTCTATCGCCTAGAAGAAATCACTCATTTTCCAGAAGAAGAACGTGGTAAGGTCACAGTGGAAGAAAAAGATATTGGTGATTATTATGCGATTGCTCAAACTTCGATTGGTCAAAAAAATGTTCGCGTCACTCCTCTTGCAGTAGCAAATATGTTAGCAACGATTGCAAGAGGGGGTGAGAAGCACCAAGTGCGAGGATCCTCGAAAATTAAATATGAAAATGGAACGACCGTCGTTGAGTTTCCTAAGCAGTTAGTAAATAACGAAGAAAGGATATCAACTTATACGGCAATGCGCTTACAACAATTGTTAAGATCGGTGGTGAAAATGGAAGAAGGGACAGCCAATCCGCTGTTACATTCAGCGCCATATTCTATAGCAGGTAAAACAGGGACTGCCGAAAAAGGTATAAATAAAAATGAAATGACCCACTGGTTTGCAGGCTATTTCCCTGCAGAAGATCCGAAGTATGTAATGGTAATTCTCGATTTAGATCATAAAGGAGAAGTCAAAACACTGAAAGCTTATAGAAAGATTGTTGAATTTTTATATAAAAATTACGATGGAAATGAGTAAATTTTTCATAGTAGGGTAGTGAGTTTGTTGTTTAGTAGTTTTTGAATTTTTCTCATTTAACTCGAAAAAGTTGTCCTCTTTGATTATAATGGAGTTTAGTATAGATAAATAGTCAACATAGGAGGAGATTTGTGTGAGAGGAGATCAGTATAACGGTACTGGCTTAAGGAGTCAAAAACGAAAGCGTAAAGTAGCTAATAAAATTTTAAATATTTCAATTGGGTTAGTTGTGCTGCTAATTTTATTAGTAGGAGGACAACTATTATTAGGCGGGAAATCTACTGAACCAGTAGTGAGTGATAATTTAGAAGACCGTGAGGAGAATAATAGTGAGGCGGTTGAAGAAAACGGCGATTCTACAGCAGAAGCGGACGAGTCTACAGATGTAGATAAACAAGAGGAACAGTCAGCATCTGACAGTACTTCAGAAGAGCAAGCGAGTAACGATAGTACGGAACAAACAGATACTACAAATCAAAATGAAACTGAACAAACACCACCTACTCAAGTAGTACAATCTGGTGAATGGGCACCAATTGGAACGGTTCAAGAAGAACCTTTTGCAGCAGTTTACGAAAGAGACCATGTCAACTGGGAAGAGATGACACGCGCTTTCCAATATGCCACAGGTTTAGGGGAAGAAATGACGTTATGGCATGTAAGAAATGGTGGGGATCATTTAAGCTCAGTAGGAATTGTTGCTAATTATGAAAACCGTTTGACTCCTTATGAAGTGAGAATAGAATGGGTGAAAAATGAAGGATGGATGCCTGTCAGCGTTGTGAAACTTGACGAGAACCCTTATTTAGAACGATATACTTCTTCTAGTAATGAGGATGACGATGAATAAGGACGGTTTATAAGGAGAGAAATAGTTATGAAAACAGTCATTAAAAATGCAAAATTGATTACAATGGAAAATGACCACCGCATTATTGAAAACGGTGCAATTGCCTTTGAAAACGGAAAAATTACTTACGTAGGTGAAAATATAGATGACCCAACTACGTATGATGAGGTTTATGATGCGAAAGGAAATTATGTATTACCAGGCCTCGTGAACACCCATGGTCATATTGCGATGTCTTTACTTCGAGGCTATGCTGATGACTTACCGTTACAACAATGGCTTGAAACGAAGATGTGGCCTCTTGAAGGTCAATATACGAAAGAGCATACTAAGTGGGGTTCTTATTTATCGATTATTGAAATGTTGAAAACTGGAACGACGACATTTGTTGATATGTACGACAATATGGATGTTGTTGCAAGTGCTGTTGATCAGTCAGGAATTCGTGCAAAATTATGTCGAGGTATGATTGGACTTGCTTCAGATGAGGTTCAAATGCAAAAAATTGAAGAAGCTACAGCGTTTGTTCAAGATTGGGAAGGGAAAGCGAATGGTCGTATCACAACAATGATGTCACCACACTCTCCTTACACTTGTCCACCAGCTTTTATTGAGAAAGTAGTTGAAAAAGCAAAGTTATTAAATGTTCCGATACATACTCATATGTCCGAAACATTATTTGAAGTTGAATTAAATGTAAAAGAATATGGGCAGCGTCCGGTAGCACATTTAGAAAAATTGGGAGTATTTGATTGTCCAGCCTTAGTAGCTCACGGGGTTCATGTTAGTGATGAAGAACTAGATATATTAGCTAAACATGATGTAAGGGTTTCTCACAATGTCATTAGTAATTTAAAGCTAGCAAGTGGTGTTGCACCAGTTCAGAAAATGCTTGAAAAAGGACTTCTTGTTTCATTAGGGACCGATAGTTCTGCTTCAAATAATAATCTTGATCTATTTGAAGAATTAAAACAGGTGGCACTTTTACATAAAGGTGTACATAATGATGCTACATTAATTCCTGCAAAAACTGCCTTACAAATGGCGACGGTTGATGGGGCTAAGTCACTCTGGTTAGAAGAGCAAACAGGAAGTCTTGAAGTTGGAAAAGAAGCAGATATTATCGTGTTAAATACAAACCAAGTATTTTTCCAACCGAGCCATGACCCGATTTCACATGTCGTATATTCTGCGAGTGGACGAGACGTAAAAGACGTTTTCGTTCAAGGGAAGCATGTAGTTAAAAACGGTGAGTGCACAACGGTCGATGAAGAACAAGTGATCTTTGAAGCGAATCGAATGTTTAAGAAATTTACGCTTTAGTAGGAAGTAGTTAAACCGTGTTTGATCGTAGATTAGACAATAAATTAACAAAATGCATCTAAAAGACGTTCTAACGGTTGTGTTTGCGTAAAGAGTTTAGAATAAAAAACGAGAAGGGAGCCACTACAATGTGCTCCCCTTCTCGTTTTTATATATGGTGTTTATTCTTCATGGTGCCAACTAGCTAAATATTTTTTTTGCTCATCTGATAACGTGTCGATAGAGATCCCTAATGTTTCTAGTTTTAGGCGTGCAACTTTTTCATCTAGCTCGCTAGGAACAGATAAAACTTCGGCACCAGTTTTTTGATAGTTTTCGTTTATAAAGGCTAAACAAAGGGCTTGTAAGGCAAATGTCATGTCCATAATTTCTGCAGGGTGTCCGTCACCAGCAGCTAAATTTACTAAACGCCCTTCCGCTAGTAAATAAATTTTTCTCCCATCATTCAATTCATATTCTTCAATATTGTGACGCACAGTACGTTTCGATGAAGAAAGTTCCTCAAGTTCAGGCTTATTAATTTCGATATCAAAATGACCAGCATTTGACAAAATCGCACCATCTTTCATATTTTCAATATGCTTACCTCGGATCACATCGCGATTTCCCGTTACTGTAACAAAATAATCACCGACTTTGGCAGCGTCTGACATCGTCATAACTTCAAAGCCTTCCATATGGGCTTCAATTGCTTTAATTGGATCTACTTCCGTAATGACTACTTTTGCTCCTAATCCTTTTGCTTTTTGAGCCACACCGCGTCCACACCAACCAAATCCAACGACTACTACAGTTTTACCTGCTACGATAAGGTTAGTTGTCCGATTAATGCCGTCCCATACCGATTGTCCTGTTCCGTATCTATTGTCAAATAAGTACTTGCAATAAGCATCGTTTACAGCAACCATTGGAAAGGCTAATTGATTACTATTTTTCAAAGCGTAATTCCTTAATACTCCAGTTGTCGTTTCTTCACAACCCCCACGTATATTTTCTAGTAAATCTTGACGTTCTGAATGAAGAACTGTCACAAGATCGCCACCATCGTCAATGATTAAGTCAGGCTTTTCTTCTAATGTTTTAACTAACTGGTGTTTATATTCTTCTTCAGTAGGGTTGTATGTAGCATAAACAGTAATGCCATCTTCGACTAAAGCAGCACAAACGTCGTCTTGTGTTGAAAGGGGGTTACTTCCTGTAATCGTTACATCAGCTCCACCTGCTTGAATAACCTTAGCTAAGTAAGCGGTTTTGGCTTCTAAATGAAGAGAGATCGCAACTTTTAAGCCGTTGAAAGGTTTATCCTTTTCGAACTCTTTTTTAATCAGATTTAAAACAGGCATATGCTCGTTTACCCAATTAATCTTTAAATGGCCATTACTTGCAAGGTTAATATCTTTTATTATGCTTTTCATGAAAGATGCCTCCAATTTTTAAAAATTCCAACTATTATATACATATTGTACACATATTGCTTATTAGAATTCAATTTATTTCGAACAAAACTATTTACTTACAAAACCTTCATGACAAACATCGTCACCATCTTAAATGAAAATGTCGGCCGCTTTTCTCTCGCTTCGCTGTAAAATTCTATCGAATTTTAGAGGCTCACTCAAGAAAAGCGACCGAGCATTCTTTTTTCATACAAAACGATGATGACGATTTACCGTCACAATCTAACATATAAAAGTTCAAGGTTCCTTCCTGCTTTCTACTTACCAACTTGCAAACCAACAACCCATCTCATCCAATTGGTTCATTTAGCAACATTTACAAGCGGTTGAGCCTCTGTCAGCATGTTATAATCATTATATTGATATAGTGTTTAAGGGGGTAATCAATTTGTCTAATAAAAGTAGTGTAACAACTAATATCTTAAAAGGTAAAGTTACTGATTATAAAAGATTTGCATTTATTTTACTAGCGTTAAGTGTATTTATGTTTATTGGGCTAATTGTTCCTAATGAAGGTGTTAGTCAAATGCAACAGATGATCCTTATTATTTTAAGTATTACTTCTATCGTATTTGCTTTTATTTTTCATAAAATGGCGATGAAGTTTAGAGAGCAGCTTTTTAATGAGGAAGAATAAATATTAAATAAAAAACCTCAAGCTGGATCTACCAGTTTTAGAGGTTTTTTTGTTGCGCTTTTCTTATTTTTTAACAAATTATTTACTTTAAGTCGCTGGCGGTGTAACGATATAATAAATACTTGTGAAGAAAATAAACACTAACAAGATTGCAACGTATGCTTTCCAAGGAATGAATTGTTGCGTTACTTCTAGTATTTTACTAAAAATTAAATACATCCACGTAAGAGATAAAGCAAGAAATAGAACCATTAAAAATGTTAGAGGTGCACCTACTTGTAACGAAATAAACGCAGGTAAAGCCATAACTGAAGGAATAAGTGCGATCGTTGTATTACGATATAAGATTCTTAGGTATCCTGGTCCACCAAAACCTTTAGCTCCGGCCCATAATAGGAGTGAAAAACCAATCTTCGTAATAAAAATCATCACAATTCCAAAAAACAGAAAAAGTCCTGGAACAACCGTCTCTCTTAATAAGGGAGTTTCAAATGATGCAATTAATTCGCTATTAATAGTAATGGATGTAAAACCGTAAAAAATACCAAGTAGAAATGTTATAAATGCACTAATCAATCTCCAGTTACTATTTGGATCTGATAATTGTTGGATCGCTTCTTTGTCTAAGGTTATAGCTTTGAAGATTAAGTTGACCTTTCCCATAATTCCCTCCTACAATTAATATGTATTGAGACGATTAAACAAAAGTGACGCAGAAGCACAGTACTCCTGCGTCACTTCTTATAATAAAATTGTATCTTTGTTAATTTTGAATGTCCAGACTTTTCTTACAAATTCCATGGCATGATTGCCCAGATTACAACAACTGCACTAATGAAAGTGATGATAAACGCCCCAACAGTACTGTTATAACGCTTCGGGTTAATATCACTCCAGCCATGAATTCTCTCAATTAAGCCATGAACTTCTTTCGTTTCTGCTTCATTACGTAAAGCAGGAATGCGGTTTGTAATGTAAGAAACAACTATTAAGATGAGGAAACTTAATGGAACTGCAAGCATCCCCCCGGAAATCCCCATACTATCTGTTAAAGCATGACCACTGACGACAATATTAGGGAAGACAAACGGTGATACGACTACATATATGATACCAGCTCCTAAAGATGCTGCAATCGCTCCGTATCGATTTGCTTCTTTCCACCAAACTCCCATAATAATGAGTGGTGCATTTGTTGAACCGGCTAATCCAAACGCCCACAATATACTAACGATGAGGAAGGCTGGTGGATCTATCGCTAATAATACGCTGGCAACCCCACCGGCGAAGATTGAAACATACCCTAAACGTAATTTGGCCTTATTCGTTAAGTTAGGTTTTAAAGTTGTAACGATATCTTGTGAGATTAATGCGCCAATTGCAAGTAAGTTACCACTAATCGTCGATAAACCTGCTGAAATTGCACCAGCAATTACTAATGCCGTTACCCATTCAGGGTTATAGACTAAGTTTAAAATGATTGTGATTTTATCCGCGTCAGCCTCACCGATGATTGTGCCTGTTGATTGCTCAAAGTATACTCCGGCAAATCCCATTGTATACGTAGAAGCGAATACGATCCCAAGTGCTAGAGCAAACCAAATCATTGCAGAACGTGCACTTTTTAAACTTGATGCAGTATAAACACGCATCGCTAAATGTGGTAGACCTAATGCCCCTAATGTAAATGCCGGAATTAAAGCAAAGTACCATTTCGTATTATATTGGTAGTCAAAGAACGAAGGCATCGCTTCTAACATTGCAGGGACCATGTCTGCGTAAAATAACGGTGGAAAATACCAACCAGTACTACCCATAGCTTTCATAATTGCACCTAACGGAATAATAAACATTAATGCAATAATAACCATTTGAATAGCCGCATTATTCGTAGCACCACTCATACCACCGATTGTAACGTAACCGACGATAATAAAACCACCAATTAATAAACCTGTTAAGTATGGAATACCTAATAATGTTTCAAATGTAACAGCAATTCCGATCATTTGCCCTAATGCATACATTAAACAAACTAAAATCATCCATAATGCAGCGATAATCGATGCTGTTTTTCCGTAACGATCTCTAACAAAGTGAGTCGGTGAAAAAGCACCCATACGACGTAAACTCGTTCCATAAATAATAGTAATTAACGGAATGGCTAAAATAAATTGAATCCAAAGAATAACAAATGGTACTTGAAGCTGTAATATTAAAGCAGTTACCCCTAAAAATGTTGCAATACTCATGTATGTTGAGGCCATCGCTAAACCGTTCGTGACAGGACCTACGCCACCTTTAGTTGCATATAAGTCTTCTACAGAAGTACTTGCACGGTTTGAAATCCAAGAAACAACATAGAATAAAATAAATGTAGCTACAACGATCGCGATACCTACAATTGGATTAGATAATTGCCATAATTGCTCTTCCATCTACATTGCCCCCTCTCCGCTTTGTTTTTTCCTATTTTGCTGATCTTCTTCTTCAATAATTTCATCAAGTCGGTTACCAATCTTGCCCGAAACAACCGTTAAAATGAGAACTCCGAACCACCCGAATAGGATAGGCACGATATACATAACTGGAAATCCAAAGAAGAATCCTTCTACAGGAAACATTGTAAACAGAAATCCTATATGTCCCGTTAATACAAAAGCCAATGACATAAGAATTGTAAACCATACCTCTTTTTTATAAGCGTCCATAAAAACTCCCCCTTTAAAAATAATCCCTACGTTAAGATGTTAAGCTTATATGTCTTTGGGTTTTGTAAACAAATAGTATAATTGCTATGGTCCCGAGCGACTGCTCAATCAAATTAAACAGTTAAAAAATTATAAATGTTCTGAAATTTATTTTTAAACCTCCTTTCTTTATATAAAAAAAGACCATATAAAATACTTCTGATTATAAATCTACAATAAAAAGTAAGCGTTTTCAACTATTAATTTTAGAAAATTTTAAATTTTTAAATTAATACAACGAAAATTGTTATCGTGCTATAGTGTGGTGTTTTATAATGTTTCCGTTAATTGTTGCATTGTGTATAAATTCTGAGAAATTATTGTATATTATTAAAGTTTTAAAATTTGACTTGTATTTTATTTTGGTTAAACTAAAAAATAAGCATTTATAATCTATAAATAAAATAGAAGGGAAGATTTTCACATGAAATTAAAAGTATTAACACCAATTTTTGCAGAATCTGCTAGCAAGCTTGTCAATGCCGTGAGTAAATATCCAGACACCATTTTAATTAAAAAAGATCATTGGGTAGTAGATGCAAAGAGTTTATTAGGCGTACTAGCACTTGCGTTACAGCCAGATCAAGTTATCGAGGTTAGTATGGAAACTGAGGCTAATGAGCTTATTTCAGAATTAACTGAACTCGGACTATTTGAAAAAGTTGAATAAATAATTGATTTTGAAGTGCTAAAAAGGCCTTGGTGGATCCTCACGAAGGCCTTTTTTTGTTAAAAAACATCCTTTTTAAAATGTAAGACAAGCGTTTGCTTAAACTTTAGTGAGGTCAACAATTTTTTGATAGTGACTAAATAATAATTCACTATAATAAAGGTGGAGTTAGTTTTTTGAGAAAACGTTTGCGCACCGCTGATTTTATATAGTAAGATTAGTAATAATGGAAAAACTGAATAAGGCTATATACATACATTTGTAAAAATTTATTAGGGAGTTGACTACATACTAATGAAAAAGACTTGGTGGAAAGAAAGTGTTGTTTATCAGATTTACCCTCGTAGCTTTGCTGATAGTAATGGGGACGGCATTGGTGATTTACAAGGAATTATTTCAAAATTAGATTATTTAAAAAAGCTAGGAATAGATGTAATTTGGCTATCACCTGTTTATAAATCTCCGAATGATGACAACGGTTATGATATTAGTGATTATCAAGATATTATGGATGAATTTGGTGCGATGCAAGATTGGGAAGAGTTACTTAGTGAAGTACATAAACGAGATATGAAATTGATTATGGATTTAGTCGTTAATCATAGCTCTGATGAGCACCAATGGTTTGTTGAAGCGAAAAAGTCAAGAGATAATCGTTATCGTGATTATTATATTTGGCGTCCGGGGAAAAATGGAGGCGAACCGAACAACTGGCAATCGGCTTTCAGTGGTTCAGCATGGGAATACGACGAAAACACTGATGAATATTACTTACATTTATTTTCTAAAAAACAACCAGATTTAAATTGGGAAAACCCAACTTTAAGAGAAGAAGTTTATAAAATGATGAATTGGTGGTTAGATAAAGGGATCGACGGATTTAGAATGGATGTTATTAACTTTATTTCAAAAGTGGACGGTTTACCTGATGCTCCAGCTGAAGAAGGTAAAAAATATGTTTCTGGTCATGAATACTTTATGAATGGACCGAGAATTCACGAATTTTTACAAGAAATGCATCAAAAAACGACGGCGAATTATGATGTGATGACGGTCGGTGAAATGCCAGGGGTTAATCATGAGCAAGCAAAATTATATACAGATGAAGAACGAAAAGAAGTAAATATGGTTTTTCAATTTGAGCATGTTGATTTAGATTCAGGTCCTGATGGAAAATGGGATCTTCGTCCACTAAAGTTAGCTGATTTAAAAGAAAATTTATCGAGCTGGCAAAAAGGGTTAGAACATGTTGGTTGGAATAGTTTGTACATGAATAACCATGACCAACCACGAATGGTTTCACGGTTCGGTAATGATAAAGAGTATCGAGTTGAGTCGGCAAAAATGCTTGCAACTTTACTTCATATGATGAAAGGTACTCCATATATTTATCAAGGTGAAGAAATGGGCATGACGAATATTCGTTTTGAAAACATTGAACAATATAAAGATATTGAGACGTTAAACATGTATAAAGAAAAACGTGAGCAAGGGGTTCCACACGATAAAATTATGGAAGCGATTTACGTAAAAGGAAGAGATAATGCTAGAACTCCAGTTCAGTGGGATGATAGTGAACATGCAGGATTTACAACCGGAACTCCTTGGATTGACTTAAATCCTAACTATAAAGAAATTAATGCGAAAGCTGTCGTAGAAGATGAAAATTCAATTTTTTACTATTATCATAAGTTAATTCAACTGCGCAAACAACATGAGATTATCGTATACGGTGGCTATGACTTAATATTAGAAGACAACGAAGATATTTTCGCTTACGTTCGAACATTAGGTAATGAAAAGGTAGTTGTAGTATGTAATTTTTATGGAAATGAGCCGACATTTGAGCTTCCTAACGATATTCAGTTCTCTGAGTCCGAGTTGTTGATTTCTAATTATGGAGATGAAGAGGGGACTGTTAAGCAGTTTACGTTAAAACCGTACGAAACAAGAGCTTATTTATTAAAGTAAGACAAAAAGAGGACGATTAATATTTGAAAAAGCACTAGGGGTGTAAGTGAGCCCTAGTGCTTTTAATTTTACTTATAGATGGTCTGAAACGTCCATTGAACGCCTCATCTTATGTGATTATTTTGGTAAGTAATCTAGTAAGGCTGTTGCGATCGAGAAATATATGAGTAACCCCATAATATCGTTGATCGTCGTTATAAATGGCCCTGAGGCAACGGCTGGATCGATTTTCAATTTATTAATAATTAAAGGTACAGTTGCACCGACCATGGTTGATATACTAAGAGTGAAAAACAGGGATACGCCGACAATACCAGCTAACCATAACCCACCTTCCGGATAAACAACAGGAACAATAATTAGTAACGTGATTGCACAAATCAATCCAAGCATAATTCCAGTGCCGAACTCACGTTTTAACATTTTTCCGATGGAAGAACGGTCAACTGTACCTATGGCTAGACCGCGGACAACAACTGCTAACGCCTGCGTACCAGTGTTCCCTGCCGAATCCATTATTAAGGGGATAAACGCTGCAAGCAAAATAACTTCTTCTAGTGTATCTTCAAAACCGCCGATGACTCCTGCTGTAATTAACCCTAAAAACATTAGCATGATGATCCACGGTGAACGTTTTTTTGCTGCAGAGAAAGAAGAAATAGTTGTATCTAATGAACCTCTAACAGCTGAGATTTCCCCAAAGTCTTCTTCAGTTTCTTCATCAACTACGTCCATAATATCGTCTATGGTAACGATACCGACTAACATTCCTTGGGCAGTTACTGGAACAGCTAAAAAGTCGTACTTTTTCATGATTCTCGCTACTTCTTCTTGATCAGTATGTGTTTCAACAGATTTTACTCTCGATAACATCACTTCTTCAATTTTTTCATCTAAAGGAGAAATAATTAAATCACGTAATGAAACAACACCGACTAACTTAAGTTGAGTATCAATGACATAAATGTAATAAATGGTTTCCGCTTCTGGAGCTTCATGTCGTAGACGTTCCATAACATTTCGTACAGTTTCAGTAGAAGAAACAGACACAAACTCTGTTGTCATAATTGCCCCAGCGGTTTGATCTTCGTATTTCAATAGGTGAATAACTTCTTGAGCTTCTTCTTTATCCATTTGACTCAAATAAAGTTCTTTTGATGTTTCTGGTAATTCTGCTAAAAAATCAGCAACATCGTCATATGGCATGTTATTAATTACATCGATTGCATAGTTTTGTTGTACTTCTGCAATGTATTGTTTTTGCTTTTCAAGTTCAAGGCCTTGGAAAATTTCAGCGAACTCTTCAGGCTTAACATATTTATAGATAATGACCCGCTGTTTTTTTGTTACAGAATTTAAAATATCAATTTGATCGGTCGGATGCAGGTCAAAAAATAACTCTCGAAAGTTATTCATATTATTGTCAACGATTGTTTCAATAACTTGTTTTGTATATCCTTTGCGACTCTCTTCGTCAAGACGTTCCATAGTATCCTCCTCGTTTTTAGAGTGCTGTACAAAAGAAGTTCACACAGTATTCTTTTACTATTGTGCATTATTGTTGTTAAAATATGAATTCTGAGTTGGTTTGTATAATCGAAAAAATGTGAATTTTTTAGGAACATTCATAAAACACTTGAAAATTTTCCATGAAAAAGCATATAATGATATTGAAAATTATTCTCAATAAAGTGAGGGGATTTAAGATGGTATATGTCCTAATCGGTTTAACAATAGTTATCTATTTTTTAATTGTCATCCGAATTTTTCATGGAATTAATGACGAAAGAACAGTCTCCTTAGTAACTAGAATTAAAAACATTTTTAAACCAAAAAAATACAATGATAAATTTTCACATTAAGTAGGTAAGCGTAATTGAGCTTATCTATTTTTTTTAAGCACCCGCTTTTCCATATTAGTTGGTGACGATATACCGTCATGATAGTTTTGTTTGTAAATGTACAATCAATTTCTTACATTATAAGTTTATAGTACGATTTTCTTGTGAATAATATCTAATATTGTTACGATTACTCTGAGAGTTATTATTATAAGGTAACTCCTTAATGAAATTTTTGAGGTGAAAAAATGAACATTACTAACGAAGCAAAATCGTTCATTCAAGAAGTGCTTGAACAGAACAATGCAAAAGGAATTAAAGTAATTTTTGCAGGCATGGGCTGAGGTGGTCCAAAGTTAGGACTGTCTCTGGATGAGGCATCAGAAGAGGATATTGTTGAATCGATCAATGGTATTCAAGTAGCGTTTGAGAAAAGTATCGTTGAGCAAACAGAGGGGTTAACACTTGATTTCCAAGAAACTCCACAAGGTTCTGGGCTTGTAATGGTTGGAGTTAATGATTGTTGTTAAAAGTGTGCGGGCTGACCTATTTACAGGTTAGCCCTTTCTCTATGATGGAAAGCTAAGCAAGTTCAATAAATGCATTATAAAAATAATTAATCTGACAATATTACGTTTCATTTAATCATTTAAAATAAGCTTAAAATGTGTTATAGTTTTTAGTGGAACAGAACTTCGTTAGCCTCCAATTCCTCGAAAGTAGTTGCCTGCTCAATGGTGAGCATATTAGTAGTTACATTGTTGTATAACAATCTTTTGTATATACCTTAAGAAAATTACACTTCACTAAAGGGTTAAAGTATAAGAAAAAACAAGCCTTTCTCTATTGGCTTTACCGAAAAGTTAAGTTTTTCTTATTTGAGTGAATTTCATAATTACCAAAAATGAGCTACATCACACAATATATAGTTTGCAAATGATTTTACGAAAACTATATATTGTACTTATGGCGAGAATAATGAATTATGAAATTCATTGATTTTAATTAGAAAGGGTTATGCTTATGAAACATAAAGATTTTTTAAACGAAGGAGATTTAAAAAAAGTAAAGCGGTTACAAGAAAAGTTAAAAAAATCGAATTGTTACGATGAACGGAAACGGTTAGTTACGAAAAAAGCATTAGTTATTGAAAAAGCAAGAGTTAATAAATCGAAGCAAAAATCAGAGTAGAAATGATCCCTTTCAATAAATATAACTCCTCTAAAACGGGAAAGCTTATTTATAGAGCGTTATATTTATTGAAAGGGATTTTTTATTGTGAAAAAACGTTAAATTTTTGATTAAAAACCTTTAATGTGTTAAATTGACTCGTACAATTTTTTTAGAGTTAAAGCAAAAGTTCAATTAACTCTAATAGAAAAAGATTAATATTCAAGGAGGAAGTAAAAATGAGTGTACATATCGGTGCAAAAGAAAATGAAATTGCAGAATCAATATTATTACCAGGAGATCCACTACGAGCAAAGTATATTGCTGAAAATTTTTTAGAGGATGCAAAATGTTATAACGAAGTTCGAGGTATGTTAGGGTTTACTGGGACATATAAAGGAAAGCGCGTATCAGTTCAAGGAACTGGAATGGGTATTCCTTCGATTTCTATTTATGCTCAAGAGCTCATTCAAAGCTATGGAGTAAAAAATTTAATTCGTGTTGGAACTTGTGGTGCCATCCAAGAAGACGTGAAAGTAAGAGATTTAATTCTTGCGATGAGTGCCTCAACTGATTCAGCTGTAAATCGAATTCGTTTTAAAGGAATTGATTTTGCTCCTACAGCGAACTTCGATTTATTAAAAACGGCTTATGATATCTCTATAGAACGAGGTAAACAAATTAATGTTGGTAACGTTTTTACGGGGGATACGTTTTATAATGAAGATAAAGAAGCGGTTCAAAATTGGGCAAATCATGGTATTTTAGCACTTGAGATGGAAACGGCAGCACTTTATACGTTAGCTGCGAAGTTCGGCGTGAAGGCCTTATCAGTTTTAACAGTAAGTGACCATGTCATTACTGGAGAAGAAACGTCTTCAGAAGAACGCCAAAAAACATTTGGGGAAATGGTAGAAATCGCTTTAGATACAGCGATTAAATTTTAAAAGGCAGGACTAGCGTCAAGCGAGGACATCTTTGCGGACATCACATCCGTTATTTTTTTAAAAAGCAGTCATATTGATGTGCTAACGGACATACGTTCCTTTAATTAAGGTAAATAAGGTATTTTTCCTTTAAATTAAGTCAATAACGGAACGTATGTCCTATAATTTTATTAGAACGAGGGTTTTGTAGTATATAAAGGAACGTATGTCCGTTAAAAATTTTTGATAGTAAAATGGGGCTACCTGTTTTTGGTCACGCTCCGAAAAAGAGCTAGTTTCATAAAGGTATCCAATCCTACCGACTATAAAAACAATTTAAACCCCATACCCACTAGCCCGACAACTGTTACATAAAGCCATAATTTCAATTTGGAGAGTTCTTTTTCTACAGTTTCATTCGTTACTAAATCCTCTTTTTTGATTGTATCTTGAATAAGTACAATGATTTTTTCGTCGTTTGGAAGTTCTTTTAATGAATGATTGATCATGTTTTTTGTCTTTTCATAAGTAGGGACTTCATCGAATTTAGTAAGGCGGTCTTCTAGTAAGGCTACTTTTGTTTTCAGTTCTCTTAGTTCTTCATACACAGCTTTTTCTTCCGGCAACGTATTCAGCCCCCTCTCAAAAGGATTAATCTCTCCTGACAAAATAGTATATGCAGGTTGACCTTCTATTGAAAGGGACAGGTGTTACGTAAAATCGATCCTTTTAAAACGCTCAAGAATTGCTTCACGATATAGCTGTGCAACTTTTTCTTCTCGGTTTTGATTATTTTTACAATACTCATCAAGCATCACTTGTTCATTTACTTCCAATACGCGTAAACCCGAGGTCGTTTCAAGGATATCGATCGAGCAAAAGTCTAGTTCCATTGCTTTAGCTACTTTGCTAGCTATTTCTGATAGCAGAGGAATTTTTGTTGGCTCGACGTCTTTTGAAAGTGCGCCACTGATTAAATTATGTTTCCATGACCTCGTTCGCTCTTTCGCTAATAAAAGTTTAGGTTCTCCAAGGAGTGTCACAATTCGATATTCAAATATAGCTTCATAATAAGGACTAATAGAGGCATTGGCTTGTAGAGAGAATATCGATTGTAGTTGCTTATTTAATTCTACAATATCGCTAATTTTGTATACATTATTACCTTGCGACCCGTTATCTTGTTTTAAGACGACCGTTTCTCCCCATTGATAAAATAATTCTCTCGCTAATTGAAATGAGTCTCTAGAAATAAATCTTGAGTTGCTATTCATAATGAATACATGTTCAATCGCCGGTATATTTTCTCGCTTGAGCGTAGCATAAGTTGCAGACTTACTCATTGCTACCTTAGCTGCGGATGCATTATTGAGACCGATTTCTACATCATGCATAATAAATGACTTTAGATCTTGTTTTAAATGAGCTCGATATAAATAGTCTGCAGAAATTTCCTCGAAGCTTATGTCGTCTTTATTTACAGATTGTTGAATTAAAGCTAAATATCTTCTTCTAGTCATCGTTTTTTCTCCCTTAATCATATATAAATTCACGATTTTTTTTCGCTACTACGATACTACAGGTGTTTTATGTAGCTACCCTTAGGTAATTATGAAATTCAATCTATAATAACTTTATTATATCTTAAAAGTGTTTGTTTGCTTAATTAAACAAAGCTAATGAAAAGTCAAAAAAAAAATTTAAAAAATTTCAAAAAAGATATTTAAAATTTTAAATATTTAGAATATAATAAAAGCGTAGTTAAGATTTAATGTCAGGTGAGCGATTGTTCATTTATATTTTTTTAAGTAAATAGGTAACCAGTTACATTTATTATATTATAAGGGGGAGTATATGATGAATTTTGAATTAACGAAAGAACAGCAAATGATTAAGGAAATGGTGAGAGACTTTGCTAAAAATGAAATTGCACCTATGGCTGAGGAATTAGACAAAACAGAGAAATTCCCTATTGAAACATTTAAGAAAATGGGAGAGCTTGGACTCATGGGAATTCCATTTCCAGAACAATATGGAGGATCGGGTGGAGACACGATTTCTTATATTTTGGCTGTTGAAGAAATTGGGAAAGCGTGTGGAAGCACTGGTTTAAGTTATGCTGCAGCTATTTCATTAGGAGCTAGTCCACTTTACTTTTTCGGGACTGAGGAACAAAAGCAAGAACATCTAGTACCACTTGCTTCAGGAAAGTCACTAGGAGCTTTCGGTTTAACAGAGCCAAATGCAGGATCAGATGCTGGTGGAACGCAAACGAAGGCGGTTGTTGATGGTGATGATTTTGTCATTAATGGTGAAAAGTGTTGGATTACGAATGCTGGTTTTGCT
This sequence comes from Anaerobacillus arseniciselenatis, assembly GCF_001865995.1. Classification (GTDB taxonomy): domain Bacteria; phylum Bacillota; class Bacilli; order Bacillales; family Anaerobacillaceae; genus Anaerobacillus; species Anaerobacillus arseniciselenatis. The sequence continues at coordinate 37,654 of NZ_MLQQ01000058.1, read as the reverse complement.
CGTACGGTAACGGTTACGGCAGTAACTGGTAAAGATGAGCGCGGGAAAAACATTATTTCGGCGATTATCGTTCCAACAGATACACCAGGTTTTACAATTAATAGTAATTACGAAAAGATGGGGGTTCGTGGTTCAAATACTTCAGAGTTAGTTTTAGAAGATGTACGTGTACCAAGAACAAATTTACTTGGTGATCCACAAAAAGGTTTCGGGCAGTTTCTTTATACTTTAGACGGTGGAAGAATTTCGATTGCATCGTTAGCGGTAGGAATTGCTCAAGCTGCATATGAGGCAGCCTTAAAATATTCCCAAGAAAGAAAGCAATTCGGAAAAACACTATCTAGTTTCCAGGCGACGCAATTTAAACTTGCTGACATGGCAATGGAAATTGATTTAGCTAGAAATGCAGTTTTAAAAGCTGCATGGCTTAAAGATAATGATAAATCGTTTAAAAAAGAAGCCGCTTTTGCAAAGTTATTTGCTTCTGAAATGGCAACTCGTGTTTGTAATCAAGCAATTCAAATCCACGGTGGTTACGGTTACATGAGAGAGTATCATGTTGAACGTTATTTACGAGATGTAAAACTGATGGAAATTGGTGAAGGCACATCGGAAATTCAAAGAATAGTTATTGCTCGTCAACTTCTTTCATAAAGTAAAGATAGAACTATTGTCCATTAGTAGAGAGAACGAATATAATCTTTAATGTTTACGAGGAGGATTAGAATGGCGGAAGAAATTAAATTAACGATCGGTCAGTTGCTTGAGGATGTAGCAAGTAAAAATCCAGATAGGGATGCGCTAGTTTATCCAGATAGAGGTTTAAGATTATCTTACGAACAGTTTAATAATCATTGTATTGACGTAGCCAAAGGCTTAATGAAGTTAGGGATAAAAAAAGGTGAACATGTTGCTATATGGGCGACCAACCGGCCAGAGTGGCTTTCTTGTCAATTTTCTACCGGAAAAATGGGGGCAGTATTAGTAACGGTTAATACAAATTATCGAACAGCAGAATTAGAATATTTGCTAAAGCAATCAGACTCTACAACGTTAATTTTGATGGAGCAATATAGGGATGCGTCCTACATTGATATGCTTTATGAAATTGTTCCGGAATTAAAAACAGCCGTTCCAGGGAAGTTAAACTCCAAAAAATTACCTCATCTAAAGAATGTTATCGTACTAGGGGATAAAAGGTACCCGGGAACATTTTTATGGGACGATGTACTTTCAATGAAAGACGATGTTACAGATGAGGAATTCAATAAACGAATGGATTCTCTCGATATTCATGATCCGATTAATATGCAATACACATCGGGAACGACAGGATTTCCAAAAGGGGTCATGCTAACTCATAATAATATTATTAACAATGCTAGAAATATAGCGGAATGTATGAATTTAAGCGCAGAAGACCGAATGTGTATTCCTGTACCGTTTTTCCATTGTTTCGGTTGTGTACTTGGGACACTTGCTTGCGTTTCTGTCGGCGCAACAATGGTACCAGTACAAGAGTTTAATGTGAAAGAAGTATTAACTGCTGTTGAACAAGAACGTTGTACAGCGCTTCATGGGGTTCCGACGATGTTTATCGCTGAATTAAATGACCCTGACTTCGATAAGTATGATTTATCGAGCCTACGTACAGGGATTATGGCGGGTTCACCATGTCCGATTGAAGTAATGAAAGCAGTAGTTAATAAAATGGGAGCCTCTGAAATTACGATCGCTTATGGACAGACAGAGTCTTCACCGGTGATTACGCAAACGAGAACGAACGATCCAATTGAATTAAGAGTTTCTTCAGTTGGTAGGGCGCTTCCGAATGTCGAAGTGAAGATCGTTGATCCAGCGACAAACGAAGAAGTCGATCGTGGTGTTCAAGGTGAGCTATGTACGAGAGGCTACCACGTCATGAAAGGATATTATAAAAATCCAGAAGCAACAGCAAATGCGATTGACAATGATAGCTGGCTTCATACTGGTGACTTAGCAGTGATGGACGAAAATGGATACTGTAAAATCACTGGTCGCTTAAAAGATATGATCATTCGCGGCGGTGAAAATATTTATCCACGAGAAATTGAGGAGTTTTTATATTTACATCCGAAAGTTTTGGATGTTCAAGTGGTAGGCGTTCCTCATGAAAAGTTTGGAGAAGAGGTTGTTGCTTGGATTCAGCTTAAAGAAGGAGAGACAGCAACAGTAGAAGAAATTCGTGAATTTTGTTTAGGTAAAATTGCGAGATATAAAGTTCCGAAACATATCGCATTTTGTGACAGTTACCCGATGACTGCATCTGGTAAAATTCAAAAATATAAATTAAGAGAACAGTCTATGGAGTTAATAAAATTATCAAAATAAAAGGAATAAGTTGGATAAAAGTAGAATTCTTTAAGGGGTGAGTTGATGTTTAAGAAAATATTAATTGCAAACCGTGGCGAAATTGCGATGAGGGTCATACGTACTTGTAAAAAAATGGGGATCAAAACTGTAGCTGTTTATTCAGAAGCGGATGCTGATTCTTTACACGTTAAAAATGCCGATGAAGCATTTTTACTCGGTCCTGCAAGAGTGAATGAGAGTTATTTAAAGGTTGATAAAATATTAGAAATAGCTAAACAAACAGGTGCAGAAGCGATCCATCCTGGTTATGGCCTACTTTCAGAAAATATTAGTTTTGCTAATGCATGTGAAAAAGCGGGTATTGTTTTTATCGGACCTAATCCTACTTGTATCGAAAAGATGGGTAGTAAAATCGAAGCAAGAAAAACGATGGAAAAGGCCAATGTTCCAATTGTACCAGGTGGTAATGAGCCATTAAGAGATGCAGATGAAGCTGTTGAAAAAGCTAAAGCAATGGGCTTTCCGGTCATGCTTAAAGCCTCAAGTGGTGGTGGCGGTATTGGGATGCAAATCGTTCATGATGAAGTGGAACTGTCGAAAGCGTTTGCAAGTAATCAAAAGAGAGCACTAGACTTTTTTGGTGACGGAGCGATGTATTTAGAAAAGTATATTGTAAACCCACGTCATATTGAAATTCAAATACTTGCTGATAAAAAGGGAAATACCGTTTATTTATGGGAACGTGAATGCTCAATTCAAAGACGTCACCAAAAAGTTGTCGAAGAAGCACCATCACCATTTTTAGATGATGAAACGAGGAGAAAAATGGGTGAAGCAGCTGTCCGCGCAGCAGCAGAAATTGGTTATGCCAATGCTGGTACGATTGAGTTTCTCGTTGATGAGGATAAGAACTTTTATTTCTTAGAAATGAATACGAGATTACAAGTTGAACATCCAATTACAGAAGAAATTACAGGTGTAGACCTTGTTGAACAACAATTAAAAGTCGCTTACGGAGAAGGTCTACCATTTACACAAGATGATATTACACTTACAGGGCATGCCATTGAAGTACGAATTTATGCAGAAGATCCGGTGACGTTCTTCCCTTCTCCAGGGAAAATAACTAAACTAACACTTCCAACTGGAGAAAATGTTAGGAATGAAATTGGTATTGAGTCGAATAGTCAAATTACACCGTTTTACGATCCGATGATCGCTAAATTAGTCGTAAGAGGTAACGATCGGCAAACAGCAATTAATGAGTTGAAAAATGCTTTGGAAAATTATCATGTAGAAGGTATTAAAACGAATATTCCAATGTTATTAAAAGTTATTGAGCATGAAGCATTTATAAGTGGCGATACAACAACGAATTTCGTTGAAAAGTATTTGCCGAAAAAAACAAAAACGAAAACTAAGTAAGTAGTGTTAAATAATTTATAAAAATAGAGGGCGTTTGCCAACAGCCTGATAAGGAGGAAGTAAAATGACTGAAGTAATTGCAACAATGGCAGGTAACGTATGGAAGGTATTAGTGAAAGAAGGTGACCAAGTAGAAGAAGGTCAAGATGTTGTAATCTTAGAATCAATGAAAATGGAAATTCCAATTGCGGCTGAAGTTTCAGGAACTGTTCAAAGTGTAAAAATCGAAGAAGGCGGCTTTGTTAACGAGGAAGAAGTACTTTTAATCGTTGAATAAAGGGAGTGTAGAGGATTATGAAGTTCCCGAAAAGTGTAACAATTAAGGAAGTTGGTCCTCGTGATGGATTGCAAAATGAAAAAGCAGTGATTACTGCTAGAGACAAAATAGATTGGATCAATAAGTTATCCAAATCTGGTTTGTCCTATATAGAAATTACTTCGTTTGTAAATCCAAAATGGATTCCAGCTCTAGCAGACTGTTACGAGGTAGCAACGTCAATAGAAAAGCAGCCCGGTGTCACATATGCGGCACTCGTTCCTAATCAAAAAGGTTTGGAGAAGGCATTAAGTGCAAATGTCGACGAAGTTTCAGTTTTTATGTCTGCTAGTGAAACACACAATAAGAAAAATATTAATAAGTCGATTGAGGAGACTTATCCTATATTAAATAATGTAGTTAGTGAAGCTATTAATGAAGGTAAAACAACTCGAGGTTATGTTTCAACCGTTTTTGGCTGTCCGTATGAGGGGGAAGTCAACGTTGAAGATGTAATGAAAGTATCGGAAAAGTTATTTGAAATGGGGATCTCTGAATTGTCATTAGGCGACACGATAGGTATCGCCACCCCCAATCAAGTTCAGGTCTTATTAGAGCAGTTTTTAAAGAGGTTTCCTGAGGATAAAATTGCCTTGCATTTTCATGATACGAGAGGGATGGCGATCGCTAATATTTACGCGTCATTACAAATGGGAATGACTACATTTGATAGTTCACTAGGTGGTTTAGGGGGCTGCCCGTATGCTCCAGGTGCATCCGGCAACGTTGCCACAGACGATGTGCTTTATATGCTTCATGGAATGGGAATTGAAACTAATATTAATGAAAAAAAATCTCAGAGGCAGCCGCTTTTATTGAAACTGCCTTAAATAGAAAATTAACAAGTCACAGTATGTTAGTTCAAGGGAGTAAATGTTAAGTGAAATTGAGGTGAGAGCGTGGAAAAACAGGCCTTATTAACTTTGAATGAAAATGGAATTGCCACAATATTATTGAATAGACCGAAAGCGGCCAATTCATTATCAGTGCAAATGTTAAATGAGTTACAAGAAATTTTTCAAGAAATAAAGTATGACCAAAGTGTTCGTTGTGTTGTTATTACTGGTGCTGGTGAGAAGGCATTTTGTGCAGGTGCTGATTTAAAAGAGAGAGCTACAATGAACCCGACAGAAGTAAAAAAAACGGTTGCTCTTATTCGAAAAACGATTAATGATGTTGAAGATTTACCGAAGCCAGTAATTGCAGCGATCAATGGAGTCGCTCTCGGTGGAGGCACAGAGTTAGCGCTCGCTTGTGACATTAGAATTTCTGCTGAACGCGCTCTTCTAGGATTAACAGAGACATCACTTGGGATCATTCCAGGTGCTGGGGGTACACAAAGGTTGTCTCGCTTAATCGGAAAAGGGAGAGCAAAAGAGTTAATCTTTACAGCAAGGAAAATTGCCGCTAGTGAGGCTGAAAAAATTGGACTTGTTGAATATGTCGCCAGTAATGAAAAGTTAATCGAAAAAGCTGAGGATATAGCAAGTTTAATTAGTAAAAACGGACCTATTGCAGTTACTCAAGCAAAACTAGCGATCGACAAAGGCTATGAAGCGGATTTGGTCACGGGGTTAGCGATTGAGCAAGCCGCTTATGCGATTACAATTCCAACGAAAGATCGACTCGAAGGATTGCAAGCTTTTAAAGAAAAAAGAAAACCTAACTATATAGGTGAATAACGAACCGGGAATAAATACGACATAAATTTTCTTAATATTAGTAATTGATTGAATTTCACAATTACCTAAATTGAGCCATACCAAACTATATATAGTTGCGAACGAATTAACGCGACTACATATAGATACTTAATGGCGATAAAATTGAATTATGAAATTCATTTTAAATTTAATTTTTCGGTTTATAGTGAAGGGGGCTGTTAACATGTCATTAGACGATCAATTACAAGAACGAGTTGAGCGTATAAAAAAAGGTGGAGCTGAAAAATATCATCAAAGCAATTCAGAAAAAGGGAAGCTTTTCGTAAGGGAACGATTAGAGCTTTTATTTGATGACGGATTGCAACTAGAGGACGCACTGCTTGCTAATTGCTTAAATGAATCACTTCCGGCCGATGGCGTTGTCACTGGAATGGGGAAAATCAACGGGCAATCCGTATGTTTTATGGCCAATGATTCAACGATTAAAGCAGGTTCATGGGGAGCAAGAACAGTAGAAAAGATTATTAGAATTCAAGAAACAGCTGAAAAATTAAAGGTACCAATGATTTATTTAGTAGATTCAGCAGGGGCGAGAATTACAGACCAAATCGAGATGTTTCCTGGTCGCAGAGGGGCAGGGAGAATTTTTTATAATCAAGTAAAACTATCGGGCCAAGTCCCGCAGCTTTGTGTATTATTCGGCCCTTCGGCTGCAGGTGGGGCATACATTCCGGCGTTTTGTGATGTTGTGATTATGGTAGATGGGAACGCCTCAATGTATTTAGGGTCACCACGAATGGCAGAGATGGTCATCGGTGAAAAAGTATCGCTTGAGGAAATGGGCGGAGCGAAAATGCACTGTTCTGTATCCGGATGTGGAGATGTTCTTGCTAAAAATGAGCAAGATGCGATTGCTCAAGCTAGACAATATTTATCATATTTCCCAGCAAACTACTCAGAGAAGCCAGAGCGTATCGAGGCTGTCCCTATAAAAGAATTCGATAAATCGATTGAAGAAATTATTCCGAAAAATCAAAACGCTCCTTTTAATATGCATGATTTAATCAATCGGGTCATTGATGAAAATAGCTTCTTTGAAATTAAAAAGCTATTTGCTCCTGAATTAATTACAGGTTTTGCAAGGATTAACGGTCGGTCTGTCGGAATTATTGCTAATCAACCGCGAATGAAAGGTGGCGTATTATTCCATGACTCCGCTGATAAAGCGGCAAAGTTCATTACGTTATGTGACGCCTATCATATTCCGCTAGTGTTCTTAGCTGATATCCCAGGGTTTATGATCGGTACGAAAGTAGAAAGAGCAGGGATTATTAGACATGGTGCTAAAATGATTTCGGCAATGAGTGAAGCTACAGTTCCGAAAATCTCTATTATTGTAAGAAAAGCTTATGGAGCAGGTCTTTATGCAATGGCAGGTCCAGCATTTGAGCCAGATTGCTGTTTAGCACTTCCAACCGCTCAAATTGCGGTCATGGGACCTGAGGCAGCTGTCAATGCCGTTTATGCTAATAAAATAGCGCAGTTGAGCGAGGAAGAACGTCCGGCATTTATTGAAGAAAAGCGAAATGAATATCGTGAGGATGTCGACATTTATCGCTTAGCATCGGAAATGATTATCGATGGGATCATACCAGCAGATTCACTTCGCGAGGAACTAAATACAAGGATAGAAATGTATATGTCAAAATATATGGTCTTCTCACAACGTAAACATCCAGTTTACCCTGTGTAGCATTAGTGTTTTTGTCTAGGGAACTATAAATACAAAACAATTGTGGAATATTTTAACACGAAAGCTGTCTAGCTCAGCGCCTAGCTTCTCGAGCGTTTCGGTCCATCAAGATTTGCCTATTCACGAAGAGAGTTCGAAGAGGAGGCAAAACATTGCTGGCCCTCCAACGCTTGTCGATGCTCCTGCGTCTACTCGTCGCAAAGCACAAGGAGTAAATCGAAGAAGCTGCTTCGCTAACCAAGGCGCTTGCGCTTTTCTTAATTCAAATAAAAAGAGGGAGAGTGAAAACATTGAAACCAGTGCATACTTCTTTCGTTGATGCAGTTAAAGACATTCATGACGGTGCAACAATTATGGTTGGAGGATTTGGGTTAGTAGGTATCCCAGAAAACTTAATTAAGGCTTTGTTAGAAACCGGAGTAAAGGATTTAACCATTATTTCGAACAACTGTGGGGTTGACGATTGGGGATTAGGCTTATTATTACAGAATAAGCAAGTGAAAAAAATGATCTCCTCATACGTTGGTGAAAATAAAGAGTTTGAGCGCCAAGTTCTATCAGGAGAGCTAGAAGTTGAGTTAGTTCCTCAAGGATCGTTATCTGAAAAAATTCGGGCTGGTGGAGCAGGTATCCCAGGTTTTTACACTCCAGCTGGAGTTGGGACTCCGATTGCTAAAGGGAAAGAGACGAAAGTGTTTAACGGTAAAGAGTATTTATTAGAAGAAGGTTTAGTTGCCGATTTCAGTTTAGTAAGAGCAGCAAAAGGCGATAAAATGGGGAACCTTATTTATAATAAGACGGCTCAAAACTTTAATCCGATGATTGCTACTGCTGGAAAAGTAACAATTGCTGAGGTTGAAGAGCTAGTTGAAATAGGTGACTTACCACCAGACCAAATTCATACACCGAGTGTATATGTTCAACGTCTAATTGTTGGTAAACAAGAAAAGAGAATTGAACGACTAACGGTTAGTGATTAATTTCGATATTAAAATTTGGGGGAGGCGTTAAAAAGTGAATATTCGTGAGCGAATTGCCCGGCGTGCAGAAAAGGAAGTTCAAGACGGTTTCTTTGTTAATTTAGGTATAGGAATGCCAACACTAGTTGCAAACTATATTTCTGACAATAAACAAGTAGTTTTACAATCAGAGAACGGATTACTAGGTATTGGACCATATCCGACAAAGGAGAATGTAGATCCAGATTTAATCAATGCAGGAAAAGAAACAGTGACTGCAATTGATGGTGCTTCTTACTTTAGTAGTGCAGAGTCTTTCGCAATGATCCGAGGTGGTCATATTAACTTAGCGATACTAGGAGCGATGGAAGTTGCTGAAAATGGAGATTTAGCGAACTGGATGATCCCTGGCAAGATGATTAAAGGTATGGGGGGAGCTATGGACCTCGTGCATGGCGCTCAAAAAGTCGTGATTATCATGGAACATGTTAACCGCAAAGGTCAGCCTAAAATTTTAAAACAGTGTAGCTTACCGCTAACAGGAAAGAAAGTAGTAAACAGAATTATTACCGATCGTGCAGTTATTGACGTAACTGATCAAGGCTTGAAGTTAGTAGAGGTAATGGAAGGTTATACAGTTGAAGATATTCAAAATTCAACAGAACCAGAATTGATTATTGCTGATGATTTAAAATAAACGAGTGAGGTTATTTAAACCATTAAAAACAGGTGGAGAATTTATTTCTTCACCTGTTTTTATGTTGGTTAGTATGGGGGGAGTGCGCAGTATTAATAAAGCTAAATGGTGTAAAACAAACAGCGAACTCTTTAGGGAGAAATATCATCCTTGGCCTATAAATTCCCCCTCCAAAACATGGATTGAAACAAAACTGATTACTCTTCCTACATCAAATCCAGAGAAGAGTAATCGAAATGTCGGAATGATTACTCTTCTAGAATCAAAACCAGAGAAGAGTAATCAAAATGCTCGAATGATTACTCTTCTGTGTTCAAACCAGAGAAGAGTAATCAAAACGCTCGAATGATTACTCTTCTAGAATCAAAACCAGAGAAGAGTAATCAAAATGCTCGAATGATTACTCTTCTCGACTCAAATCCAGAGAAGAGAAATCCAGTGTTAGAAAGGGCGCATTTCTACTGCACAGTCTCCCGTGCCCGAACAAAGTGTCGCACTAGCGAAAAGGGAACGCGAGATCTTCTCCCGTGCCCGAACAAAGCATCGCACTCACCAAAAGGGAACGCGAGACCTTCTCCCGTGCCCGAACAAAGCGTCACATCACTCAAAAGGGAACGCGAGACCTTCTCCCGTGCCCGAACAAAGCGTCACATCACTCAAAAGGGAACGCGAGACCTTTTCCTGTGCCTGAACAAAGCGTCACATCACTCAAAAGGGAACGCGAGACCTTCTCCCGTGCCTGAACAAAGCGTCACACTCACCAAAAGGTAACGCAAGATCTTCTCGCATGCCGACCCTATAAGGAACCCAACTACAGCATACTCTCCCCATAATGCATACTACCGAGCGAGTGCGAATTACTGCGCATAACCCCCATACTATTCAATACTGAAAGAGGGTGTCCGTCATTGGACACCCTCGCATAAGACTTTAAGTTGTAAAACGATCTATTAAACTTTTATTAAAAATCCCAAGGAACTAATGCCCAGATCATCACGATAAAACATGCAGCTAATGCAATGAACGCTCCAACATTACTATTGTATCTTTTAGGGTTAACTACATCCCAACCGTGAATTTTCTCAACGAGTTTATTTACTTCATCTCTTATAGCGATGTCATTTAAAGAAGGAATTCGATTCGTAATGTATGAAATACCTATTAGCAAAATAAAGCTTAACGGTACCGCAAACATCGAACCTGATATTCCCATTCCGTCCGTTAACTCGTGACCACCGATAACGATCGATGGGAACACAAATGGTGAAACGACAACATAGACAATACCACCAATGAAGGATGCAGCAATGGCACCATACCTGTTCGCTTCTTTCCACCAAACACCCATAATTATGAGTGGTGCATTGGTTACGCCAGCTAAACCAAAGGCCCACAATATACTAACAACGAGAAAGGCTGGAGGATTGATCGCTAGTAGAATACTAACAACCCCACCCATTGCAATCGAGAAATAACCTAAACGTACTCTCGCTTTTGTTGATAAGTTCGGCTTTAACGTTGTAACAATATCTTGTGAGATTAAAGCCCCGATTGCTAGCAAGTTACCGCTTATCGTCGATAAACCTGCTGATATAGCACCAGCAATTACAAGCGCTGTGACCCATTCTGGATTATAAACCATGTTTAGTATAATCGTTAATTTATCTGTATCAGCATCGGCAATAACAATTCCAGTTGATTGCTCGAAGTATACTCCTGCAAATCCCATTGTGTAAGTTGCAGAGAATACTAAACCGATAATAAAGGCAAACCAAATCATTGCTGAACGAGCACTTTTTAGACTAGATGCCGTATATATTCGCATCGCTAAGTGAGGTAGGCCGAGTGCACCAATGGTAAATGCAGGAATTAAGGCGAAATACCATTTAACTGAGAACTGATAATCAAAAAACGTTGGAAAAGCTTCTAACATAGCTGGAACCATGTCAGCGTATAATAACGGTGGGAAAAACCAACCAGAGCTTCCCATTGCTTTCATGATAGCTGCTAGTGGAACGATAAACATTAAGGCGATAATTACCATCTGTATCGCAGCGTTATTTGTGGCTCCACTCATACCACCGATCGTTACATACCCAACAATGATTAAACCACCAACAAGTAAACCAGTCATATAAGGAATACCTAATAACGTTTCAAACGTAACGGCAATACCGATCATTTGTCCTAATGCATACATTAAACATACTAAGATCATCCATAAAGCGGCGATGATTGAAGCAGTTTTCCCGTAGCGATCACGAATGAAGTGAGTAGGAGAAAAGGCTCCCATTCTTCTTAAGCAAACACCATAAATAATCGTAATTAAAGGAATAGCTAAAACCATCTGTATCCAAACGAGAATAAACGGTACTTGTAGACGTAAGATCAGGGCAGTTACTCCTAAAAATGTTGCTAAACTCATATAGGTGGAAGCCATGGCTAATCCGTTTGTTATTGGACCTACACCGCCTCCAGCTACGTATAAATCTTGAACGGTTTTACTTTGACGGTTAGAAATGTAACCTACTACATAAAACAATACAAAAGTAACGATAATGAAAAAGATACCTAATAACGGATTAGATAACTGCCATACTTGTTCTTCCATCTATACCGCCCCCTCATTTTTTTGTTTCGCTACTTCTTCTTGATTTTCTTTTTCAATAGATTCATCAATTTTATTTCCGATTTTTCCACTAACGATCGTTAGAAAAAGAATACCAAACCATCCGAGTAGAATTGGGACGATGTACATAATTGGAAAACCAAACATGTATCCTTCTACTGGAAAAAGTGAAAATATTAGGCCTGTATGTGCAGTAAGTAAAAACGCTAATGTCATCAGAATGGTAAATACTACTTCTTTCTTATGAGCATTCATGATAAGACTCCCCCTCGTTTTTTTATTCTAACGTTCGGTCTAGGATAAAAAATAAGTTCCAACTTACTGCAATAAAAAATTGTTCCTGAAAATCGTTCCCCCCTTTTCAAGAAATATATTACCCGCTTATTAAAATTTACACTAAAAAGAAAACGCTTTCAATACCCCTTTTTAGAAAAGTGGGAATTTTATGAATATTTAAAAGAATATGATTTTATTGATATAATTTTAAAAAATTAGTTTAATGGTCTTATACTTTATAAAACAAGAAAATACCGAGATTTATAAAATGTAATACCTTATATAAAAAAACTAAAATTTTTTTAAAAATTTTTTTTACTTAATATTAGAACCAGATACTAAAATTTATCTTTCTTACAAAATTAGGCTTATTTATATTAAGTGTACAGACACACACAAGCTCATCTCGACATAAATATAATATAAATGCCTTTGGAGGTGAGCGTATGTCTAGTATCATAGCAGCACTTAGCTATTTCATCAAAGAGATTTTCTTCTTTGTTTCCTTTGTGAAAAATAATGCTTTTCCACAGCCATTAAAACAAGAAGAAGAAAAGCGATATTTAAAACTTATGCAGGAAGGAGACGAAGTAGCAAGAAATCGCCTTATTGAGCACAACCTTCGCCTAGTAGCACATATAGTAAAGAAATTTGAAAACACACGTGAAGATAATGAAGATTTGATTTCGATTGGTACTATTGGACTAATGAAAGCGATCGATAGTTATTCGAGTGGAAAAGGAACGAAATTAGCTACTTACGCAGCTAGATGTATTGAAAATGAAATACTAATGCACCTACGAGCCCTTAAAAAAGTAAAAAAAGATGTTTCACTTCACGATCCGATTGGTACAGATAAAGAAGGCAACGAATTAACTTCATGAGGTTATCGGTATAAGAAAAACCCTTTAAAGAAAGGGTTTGATTAATGGATACAACACTAGCTCAAAGTCATCGTTGCGCTGGTGTTTTTCTTTATGGTAAATAGCTTTGTCCAGAACTGTTTTTAGTAGGGTGTTTTTTCTTTCGGCATCTTCGTCCTTGTAGTAGACGTCTAAGACATTTTCAACAACTGGTATTATATTTTTCTGAGCTTCTTCACGTTTATCCTCTATTTCAAGATCAACTTTGATTTCTTCGATTGAGATTTTAATGTCATTCATTTTTTTTGATAAGAGTTGAGAGCGATCGAGGAAGGTTTTTTCATCGTAAACTCCTCTTTCTAAAAAGTCGTGAAGTCTATTTTTTTGTTGCTCCATTTCTTCAAGTTCTTTTTCTAAATTCGCAATAGATTTCCGTTTTAATTCAAGTACTTCAAAGCTCTTATCTTCTGTAGGAGTATAAGCTTCCCAATTTGCTTTAAATTGCTCTAGCCACATTTTCAGCCCTTCTATAACTCTTTTCTCAACATAATCAAACCTTGTGCTTCTGGAATTACAATGTTTGTTTGAGCAAATTAAGTGAGCGGCTTGTTTCATGTAAGGTCTATAAACAATAGAGGCATCACAATGACCACAACGAATTAAACCGGCTAATGGATTTCTGACAGGGTTTATAAGTTGGTATGGAACGTGATATTTCTTTTTTAAAATAGCTTGGGCTTTCTCGTATGTTTCCATTGAAACTAATGGCTCATGTTTTCCTTTTACATCAATCCACTCATCTTTACTTCTTGTTCTACTGTCTCGACTCTTGCCAGGAGTCGTTGATTTTTTAATTTCCTTACGCTTCCATTGCAATCTTCCAGCGTATACCGCATTTTTTATGATGTTTAATACAGAGTTTCCTGTCCATGACTTTCCAGTATACGTTTTATATCCTAATGAGTTTAATTTATTTGCAATATGTCCGGTAGCTAAACGATTTGTATGATCGGGGTTTGTATACCAATTAAAAATCATTTTTACGATTGGAGATTGATCAGGATGAGGTTCAAGTGTACGACCATTGTCTAATTCTTTGATGATATAGCCGAAAGGTGGACGTGTAGCAATGTAATTTCCGTCTTCCACTGATCGAATACGACCACCTTGAAGTCGTCTATTAATAATTTTTAACTCTTTCCTAGCCATAAACGCTTCAAATTCACTGTATTCTTCGTCAAATTCATCTGAAAGGTCATATGCCTTTCGTGGAGTAATAATTTTTGTATTCGCTTTTTGGAACGTCTCAAGTATTAATCCTTGTTCTTGCATATTACCACGGCCAAGGCGGTCCATATCCATGACTAACACACCGCTATATTGCTTATTTTCGACTTCTTTAAGTAGCTCTAACATTTCTGGTCGGTGCATTAAACTTTCACCAGAAACAATTTCCTCACGAATTTTAATGATGTTTAAGTTTAATTGTTTCGCAGTCTTTAATAAAGCTTTTTTATGTTTGGCTAGTGTTTCCCCTTCTCCACGGGATTCAGCTTCAAGATCAGCACGAGATTTTCTGAGATACATACAAACTCGATCCATCATATATCCTTCCTTTTATATCTATCTTTTAATAATAAAATATGGGTATGAGCTGATTAATATGATATTCAAAGCACTTTAATTTCAAATAATCAAACATAGGACATAAATTTATGAAAATGAGACTGGATTTAATGTTTTGAAAATAACATAATCAACCATGTTTCTTATAATAAATTATACAAACTAACGTTCTGTTTGTAAATAAAATGATATAATTAATAGGTATGAAATATATGTACTTACATATGGTGTGAATGGGGAATATTTGAAATTACCAAAAAACTTCTTGCTATAGAAAATTACAGAATGTAATCTACTAAAGAAGGGGGTGTTTGTATGAAGAAGTACATTCTATATATACCTTGGGTTGTATTATTCATTTTATTAGTTAGTAACATTATTTTTCAATCGGATAGATTGGTTAATAATCTTATTCTCTATGGAAGTTGGTTGTATCTCCTTATTAGTTTTTATTATCGAAATTCAGATCGCTTTTATTTATTTGTAAAAAGGTTACAAATGAAAAGAAAAAACTATGATGTTAAATGGAATATGCAACTTGTTTATGAAGGTGATTTTTCTGAGGAAACATTCGAACTAATTTATGATCATGCAAAAAAAATATACAAAAATACGAAAATGGTAGATCTAAGTGAATACAAAAGACTTTTCACAATAGGAACCTTAAAACCTGAGGTCTTGATTGAGGATAATAAATTAACTTTCTCCTTTTATGATCAACAAATGAGTTACAATAGAGCTTATAAAATTATAGATAAAGAGGTAGGGAAACTATTTGAAGATTTAAAAAGTGTTGTAGGTGGTGAAAATGCGGAATATTATATAAAAATCGTTTTTGAAGATGTTAATCCATTTACTGGTTTGTTTTTACAAAATGTACAAAATGAAAATATCATTAATTATGATGTTAGGCTATCCTTTGATAATAATAAAATTTCAATTAATAAAAATTATATTGAATTTTACTCGCTAACACTTTCCGAAATTAATGAGCAAGCTAAAGATTATCTGTCTCTTTCTTATAATCCAATAAAAAATTTAAAAGAACAAGGTAGCTCAAATTATTGAGTTACCTTGTTCTTTATTAATGGTTCAATTAATCGAGAAAATATCTCATTTGTGAGAGCAACAGCATCATATGGACCAGCCATTTTTTCATGTGTTACAATAACGCCCTTTTTTGAAATAAGGACATTATATGATCTAGAAAACTTTCTAGATGTAAAGGAAGCTGAAATCGATGATATCTTTGCTTCTTTAATTAACTCTTCGGCTTTTTGATTTCTATGAACATCGGTTCCAAAATACCCCGCGCTAGAAAGATTCATTTCTTTAATGTCACTAATCCATAAGCCATTAACATCTGAAATTCTATCAATAATTTCATGCAGGTTAAATTCCATTAGTTCTAATTTAAAGTTCTTGTGCTCATTTAATTGATTACAAAATAATTTAGCTGTATCATGACTGGTATTAATAATAGCAATCTCACTCTTTGAATTATAATACAAAAAAAAGTCAGAAGGATCGTAATAGTGATCATAGAATTCATCATGTTTTATTTTAATTCTTTTATTAATTTTTCGATCAAAGTGACATGAATATGCATCGAAAGCTTCAAATGCATTTTCTAGAAAAAGCTCTATTTTAGTTTCTTGATATCCATTTTCTTGGAGTAAATCTTGTTGTGTTGGTACAATGTAATTTTTTTCGAAAAATTTATTAACTTTAACAATTACAAATGTAGACAATAACATCACTCCTTATTGCTGTAACACACTCTATCAAGTAATGTGTAAACGAAATATTTATAATAACAAGAATATACATAAAAAAAGATGTTCTTGTCATATGGAATTTTAATTGATTATGGATTTATTCATTAGTAATAATACTAGCTTTTGTCACCAATGGAAAAGTGAGGATTGCTAGTTGTAAAATCTTGTTCTTATTTTACCATGTTTTTGGGGTGTTTTGGGGTATTGATTGGAAAAATATTGATTTAAAATTGAAATAAAAGGCTTTTGAAAGGAGTTTAGTTTATGGGGTTAGATTTATCTGGAATAGAGTTGCCATTTAGTGTCCTTGATATTGTTATTGGCGGGTTACAGATGGTTGAATTAGCTGGAGCTTTTGCATTATTGGCTTTATCACTTATAGTTGCTCCCAAAATTGTTAGGTTTGCTAAAATTGTTGTTGAAGGTAGAGAAAATGGTGAATCGTGGAGACAAATAACGAATAATTATGACCGTGATTTTCATAAAAGGAAGTTTTATGAATGAAGAAAAAAGACAAGCGCTTAGCTTGTCTTTTTTACTTCGTTATCTCTCCACTTTAATATATTACTTTCAACCCAATTTTTTTCATACGTATCAATTTTAAATTTATCGGCTTGAAGAAGAGCATTCTTGGTAAATGAGGAAGTGGTAATAAAGTCAGCTAGTGCACAATTGTGATTGGTCTTTGCAGCTTTCAGTTCACGAATAGGCTCTACACCTATCGGTTTGCCACTTTTATAATGTTTAATTTGTACTGCTACATTAGCATTATGTTCTTTACTAAAAATAATTAAGTCTACTCCACCATCTGCGCCCTCTTTAGTTTCTTTAGGTTTATATCCTTTTGCTTTGAAATAAAGGTAACAAAGTCGTTCGAATTCTCTCCATGTTAAATCATCAAGTGGTAATCTTAATATTTCTTTGTCAGATCTCAATAGGGTATTTCCCTTAGGTGTTCTACTGAATTTCTTCGATTTATTGGTGGTATTTGTCTTTTTGGGTGATTGATTCTTTTTGAATAAACTTTTAATTTTACCTAGAGTAAAATAATAAATCGCACCCACCATTCCAATAACTAACATAATCAATGCAAATTGAATAGCCATTGAATTTATTGCAGAGTTATCAACTTCACCAAGCAAGTAAATATCCTCCTTTCATTTGCATTACTTAATAATATCTTTAAAACCACTTACTTCCATAGGAACTCCATAGATCCCAGCTACTTCATTAATTGTCATATTTGTATCTCGAAAATTTTCAATCTCGTAATCTGGTATTAGTAATTCTACTGCAAAGGTATTTGCTTCAACTTCAATCTTATCAATGGAATAAAAGGTATTTTTCTTTAAGAATGGTGTGTTTGATCTGGGGTGTAGGATTGCGTGTCCAAGTTCGTGGGCACAGACGAAACGTTGCATTGTTTCGTCTAAGTTATTATTAATATTGATAAATTTTATCCTAGAAGCATGTGTGAAAAATCCGTATGTATCTCCTAAGTCGGCATATTGAATGATGATATTCTTTTCGTCAGCAATAACAAAAGGATTGTTTGTTTTATGTTTTTTAATAAGCTTTGTTACAGTTTCTTTAATTCTCAAAACATTAAGTCCTCCTATAACAAAGCTCTAATCATCTCGGTATTTCTTCGGTGTGAATTTTTTCTTTGCAAGTTGTTTTGCTAAACGAAGGTTACTTTCCATCTGTGCTAACACTAATTCACGGGTATGTTCGTCCATTGGCTCCCCATCAAATGCCAAGCTTGTATCGCTTTCAAGATCATTAATAAGTGCTTCTAGTTTTTTTGCAATATCACGTTCATCTTTAGCAGTTAGTGGAGGTAAATTTGAATTAGAAGGAACAGGTTTATCTGTTTTTCCTATTAGAAAATTACTATCGACTTCTAGGATAGAAGAAAAAACCGCTAATTCGTCATGATGAACAGGTCTTGTACCTTTGATAATTCTATTAAGGACACTGGTATTAATCTTTACTTTTTCAGCTAATTGTTTTTGATTCCATCCTCTATTTTGCATGATCTTTTCGATCCTCTGACCAATATGCATGATCTCACCTTCTTTCTTCAAATAACAACTATATTCTACCATTTTTCTAAAATGGAAATAAAATAAATTTCTAAAAAAGAAATTAAAGTATTGACATTTCTGTTATAGAAATTTATTATAAAGGTATAAGATTTCTAAAACAGAAATTAGAAAGGGGGAGCACTTTATGAGAGTAATATGTCATGAATTCATTAAACAAAGAAGAATTGAACTTAATATCACAATGCAAGATATGGCGAAGATTTTAGGTTTTAAGAATGCTTCTACTTATTTGAAATATGAAAATGGCGAATATAGTTTAAAAGCTAACCATCTCCCAAAACTTGCTGATACGTTGAAGTGTAAAATTGATGACCTTTTTTTTATAAAAATAATTTCTGAAATAGAAATTGGAGCGAATACAGCATAAACTTTAATTTCGACAATAACTGGAAAAAACCTTCAAGTATTAATCTATTCGCTGTTTCGTGGTTCAGCCAATGAATAAATCACAGTGATCCTTGATGCGCTGCAAGGCAGCCAATGAACCTAAATTATGTGAGGTGAAGGGAAATGGAAGCAACTGATTTTTTAACTGTTAAAGGTTTCTCTAAATTAACTGATCAACAGCAACAACTTTTTGTAAAGGTTTATAAAAGTCATTTAGCAGCAATGGGTACTGAAAAGAGAAAGAAGTATGAGCCATCCAATCTAAAGGAAATTAAATATAGCGTGCGTGAACGTTGCTTGCATGTATTTTGGAAAGGTAACACAGATTGGTTTCATTATGACTCGCGAGGGTGTTGGTACTAATGAAAGAGGTTCAACATCGTATTGCATATTATTTAAAAAAAGTTAGTGAAAAAACGTCAGTTCATCCTGCTAAAATTCCACCTAGATCACACAAATATAGACATGAGCGTTTAATGACCTATAAAAAGTTAATGCATGAAGAATTTAAAAATCAAGGGTACGTCAATTAATAGGCTAAAGGGGGAGGGAATTTTGTTACAAACTTTAAGGGCAGTCCAAGAGAAGTTTCAGCATAGACATAGATCAAGAGGTGATCAGTCTATGGCAGAACAAAAATATGCAGCCACCTATCAGTTAGGGAAAACAACCGTTCATGTGGTAGCTCCAGAACCAATGAGTAAGGAAGAGCATGAACAAAGAGTTCGTGAATTTCATTTAGCAGGATGGGCGATATGGAATGCTTTACCGGTTGAACAAAGGTTAAGTATTAATGAAACAGCAGCAGGAAAAGAGTAACCTGTTGCCAGTGGACAAGCTATTCCAAGTTTAGGATGTGAGAACGTGAAGGTTATTAGAAAAAACAAATATGCTTATGCATCTTTTAGATTAATTGTTTCTTTACTTATTGTAGTAGTTATATTTTATCTTTTTAGTATTGGTTTTATTTTACAAGGAAATGAAATCAAACCTCTTCAAGAGACAGATCGATTTGCAATTTTTATCGGTATTCTTATAGGTTATTTTGCTGCATCGATGCCGTTAATATTAAATCCACTCTATAAAGAAGATTGATTGGATGTGTTAAATATGCAAATGCTGTTAGCTTTAGTAACTATCCATTTCAGCACTGCGGTAATTCTTTTAATAACAAACAAATACAGAAGAAACGAGGATATTTAACAATGACAGAACACGCGGAAATTGCAGGTTTTTTACAAGTGAAGATTTGTGACTCGGAAGCAGACACTAATGAATGGTTACAAGAAAATGGTGATCTTGAAATTGTAGAAATTAAGTTTGCTGGAAGTGAAACCTATAAAGCTATCATGATCATCTATCGTGTCGATGCATAAAAAATTTTAAGCCTTAGTGCAAAAAATGTTGTCAGAAATAAAAGAAAAGGAGCGAATGCTTTGATAAATCGAGTTATATTGACAGGGCGATTAACTAAAGCACCGGGATTGAAGTACACACCAACTGGTAAAGCTGTAGCAAACTTCACCCTTGCAGTCAATCGGACATACGTAAATGGCGACGGTGAACGTGGAGCTGATTTTATAAATTGTATTTTGTGGGGAAAACAAGCTGAAAATGCAGTGAAGTATTTACACAAAGGGAGCCTTTGTGGAGTAGATGGAACTTTACGAACTAGAAAATATGAAAATAACGATGGAAATACGATTTATGTAGTAGAGGTTAATGTGGAAAGAGTTCAATTTTTAGAGAAAAAGAAGGATCAATATGATGAACAATATTAAAAAAGCTGTCAGAGCGGCAACTCTAACAGCAACAGACAAAAATAAACATCTAAATAAATATTAGCATTATACGGACCAATGAACAAGGGGGAAGAATTGATGACAGCAACGATGACCATTTCAGAAGAGGGAATAAAATTACAAGATTTATTCCCTTCTGCACGGCAGCCTATAAAGATTATTAAGCTTATAGGCTATGCAGATTTTAACCGAGAAAAAGATCATCAAAAACGGTACAACATTGCAAAACGTCCAATTCAAAAAGGGTGGCAAGATGCTACCCAACCAGGAATGGCTGATCATGAAATTCGTAAATGGCATAAGTTAAATGGTTGGACAGGCTTATTAGTTCCAGACGGTTACGACGTAATTGATATTGACAACATAGAAGAAGGAGAGCGAATTTTTAAAGCTTTAAAAGCAGAACACTATAAGTTTCATGCAATTAAAACAGTGAGAGGCTATCAATTTTTCTTTCGTACAACCAATGTAGTCCAAGGGCAAGATGCGGTAGTTTTAATGGCTGGAGGTTTTGTTGGTGATTATCGATTATCGGGTAGAGGGCAGATCGTCCTTCCTAGTCAAAACACAAAAGGTCGTGAATGGATACATACATCAAATGAAGAGCTTTCTCCAATGCCTATTTTCTTTAACCGTCTAAAAAAGGTTGGAAATGAAGGGCGCCCGTTTCCGGTACCACTTGCAGAAGGTGGACGTAACAATACACTTTATAGCCATTGCTGCAGATTAGTAGAGTTTGGATTTACTGGTGACCAGGTTGCAGACATTGCTACTTTTTTAAATAAATATTTCTTTTCACCACCATTGGATCAACGAGAGTTTAATAACACGTTAAACAGTGCTTTATCAAAACAAGCAAGTGGTAAAGTTTATCTTGCTAACTTCCGGGGCGGTGAACAACCGCCAGATCACCCAATAGAAAAAACAAAGGATGAACAACCAAAAAACTTTAACTTAACTGAAATCGGTAACGCTGAACGACTTGTCCATCATCATGGTGACAACCTCCGTTACTGCATAGAGTTTGAGGAATGGTTGATATGGAACGGTAAAGTATGGGAGCAAGATAAGAAAAAAAGTATTGAAAGAATTGCAACTAAGACATTTCGAAAAATTTATAGTGAAGCAGGAAAAGAAGAGGAAGAAAACCGACGACAAAAATTAATCAAATGGGCCCAATCAAGTGAGAAAAGCTCGGTTTTGCTTAATAGCATTGATCGCTCAAAAGCAATGCTTCCAGTATTAAGATCAGAGTTAAATCGAGATATTTTTAAGTTCAATTGTTCTAACGGTGTAATTGACCTCAAAACAGGGCAATTATTACCACACAACCGTGGGGATATGCTTACGAATTACACAAACATTGAATACAACGAAACGTCAGAATGTCCAACATGGTTAGCTTTTCTTGAAAGCATTATGAAAGATGAAAACGGAAATGTAAAACATGATCTTATTGAATTTTTGCAAAGGGCAATTGGTTATACGCTTACTGGAGATACGAGAGAGCAATGTGTGTTCTTCTTGTGGGGCGGTGGTCGAAATGGTAAATCAACTTTTATTAATACAATTAAAGAAATCTTAGGCGATTACGGGAAACAAACAAATGCAGATACTTTCACATCTAAAAATAATGAAGGTGGCATAAATAACGATATTGCTAGATTAAATGATGCTAGATTTGTTTCAGCGGTTGAAAGTGAGGAAGGGCAAAGGTTATCAGAAGCTTTAATCAAACAACTTACAGGTGGAGAGCCTATTACTGCTCGTTTTTTACGAAAAGAGTTCTTCGAATTTATTCCTGAATTTAAAATTTTCTTCACGACAAATCATAAGCCCATTGTTAAAAATAATGATGAAGGTATTTGGCGAAGGATCAAACTCATCCCTTTTTCGGTGACGATCCCGAAGGAAGAGATTGATACGCAATTGCCACAAAAGTTAAAAGATGAATTACCAGGCATTTTACGATGGGCAGTGGAAGGTTGCTTGAAATGGCAACAGGAAGGTTTAGGAGAACCAGCAGAAGTTAAACAGGCGACACAAGGCTATAAAGAAGAAATGGATATTCTAGGCGAATTCCTTAATGATCATTGTGTTATTAGAGCTACAGCTAGAGTTGCTGTTAAAGACTTATATGAAAAGTATAAAGAATGGTGCAAAGAAACCGGAGAATACGAGACAACGCAGCGGAAATTTAATCGAAGGCTTGAAGAACGTGGCTTTATTAAGAAGCGAAGTGGTAAAGCTGGGAACACAGAATTTCACGGAATTGGAATTATGGATGATCGATTTACTGAACGAACTGAACAACTGAACGAAACTGAGCCATTTTCACCTATTTCCCCTACGAAAAATTTTAATAGAGAAATACCTAAAAATAGTTCAGATACATTCAGTGCTTCAGTTACTTCAGTAGATTATGTTGAAGAGGATATATGATTAGTAATTTTCTACATTATCTTTACCACTTGGATATATATATTTCAGTTTCTAATGAAAAGCTACGCCTTAAATATAAAAACATAAATAAAGAAACAAAACTAAAAATAAAACAGCTAAAACCTTTATTAATAAAAAGATTAAAAGAAAATGATGAAGCTATTGAGAAAGGTTTTATTATTTATCGCTATGGTGATCTATATGAATTTCGCTACGGTTTAAATAGTTTCTTGTTTATCGAAAGACTGGACGATCAAAAAGCGTCAGCGTGGCGAGCCAACTACCGCCAAGGCGATGACAAACCCTACAAAGTCAAACTGATTGCTAGAAATGTCCCTTTTAATGAAGCTTTCGAGCAGGCTAGTAGTTTCATAAATTGGCTTTATAGAATGGACGGAAAAAGAAGCACGGCATGTAAAAATTAATAGAGAGGTGTTGAAATGGGTTTTTTATCTCAAGTAAAGGCGAAAGGTAAGCAGTACATTTATTTGTCGGAGTACATAGGCTCCAGTAATTTCTCAGGAAGCACTGAAATCAATGTGTATGGCTTTGGTCCAAAAGAAGAAGCACTAAAGAGGATGAAACGCTGGGAAGAAAATTTTGCTTATGAGTTTCCGAAAGAGTTGCTTAACAGAGGATATGGCAGACACGATTTAAGGCATTGGATAAAAACACTGGAAACAGGACGATCAAAGACAGGTAGAAGTTTAAAGTTTAGTTGATAGCTTAGAAGGGATTGTTATTATGTCTATTCACTATGCAAATTATGACCAATTAATCAACAAGGGCGAAATAGTTTTGCCCTTTATACAATTCAAAGTATTAATTCGCAAACTAGACTTAGAAGGTTACGATTTTCATTATGAAAAGCAAAATAACGGGTTGTATTTAATTGAGGTGCATTGAGGTAGTTCGGATTTGAGGAAAAATGTTCATTAAGAAAGGGTGATGAAAAATGGAAATTAAATTCTTTACAATTAAAGGTGAAAAATGGTTTTTTGAAAAGACTCCAGCTTGTGAAATTCCTGATTATCAATGTGAAGCTGTTTTTAAAAAGTTAGAAGAACATATAAGAAGTGTAAATTTTCATTATGAAAGAAATGGTTCTGATGAACTTATACAAAGGAATTTTAGAATATTTTCTGATATTACATCTATTTTAGTTTCTGTTGGTTTATACATCAATCCCATTGAGCATTTAGAAGGAAATACTGATGAATAGTACGGTGAGAAAGGATTGATTTTATGACAAAAAGTGAGAAATTTAACAATTTAGAACTAGGTAATTTTTTTATATCTCCTTTACTAGGGTACGTCGGACAGTTCTTCATTAAAGATGAGGACGATCCAGAAACGGAATATGTGTATGAAATGGTATTTGAATTTGATAAAGACCAAAATAAACTAATTTTTGATGCGTGTATCAATAATAAAATTGATTTTAGTTTAGAAGATATTAAGAAGCTAGAAAAGCAAGTTAATGATTTTGCTGAAAGTAGAGGGGGTTTTGAAAATAGGTAAACAAAAGATTAATTATGTTTCCAGAAGGGGGATTTTATGAAATATCATTTATATATTTTATATTTCTTAGCAATTGCAAATGTAATTTGCTTAATAGCGGAGTTTCCTTATCTCGTAAATTTATCAGTTGGTTTAGTAGCTATAATTCATATTGTTACAGTGTTACTTATGTTGCATTTAGAAAAAAAGAAATGCAACGATAGGAGAGTAAAAGCATGATTAATTTAATTCTTGTCGTGATAATAGCTATTGTTTTTTATTTCTTTTTGTTTTCCGTTATAACCGATCCTCTATTTCACGAATTACTATCTACACTTTTTGCTGAAAATCCTATTACTTATTATTCACTTATGATTATAAATACTTTAATTTTAATTACACTTGTTTTTAAATTCATAAAAAATTTATTTAAAGGGTTAGATGTTTAATAAATACAATGATAGTTATTTTTATTATAAGGAGGTTTTACCATGATAGAGCATAAAAAGTTTGAAAAATTACAATATAGCATACTTCAAATTTTAGGTGTAGATACGGAAAATTTAGTTGAAGCTGATCGAATTGCATTAGATTCACTACTGGAGAAAACTTTTCGTTATGGTTATGAAGTAGCTTGTAAAAATCAATTTGAATTAAAGAATAAAGCTTCTTTTACAAAACATGAATTGGAGATCATATACGATTGGTCAAGGGGTTTTAATAGTTTAGATGATGAAGAATTGAAATTCAGAATAGAAAAATTAATTAAGTAAACACAATGATATTTTTGTTTCCAAAACAAATATTTTTCCTAGGCTTGGCATGTTTGCTAAGTCTATTTTTTCGCTTAAAAGGGTGTAAAAAATTAAAGATATATTTATATCTATTATTATGCGCACAATATAGCTTTTTATGGGCAAGAAAATTTGTTTTGATGATGTAAAACAGGCTGTAATTCGTATCAAATATCCGCTGTGAAATGTAAATTTTAGCTTATTTCCAATTAAGTGCCCTTATGTAAGGTTTTGGGGTATTTTGTCAAGTTTTGGGGTGTTTTGGGGTACTAGAACGTTTTTTTACTAGGTATTATTAAGGCAGTTAAAATATTTCTCCTACGTTAGATTGAAGGTGATAAAAATGCCAGAAACGAGTGAGATTATTTTGGAGTTCCCAAGTGAAATGAAAGTATACCCTAAAGATGATGAAACAATTTTCACCATTCAAGATGAAGCTAGAACTTCGGAAACGATTTTCGAAACTGAAACGGGCGCAATTCATATTGTTCATGAAATGACATTAGGTGATGTTGTCGTTTCAACATTGTTAGTAATGATCCTTGTCTTGATGATCTTAGGGCGAATTATCAGGAGGTAAAGATAATGTACAACGTACTGGAAGCTTCAAATAGTGAAATTTTCTTAGTGTACATTGTAATCTTTGGTGCTTGCATTCTTTTATCTCCAATCGTTAGTTATTTTTACAGTATCTTCGTAAAGGGGACATCAAGATGGAGATAGGCGGATTAGTAGCAGATACATTTCGAATATTGTTAGGAAATCCTGATGTGATGACTTTGATTTTAACTTTCACTATATTTTTAACACTATTATTAGTTTCAATAGATATTTACCAAAATTCTAAGTTGTAAAGGGGTTGAAAGGATGACATGGAAAACATAGCTAGTGTATGGGATTGGTCATTCTTTTGGCAGGTTTTTGGATTTATTTTAGGAATAGTCGCATCTTTCATTATGATTTATGTTGCTATTCAAGCAGTTGGATTACTTTTGAAAATGGTAGTGGATGCAATAAGGACTAGGAATTAGGTGATTTAATGCCTGAATTTCAAACATTTCTTTCAGGACAAGCACTTGAAGAATTTTGGTACTGGATAAAATGGCTATTGTTTTATGTTGGTCCAGTGGTGATGATTTTAGTGGCACTTTTTGCAGCAGAAGAAATTGTGAAAGTCATTCGATCAATATTTTTGAAAAAAGATGATGACGATGATGATTACGATGTTTACCGTTACTAACTAGCATTGCTAGTTAAATATAAATAACTCTCTAACTCTTAGGGTGAAAGGAGTGAAAATAAAATTATGGAAGGAGAAGGTACTATGGGATTAGATTTATCAGGAATTGAATTGCCGTTTACTGTAGCAGATGTTGTTGGTGGAGGTATGGAATTAATTGGCTTAGTAGTCGGGTTTATCGTACTAGCTATGGCTCTTATGTTCGCACCACGTCTTATCAACTTCGTTAAAGGTGTATTCGGTAAGGGTGGCAGATCAGCTCACTAATTAAAAAGTTGGAGAAAAAGGGGGCTGGAGGGTTCTCCTTTTTCTTTTTTATAAAGGGGTTTGATTGCTTATATGTTAAAAGTTGATACAGTACAGCCGAATTTGAGTGGTAAAAAGTTTTTTGCGGTCTTATGTTTCTTTTTAGTAGTTTTGATGTTTTTTGCTCAAGTTTCTTTTGCTTATGACTACCATAAAAACACAATTAGATGGCAACAAGATCATGAAAACAGAACATATTTCGACTATTCTGGTGCAAGTTGGTTGCAAGCAGATCCAAATGCCTTTTTAGAGGTAAGTTGGTCAAACGACGGAGAAACAAAGACCGTAATATTTCAAACGTGGGAATTAGCTTTTTTCCCAACAAAAAATGGATACTATCATGCAAAAGTTGTAAGAGGTGATGGAGATATAGTTGGTCAAGAAGGGACGATAATTTCTGGTATTGAAAATGAGACAGATGGAACGATTGGTTACGATGGAACAACTGGAAATACTGGAACTGATCCCGAGGGTGGAGGTAGTGAGCCGGATCCACCGGGTGATGGAGATAATGGGGGAGATGATCCAGATCCTCCACCTGAACCCACACCACCAACTCAACCAGGTAATTTCACATCACCAACTGGTGAATTAAGCGTTGGAGATATAACGGTAAGTTGGGGAAGTTCTAGTGGTGGAGAAAATAATTCGGTCACAGGATATCGTTTGGAGCAACGTATAGATGGTAATTGGACTCATATTAGCACGGAAAATAATACCTCAAGATCAATAGCATTGGATACAAGTGGAACAGTTGAATTTCGAGTAAGGGCGGAAGGAAGTGGAGGTTTAAATTCTGCTTGGCGTGAAAGCGGTACATTTGAAGTAGATTGCGGATGTTGGTTTGAAGCTCCTGCATGGAACGAATACATGGGGAAGATTGATGAAATAAGAAATGCGATACCGCCACCGCCTAATTGGACTCAAGTAGCTGACACTTTTTATGAACGAATTGTACCCAATGCTATAAACGATCTACAGAACATGTTAGGTACAGCTCCACCTCCACCAGCACCGCCGAGTCAAGATATTAACATTCAGGAACCAAGTAGAATCGGACAGCACGAACAAATCCCAGATTATGCAGATGAACTCAGTCAAAGTGAACCTACTATGGAGGAAGTGCCAGGCTTAGCTGAAAGTGGATATTCGAAAGAGGATATTGAAAACGAAGCTCCAGTAATTGAGTTTCGAGAAGATCCTACAGGTGGTTTTAATATTGGGAATCCATTGGAGATGCTACCAGATATCCCAACAGAACCACCGATACCCGGTCAAGTAGAAGATGCCGGGGAATGGGACCACCAGCCAGAACAACAAGAATTTCAGACACCAATGCCAGAAGGTGGCGAAGTAGTAGATGTATTAGAACCACCTATGCCGAGTGGTGATAATGGTGGTAATTCAATACCAATTCCAAAGGAAAACTACACACCACCAACGCCAGGTGATAATCAGATAGATATAGGTAACTACAAAAACCACCCGGACGAACCGGATGGGAGTGGATGATTAAGGAGGCTAGAGAATGATAAAAAAATTTAGTTTTATAATAGTTTTATCAATCGGCTTGTTGTTTACAAGCGGTCAAACGTTTGCGACAGATATACAACCGGGAGACACCGTTCATTTCGGTGGGGTTGAGTGGATCGTCCTTGATCCAGAGACAGGCCGAGTTATTTGGAACGATCCAGATAATAATGGAAACCCATTCTGGAAAACAAGAACTTTTGATGATGGTAACTCCAATGTTTGGGAAACATCAGATGTTCGGGCAGATTTAAATAACAATTTAATCAATGACTTAGATTTTTCAGATGGCTCTAACCCAGATGCTATATTAAATATCGACTTAATTACAGAAGATGAATATATCCAATATGCAACATATTACAATGGAGATATTTTAGATTTTAACGATTGGTCAACTACTTGGTTGACAAAAACGGCTTCTTCTGGTTCGTCGTCCTGGGTGCGTTCTGTGAACAGCGCTGGTCGTATGGACGTCAGCGGTGCGCGCAATTCGCGCGGCGTTCGCCCCGCTTTGAATTTGGAATCTGGAATTTTTGAATCTATTCCAGAAATATCAAATTTAACGAGTGATCAAACAGATACAACAATAACTTTAAACTGGAATAATCCTGATATGTATGAGGTTGAAAAAATAAATATTTATAAAAATGATAACTTATTTACCTCGTTAACGAATGAAGAGGAAAGCTATACATTTACTGGTTTAGATTATTCAACGAGTTACGATTTTAAAGTAACAACGGTCAATAACGAAGGAGAAGAAAGTGTAGGGGAAAGTATAACAGTTAAAACAGACTATATCCATTTAGAAGAGATAACGATTAAAGGGATAGAAGAATTTTATAACCGTATCCATTTAAAATGGGAAAACCCCACGCAAGAGGGATTTGAAAAGGTAAAGATATATGAAGAAGGTATCTTGATTGATGAAGTGTATGCACCATACAATCATTATCATTTTTCGGACCTTAAACCTGAAACGAATTATACATTGTTATTAACATCCTTTTACGATCCTCCAGGAGAAGAATCGGATGGAATTGAAATACATGCAAAAACAGCTGCAGTTTCAGAAGTTGAAGATTTACATGTGGGAGCATTAAATTATCACGCGATTAAATTAATATTTACGATTCCAGAAATGGATGGATACGAAAAGGCAAACCTTTACTATGAAGGTATAAAGGTAGCAGAAACGGATGAATATGGATTTTTTATAGAAGGTTTTGAGCCAGGAAAAGAACATGAATTTGTAATAAAAACAAAAACAACTGATGGTTATGAGTCACAGGGTATACCGATTACAGTGGAAACACCTGAAGCTCCTTTAATTGAAGATGTTTCAAATGTTGAGGTAGAAACTACTCACGAAAGAGTCGATTTATCTTGGGCAGTTCCAGAATACAACCCTAACTTTAACTTTGTAAGGATCTATAGAAAAACATTAACTGAAGAACAAAACCCTGTTAGTGCATTTCTATTCGGTAAAAGCGTTTCAGCTAATGAAGGTTATGATCCCTTATTCGAAACAAACGGATCGTACTTTAATGATTTAAGTGTAGATCCAGACAGCGATTATGAATATCTCTTAACAACGGAAAACACTGAAGGGCAAGAGTCAGATGGAGTTACGGTTCTAGCTTCAACAGATCCAGAACCAACCCCAACAATGGGTGGCATCAATGAAACGACAAATGAAAACGGTGATTATGTATTTACATGGTCAAGTCCTACTACTGGAGATGTAAAAGTATTTGTTGGTGGTAGTGAATATACAACTGTTCCAGCAAGTGATGGTCAAGTCACCATACCAAAAGATGATATGCAGTACACAATGTTTAATAATCCCGATGTTCAATTACAACCGATTTCCGAGAGTGGCACTGAAGGGGTAATTAGTAAACCTAGCCAAACGATTGGCGGTATTGCAATGCCTTTTGGTGTTAATGACATAGTAAGTGGTGGCATGGAGCTAATAGGCTTGGTTGCTGGATTTATCATTCTGGCATTTGCGTTAATATTTGCGCCAAGGTTGATAAACTTTATTAAGAAGACACTTAGAACGAGGAGGATTAAGACATGAATACAGTGATTTTAGAAAATGTATTAAATGTCGTGTTCATGGATCTTTTTCCTTACCTTATTCCTTTGCTGTTCCTTTTCATGGTCATTTTATTTACTGACCGCTTAATTGATCTACTATTCAAATCAATGGAAACTAGAAGAAGGCGTTATTGATGGAAATACTGATCAGTTCAATGATCATTGCAGGAATATTTAGTACGACCTTTGGCAGGTTATTTTCTGTTATATGGGATGGAATACAATGGCTTGGTGGGCAAATTGCTAGATTTTTTTCGTGGCTTGGTCAACTTATATGGGATGCGATCATTTGGCTAGGTGATTTGTTAAAAGATTTGTTTTTTACATTACTTAATCTACTTCTAGCATTCTTTGAAGTTATTTATGCATTGATACATGGTCTTTTGTATTTCCTATTCCAAATCGGTTTAATTGCGGTTAAAATTTTTCAAATATTTTACGAGTTAGCTAAGTTAATTATTAGTTTTTTTGTCGGTTTAGGACAAACCTTATCGAGTTTAAGTTACACACCACAACAAAGTAGTGGTCATGGATACAGTGAAATGATTAGCCAAATTTTCACTGCATTAGAACCGATGCAATTAAATGTAATTGCTTATATTTTACTTTTTGGTATATGGCTGTTCACAGCAATTCAATCTATTAAACTACTATCTAATATTCGTGTGGGAGGGGATTAAATTGAAAGAAAGATTAGTCTCTTGGATTGATGGTATTTTTTCTCCTTTCCATGCGTTTTTAGATATGGCGATTGAACGGTTACAAGTAGTTAGTTTAGTTACAGCACAAGGGTTAAATGTTGGTCAATATTTGTCTGTATTTGCAGATATGCCTTTTGAATGGCAGTTAGTGGTCTATTCACTTATGACATCAATGGTCGTAATTGGCTCAATATTTATGTTTAGGTCGATTATGAGGCTTTACTATGCGAAAAAGGACGGTGTGAAGTTTTGGTAGATGTTTTTATTTATTTTTATTTTATTGGTGCCGGGGGAGCTGCTGGTGTAGGAACAATTGCTTTCCTTGGGTGGAAGATTGTCCAGAGATCAAAACGGAAAAGTAGTCCGAAAAGAAAGGCGGTTGTTTAAATGTTTAAAAGAAAAAAAGAAGAGTTGGAAGAAACGAATGACGTTCTAATCGTTTTTGACGATGAAGCAAAAACGAGTGATATTCAACGAATTACAGATATAGATACGGAAAGCGTTACTGTTGTAGGAATGTATAAAGTACCTAGTAGAGATTGTGTTGTCACGAATAGTTCAGAGGGGCGGAACTTCTTTTATCGTGCGCCTTCTCAATCAGTAACTGAGACGAAGCGTCTTGCACAGCTTGAAAAGAACTTAGTATTAACGCAAATTACAAAGTACAAGCCGCCAGTTGAAGATACGGGAATAGATTTTACAAAGATTGGTCTAATGGTGTTACTAGGAGTTGCTATTTTCGGATTTGTACTAACTAGTTGCGGGTCAGGTGCGTAAAATGGAAGATCAACTAAAAACATTAATTTATGAACTAAAAGGCATGGTAGAAATGGTTAATTGTCAATTTGAACTTGATGAAGTAGTTTCTTATTCACAGTTTGAGTTGGTCCGTGGGAAAGTTAATGAGATAGTAAGCAAGATTGAAAAGTAGTGTTTCTAACGGCTTCTCGTTTGCAGTGAAATTTGAAAGTAAGGGGGTAATCCATCTAAATGCAAAATAACAACGCTGAAAAATTGCAATCTGTTATCGGTGATGATTTATTTCCAACAGTTCACCATATCAGTGATGTAAAACAAGTGCTTGAAGAAATGAAGACAAATGCACAAGAGCTTCAGGAATGGCAAATTAGAGCATTAATTTTTATAAAACAACTAGGGCAAAACAAATACCTTCATCCGGAAGGAGATCCTTATAAAGAAATCACCAAAATGATTATGGAAGGGAAAGTATTAGTTGCAGATCCTTCCTACTATTTAGACACTATTGAAGCATTAATACCGAAGCCACCGAAGCCTATAGTAATGGCAGAAAAGGCAGGGAAAGGAGAAAAGTAAATGGCACATCATTTTTTTATACAAGGTCCCTTGGGTAGTGGGAAAACTTTTTTAATGTCACTGCTTGCTCATCATTGGCGAGAAAAAGTAATGATGAATGGTGGAGATGTGAAACTCTTTTCGAATTATGGATTAAAAGATAGTCATGATATGTCGCATTTTACAGATTGGTATGATGTAGCAAAAGCACAAGGTAGTATTTGTTGCTGGGATGAAGCGCAAATGGCTTTCTCAAATAGACGTTGGAGTAAATACGGTCAAGGAATAGCAACGGAAATAATGATGTATGTAAGGAAAATGAAGAGCGTGCAAATGTATTGCAGTCCATCAATTTACAACGTTGATAGTCGTATAAGACAAATAGTAGAAGTTCTTGTAGATGTTCGAAAAATAGGAGATAAAGGCTTTACGATTATTTTTACAGATTTTCAAACAGGTATGTTTATGCATAAGCAGTTTCTACCGATGTGGAAGGCAAAAAAAGTATTTAAACAAAAGCTTTATGATACGTATGCAATGGTGCAAGGATTTCCATTACCTAGTACTGAGAAGCAGGGACAAGAATTTTTTGCGAAATTAGAAGAAGAGCACAATAAAGCTAGAGCTTTAGAAAGGAAGGTGCTAGTAAGTTGATTAACTTTATTATCATTCCACTTCTAGTAGCTGCGTTAATTGCTTGTATTTTAAGTAGTCTTGTTGATGAAATAATAGTAATGATTAGTGAAAAATTTAAAAAGAATCAATTGAAAAAACGGTTGGAAGGGGCTGAAAAACTTGAAAAGAGAAGACCTTTCATTAGTGCCGAACGGTTATAAAGACAGAGATCCACGTTCACTACTTTTTAACTTTCCATCAATGCCAAAGGTGAAGTTCGCAAAAATGATGAATGAGTTTTATTTTTATAAAGCACTTGAAGCCGTTGAAGAAGCAGCAAATAAATTAGGTTTTATCCTAGTACCAAGAATATGTATGCACTGGAAACGATGTAGAGACTATTCAGAAGATCGAAAGGTTAAAGTGGTCGGTAAAACGTACTTTATGATGAAGTTTCGTGAAATGACAGAAAATGAAATTCTAAAACTTGAAAACTATCTTGAAGAGAATGTAAGAAATCATAGACTTGCTTCATAAAAAAAGGAGATGAAAAAATGTTGAGGTTAAAATCTGAAGAAGTAGCAGCATTACTTTGTCACATGACAATTATGAGGAAGCCGACTAAAAAAGGATTAAAGAAAAAGAACGATCGCCAAGAAGCTAAAGCAACGATGAAAACATATGATCAAATTCTAGAAAAAATACAGCAAATAGATGATGAACAGGAAATTCATGAATTAGAACTAGATCATGCAGAAATAGAATTTTTACAAACGTTCATACCTTGGTACATTGGAGAGCTTGAAAAGGAATTTAACGAAGAACATAACCAAGAGTCAGAAGCGCTTAACAGCTTAAAAGTTATTAATAACATGCTGCTTGTTGCAGTCTAATCAAAAACCACCGTTTATGGGAAGGTTTGAAAGCAGGGCGATAATTGCCCTTTTTTCTTGCAAAAACCTTCCCAAAACTCATTGTCATAATTAAATTGTTAAAAAGGTACGATTAAAGGAAAATGACTTACTATTCAATTCCAAAAGCGGTATTTGCAGCTTCAATTATTTTTTCAAATGATTGATATGCCTCATTATGCATATCATTCTCAACATAATTCTTATAATCGATTGAATTTAGTAAAGAAAGGATAATCTCAACTTTTAAATCATCGTTTGAAAATGGAATTTTTGATAATCCTTCAAAATCTACTTTCATTGAAATATTACCAGTAGAAGGATCCATAGAAATTAAATTACTTTTTACGTATTCTTTTTTACTCATAAAATTACTCACCCTTTATTTAATATTAAAAATAGTATACTACAAATTACTGTCTGTTCAGTACAAAATTAGAAATGATATATATACTGTATATTTAAGTAGGTGAAAAAATGATAATAGGATATGCAAGAGTAAGTACGAAAGATCAATCATTTAACATACAGTTAGATGCATTAAATAAAGCAGGTTGTGTGCGTATTTACAAAGAGAAAGTAACAGGAGCAAAAGATGATCGTGAGCAGTTGAATCGAGCATTAGAAACGTTACGTGAAGGTGATAAGTTTGTTGTTTATAAATTGGATCGACTAGCCCGATCTACTCTTAAACTGTTAAAAGTAGCAGAGCAATTAGAAGAACTTGGCGTAGAGCTAATAAGCATCCAGGACAATATTGATACGACAACACCAATGGGAAAAGCTATGTTTCGGATGTTATCGGTCTTGGCGGAACTAGAAAGAGATATGATAAGGGAACGGACAAAATCAGGTCTTGAAGCTGCAAGAGTAAGAGGGCGAAAAGGTGGACGTCCAAAGAAGAACTCTAAAAAAGTTGAACAAGCATTGAAAATGTATTCAACAAAGCAGTTTACGATTGCTGAAATTACCGATGCCACCGGGGTTTCGAGTAGTACGTTGTATCGAGGATTAAAACCTTAATTCTCTTTTTTATTTAAAAAAGGGAAAACATAAATTTACTACACTATGTTTTCCCTAAACCTTAATTTATAACGTTGAAGATTTTATTATTATGTTGTTGGCAACTTCTTCTTTCAAGTTATTAACGACATTTGAAATATACTCATCCATATTATAATGAAAGTCAGGTCTCGAGATAATGTATTTTAGTTTTTCTTTTGCTTCTAAATAAGAACTCTTGTCCATAAAAAATTCAATTATATGAAAGTAACATAAGTATTTAAAAGGTAAATAGGTCATTTGTTTAGCTATTTTATAATATTCTATTAATTCTGGTTGGTATGTCTTATATGTAAGAGTCAATTCATTGTATTCAGGCATTTTTCTAGGCCTTTTAAAAAGTCCAAATTGAGGGTTATAATCGACGGAATCAACCATAATTCCAAAGTTGAAATTTAAATCAAAAGAAATGCAGTTCAATAGTTTTCTAATCTCACTCAAATCTTTTTCAGTTATATTTTTAATGATAAGTGTTGGACTTGAACTTCTTCTACCATTAGTACTTAAAAGTGTTTGGATTCTGCTAATATATGTTTGTTCCATAGTAGATAATATAGCCTCTATTTTCTTTTGTTTAAAGCTCATAGTAATTTTTATTTCTTTATTATTTCTCTCAAAACTAAATAACCTTCCACGAGAAATGTTGTCTATTCCACGTATTGCAATTTCTAATTGGTTTTCATAATAAATACCAATAAAATCCTCTAAAAAAATCAACTCAGTTAATGGTAAAGAATTAACAGAATCAAAATCTTCATTATCACCAAGTAGTAGTTCTAAGTTCTTATTTCCCTTTAAATTTGAAATTGTTATATACGTATTATCAACAGTAGGTTGTTCCAATTTAATCTTTAATTCTGGAAACTTATTTTCTAGTTGTAATTTATCGTCAGCATTCAACATAATCCTACACCCCTTTTTTGGTAATTATACCAATATTACGGTAGGATGTTAACGTGAAAAGGTATTAATTTAATTTCTAATTTTATTTTCATCTAGATCATGCCCCAACTCCTTCAGAGCCTTTTTCACTTTGGTAACGGTTCTATAAGTTGGCTCATGATCTTTTTCATTGCATAACCTACTGATCACGCCTCTGCTTAACTTTGTCTTCTTCTCTAAGTCAATTTGTTTGATCCCATGTTTATCAATCCACTTTCCAAACTTTGTTCTTGGTTTACCTAATCCAAACATAACTCAACACCTCTAAAATTTTTATTACAAGCGTGTCCAAAAAGTACATTTTTTAAACTAGGGAAAAAAATGTACATATTGTACAAGCCTTAGTTAATATGCTTTATCAAGGACGTCAACAAGGCGTCAAACAACAAGGAGGAATGCGATATGACAAAGGAAATGGCTATATTATTATTGGAGAGTAAGGACGTCTACTTAACAAATGAAGGTAAAATGAAGCTTGAAGAGATTATTTACCAGGAGAAAAAGGTGGTGACGTCTAGGTAATGGTTTATCGTCCAACCGTTCGATATGATGATCGTTTTAAAGAGTATGTAGATGAAATTTTTAAAGCTACAAGTTTAGATCGGAATCAAATAATAAGGCTCGCACTTTTTGCAGCTCCATTTAGTCCATTGTTTCAACATCAAATTAAAAAGCATATGACGTCCACACTCCCTCAAGCTTCCTGGGAAGTGACGGAGCACGGTTTATGGATGGAGCAAACATTTCTTAAAAGAGGGGAGGAGAGGGACGTCAATGGCGAAAGTAAAGAGGTATTCACTGAACGACCAGGTGGATCAGCTACAGCAAGACACCGATCAACCGAGAGACACAATGGGGAGATTTATCAAAAGAGAGTATATAAACAATCAGGAGGCGTTACAATTAAAATCGGATAGACCAATAAAAATAATTAAAGTTAGAGGTTCATACGGTACGTACAAAGTGAAAGAAGCAGCCTTTACTTCTGGAGAAAAAGTATTTGTTGCGGTTTTTGTGACAACAATTTCAGTGTTATTATTAGTATAATATTAAGTAAATAAATTGTTATTAGAAAAACCGATAACATCATGATGTCAATGAAATCACTCTTATCGATGTTTTACAAGCAGATACACAAGACGTTGTTGATACGATCCAGCTTAAAATGGAAAAGAAACAAGTGTATGAATATATCCATATTTTAGACGGCAGGGAGAAGGAAGTCATTATCGGCAGGTTCGGACTTGATAATAAAAAAGAACGAACACAGCGTGAAATCGCGAAGGAATTAGGTATTTCCAGAAGCTACGTTTCAAGAATTGAAAAAAGAGCCCTAATGAAGTTGTTTCATGAATTTTATAAGCAAAGTCAGAAAGGGAAAAAATAATAAAACTGTAAAAGAGCCGTCGGGTTGGCGGCTCTTTTTATTGTGTGCCCAGCATGGGTGCAATCTCTAGGGTGAAAGTCCCGAGCCGTGAAGGCAGAAGTAACGGTTAGCTTAACGCAAGGGTGTTCACGGCGACGTGAAATCTGAAGGAAGCGAGCGGCAAACTTCC
>NZ_MLQQ01000057.1 GCF_001865995.1 Anaerobacillus arseniciselenatis | reverse complement strand
TCTTGATGGGATTGTTTCAGGAAACTTGGTTCCTTCATTCCAATCCTCAGTTGTAAAGTTGAAGTTTTTCTAGTAAACTTCCTGTATTTTCACGCTGGAAAGCGTTTATAACAGAACTTGTCGCGCGCCTCCGTTACTTTAATTAAAATCCGATAATTCATTTGATAAATAATGGCTAGTATCTGCCAACCATTCTTCTAATGATTGGATTGTATAATATTTATTTCCGTTTATTTCTAAGAAAGGAATGCCTTCTCCAAAAGAAGAAACATGATTTCTATCTAATACGTCAAATTCATCAACAGAAATCCCAAGGTAATCGGAAGCTTGCTCTTTACTCAGCAATTGTTTCGCATTACTCTCTTCCCCATTTTCAGTAGAAACAGCGACAGTTGAAACAGATTCTTTATTCGTGGAATTTGATAAAATAAAGGCACTCGAAATAACTGAAATTGCTAAAAATAAAATTGATATTCCTGTAAAATAAGCTTTCATATTTTTCCCCCTATCAAGTTCGAAATTATCATAAAAATCCATATATCTTCTTTAACAAAACCGTTAGAGCTTAATAACAATATGTGTCTGCATATGTCATCTCTTTAAATGTTTATTGTATAGATTAAGTCCAGTAGCCCCCACAACTAAAGAAATAACAATTACTACATAAATCTCCTCTTTGTTTCTGGCACCAGCCGAACTATCAATTATTAGCCAAATAAATTCAATGAACATAATAACAACCCAAGCAATGAATGCAGATAACAATTTCATTATGAGCACTCCCCTTAACAAACCATTCTTATAAGCTGTTTTACCATATAAATCCAATTATCTTTCTTCAAATATTGAGCGAAAGTTAAATAACACTCCACTACTTAATTCTATTTTACCATTCATTTCCTTTTATTTGGGAAAACTATAAAAAAGAGCTGCTTGATCGATAATCAATCTTCAACCCTTGCTTCCGTTACTTTAAGTGTATTAATTCACAAGGTTTCAACTGGCAAACCTATTTCGAATTTAATTCTTTCCTCTTAGTTCCTCAATTTCATTTTGAAGCTCTTTTATTTTTGTATCTTTTTTTCTATAACTGCTTTTCATCCAAAAGAAGATTAGTAATACTCCGCAAACTATACCAACTAAA
>NZ_MLQQ01000056.1 GCF_001865995.1 Anaerobacillus arseniciselenatis | reverse complement strand
AAGTAACGAAGAACTTATAATTTAATATACATCGTTAGATGGACCGCCGAATGCTGGGAAACTAGCACGTTCGGTGCGGAGCAGGGGAAAAGCTGGAGATCACTTCAAAGGCTTACCTATTGCTAACGATAGCTGAGTAGTTAATCTGAATGGGAGGTGGAGTAGTGAGTAAGTGGGAAGCCATTCTGAATATGTTTTTGCCATTGTTTTTTGTAACATAGATGGAAATGGACCCTCGTTTGGGAATATTGCCCAAGTGCATGCTTCGACTAGTACTTTATCTAATCGATCACTTACTTGATTTTCAGTCGTTAAAACCCCTATCAAGTGAGTTAAATTCCCTTCTTCTTTTAGGAAATTTGCGTCAGCATTATAAGAAGCATTTACAATTTCATAAGGCACTATATTTTTAAATCTTATTTAAAATAACGGTAAGCGATTGTTCAGGGTAGGGAGAGTCTATTATATGGAATTCAAGCGATTGAAATTAAAGTAAATACCTTTGTGATGTTATGAGGAGATAGAAAATAAAACGTCTAAAAAAGACGTTTTATTGATTATTACGATTGTTATTTTGATTTTTTTTGTTATTTGTTAAATTATCTACAGCGTTTGCTGTTGCATCAACAGCATTCATCGCCGCATCTTCCGTTACCTCTAAGCCTCGATGAGCAGCATGAAAAGCATTTCCAGCTGTATTTTTAATATTTTGTGCTACATTTTTGTCATTTTGTTGGTTATTTTGATTAGCCATTTCCATCACCTCCTAGCCAAACATAGGGTTTGTAATGTGTCGGGTAATTATGTATTTTCACTAATAAGTCGGTAAAAAGTTAAGTTCTGGGGAAGAACACATCCAAACCCACCAGGGGATTTTCCATTGGCAGGTCAAGAGAATTGATTTTTTACTTACGAAATTTAGGTGGCTTAGTTGTCTCCTTCTTGTCGGATCAATTTATTACCATTGCCTGACTTTTAAACATTTATTATTCAAAAATATAACCAATTATATTTAAAGCTTGATCTAAAGTTTCTACGGTGACATTTGCTTTATTTGACAGTTCTTTTAACGGATGGACTAACGATTCAGGTCTAATAATAATGGTCGGTTTATTCATAGCAATTGCGCTACTTGCATCCATTGCAGTATTCCATTGTTTATACTTTTCACCAAATAATGCAATGACAATATCCGATTTTTGCATTAATACCTGAGTTCTAAAATTATTTATATCTGATGCTGCGTCATCTTTATATAAGTTTCCGGGTTGTTCTCCTAGAATTTCTTCACCAATATGATCAGATCGATCATGGTTTGTCTGTGGTCCTACAAATACTAAAGGAAGATTCTTTTCCTTTGCTTTTTTGGCAACTTCATCTCTCCAATCATCGTGAATCTGTCCAGCTAAATATACGGTTAATTTCATCATGATCCCTCCAAAGATAACTATATTCCACGTTTATTGAGTGAATTTCATAATTACCTAAATTGAGCCATATCAAACTATATGTAGTTGCGAACGATTTAACGCAACTACATATAGATACTTAATGGCGATAATATTGAATTATGAAATTCATTATTATTATATTAAAATTAATAACAGTTTTAAAGGAATAGAGTCTCAATAAACATGAAGACGTTTTTTATGAGTAGGTAGGAAGCTAGAAGGGCACCTTTTGTTTTTCGGACATCAGAGACGTTATTTTTGATAAAAACGTAATTTTTGATTGGGAACGGACACCAGAGACGTTATTTCGTCGAAAAGGCACTGTTTTGGATAGATATTAAGCAAATAAGGGCCCTGATGTCCGCCAAGTGCCTAGAGAAGAGTGATTTTTGCAAAATAAGGCCTCTCATGTCCACAATATTACTTTCACAATCAAATTACAGAAAAATGACCGTATGTTCGTTACGATATTTGTAGTAACTACATAAAGCGGATGGGCGGTGATCATCTCCCAATAGAAGTGAGGTGGGAAGAAACATAGAAAAAGTAACCATCCTACCCTTACTCAAGGAGTTACAGACAATCGAATAAATTAAAAAATATTAACAAACAACGAGAGATGACATATTAAAGCATTTTAAGGATATGACAGATAATTTGAAAAAAATAGAACTAAAAACAACGGATTTAATGCTCTCGAAAGGGTTATATACTCGCCCACCTTCTGTACCTATTCCTAAAAGTGTTGAGTTTGTGAAAAGCGATAAATTTTTTGGTAATTTCTTTGACTCGAAGCGTCCGTTATCGGCACCAGAAATATATCAGCTTTTCACCATAGCAGAAGGCAATGCCCTCGGGAAAGCAACAAGCATGGCTTTTTCCCAGGTAGCTCAAGATAAAAAGGTAAAAGATTATTTTTTAAAAGGGAAAGAAACGGCACAAAAAAATGTGAAGTTGTTTAATGACATGTTGTTAGAAGCTGACCTCCCAACTGTAAAAACTTATGATGGAGAAGTTACCGAGTCTACGGTGTCACCATTTTCCGATAGGTTGATGCTGTTCCAGGAAAGCTTGATGGCTTCTGCTGGAATAGGAAACTATGGGTTGGCTGTTGCGCAAAGCAAAAGAAAAGATGTAGGACTTACGTTTGTACGGTTATTTGGAGAGGCGATCGAATATTCAACCAAGGGAGGCAAATTAATGGTGGAACAAGGCTGGATGGAACAACCACCCTTAGCTAGCAACAGAGATCATTTAAGTGAGACATAAGGGAATAAGGAATAAATAGTCTAAGTAATCACAAAAGGAACAGAATGAATTCATTCTGTCCCTCTTTTTTTTAGCAATTTTCTGCTTGCTTAGGATGTAATGGTGGTGGAATTAACCAGCCTTTTTCTTTATTAAGTCGAAGAACTTTAGCTCCAAGTGTTGCTTTTTGAACATGGAATTGCCCGAACATCATAGCAATGTCTTCTCTTATAGATTGACCAATGATCTGACTACAAGACACTAATCCAGCAGCAATATCTTTAGATAAAGAAGCCGCTATCTCTGGATCTTGGAAGCGTGCTCCTGTAGGAATATCCTCTAAGCAAGCTTTGGGCCTTTCAGGCGGTGTTGGTGGTAATCCAATACCATTTTCTTTTAATAAAGTTTCTATTTGTTTGATTTCTTGATATCCACCTTGAATTGCTTCTTCAAGTAACTTTTTTAGGTCGTCGTCACCAGCGTGGTTTAATTGAGTCTGATATCCTGCAACTAACCCCTTCGCTGTTAGAAGAAATGACCAAGTTCCAAAAACTTCCCCATAGTGCATTGGTTCATTTGTTGGATTTCCACTTAAAATTCCCATAACAACACTCCTTATTGTTTGTGTAAAATTCATATATCTTCTCCTTGCCGAAGAAACTACAAGTTAAGTATCTGTAAAGGAATAGAGTTTTATTCTAAGCAAGTACATGTTAATCTTTTTATCATAATAGATATGGATAACATTACACAAAACAGATATTGAATACTCAAAAATGTAGAGGTGACGATAACCTCTACACAAGTGGGGGGCAATATCCCTGTCGCTCGTGACCAAGGCGATTGCGGTTTTCTTATGTTATATCTTCCCTAGTATCAATATAAACATTACCTAACTGATCAATTTGAGCAAAAAATACATCTTCGACTTTTGCAATGTTATTATTTTTTAAAATCATTCTTACCCAATCTATATCTTTTCCTAACATACTCAAGCTCTTCGAAAGTACTTTCCCATCAATAATAAATGCTTGAGCGATTCCACGACTGGCTTGGATATTAGAAACATCCTTTTTCATGGCAGTTAAATAAGCAGGTTTAGCGAGGATAGAAACGGTCCCGTCCATTTCCATCATTGCCGTTTCAACTTGATCGACATAAAAGTATCCCTTTTTGCGCAAGGTTGTTAAAAGTGCATCCATTGTCATTCTTACTTTTTTAAGACCTTCTTCGAGTACTTGACCGTTTTTTATGAGATATGTTGGCTCATCTTCTAGGATTTTTCGACCCCAGAAGCTCTTAATCGCACCGACACTAGATAAAAAAGTATAAAAACTAAAAAGGACTAAGCCAACCATTCCTATTAATATAGGAACATCTTTCATTATTATGGAACTAGCAACGATCGATCCAATGGTAATCCCAGCCACAAAATCAAAAAACGTCATTTGGGCAATGAGTTTTTTATTTAGAATGCGACATAGTATATAGAGGGTAACAAAGCCAATAGTTGTTCGTACAAATATTTCAATTATGGTCATTTTTTAACCCACCTGTAAAAACAATTTACGTATAGTATAATATTGGCTCTTTAGCAGGGGATTATTCGTTCATTTGGTTCATTCACTTAAATAATTTGCTCAAATTAATTAGTTTACTGGACATAAACTTTTTCAGTCGAACTGTACTGCTTCACACTAAGTACGGTGACCGTAACCAGGATGAGCGCCATTCCAAGAAGTTGAATGATGGTCAAATCATTTCCGATAATCAGAACGCCAAATAATGAAGCTGTCACCGGCTCTACCATAGCGACCATCGAAGCAGTTGTCGGGGCAGTCCAACGAATGCCAATCACATAAAATATAAATGAAATTCCAGCACCCACGATCCCTAATAGAAGAAACCACCCTATGTCGCTTGAAGCCATCACACTAGCTGCTTCCTTTTTGTCCGTAAAAAGAAAAAGGATGAGACAAAATGAAAAAAAAGCGATAGTTAAGCTGGTCTGCGGATTTCCGATAGAAGAGGCGTTTTTAAACCCGAATATAAATAAAGCATAGGAAAGTCCAGAAGCAAGCCCCGCTGCCGTCCCTAGAAAACTTACTGAAATCACATCGGTGTTGTAGGCACCTGTAAGCAGGATAATCCCCATAAGTACACCCAAAATGCACCCCCATTTAAACCAAGTCGAACGTTCTATTCGTAATAAAAAGGAGATTAAAAGGACGAAAAGAGGTGCGGTGTACATTAAAGTAGCGGCAACGGCAATACTTGAGGCTTGGATACTTAGAAAATAAAAAGTGAAATTTCCAGCAACTCCAACACCTGCCAATAGGGACCATATGTACAAACGAGTAGAGAAGAACCAATTTTGTCTAAAGCGAAAGAGAAACCATGCGAAAAAACATATAAATCCAACTGCCCCTCGGTAAAGTGAAATCACAATAGGATCCCAGCCCTTGTTCATTAAAATATTGGCAATTCCCCCACTAATGCCCCAGCACATAGCGGCTAGCATAACTAAACCTACACCTGCAAATCTCATCGTGTCCCCCCTAAATAAGTAATGGTACGAATTTTGATCACCGTATTTAAAACTAACGTGACCTTAATAACGCAATTCAAGGCCCAACAATCCTCTTTACGTTCCTAATCAAACATAAGTTTTTTTGAAAAAGTATAAACGGTAATTCCTTTAATTTCTCATACTTAAACCTAAACCTAAACCAGCTCGCATGTAGTATGAGAGGAAAATACTATTTACAATATTTCAGTAATCAGGGGTTTA
Source organism: Anaerobacillus arseniciselenatis (assembly GCF_001865995.1). Taxonomy (GTDB): domain Bacteria; phylum Bacillota; class Bacilli; order Bacillales; family Anaerobacillaceae; genus Anaerobacillus; species Anaerobacillus arseniciselenatis. The sequence continues at coordinate 20,455 of NZ_MLQQ01000056.1, read as the reverse complement.
TGCTTAATCATTAAAGTAATTAAAAATAAGTTTTATTAACTTCACTTAACTTAACTTATTTTATTAAAGGGGGCTTGTTTTGAAGAAGACCAACTTATAAAAACAAATTGGTTTGCGTATGATATTCAAAGAGTTGCGTTAGGTGAGGAATTTTTAGAGGGAAGTTTTAGTAATAATTTAGAAATCGTTTCTTGTCGAAAAGTGTTGAAATTTGAAATAATTAGCAATATAATTAGTAATGGTGAGGCTTTTTTAGTTGAGTAAAATTACATAATTATATTGAAAAAGGCAAACTTACTGAAAGGTAAGGACGCAAAGCCATAGGTCTAAGGTCACGCGCGACTAAGATAGCTAGGTTACCAAAATCATCTTAATTTTATTCGAATAATATTTCTGATTTATTTGAATAATATTTTTGGCTAATCTTATTTTTATAGATTAGTCTTTATTTTTGACAAAAGTAAGTTTATGGAGGATTTTTGGGAAAATTATTATCACCTTTTTCAACCGATTATTAATTTGAAAAACGATAAAATTGTGGGTATAGAGGGTGGGAATTTTGGAAGCAAATAAAAGTAAGTTTAATAATAAGGTGAAGACGAAAAGAATTAGAATGAGAATGCAAGTGAAATTAACAATATTGTTAGTAATGTTAATGTTTTTTATTATATCTATTCAGACAACCATCTTAGGAGTTGCAGAAGCTTACCTTGAGAATTTTTTAGTTTTAAATATTTTTTCTGGTGTAGTGAGTCTTTTATTAGCCGCTATAGGAGCGTATATCATTATTCGCACAATGATAAAAAAACCACTTAGTCAATTGACCGAACTGGCAAATTCATTTAAAGAAAATGATTTTACAAAGCGGGTTGAAATAAAAACAGGGGATGAATTTGAACAGCTTGGCGATATTTTTAACGGAACGGCTGACCAAATGGAAAAATTACTAAGAGACATTCAAGAATCTAGTAATTTACTAGATAAAAAAACAACTGAAATGAATATAGCTGTCACAGAAACGCAATCATCTTCGGAACAAATTGCTGCTAGTTCTGAACAATCCTCAACTGGTATTGAGCAAATGTCAAACGAAGTAAACCAAATTGTTGAAGAGACTAATGAGATGGTTGCGGCAATACAACAAGTGTCAAATAGTGTTGTAAAAGTTGATGACTCCTCTTCGGAAGTGATTGACTTTGTTAGTGAGGGTAAGGGTGCTATCAAGAACTCAATTGAGAGGGCAAAATTAACTAAAGATAAAGTAGATAATTCCATTAATATGGTTAATAAATTAAGTGGAAAATCTGAAGCTGTTAACAATGTAATTGTTATTATTAGCGACATCGCAGAACAAACTAATTTGTTAGCGTTAAATGCGGCAATAGAAGCGGCGAGAGCAGGAGAAGCTGGAAAGGGTTTTGCGGTAGTTGCTGATGAAGTAAGAAAGCTTGCGAATCAATCGAAAGATTCAACAACAAAAATTCAAGATTTAATCAGAGATATCCAAAATGGAATTAGTGAAATTGTTGAAGATACAAAAACGAGCGGTAACGAAGTCGATCTAATGGTGCAGCAAGTCATGGGTACAGAAGAAAATATCAATGACATAGAAAAAGCAACAGAAAATATTAAGTTGCAAATACAAGAAATTCAACAAGTAATAAATGACTTAAGCAAAAGTAGCAGTCAAATTAACGATTCAGTAACTAACACATCAGCAGTCTTGGAAGAAACAAAAGCGGGTAATCAAGAAATCGCAGCATCAACAGTACAACAGTCATCTACGATGCAACAATTATCGGCAATGAGTAATGAATTACAAGGGTTATCAAATAAGTTGGATAATGTAGTTAAGAGTTTTAAAGTTGTGTGATTAAGGCAGATCATATTTAACAATCTGGAACTTTACTCGAATAGAGGGAAGTTCCTTTTTTAATATGCATTACAAAAATTTTAATAACTTAATTCCATCACCACGGTTATTATATTTGCATGTGTACTTTTGATATTGATTTTGCACATTTAATATCCCTTGCCAAAAAGCTCGTAGCAGAAAGTTTCTACGAGCCTTTTCTATGTTATACTATTCAGTAATGTCGTAGTATTTAAAACATTTGTATGAAATAAACTTGAAAAGTTAAATGATTTTTAAAAGACTGTTTAAAATATTTATTCTCGAAAAATGCCGAACAAGTAACAAACGTTATGAAAACAACCCTAAGGAAAAAGTCAATGGAATGAAATTTTTTGAAGGTGGCAGCGAAACATGAGAAAGATCATCACCGTTATTTTTCTATTTTTCTTTTTGTTTTTAAATGAGAATGAGAATAGCTATGCGCAAAACGCAGACCAATATGAACGTATAGTTGTTGCCTATGATCCAGGTTTTCCTCCTTTTCAATACGAAGAGAATGGAATCCCAAAAGGCTTTTCTATTGAGATCATGAATGAAATTGCAAATGTAGAAGGTTTTGAGATTGATCTTATTGCGATGTCTAAACAAGAAGCAGTAAAGGCTCTTCAAAATGGACTTGTTGATGTCATATTAAATATGCATTTTATACAACAATATGGAAAAATAATGGAATTTTCAGAACCGATCTATGTATCTTCTATTGGTATTCTAGTAAACAAAGATGATTTGAACAAGATTGAAAGTATCACGGATTTATCAAATCGAGTCATTTCGATCGAACGAGAAACGATTGAATATGAATTCATGAGAAATATTAGAAGAGTTAAATATAATGTGACATCTAACCAAGAAAATAGTTTTAAACTATTGATAGATGGACGTGCTGATGCTTTTGTTGGCGATCGTTTAACCGCGCAGTATTTAATGGAGGCTTATCAAGTTGAGGATACATATGAATTTGTCAGTAGTAATGTTTTACCTATTGAATACACATTTGCTACTCAGAAGGAAAATTATCAACTGTTAACTCTTTTAAATAGAGGTTTACGAACGATCAAAAGTGATGGTACATATACCAACATAAGTGAAAAATGGTTCATAAATAACGATCCACTAATGGAACGGCTAAAGAAAGTCGTAAATATTTTAGCTGGGTTGATTGTTCTAGCAATATTTATTTTTTTGATAGGTTTACGCTGGAATAGACAATTACAGATGTTGGTCGATAAAAAAACAGAGGATTTATCTAAATTAAATAAGTCTCTTGAATATCAGGTCCAACAGACAGAAACTAGCTATTTATTTCAAAAACAAATATTAGATAGTAGTCCTCGAGGGATTGTTACTTGTGACCATAATGGAAAAATCACTTCCTTTAATCCAAAAGCGAAGTTGCTTTCAGGCACAATGAAAGACGTAATAAACCTTAACTTTCAAGAAGTCCCTCTACTACAGTTTTTACTGTCGAAAAATGCTGGACGAATAAGTGAAGATAAATATTATGTTGAAGAAACATTTTGGACAAGATCAGATCAAAAAGAATTTTATCTGCGCTATTATATTTATCCATTGTATGGCTTCGAAAATAAAACTAGTGGCTTTATATTGACGTTCGAAGACCATACCGCTGAAAGAAAATTACGAGAGCAAATATATAATCAAGAAAAACATAAAACTTTAAGTCGTGTAGTAGCTGGTATCGCTCATGAAATTCGTAATCCGTTAACGTCAATAAAAACGTTTGTTGAATTGATTCCGAGGAAAATGAACAACGAAAGGTTTCAAAAGGAAATTGCTACGTACGTCCCTAATGAAATTAACCGTTTAAATCGCTTAATCGAAGGGTTAATCGATTATGCCAGACCGCAAAGTGTCAACAAAGAAAGAATAGACGCTTCGAAACTAGTAGATGAGTGTGTTATTTTATTTGAGAGAACGATAGCAAACAAAGGATTGAACTTACAGACGGACATTACGAAAGGGCTTTGGATTGAAGTTGACCGGGATCAGTTAAAACAAGTTATTATCAACTTCATTATTAATAGTATTGACGCAATGGTCATTAAAAATCAATCTCATTTAACAATTTCTATTACGGCTTATCAACACGAGGGTAATGTTGTGATTGAGGTTAGTGATGATGGGGTCGGTATGGAAGAAGAAGAAATTCGTCGAGCATTTGAACCTTTTTATACAACAAAACCAAAAGGTACAGGGTTAGGATTAGCTATTTCAGAACAGTATGTCCAAGAAAATGAAGGTACGCTTCAAATAAAGAGTAACAAAGGGGTAGGAACTACAATGATAGTACGCTTTAAAAAGAAAGGAGTAGAAAATGGATAAAATATTAATAATTGATGACGAAGCTTCTATTTGCTCTTCTCTTTCTTTTGCATTGGAGGATGAATTTATAGTTACAGCTACAACAGATCCAAAAAAAGGCATTCAGTATGTCAAAGATGAGGAGTTTCACTTATGTCTGCTCGATTTAAAAATTGGTAATGTCAATGGAATTCATGTTTTAGAAGAATTAAAGGGTATTCAAAATGATCTTATAGTTATTATGATAACTGCTTATGGGACGATTTCGACGTCTGTTGAAGCATTGCAAAATGGTGCATATTCTTATATTACGAAACCAATTAACATCGATGAACTTTTTTCAACGATCAAACAAGCGTTACACTACCGAAAGTTAAACAATCAAGTCCACTATTTAAGTAATGAACTTGAAAAAAAGTACCGTTATGAAGAGATTATTGCGAAAAGTAACGAAATGGATCAAGTGTTCAGCTTAATTGATAAAGTAAAAGATGTTGATACAAATGTGTTAATAACTGGAGAAAGTGGAACGGGGAAAGAACTTGTTGCTCGCGCTATACATTTTTCTGGAAAAAGAAAAACAGAACATATCGAAGTGTTAAATTGTGGTGCTATACCTGAACAGCTTCTCGAGAGCGAACTGTTTGGTCATGAAAAAGGAGCTTTTACTGGTGCGATTTCGAGTAAAGAAGGAAAATTCCAGTTATCGCAAAATGGTACAATTTTTCTTGATGAAATTGGAGATATGCCACTTTCATTACAAGTTAAACTATTGAGAGTCTTACAGCTTAAAGAAGTAACACCACTAGGGTCTAACAAACCGATAAAGTTAAATGTAAGACTACTTGCAGCTACAAATAAAGATTTACTAGATGCAGTCAGGAAAGGAGAGTTTCGAGAAGATTTATACTTTAGATTAAATGTCGTAGAAATTCATTTACCACCACTACGAAAAAGAAAAGAAGATTTAAATGTATTAATTTATCATTTTATTGACAAGATGAATAAAGAATTACAGAAACAAATAAAAGGTTTAACACCGAAAGCAGAAGCAAGGCTATTAGCCTACAACTATCCCGGTAATATAAGAGAACTATCCAATGTTATTGAATCAGCGATAGTGATCTCGGAAGGTCCCTACATCGACATAGCAGATTTACCACCACCTTTAAGAGAGTTCGATGTTAAAACACCATCGGCTACGACAGGAATTGGAGCGTATTTAGGGCTACCATTAAAGACGTTAGAAAAAGAATTTATCATAGAAACTTTAAAATACAACAATAATCATAAAAAAAATACAGCTGAAATGTTAGGGATAAGCGAAAGAAGCTTACGAGATAAATTAAAACAATACAAACAAGAATGATCGGCAAAAAATTCCGGAACGGCAGAAAATGCCGTTTTTTATTATTGCTAAAAAGTAAGTGGTGATTACGTTTCACGATCGAGCGTGAATTTTTCGAATTTTTAATATTGGCATGAAATTTGCAATATTAAAAGTGAATTCAATTTTAGGGGGTTTTTTATAATGAAAAAGATGTTAATTATTTTTGCTAGCTTAATTCTATTACTAGCTGCATGTAGTGGAGAGAACAATTCTTCAGAAGATGGGGGAGCGGTAGCTTCTGAAGATTTGTTTATTACTATAGCTACTGGGGGAACTTCAGGAGTTTACTATCCAATTGGCGGTGCACTTTCAAATTTAATAGAAGCTAATTTAGGTTTTGACACATCTGTTCAAGCAACTGGAGCATCTGTAGAAAATGTTAATTTATTAGATACAAATCGTGCAGAATTAGCGATTACAATGGCCGATACTGTATTACAAGCATATGAAGGTAGTGGTGCATTTGATGGTGAGACACCTAAAAGTGATTTAAGGGGATTAACAGCACTTTATCCAAATTTTGTTCAACTTGTAACGACTGCTGACACTGGAATTAATAGTGTTGAGGACTTACGAGGAAAAAGAGTAGGAGTAGGAGCGCCAAACTCTGGTGTAGAATTAAATGCTCGAATTATTTTAGAAGCACACGGAATGTCTTATGATGATATTAACGAAGATTATCTATCTTATAGTGAAGCTGTCGACCAAATTAAAAATGGGATGGTTGATGCTGCCTTCGTTACTAGTGGTGTTCCGAATGCAACTGTTATCGATTTATCAACAACACATACGGCTAAAATCGTACCTATTGAAGGTGCAGCAATGGAGTACTTAGAAGAAAACTATCCATTTTTCTCTGCAAATGTAATCCCAGCTGGAGCTTATGATAATGATAAAGAAATTCCTACTGCTTCAATCACGAATTTATTACTTGTAAATCATCAATTATCAGAAGAAGTTGTTTATGATATGACAAAAGCAATTTTTGAAAATATAGAAGCTGTACATGGATCACACAATGCAGCAAAAAATATTTCTTTAGACACTGTTGATGTCGGAATGCCAATTCCATTCCACCCAGGTGCAGAAAAGTACTTTAAAGAAGTTGGAGCGTTAGATTAAAAAAGGAGGGCGGAGGTTAAATGGAACGAAAGAAATAACCTCCGGATAAAACATGCGGAAATTCAAGGCGTTTTTTTACATGAGTATCATAGCTGTCTTCGTTGTGATTATCGTTATGATGACAATGAATGCAACAATAAATACACAAGGTCAATTTGTCATCAAAGAACAGAGAAGTACGAACGAATACTTAAAGACAGATGTTACTAGCGGTGATCTAATTGAAATTCAGTGGATCCATTCTGTAGAATTAACGCCTTGGATGGAAGTTTATCAAGTCTCAGATCAATTCGAATTAATCTTAATAGAAACAAGGTTTCAATCCTTTGGTGCTGGCGTTCCAGAGCTTTTACAAGGGGATGTAGTGACAGAGGGTGGTTTTACAGTGATAAAAAATTTAAAAGAAGTAATCGATCGTTTTACATGGATTCATTCTCATCAAGCAAATTTTACAATAAGACTGAATGGAACTGAGCTTATTGAAACAGAGGAATTACCTCATCATATTCCAATGGAGTTATTTATCGAAAAGAGGTGAAAGAGGCATGGCTGAAAAAATAAAATTTACAGAAGAAAAACTAAACCAGGAACAAAAAGAAGTTCTTGAAAAATACGATAATGAGTCAAGGTTTCGTGTCTTTAATAATCGGTGGATTGCATTAACTATTACAATTATCGCTGTTGGTATGTCCTTATATCATTTATATACATCTTATTTTGGAATGCCGGTAACATTAAAGCATCGCTCTCTACATGTTGCTTTAGTCTTAACTTTAATTTTTATGTTGTACCCAGCTTTCCGGAATTTGAGCCGAAAGAAATTGCCTTTTTATGATGTGTTACTTGCGCTAATGGCATTGTCGACAACCGTTTATATCTTTATTGATTATTTAGGTATTGTTCAACGTGGCGGGTTGCCAAACCAACTCGATATTATTTTTGGATCAGTTCTCGTAATTCTTGTTTTGGAGGCTGCTCGAAGGGTGACAGGATGGGCATTACCTACTCTAGCCATTTTATTTATTCTTTATGGTTTGTTTGGAAGAAATTTAGGAGGAATTTTTAGGCACCGCGGCTATGAGTGGAACGATTTAATTAATTATTTTTATGTAACAACAGAAGGGATTTACGGAACAGCTATAGGTGTATCAGCTACGTACATTTTCTTGTTCATCCTTTTTGGTGCATTTCTTTCTAAATCAGGAATGGGACAATTTTTCAATGATTTAGCGATGGCAATTGCAGGGCAAACAAAGGGTGGTCCAGCTAAAGTTTCTGTAATAGCTAGTGGGTTTCTTGGTAGTATTAACGGTGCTGCAGTAGCAAACGTTGTTACAACTGGTGCATTTACGATCCCGTTAATGAAAAAAATTGGTTATAAGAAAAACTTTGCTGGTGCCGTCGAAGCCTCTGCTTCTGTTGGTGGGCAAATATTACCGCCGATCATGGGCGCTGCTGCCTTTATCATGGCAGAAATGCTCGGCATTCCTTATAGTCAAATTGCATTAGCAGCACTTTTACCGGCATTGCTTTTTTACTTAGGTATTATTACACAAATTCATCTACGTGCTTCTAAAGAAGGGTTAGAAGGAATTTCTCGTAAAAATTTACCGCGTGTTAAAGAAGTTATGAAAGAACGAGGGCACCTCTTAATACCTATCTTATTTTTAATGTATATGCTATTTTTCAGTGGGAAAACGATCATCTTCTCAGCCTTCTTAACAATACTCGTTACAATTGCAGTTAGTATGTTAAGAAAAACAACAAGAATGAATATTCGAGATATTATAGATGCGCTGGAAAATGGTGCTAGGACAGCGGTTGGAGTAGCAGTTGCATGTGCCGCTGTTGGTATTATCGTTGGTGTTGCTACTTTAACCGGCTTTGGATTAAAGCTTGCAAACGGTATTGTAACATTAGGTGGAGAAAGCTTGTTTTTAACATTACTATTCACGATGGTAGCATGTATTGTTTTAGGAATGGGGCTTCCTAGTATTCCAACATACATTATCACAGCTACAATGGCTGCGCCAGCGTTAATTCACTTAGGTATTCAACCTCTAGTTGCTCATTTATTCGTGTTTTACTTCGGTATCTTTGCTAATATTACACCACCAGTTGCACTAGCTTCATTTGCGGCAGCGGGGATATCCGGAGGAAATGAAATGAGGACCGGGTTTGCATCAATGAAGTTAGCGATTGCCGGTTTTATCGTACCATTTATGTTTGTCTATAATAGTTCGTTATTACTCATTGACACTACTTTCTTACAAGGGGTGTTAGTAGTAATTACCTCTATTACTGGTGTAGTAATGTTAGGAACAGCGGTTGAAGGATATTTTCTAACACGAATGAACGTAATTTTAAGAGTATTCTTGTTTGGTGGAGCATTGCTGTTTATGAATCCTAACTTGATCCAAGATATCGCTGGGATTACAATTATCGCAATTGTCATATTATCGCAATGGAAAAAATATAAAAATGAAACAAATTCTATTCAACGATTAAAAGTGTCGTAATGTAAAGAGCGAGGAAAGAGGTTTTTCACATGGATTTAGGATTAAAAGGTAAATCAATTTTGATATTAGCATCGAGTAAAGGGTTAGGAAAAGCAATTGCGCAACAATATGCTAAAGAAGGCGCTCGTATTATGCTTTCTAGTCGAAATGAACAACTACTAATAGAAACTGCTGAAGAAATACAGTTGTCTACAAAAGCGGAAGTGCACTTTACAGTATGTGATATAAAAAATCCTGATGAAATTAAGAAGTTAGTGGAAAGGACGGTTTCCATCTTTGGTACGATAGATGTACTAGTGAATAATTGTGGTGGCCCACCAGCAGGCGGATTTGGTCAGTTTGTAGATGATGATTGGTACGACGCTTTTGAATTAACATTATTAAGCTATGTAAGAACGATCCGTGAGGTCTTACCTTATATGAAACAACAGCAAGATGGACGTATCATAAATATTACTTCTTCTTCTATTAAGCAACCGATTGATAATTTAACGCTTTCCAATACGTTCCGTATGGGAGTTGCCGGTCTTGCGAAAAGTTTATCTCAGGAATTAGCTCCGGATAAAATATTAATTAATACAGTTGGTCCAGGAAGAGTTGCTACGGATCGGCTTGGGGAGTTAGACCGTATTAAGGCTAGTAAACTTGGAATAGATTATAATGAAGTGAAACAGCAATCAGAGAATTCCATTCCCCTAGGACGCTATGGTGAACCAGATGAATTAGCAAAAACAGTTGTTTTCCTAGGATCAAATGCCAATACGTATATTACCGGACAAATGATTTTAGTCGATGGCGGTATGACAAAAGCGTTATAAAATCAAAGAACAGTTCGATCTAATGTTAGAAAAACAAGATAAGGAAGAACAAGAACAAAGAGTGAACTCGTTTCAGCAAGCTGAAACATTGAGAAATCAGATGGAGTCTCGACTCTACCTGATTGAAAACAAATAGACAACGACTTCGAGAATAGTGTCAGGTAATTTATTAAAATAAGTAAAGTAGAGCATCCACATAGCTGGGTGCTTTTGTTTTTCCTTGGGGCAGGACTTTGTCCATTTCTAAATAAGATGATTTTAAAGTAAATTCCTGTCCCCCCGTCCCTCTAAAAGAGAAGAGTAGTCGAAAAATGAAGAGAAGACAACCTCCTGGCATTTCCTTAACTAGATGGGACGGGAAACGTCATCAAACCATTCACTTATTAAAAATGGTAGGCGTATACATACATCATGAATATTTTTAAGGGGTGAACAATGTGAGTATGAATGTTTATTATGTGCAGCCAGGAGATACGTTTTACGAGCTTGCCAACCGCTTTAATATTCCACTTGAAGCGTTAATCACAGCTAATGACCATATTGATGACCCAGATCGTGTCGCTGTAGGCACGAAAATATGTGTGCCAAGTCCGATGGTAACACGCAATCCAGAATGATGAAAAGTAGAAGTATTTTTGAATGAAGCGAACGACGCAAGATGAAGATCGTATCAATTTTTCTAACAGGAACTACGAGATTGAGAGAAGGGTCGGGAGAAGGTATATTGGAGAGCTGGGACGAGGGACCCGTCCCTTAACCGTCTCTTCCCCGAAAAAGGATTGCATATTACAGACTTTAGATTTATCATATTACTATATATAGTAAATATCATTTTGAATACAATTAAATATTGAGATATATGAAATTGTAGGTGTCTATTTTTAGTAGACTTAATAGGGAATCTGGTGAAAATCCAGAACTGTCCCCGCAACTGTAAGTGTAGATGAAATGAGAATATCCACTGTATAAGTAGCTTAAAAGGTGCTTATATGGGAAGGCTCAGAGTAAGATGATGCACAAGTCAGGAGACCTGCCTCAAATTTCGAAAAGTTTTATTTCTTCGGGGGGATGAGAAGTTTAAACGGTGCAGGTGGGATTAATATTCTTTTACATATGGGCCGATTTACACTGCCGATCACTCTTCTGTTACAGGAAGAGTTTTTTCATTGTCAGGAAACTATAAAAGGCAAATCATTTGTGGATAACATTTTAACACGAAAGATGTCTAGCTTCAGCGAGGCAACTTCTTGAATTAACGTCTTTGCTGCCTTGCAACGAGCAAGTGTTTTCGTGCGACGAGTAATCGCAGGAGCAAACGTTGATGACCCTCAAACGCTTGTCGAAGCTTACCAATGCGCTTGCGTTTTTCTTGTTTGCAAAAAATATTATTGTGGAGAGTGATGAAATGAGTACAGCAACATTGATAAACACGCATACAATTATAAAAAAAAGAGATGGCAAAGAGGTCACATTTAGTCCAATTAAGATCTCGAATGCCATTATCAAAGCTGAAAAAGCAACCCAAAGAGGTGTTACGGATGGTCTGGCGGAGGAGATTGCTGAAAAAATCGCAACGATCGTTCCTTACTTAAATGACGTTCATGTTGAAAACATTCAAGATCTAGTGGAACAAGAATTAATGGCTACGGATCGTAAAGATGTGGCTAAAGCTTACATTCTATATCGAGAGAAACGCAATCAAATCCGACAAGGGCGCTCGTTTGAGGTGCTGAAATCGATTGTCAATGTGGAAGTTAACGATATTACCAATGAAAATGCTAACATGAATGCAGCTACTCCTAGTGGCATGATGATGAAGATTGCAACTGAAAGTTCAAAAGCGTATTCAATTAATGAGCTTATTAAGCCTGAGTACGGCTTTTTGCACCGAATTGGTAAAATGCACATTCATGATCAAGATTATTGGGCAACAAAATCATTGACGTGTGTCCAGCATCCACTTGAAGAAATTTTGGCTAATGGATTTGAAGTTAATCATGCTGCAAGTCGACCGGCCAAAAGTATTCACGCTGCGATGGTGATAGCGTGTGTAAGTTTTCAAACGGCTCAAAACGAGATGCACGGCGGTCAAAGTATTCCTGCTTTTGACTTTTATATGGCACCTTATGTACGAGTAACTTATGAAAAGGAATTAAGAAAAGCGTGTGAATTTTCAGGGCACGATTATGAAAGTCTTATAAAAGTGAACGTGGGAGAATACCAAAAATGTTCTCTTGATGGATTGACTGGCGACATCCGTACTGTTCAGTTTGCAATCAACCGTACTGTTGATGCGGTACATCAGGCTTGTGAGGGTTTCATACATAATATGAATTCCATGCACTCACGTGGGGGCAACCAAGTTGTTTTTAGTTCTATTAACTACGGAACAGACACCAGTCCTGAAGGTCGTTGTTTGATACGTGAGCTTTTACTTTCAACAGAACGTGGAGTAGGTAGTGGGGCTACTGCTGTTTTCCCTATCCAAGTAATGAAAGTAAAGTCTGGGGTGAATGCAAACTCTGTAGATCCGAACTATGATCTTTTTCAACTTGCGTGTCGAGTCACGGCCAAACGATTTTTTCCAAATTTTTTAAACTTAGATGCACCGTTTAACCAGCATGAAAAGTGGAAAGCAGACGATCCGAAGCGTTATGAGTTCGAGCCAGCGACGATGGGATGTAGAACACGAGTTTTTGAAAACATTCACGGAGAAAAAACTTCTATTGGCAGAGGCAATGCTTCATTTACTTCTCTTAATTTGGTACATATTGCTTTAGAGACAATGGAAGATATCAAACAATTATCTCTTTCATCTGAATTGAAGTGGGAGCTTTTCTTTGAGAAACTCGAAACATTAATGAACACTGCTGCCGAACAATTGAAAGAGCGCTATGACTTTCAAAAGTCGGCGCTAGCCAGGCAATTCCCAATGCTTATGAAGTATTTGTGGCGTGGAGGAAGTAAATTATCCCCAAATGATCGTATTGCCGAAGTGATTAAACAATCAACACTTGTTATCGGATTTATTGGACTTGCCGAAGCGTTAATCGTAATGACAGGAAAACATCATGGGGAGTGCGAAGAAGCACAAGAACACGGATTATCTATTGTTCGTTTTATGCATGAGAAGTGTCAACTATACAAACATGAATATCACTTAAATTACGGGGTTCTTGCAACTCCGGCGGAGAGTCTTTGTAAACGTCTGCCAAAATTAGACCGTGAACGTTTTGGCGTCGTACCAGGGGTAAATGACCGTGAATACTATACAAATAGTAATCACGTTCCTGTATGGCATAAAATTTCAGCTAAGAAAAAGTTGGAAATTGAATCGCCATATCATATGTATACACCTGCAGGTCATATAGCTTACATTGAACTTGATGGCCTGGCAACGGACAACCCTAAAGCCATTGAAAAGATGGTCAAGTTAGCGATAATGCAAAATGTTGGTTACTTTTCCCTTAACCATAATTCCACCCGTTGCATGGACTGTGGGTACGAAGGAGCTGAAAGTCATTTAGACGAGTGTCCATCTTGCAAAAGCACTAATATTGATGTCATTCAAAGGATTACAGGCTATTTAGTTGGTAGTGTTGCAAAGTGGAACGGTGGGAAACAAGCTGAACTACGAGATCGGGTAAGGCACGACTAATATATTAAGAAAGAGCGTCACGTTCAATAGTGGCGTTCTACTTTTTTAAAAAAAAGGAGGGTGACTGCTTTGAACGTAGCAGGTGTATACCATGACTCGATTAGTAACGGAGAAGGTTGGCGGTCTGTATTGTTTGTCTCAGGTTGCCCACACCGATGCAAAGGGTGTCATAACCCCAATACATGGCAACAAGAATTCGGGAGCCCTTACAATGAGGAAGAAGTATTTGAGCAATTAACGGATAACGAACTTCTTGATGGAGTAACCTTTAGCGGAGGAGAACCGTTTTTATACACTGAAACTCTCCTTCCATTGGCTAGAAAAATTAAAGAAAAAGGATTAAATATTTGGGTTTATACGGGATACGTTTGGGAAGAGTTATTAGAACATGCTGAAAACGATCTATGTACACATCAGTTTTTGGAAACGATTGACGTTCTCGTTGATGGCCGATTTGAAATCCAAAAGAAAGATCCATCCTTAAAATTTCGAGGTAGCCGTAATCAAAGAATTATTGACGTGAAAGCGTCAATAAAAGAAGGAGTTCTAATAGAATTAGAAGAGTAAAGTGTGGGATAGGTCCCTTGTCCCAATAAGCATGTGTACGGTGTTTTTATGAGTAAGAAGCAAGATGATCGTCCCTTGTTTTCCGGACATCAGCGCGGGAGTGACAGGCACTCAACATTCGAAAACATTTGCTCCTGCGATTACTCGTCGCAAAGCGCAGAGGTGGTAATCGAAGAAGCACTTGATTGAACGTGGCGCTTTCGCTTTTCTAGTGGCGAATCGTTTTATAATGAAGCCTTGAAATAATTATACTTTCCTTTTTGTTTTTTTCATTGCCTTTAACAGATAGCCGCCCTTAAATTTGCGAGGCTCATAAGAAATAATAAAGGCATGTGGCTCATATTCCTCAATCATCTTCATTAGTTTTTCCTCCATGCTTCTTTTAGTCAAAATTTGAAGCTGAAAACGAATGCCGTCTTTTCCCATTCCTTCAAATACGGTTACTCCAAATCCATTGTCCCGAAGAGTCGAAACTAGTTTAGTATTATTATTCAGCATGTTAACAGTGAGGTTTGTATATCCTAAAGCCAATTTATTTTCAATATAACCACCTAAATAAATACCCGCTGCAAAGCCTAACGCATACACTAGCATCTCAGCAATACTTTGCTCCCCACTAAGGACAATCGATAAACCGAATACATAAATTAATGCTTCCATAAATCCGAAAATAGAAGCTAGGATGCTTCTATTCTTAACAACAAATATAATTCGCAGAGATAAAATCGGTACTAATATAATCTGTAGTAAAAAAATCAAAACGATGCTGCTAGACATATGTGTAATCGCTCTTTCTATAAGAATTTGTAAAAGCTCAAAAGTAACTTACTTTTAGCATCACCAAAACGAGTGTAATCATGTGTGATAAAGGAGACGAGGGGACAGGTAACTTGTCCTCGTCAACTTTTTCGTTTGATTACTGCACTTCTAATTAATGTAGGTGCACCGACCGAACGTTGGCAACGTTCGATTATGTTCGTAGTAGCGTCAATTGCTGTGCTTAGCTTTTGAATAGTGACAATTATTCCTACACCTGGTGCATAGTAGAGGAAAGAACGTTAGACACTTTTCTAGGCGAATGGTGTTCAATTTAATGAATTTCATAATTCATTATTCTCGCCACTAAGTTCAATATATAGTTGCGTCAAAACCATTCGCAAACTATATATTGCGTGATGTGGCTCATTTTTGGAAATTATGAAATTCACTCAATTAAATAATAAAAAAAGGTGCGATTTCGTCCCTTGATATCGGAATAGGAAAAGTAAAATGCTAGGACTGAGCGTTTTACTCAAATCAATTTATTTTGATAATTATATGAAATTACCAATTATTAATTTATAGAAATACCGTTTGGATATAATCCTACTTCGATTCTCTCTACTTCTTCTAATAGTTCAAGGTCTACAACCGAGATCGTTTCTTCAAACATGTTTGTTACAAAGGCATATCGACTATCTTTTGAGATTACAATACCGTGTGCACCTAACCCTAATGTTATTTCTTTTACTACTTCAAAATTGTTAAGGCTGATGATAGAGATTGTTTCTGATGGATTTTCTTCACTTCCTTGGTTGGCCACAACTACATACTCGTTATCGTAAGTTGCATACATCTGAACTGGGCCAACACCTACATCTACTTTCTCTATTACTTCTTGTGTTTCAGTATTGATTATTGCTAGCTGATTATCAACGTGTAAGCCTACAAAAGCGTATAGACCATCATGAGAAAAACCTGTTTGAACAGCTCCTTCACCGACTTGTACACGATTTATTTCTTCTTTCGTTTCAATACTTATAATGCTAACGTCAGCACTTCTCATGTTAGCGACATAGGCGTAGTTCTGATCTGGTGAAACTCTTAGACCATGTGGATAAGACCCTACTTCAATTGTAGCGGTTTCACCACTAATTCTATCTATAACTGAAATAGTATCATCGCCGGAGTTCGTTACCAAAACGATGTTTCCATCTTGCGTAATCGAAACATGTGCAGGGTGATCACCAACTTCATAGACTTCAACTTTTTCTAACGTATCTAAGTCATAAGCAACTACAGAAGGTTCATTCACTGCGAGTTCTTCACCATGACCAGCAGCGCCGTGCGCTTCTTCACTGTGCGGATGGGTAATTGTTAACCATACTAAATTAGTTTCTTTATTCACTTCCAAGTTATGTGCCTTACCATCTAATTGAATTACTTCTTGACGATTTTCAGGATAATAGATGACTGACATTGTTTCAGCTTTTTCATTAGCTACAACTACAATATACTCTTCTTCAGAAATCTCTACTATTTCCTCAATCTCTGTTTCATCTTCTTCATTATTTACATCCTCTTCTAAAGGTAGTTCATCAGCGGACTCGTTAGATTCGCTTGCTTCAGAAATTTGTTCATCTCCACCGCACGCAGCTAGGATAAGGAAAAATAATAAGCTTGTGACAAAAATAAAATGTTTCTTTAAATTCAATGTAATAACCTCCTCGTGTAATATATTTAAATTTTAGGAGATAGATAATTTTTCTGGTGTGATTTCCCTCACTAATGTCAAGTATTTTTTGATATTGTTCAAGAAATCGTAAAACTTTCTTCAAGGTTTCTACTATTTTTTTTTATAATGCCAAAAAGAAGTTGGTACGGTATAAAGCAATGAAAAGAAATATATTGGTAAGCAGTAGGGTTAAAAATCTGATTATTGGAATGTTTTAGGAGGAATATCACTGTTACTTAATGTGTTTTTCTTCTATCAATTAAGCGTTGAGAAAGGTGATCTTAATAGTTCGAAAGATTTTGGTTATGAAAATTTTTATTACGGTCTTAGCGATCTTGCTGACAATTTTTATTCAATTTCTCATACGTTTGAATTTTATGGTGGTAACGAGTGGCCTACTGATAAAGAAGCACTGTTAATTAAGCAAGCGATTGATACACACATAAACAATATCGAAAACACCCGCTCCCATCTAGTAACAGTAATGAGTTTTCATAATATGGATTATATAACGGATTTTGAAGAAGCTTTACTAAATGCAGAAAAGCTTCTTGGCGATTTTGTTTATGGAGGCCCTTTTTATAAAAGTGAGATGATGGCAGTGCAGGACCTGCTAATCTCAGCGAGCGAAATTATTAATCAGGACATAGAACATGAGATTTCTGATGAAATGTTGGAAAATATTCACGAAAAATTAATGAGTATTAATGAACAAATTGAAACTATTTACAATAAAAGAGGCGAATAATGGAGGTAAGAAAGCCGCTTTCAATTAGTAACGGGTTCGGTTACCTTGAGTTGAGGTGAGCAGTCCTCTTATTTATGTGCGTTAATTAAGTGCCTAATAGCCGTTCTATCCAAATTATTATAAAATTAATGAATTTCATCATGCATTATTTCCGCACTAAGTGATGTGGCTCATTTTTGGTAATTATGAAATTCACTCAGGTAAATGTAAATAAAAGAATTTCATATTATTATCTATGTTAAAATTTAACTAGGTAAATAAAGGTTTTGTGAAGCGATTTACTTAAAGTAACGAGAGGATAGTGCAGTAAGACGTGGCTGCTGTTGTGGTGTGCTAACGCGGAGTTTAATTTATTAAGAAAGGCGGGAGGTAGTGTTTGCACAACTATTTTTAGGAATTGCAATGATTATTATAGGGGTATGTCATTTACTAAATAAAAGGCTGTTTCTACACAAAAATATTGAAAGTTTTGTGAGTGATGTTCGCTCGTTTCAAAAAGGAGCAGCATTGTCCTATTTTTTATTAGGAATACTTTTTATGGTTATGGGGATTGTTGAAAAAAAGGCAATTTTCGAAACATCAACTTTTATAATGGTATACATTATTTTAGCTATAATTCCTCTCACTATCGCATTAGTAAATAATAAAAAGCATGGAGGAAAGTATTGGTTTTGGTGATCTAAATTTGTCTTAAATTATTGTGAATAAATGTACCCAAACTATAGAGAGCGTTACTGGAACAGCAACAGTGACGCTTACTTTGTAACTATTGAGCAGTTTAGTGAAAATCAAGGATATCTTAACGTTCGGCTATTCTTTTAATCTGAAATGAAAGGGTTGATATAGTGATGAGTTGGATACAAAAAGTTTTTCAAACTACAAAGTATTATTCAATGTGGGAGTTTGCATTATTAAAAATATGCCTTATTTCTTTGGGGATTCTAGCAGGTGTTTATTTATTTCAATTTTTCACTTCTGTAATTTCATTTATCTGGGTAATTTTTATCTTTTCTTATATTCTGATTATGTATAAAACGTTCATTAAAATTCCTAAAAAGTGATTAACAGCAAATCGTTAAACGAAGTTAAAAACTCTTTTATAGAAAATAGCTATAAATAAGCAATAAAGCTAACGAGTGGCGTTACTGTAACAGTGACAGTGGCGCTTTTGTTTTAGTATTGAAGCAGGTTAATTAAAGAAGAAAAGTTAACAAAAACCAAATTTATAAAATGTAGTTAGTAATAAAGGGGGAATAGATGATAATGAAAAAAATTTATTTCTGTATGCTTTATGTTAATTACAATAATATTGATGATGTTGCCATTTGGAGTATCTATGACGTTTGCCCCCAACCCAACAGATCGTGTTACGAAATACTTCTCTTATTTTAGCATGATGCCCGTTGGGTACGGAAATTTATTTCCATTCATTACTGCACTTTTATCAATTGTTGTTCTATTGCTTCTCTTAGTCCGTACAAAGAAAGCATATAATGGATGTGCAGTGCGAGTTTGCTTGAGCATCTGTATTTTGATGTCGTTGTTATCATGGTTACTATTTAATTCTGTTAGTATTGTTGGTGTTTGCGTATTTGCTTTACATATTATTGTGCTTGTTTTACAAAATATAACCGTTCATGAATAGACGGTGGAAGATGCAGTATTGGCCACAAATCTATTAAAAAATGACGAGAGAATTAATGATAACGAAGTATATTTGATCGGCCATAGTTTAGGTGGTATGTATAGTAATCTAAGGCTCTCATTATAGTACTAATAGGGAGATAGATTGGAAAATGATACTAAACTAAAGGGGGAAACTATGAAAAAGAGAATATTGTTTGCACTTTTGGCGCTTTTGACTATATCTATTCTCGGTTGTAGCGAAGACGAAATCGTCGAAGAACTTGAGGTTGGGGCACATATTATCTTTCATCATTCAGATGAGTCCTATGAGAAAGTAAATACTGCTAGGTATAGTAAAGAACAGGGCAGGGATTACAAAAAGGTACGCTTCCAGCACGTTAGAGACAAATATGATTCGGAAGGTAACTATATTCATACTAAAATTGTTGAGGAATTTTACGAAAATGATCTTGTTTTTAGAACAATAGAGGAAGAGCGAATATCTTATACTGTCTGGGAACCACAAACACTTTTTATTCCAAATGCGGAGGATGTAACTGAAATCGGTACAGATCGTCTTAAATATTTCGAATTAACGGAAGAAGAAAAAAATAAAGTGCAGGAACGGGTACAAAAGCTAGTTGATGATTATCCGTATTAGACGGCTCTTATAAATTTTAACTGACGCTTTTTTATCTACAGTATTCTCGACAAAAGATTGATAGAATGCACCTTTTATCTTTGTGTACATGAATGCCAAGATAGGTGGTTAAGGACTTGACGTGGAGCTATTGTGGGCATGATTAGTCTTGAAAGGCTAGTGCAATAAGACGTGGCTGCTGTTGTGGTGCTAACGGGGAAGAATGTTTAACAGGAAAAGAAAATACGAGTAGGACTAATATTATTGAAAGGATTGATTTTATTGCGTATTGTAATTTCAATATTGGTAGTTTGTTTTATTTTACTTTCAGGTTGTAGCGAGGAAGACCTTAAAACTATTGAACAATCCATTGTTTCTGAAAACGCTCTAAATGTCTCTGGAAAATCAGAGGATGGTAAATTGATTTATCAAAACAATATAATTAGAGATTAGGGTTTAGTGAATAAAGGTTTATTAGTAGTTATTTAGTTATCTTAAATTAACGGAAGCGCGCGACAAGTTCTGTTATAAACGCTTTCCAGCGTGAAAATACAGGAAGTTTACTAGAAAAACTTCAACTTTACAACTGAGGATTGGAATGAAGGAACCAAGTTTCCTGAAACAATCCCATCAAGA
>NZ_MLQQ01000055.1 GCF_001865995.1 Anaerobacillus arseniciselenatis | reverse complement strand
GAAAAAAGGCGGGTGCTTTTACGAACGAACGTCTGAGATTCGTAAGAAGGTCAAGGTGAAGTGAGGGAAAGCACCCGCCTTTTACATTTTAGATGGTGATGGGTATCCGTCATGCGGGTTTTGTATGTAAAAAGGAGGATGATGATCATGAAATATGTTATTGGAGTAGATCTCGGAACAAGTGCAGTAAAAGTTATCTTAATGAACGAAGAAGGAAAAGTGTGTGATGAAGCATCGAAAGCTTATCCTCTAATTCAAGAAAAATCAGGGTATAGCGAACAAAATCCGACAGAATGGGTTGAAAAAACAACCGCGGCTTTAAAAGAATTAGTCGCTCGTTTTGAAGGTAGTGTGTCTAACATTGAAGGAATTAGTTTTTCTGGACAAATGCACGGCCTCGTTTTATTAGATAAAAATAATGAAGTGCTTAGAAATGCAATTTTATGGAATGATACGAGAACGACGGAGCAGTGCGGACAAATTTACGATATTTTAGGTGAAGAGCGCCTGTTACAAATTACAAAAAATCCTGCATTAGAAGGGTTTACATTACCGAAGCTGTTATGGGTAAAACAATATGAGCCAGAAACGTTTGAAAAATCAGCTGTGTTTATGTTGCCGAAAGATTATTTGCGTTATCATATGACAGGACAAATCCATAGTGAATACTCTGACGCAGCTGGAACGCTACTATTAAATGTTGCCGAAAAAAGTTGGAGCGAAGAGGTTTGTGAACTTGTTGGTGTAGATCCTCAACTTTGTCCCCCGTTAGTAGCTTCACATCAGTTTGTTGGAACACTCACAGAACAATTCGCTACTGAAACTGGGCTAGCTGCAACAACAAAAGTGTTTGCAGGTGGGGCAGATAACGCTTGTGGGGCGATAGGTTCGGGAATTTTATCAGAAGGTAAAACACTTTGTAGTATCGGAACATCCGGTGTTGTCCTTTCTTATGAGGAAAGAAATGATCGTGATTTTGAAGGGAAAGTCCATTACTTTAACCACGGTGAAGAAAAAGCTTATTACACAATGGGAGTAACTCTTGCGGCAGGTTATAGCTTAAGCTGGTTTAAAGATACCTTTGCCAAAAATGAAGACTTTGAAACTTTTCTTGAAGGTTTAGAAAATGTACCAGTTGGAGCAAACGGCTTACTTTTCACTCCGTATGTTGTCGGTGAAAGAACACCACATGCCGATGCAAATATTCGCGCAAGTTTTATTGGCATGGAAGCCTCTCATGAGCGCATCGATTTTGCTCGTGCTGTTATTGAAGGTATTACCTTCTCATTAAACGAATCAATCGAAATTTTCCGTGAAAGTGGGAAAAAGATTGATACGATTATTTCAATCGGGGGTGGTGCGAAAAATGATACATGGCTCCAAATTCAAGCGGATGTGTTTAATGCAACCATTGTAAAGCTGTCTAGCGAACAAGGACCAGCTGTTGGCGCGGCAATGTTAGCGGCATATGGTAGTGAGTGGTTTGAGAGCTTGCAACAATGTGCTGATGTCTTCACTTCCGAAGCTAAAGCATATCAACCAATTCCTGAAAACGTAGAGAAATATCAAGAGCTTTTCCGTATTTATAAAGATGTTTACGTACAAACAAAAGGGTTAAATGAAGGTTTAAAGAAATTCCGTAAAAATTAAAATCAATAGGTGGATCGATCATGAAAATTGGTGTAATGAATGTAGGAATGAATACAGGGGGCGTAAAAGATTTTCTTTTTTACCTTGGGGAAAAAGTTGGAGAGAATGCAAACCTTGTTGGTGTTGAATATGATTCTACTGCTTGGAACTACACGTTTAAGTCATTGAATTTAGTACAGACGGTTATTAAAAATAAAGTATCTCAACACGAATTAAAATGTACTTCATTTATGAAAGAAACAGCACAACTTCTTCAAAATGGTGTTACTAGTGAAAAGCTTGAAGCTTTACTTGTCATTGGCCCAATTAAAGAAACGTTACTCATCTATGAATTATTGAAAGATAAAACGAATGTTTTATGTATTCCATCTTCCATATACAACGATGCGCTCGATTCAGATAGTACATTAGGATATGATACTGCTTTAAACTCAGTGATAAACGGTGTTTTACAAATAAAAGATACGGCGAGTTCATTAGTTTTAGATCACATTCGTGTTTTTGGAATTCAAATTCCTGGTAATACGACAAACTCATTATTATTAGATTCAGCCGTTGCTGTAAACGGAATTGTCGTTTTAAATAATGAGTCACAAGAAGAAGTCGATAAAGTGAAATTAGAAATTGAAGAGAGAGCAGCGAATGGCGAAACTTATGTTTTCTTATTTATGAACAAGCAAATCGACGGTAGTTTATTAAAAAGAAAACTCGCTTTTTCAGATGAAATAGATTTTAAGATTATCGAAATTGATGAGGCGCAATGTGTCGGTCCGTACCCCACGGCGGCTGATCGTGTGTTAGCGATTAAACTTGTTGAAAAAACACTTCATTGGTTAGAGGAGTTGGAAGGATCGAGAGTATTAGTCATCCAAAATCGCGAAATTTTAGCAAAGCAATTCATTTTATAACGCTGTTTTCGTATTAATTGTTGCTTTTCAAATTAACCATAATTCCAAGTAATTTCAGGGGTTGGCATCTTTTCGTTTTCTGTAAAAACCATACTCCCATGAAAACAAGTCATTTACCAACCCAATTTATAGTAAAAGCAACAATCTTTACGAAAAGAGCCTTTTATAAAGATAGAGAGGAAGTGTTCTTTTGAAAACAACACAACAAACGATTGAACAATTATCCATTAATACGATTCGAACGTTATCGATCGACGGTATTGAGAAAGCGAATTCAGGACATCCGGGAATGCCGATGGGAGCTGCACCGATGGCATACTCTCTTTATAGTAATATGATGAAGCATAGCCCGAGTAATCCTACTTGGTTTGACCGCGATCGTTTCGTATTATCAGCTGGCCATGGTTCGATGTTATTATATAGTATTCTTCATTTAACAGGTTACGATGTAAGTTTAGATGATTTGAAAAACTTCCGTCAGTGGGGAAGCAGAACACCGGGACACCCAGAATTTGGGCATACTGCAGGGGTTGATGCGACTACTGGTCCACTAGGTCAAGGGTTTGCGATGGCAGTCGGAATGGCAATGACAGAACGTCACTTAGCGGCTACCTTTAATCGCGATGAGTATAACGTGATCGACCATTATACATATAGTATTTGTGGTGACGGCGACTTAATGGAAGGAGTAAGTGCTGAAGCAGCGTCGTTAGCAGGACACCTAAAACTTGGTAGATTAGTTGTTTTATATGATTCAAATGATATTTCATTAGACGGTGACCTTCATATGTCTTTCTCTGAAAGTGTTGCTGATCGTTTCAAAGCTTACGGTTGGCATTACCTTCTCGTAGAAGATGGAAATGATTTAGAGGCGATTAATGAAGCAATTCGTTTAGCGAAAGAAGATGAGCGACCATCATTAATTGAAGTAAAAACAACGATAGGTTTTGGATCACCAAATAAAGGTGGAAAATCTGCTTCTCACGGTGCACCATTAGGTAGTGAAGAAATAATGCTTACAAAAGAAAACTATGCTTGGGTTTCTGAAGAGCCCTTTTACGTTCCTTCAGAAGTTCGTGCTCATTTCGAAAGTTTGAAACAACAGGGAGATGAGGCTGCGAATGACTGGAATAAATTAGTCGAACAATATCAACAACAATTCCCGGAGCTTGGGGAACAATTATTATTGGCAATGAATGGCGAGTTGCAAATTGACTGGGATGCTGAACTTCCTTCTTACGTTGCAGGGAAAGATAAAGTGGCGACACGTTCTTCAGGTGGCGAAGCTTTAAATGCAGCGGCTAAAGCAGTAAAGGCGATCTTTGGTGGATCTGCAGACCTTGCTTCGTCTAACAAAACAATGTTAAAAGGAGAAGCTAATTTTACTCGAGAAGACTATAGTGGTCGTAACGTTTGGTATGGTGTTCGTGAGTTTGCGATGGGAGCTATGCTCAACGGAATGGCATTACACGGTGGTGTAAAACCATTTGGAGCTACGTTCTTCGTGTTTTCAGATTATTTACGTGCAGCAATTCGCTTATCTGCACTAATGAAGTTACCAGTTACTTACGTGTTCACCCATGACAGTATCGCTGTAGGAGAAGACGGTCCAACACATGAGCCTGTCGAACAGTTAGCAGCTTTTAGAGCGATGCCAGGACTAAATATCATTCGTCCAGCTGACAGTAATGAAACCGTTGCTGCTTGGAAAGTGGCTATTGAAAGTAAGGATGAGCCGACTATTCTTGCTCTTAGTCGTCAAGACTTAATGACAACGGCTCAAAGTGTTGATGTCGCTTATGAAGGTGTCACAAAAGGTGCTTATGTGATTTCCGAAGCGGACGGAGAGACAGAAGGCTTGATTCTTGCTACAGGTTCAGAAGTACCTTTAGCGGTTGAAGCGCAAAAGGAGCTTGAAAAAGAAGGGATTTACGTATCGGTCGTCAGTATGCCAAGCTGGTATCGCTTTGAACAACAATCACAAGAATATAAAGAAAGTATTATTCCATCAACAATCAAAGCGCGTTTAGCTGTCGAAATGGGTTCATCGATTGGTTGGCATAAATACGTTGGTGATCAAGGGGATGTTATCGCTATTGACCAATTTGGAGCATCTGCACCGATGAACAAAGTGTTAGCTGAGTATGGATTTTCAGTAGGTAACGTCGTAGAACGAATGAAAAAATTGTTGAATTAATGTTAAAAGGAGAAGGTATAATGAATAAAAATGTAAAGGCAAATACCCCTTTAGTTTCCCATATTTATACTGCGGATCCTTCAGCCCATGTTTTTGAAGGAAAAATTTATATTTATCCATCTCATGATCTTGATCATGATGGTCCATCAAACGATAACGGCGATCAATATGCGATGGAAGATTATCACGTACTGTCAATGAATGACTTTAATTCTCCTTGCATCGATCATGGTGAAGCACTTCATTTAAAAAACATACCGTGGGCAAAGCAGCAATTATGGGCACCAGATGCTGCTTATAAAAATAATACGTATTATTTATTTTTCCCAGCGAGAGATAAGGATGATATTTTTAGAATTGGTGTCGCCACTAGCTCTTCACCTTCTGGTCCATTTAAGGCAGAAGAGAGTTATATTCCAGGTAGTTATAGCATTGACCCAGCTGTATTAGTAGATGAGGACGAAAGAGCGTATTGTTATTTCGGTGGACTTTGGGGTGGTCAGTTAGAAAAATGGCAAACAGGAACTTATCAACCCGATGCAGAAGGCCCTGCTGAAAATGAACCGGCATTAGGACCAATCGTCGCTGAGTTAAGTGATGATATGCTAACATTTAAAGAAACACCGCAAGAAATTTCAATCATAGATGAAAGTGGTCATCCGATCCTTGCTGGTGATGAGGAAAGAAGATTTTTCGAAGGGCCTTGGGTCCATAAATATAATGGGTATTACTATTTATCTTACTCTACAGGTACGACCCACCGTATAGCCTATGCAATGAGTAAAAATCCAAAAGGACCTTTCGTTCATAAAGGTAACATCCTTAATCCTGTAGTCGGATGGACAACCCATCATTCAATTGTACAATTTAAAGAAAAGTGGTATTTATTTTATCATGACTGCACGTTATCAGATGGCGTCGACCATAAACGTTGTGTAAAATATACGGAAATAAAATATAACCTTGATGGGACAATTCAAACGATTGATCCATATAAATAATATCTACACTCAAATAGATAAGAAGATGTTCTTTTCGAGTGGCCTAGATGAAGTCAGCCTTTAGATGATTCTGAAGGCTGTTTTTTTATCGCTTAAACCAAGATAAACGTCCAATCTTCCATAGTTACATTCACATACACTGTAGTGCAAGATAGTAAATTTTGTAGGAAGGAGGGATATTATGTACGGTTATGGTTGCTATGATCCTTGTGGATATGGCTATGGGTATCCTGCTGCGCCTGCTCACGGCCATGGCAGAGGATTTGCGTTAATTGTAGTGTTGTTTATTCTGTTAGTAATTATTGGAGCATCATATGTTAGATAGTAAAAATTTGATGAATCCGTCTAGTCACATTTGATGCTTAAGGAATACAGTATATGTAAGTGGTGTATTCCACAATACCGAAGAAAGGGTGAAGCTAGTTATGTCTCACGCACACGGACTTGGAGCAGGTTTTGCGTTAATCGTAGTACTGTTTATCCTTCTAGTAATTATTGGAGCGTCGTACGTTGGCTACGGTTATTAATTAGAAGGATTTGAGTTGAAAAACGGGCAAAATGTCGTTTAATTGACATTTTGCCCGTTTTTTTATCGTTTATAGAATCGAAACATTTATCCGCCTATTTTTCCTTTATACTAATAAGAGAAGGTAGGGAAAAGGAGGGTAAATTATTTTTATGAAAAAATATATCATTTTTTCAATCGCTATATTTGTTATCTTGATAAGCAGTGCTTGCTCCGCAAATGGTGAAGAAATAATCATACCAATAAGTAAAGAAGTATCAGAGACTAGTCCAATCGGTCAGAAAATAGAAGAGGAAGAGATTTTAAAATTCGTGATTCTTTCTAACGTCTCAATTAAAGAAACATATCGGACACATTATGGTTTTGTTCGTTTAGTTGAAAAAACGTTAGGAAAGCCAGTCGAAATCATACAAAAAAAAACGTATGACGAGGTTTTGCAAGCCTTTGAAACTGGAGAAGTGGATTTAGGCTTTGTTTGTGGTTATTTATCAGTCTTAGGTGATGAAAAAGGGGTTATGGATAAACTCGTTATGCCAATTGTAGATGGGGAGAGCAAATATACATCTTATATTATTACGAAAGATACCGAGGAAATCAATTCACTGTTTGATTTACAAGGCAAGAGCTTTGCTTTTTCAGATCCTTCATCTTTTTCAGGATATTTAGTCCCGAAGCATTTGATTAAAACGGCAGGATTTGATTTTGATCAATTCTTCTCAAGTAGTTTTTTCACATATAGTCACGATCATTCTGTCGCTGCTGTTGCGAATGATCTTGTAGATGCAACCGCAGTTTACAGTACAAGTTATGAAAAATTAAAAAGTGAGAACAGTCCGTTAGTTAAAGAAACGAAAGTGATCGCTGAAGGACCTTATGTAGGAAATCACCCTATTGTTGTGAACCCAGAGATGGATGAATTATTTAGAGAGGAACTGAAAGAAATCTTTTTAAATATGCATAAGGATAAAGAAGGTAAAGTGGTGTTAAATCAACTAAATTATGATTACTTTGTAGACGTTGATGAAGATTTATATTCTCCGATCCAATCGATGATCAATGATTTGGGGAATAGCGATGACTAAACTACTACTAAAAAACCTAAGAAATACAAGTGTAAAAATGAAGGTTCTTGGTATTACACTAGGGCTTGTTCTATTAATGGGAATTACGAGCATTTTTGTTGTAAGAGAGTCATTAGTGATAAAATTATCAGAAGATCTTGACCGGCGTGCGATTTCGATTGCTAGCGATTTATCGTCACGAACGACAGATTTTACGATTTTACACGACCTTTATAGTTTGCATAAATTGTTACAGCAAACGAAAAGTAATAATCCTGATATCGAATATATATTTATTCTCGATCATCAAGGAGAAGAAGTTCTCATTCATACATTAGGGAGTAAGTTTGATGTAACTAGCCAATTGATCGAATTTAACCCTATTAACGAATTAGAAGAAAACGAGTATCACATGGTATCCTATCTCTCAGAAAACGGGGTAATTCATGATGTTGTCTCTCCAATTTTAGGTGGTGACGTTGGTTACGTAAGGGTCGGGTTGAATGAAAACCAAATTAAAGCGACTATTAATGACCTTAGTTTTATCATTATAATATCAACAACGATTATAGCTATTATCGGATTTATTATATCATTTATTTTAACGAAAATTATTTATAAAGATTTATTAAAATTGATCAAAGTGAGTAAGGAAGTAGGAAAAGGAAATTTAAATAGTAAAGTAGAAATTGAATCAAAAGATGAAATTGGTTTATTAGGTGAAGAGTTTAATACAATGATTGATTGCTTAAGGACAAAGAATGATGAAAATATGGCTTATTTACAAGAACTTCAAATGAGAAATAATGAGTTATCACTATTGCATCAGCTATCGGTCACTTTTTTAGATGGTGACAGCTTTCATAAACATCTTAATCATACGGCAAAAAAATTGAAAGATGATTTAAATCTCCAATGCTGTTATATCGAAATTAGTTTAAATGACGATAAAATTCAAACTTTTCACGGGAACGGTAGTGGGAATTGTGATAATTGTGTGATTAACGGCGGGGCTAAATGCTTCGGTCCTGAAAATTATCATATATATCCTTTAGAGACGAGTAAGCAAAATACAGGAAAAGTTTCCATTTGCTTCAAAGAAGATCCAGATGAAGTTATGCTTAAATTTATTAATTCGTTTATTCGTCAACTATCAGTTATCGCAGAGAACGCGTTATTATGGCAAGAGATCAAATATAAAGAAGAGTTACGCTTAAAACTACTAGAGCGTGTCATTTCAGCGCAAGAAGAAGAACGAAAACGTATTGCTCGTGAGCTTCACGATGAAACGAGCCAGTCACTTGCTACGATCGTCCTCGGCATCACTATGTTAGAAGAAACTGAACAAGATCAACAACTCCGAAATAAGTTAACAGATTTAAGGAAAATAACTGAAAAAACCATTGATGAAGTACACTATCTATCATGGTCATTGAGACCGAGTGCTTTAGATGATTACGGTTTGTTACCTGCCATAAAAAAGTATTCTGAGGAATTTAAGAAAAAATATCATATAGAAGTAGATATTCAAGTAATCGGCTTTGAAGAAATTCGCCTTCCATCGGTTGTTGAAATCTCGATTTATCGGGTGATTCAAGAGGCGTTAACGAATGCGGCGAGACACGCAGATGCTGAAAATATAAGTATTATTATAAAGCATGTAAAAAATGTGGTTAGTTTTATTATTGAGGATGATGGAAACGGTTTTAATGCATCAGAAACGGTCAGCAGAAAACTAACAAAAAATCACCTTGGATTAAAAGGAATGCAAGAACGAATAGAATCAATAGGTGGCCGTTTCTTCATTGAATCTAACCCAGGCATTGGGACTTCGATTTACGTAAATGATATTAAAATTGGTGGTGTTGATTATGAAAGTTAAAATCTTATTAGTTGATGATCATGACGCATTATTATCAGGAATAAAACTCTGGTTGTCTCAAGTAGAGGAATGGGAAGTAGTTGCCGAAGCCTCAAGTGGTGAGGAAGCGATTGAGTTAACGAGGTCACTTAAACCAGATTTAGTTTTAATGGATATTTCGATGCCGGGGATTGGTGGTATTGGTGCCTTAGAAAAAATAAAAGAAGAAAACCCGAACGTAAAAGTATTAATGCTTACGATGCATTCTGAGGAAGAATATTTAAAAAGAGCTTTAATAAAAGGTGCATCAGGATTTGTGCTTAAGAAAGCGGCACATACTGAACTCATTTCAGCTATTAATACGGTTCTTTCGGGGGAAACGTACATTTATCCTTCTTTAACGAATCTATTAATTAAAGGATTTGTAGGCAAAGATGAAGAAGGTAAAGAACAAAACTCAAAACGAAGTTTACTTAGTGAGCGAGAAGAAGAAGTGTTAAAGTATATCGCTTTAGGTTTTACGTATGGAGAAATAGCCAAACAGTTGTTTGTAAGTATAAAAACAGTAGAAGCGTATAAAAGTAGAATTTCAGAAAAATTAAAGATGAAAAGGAGGTCAGAGCTAGTTAGGTTTGCAATTGATGAGGGTTTAATTTCTATTAATGAATAAAAATAATAATGTTTCGTAATGTTAAGGCGGGGCTGTCCTAAAACAAGGTGGAAGACACTTATGGGGCGCCCCGTCTTATTCGCATTTATCCACTTTTATTAACATTATCGGTGGTATAGGACAAGTTTATTTTCGTGTAAGGAAAACCCCTATTTTTTTATAGGGGTTTTCGCTTATAGTATATGATTTTTACTACTAAAATGACTCTTAAGTGTGTGAAATAATAAAGGTGTGATAAAAATCACATGTTTTTTCATAGTGTGGAACTAAAACTCATTTTTAGCAGTGTTTCTAAGTGCAGGGGGATCATTATTTTAACACAAAAAAGAATGAGTCAACAAAGGAAGGTGACAGGAATGTTTAAAAACATGAATAAGAAATTAATGTTAATTATTTTATCTAGTGTATTTGTAGGGATTGTTTTAACGATTGTCTTCAACACAGGAGCCAGTGCCACATCTGATGATAGTTTTTGTTTAAGTTGTCATGATGTGCCTGAGTTCAAGGAAAATTTTGAAGCTACTCCACATGCTCAAGTAGGTTGCATAAATTGTCATGGAGAAGGCTTTATCAAAGATAAAGTTAAAGGTACTTCTAAAGCATTTAGTACGCTAACTGGTCGGTTAGATCCTAATGATTATTCAGCAATGAAAGCTGAAGTGTCGAATGACCGGTGCTTATCTTGTCACACCATCGATAACATCAGCCGAGACGAAAGTGTTGTAACAATGCACGAGGATTTTGTTACAGGCGAAAGTGATACTACTTGTACATCCTGTCATAATGTACAGTTTTTCCATGGAGATCTAGTAGGTTCTACAAAACAGTCATCAGATGAGGAAACTGATGAAGGTGATGCAGTAGCTGAAGTTATAGAAGTAACAGCAGACGATTTATATAGCGACAGCTGTGCCAATTGTCATGGAGATGATCTACAAGGAGCTGTTTACGCTGATCCGATTTCAGGTATGGCATACGGAGACCTTTTAAATAAGCTTGAAGACGGTCATGGTGGTATTGATGAAACAGAACATGCAGAACTGTTAACAGAATGGATTTCAAATTATTCTGCGGATGCAACTGAAGAAGACGAAGGGGTAGTATCCGTTGATCCAGAAGGCTTATATAGCGACAGCTGTGCAAATTGTCATGGAGATGACTTACAGGGAGCGGTATACTCTGAACCGATTACAGGAATGTCGTATGAAGACTTATTAGATAAGCTTGAAGATGGTCATGGTGGAATTGATGACTCCGAAAGTGCTCAAAGCTTATCCCAATGGATTTCTGAACAGTAAATATAGAACTTAATAAAGGGGCTGTCCAATTAGTGTTTAACACTCTGTTTTGGCAGCCTCTTTTTAACGCATAACGATTTATGAGTCTTATGTTTTATGATTTTTATTGACACGAAAATGTCAGCAATCTATAAAAGAAATTTGACATTAGGGTGTTACCGTTAACTAACAGAAAGTTTTTGAGCTACCAGCTATGTTTGAAAGAAGGGATAAATAATGAGAAAAATAACCTGGTCTATTGTAGTTATGTTATTAATAACTGCATGTAGTAACGAAACCCAAGAACAAGATTATCAAAGGTACTCAACTAATTTTTTAGATGCTTTTGATACGGTAACTCAGGTTATAGGATATGCAAGATCTGAAGAAGAGTTTTATGAATATGCTCATGAAATAAAGGAGCGATTCTGGGAATTTCATAAGCTGTATGACAAGTATAACGAGTATGAAGACATTAACAATATTATGACGATCAATAACAACGCTGGTATTCAACCCGTTGAGGTTGATCAAGAAATAATCGATATAATTCTCTTTTCGAAAGAGTGGTATGAACGAACTCATGGAAAAATGAATATAGCACTTGGGAGTTTAATAGAAATTTGGGATGAAACAATGACACTGGCATCAGAGAAGCCTGAACAAGCTGCTTTGCCATTAATGGAAAAATTAAAAGCGGCATCTATATATACAAACATTGATGATGTCATTGTTGATGAGGAAGCGATGACGGTTTTTTTAGCAGAGGAAAATATGAGTATAGACTTAGGTGCCATTGCAAAAGGGTATGCTGCTGAAATCGTAGGAAAAGAAATGATTGAAAAAGGTTTTACATCAGGTGTTATTATTTCTGGTGGAAATTGGAAGGTTTTAGGCCCTCCGAAAGACTTAGAGAGAGATCATTGGACAGTCGGGGTTCAAAACCCTGAAAAACCATATGCTCTTAATGAGGAAGCTATATTAGAAAGAGTGAAATTAGAGGAGAAATCACTAGACACAAGTGGTGATTATCAGAGGTACGTAATGATTGATAATTTACGAGTTCATCACATCATTCATCCTGAGACTTTAATGCCAGGAAATTATCATCGTGGTGTTACGGTATTAGCTAAGGACGCTGCAGTTACAGAATATTTAGCTACAGAACTATTTATATTATCTTATGACGAGGGACGTGCTCTTATAGATAGTCTTGATGAAATCGAGGCCCTTTGGGTCATGGAAGACAACACGGTAAAAGCGACTGAGGGAATGAAAGATAGATTGCAAAGGTAATGAAAATATATCAGAATGCAAGACAGCTTGATGAAAGCCTAAATAGAAATACAGTAAAGGGGGAGTCTTAGTGAAAAAATCTAAAAAGATGACTCGTGGAGATTTTCTAATGCTTCTTTTTACCGGAGCAGCTGCTGGTGGTTTGTTTTTATGGACAGGAAGTACTAATTGGATTAGTAGATTCACGAGAGAAGAAGGTGATCCATTGATCGCAAAGATTGAAAGAGGTGGTAAAACTGTCACCGAAATCGACCTTAATTCGGTGACAGAAAAACAATATATTGATTTTGACGAAGGGATCAAAGTAACGATAGAACTCCAACCAGGAAAAGTAAGATTTTTAAGAGCAGGCTGCCCGGATCAAATATGCGTAAATACTGGATGGCTGACAAGAGAGGGCCATATTGCCGTTTGCCTACCTTCTAGAACAGTGGTGTCTATCGCATAGACCCATGAAGTTATTGTGAACTTAGCAATTTCACAAAACAAATTAGGCAAAAAGGTATGCAAATTATCTAGAGGAGATGTAAATGGATAGCTATTACTTTTTTATTTACTTATTGTATGGTTTAGTTTTTATCGCCATGGGAATTTACGCTAGTGGAAAAAAAGAGGAAAGTGTCATTCACATTCCTCTAGTAAAATCTCTGAAATACCTTGGTGCTTTTGGGGTTACGCATGGCTTGTCTGAATGGGTCACAATGGTTGTGATTACTGATTTATATGCTGGACAGTATGTATACTTGTTTTACTTTAAGCAGCTTCTTAAAGCGATATCTTTTACCTTTCTGTTATATTTTGGTGTAAGCTTGCTGTTTCAAAGGGAAAAGTATTGGCAATTTGTTAGAATGCTTCCGATTTTAATCCTTGTTATTGGCGGTACTGGAATGATAGTGCTTATCGTTCAATATGGTTGGAATTACCATATTGAACACCCGCAATACAACAGTGTTTTATTGCGATATTTTATGGGGTTACCAGGTGGGATTATAGCGGCATGGGCTTTGTATCGTCAGGCAATGATGATGGATAAGAAAAGACTATATGATATACAAGTGAAATATAAACGATTGGCAGTGATATTTTTATTTTATGGATTAGTTGATGGCTTTATCGTTAGGGAAATGGATTTTTTTCCAGCAAACGTCATTAATAATACGTTGTTTATGGATTGGTTTGGTTTTCCTGTTCAAATATTGAAGATTTTGATTGGAATAGGGATAGTTTATGTGCTCGTTCAGGTGATCCATACATTTGAATGGGAGCAAAAAGAAAGAATGAAAAAGCTTGAACAACAAAAAATTGCTTACGAAGAGCGTAAAAAGCTAGGGCTTGAAGTTCATGACAGTATTATTCAAAGTATGTATGCATCAACGTTAAAACTAAGATTTTTATTAAGAAAAAATGAAAATTATTCCGAGCAGGTTACAAACACGTTGCAAGAAGTGATAACTGATTTAGGGGATGCCATTAGTAAAACAAGAGAATTTATATCTGAATCTACGATGGAGGAAGTAGAACTTTCGGAGTTACAAAATAGAATTAGGTCAATGGTAGAGAATTTTAATAGTAACTCTGGAGTTAGTATTGCAGTTTCGTTAGACGACCATGATTTTATTGCGGATGGAGAGCTAACTACAAAAGAGTCAACTCAAATTTATTATATCGTGCAAGAAGCTGTAAACAATTCAATTAAACACTCCAAGGGTACGTTTACAAAAGTAACGTTGGAGTCAAAGTCGAATGCTCTTCATATTAAGATCATTGATGATGGAGTTGGATTTTCTTTAGATAAGGTGAATCCACAAATCAATTTTGGAATTAAATCAATGAGAGAGCGGGCGGAGCAAATTGGTGGAACATTGAATATTCGTAATAGAAAACTAGGAACTGAAGTTGAGCTTGTAATATTTTGGAGGTGATCAGCTTGAGTAATAGTGTAAAAGTATTTATTGTCGATGACCACGTAGTTGTTCGAAAAGGTTTAGAAATGTTTTTGGAAGCTGATGAAAAAATTAAAGTTTGTGGAGAAGCGGGGAATTTGAACGAAGCGATAGAGTTGATTGGTCATAAAAGACCTGATGTAGTTTTGCTCGACTTTAAATTACCTGATGGAGACGGGATTACAGGTTGTCTAAAAATTAAAAACATGTATCCACATATCAAAGTAATTATTCTCACCGCTTTTGCTAATGAAAATAATCTTCTCGAAGCAAAAAGAGCGGGTGCAGAGGCCTATTTGTTAAAAGATGTAGAGTGTGAACAACTAACCTCAACGATTTTTTCTATATACAACGATAACGGTGATTTAGCATCCCCATTAATGGTAAATGCAAAAAAACAGAAAAATGACTTTAACTTAAGTAATAAGGAAACGAAGATTTTAGATATGGTTTCGTTGGGGAAAGTCAATAAGGAAATTGCAGAACGCTTAAACGTATCTGAAAAAACGGTGAGAAATTATATTTGTAAAATATTCAAAAAAATAAATGTCACTAATAGAACAGAAGCTGCGAGTTTCTGGCTTAGGCAGAAGGACGGACAGTTGTAAGGAATATTGGACAAATGTCCTATAATGAAAATTCACATTTAAGACAAATTAAGGGACATTTGTCACCACCATAGTTTTACACAATCGTGATATTCTTTTCATGTACTTAAATACTTAAAGAAATAAATGGAGGGGGAAATTAAATGAAGAAGCTTTCTTTATTATTTTTAATGTTGGCATTGGCAATGGCGTTAACATTGACAGGATGTAGCGATAGTGAGGACACAACTGCTGATGAGCCATCAGGAGAGGAACCAGCAGGTGAAGAACCGGCTGGGGAGGAGCCAGCGGATGAAGAACCAGCAACCGATGAGCCTGCTGGAGATACGCAGTATGATGACGGTAGATATAGAGGAACATATGGAGACCGTAATTTAGAGCAAGTTGGTATTCAGTTTGACATTGAAGATAACGTATTTACAGCAGTAAGTTTTAGACAGTTGGCTCATGGTGGTAATGACTATCGTGGAATGGAAGAAGGCGAGCCAATGTATGCTTTAAAACAACTGTATGTTGAGGCTGCAGAGTACCTAGTAGGCAAGCCGTTAGAAGCAGTTAATGATTTATATTCACCAGGCGACATTATTGAAGACATTGATGGATTTAGTAGTGCAACGATTAGAGCTAACAAAATCGTTTCAGCAATTAATGATGGGTTAAACCGTGGGCTATATTCTCCAGTTGGTGAATTTAGCACAGAAATTGGATCTTATGATGATGGAAGATACAGAGGGGTCTATACTGATCGTGATTTAGAACAAGTAGGTATTCAGTTTGACATTGAGGATAACGTATTTACAGCAGTAAGTTTTAGACAGTTGGCTCACGGAGGTAATGATTATCGTGGAATGGAAGAAGGCGAGCCGATGTATGCGTTAAAGCAGCTTTATGAAGAAGCAGCTGAATATTTAATAGGAAAACCATTAGAAGCAGTCTTTGATCTACATTCACCAGGCGACATTATTGAAGATATTGATGGATTTAGTAGCGCAACAATTAGATCAAATAAAATCTTTTCAGCGGTTATGGATGGCCTGAACCGTGGATTATATTCTCCAGCTGGTGAGTTTAGCAGAGATATTGGAGAATATGAAGATGGAAGATATAGAGGGATTTACTCAGACCGTAGCCTTGAGCAAGTCGGTGTTCAGTTTGAGATTGAAGATAACGTATTTACAAGCATTTCTTTCAGACAGTTAGCTCATGGTGGCAATGACTATCGTGGAATGGAAGAAGGCGAGCCAATGTATGCGTTAAAGCAACTTTATGAAGAAGCGGCTGAATATTTAGTAGGTCAGCCATTAGAAGCCGTGTTTGATCTGCATACACCAGGCGAGATTATCGATGATATCGATGGATTTAGTAGCGCGACAATTAGATCTAATAAGATCTTCTCGGCAATCATGGACGGTTTAAACAGAGGAAT
Source organism: Anaerobacillus arseniciselenatis (assembly GCF_001865995.1). Classification (GTDB taxonomy): domain Bacteria; phylum Bacillota; class Bacilli; order Bacillales; family Anaerobacillaceae; genus Anaerobacillus; species Anaerobacillus arseniciselenatis. The sequence continues at coordinate 28,306 of NZ_MLQQ01000055.1, read as the reverse complement.
TTATTAATAGTAAGCTAAGGTTTAGTATGATCATAATTTAATTGATATTTAGTAGAGGGTGGCCCAAAACAAGTGTCAGACACTTTTGGGCCACCCTCATTTTATTTTGGTAAAAATCGATACACTTCTCTCTGGGTATAGGAGCAGAGATATACAAAACACTCATGACGGCATATCCGTCACCATCTTAGATGTAAAAGTCAGGCGATTTCCTGAACGAGCCTCTGAGATTCGTTAGAAGGTCACAGCGAAGAGAAGGAAATCGCCTGACTTTAAACATACAAAAATTTTTCAAATAATTATAAGCGTCTAAACACATTTATCAGTAGATGAATACAATGCTTCTAAGTGGGTAACCCACTAATCCACAAAATTTAAAAGGAGTGTTGAAAAATGGCTCACGCAGGAGGAGCAGGATTCGCGTTAATTCTTGTGTTGTTTATCTTATTAGTTATTATTGGTGCGGCTTACGTCGGCTACTAATAGGATGATTTATGAGGTGCCTTCTTTTGGAGGGTATCTTTTTTTTATGTTCAAAAATATTTCAAACTTTATTCAGAAATTATTCATAACTCTTAACCAATATATAGCTAGTTTTATATTAAACTAATCTTATAATATTAGTTATCTATAAGGGGGACAACATGAAAAAAGTTAGGGTTGCTAGTGGTATTGTAGCTTTTATAGCTTTAGTTGCAGTAATTTCAACAGCCTTTATGTCTGATGATCCATCTGAAAATTATGGTTTTAGTGTCGATTACCGTGGTTTACCTGAAAGCTTTGCTAATTTCGAATTGTTTAGTGAAGTAGAAGCGGAAAGAGTTAACGATTTGATGGCTAATCTGCATGGAGAGGATGTAGAGCTTGATCAAGCGTTTATACTAGAGTACGGAAGTCGTGGTGGTGCTCAAGCGGTCGTTTGGATTTCAGAAACAAATATTGATGGAAAGCCCGAGGAGTTGTTAGAAGCAAAGTACGAATTAGTAACTACCAATCAGTTGATTACTGACTTTGGAGAAAAGACCTTTAGTGATCAAACGGTCTTTCATGGCATTGATAATAATGGCGTAGATAATTACTTTTTTGTTAGTGAAAATCGCTTTTTATTAATTCAAACATATGACGATAATAGAGAAGCGTTTATGAGAAATGCAGTAAGAGTATTTTAATTGTAGATAATAAGAAGAAGCTGCCCAAAATAATAAAAGGAATAGGTGGTTACGACGCAATTTTCGTTTAAGCGAAAGTTGTGTCGTTTTTTGTTTGGAAAAAGTTGTTCTATTGACTATCTTTCCACCTGTAAAATATTGTGCGAAATTATGACAAAAAATAACAAGCTGTGATATTTTTAACATTCATCTTATTTTTCCTTTGCTATACTTTTATGGGTTTTCTTGTGACATAAATATTGTTATCCGAAAATTCCTAAATTAGTTATAGAGAGGTTGTAAGCAATGAACAGAGTTAACATTTTTTCTTTAGGGATGAATTTAATGAATAGACTTACTTATATGAAAAAGTTTTCTATGATTTTGTTACTATTCATGGTCCCTTTTATAATTTTATTAGCGTTAATGATTCATCAACTAAATGGTGATATTGAGTTTGCTGAAACTGAAAGAAAAGGAATTGAATATATTGATGAACTAAGAAGTTTAGTGCAATTAGCGCAACAGCACCGTGGATTGTCCGTTGTGTATTTACAAGGTGGTTCAGAAGTACGGCCAGATATTGAAATTAGACAACAAAACATAGCTACTACTATAGAACATATTGGTCAAGTAAATAATCGCCTAGGGGAACATTTGGTAGTAGGGAATCGATGGGATGAACTAAAAGCAGAATGGAATCATATTGCTGCAGATGTTTTTTCGTTGGATGCGGAAACATCGATTGAGTTACATAATGATTTCATTAAAAATATGTTAGATTTCCAAATGTATCTTGCGACAACATCAAATTTAATTTTAGATCCAGATGAAGCTAACTATTTCTTAGTAGGTACTATATTAGAAGACCTACCGAACATGACAGAAAATATGGGAATATCTCGTGCTTATGGAACAGCGGTTGTCAATAATCGGTCATTATCAGTTCAAGAAAATATTGATTTAACGTTTAATTTAAGAGCGATGGAAGATCGTTATGATGCATCGGTGACGAAGTTCGGGTTTGCATTTTCAGCTAGTCCAGATGTTGAAAATGCTCTACAAGAACAATTTAATGCTGTACGTAATGCATCAACTGATACTATGTCATTAATTGAACAAGAAATACTAAATGCATCAGTGATTACAATGGGTACGAATACTTTTTTTTCAGTAACTACAGAAGCTATCGATAGTGTCTATTCTTTAATGGATAAAGGAGCTATCGTTTTAGATAATCGATTGGTTAATCAAATCAATACAATCACATTCCAACGTAACATAATGTTAACAATTTCTATTATCGTTACTTTGTTGATTATGTATTTCTTCACTTCTTTTTATTTAGGTGTTCGTAATACAGTTATGCATATTAAAGATACGATGGAACAGTTTGCAAATGGAGATTTGACGGTAACAACGAGTTTAGTAACTAAAGATGAAACAAAAGAAATTGGAATTGCTTTTAATCAGATGGCTGAAAGTTTTAGAAAAATGGTTACTCATAATAAAGAGATTTCAGAACAATTAGCGGCGTCTTCAGAGGAAGTGACGGCTAGCATTGACCAGACAACTGAAGCGATTCAACAGATGACAGAAATTATTGATGGGGTGGCAAATGGAGCACAATCACAAGTTGTTGGTGCTAATGAGAGTGCGCAAGCCTCTGATGAGATGGCACAAGCGATCCAGAAAATTGCCGAATCTTCAAATGTAGTATCAGAGTTATCTACTATTACAACAGATAAAGCAGAAAAAGGACGTACTTCTGTTGATAATTCTGTTCATCAATTTAATAATATAAAGGAATTTGTTTTGAATGTTTCTACCGTAATTCAAGAATTAAACCAACATTCAAAGGAAATTGGTCATATTAGTACTCTAATTAACGGAGTAGCGGAACAAACAAATTTATTGGCACTTAATGCAGCAATCGAAGCGGCTCGTGCGGGAGAACACGGAAAAGGATTTGCGGTTGTTGCTGATGAAGTAAGAAAACTAGCTGAGGAAACAAAAACATCAACAGATAAAATTACTCACATTGTTCATCAAGTTCAAGATTCGACGAACACAGCAGTGAAAATGATGGATGAAGGAACGACTAAAGTTGAATCAGGAACTAAAATCGTAGAAAGTTTAGGTATTGATTTTCAAGATATTGTCTTTGCCATTAATAAAATGAGTGAGCAAGTTCATGAGGTATCAGCACTCTCTGAGCAAATGTCTGCAAATTCCGAAGAAGTTGCGGCATCAGTAAATGAACTTTCGCAAATTGCAGAAGATAACTCAGGAAATTTACAAACTGTAGCAGCCTCCACAGAAGAACAATTAGCAACAATGCAAGAAATTAACTCTTCTGCAACCGAATTAAGTAAAACGGCTGAGGCGTTAAATGAACAGATTAGTAAGTTCCGACTTTCGTAGTTTAATGGCGGCTTCAAGAAGTATGATTATAGTAATAAATATTAACAAAAAGGAAATATACACAACCTGCAGATTTTTCTGTGGGTTGTTTTTTGTACGACAGTTGGTTAGTTGGAAAGCCGAAAGTTAGAAAATATCAACTTTAAAATATTGGATGGTGACGACGCCTATCGTGAGAGGTGTGTAAAATGTCTGGACTAGTTATCTAGTTAGCCTCTAAATTCATCAGAAGATGCTCCTGAGGTTAGTCGTTCTATAGCTGCACGATGATTTGACATAGCGACTATAGTTACTCACATCTTTAATCACATATCAACAATTTATTAACAGATAATTAACATGCATCAAGAAGTTATCCACAAAGTTATTCACATATCTACAAACTAGTCGGAAAATTTAGATAATATAGGCTTCATCTAGAAAGTGTCTTTGAACAAGAAATGCACTAGCAAGTCTGGCAACGTTTAGTTGCTTTTGGAATATATGTATTATTTTTAATAATAATTAGTCTTTCTTGTGGTGAAGTCATTGATTAGAGCATTAATATGCTCGGTTTCGACGGAAACTCACAAAAATCGAGGAGTGACACCTCTCTCAAAACTAAAAGAATATGAATATCAAAAAAAGGAGCAAGTTTTCCCACTTTGTAGAAAATGATCCTTTTTAAAATAAAAATTATCTAATAAGTCAATTAAGTTCCGTAAATATATAGTATAAGAAGAGTATCGCTAATTATAAAGTAAACTAATTTAATATTGCGGGAGAACTCCTTCTTACTTTATAGTTAAATTATCTCAATTTTTTAAATTTGAAGGAGATTTTTTATGATGAATAAACCTAAAGTATTTTCAGAAAAAGTATTACCTGATGACATCCGGATGTTTTTAGAAGAGTATGTTGATTTAAAAGTTTGGGAAAACTCATTTCCAATTCCACGTGAACAGCTTTTAAAAGAATTAGATGATATTGATGGTTTAATTACTAGTGGCTCAGCCATTAATAGTGAATTATTAGAAAAAGCACCAAATCTTCGTGTCGTTAGCACAATCTCTGTTGGATATAATCATTTTCATACAAATGAAATGAAAAAGCATGGTGTCATCGGTACACATACGCCATACGTATTAGATGCAACTGTTGCTGATCTCGTTATTGCTTTAATGCTTTCGGCAGCAAGACGAATTCCAGAACTAGATGCTTTGACTAAAAATGGCGGCTGGGAAAAAGGAAATGACCAACCGATGTTTGGCGTTGATGTACATCATAAAAAATTAGGTATTATCGGGATGGGAAGAATCGGTGAAACTATTGCCAAGAGAGCGAAGTACGGATTTGACATGGAAGTTTCATATTATAATCGAAATCGTAGAGTAGAGGTTGAAGAAAAATTAAATATTGACTATAAGGAAACGATAGATGAAATATTAACTGAATCTGACTTCATTGCTTTAATGGTTCCTCTTACTAATGAAACAAAACATTTAATTGGTGAAAGAGAATTTAAGTTAATGAAGAAGTCTGCGATTTTTATTAATGCTTCTAGGGGACAAACGGTTGACGAAGAAGCAATGATTAAAGCTCTACAATCAGGTGAGTTTCTTGCAGCAGGATTAGATGTATATCAAACAAGAGCCAATCTCTTCTAACAATGCACTCTTAAAGATGAATAATGTTGTCACTTTACCTCATATTGGATCAGCAACGAATGAGACAAGACATACAATGGCAATGCTTGCTGCAAAAAATTTGGTGGCCGCTTTAACTGGAGTAGGCTCTGCTTATGTTGTAAAGGAACTGCAAGGTATTTGAAGAAAAGAACAACAAATTTAACAACTATTGAAAAAAGCACAACTGTATTGAAAATTTAGAAAGGGGAATTAGTATGGATTTAGGGTTAAAAAACAAAGCGGTACTTGTGTTAGCATCAAGTAAAGGGTTAGGTAAAGCAACTGCATTAGAATATGTCTCCCATGGTGCATCTGTAATGATTTCATCAAGGAATGAAAATGAATTAGTTATAACTGCGAAACAAATTAAACAATTAACTGGGCAAGAAGTTGTATATTGTGTGGCAGATGTAAGTAGTTACCATGATATTAAAAACTTAGTAACAAAAACTGTCGAGCAATTCGGGACCATTGATGTATTAATAAATAATGCTGGAGGACCACCTGCTGGAGGGTTTGATGATTTTAATGATGACGATTGGCAAAAATCATTTGAGCTCAATTTGTTAAGTGTTATTCGTACAATTCGCGAAGTATTACCATATATGAAAAAGCAAGGAAGCGGTCGTATTGTTAATATTGCTTCTTCTTCAATTAAGCAACCAATCGATCATTTAATTTTATCAAATACATTTCGAACGGGGATGGTTGGGTTAGCGAAAACACTTTCTTCAGAGTTAGCTAAAGACAATATATTAATTAATACTATTGGTCCGGGACAAATTAAAACAGATCGAATTGGTGAATTTGATAAGGCAAAAGCAGAGAGCTTAGGAATTACTCAAGAAGAAGTACAACGAACGAAAGAAAATCAAATACCTCTAGGGCGTTATGGGACACCGGGGGAGTTTGCGAAAGTGATGGTGTTCTTTGGCTCCTATGCAAATACATATGTAACTGGTCAATCACTACTCGTTGAAGGTGGAATGGTGAAGTCACTTTAATAAAATTGTAGTTTTTGATAGACATAACTTTTAAAAAATTAATATGGCTGTTTTTAAATATTCTACATCAGTGGAGCCAATCTAAAGAATGTATAGATTGTAACTTAGGTAGTAATATATTTGGGAACAGCCATTTATTATTTATATGAAATGTTATGAAACTCTATTACTCTAGAACAAACTCGCTTTAATAAGTGATCATCATGACTAACTACAAGGATTCCTAAGTTTCTTTTTTGAGCTATATCGAGAACTGATTGCCAAATTTGTGCCTGGCTAATGGCATCTAGCATTGTTGTCATTTCATCAGCAATTAGAAATTTTGTTTTTGGTCCTAAAGCACGAGCAACACAAAAGCGTTGAAGTTCACCACCGGAAAGTTCATTTGGCCAACGGTTAAGCCACTCCCTTTCAATTCCTAGGGAAGTGAGCAAGTGATCATCTGGGGTCCAACCTTCATTTAAGATTTTCGACATTTTCCAGCGATGATTTACAGCTTTTTCTGGATGTTGATAGATTAATTGAACTGGATGATAGTTTGTTTTAGGAAGTGGAGAATTATCTAGGAGAACCACACCTTCACTAGGTTGTTCATATCCAGAAAGAATTCTTGCAAAGGATGTTTTACCACAACCGCTTGGACCACGTATTCCAACAATTTCCCCTGAACGTAAACTAATCGACAAATTCCGAAAAAGCCAGTGACCATTAGGATGACGCAAGCCAATATTATGTGCTTCAAGTAGCATGAATACACCTCACAATTCCATTACGAATTTCTCGCGGCTTAGGCTCATCCTGACGACATTCAGTAGTGGCAAAAGCACATCTTGGTTCAAATAGGCACCCTGGTAAATTAGCATAAGGTAGAGGCTGTGATCCTGGTATAGGTAGAAAATCATTTTGAGGTAGCGCTCTCCATAACGCTTTACTATACGGATGTCTTAGTAAACGGCCATCACCACTAAAATCGTTTACCATAGCTGATTCAACAGTTGTCCCTGCATAAAATACAGCTATTTTATCAGCAATCTCCAAAGCAGCCCCAATATCATGAGTAATCATAAGAACCGTACAACCGCTATCAGCTAATTCTCTAAAGTATTTTAGTGCCTCTTTAATGACAGTTGGATCCATTCCTGGAGTAGGTTCATCTGCAATGATTAACTTTGCTCCACTAACCATCGCTGTTGAAGCAAGTACTCGACGTGCCATTCCACCAGAAAGTTGAAACGGAAACTTTTGTTCAACATCTTTCGCTAGTCGCAATCGTTCAAATGCTTTTCTCTGTGCACTAGTTGAAGCACCTCTTGCTGCATTTCTTACTTGTGTGCCCACTCGCATAAGTGGATCGAGAAAATTAACGGATTGAGGAACGAAAGAAATCTCCTTTCCTCTAAATTCTTCCTTTTTTTCAGGAGTAAGTTTGACGCCATCAAAATAAATCGTACCTTCCGTCGTAGCATTGGTAGGTAGGATTCCTAAAATTGCATGTGCAAGTAAACTTTTTCCTGAACCACTCGAACCTACGACAGCCAAAATTTCTCCACTATGAACTGATACACTTAAGTCTTTAATGACTTTAAGCTGTTGTTGTTTAAGACCCTTTTCGTATTGTAAAAACGATATCGAAAGGTGGTTAACTTCTAGCATTTAATCAGTTCACTCCTTTTGTTCAAAAATAAGCATAATGTTTTTACTGTTAATGCTGTCTAGCTCCAGGCGCCTTGCGCTTTTCTTTATTCATGTGCTCGATGTGGATCAATGAGCATCCGTAAATTTTCCCCGATAATATCAAACGAACGAACAACTATTAACAAGCATAATCCAGGGAAAAATGCTAGCCACCACATTCCTGTCGATAGGTAGCGCATTGATTCTGACAAAATGATCCCGATGGCAGGATGGTGAGGTGATAACCCCATGCCAACAAAGGTAATAGCTGCTTCATGTAAAATCGCATGGGGGAAAAGTAATATAAGCCCGACAAAAAATTGCGGAATAAGATGAGGAATCATATGTTTTGTAACAATCCACCATCTTTTTTTACCTAATTTTCTAGAAATTTGTACATATTCGGTTGACCTTAATTGCATCACTTCGGCACGAATTACCCTGCACAAACTTGGCCAATGAGTAAGTGCTAACCCGATAATAACCCCCTTCATCCCACCACCTAAAGCAAAGGCAATTAAAATGAGAGTTACAAGGTGAGGTACACTTAAAAATAGATCGACTAACCATGAGATAATACTATCTATTATTTTTCCTGCGGTAGCAGCTAAAATTCCTAAAACGACAGCTATCAGAGAACTTGCTGCAGCTGCGATTAATCCAACCGCAATACTTAATGTTAATCCTTTCATTGTGCGTGTAAACATATCACGACCGAGCCAATCAGTACCGAAAGGGTGATCTAAAGAAGGAGCAAGGTTACGGTTTTCGAGGTTTGTAGCAATCCTTTCGTCACCTAATAGTATTCCAGCAAAAATGACACTTAATAATATAATCGCTGACACAATCATTGCTATTAGCGTCCTTTGTCTGAGATTTAGTTTAGGAATGAGTGACTTTTTTTGAGTCATAATCCGGAGAAAATTCATAGAAATTTCCCCTCTCTTATCCTTGGGTCTACCAAACGATAGATAAGATCTGCTACTAAATTTCCTATGAAAACAAAGATGGCACTAAAAATGACAATACCTAAAAGAAGTGGTACATCACCTCTTAGTCCAGCCTCAACGGTTGCTTGTCCTAAACCAGGATAAGAAAAAACAGTTTCGGCTATAACTGCACCGCCGAACAATTCACTAAATGCTGCAAATTGTAAGGTTATTGCTGGTAATGCAACGTTACGTAAACCATGTCTCCAAAATAGAACGAAGCCTTTTTCGCCTCTTGCTTTAGCAAAAAGGACATAATCGCTAGAGAGGATGTCAATAAGCTTTTGCCTTGTGTGTAAAGCTATATTTGCTATACCAATCATACTTAAAGTTAAAGTTGGTAAAATTAAATGCTTTATGCGATCTCCAATCGTTACGTCTTCTGCAATAACACCTGCTGGAACCCCTAATCCAATTGGAAACCAGTCAAGCCATGCGGCAAAAATCATTAAAAATAACAAACCTATCCAAAAAGTCGGGGTTGACGCTAAAGTATAGCAATACCATTTAATAGTTCGATCAATCCAAGTATCTTTTTTCATGGCGGCAATAGAGCCAATGATAAAACCGATGATCCCCGAAAGTAGCCACGCTAAACTCATCAAAATGATGGAATTTAAAAATTTTTCACTAATAATATCTGCGACAGGGCGCCTATAAATCATTGATGTTCCTAGATCACCTTGGAGAACTCTTGATCCCCATTGAACGAATTGTTCTAAGGGGCTTTGATCTAACCCCCAATATTCTGCTATTTTATCTCGCTGTTCGGGTCCTACTCGCATCATGTCTGCGCCTACATAAGCTTGAATAGGATCAATCGGTGAATAACTAATAAGTAAGAAGGAGATGATACATAACGCAATTAGTAAGGAGACCATTCTTATTGTTTTTTTTAAAATAAACTTAATCATATTTTTCATTAGTTGAACGCCTTCTTTTGATCTTTAATATCGGAAAACAATTAGTTCAACCATTTCCATTCTGTAATGTTATCAGTTACTGGCCAACCGTGTTGATGTGGTTGAATTCTTTGTTGACCTATATCTAATTTCACATCCACTAAATACAAATGATCAAGATTTACTAACCAAGCCCAAGGAGCATCGCCTTTAGCACTAAAGCCAGTCTTTTCATCCCATTGAGCTTTTTTCCAATATTCAAGAGATTTCTCGATATCTGTTGCAGATAAAGCTTTTTCTAGATAATCATCAACGACCGGGTTACTATAGAAACCAGTGTTGTACCATCCTTCACCTGCTGTATGACTACTGTAAATATTGTAAATTTCAATTGGGTCATGACTTCCCCACCCAAATAAAACGGCATTCGAGTACATCTGCTTTTGAATGTCGTCCCAGCTTTTACCTTCAACAATTATGTTGATCCCTAATGGTTTTATTAAATCTGCTACAGCAATGGCTAATGATTGACGAGTAACGTCACTTGCAGGGTACATTAAAACAAATTCTGCATTTAATGAACCTTTTTGAAGAATACCATCACCATTAATGTCAACCCAACCAGCCTCTTCTAAAATAGATTTTGCTGCCTCTATGTCCGCATCCTCAATCGTAGTTTCAGGGTTCCACCATGGCAAGCCATCTGCAACTGTATATGCTGGTGTTCCATGTCCTTCTAAAATTCCTTCGACTAGTAGTTGACGGTCAATAGCGATATTGATCGCTTTACGAATAGCAATATCAGCAGTCACATCATTTCCAATTGGATAGCCTTCGACTGTAGTCTCACCTGAGGTTACAAAAGGAAACATTACTCCACGGTTGTCTACACTTTGAAGTGCTTCTAAACGCATACCATTCACCTCTTGTTTACTAAAAGCCGGAGGAATAGCTGCCATATGAACTTGACCTGATTTTGCCGCAGCATAAGCAGCGTCTTCATTTAAAAATAAAAAAGTGATTTTGTTAAAAAATGACTTTTCACCGTAATACTTAGGATTGCTTTTAACAATGAGTTGCTGCCCTTTGTCCCATTGGACGAATTTAAAAGGACCGGATCCAATTGGTTTCTCTGCATAGTCACTTCCATGGGCATGTTTTGGAACAATCCCCGTATTGATTAAAGAATTAATAAAAGTAGATTGTGCTTCCTTTAATGAAAACTGTACTGTCCATTCATTAATTGCTTCAACATGACTAATGTTATTAAGGTCGATGACAGATCCACTTGTGGAAGCAGTTTCGAAAGTGTAGACGACATCAGCGGAGGTTAAAGGTTCTCCGTCTAAAAACATCACATCATCACGTAGTTCTACAGTCCACACTAAACCGTCCTCACTAATCGTATAGTGAACAGCGAGGTCATTGACGATATTCAGTTCATTATCTCTTTTAAGTAATGTACTTTGGAAAAGAGGCGAACCGTACCTTCCCCAACCAGTTGTAGGATCAAACCCTGTTTCAGGTTCTGAACCGATGGCGAGGATTAGTTCATCGCTTTTTTCTTCTATATTAGCGGTACTACTCACTATCTTATCTTCACTATTTAGTGAACACCCTAGTAGAATGATAGGAAATGCTAGGCTTATTAAAAGTATAAAATAAGATTTTTTGTTCATTATTTTCCCCCTCATTATGAGTAGCTTTAGTTAATTAATTAATAAACTAATAGTATATTTTAGATAAATAGTATACTAAATTCTTATAGACAGAAAGGAATTTTACAAAAATAATATTATTTTTCGAAAAATAACAACTTTTCAGTTTACTGATTTGTTAAAATTAGTTATTATAGATGTAAATAATTTATCTATTTTGTGACAATTAATTTTTAAATTTTATCAATAATACAAAACGTAGTTTTGTATTATAAAACTATATGTAGTGGAAGTAACCCCTTAAAATCGAGGTGAGAAATTTTGTTATATGAAAAATATGAAAAATTAAAAGAAATTTTAAAAGAAATGGGTAGTGTTGTTGTTGCTTATTCAGGCGGTGTTGATAGTACTCTTTTATTAAAGGTGGCTTTAGATGTTTTAGGTCAGGAAAAAGTTCTTGCGGTAACAGCGAACTCTGAAACATATCCTTTAAGTGAATTAGAAGAAGCATTACGATATGCGAAACAACTTGGAGCGCGCCATGAAGTTATAGAAACTTCTGAGTTAAATATTCCAGGTTATAGTCAGAATGATGAAGACCGCTGTTATTATTGTAAAAATGGATTGTTTGAAGAAATAAAACCAATCATGGAGCAAAAAAGGTTTACCAATGTTGTATACGGCCTCATCGCTGATGACTTAGGAGAACATCGTCCAGGAATTAGAGCTGCTAAAGAGCATGGTGCCCGAGGACCACTTCAAGAAGCAGGTCTTTTTAAAGTTGAAATTCGTGAACTTTCAAAACAACTAAATCTTCCCACATGGGATAAACCCGCTCTCGCGTGTTTATCTTCACGGATTGCATATGGTGAAGAAATTACGTTAGAAAAGCTCACGAAAGTGGAAAAATCTGAAGCTTTTATTAAGCAATTAGGGATTAAACAAGTTCGTGTTCGCACGCATGGGGAAATTGCTAGAATTGAAGTTGAACCAATAGATATGGAACTCATTATAAATAAGCATACATTAATTAGTGAAAAACTTCAGTCTTACGGATATAAATATGTAACGATTGATCTTTTAGGTTATCAAAGTGGTAGTATGAACAAAGTCCTCGTTTCATCAATAAGTAACTAATTGGTCATAAGTTATAGCTGATTTGTAAGCGCCTACTTTAAGGGCCTACTTATCGTATGAAAAGAAATGGGTAAAATCATTTAAACTATTAGAGAAAAGGTGACAACAGTGGATCGAAACAATCTAGACGAAATTTTAATGCAAGTACGTGAAGGAACATTATCAGTAGATAAAGCAAAAACGGCGTTATCGTCCTTTGAAGATATTGGATTTGCAAAAATCGATCATCAAAGAGAAACTAGAACAGGATTTCCAGAAATTATATTCGGAGAAGGTAAAGATGCAGAGCAAATTATTTCTATTATCTCCTCCCTACAACAAAATACCAATCGAGTTTTAGCTACGAGAGTTGATCGAGAAAAAGCAGATGCTATTAAAAAAGTTATTCCTGATATTGTATATAATGCAAAAGCGAGAACCGTTTTATGGAAGAGTGAATCTGAACCCGACTTTCTTTATAATGGCTATATTGCTGTTGTGTGTGCAGGGACATCAGATTTATCAGTAGCTGAGGAAGCAGCAGTTACAGCTGAAGCTTTTGGAGTCCACGTTCGACGAATATATGATGTAGGTGTTGCTGGTATTCATCGTTTGTTTCACCATTTAGAAGAAATCGAGCAAGCAACTGTGACGATTTGTGTTGCCGGTATGGAGGGGGCGCTCCCGAGTGTTGTCGGTGGACTAATTAGTAACCCTATTGTAGCTGTTCCAACAAGCATTGGTTATGGTGCTAACTTCCAAGGCTTGTCAGCATTATTAACAATGTTAAATTCATGTGCATCTGGAGTAAGTGTCATGAATATTGATAACGGTTTTGGTGCGGGGTATTTTGCTACTACGATTCATAAAATCCACCGTAACACAGAACTTTTAGGAAGGTGACATAATGAAAACATTATATTTCGATTGCTTCTCTGGAATTAGTGGCGATATGACAATCGGTGCTTTGCTGGATTTAGGAGCAGACCCTAATTATTTAGAGGATGAATTACGTAAATTAAACTTTGATTCTGAATATAAATTAACGTGGGAAAAGGTTGTAAAAAAAGGAGTTTCCGCGACAAAATTTGATGTATTAGTTGAGGAAAATAATCATGATCATCATCATGGCCACCACCATCATCATGAACACCATCACCACCGTCATTATAGTGATATTGTAAAAATGATTGAAAGTGCTGATTTTAATGAAAATGTGAAAAAGGTCGCATTACAAATTTTTGAAGTAATCGGTCGAGCGGAAGCCAAAATTCATAACATGCCTTTTGAAAAGGTTCACTTTCATGAAGTTGGCGGTGTAGATTCGATTATTGATATTGTTGGGACAAGTATTTTATTAGATCACCTCAATATTTCAAAAGTAGTTTCTTCCTCTGTCCCAGTTGGGAATGGCTATATTCGTATTGCACATGGAATGTATCCAGTACCTGCACCAGCTACCCTTGAATTATTAAAAGGAATTCCAATTAAAGAAACTAAAATAATGGGAGAGTTAACGACTCCGACAGGAGCAGGTATATTAGCTGTTTTAGCCGAACACTTTGGACCAATCCCATCTATGAAAATACAAGCAATTGGATACGGAGCTGGAACAAAAGATTTTGCAGACCACCCGAATGTTTTACGAGTAATGTTAGGTGAATAAAAATTATATGACTAAATAACATAAATCCCCTACTACTTGCGATGTGTACGATAAGAGTAGGGGATTTTATTTAGTAGTTCAAATTATGTGGAGAAATCGGTATCTAAAAAGTTAAACGACAGGAATATTTAGAGTTGTGGGAGGTAAAAAAATTAAACTTTTAGAAATAGTACTTTTTTAATATAAAACTGAAGGGGTGTTCCAATGTATAAAATTGAACGAATTCAAATGAGAAAAAATTGGAATAAAAATCCGCTTAAAGATTTAAATGTTAATAATATTGGAGTTGGATTTGTTTCTGGCTTATTAGCAGTAACTGGGGCACCTGCACTAATTTTAGAAGCAGCGGCAAATGGAAGCTTTACAACAGTACAGACCATTCTTTGGATGTTTTCTGTTTATGTATTCGGTGGGATTTTTAGTATTTTAATTCCACTGTATTATCGAATCCCGATCGTTGGTGCACATTCGATAACAGGTGTTGCTTTTTTAGCAACGGTAACTGCCCATTTTACCTATCAAGAATTGATCGGTGCTTATATTTTATCAGGGGTTTTAATATTCATTGTCGGCTATCTCGGCATGTTTTCTAAATTGCTGCATTATGTACCTAAAGAAATTATCGCAGCAATGCTAGCGGGGATGATTATGAAATATATGATTGATTTTATAGGGTCGATTCAGAAACTACCACTAGTAGGTGGAGTTGCAGTGATTAGCTATTTTATTTTTAGTAAATGGAATTTGAAAATTCCACCTATTATAGCATCTATTGTAATTGCATTTGTTTTTTTACAATTAACAGAACCGATAAATCTTAGCAGTTTTTCATCTCCCTTTGTCCTACCAACGATACAAAGTCCTGATTTTAATTTGATTAGTTTTCTTTCTGTTGCTCTGCCATTAGCATTGCTTATTTTAAGTAATGATGCAGCAGTTGGGATTGGTGCCATAAGACAAAACGGCTATCATCCGCCAATGAATAGTATCGTAACTTTAAGTGGGATCTTTTCGATCATTACAAGTTTTTTCGGGGGACAATCAGCAAATATCGGTGGGATGATGTCAGCTATTTGTTCTGGGGAAGAAGCAGGCCCAAAAGAAAAGCGATATATGGCAGCGGTAATATCTGGGGCGATCCTTCTATTATTTGGCTTATTTTCCTGGAAATTAGTCCCTGTTATTCAAGCATTTCCACGAGAATTTATAGCACTTGTAGTTGGTTTAGCATTACTTGGTGTATTCTCGAATAGCTTGCACACTAGCTTTGCGAATCCAACAATTAAAATAGGAGCAACATTTTCGTTCGTTATTGCTTTATCCAATATATCCATTTTAAATATTAGTGCTCCTGTTTGGTCTTTACTGATTGGTGCACTTATAGCGAAATATGTAGAAAATTATCATTTACCCAGTAAGGAGGAAGTCGTTTTATCTCGAAAAAGAAAGTCAGGGTGATTGATATCTAGATATTGAGCCAATACTTCAAAAAGTATCGGGTGAGCGGTTGTAGTTTAAGAGAAATTAATCTAAAAAGTTCTAAATAATATTAAAAATTGGTATTTTTGAGACCTGATCAACTTGATTATTATGAAAATTTAAATAAGTCTAAATATTTATTGACATTTAACGAAAAGGCTATTAATATTTTTACTAAGAGCATTTGGTAAAACTGAGTTTTATAATATAGAACAAAAGAGGTGGTTATTTTCTAAGTGAAGTTTTAAAATGCTTATTTGTATCCGTTTACATTAATGAGTTTTATAAAGAAGGGGATGAAACCCGCTGTGTAAGTGGAGTTTTTAATTGTGTAATATTTTCAAAGCATAGTATTAGGGTGAAGGTACCCAATCAAGGGGACTATATTGGGGAATTTATTCCTAAAAGTGCTTAGATATGGGGGAGGAATTGTGAATAAAGTATTAAAATTTCTAAATACAATTTTGACAACTACAATTACTATTTTTTTATCATCAATGGTTATTCTCGTTTTTATGAATGTAGTTTTAAGGTATGTATTTAATTCAGGGATCACCTGGTCAGAGGAAATGGCTAGATATTTATTTGTATGGATTGTATTTTTAGGTACAATTGTTGCATTTAAAGATAAAGCTCATTTAGGTGTTGATCTATTTATAGGTTCTTTAAAGCCAAAGCTTCAGAAAGTCCTGTATGTCTTAAATAACTTAGTCATTATAGGTCTAATGGCAATTGTCATTAATGGTGGGATGAAAATGATGGTCATTAACAGTAACAGTTACGGTCCGGCTACGGGAATTCCGTTATCAGTGTTGTTTTTTGCAGGAACGTTAGCTGCTTTTGTGATGATCCTTATGAGTATTACACAAACTATTCGATATGTAGTATTTGATCAAGATCCTCCTGCTTATGTTAGAGATAAAGTTGTAGAAAAGGAGGGAGATCAATGATCTGGGTATTTTTAGGGGTCTTATTTTTCTTCTTGTTTTTAGGAGTACCAGTGGCATTTTCAATGCTTATGAGTGCAGTAGTTATGACGATTACAATGGGAATTTATGATCCGCAAATCATTACTCAAAGTCTAGTGAACGGAGCCAATAATTTCCCGCTGATGGCTATTCCGTTTTTTATACTTGCTGGAGAAATAATGAATGCAGGTGGAATTTCAAAGCGTGTTGTTGGGTTTGCGACAACATTAGTGGGCCACATTAGAGGTGGGTTAGGTTATGTAACTATTATCGCCGGGGTAATGTTTGCAGGTTTATCTGGTTCTGCCGTTGCTGATACAGCAGCTTTAGGTGCTATCTTAATTCCGATGATGGCAGCAAAAGGTTATGATATAAAAAGAGCCAGTGGTTTAGTTGCTTCGTCTGGGATAATTGCGCCGATCATTCCACCGAGTATTCCGTTAATCATGTATGGGGTTATAGGTGGTGTGTCGATAACGCAATTATTTATGGCTGGGATTGTCCCAGGGATTATATTTGCAACTGGTTTAATGATTGTTTGGTATTTAATTGCTAGAAAAGATAATTATGAAACACTTCCAAAAGCAACAAATAAAGAGAGAATTAGAAGTTTCGGCTCAGCTATTTGGGCATTATTTATGCCATTAATTATTATTGTTGGTCTAAGAGGTGGAGTTTTTACTCCGACTGAAGCGGCAGTTATTGCTTGTGTATATGCGCTTTTAATTAGCTTTACAGTTTATCGCGGCGATTTAAAAGTTAGAGATCTACCTCAAGTTTTAGTAAGTGCAGCAAGAACGACAGGGGTAGTAATGTTCTTAGCATCTGCGGCAATGGTAACTGCATGGGTTATTACAGTTGCACAAGTTCCAGCAGAATTAGCACAATTTTTAAATAATATTACGTCAAATCCAACAGTGATGCTACTCATTTTAATGGTGTTCTTACTTTTAGTTGGGGTTGTTATGGATATGACTCCTGCAATATTAATTTTCACACCGGTTCTTTTACCGACAGTAGTAGGACTTGGAATTGATCCAGTTTATTTTGGTATTTTAATGGTTATTAACCTTTGTATCGGTTTAATTACTCCACCAGTAGGCACAGTATTATACGTTGCTTGTGGTATAAGTAAAATTAGTATTATCGATATTGCCAAAGGGATATGGCCATTCTTGATAGTCCAAATGCTCGTATTGGTACTATTAGTGTTATTCCCACAAATAGTACTTGTACCGCTAGAAATATTCATGAAATAACATAAGAGAAAAGAGGATGAACAAAATTGGATACTAAAAAATTTACAGGAATTATACCTCCAGTGCTAACGATTTTTAAAGAAGATGGAACATTTGATCAAGGAGGTATGGGTAAACTTATTGATCATTTACTAAAAAGTGATGTTGATGGGCTGTTCTTTCTAGGTAGTAGTGGAGAATTTACGACTATGAGTACTGAAGAACGTATGGAAATTGCTGAATTTTGTATTAAATACGTCAATGGCAGAACGACAACTTTGATTGGAACAGGAAGTAATAGCACAGACGAGATAATAAAATTAAACGAACATAGTAAAAGCATTGGAGCTGATGGTGTAGTTGTGATCAACCCTAATTACTGGGGGTTATCTGAAGCAAATATATACAAACATTATCGTGACATTTGTGAGGCAGTAGACATACCGGTTCTAGTATATAACTTCCCGGGTGTAACAGGTCAAGATTTAACACCAGAAATATTAGCTAACCTAGCATCTGAAAACGCTAACATAGTTGGTGTTAAACAAACTGTAGACTCGTTAGCGCCAATTCGTGAGACGATTTTAAAAGTTAAAGATGTTCGTCCGGAATTTGTCGTACTAACTGGCTATGATGACCATCTTTTAAATAATCTTTGTTTAGGTGGAGATGGTGCAATTTCAGCTAGTGTCAACTACGCACCAGAACTCCAAGTAGGAATATATCAAGCGTTTAAAGAAAACGATTTAGCAACTGCTGTTGAATTACACCAAAGATTAGCTCATTTACCGTTAATGTATAAGATTGATAGCCCTTTCGTAAATGTTATAAAAGAATCAGTTGCAATGCGAAGAATTGATATATCAACATATGTTAGAAGGCCAGCGTATCCACTTGATCAAAGTAAAAAAGATCAATTACATCAGATCTTAAGTAAGGCTAAACTAGTTTAATAGATAGTGATTTGATTAACTTAAAAAATCAAACTGTAAGAGTAATCTTAGTTTTAAAAACCGATATATCATTGACTAATTAAAGTTTTGAAGAAACTCAGTTTTATAATGTAGTGTTTATGTAGAAGTATTATAGTGCAACATTTTTTTATCAAAGGTAGTTTGCCAAAAGGGCTTTCTATATATTACACATTTTAAAGGGGGATTAAAATGAAGTACAGTTTTATGGGGAAATTGGGAATTGGTTTAATGTTGTTGTTTTTAACTGTAGCTGCAGGGTGTAGTAGTGAGGATGCTGGGGGAAGTGAAGTTAAAACGATTAAGGTAGCCAACTATTTTGCTGAAGACCATCCTCAGAATGTTGCATTAAGGGAAAAGTTTAAACCGTTAGTTGAGGAAAAATCAGAAGGAACTTTAAAAGTTGAAATCTACCCAAATAGTCAACTTGGGGCTGAACAAGAATTTTATGATGGTGTTCGTAACGGAACGATTGAAATGGGGATTCCGGGAATGATTATGCAATCAACAATCGAAAAGTTAGCTGTACCTGAATGGCCATTTTTATTTGAAGATTATGAACATGTTAAAAGAGTATTCAATGGTCCAATTGGTGATGAGTTAGTTGAGGATTTAGAGAGTGTTCACGGTGTAAAAGCGCTTGCGTGGAGTGCCAATGGGTTTAGAATGTTCTCTAGTAATAAAACATTAAATTCTATTGATGACTTTGATGGTCTTCGATTAAGAATGCCGAACATTCCAAACTATATTGAATTAGGGCAGCGTCTTGGAGCAAATGTAACCCCACTTGCAATTTCAGAAGTTTTTACGGGATTAGAGCAACGAGTTATTGATGGTCAAGATAATCCAATTGCAACAACAAGAGCATCTGGTTGGTATGAAGTTCAAAGTGATGTTTTAGAATCTAATCATATGTTTAGTCCAAACTTATATATTATTAATGCAGATTTTTGGAATGGATTAACACCAGAACAACAAGAAATTGTTCAAGAGGTTTCGGCGATTTCGGCAGCATATGAATTCGAGCTAATGGAACAAAGTTTTGAAGATGATAAAAAATACTTACAAGAACAGGGTATACAATTTACAATTCCAGATGATGAATTCCGCCAAGCGATGATCGATGCGGTACAACCGATGTATGAGGATTGGAACAATGAGTATGATTGGGCTGAAGACTTAGTAGAACGTATTAGAGCTGAAGCGAATTAGAAATAACTAAAAAGTGGGCTGTACCATATATGTTTACTAGTGGAATAGAACAATACTGAGAGTTACTTACTTTCTGGTAGGCTAAACAAATGGGCAGCCCCAATACTCTTTAGTCTCCTCCCCCATTAAGAAATAATTTTTTTGTTAATATTAATAGGAAGCTATAAGTATGTTTTCTCTTAAAAGGATATATATATAAATCAATTTCGTGGTATCATATATATGGAATAGCATGAAATAAGGGGGGAGTTCCATGCCGATTATTCAGTCTGTAGATAGAGCATTAAAAATATTAGACCTATTTGATGAGCATAATACTGAATTAAAAATTACTGAAATTAGTGAAAAAATGATGTTACACAAAAGTACAGTTCATTCGTTATTAAAAACACTGCAAAGTCACCATTACATTGAACAAGATTTGGAAACTGGAAAGTATAAATTAGGAATGAAATTATTTGAACGTGGAAACTTTGTTATTCATAGTTTAGATATAAGATCATTAGCAAAAGAATACTTATATTCACTTTCACATAAAACTGATTTGACAGTCCATTTAGTTATTTTGGATGGAAAAGAAGGCGTTTACATTGATAAAGTAGAAAGCTCATCTGCAACTATTTTATATTCTCGGATTGGTAGACGTGTACCTATACATTGCAGTGGGGTAGGAAAAGCGTTAGTGGCCTTCAAATCTGATGAGGAATTAAAGAATTTACTTACTGATTATGAATTTATAAAGCGAACAGAAAATACAATAACGAATAAAGGAGATTTTCTATTAGAAGTAGAAGCTATTAGGGAAAGAGGATACGCTATTGATGATCAAGAAAATGAACCAGGAGTTTATTGTATAGCGTTACCGGTGAGAAACCATACAGGAGATGTAGTTGCTGCAATCAGTATCTCTACACCAGTAATGAAAATAAATGAAGAAAAATTGGAAAAAAATATTGAATTGTTAAAACAAGCAAGTAGTGAATTGTCTTCCAAGTTAGGTTATGGCTTTCAATAAAAGTTTATTGTATGATTTTTATAACTATAATTTGACTATAAAATTATTATCTATATTATAAAACTAGGTTTTGTAACATAGTGTTTATGGTCATTGATTAAGTTTTTCTAAAAGTAGAGTTTAAATCAGTTTAAGAAATAATTTGTATGTTTTTCTTAGTTTAAAAATTCTCTGATTATATTATCGGAGAATTTATAGAAGTTAATGGTGTATGTTGATGGACTAAATTAAAAGGGGGGAAATCAATGCAACTAGTAAACTTTTATCGAGATGAGAGGCTCTGTTTAGGAATAAAAACAGAGAAAGGTATCTTAGATGTTGAAAAAATCAGTAATAATTTGCTGGTAACCACCGATGCACTTATTACACAAAATGCTTTGAAGTCATTAATGCAATCATTAGATGGTATTAGTGACTGTGGTCTATACTTAAAGGAGTCAGAGCTTACCTTAGGACCATGTATTTCAAAGCCGGAAAAAATTATTTGTGTCGGGTTGAATTATCGTAAACACGCGGATGAATGTGGGATGGAGCACCCAACAGAACCAATTTTGTTTAGTAAATTTAATAATAGTTTGACAGGAACGGAAAGTGAAATTAAGATACCTTCTAATTCTACGGAAGTAGATTATGAGGTTGAACTTGCTATTGTCATTGGGAAAGAAGCAAAAGATATTAATCCAGAAGAAGTCGATGAGTATATTTTTGGATACTGTGTTGCTAATGATGTTTCAGCTAGAGACCTACAATTTAGAAGCCCGCAATGGTTAATTGGAAAATCTTGTGATGGCTTTTGCCCAATCGGTCCTTATTTAGTTACTAAAGATGAAATTGAAGATCCAAATAATTTAAATATAAAAACATGGCTTAATGGAAAATTAAAACAAAATTCAAATACATCCGATATGATATTTAATTGTCAAGAAGCTATTAGTTACGCTTCTAAACATATGACATTAAAACCTGGTGACATCATATTAACGGGAACGCCTGAGGGGGTTATTGCAGGAGATCCAGAGAAAAAGAGAGTATGGATTAAACCAGAGGATAAAGTAACAGTTGAAATTGAAAAATTAGGACAATTAACTAACTATTTTGTAAAGGGTTAGAAACTGAAAGGATTTGGGATAGTCTTGAAGAGCCAATAACTATGAAAAGAAAAAATAAAGGCGCTACCTTTTCCTCTTTTATAACTAAATAATTCCTGGACTGTTCCCATTCCATTTTGTTTAGAGTTTTTTCCAGATGGCAGAATATACATCTTTTAAAGGGATACCAGTTTCACTAGAGATTTTTTTACAATCTTCATATTCAGGTGAGCGCTGTATTACCTCGCCTTTGAAAAGGCCTTCTTTTATAGTGACAGCTCCCCATTTTGTGTCAACTGAAACAAAACGTCTTTCAAGTCTATGTACTTCAAGAGGGTAGTACCTAAGACCGAACGTTGTTGTTTCGGTAAAAATAATACCTTTCATTTTATCAAGGTTATCAACCGTACATAAGATTTGTAACATAATGGCAGGTCGGTTTTTTTTCATATAAATGGGTGTATAAAATACGTCATTTGCTCCTTCATTAATAAGGAGATCCATTATGTATCCTAATATCTCAGGAGACATATCATCAATATTTACTTCCAATTTTATTGTTTCTTTATCAATATGTTCAAATCTATGGCTTGAAAAGTTCATAAGTCAGCCTCTCTTTTGTCTTATTGTTTGGATCCATTTCTAAAAGCTAGATCTTTAGATAAATTATATCAAAAATATATTTTAGTATCAGGAGATAAATTAAAAATCTTTTAATTTTATTATTTTGAATCTTGCAGCATTCCCTTGATTAATAAAATATAGTTTAGTATGATTAAATTATAAAAATTCAGAAAAATATCGCGTGATACAAAAACATAGTTTTATATTATAAAACTAATTCATTTTTAGATGAAGTGAAAGCGTTTAAAAAGATTAACCTTTTCGCTTATATGGTTTATTTATCTTGCTTTTTATTACTTATTGTAATTATTAATACATGATCAAAAGAGGGAGGCTGAAAGATTTGAAAATCACAAACTTAGAATGTTTTATTGTTCCACCCCGCTGGTGTTTTTTGAAAATTGAAACTGATGAAGGAATTGTTGGTTGGGGGGAACCAGTGGTAGAAGGCCGGGCAAGCACAGTGAAAGAAGCAGTAACTGAGTTGGCTGATTTTTTAATAGGAAAAGATCCATTAAGAATTGAAGACCATTGGAATGTATTATATCGAGGAGGCTTTTATCGTGGTGGCCCAATATTAATGAGTGCAATTGCGGGTATCGATCAAGCGCTTTGGGATATAAAAGGAAAATATTATAATGCTCCTGTATATCAACTTTTGGGTGGGGCGTGTCGTGATTCAATTCGTGTATATTCTTGGATAGGTGGAGATCGACCAAGTGATGTTGGAAAGGCTGCTAAAGAAGTTGTAGATGCAGGTTTTACAGCAGTTAAAATGAATGGAACTGAAGAGTTACAATATGTAGATTCATATAAAAAAATAGATCAAGCGATTGCTAGAATTGCGGCTGTACGAGAAGCTGTAGGGGAATATGTTGGGATAGGGATTGATTTTCATGGTCGTGTACATAAACCGATGGCAAAAATTCTTGCGAAGGAATTAGAACCATATCGACCTATGTTTATTGAGGAACCAGTTTTACCCGAAAATAATGAAGCGTTAAAAGAGGTTGCAAGAAATACGAATATTCCAATCGCTACAGGTGAGCGTATGTACTCGAGGTGGGATTTCAAGCGATTACTTAATGACGGTTATGTAGATATAATTCAACCAGATTTGTCCCACGCTGGAGGGATTACAGAGTGTAAAAAAATAGCTTCAATGGCTGAGGCGTACGATGTTGCGCTCGCTCCTCATTGTCCGTTAGGTCCTATTGCATTAGCGTCATCTCTACAAATAGATGCAACTGCTCACAATGCTTTTATTCAAGAGCAAAGCTTGGGAATTCATTATAACCAGGGAAATGACTTGTTAGATTATATTACTGACCCTTCTGTTTTTACTTATAAGGATGGACATGTCAAAATTCCGGAAGGACCTGGTTTAGGGATTACAATTAATGAAGAAAAAGTTCGAAAAATGGCTGGAGTTGGTCATAATTGGAAAAATCCTTTGTGGCGTCATCGAGATGGAACTGTAGCCGAGTGGTAAAAAATTGAGGTTAGTAGCTTTAACTACTGACTTATTAGCAAACGTATTTACTAGGTTAATTAATTGTTCATCGAGAAAACAGGATACTGGGGGAGAGATTAATGGATGTTGTTACATTTGGGGAAACAATGGTTCTGTTTACTCCGGAATCGACGGGATTAATGAGATATGCGAATAATTATACGAGAAAATTTGGCGGAGCAGAATCTAATTATGCTATAGGTTTAACACGATTAGGACATAAGGCTGGTTGGATTAGTAGAGTAGGGGATGATGAATTAGGTAAAGCAATGCTCTCATTTATTCGTGGAGAAGCTGTCGATGTGAGTCGAGTGAAAATTGATAACACAGCACCAACTGGCTTATATTTTAAAGAATTAAGAAGCTCTACTGAAATTAGGGTTGAATATTACCGTAAGGGTTCAGCGGCAAGTCAAATGAATAAAGCAGACCTTGATGAAGATTACATTTCTAAAGCAATGTATCTCCACATTTCTGGGATAACTCCTGCATTAAGTGAAAGTTGTTATGAAATGGTTACTAAAGCAATAAAAATAGCAAAACAACATGCAGTAAAAGTGATTTTTGACCCAAATTTAAGGAAGAAACTATGGTCTGAGGAAAAAGCACGTAAAGTTTTATTAGAGATTGCAAGTTATGCAGATATTATTTTACCAGGATATGATGAGGGTGTCTTCATGTATGGTGAAAAAGATCCAAATAAGCTAGGGGAGTTATTTTTACAGCAAGGTCCATCAATAGTTGTGCTAAAAGTCGGTGCTAAAGGAGCCTATTATTTCACAAAAGAAGAAAGTAAATTAGTTCCTGGCTTTACCGTAAACAATGTCGTTGATCCTGTAGGTGCAGGAGATGGATTTGCAGCAGGCTTTACGTCGGGACTTCTAAAAGGTTTTAGTATTGAAAAAGCAGTTCAACGAGGAAATGCTGTAGGAGCGTTAGTTACGATGGTTAGTGGTGATGTTGAAGGACTCCCAGAAGAACATGAGGTAGAACGCTTTATTAATTCACCTACTGAAGATGTGAGTCGATAAAGGAGTCGAGAAAAAATGGAATTATTACAACAAATAAAAGAAAAGGCTATAGTTGCTGTTATTCGTGGAGCTAAACCGGAAAACATCTTACCAATTGCTAAAGCATTAAGTGGAGGTGGAGTAAAAACATTAGAAATTACAGTCGAAACCCCGAAGGTACTGACATTAATTGAAGAAGTGTCTTCGACGCTAGGAGATGACGTAATCGTTGGTGCAGGAACGGTACTAGATTCAGAGACTGCGAGAGCTGCTATTATGGCAGGAGCAAAGTTTATCTTTTCGCCAATCGTTGATCAAGAAATGATTAAATTAACGAAGCGATATGGTGTGATTAGTATTCCAGGTGCGTTAACACCTACTGAAATTTTAAGAGCTTACGAGAGTGGTGCAGATATCGTGAAGGTATTTCCAGCGAATGCATTCGGCCCAGATTATTTAAATGCCGTTCATGGACCGCTACCACACATTCCTCTTATGCCAACAGGTGGAATTGATGTCGATAACGTAGCTGATTACATAAATGCGGGGGCCGTTGCAGCAGGGGTAGGTAGTACGTTAGTGAACACAAAAGGTATTATTGATGAAAATACATTAACTTCTATCACCGAGAAATCTTTTAAGTTTATTGAGGAAGTTAAAAAAGCTAGGTTAAAGTAATCGTGTTCATCAAACAAATAAATAGATTAAACAAACTATAGAAGGAGTGGGGACGAAATGAGTAAATTTAAAGTAGTAATTACTGATTATGAGTTTTCAACGCTAGCACCTGAGGAGGAAGTTTTAGCAACAGTTGATGCAGAGTTAATACGTACACAGTGTAAGACAGATAAGGAGATCATTGAGGCTGCTAAAGAGGCTGATGCGCTTTTAAATCAATATGCTACTATCTCGAGAAATGTTATTGAAAAACTTCCAAATCTTAAGGTGATCTCAAGGTATGGAGTAGGTGTTAATACCATTGATATTGATGCGGCTACAGAAAATGGTGTAATGGTCGGTAATGTCACAGATTATTGTATGGATGAAGTTTCGGACCATGCATTTGCATTAATTATGGCTTGCGCTCGTAAAGTCGTTCAACTAAATAATGAAGTCAAGGCGGGGAAGTGGGATTTTAAGGTGAGTGCTCCTATTTACCGTTTACCTGGCCGTGTATTAGGTCTAGTTGGGTTAGGGAGAATTCCACAAACACTAGCCAAAAAAGCTCAAGCTTTTGGAATTAAAGTAGTTGCTTATGACCCGTTTGTTCCAGTAGAAGTTGCTAAAGATTTAAATGTTGAATTAGTGCAGTTAAATGAATTATGTGAACGATCTGATTTTGTATCTGTTCATGCCCCACTTGTTGAAGCGACACGAGGGATGATAAGTGATGAACAGTTTAAGCTTATGAAAAAAGAAGCTTTTATTATTAATACCGCTAGAGGGCCTGTGATAGACGAAAAGGCCTTGATTCGTGCATTAGAAGCCGGTGAAATTGCCGGTGCGGGTTTAGATGTAACTGAGGTAGAACCAATTCAAGAAGACAATCCTTTATTAGAGATGGACAATGTAATTATTAATCCACATGCAGCATGGTACTCAGAAGAAGCGCAGCTCGAATTAAAGCGTAAAACAGCTCAAAATATTGCAGATGCTCTAGGTGGATATTACCCTACGTATCTTTTTAATAAGGAAGTAAAAGAAAAGGTCAGTTTAAAAGAAAAATAATCTTATAGTTTCTGTAACCGAACGCTCGGAATTTTTCTGAAGATCTGAGCGTTTAGGTTTCTTATAAATGTTTGCGATTTCACTTATTTAAAAGTTGGAAATATAAAAAAAATTTTAATAATTCACTTGAAAAATAAATTCAGGTTTAGTAATATAAACTTAAGTTAGTGGTTTTGAATTTTCAGTTATAAATACATAAAAGAACGATGTTTTATATTATAAAACTCATAATTAGTTTGCAACTATTATTTTAAAGTGTGCATTAGAACTTCTCTTTACAATATAAAACATTAACTTCAGTAAATAAATCTTATTACCTTGTATAGACGAAAGTTAGTGAACTGAGTCTTTTAAAAAGATATACAAGAATGGAGTTGTATATTATAAAACTATTTAATTTTGTCGAATGGATACAAAGGGTATTATGTTTTGTAGTATGAAAATAGAATGCGGTTTTATATTACAAAACTATTATAATGAATTTTAGCTAAAGGAGGGGGATAAAGTTTAAATTATACTTGAAAAACTATGTTTCTTGAATATTACATTTTAGGGGGAGAATGAAATGAAGAAAAAACTATTAGGATTAGTAATGGCTTTTGTTTTTGTTTTAGTTTTAGCAGCTTGTGGTGGTGACAGTAGTGAGCCAGCGTCTGGTAACAACGCAAATAATAATGACTCTTCTAGTGGGAATAATGAAAGCGCTTCAAATGGTTCGGGTAACCAAAAAACTTTGCGTGTAAGTATTGGTGTTAATGATCGTCATCCGCAATATGAAGGTGCTATGAAGTTTAAAGAGTTAGTTGAAAGTCAAACAGACGACTTTAACATTGAAGTCTATCACTCAGGTCAAGTTGCTGATGATCGTGCGGCTATTGAAATGCTTCAATTCGGAACGTTAGAAATTACAATTCCTTCAACATCGCCACTTGTAAATTTTGTTCAAGAATATGGAGTTTTCGATTTACCATTCACAATTCCGAATGAAGAAGTTGCTGATGCAGTATTAGATGGTCCATTTGGTGAGAAGATGTTTGATCTTCTTGAGCCACAAGGAATTGTTGGCTTAGCTTGGTGGGAAAATGGTTAGCAATAGGTAAGCCTTTGAAGTGATCTCCAGCTTTTCCCCTGCTCCGCACCGAACGTGCTAGTTTCCCAGCATTCGGCGGTCCATCTAACGATGTATATTAAATTATAAGTTCTTCGTTACTT
>NZ_MLQQ01000054.1 GCF_001865995.1 Anaerobacillus arseniciselenatis | reverse complement strand
TCGAGGGTTGAAAAGCCTATATCAACGATATGAATATCTGCGTCAAACTTAATTGAACCGCCGTATACCGAACGGTACGTACGGTGGTGTGAGAGGTCGGGGGTTAGTCACCCCCTCCTACTCGATTGGAACGGACTTCTTTTGCGGACATGTCCGTAACCTCTGAGCGACTTGTGCTGTTTAATCGTTCGGGTTAATTCTTTCTCAATATTGGCAACGTACAACAGCGGAAGGATCCGCCGGACTTAATAATTTCCGTAATATCAACTTCGATTACCTCATACCCTCTTTTTCGTAATTCCTCATTGACGTTTTTATTTACAGGAAGACTCAATATTTTTTTATTACCGATCGAGAGGACGTTAGTTCCCAATGTGAATTGCTCTGCTTCTGAGACTTCAATTACATTGTACCGTGAGCGTAGTATATCTTCTTCGGTTTTACTAATGACTCCAGGGAAGATCAATGCATCAGTAGCAGAAATTACATTAAACACGCAATCTAAATGTAAGTATTTTTCATGAAAAGGAATCGCCATTACATTAAAAGTAGGTAACATGCTTTTTAAATGATCGACGGCAAAGTGATTTGTCCGGTCGCTAATTCCGACATAGACGTTACTACCGTCTATAATGACGTCACCGCCTTCAATGTTGTCACCAATAATATTATAGTAAGAAATTTCCTCTCCTTGTAACCAATCTTTAAAAATATTTTCTTCACCACTTCGAATTGGTGCTGCCATATCGGCGACAAAGATCGTTTGCCCGAGTGTAAAACCAATGTCTCGAGTGAAAACTTGTTCAGGATATTTTTTGGCAGGTGGTAATAAGATGACATCAATCCCATTGTTTTTTAGAACTTGAACAAATTGACTATGCTGCTCCATTGCTTTTTGAATATGTATTCCTTCATTTTGAAAATGCTTTTGAGTGTCATTTATAACATCACGAATCGTCATATTTTTCGGTTCACATAAAACAACTCTTTGTAAAACGTCATATTCATTCATGCAAAATGACTTTTCCATTAACGTTGAGTTTAAGTTCATGAAGAAACCTCCTCAATTTCGATTTTTAAAAAGTAAAATAAACGCACAAAGTTGGATTGTGCTTTTTTAATATCATTTCCTTTAATAAAACCGTTATGTAACCATTTATAAAAAGCTAGCAATAGGGTATGGCAAAAAAGTTATATTACAGGAATGTTAATAATGTAATGAAGTGCAAAGAAATGTAATTTTCCCTTAATGGTTATAGGGGTTTATCTATGTTAGTATAGCATCTGTAGTAATTAATAATTCCATAGGAGGAGATCAAAAGATGAAGAAACGACTTTGGTTAATGATCATTTCAGGAGCACTAGCGGTAAGTATGTTAGCTGCTTGTGGTGGTGACATCGAAGGAGACTACCCTGAAAATGACCCGATGATGGAAGAGGAGTTTGACGGAGATACTAACTAAATAGAAATTTTTTTAGGAGCTACAACTTTGTAGCTCCTTTTATTTTGAAAATATAAATAAAATCACTAAGGTCTAAAGTTAAAATTGTTCGTATAGCTCGCCACTCGTCGTGTGCTAAACTATTTAATTTAAAATAAAATCCCATTGTTTAATCGCACTTCCACAAATGGTACTATTAAAAAAAACACCAAAAAAGGATGAAAAATATTGTCTCTAGTTTATAAACAGCCTTTTATTAAGGTATTACGAGAAATTGATGGGATCGAACAAAAGTATATTGAAAAAAATTATCATTTATATTTATATGAAACGAAGTTAGTTACACCTTTTCAAACCTTTCAATTAAAAGCGATTTTGGATGTGTCGTATCGAAAAACAAAAACTAATTCTTTTGGAACGCTATACTTACATACGAATCAAGGGGTATTTCCGTATACCGTTCGTACTGATCCCGAAGAATTCATAGACCATATAAAAAAGCTTCAGTAAAAGTGTTGTGTTAATTAAAACCAATTATTAGTACCTGGTAATAAAAACTTGTTGTAAATTGGTGTTGTTCTTGATATGATTAATTTATATTAATACAGTGTTTATAGTGAAAAATGAATGCGTATCAAGAAGGAGACGATAAAATGAAAGAACTTAAAACATTTGGCTGGTATGCAGCAAGAGTTTCTCCAGCTTTACCAAAGGAAGCGTTTCAACCTGTTCCAAGTCGATTAATAGGTGGACTAGCTTTTTTAACGGTTGTAGTTGCCAGTATTGTGGCCATTAGCTTATTTCAATTACCGTGGTTTTTAAATATAATCTTAGCATTAGTTATAGGCTTTAGTTTTTCGTCGATGGGATTTTTAGGGCATGAAATTTTGCATGGTACTGTAGTAAGGACACCATGGTTGAGGAACTTTTTAGGAGCTGTTTTCTTTTGGCCGCTTTGTACAGGTCCGCGGTTGTGGCGTAAGTGGCATAATATTGAGCATCATGTTCATACACAAGATGAAATAAAGGATCCTGACGCTTGGCCAACTGTCAATAAAGCAACGCAAAACTTTATTGTGCGTGCGGTATATAAGTTACCGTTATCAGTTCGTTCTTTATTCGGCTTTTTCTTTTTAGCGATACAATTTTCTCTTCATTCGTCAAATATGTTTAAGCTTTACATTAAAGAATTTACTGGTAAAAATCGTGCAGCGGTTGTTATGCAACTAGTGTTACCATGGGCATCTTGGATTGGCTTACTTTTATTAATTGGTCCTGTGAAATGGTTCTTTGCGTTCTTGTTACCGTTACTAATTGCAAACATGATTGTCATGGGTTATATTTCAACAAATCATCGATTAAATCCACTTGTTGATGTTAATGATCCTTTAGCGAATTGTTTAACAGTCACGGTACCAAAGTGGGTGGATGTTCTTCATTTCAACTTTTCATATCACACGGAGCATCATCTTTTTCCAGCGATGAACCCGAAATATTACCCGTTAGTAAAAGAAGAAATATTAAAGCAATGGCCTGAGCGTTATCACCAAATGTCATTACCTAGAGCTTTAATAACACTTTATAAAACACCGCGAGTTTATCATGAAAAAAACGAATTGTTTGATCCTCATGGAAACGCAGCGTATCAAACGTTAGGGAACGGTCTAAACCCGAAAGAAATACAGTATCGTAAGTTGTAATTGCAAAAGCATAAATTAAATTGATGCACCTGTAATTTTATAAAAAAAACGCCCGTAAAATCAGTAGAAAACTGAATTTATGGGCGTTTTTTTGTCTAGCTATAAGACAATTCACTGAATATATTACAGTGCAAGTTTTTCCTAGAGAAGCTACTCGAAGAAACAGCGTGGTTGAGATTACGCTATTCTTATTATTTTGGTTCGTTATGCCAAATTAAAGCAACCGTACCTTCACCAGCATGAACGGCAATTGTCGAACTGATTTCTCCGACAACAATATTTAAGTGAGGGTATTTTTCTTCAATCTTTTTCTTTAGTTCTAAAGCTTTGTCTTCTACGTTTCCGTGCATAATTTGTACATCATTTATATGATGCTTTTCCATCGCTTCTGTTAAAAGTTCAATTAGTCTGTTAACAGCTTTTTTCTCAGAACGCACTTTTTGGAAAAGGTCGAATTCACCAGTCGTTTTTATTGTGATAATTGGTTTGATTTGAAGAAGGTTTCCTAAAAGAAACTGGGTTTTAGACATTCTCCCACCTTTATGGAATTGGTCTAAGCTTCCAAGGAGCACGTACTTTTCAGAACGAAGTGCTTCCTCTCGGAGTGTAGCAGCAATCTCTTTATAGTCAACGCCTTGTTCCGCTAATTGAATACCTTTATAAAGTAATGTTGTAATCGTATAAGACATTGATTGTGAATCGACAATCTCACCATCAAGCTCCGCCATTTCCATTCCTGCTCTTGAGCTTTCGATCGTGCCACTTAATTTTCCTGATACGTGCACAGCGATCACGTGGTCATATTCAGCTTTAAGTTTTTCGAAGACTTCAGCAAATCTTCCTACAGACGGTTGAGAGGTTTTTGGAACTTCTTTAGAACTATTAATTCTAGAGTATAACTCGTCCGTTGTTAAATCAATGCCATCCTCGAAAGTTCGATCAGGAAAAATGATCGCTAATGGCATTACATAAACATCATCGTTCTCACGTAATTCTTTTGTTATATATGCAGTGCTGTCAGTTACCCAAGCAATTTTCTTTTTACTCATTCGGCTCAATTCCTTTTTTTCTTAGATTTTTGCTAAAAAGTTGTTATTAATACACAACTTATAACGGTTTTCGATCGTTATATATTGCCATTTTTATTTTATCTAATATGGTAGCGATTGCATATATGATATGTGTCATATATTTTTTCGGAAAAATAAAGGGAAATGAGTAATAATGTAGAAATGTATGTAGTGGTACATATAAAAAGATGTTTTGATTAGCTTGTTTCGGGTATCTTATATATGTATTCAAGAAAGGTTGTGAATTATAATTATTATTATTTGATATTAATTATAATTTATGTTATTATGAAATTAATTAAGAAAATAAGGAGTGTTTTTAAAACATGGCAAATGAAAAATTAATTAACTCACTAAATTCTCAACTAGCAGATTGGAACGTGTTATTCACGAAACTCCACAACTATCACTGGTATGTAACTGGACCTGAATTTTTTACTTTACATGCAAAATTTGAAGAGTATTATACAGAAGCTGCTACTTATATCGATTCAATTGCAGAGCGCATCCTAACAATCGAAGGCAAGCCTCTTGCAACGCTAAAACAGTATTTAGAAGCTGCATCAATTGAAGAAGCATCAAACAATGAAGATGCAAAACAAATGGTGGCAGTACTAGCTGCTGACTTCGAAAAAGTTATTGCAAACTGTAACGAAACAATTGAACTTGCTGAAGCTGATGGCGATGAGTCGACAGCGGACATGTTTATCGGAATTAAAACATCTTTAGAGCAACATGTATGGATGTTAAAAGCGTATTTAGGGTAATAAAGTTTTACATTAAAAAACTGGTATCTCATGAGATGCCAGTTTTTTTTCGATTATTGAGCTACTGATACATAGGGTGGGGGGCGGCGTATTAGTTCGCGCTTTTTTTGGTATTTCTCATTATGGGGGATGCGCAGTAAAACAGGGGTTGATGTACAAATTAGTGTAAGTGCCCTAATCGTACGCTACATCAGCTAAAGGGAACGTAAGAATTTCTCCCGTGACCAAACCGAGCTTCACATCAAATAAAAAGGCACGCAAGATGATCTCTCGTGCCCGACCGAAGCGTTACCTCAGCCAAAAGGTAACGGGAGACCATCTCTCGTGCCCGACTGAAGCGTCACCTCACCCAAAAGGTAACGGGAGACCATCTCTCGTGCCCGACCGAAGCGTCACCTCACCCAAAAGGTAACGGGAGACCATCTCTCGTGCCCGACTGAAGCGTCACCTGACACAAAAGGTAACGGGAGACCATCTCTCGTGCCCGACCGAAGCGTCACCTCACCCAAAAGGTAACGGGAGACCATCTCGCATGCCCGACCGAAGCGTCACCTCACCCAAAAGGTAACGCGAGACCTTCTCGCATGCCCGACCGAAGCGTCACCTCACCCAAAAGGTAACGCGAGACCTTCTCGCATGCCCGACCGATATAAGGAATCCAATTACTGCCTCCCCCTCCCCCCCCGATAAAGCTGCGCACATTCCCGATAATGTGTGGACATGAGAGACCTTATTTCATAGATTTGTTGGGTTTTTAAAATTTCGCGGACATCAGAGCCCTTATTCCCTTAGAAACAGCACAATTAGCATCGTTTTTCTTTAAATAAGAGCCCTCCTGTCCGATAATTCTTAAATTCACGTTTTTTTAGTGAAACAAGGCCTCTGGTGTCCGCTAAGATTAGCGTGACAAGAATTAATCCGCTTACCCGTTTACGATCTCTCCACCATTAACATGAATAATTTGTCCGGATACATATGACGAGTCATTCGAAGCTAAGTATACGTATGCTGGAGCAAGTTCAAAAGGCTGACCAGCACGTTTCATTGGTGTATTGCTTCCGAAACTAGCAACTTGACTAGCTGGAAAGGAAGATGGAATTAGCGGTGTCCAAATAGGACCGGGGGCAACACCATTGACACGAATGCCTTGGCCAA
Source organism: Anaerobacillus arseniciselenatis (assembly GCF_001865995.1). Classification (GTDB taxonomy): domain Bacteria; phylum Bacillota; class Bacilli; order Bacillales; family Anaerobacillaceae; genus Anaerobacillus; species Anaerobacillus arseniciselenatis. The sequence continues at coordinate 17,871 of NZ_MLQQ01000054.1, read as the reverse complement.
CAAGTTGCATTGATAATGACCTTGTAAATGTAACGATTGCTCCTTTGGTTGCAGAGTAATCGACAAGTTGTTCGTGACCGTGATAAGCGGTAACAGAAGCGGTGTTAATGATTGAGCTTCCTTGTTTTAAGTGTGGCAGTGCAGCTTTAACAAAATAGAAAAATGAGAAAATATTAATCTGAAATGTGCGTTCTAATTGGGCAGTTGTAATGTTGCTGATATTATTTTGCACGACTTGCGATGCGGCATTATTTACAAGAATATCTAGCTGCCCAAAAGCATTGATTGTGTCCGAAACGATACTGTTACAAACGTTCTCATCAGCGATGTCTCCTTGTAAGATTAAACATTGAACTCCTTTTGCTTCAACTAATTGTTTCGTTTCTTCTGCATCAACTGTTTCGTCTAAGTAGGCAATGGCTATATTTGCTCCTTCTTTCGCAAAGGCGATCGCTACAGCTCGACCAATACCACTATCTCCCCCAGTAATTAAGGCGACTTTACCGGTTAATTTCCCACTGCCAACATAATTAGGGTCATCAAAGAGAGGTCTTGGCTTCATTTCAGCTTCGATCCCGGGGTGTTTTGTTTGATGTTGTGGTGGAAATGATGATGGTAATTGATTACTATTCATTTGTAACACTCCTCACAATATTCTTTGATAAAAGTAAGTTTTGCAAAATGTAAGTAATTATGCAGGAGATGTGTTTAACGAGACGTTTATACGTGGAGAAGATAAAAAACGTCATGATGAGGATTTCAACGAGGCGTTTGTGCGCTAGAGAAGATGAAAAAACGTCACGATGAGAAGTTCAACGAGACGTTTCCACGAATAAGAATGCTATCTGGGTAAAGATGAAGCGTCGCAGCAACGCTTTTCTAGCTTACAACTTCACTGCGTTTCTAGTCTTCGCAGATTCATAAATTGCTGATACTATTTTTTGCAAAATAACTCCTTGTCTCGGGTTACTCGGCGGTTCTGTTTCTGTAAAGATACACTGAACAAAGTCATGAATTTGTTTCGTATGTAAGCTATAACTCGGTAAATAAGCAGGAGTTGTATCTAATAGGACACCGTGTTTTTCTTGGTATATTTTCAATGGGAATACATCTGCGCCCCCTTGATCGCCAATAATCGAAACTTGCATTACATCGTCTTTTTCAACGTTAGCGGCGAAGGCTGCTTCTAGCATAAGTGTTGCGCCATTTTTAAACGTAATCATTGCGTTAGCCATGTCTTCTACGGAAAAGTTTTTCCAATCCCAATCTCCTAATAAACCGACACCAGGCCTATTCCCAAGCTTTTCATAGGTGGTTCCGAGTACTGTATCTGGCTCAGGGTAGTCCATTAAGTAAAGAGCTGTGTCAAGCATATGGACACCGATATCGATCAGCGCTCCCCCTCCTTGGAGTTCTTTGTTCGTAAAAACACCCCATCCTGGAATGCCGCGCCTCCGCATAGCGGTAGCTTTTGCAGAGTATATTTCGCCTATTTCATTTGCTTCTATGAATTTTTTCAATGTCATCACTTCTGGTGCGTAACGATAATGAAACGCATAGGCTAACATTTTCCCCGCTTTTTTTGCGGCTTCTTCCATCGTAATTACTTCTTCAACCGTTATAGCAGGTGGCTTTTCGCATAAAACGTGGCAGCCTTTATTTAAAGCGGCAATCGCTTGGTCTGCATGGAATTTATTTGGTGTGCAAATACTTACGGCATCTAATTCAATTTCGTTAAGCATCGTCTCGTAATCTTGATAAACATGTGGAATTTGAAACTTATCGGCACAAGTTTTTGCTTTTTCCAACGTTCGATTAGCAACAGCGATAACTTCTACATTTTCACAACTTTGATAACTTGGAATGTGAGCCCCTTTTGCTATTTCGCCGGTACCGATAATTCCAATACGTAATGGCCTTGTCATAAAATCCTCCTATTTTTAAATCTATAGTAACTTAAGATATAATCGTATCAAACGCTATTATAGTAGTAAAATTATAAGAGGTGAAATCATGCCGAAAAAAGAAAAAGGTTTACAGCGAGGTTCACAAATTCCAGCGTTTACACTAGATGGGGTGGATGGGAAGACGTATACTGCTAATCAATTTAGAGGAACACCATTTTTATTATATTTTTTACGAGGGACGTTTTGACCAAACTGTCGCAAGCAGCTCGTGCAGTTGCGTGAAAATGCCCCGAAATACGAGGGATTAGGTGTCGAAATAGTTGTAATAGCAGGTCAAAAAAAAGAAGCTGCAGCTAAATGGCTTTCAGAAAATCCGATGCCGTTTCCATTTTTAATTGATGAGGATCGTGCGGTAATGAAAGCTTTTAATGTGTATAACCGAATTAACATTGACGCATTCCGTTTAGCTCATCCGAGTTTATTTTTTATCGATGGACAAGGCCAGGTTGTTTATAGTTACGTTAGTTCTAACCAATTTGATCGTCCGAAAGATCGAGATGTTTACAATAAAGTACAGCAATATTTAATAGAGTGAAGTTCATAATTACCACAAATGAGCCACATCACGCAATATATAGTTTGCAAATGGTTTTGCGCAACTATATGAGTGAATTTCATAATTACCAAAGATGAGCCACATTAAACAATATATAGTTTACGAATGGTTTTGACGTAACTATATATTGATCATAGTGGCGAAAATAACGAATTATGAAATTCATTGATATATAAAGAAATATGAAATTTATTATATAAAAATGTATATTAATTTTGTAAGATAAACAAAAATCTCGGACTCCAAGTTCGAGGTTTTTTTGTTGAAAATTCGAATGGTTATTTTAAACTTATTTTTAACATTTCCTCTTTGAAACATTGAAAATATTGATATATCTTTGGTTTAAAATCTCGTCCAAAAGGGAAATGTGTTTTTGGATATATGCATTACTATTAAAGTGTGAAATAATTGTGAAGAAAATTGTAACAAAATAGTCAATATTAGTACATATTTTATCCTGTTAGTTCCATTACAATGATGTTAACAGTGAAAAATATCACAGCGGAAAAACTGGAAATGTGTATATGGAGGGATCTCGCTTACATATATTTACACTGTTTACTAAAAATTAAAGTTTGTTCATCGTTGAACAAAGACAATTTAATTGGGAGGGGGATTTTTAAATGTTTGAAATGTTAGACCTTGTTACATTATCAAGGCTACAGTTTATGTTTACCGTCATTGTCCATTATCTTTTTGTGCCATTAACCATCGGTCTAGCGGTTCTCATTGCTTACATGGAATTTAAGTATTGGCGAACGAGTAATCCTTTGTACGATAAGATGGCTAGGTTTTGGACGAAATTATTTCTTGTTAATTTTGGTGTAGGGCTTGCGACAGGGATTACGATGGAATTTCAGTTCGGAATGAACTGGGCGGCATATTCACGTTTTGTCGGTGATATTTTTGGTGCGCCACTTGCAGCCGAAGGGGTATTTGCCTTCTTTTTAGAGTCAACGTTTATCGGTCTTCTCGTTTTCGGTCGAAATAAAATTTCAAAAGGGATGCGCTTTTTTGCAGCGCTAATGATTTCACTAGGAACGACACTATCTTCATTTTGGATCATCGCTGCGAACTCTTGGCAACACACACCTGCTGGGTTCATTATTAATGAAGAAATGAACCGTGCGGAAATGGTTAACTTTGCAGAAGCCATTTTTAACCCGTCAACAATGGTTCGCTTTTTTCATGTTTTACAAGGTGCTTACGTACTTACAGCATTCTTTGTCATCGCGATTAGCGCTTATTACTTACTAAAGAAAAAGAACATTCCACTTGCTAAAGAATCTATGAAAATAGCAATTGTTTTCGGGCTTGTTTTTTCAATCACGCAAGCATTTTCAGGTCACTCACATTCCGTTTTAGTTGCAGAAACGCAACCGGCGAAATTAGCAGCATATGAAGCGCATTGGGAAACAGAGAGTAATGCACCACTTTTACTTTTTGCAATACCAGACTATGAAAATGAAACGAATAAATTTGAGATTGGAATTCCTGGGTTGTTAAGTTATTTAACTCACGGTGACACAAGTGAGCCAGTCACAGGCTTAAAAGAAATTCCAGCTGATGAGCGCCCGCCGATCTTAGGCAACTTTATTTCTTTTCGTATTATGGTTGGTTTAGGTATGGTATTTATGCTATGGACGATCTTTTTAGCGTTTAAGATGCGTAGAGGTACTCTTTATGACAATACATTTGCGCTCAAAGCTTCGTTGTTATTGTTGCCGACCCCTTATATCGCTAATACTGCTGGGTGGGTTGTTGCTGAATGGGGAAGACAACCGTGGATCGTCTATGGTGTACTCCGAACCGCTGATGGTGTTTCGCAACTAACAACGACACAGTTGTTTATATCAATGGGGTTATTCGTTAGTATCTATAGCTTCCTTTTATATCTAATGATTTATTTAATGGTCAAAGAAGTGAAGAAGTTCGATATGGATACGGCCTTTACTGACGGGAAAAAGGAGGTCACGGCATAATGGATTTAAATGTTATTTGGTTCATTCTTCTAGGTGTATTAATTATCGGTTACGCAGTACTAGATGGATTCGATTTAGGAGTTGGTACGCTTTTCTATACGCTTGGTAAAACGAAAGAAGAAAAGAAAACATTAATTAATTCAATTGGACCTGTTTGGGATGGTAATGAAGTTTGGTTATTGACCGCTGGTGGTGCTTTGTTTGCGGCATTCCCGTTTGTGTATGCAACGGTATTTAGTGGTTTTTATTTTGCGATGTTACTCGTTTTATTCGGATTAATTTTCAGAGCGATAGCGGTAGAATATTATTTTAAAACTGAAGATGATCCTCATATGCAAAAGTTGATGGGAAGACTGTTTTTCATCGGTAGTTTATTACCTGGTCTTTTATTCGGTGTAGCAATGGGGAATGTCGTTGTCGGAATTCCGATGGATGAGATGCAAAACTATTCTGGTACGTTTTTCGCTCTATTAAACCCATATGCTTTGTTACTCGGTATCGTCGGTTTGATTGGCTTTTTATTACAAGGTACAGCGTATACGATTTTAAAAACAGATGGTGAATTGCAAAAACGAGCGATTCGTTTAACGAAAGTTTTCAGTTATGCGATTATTGTTGCTTGGTTAGCAGGAACCCTAACAGCACAAATTTACGCACCACACATGTTTACTAACTATTTTAACTACCCAGTTTTATTTATCATTCCGCTGACAACCGTTGCGGCATTAATTGCGATCCCAATGTTTCTTAAAATGAAGCACTACGGAAAACTTTTTGTTGCAAGTTCGTTAGTGATTTTTACAAAAATCGGAACGTTAGCTGCAGGAATGTTTCCTAACCTCGTCTTTTCAGCTAATTCGGCACCAAACTTAACGATATATAATGCGTCATCTACTGAGTTAACGTTAAGAGTAATGTTTATCATTGCACTTATTGGGATGCCTTTAGTAATTATTTATACGATTTACGTTTATTACGTATTTCGTGGTAAGGCAACACCGGAACGTTCTGGGTATTAAAATATGATGAATAAGAGGTTGAACGAGGAGGCAAAAGTCAAAAAGGTTTTTGCCTTTCTCGCTTCATTTTCAACAATTGGTGCGGTTCTTGCCATCCTGCAAGCCTATGTGATCGCCACAATTGTCGATGGTGTGTTTTTAAAAGATAGAGGTTTAAGTGATGTATCAATTTTATTAGGCGTGTTACTATTCATTTTTATAGGTCGAGGTCTACTTAATTACTTTACGACTAAGTACGGAGTGAAGCTAGCGAGTGTTGTTAAAATGAAGCTGAGAAACAAGTTAGTTGAAAAACTTTCTAGCTTACAAGCGAATCAGCTTTATGAAGAGAAAACAGGGAAGCGAGTGAGTGTATTAACGGACGCTGTCGATCAACTTGACGCTTACTACTCAAGTTTTTTACCACAAGTGTTTAATGCGGCGGTAATTCCAGTAATGATTGTTGTTGTCGTTTTTACTCAAAATATTTACTCGGGATTGATTATGCTTATTACAGCTCCGTTGATTCCTGTGTTTATGATTATTATCGGAAGTATGGCTGAGAAAAAGTCGAAAGAACAATTGAATAGTATGTTACGGTTTTCGGGACATTTTTTAGATGTTCTTCAAGGGATTCCGATGTTAAAGGTGTTTGGTCAAAGTAAACGTCAACGAGAAAAAATTATCGAAATGAGCAATCATTTTCGTGACTCAACGATGGACGTTTTGAAAATAGCTTTTTTATCAGCGTTAATGTTAGAAATATTAGCGACCATTGCTACAGCGATGATTGCTGTTGAAGTTGGTTTGCGTTTAGTTTACGGCCATTTAACCTTTCATACGGCGTTTTTCGTGTTACTGTTAGCACCGGAATTGTATATGCCTTTGAAAAATTTAGGTAGTAGCTTTCATTCAGGGAAAAATAGTATTTCGGCCGCTGAAACGATTTGGGAAGTGTTAGATAAAAAAGAAACGATCCCGGTTTGGGGTAGTAAAAAGTTGAATGACGTAACGAAGCAAACGATAAAGTTCGAAAACGTTTCGTTTCAATACAACGAAAAACAACAAGTGTTAAAAAACATTAATGTAACGATTAACGGTCGACAACGTGTAGCTTTTGTAGGGAAAAGCGGGTCTGGGAAAACGACTTTATTAAAATTGTTATTAGGAATGTTACCGCCGAGTGAAGGTCAAATCTTGATCAATGGAGTTCCGTTATCAGAACTTCAAGAAGAACAATGGTTACAGTCGACAGCTTACGTATCTCAAGAGCCTTATATTTTTTCTGGAACAATCAAAGAAAATATTAAAGTTAGTAATGTTAATGCAACAGATGAAGAAGTTTATGAAGCAGCAAAGCTAGCTGGAGTCGACCGTTTTGTTGATGATTTACCAAAGCGATACGATACGAGTGTCGGTGAAGCGGGAATTGGTCTTTCTGGTGGAGAAAAACAACGAATAGCGGTTGCTCGCGCTTTTTTAAAGAAAGCAGCGGTCGTTATTTTAGATGAACCAACAGCAGGGCTCGATTTAGAAACCGAATCATTTCTTAAAGAGGCGATAGAAAAGTTATGTGAGAATGCGACCGTTTTAACGGTTGCCCATCGTTTGCAGACGATTGTTCATTCAGATCAAATTGTGCTTTTGTCTGAAGGAGAAATCGTGGCCAGAGGAACTCACGAACAGTTACTTGAAACTTCGCCATTGTATCAAACAATCGTTTCCGTATATCGAGGTGAGAGTTAAATGAAGGAATTAATACAATTAGTAAAAGTGATGCTAGTAGAAAAAAAGTTAATTATGCTCTCGATTTTACTCGGTTTTATTGCGGCGATATCTTCGGTAGGATTGTTAGGATCAGGTGGGTATTTAATATCTCAAGCGGCGCTTCATCCACCACTTTATACGTTAACAGTAACGATCATTTTAGTGAGATTTTTTGGATTAACTCGAGCTGCTAGCCGGTATGCAGAACGTTATTTTTCACATAAAGCAACATTTTCAATTTTAGGGAGATTACGAGTTTATTTTTATGACAAGATTGAACCGTTAGCTCCAGCTTTATTTTCCAGTTATCGAAGTGGAGATTTGCTTTCAAGAGTAGTCGCTGATGTAGAGAAACTACAATTTTTCTTTTTACGAGTGTTTTATCCACCACTTGTGATGGTGGTTGTGTTTATCACGACTGGGATCATCATTTATACATTTTCGGTAGCAATGGCAGTTGTATTATGGATAGGTTTTCTAATCGTCGGTGTTGCGTTACCGACCATTTTCACTTATTTCACTGAAAATATTGGCTCTAATTTACGGCAAAAGAGGTCACAACTATCAGTGGAGATTACCGAGTATTTATTTGGCTTTACAGACTTAAGAACGAATCTTCGATTAAGTGAGAAAAAGAATACGATTGAGAAAGTATCTGATGAATTAATTAATGAACAAGAAAAAGATGGAGTAGTTAGCGGGTCAGGAGAAAGTGTAAGTTTAACACTTGCCTACTTGACGGCATGGGTCGTTTTAGTTATTGGTGTTATATATGTTGACCGAGGAACGTTAGATGGTGTTTTTCTAGCGATGCTCGTTTTAGTAACGTTAACCGTTTTTGAATCTGCGACGCCGATGGCTGCTATACCAGGACATATGGAAGAAAGTAAAGTAGCCTCACGTCGACTTTTTCAAATTACAAAACAAGAAGAAAAGCCACCGAAGAAAGCGGAAGTTTCACCACGTATTCCGACGGACCAACCACTTAAAGTTAAATTTCAAAACGTTAGCTTCACATATCCGAATGCATGGCGTAAGGCGTTAAAAAATGTTAGTTTTCAAGTAAATGAAAAGAGAAAAATAGCGATTGTCGGAGCGAGTGGATCAGGTAAAAGTAGTCTTTTTAACTTATTATTAAAGTTTTACGAAGGTTATGAAGGGGAAATCTCATTAGGGAATCATTGCTTACACGAGTTTCGAGAAGAAGAAGCAAGAAGTTTGTTCTCAGTTGTTTCCCAAGAAAATCATTTTTTTAATGATACCGTTCGTGCGAATCTATTGTTAGCCAAGCCCGAAGCAACAGATGATGAACTACTCAATGTGTTAAGTAACGTTTCGCTGTCGCAACTTTCATTAGATGATGTTTTGATTGAAAAGGGGTTATCATTATCTGGGGGAGAGCGCCAAAGATTAGCAATTGCACGGATGATCTTAAAAGATGCTCCGATCGTTTTATTAGATGAACCGACTACTGGTTTAGATTCTATTACTGAAAAAGAAGTTCAGTCAGTTTTATGGCCACACCTTGAACAGAAAACGGTGATTTTAATTACTCACCGCCTAGTAGGACTTGAAAAGATGGATGATATTATAGTTCTAGATAAAGGTGAAGTGTGTGAACAAGGTTCGTATGACGAGCTTATCGAACAAAAAGGACCGTTTTACGATTTGAAACGATTAGAATTAGAGAAGGTTATGTGATCTTACTCACCGCTAAATCGCTTCTTTCATTATAAGATTGAAGTAAGGGAGGCGATCTTGCATGAAAACAAAAAGTTGGTCGTGTGCGTTAGAGCACGGTGAATATGAACATGATAAAGAGCTTGTTTTTAAGGAAGGGCTTGAAGCCGTTGCAGAAACGGCCAAAGGTTATCACGTAAATCTTGTGACACCGAACGGATTTGGCAATCCTGATCACTATTTAACTCCAATTTTAAAAGATAAGTTTGGTGATAAAATAGATATTAAGTTTATTGATCAATGCGGTTGTGGAGGTTACGTACTAAGAGTTTGGATTGTTGGTTAGTTGGTTTGTGGTTTGTTGGTTAGGTGGCGCCCCGCCCGACTCTTCCATATTAGTAAGAGATGCTTCGCGGTTACTCGTCGCAAAGCTGCATGAAGTAAATTCTAAGATATATCTCATGACGTAACCCACGGTCAGTAGCTTTGGTGATAGGGGAACCGTCATGGGTGTTTTGTATGAAAAAAAGGTGGATGATTTCGTGAACGAGCGTCTGAGATTCGAAAGAAGATCACGGCGAAGTGAGCGAAATCGTCCGCCTTTTTTCACCTTAGAGGTAAAGTTGCACCGTAACGCTCTATTGATATGTAAAAGTAATTTAATTAAATTTTATAAATTTTCAAACAAATATAGCGTGAACGACTGGAAAATATTATAATTAAAATAAATATAAATATAAAATGTGAAATTATCAACAATCTTCAAATGCTTTGCTCTTAAATTTTGTGTAAATTTAAAAAGTATTTATTTTGCTAGGAGGAAGAGCTTTGGCGGAACGTAAAATCGAAAATCTATATAACCAAATATATAATCATCCTCTATTTTGTGGGCTTACTAAAAAAGAATTTTTTCGCTTAATTGAAAAGTGCTCACTAAAGCATTACCAGAAGTCGAATAAAGTATTGTATTCAAAAACTCCTAGAGAAGGATTGCTATTAATTCTTGAAGGAATGGTAGAGGTCTATGTTGAGCAGGAGCAACAAAACAACGAGGTATTAGAAGTTTTGCAAACTGGAGATTGTATTGGATTTTCAAGTTTAGCAGACTTTTTAGGAGAAAAAACAAACCATCACAATCAATATACGGTTAGTGTAGTAGCTATTGAGGATTCGTATTGTTTACAAGTTCCATTTTCAGTACTTGAAGAGCGTTGGATTGACGAACAGGTTCGGGATTATGTTTTACGACAAGTAGCGGTTCGATTGAAAGATATTTACGCCTCTTTAGCAGAACAAGTTCAATTAGCTAGTCAGTGGGGAGAAAGTGAACCGTTTATGCGTAGGGTTCAAGATATTATGAATCAACCAATAATAGCAGTTAACACGGGCGATTCTATTCAAAAAGCAGCACAAACGATGGTCGACTATTCTAAAAGTTCTGTGCTAGTTTTAGCGAATGAACGGTTAGTCGGCATTATTACGGAAAAAGATTTAGTAAATAGAGTCATATCAAAGCAACGTTCTTTAAACAATAGTGTTAGTGAAGTTATGACAGCCAATCCGATTACGATTTCAAGAGATACGTACTATTATGAAGCATTATCCACTTTTTTAATGAATGGCATTAAGCATTTACCAGTCGTTGATGGTCAAAAGGTTGTTGGACTTATTACTTTATCTGATTTACTCCGCAAAAAAAACCGAGGCACTTTAGAAATTTTACAAGCGATTGAAGATTCAAGTCTTGAAAATATCTCGACCGTAAGAAATGCGATTTATGAAGTATTAGCAACGCTAATTAATGATCGAATACCTACTTTAAATACGTTAGAAGTAGTTACAAAACTATATGACCGATTAGTGAAACATTGTGTAGATTTAGCAGTACAATCTCTAGATGATAAAGGGCTCGGGAAGCCGCCAGTTGCTTTTTGTTGGTACCAAATGGGAAGTGGAGGTAGAGGTGAACAATTTTTATTAACCGATCAAGATCATTTTCTCGTTTATGATTACGATAAATCACAAGATGAAGAAGAAGTCGATTATTATTTCGGAAAATTAGGAGAGGAAATTGTCTTTTTTTTAGAAAAAGCAGGGTATGAACGCTGTGTTGGAAAAATGATGTCTAGTGAAGAGATGTGGCGAGGTTCGATTAGTAAATGGCGTGATCGTCTCAAAGGATGGGCATTAGTGGCAACAAATGAAAACTTACTTTTAGTTCAAAACTTCTTTTCGTTTCGAAAGCTGTATGGGGACGAAGCATTAAACGATTCATTTAAAGAAATGGTGACGAGCCATGTTAAAGAATCAGGAGCAATTTTATATCGCTTAGCCGAACTTGAAAAAGAAAAGCCAGTTCCAAATTTAGACCATCCTATTCGATCGTTGTTCCGTTTAGATCGTAACTCTTTAGATATAAAAATGGATGCTCTTTTCCCACTACACCACTGCTTACAAATGTTATCAACAGTTAACGGGATCGTCGAAGGAACTCCTATCGAAAGAATAGATGAACTCACTAAAAAAAGAATTTTAAAAGAAGATTTTGCCGAAGATCTTAAAGACGCTCTTGAAGTCATTTTATCACTAAGAGTTTCAGAAGCTTGGAAAAAAGCTGAAAGAGGAGAGAAAAGTTCTTCAAAAATTAAATTCACACACATTAAAACGAGAGAAAAGGAAGCATTAATTAAAGCATTAAAAACAGTAAAGCAATTGCAACAACAAGTTTTAGGCGTCTTTGGCATGCTTTAAAAATAATCACATGAGGTTAGTATGGAAAAAGAATGCTCGGTCGATTTTCTTGAGTGAGCCTCTAAAGGTCGATAGACGGTGCTCCTGCGGTTACTCGTCGCAAAGCTACATGATGAATTCTCTAGGAAGTTTCTCATGATGTGATTGAGCTCAGTAGCTTTACAGCGAAGCGAAAGAAAGTCGACCGACATTTTTCCATATTTGATGATGACGTTTTTTCGCCATAATGATTATGTATAATCTTTCTACAGGGGAGTGAAGGGGAATGTTTTGGAAAAAGACGAAAATGACGTATGAATTTGACCGACAACCGCCACTAAATACGCCCTTAGAAGAAATAGCATTTACGGTTTTTGATACTGAAACAACAGGGTTTGCTATAGGTGCAAGTGACCGTTTGATTGAGATAGGCGCTGTTCATGTTGAGAACTTAACTGTTTCTGATCAAACGTTTCAAACGTACGTAAATCCAAATCGTGTTATACCAGATGATATTATTGAACTTACTGGAATAAACAATGATATGGTAAAAGAGAGTCCCGAGGGTTTAGAGGCTATTGAAAGATTTTTTTCTTTTATTGAGATGTGTGGTAGTGATGGTTTTGTAGGTCACTATATCAGTTTTGACTTGATGGTTTTAAAAAAGGAGCTAGGCCGCAGGAAACATACATTTGAAGAGCCTCTTTGTTTTGATACGCTAGATTTAATCGGATTTTTGAATCCATCATGGGATATGAGGGATTTAGAACATTATGCGAGAACATTTAGTACAAATATTTATCAAAGACATTCAGCGATTGGTGATGCATTAACGACCGCCCATTTGTTTTGTGAACTATTAAGACTCATTAAAGATCGAGGTAAAACCACGTACGGAGACTTAGTAGAAATTGTCGACCAAAAAGACCGGAAGAGAACGTTACAATTTTAAAAGTTATCATTGGTATATTTTTCATATAATCGCAAACACTACCTTTATTAATATGAAAACGTTGGCGAGCGACAAGCCAAGTCTTTCTAAGCTCATCTTTTGGGGGGAATTATAATGAAGCGTAGTGTTTTATTATTTTTATCAGTATCTTTAATGATTTGTTCAGTCATATATAGTGGTAATGGAGCGATTGCACAAGTAGAGGACGCTGATTTACAACAATTATTAAACGATATTAACTGGACATATGAGGAATTAAACGATTATTTGCAATTTCATGAAGTATCTTTGGACGATTTTGATTCTTTAGCAGAGCTCAATGAATTTTTAGGTACGCCAATTACTGGTGAAAATTTAGATGAGTTGTTAATGAAATATAGCATCGATTTTGGCGAGCTTGAAATTTTGCTAGCCGAGTTCGGTGAAACGATCGACGACTACCATTTTATTGAAGATTTAGATTTGGATATTGAATTCTTTTTAAGCTATCAAGAAGATTTTATCATCGTAAATGATTTTCTTTCATTATTTGGACTTACAGAGAATGAGATCCAAACACTTTTTGATCATTTTAGTCAACTGGATGAGGAAAGTGCAAAACAAAAGCTTAATGAACTAATTTCGTCTCTTGAAGCGTTAAACTACTTAAGAGGTGCTGATCAATTATCTACGGAAGAAGAGGAGTTACTCCTTTCATTGTGGAAAGATCTATTTGAGGCAGCAGATATTGATGCAACCTTTTTCCTTGAAAAAAATGATTTGCAAATTGAAGTCGAGTTGAGAGACATAGTAGAAAAACAATCATTTGATGGCTTCAGCTTATTGATGTTATTACAAAATGATGATGGTGACTTATTAGCGACGTTATCTTTCAGCGAAGAAATGCTCGATTCTCACCTAATGTATGAATCTTTGGAGCATATTGTTGAGGTCGCTGTTCTTGCCGATGAGTATCGTGGCCAGTTACAAATGGCAAAATTACCTACGACTGCAGGGCATTACGTGTCTAATATCTTATTTAGCCTATTGTTAATTATAGGTGGTTTTATAATGCTTCAATTTGCTAAAAGGAGAGTTCATGCTTGATTACCGCTAGTAAAAGTGGCAAACTAGGTCTCCTTTTTCTTAGCGTATTATTGGTCATGTTCGGGATATTTGTTTTTACGATCAATGTGACACTTCTTTATAAAGGAAAAAATGCGATTGAAGTTGATGAGGTCGAATTAGAAGAAGTGAACGATTTTAAAGAGCTTAATGACGCATTGGAGACAAGGAAACAGACACTTCCACCGAAAGCTGTACCTGTATCTTCTCGGAAAAAAGCAGGGGAAGAAATCGGACAACTTTATATCCCGAAACTAAATATTGTCTTACCCGTTTTCCACGGTACATCGGAACGAGAATTAGTAAAGGGTGTCGGCCATGTAATCGGTACTGCTCTGCCTGGAGAAAATAATAATACCGTTCTAACTGGTCATCGTGATACCGTGTTTCGTAAGATAGGTGAAGTGAAAAAGGGTGATATTTTAAAGGTTGAAAATGAGCAAGCGTTGTATACATATAAAGTAAGAAAAACGAGAATTGTTGATGCGGACGATACGACAGTGATTGTTCCGAAGCGGACAGCAACACTAACGGTAAGTACATGTTATCCGTTTACCTATATTGGTCCAGCAAAGCAACGTTATGTATTAGTAGCTGACTTAATAAGTTCAAAACTAAAAAGGACTTAGAAGTTAAGGAGAAGATTCCTCACTCGTTGGGGTAATCTTCTTTTTTTGACAATAGGAAATGGCAAAGTGTTTCTCCAGATAGCGACATGTCCGTCTCAGGTGGACAAATATGCAAAATGTCCACGGGCGGTGTTTGACACCATGTGAAAATTTCACATGGTGTCAAACACCGAAAAAGTATACATAATTCTACACTTTTTCTTCATACTTTCTCTATTTAAATATTAGATAATCTATGAAACAATGAATTCATACGATTTAAAGTAGGTGAAAAGTATGTATCAACTTTTGGAGCAGATTACTTATTTTTTTAGAGAACCGTTCATGAACGCAGCTTATGGAACAGAACATATTCCAATAATTTCGGCATTGCTACTCGGAATTGTTGGTTCACTTGCCCCATGTCAGTTTACTGGAAATATGAGTGCGATCACATTATTTGGGAATCATTCGTTGCAAAAAAAAGCAGCATGGTCTGAAACAGGTTTTTTTATTTTAGGAAAAATTGTCGCATTTTCAGGGCTAGGCCTCATCGTTTGGATATTAGGAACGGAATTTCAACAACAATTAATTGAATATTTCCCTTGGATTAGAAAAATATTAGGTCCAATTTTAATACTAATGGGCTTATACTTAGTTGGCTTGTTTACGATGCGATGGACAGTATCATTGTGGAAAAGCAAATCTGAAAAACGAGGTAAAGTAGGTTCATTTCTATTAGGCTTAAGTTTTTCACTCGGTTTTTGTCCAACGATGTTTATTTTATTTTTTATCGTTTTAATGCCGATGGCTTTAGCAGTGCCGTACGGGGCAGTGTTACCTAGTATTTTTGCGATTGGTACATCTATTCCTTTAATTATTACTGTATTCCTTATTTGGTATTTCGGATTAAGTGGAAAGTTTATGAAAAAAGGAAGAAAAGTTGGTTTAATCGTCCAGCGAACGGCTGGTGTAATCATTATTATCATCGGGGTAATTGATACGATGACATACTGGGGTTTATAAACGGTCTTTATAAGGCCGTTTTTTATTTTGGGTTCATTCAACTATTTTCGACATTTTTCTCAACTTTAGTAACTTATTACTATTAAAATAGTGCTATTGGGTTTATAATGAAAGTTAGTAGTATTAGGAGGCGAACGTAAATGAAATTTTTAACATTTAAAAAAGCGAACGATAAGCCTAAAGGGTTTGAGCTAAAAGTGGATGATCATTTTAAAAGTAAAATTGACACAGAAAATAATGATATTATAAAGCAACTAGAGATCATTGACCTATCTTTAGAGGACCTAAAACTTATTAAGTCACTTCAGCCCCTTATTAAAGAACACCAAAAAGACTTAGTTGAAACGTTTTATTCGACAATTTTGAAGGCTGATAATTTGAAAACAATTATCGAACAGCATAGCTCTGTCGATAGGCTTCGTCAAACGTTAGAGAAACATATATTAGAAATGTTTAACGGCATTATAAATCAAGAGTTTATCGAAAAACGAACCAATGTAGCAAAAGTTCATTATCGTATCGGATTAGAACCTAAATGGTACATGGGGGCTTTTCAAAATTTATTTAGCTCACTTACTAATATTATTAAAACAAATATTACGGATCCCGAAAAAAGTGCGAAAGCCATTACTGTTGTTAGTAAATTACTAAATTTTGAGCAACAATTAGTGCTTGAAGCGTACGAAAAGGAAAATTTACGGCAACGTGAACGTGAATATGAAAAAGTTAAAAGTGATTTAAAAGCTAAAATTACTGATATAAGTGAGGAATTAGCGGCTTTATCTGAGCAAACAAGTGCATCTGTACAACAATTAGTGTCAAGTACGACAGAACTTAGTGGAAGGGTTGTTGAGAGCGCCGCTGCTTCGGAAAAAACGAAAACTACTGCTTTAAAAGGAAATGAAAGTATTGTTGATTTAGAAACAAAAATGTCCTCAATTAAAGACAGCGCTAGTCAGATGGGCCAAGTTGTTACGAAATTGATTGAATCTTCGGAACGAATTCAACAAGTTGTTAATATCGTACAAAGTATAGCTGAACAAACGAACTTATTAGCACTTAATTCGGCAATTGAAGCGGCAAGAGCTGGAGAGCATGGTAAGGGTTTTGCAGTGGTTGCTAATGAAGTTCGCAAGTTGTCGGAGCAAACGAAAAATTCAGTTCAAAATATTAAACAGCTGATCGATCAATCTTCTCAGTTCATGAATGATGTTTCGAAGTCACTTACTGAAGTGGAAGGCTTTATCGATGAAGGTAGCAAAGAAACAGACACTACGAAACGAAACTTTGCTGAAATTGTCAGTTCTTTAGAAGTAAACATGAATGAAGTTCAAAAAGTTGAAGGAGATTTTAAAGAATTAGCGCTCGTAATTGAAGAGATTGGACAAGGAACAACAACGGTCGCATCAACAGCAGAAACTTTAAATGATACGGCTAAGAATGTTTAGATCAAAAATATTGGTTTGTTGTGAGTAATAAACCCCCTCAATAAATGTAAAAAATTACTATTAAGATGCTTACATACTTGTAGCGAAATGAAACAAAATAGTAGTACAAGAGGAGGTGATTATCTTGGCAAACAACAATAGTTCAAACCAATTAGTAGTACCTGGAGTTCAACAAGCATTAGATCAAATGAAGTATGAAATTGCTTCTGAATTTGGAGTTCAATTAGGTCCAGATGCGACTTCTCGTGCAAATGGTTCAGTTGGAGGAGAAATCACAAAGCGTCTTGTACAAATGGCTGAGCAACAGCTAGGTGGCCGTTCTCAGTAATTACAATTAAATAGTTTGGCTATAGGGGGTGGAACATTCCATCCCCTTCTTCAATACAAAATTAGCATAGGCTCACTCAAGAAAATCGAAAGAGCATTCTTTTTTCATACAAAACCCTTATGACGGTAACCGTAACCATCTGAAATGAAAAAGGCGGATGATTTCCTTTACTTCGCTTTGACCTTCTAACGAATCTCAGAGGCTCGTTCACGAAATCATCCGCCTTTTCATACAAAAACAGCCTAGTCACATCTAAAATGATAAACCTTACCTTGCCGTAGCCTCAATTAAATTTTTATAAAAAGGAAGTATATAAAATGTCTCTATGTCCGTTATGTAATGGAATGGCTTCAGTTGAAACAAAATGTAGTACTTGTCATAATCAAATGAATGACCAAGGAAGACTTTTAGATTATTTTGATGATTATAGTGCCTATTTAGATATTGATGGAATGAAATTGTTTGACGGTATTGAAAATGATGCGAGAGAGCAAAAGTGTCCTCACGTATTTTATTGTACTAATTGCGATAAAGAAAATACGATCTTAATTCAGGAAATCTAAAAAGCTGACCTACAATGAGGTCAGCTTTTATTATTGTGTGCCCAGCATGGGTGCAATCTCTAGGGTGAAAGTCCCGAGCCGTGAAGGCAGAAGTAACGGTTAGCTTAACGCAAGGGTGTTCACGGCGACGTGAAATCTGAAGGAAGCGAGCGGCAAACTTCC
>NZ_MLQQ01000053.1 GCF_001865995.1 Anaerobacillus arseniciselenatis | reverse complement strand
ACTATTCTTTGAAATATTCTTCATCAAAAATAATCCTCCTCAATACTAAATCTCGTTATGTAAGGAAACTCCCCGTTAGCGTTCAGAAGGGCAGCGATAGCTTGTGCAGCTAACGCTTTCGTTTGTTAAAGAAGGATTTTTTAATCTTTAGTATTGATATAGTTTCTAAACGGAAAAACCTGCTTCATCAAATCCTTGTATTATTTTTTCTAACAATCTCGAAGAAGGGAGATATTCTTCAGAAAATTCCTTTATGTTATGTTCTTCAATGCCAAGGGACTCAAAAAACAAATCTAACTTTTCCCTTACACCATAAAGCTCTTGAATATCAGTAGTACTTATATTGTCAGTAATTATTGAATCCTGATAATTAACAAATAAAAATATATCACTTGGTACATTGATTTCAATCAATCCCATCAATTGATTTGCTGCATGAGCTTCAGAAGCCGCACGAGCCAATTGAATATCGAATGCTTCCATATCATCGTCTTCATAAGCTTCAATTGCATTTTCTAAATGAATTTGGATATAGCCGTAATTCTGCAAAACGTGAATCAAAATATCTTGCTTTATCTGGTCATGTGGTAGCAAACCTCTCCCCAAATAGCCCCCTATTAGTATGGTAAAAATAATTGCAGTAATAATTATTTTTCGCAAAAGTATTCCCTCCTGTTTCAGCTAAACTGTTCAACAAAGGTTCTCCTCAACCGTAACATAACTCTCTATCTGATTCGAATAAAAAGGAAATTATTTACCTAAGTAATCTCCCCGTTTGTTGAACAAGAACAGCGACAGCTTGTTGTGCTATCGCACTCCGTTAATTTAAGAAGACATTTCATTCCTATCAACCCATGATATAAAAATATCTATAATCTCTTCTAAATTTTCTGGACCACCAACACCAAAAAAGCATAAGCAGCTCACTTCTTCATCATAGCCGACTGAACACTGTACCCAATTATTTTTATTACGATTTAGCTTTATTGAATTAAATGGTTTGTTCTCAACTTCAGTGTTTTCGATGCTAATCTTTACCTTCCAAATTAATGAGTCTGTTGTTTCTAAAAACACTCCACCATTATGCTTCTCTTTCTGCTGTATATGATGCCATGCTTGAATCCAGCTTATTTTTTTATGTAACATACATTACCAATCCTTATACTTATTTTACATTTTTTTCTACCACTAAATATTAACATAATTCCTTTTTTATTTGTTTATAAATTGAAAAAACGAGCTGAATTAATTACAGCTCGTGAGTTTACTATCGCTCTCGTTTGTTTAAGTGAAATATTGCAATTTATTAAATTTGACGAAGCTTAATTTAGGTGTTCACTCTTTGTTTCTTATATCTAATGTTGCTATATAGTTTGTTTAGCTGTTCAAAAAGCAAGTAACCAAAAACACCACCAACAGTATTTAAAATTAAATCATCTACATTAAAACTTCGTGCATATATGAGACCAAAATAACTAGATATAATTTGCATAGTTTCTATTCCCAAGCTAACTAAAAATATAAGTAAGGCAGCTCTTTTAATATTACCAACTTTATATAATGATAGATAAACGCCTAATGGAAACAACAATAAAACGTTATAAAAAGATGACCTTATAGCATCCCAAAAAAACCAACTTAAACCAGAGACATTATAATGGCTTATTAAATCTCCCACAAAATAAAATGGAATAAGTTGAGTATTCCAACGCCAACTCCAGTGATTACCCTCAGCAATAGGTGGAACATGGATACCTCCAGTTGTTTGTTGCAATACATTTATTGCATAAAATAGAAAACTGAGAAACACTAATCGTTTTAACATATTTTTCTTTCGATTTTTTAACAGGTCAATAATAAAATATAAAACAATAATAATAATAACTATTCCTATACTAACTAGATTTATTAGGTACACTTAAATTCTCCTTAAAAATTATTAACATCAGAAATAATAACTGCCCGATACATTACCTGTTCAAGTAAAGCATTCGTTAATAAAAAATTAAAATAGGTTCTTAATCGTAAAAAAAGCGATAACAGCAACAATAAGAATAATCATACAGCCAGGCTTTCCAAAGAGTCCTCTATCAAATAAGTCTGTATTCTCCTCATTTTTTCTACTCATTTTTAGTCCCCCCGAATAGATTTTTGATTTGCTTAAAACAACATAAATTAAAATTTCAGTTATCATTCTTTAATTAATGCACTCCGTTACTTCAAGTGCATTATTTTACAATCTAATAAAACTATATTTAAATTTAAGGAGCATTTACACAAGTAAATGCTCCTTAAATTTTACTCTGTTGGGACAATAAATCCATATCTTTCCATAATTGGTTTGCCAATTGGACCAAAAATAAAGTTAATAAATTCTCGTGCGGCTTCTTCTTGTTTTGTTGAATTGTTAACGGCTATCATTTGTTCTAATGGAGCATGCATATGGTCATCAATTATTGAGAAGTTAACTTTATCTTCTACCACTAACGAAAGTGCAATAATTGCAACCTCCGCATTTCCAGTTTCTATATAAGTAAGTGTGTCTGAAATATTTCTACCATAGACAAGTTTGTTTTCTAATTGGTCCCATATACCAGCAGTTTCAAGGGCTTGCTTGGCAGCTGTACCATAGGGAGCGTGATCAGGATTTGCAATTGCTACCTTTGTTACTTCTGGTTTTAATAATTGTTCAATGTTTTCAACATTAAGTGAGCTATCGGCTCTTGTTGCAAGTCCAATACGCCCAAATGCGTAAACCTTCATTGTATCACTGATAAGTAAATTCTTCTCATCTAGATTTTCTATAAATTTTTTATTCGCTGCTGCAAAAACATCAAATGGTGCTCCATTCTCGATTTGGTCTGCTAACTGCCCTGTTGAGCCAAAGGAAAAAGTAACTTTTGTTCCAGTTTCTTCTTCAAACAGCTTTCCGATTTCACTAAAAGCAAGGGTTAAATCTGAAGCAGCGGCAACTGTTAATTCAACCTTAGATGTATTTTTTGTTGAATTATTACACCCCGTGATATTTAAAAGCAAAATAAATGAAAATAAGGTGAAAATTAGTTTCTGACTTAACATTAATTATCAATACTCCTTTAAAAATAGTCCCCATTTATTATACTAAATAAAGCCCCTAAAAAACCACTTTGTTATTAAAGTAAACTGCTCGTTAGTTTAAGTGAAATGTTTCACAAATTCACGGATCTTCATAAATAAATCATACCAGAAAATAACAAATTAGGTATGATAAGAACTGAAAAACTACTCGTATCTATGAGTAGTTGGTAAATTGCTTGTTGCGTAGTAGGAGTCAACTACGCAATATAAAATTACTCCGCTTCGGGCGTATAAAAAAGAATGAGCGCTGATCCTGTTCCAGGATAGCGCCCAATTGTTGAACATCACATTATTCTATTCAAAAAAGTGGAGTGGAGCAGAGTAACGATTTGTCTGGATAGGAATTACTTTTATCCATGAACACAAGTCGTTAGTAAGGCTTTACGCCTGATTTTGTTTTTCGAACTCTGCCCACTTATGGTTGGTCAAATTCAGCGGTAATGTGCTTGAATCAATGATTTTCAGTGGCCTTGTCGCTGTTCTTCACGTTTTACCTATATAAATTCCCAAAAATTATTTTCATCTTCTAAGCTAGCTTTAAACTTATCATAACTGACCAGTTCACCTAACATGTCTTTCCATTCTTCTATAGATTCTTCAGAAATTTTATATTCCTCTTTTCTAGAAAATTTAATAAAGGATTCGATTTCTTTATAGATTTCTATATAATTCTCCATCATTTGGAATTTCAGATCATCTTCCGATTTTTGTATCTCCATTGCTATATCATATATTATGTTAGAGATTTTCATTATTACTGCTTTCGCATTAGGATCAATTTCTAATCTTCTTAAATTTAATCTAACAATTCCACCAAAATGATTTATAGTATGTTTTTTCAACTTTCCATTTTTAAATAAATATAACAATACTTCTGAAATAATACTTATTAACCAATAGTTTGGTTCTGTATTTTCAACATGTTTCTCCGGATATTTTAAATAAGTAATGGTATAAGGTATGTACTCCGAGTTATTTTTTATGGCTTCAATTAAATATTCTTTTAAACTCATAGTCCATGAGCGAGTTAGGACAAGTTTTTGTTTTTCGCTTAAATTTCCATTACTTAAAATTTCAGACAATATACTATTGTACGATAGTACATAATGTGAAATTCTTTCTTCCTCTTTAAAACCATTTATTCTAGCTATCTTATCAAACTTACTTCTAAAATTCCCTTGTAAAAAGTCCCATTGTTGTTCATTTCTAAAACTGTCATTTGTTCCATTATCATTTTTATAAAACTCACTATTAAGCATTGTTAATTCCTCAATTGGAACAAACTTCTTTAAATTAGCTTTATATATGTCAATTAATAAATGTTGAATATATATTAAAGACGGAGTTTCTAAAAATGGGTCCACTCTTTTTAAACTTCTTTCAATAAAAAAATCATATTCAAAAAAATTAATGTGATTGAAGTTTTTTTCAGTAGATTTTACTCTAATACTTTTATAAAATTTCATAAAGTACAAAACTACCCATTCTTCGCTATCAGACTTCACCGTACTTAACCATCTACTCTGCATTTTCATGAATATATTAATTATATCTCTAATAGAGTTTGCCTCTAAATGATCCTTTTTTTTAATTTCTTTATAAAAGAAATCAATAAAGCCATTTAAAATATGATGCAGGCTTTTCCTGTCATTTGAATTTATTGCATGCAAACCGATTCCTTCTAATATATAAAACGTATTTTCTTCAGTATGTTTTTCTTTTAAATATTCCTCTCCTATCGGGAAATTAATGTTTGATAATAGTTTATCAATATGTTTCTTTGATGTGGCTTTTAATAAAAAGATTTTAATTAACGGATAAATAGACAAAATAGCTAATGCATATAAAATTACTGCATATATAGTTAAATTAACAATTAAATTTGTAACTGTTCCATTATAAATAAAGTTTATAAATATAAATGTAAATATGCAAAATAAGGATACGATAAAGAAATTTATTAAGGCCGATTCGTTTAAAAGAACATATTTAAGTCTGCTACCAAAAGTATGCTCAGATAACGTAATACCTAATATTAATACTGAAACTATTATCCCTAACAGTGAACTTAGAGAACCTATACAAATTGAAATAAATGTAGGAACATTAAAACTGTTTATAGACACTTCAAAAAAAGTAAATTTACTTAAATAAAATTGTAGAAGAAAAATTATCACTAATAATATTATTAGCCAAAATCTTTTAAAAAACCCTTCTATTGTCAAATGCATCCCCACTTTCCTATTACTATATAAAATTATATGATAGAAATGCTACTAGAGGAAAGCATAACAACTGTAGATGTTGCTGAATCAAAAGCATATATTCAACAAAAGCTTAGCCCTAAACATTACTTACTGAACTTACGACAGAAATATTGATGCGGTTTAAAGTAATAAAAGCAAAAGCAAACAACCAATTAAAGCTGCATCATTTCCATGAAAGGTTATTCCACAATATGGACCGAAAATGAAAAGGAAAGAACCTCTTATTAAAGATTCGTTCCAGTATTCTGGAGGAGCAATATTAATCATTTCATGCCAAAAGTGGCTACTCTACTAATAAACTTACTACTGAACAGTAGTTTTGTACTGCGCAGCAAAAGATCGTTTTTCTAAGAATAGATAAATAAAAAGGAGCTGCCTCAACAGCTCAGAGATTACTTCAAATTTTATTCTGCTTTTTCAAAACTGGAATCCAAATTTCACATTTTACTGATGGTGAAGATAAATCTTTACTTTTAATCGATAAGATCTCAGGTCCTTCTTGTACTTGATAGTTGGAAGATGGGAACCACTCAGAATAAATCCTTCCCCATGTTTCCTGGAGGGTGTTAGGAAATGGTCCTGTTGATTCAAATATCGCCCATGTTAAATTAGGAACTTCAAGTTTTAAAAAGTTTTCAGGGTTCTCTCGTGTAGTCGCCACTCCTATATACTGGTCCAGCTCTCCTTTTCCTTCCATACGTCCTTCTGAAAAGTTTGTAGATGCTTGTATCATTCCTTTTGGGTCAACATTTGAGAGGTTTTGTAATTCCTCTATTTTTTCCATAGTCAAGGATTGCCACATCGCAGCTATTTCCGGATTTTCTCCTTCAAAAACAATTGGAACTCGATTCATAATACCAACGATGTTAAATGCTTCTTTTTGTTCGATTCTGTAGTTCATTTCATTTCCTCCTCTAATTGATAATTGGAAGGTCATGAGTGGATATGCTTTTAATTGCTGACCATTGTTTCTTGCTTCTGATGGTGTTACACCATGTAAATTGAGAAAAGCTCTAGTAAAGGAATCTGGTGAATTGTATCCATATTTCATCGCAACATCGATTACTTTTACGTTCCTATTTTGAAGCTCAAATGCTGCCAAACTAAGTCGTCTACGGCGTATATATTCTGATAACGTAATTCCTGCAAGGAAAGAAAACATTCTTTTAAAATGATATTCAGAACAATGAGCTAACCTTGCCACCACCTTGAAGTCTATTTCGTTAGTAAGGTTTTCCTCAATATACTTCATTGCAGTATTCATGTCCTTAAGCAAATCCATTAATATGACCTCCTTTCATCAATAGAATAACAGGAGTTTACTTTAGTCATCCGACATTATATGCACCATTTTGTAGGATTAATTTTTAATTTCATTATAATCTTTTCGTTCATTTTATCAGGAGAGTGGTATGTCCTTATAAATAAACGAATCCTTATTTAAATACATTCTTTCACAAAGTGACCTAAAAATGAAGAAAATTGCTGCACTGTATCGGTCTACTATGCCTTTAAAAATTATATCCTGTTACAGTATATTATTTGAAATATGCAACAATCATCGGCGTTAATGTCAGTCTATACTATAGATTATTTAATCAAGTTTACTTTAGCAGTCCCTCTGTCCAATCTTTTATTAAGACTCCATCATAACCTTAAAGTAAACCAGAAAATAAAAACTAGATAAGGGGAGATTATATGGAACAATTAGCTTGGACTTATCAAGGACAAATGGTGGAAATTAGAGATGCTTATGGTGGAATTCATACTGGTATTATCGAAGGTGTTAATCAACAAAGAGGACTGTTTCTTCGCACATCACCCTTTAGAAGAATATTTATCCCCTTCTTCTTAATCACATCTCTACTTCTTTTACGACGATTTTTCTAAAAAGGGCTGCTTTTCAGCTCTTTTTTCTTTCCCTACACATACATAAAAAATAAATTCACTTCGCATACGTTGTCACATCCGTTACATTCGTACTATTTATTTAATTTACTTTTTTTACTTAAATACAAAAAATGTATTTTAGCTTATATAGTTCGTCCAACTCTTTTGAACAACTAAAACATAAAGTATATTAATCCTTTAGTAATGGAGGTGAATTTTTCATGAGTGATTACGGACACATCGCTCCTGTACGCAAAAAAGATAACGATTTTGCGTTAATTGTTGTGCTGTTCATTTTATTGATTATTGTCGGCACGGCTTTCGTTAGATCACATTACTAGACCTTTTTTTTAATACGAGCACTTCTACATTAGTGCTCGCTTTTTTAAATTTCCGGTTCCTACCTTGTATGTTTCCCCTTCTTTGTAACAGCGCAGTAACAGTCATATACGAATAAGAGACGATTACTTAATAAACGTAATCGCCTCCGTAGTTTTTCAACAGTATATTTGTAGCAGCAAATGGATCAGTTATTTTTTCGTCTTTCTTATTCAACATGAGTTCTCATTAGTGAAATGACGGTTTTATGATTTGGTATATTTCTAATTTATAACCATTGTCATTAAAGTATTTCCGAAACTTATATTGATTAGGCAATATTGGTAACCTATTGACTTCTTCGAAATTCATATCCGTCTTAAACACTACTATTTCACCATTTTTCAGATGATATTTATAGAGCCCATTCAAATTCATCACCACTTTATCTTTATTATATGTTCAACTATTTAGCATTTTTAGTTTGACACCTTTTTTCAATGTGTTGCACAAAAAAACGGGCGGTAAATGATACAGCCAATAATTTTACTAATGCACTCGTTAATAAAAATTAAAACAAGTTCTTTATGCTCTTCTGCTCAATACTGGAACAAGAGCAGCGACAGCTTCTTTCACTATCGTTAATTTATTAAGAAATGAAAAATAACTTCTTCTACTACATAGTATTTCTCCTGTGAGAAATACTAAAACTATTACAGATTATAGGATAAAATGATATGACTTATAAATTACAGACTATTCTGTGGAGTATAGCTCTCCCAGGATTTACCTAGTTACTAAACAGGAAAATAATAAAGGAATCATTTTTATTTTTTTTGGAGATCATCGTAATTGTTAATAGTCATTTTAACATTGTGATTTTGTATAGATTTCAAGGAAACATTAGAAGCAATCGAAGCAATAAATTACTACCAATGACTAATGTTCTATCCCTGTCTATTTATGTTTGCTATGTGGGATGCTTATAAAGATTGTAGTAAAGACACTAAATGGAGGCTTATATTATGACTCAAAAACAAGCTTTAAGTTCAAGTGAATTAGGAACATTATGGTTGACCTTTCAACAAAAAACTATGGTACAGAGAATGCTTGAATATTTTATAGAACAAGCTGATGACAATCAAGCCAAAGAGATCATGCAAGATGCACATATGAAAGTGCTTAACTATGTTGACGATATAAAAACCATCCTCAAGAATGAAGGGGCGGTTATTCCTGTCGGATACACAGAGCAAGATGTTAATATTGGCGTACCTAAGCTATATGACAATATGTTTGATATTATGTTTTGTCGTCTTATCAGCTCAATAGGCATGGGATTGCATACACTCCACATGAATATGGCATATCGCAAAGATATTGTGCTTCTTTACAAGGAATTAACTGCTTTTACTCAAAGTGTTTACGATGAATGTGTAGACTATTTGCAAAAGAAAGATGTTTTACCACTTCCTCCTGCTGTATCTATGCCAAAATCTGTGGAGTTTGCAGATGGATCCAATTATATGAGTGGTTTTAACTTGTTTTCTGAAAAGCGAGCATTGAATACAGTTGAAATAGCACATTTATATAATGCAATTGAATCAAATATTATTGGAATGCAAATGATAACAGGATTCGCACAAGTAGCAAATGAACCTGAAGTAAAAAAATATTTCGTAAAGGGAAAAGAATTAGCCAAAAAAATTGTAACTGACTATACACAAATATTTCTTCAAAGTGATATTCAACCGCCTTCAACATGGGGGGCAAATGCAACAGATTCAAAGGTAGCTCCTTTTTCTGATAAACTAATGATGTACTGTACCAGCATATTTTCTGGCTTTGGTTTAGGTAGCAATGCTTTCGGAACAGCATTTAGTTTACGAAGTGACCTTCCTTTAATAATGGTTAATACAGCAAAAGACGTATTAACTTATGGGCGCGACGGTGGAAAAATAATGGCGAAAAATGGTTGGCTTGAAGAACCACCTTCCATGCTGGATAGGAACGATTTAACTAAATAATTAAGAAGAGTTTATTATAATAATACAAGTTCTCCTGAATATAAGAAGAACTTGTATTATTTCACTTAGAAAAAATATCGTATATTGGATAGAAGTTTTGCCTATATTTAACTAATCTTAATCCCTGCTTTTTCCTCTCCTAACCTGCTCGTCACTTTAAGTGAAACCCTTCACAATATCATGGATATTCATAAAACAATAATACCGAAAAATAACTGATTATTGTTTTTGTTTTTCATAAAAAATGGAAAAGTTTCATCCAAACAATTTAATGGAAAGATCCTTATTTTTTTATGATTTCGAATTATAAAAAATATAATTTAATCCTAATGATTACAGCCACTGAAATGTACCACTCTCGCCATGTTTTTTACCACTGAATGACAAGGAATTTTCCATGTAACGCCAAGGTATTTACCAATTGTATAAAAAAGCCCTACAGATTAACATTTTGATAACCTTGTAGGACTTTTTCTTTTGATATCTGTTTTTAATAAAATAATAAGCCTATCATATTTTCACATTCTAGCTTTAAAGAAAGGTTCATCTCATAAGATTGGTGAAGGAAAGAAATCGTATGAAATTAAAATGGCATTATTCCTAAACTGATTTTCAAATTTACGTTTTCGTATTCTAATTTACTAACTTCATTCTTAAGCCTTTCGACTTCCTTTAATAATCTTTCAATTTTCACTTTATCATCAATACCCATTTCGAATGCTGTACCAGAATATTGGAGATTATGAAGAAACTTCTCAATCTCGTATGGGTGTATTGAGTATCTTCCTTTTATTTTTATAGCTTTTATTTCACCGCTTTTTATCAGCTGTCGAACCTTTTTCTCATCACACCAATAGCCATTAAAATTTAGTTGGTTAGTAGCTTCTCTTATATTAATGGTCATATCAAACACCTAACCCATGACGCTCTCGCATAGAAACTTCTCCGTCTATGAGAATTTGATACGAGTCATGGATAATGCGATCTAGAATAGCCTCCGCAATTGTTTCATTCCCCAATTTTATATGCCATCCAGTAGGGTCTATTTGTGAACAGAATATAGTTGAAGCTGATTTATGACGAGATTCTGTGATTTCTAATAGAATCGCTGCTTCCTCCGTTGATAATTCTGTCAGTAACCATTCATCGAGAATGAGTAAATCTACTTTCGTATATTTCTTGATCAACTTCCGATAGCTTCCATCCGCAGCTAGTTTTGCGAGAGACAGCTCATCTAACAGTTCCGGTAATCGAATATATTTAACATTGTAGAATTGACGACAAGCTGATATCCCAAAAGCTGTAGCTAAGAATGACTTCCCTGACCCAGTTGGCCCTTTCAAAATGATATTGTGGCTGTCATGGATATAGCTACCGTTGGCCAATTTTAATATCAAATTCTTATCTAGCCTTCGATCTTCGTGATACTCCAAATCTTCAATACATGCATTTGAATTTAAAAAAGTGGCTGTTTTAATTAAACGTTGGAGCTTATTATTCTTACGACGGGAATATTCTAAATCGATGAGTAAACTAAAACGCTCTTCAAAACTCATCTTCTGAAACTCCTTATTCAGGGATTGCTCCTTATAGGCTTCCGCCATTCCGCTAAGTTTCATTTCGTGTAATTTTGTTAATGTTTGTTCATTCATCATTTATCCGTCCCTCCATAGTAAGAAGCTCCACGTGTGAAGCCATAGTTATTTTTGCTGATATCTGTTTGACGTTTCAATTCTTGCTCGGCATCATTCTTTTTGTTGTTCTTTAAGAGCGTTTGAATACTTTTGACCGTCGGTCTTTTAGTCATAGAAACTACCATTTTACAAGCGCGTTCAATTTCATATTTTGTGTAACGGCGCTCGGACTTTTTCAAAGAAAATATTGACTGTAACGCTTGTTTTTCATTTTGAGAAGTATCTAAAAGGTAGCGTATAACGCTTAAGGTTGATGTCCCGATACTTTCAGCCCATTCCATTGCAGCCTCTGGTGTTTGATCCACGTATAACTTATGATTATCAGGCATATGATCACGAAGGGTGGCAGATTGTCCAAACTTCCCGTATAATCGTTTATGTGATGCCACACGCATATGATTGAAAAAGATTTCAACGAGGCTATCTGAGAGCTTCACCTCGACTTCTCGATTAATATATTCGTATGGCACAGAATAAAACATGCTCTCGATAGAAAGATGATAGTCAGGTCGTACTTTTGTCTTTTTCCATACAGACATTTTATAAGGTGCAACTGGAAGGGGAGAAAGCGCAAATTTCTCCTCTTCTTCAAACGCAGATAAACGAGACCCTTTTTTCCTGGTAAAAGGACGTTTGTTGAATTCATCTAACTTTTTCCAAACCTCTTCGTTCAATTCATCAATACTAAAGCAATGTGTATTTCTTAATGCTGCGATAATCCATGTAGAGATAACCCCAACAGAACCTTCAACACTCGCCTTATCTTTTGGAGCCCTAACCCGTGCAGGCATCACGACTGTATTGTAGTAGTCTGCCATTTCTCTATAGGTAGGATTTAAAATCAATTCACGTGTGGTATGTTTTGTCACACTCGTTTTTAGATTGTCTGGCACAACAATTTGTGTAGAGCCGCCAAAATACTTATACGCATTATTGTGAGCAGTAATCCATGAACGAGAATCCATCGATAAGGTAGCCTCCGCATATGAGAATTGACTACACGGAAGTGTTGCGACAAAAACATACGCTTTTATCTTCTCCCCAGTATCTCTGTCGATGATGAAGGATGTAGATCCTGCCCAGTCGACTTCCATAATTTCTCCTGGTTTTCTACGAATCCGCAAAGTGGCTTTGTACTTGTCTGCGTAACTGCTGTAGTGGCGCAAAAAACTACGATATGAATACGGAATCCTTTGATTTGCTCGACATTCAGCCTCATACTCATGATGAAGTAGTGATAGTGTCACATTAGGCTTCGCCAACTCTTCATGAATATAATCAAAGTTCAATGGTTGTCGGCCAGAAGCTTCTAAGGTCTTCTCTGGAAAAAGAAATTCCTCAATCCATTTATCCGTCATTTCATCCTCCAACGGACAAACTAATCCCTTCTTTTCGGCTAGGTTAATCACCTCTGTTACTTTTTGACGAGAGTTACCTGTACTTGCGGTAATGCCCCTTAGGCTGATCCCCTCATCGTGCAATTCCAATATCTTTCGATAATGAATCATACAAAAATACCTCCTATATAAATAATGGCACACCCGCAGGTGTGCTCAATAATTATACAGAAGGTGAAGTGGTAAATACCTTGGCACTTACTGGTACATTCTTTGTCATTCAGTGGTAAGAACTATGTCACTGGTGGTACATTTCGTTGGCTGTAATCACCTAATAGTTTGTTGTACAGTATCTAGTCAAATACGAAAGGCGATCACCCAGTAAAGTGATCGCCTTTATAAAATCATGATTAGTTTCCGTATGGTTGTACTGCGCAGTCATTCATGTATTTTAAAATCAAAGATACACCACCGAGAATGAAAATAAGTATTTTCATGGTAGTAAAATAAAGTTTGATTAAATGTGGGCTACAAACTTTGTTTTAATAATAAAGAAAAAATACATTTTTGAAAATCGATTGATCAAAATGTGTGGTTCTTTTATTAGGAAAGAGTTAAATTTTATTAAGTTATACTAAAAAATTATATTTTCCATGTCAATCAAAGCCTATATATTTTTCTTCCACTACACCAGATTCTTCTAACATCTGATAAAGGATTGAAATATCAGAATTAGTATGTCTTTTCCCAAAACGTTTTTCTGAAAATGTGAAATATAAGTTTCTTTTTGATCGGGAAAGTCCTACAAAGAACGTACATTTATCTTCATCTTCTTGATCAGAAAAACTCCAAAATGAACTATCGTCAAATCCTATAAAAAAAAAAAAAAAAAAAAAAAAAAAAAAAAAAAAAAAAAAAAAAAAAAAAAACTACGTCAAATTCTAGCCCCTTACTTTTATGAATTGTCATTATTGGAATTGAGTCATTGCCTTGAAATGAATCAATTGCAGATATCCAATCAGTTTTTGAAATATAATACTGATATAAAGAATCCGTTAAATCTTCTCGTAATTTATTTATATATTGACCTTGTAAATATTGTGGGTAATGTCTCCTTATCTTATTAACATCATAAAAATCTACTATATCAATTAATAATATTTTTAATTCATCTTTATGAGTTATTTTCTTTAATCTTCTTTTTATAATTCTTAACATTATTTTAAGCTGTTTTCTCAGTTCATCAATAATAAAAGGGTTAACTGTACTTGATTTTCCTTCAAAGAAAAACTTCGCCTCCCAGATAAATGACCAAGCATCACTATCTCTAACCTCTAGGGCAGATCTCAATGTGTTAAGAATCAGTAAAACTATATCTTCTTTTAATAAATCTTGGAATTTCGCTTCGTTTCTAGCCTGAATATTTACTTTTTCCAGTACTCCAATAATTTCTTCACTAAATTGCTGTACACTTTGCTTTACTATAATACAAATATCTCTATATGAAATTTGCTGCTGTTGAATTAATTGCGTTATACTTTCAGCAATATGTTCTGCTTCAGTATTTGAATCTTTAAAATACCATATTTCAGCAACTCCTTCCTCTTCGGTCCATTTTGGATTTGCAATAGGTGAAAATGGTACATCTTGTAAATAACTATTAACTATTTTTTGTATCTCTAGTAACCTGGGAGCTGACCTATGGTTCATAACTAACATATATTCTTTTGAATTAAAATCATTTATATAAGAATTAAATATATCGGGCTTTGCCCCTGCCCATAACATTATTCTTTGCCTAGTATCCCCGACAGCTGTGATTGATGTTTCAGAATCATGAAAACACACGTTTACTAATGCATATTGCACACGAGTAGTATCTTGAAATTCATCTAAAAAAACATGAGAATATGTCTTCCTTAAAGATGTTAGAATTAGTGGGTTAGTCTCTAAAATGTAGATTGCTAAAACAGATATCATCTGAAAGCTCAAAGTTGGCTTAATATCGCCATCACCTTTAAGTAATTTATCCCATACATCTTTATAAACACCTGATACATTCTCTAATCTTGTTTTAGTTAAATTATCAATGTACTGTTTTTTAATTTTATTGTTATATAAATTTGCACCACACTTTGAAAATGCTCGAACAAATTCATTCTGATTTCCAGCAATTTCGTAATTTTGATCAGGTCTAAATTCCTCAGGTAGCGCATATAAAAATCTATCTAATATACCTTTTGCAAATGAATCGAAAGTTTGAGATATAAATCTAGACTCCAAATTTTTAGGTACCCTCAGTTTTATCCTATCCTTTAAATTTACTGCTGCATCTCTTTTAAAACTTATTGCTAAAATTCTTCTAGGATTTACACAACTATTCGTCTTCAACAAGAAACATGCTTTTTGTGCTAAAAGTTCGGTCTTACCAGCTCCAGGGCCTGCAACAACTAAAGAATTATTTAAATCCTTTACAGCATCCAAAGCAGCTGGTTCTAATATTATTCCATCACTTGGTTTCCATTCCTTAATTGAAATTCCCATACAATTCATTCCTCTATATTCAGTAATAGCGTGGCTTTATCAGCTATATTTTTAAACACATCGGGAATATTTGCTTGTAAGACATCATCAGCTATATAATTTAATGCTTGCAAATGTGTCACTGGCTTTCCTCTATTTAAGAAGAAATAACTATACCATATCATTAATTCCTTTTGTTTTTTAGTATATGTATGACCATTCCCACCTTTTTCCTTCAAAGCCCTCGTAACATCACTTTTAATACGATCTTGATAAATTGTACTCTGTTTTTCTTCATCAGTTAATTCATGTATTCTTTTTTGCTTTTCGTTTTCAATGATCTTAATTCTAGGTCCTTCATTTTTCTCTAGAGTCATTAAATAATATTCTAAAAACTTTTCAATCATTAAAAAATCAATATCTAAAGGGGAAGAAAAATACACATTATAATTCTCTAACATGTCTATCCAGCCACCAATATACTCATAGCCTTCCCATGTATGCATATTTTCTAATTGATCTTCCGTTAAAATACTACCTCCTTCAAGAGTTAGCAATTCACTTCTAACCACATCATTTTCAAGAAGTTGTTTTATTGCATATTTGACTCTTCCCCAGCCACCACCTTCTCTTTCTTTATCTAAATCTAACAGAGTAATAAAAGGTATATTCAACTGGTTTAAGAGCTTCCAAAAGTGATTAACATGTCTACCTCCTAAAGGAACTACAGATATACCAACGGTATCTAAGTCATCCATGTATAAACTTAGAAATTTTGGTATTAATATATCTTCACTATCGCCTTCTCCTAATACCACTAATGATGAAAAATATAACTCTGGATATGCTTTAATTGCTTCTTTTACATATTTAAATGATTCATCTTGTTTTTCTGGTAGCACAATCTCTTTAGCAATAGTTGTACCGTTTTCTATTCTTAAATGACGGATTTCAGTCGGCTCTACACGTTTTATAATTGATGGACTGTGAGATGTTATCAATACTTGAGAATTATTTCTATTTCGTATGTTATTTAAATTCTTTATAACCTTACCTAGTAGATGTGGGCTAACATGATTTTCCGGTTCTTCAACTAAAATAAGCGTTAAAGCTGGTGGATCAATATTTAATACTCGTTCTTCTATAGAAACTCTGTTTTTAATTTCTGTTATAGCTTCATTTTCTAATTCTAATAGAGTATTTATTAAAGTTAGATAAAATAGAGACTTTAAACCATCCCCTAAATCATCGACTTTAAAGGCCTTTTCGGTATGCGTGGGTGTAAATTCTACTTCGAGTTTTTTTAAGATATTATCCAAATCACTACTACCAAATTTAATATTAGCCTCATTATATCTGGAATCATTATGATAGTTTTTCCATGAAGAAGAAACAACTTTTTTTACTATATTTATTCCAGACTGCTCAGCAACCACCTTATCAAGTTCATCGATTTTTTTATTTATCTTTTCTTTATCTGACTCTTTCCAATTAATTTGGTTTAAAATTCTCCATAATATTGTTCCAGTAGCATTTTTTAACTGTTCGGAGGGGTTTCTCACTGCTGGAATATATATAACTTGTATTTTATTTCTATCATGTGCAGAGATTGGTTTAAGACCTTCCTCGCCTTTATTAACCACATAATGATATTTAAAATCTATTATTCCTTCTGGAGAACTACCTTTTTCATAGTTTGCATCTAAACGTATTACAATATATGGATTGCCACCTGGGTGATCTACTATAAAATTTTCGAAATACTGAGCTATTCCGTAATCATCCTCATCTAACCCTTCACTATCCTCCTCAAAAAATTCAAAGTAAGCTTCTATATAAAAATTCCCTTCTGTGATTTCTTCTGGCGACTTATCTAAGGGTATATGAAAATCAGATTTAGTTATTTTAAAATTCCCAAATAACTTGCGAAGTGCACTCAATACTGTAGTTTTACCTGAACTATTATTACCTATAAATGCGGTTAAATCAGAAATGTTAATGGTTGTATCAGTTGGGCCAAAGCAGCGATAGTTGTTAAAAACCAATTTAGTTAATTTCATAAAAATTTCCTTTCTATTTTCAATATATTAAACCTTATAGATTCCAACGAAAATTTATAAATTATTTTTGCTCTATTTGACATGTTTCCTCCCATGTCTCAAAGTTATATTTCTTTACTTTTAGTACATTTATTCATAAATTCATACATATTTTAACATAAATATCCAATTTAGAAGAACACAGTTATTCAATAATCAGGCCCTTTAACTGAAAAAATAAAATTTCCCCAAACAAAAGTTTGAGAACTCTATTAATCAATTAATAATATTATTATGCTTTCTAAAAAATGAAGATCTTCCTTCCAGCGCAGTATTTAGTCAAACACGAAGAGACGATCACTTAATCGATGTAATCGTCTCCATTTTTTGCAGTATGGTTGTACTGTGCAGCAGTTGACTCTATTTTTTATACTTATTTAACTAAGTTCCAGTTTGTTGAAGAGAGTTCAAGGCTTATTTAAATAAATCCTTTCTATCTGCTGAATGAGGAGGGTACTCTAACCAACCATTAAGAATCATCAATTCTCCGTATTCTCCATAAAGACCCACACTGTCAAGTTGTTTTAAATATTTTAATCTTTCTGGTATCATGTGACTCCTTCAATTACTACTATTATTCCTTCTACTTTTCTCAAAATATCATTCCGCCTTTTTATTCACTGTAAATAACGATCCATTAGGCGCAGTTTCCGTCAACTTTGTAAATGTTCTTAATATGTTCACAATATCATATAGTAGGTCGTATGAAGTAACAAGATCGGCTCTTTTTATTCATATTGGAAGTTGCTTCCCTTCTAGGGTTTTAGAGGTAATAATACAATAAAAAAATCATTTAGAAGGAATAAAATCCTAATACCTTTGTAGCTCCTCGTTCTTCATTGTATTCCTCTCCCTATCCGGCATTATTTGCGTTTGATATTGTATAAGGTATTTACAATGTTTCTGCTCATTGATACTTTTTGTAGTAAAAATGGCGAAAACACTCTCAACTAGTAGGTAAATTAAGGCTTAAATCAAACCCATTACATACAACTGTTTATCCCTTAAAATAACTAAATTGTAAATTTTAAAACTTTGTATATTTTTCTATACCAATCGATTTAACCTTCCATTTTTTGTTATTACTTTCCAAATGAAAAGTTATTAAAGCAACTGAAATTGTATCAATAATATCGTTATTCATTGGGTTATATGTATCTAATCTATATTCTACTAATACTACAGAATCATTATATGAACTTATTATCTCCCTTACTTTACGATGATCTGGTAATTCCTTAAAGGAACTGTATATATTTTTTATTTTATTTACTTCTTCATCTATCTCCATTTCAATAGTTTTATCGTTTTTTATATTATCTAATAAAACTTCAACATACTCTTTGTTTGACATGGCGCTATTAAAAAAAAAGAACATTATTACCACTATAATTATTAAGCTTGAAAAAAAATACACTCTTAATGGATTTAGAATTTTGTTAAACTTCAATCACAAACCTCCTAAGAGAGTATTAGAGAAGAGACTTCATCTCTTCTTTAATACATTAAATTTACTTTGCATTCCAAATTGTACTGTTATTTCCAATAAAACCAAAGTCAACTCTTGGATTCCAGTTATTTATATATCTATTTCTTGCAGTATTTAAAATATATTGATCATTATTAAAATTTGTAGAGTGGATCCATTCGATAGGTTTATATCCATTTTGAGGGGTGTAGTAATCCCATACAGTGTTTATTATATCATTCACACTTGCACTATAAATACGAGAGCGCTGTTCCCAATAGACTTCATATTGATTTGTAGTAAAATAGGTTTTCCATTCTCCATTTGTAAAAACCTGACCTTCTTTATAAGTATCCCTAAAAACTTCCCAAGTATCATTTCGTGCACCTTTACTATCTTCTACAACGTCTGAAAAAGCAGCAATTAATAATCCAAGAACTGGGTGTTTTGATGCTATATATCCAGGCCCCACAGATAAAGCTTTTGAATAAAAATAGTCTTGTAAATCATCCTTTCTTCCTGTCGCCCAATCAAAGTCCCCTCCATTAAATAAATCAGTATGATGAATATGCAGCCTTAAAGCTCCTTCCCCTGGAATATTAGAACTTTTTGGAGAGTCATTTAAAGGTTGAAAATAGTGATATTCTACAATGTTACCATTATCGTCCACTTCATACTCAATATTGATTAGTTTATATTCCTCACTAACATTGTTTAGCTGCTTATTTTCCACCTCTAAATCAGTATATAAATCATATTCTCTTCCTGTTTTTTCTATGAAGTATTTAATCTCGTCTTCATTCAATACATAACTATAAACTCCATCCACTATTGTTTCTATTCTTTCTTCTGAAATTCCATAGATGTTAGTCTCTACATTTTTATTTTGGAAATTAGAAAAGTTCTCTTTAAACCAAGCAGCATAGTTATGGTCCTGTATTTGATTTTCATCTGGTTCTATAATCTCATTTTCAATGAGATTATAATTGACTATTTTTTTCGCTTTTACTAAACCATACCCAAATTCATTAGTACTTCCTAAATATTGAGCTGTATTTTGCATTAGTGAACGAATTTCCACATTAGTTAAATTGGAATTCCCCCCCCATACTAGAGCCGCAACACCTGCTACATGAGGAGCAGCCATAGAGGTACCATTATAGGCATCATACTCATTTCCAGGAACAGTACTCAATACACCAACACCAGGAGCAGATAATTCAACAGCTGGACCTGTACTCGAGAAAGATCCACGTTTGTTATTTTGGTCAATCGCAGCTACAGCGATAACTGATTCATACTTTGCAGGGTAACTAACGTTATCTCCTCTACCTCCTGGGTTTCCGCTGTTACCTGCTGCAGCAACTACTAATAAACCTTCTTCATATGCTAGATTGCTAAATTCTTCTAAAATAGATGAGGAGCTAGACCCACCTAAACTCATATTGATAATGTCCATTCCGTTTTGGATAGACCATTCGATTCCTTGTGCAATTCCCGCATATGAACCACTACCATCATTATTTAAAACCTTTACAGCGTAAAGATTTACTTGAGGAGCTACCCCTAGTACACCTAATTCATTATCAATTGCTCCAACAGTTCCGGCTACATGTGTTCCATGGCCACTTCCATCATAAAATGGATCGTTGTTATCAACATCTGTAAATACAGAGTATCCACCTTTTACATTTTCGGATAGATCCTCATGTGTGTTATCGATCCCTGTATCTAAAATAGCAACGTTAATCCCTTGACCTATATACCCTTCATTGTGAGCAGTTGTTCCTTGTACATGCGGTACCCCCCAAGGAACTGTTTGACCAAACGCTTCCGCGATAGCTTCTTCTTCTACATATTTAATTTGTGGGTGGTTACTTAAACCTTTTGCTTGTCTTTCTGTTAGTTCTAGGTATTTAACTGGTAATAACTCGTATTCATGCAAAATGTTTTCTTCTTCTACTCCGAATGCTGTTAAAATACCTTTCTCAGCAGGACCATCAAACATTACTAAGTATTTTTCCGTGCTTTCCTCAGCTAGCGTTCCTGAAGTTGGAAATGAAGAATAGCCTACAATTAATGTAAAGACTAAAAACAAAGTCATTATTCGTTTCATAAAATTCCCTCCCTCTATAAATATTGATATACCAACGGTTTGAGCCGTTGGAGAAGTACCAAAAAAATATTTTTCGACACGACCTCTAACATTATTTTTATAATATGTGAAACTATGCCAATTGGTGGGTACGCT
>NZ_MLQQ01000052.1 GCF_001865995.1 Anaerobacillus arseniciselenatis | reverse complement strand
TTGATGAGAAGCTCGGTTACGTCACGCGAGAAATTCTTACGTTCCCTTTAGCTGATGTAGCGTACGATTAGGGCACTTACACTAATTTGCACATCACCCCCTGTTTTACTGCGCATCACCCCCATAATACGAAGCAACGCGACCCAAAGGATTACTACAACACTCCATATAACCGTGCAAATTCACTATGAAAGAGATATCAGCATAATGACTTTCTATTAAATTAGAATTATTACTAGAAACATAATAACGAATATAGTAGAATCAAATAAAAACTAGTAAAAAATTATGGACATTTTATTATATTTGACCAAATAAATGATAGAAAGGTACACTAATATGAAATTAAAAACAAAACTTTTTATTGGGTTAGGCACTGTGTTAGTGGTTTTATTATTGATCAGCGCAAATGTATTTTATACGTTTAATAATAAAAATAAAAATATGAATTATATCATGGATGAATACTTTGAGCGAGTGCGACTAGCTAACTTATTAGAAAGTAATACTCTAAATACTGCTAGATTAACAAGGGATCTCATTCTAATGGAAACCAATGAATTAAATGAAAATTATCTCGTTTCTATCGAGGCGGAAAAAGAGAGTTCAATACTTGCTTTAGAGACGTTATCAAATTTAACTGCAGATGACCCTAAAGCTTTTGAAGTTGTTAATGAATTACAATTTTTATTGACTAATTATTATGAAGTGGTAGAAGCTACCGTTGAAAAGGTTAAAATAGGTAATTTTGAAACAGCTAGGGTTACACTTCTCGAAGATAACGCAGAAATGAGGTATAGGATTGCTGATCGGTTAGATCATTTAACGACACTTGAAGAAGCATCTATGGAACAAGCTTTAGAAAATTCGGTCCAATCATATCAAAATACAATAACCTTCTTTTTATTGTCGGCGATAGCTTGTTTTATTCTCGTTCTTAGCATTATTTTTATATTAAGTAGAAGTATTTCAAAATCTATCAATAGAGTTCGTAACGTAATGAGAAAATTACCTCACAATTCCTTTGAAAACCTTCCACGTATGGAAGTGACAAAAGATGAGTTTGGTGAAGTAGCAACTGCCTACAATGAAATGGCTGTGGCATTAGAGAATTTTTCTTCAAATGAGAAGAACTATAAAAAATCGTTAGAAGAAGAAAACTGGGTAAAAACAAAATTTGGAGACTTAGCTACAAAAATTCAACGTTCACAGAAATTAGAAGCTTTCGGCAATTTATTTTTAACAAATCTTGCCCCTAACGTTGAAGCGGCTTTCGGTGCCTTCTATTTTCAAGATGAAAATAAAAAAAGCTTTTCTGAGATTGCTTCTTATGCTGCTAATGCTGAAAGCAATTTAGGTAAGAAATGCTTCCAGTTAGGTGAAGGACTTGTCGGTCAGTGTGCTGCAGACAACGAAATCATTGTGCTCGAAAAAGTACCAGAAGGATATATTGATATAAAATCAGGCTTAGGAAGTGCGACACCTACATCTTTAATCATTATTCCGATCGAGTTCGATGACAAGGTCATAGGTGTATTAGAATTGGCGAAGTTTAGTTCGTTTACGCCATTACAAAGGCGCCTCCTTGAACAAGTATGTAATTCGATAGGACCGAATTTAAACCGTATTACTAACCATATGGAAATTGCAAGATTATTATCCGAATCACAAACGCTCACAGAAGAATTGCAAACACAATCGGAAGAGTTACAGCAACAACAAGAAGAATTAAGAACGATCAACGAAGAATTACATGAAGAAAACAGGCGTACA
The DNA here is from genome assembly GCF_001865995.1 of Anaerobacillus arseniciselenatis. Classification (GTDB taxonomy): domain Bacteria; phylum Bacillota; class Bacilli; order Bacillales; family Anaerobacillaceae; genus Anaerobacillus; species Anaerobacillus arseniciselenatis. The sequence continues at coordinate 24,346 of NZ_MLQQ01000052.1, read as the reverse complement.
GAAGAGAAATCAAATGAACTCGAGATCATTAAAGAAGATCTTGAGCACAAAAATAGAGAAGTTTTATTAAGTTCTAAATATAAATCAGAGTTTTTGGCGAATATGTCTCATGAGCTAAGAACACCACTAAATAGTATGCTGATTTTATCGCAAATTTTAGCTGAAAATGACACAGGTAATTTACAGAAAAAACAAGTGGAGTATGCGCAAACGATCCATTCATCCGGAAAAGATTTATTAAACTTAATTAACGATATTTTAGATTTAGCCAAAGTTGAATCAGGAAAGGTCGAGGTCTACCCTGAGCAATTGCAATTGAACGATATAAAAGCTTTTGTAGAAAGACAATTTTCACCTGTTTCTAAGTACAAAGGGTTAGATTTTGATATTGTTATAGATAAGAATGCTCCATCTACTATTTTCACAGATGATCAGCGCCTAAAACAAATACTGAAAAATCTTCTATCCAATGCCTTTAAGTTTACAAATAAAGGAAGTGTCACACTAAGTGTCGAACCAGGTACAAAAGAAACGAATTCGAAAATGATTTTTTCTGTCGTTGATACGGGGATTGGTATTGCTAAAGATAAACAAAATCTCATTTTTGAAGCTTTCAGTCAAGTAGACGGCACAACATCACGCAAATTTGGAGGTACTGGGTTAGGATTGTCGATCAGTCGTGAACTTTCACAATTGCTGGGAGGATACGTAACCGTTGAGAGTGTCGAAAACGAGGGAAGTACGTTCTCTTTATATTTACCAGACTATGAAAATAACCAAACTGAAAATGCAAGTTTATTAGTTGCTGCAACTGAGGAAGAGCAGTTAATGATAGAAGAAGCCCCTTCGCAAATTTCTGATGACAACTTAGAGCAGATAAAGGACAGCATAACAGAAGATGTAAATGAAGATTTGGAAAACAAAAATGTTCTAATAGTCGATGATGATATGCGTAACGTTTTTGCTTTAACGAGTGCCTTGGAACGACAAAACATGAATGTCATTTTTGCTGAAAATGGAAACCAAGCAATTGATATTTTAAGTGATAAAAATGTAGATATAGTCCTAATGGATATAATGATGCCGGAGATGGATGGGTATGAAGCAATGACAAAAATTCGTAACAACGATCAATTAAAAGACTTACCGATCATCGCCTTAACAGCTAAAGCAATGAAACATGACCGCGAGAAATGTATAACAGCAGGTGCAACTGATTATATTAGTAAGCCTGTTGATATGGAACAACTCCTCTCTTTAATTAAAATTTGGGTACAAAAATAGTTGGGAGGTAGGAGATATTAATAAATGTGAAGAAATTGAAAAGATAGAAATTGAATTATTATTAGAAGCGGTGTATCGCCAATATGGATATGATTTTCGTAATTATGCGTATTCGTCGCTTAAAAGAAGAATTCATTACTATACCCAACGCTTAAACATTGAAAACATTTCTGAGCTGCAAGGGAAAATCCTTTATGACCCGAAGTTAATGGAAGGTTTATCGAATGTGCTTTCGATAACGGTAACAGAGATGTTTCGAGACCCGAGTTTTTTTGGAGCGTTTCGCTCATCGGTGATACCTTACCTTAAAGACGTTGGGCACATTAGAATTTGGCATGCCGGTTGTGCGTCAGGCGAAGAGGTATACTCGATGGCGATTTTGTTACACGAAGCAGGTTTGTATGAAAAATCGATCATCTATGCAACAGATATTAATGAACAAATTCTTGAAAAAGCAAAAGAAGGAAAATTTCCATTGAAAAAAATGCAGCAATATACGAAAAACTATTTAGCTTCCGGGGGGACAAAAGAGTTTTCAAAGTATTATAGTTGTGATGAAAAATTCGCTACAATACATTCCTTTTTAAAGGAGAATATCGTTTTTGCTCATCATAACTTGGCTACTGATCACTCTTTTAATGAGTTTCATATCATCATTTGTAGAAATGTCATCATCTATTTTAATAAACAGTTAAAGGAAAGGGTGTTTCAACTATTCTACGAAAGTCTAACTGAAGGAGGATATTTAGGCTTAGGGAGTAAAGAATCATTAATCGGCAGTAGTTATTCAGATAAGATTTTAGAAGTAGACGCTAATAATAAACTTCTTAAAAAAGGTCATTAATGCTTAAATGTGTTCGTACGAAGTAACCTTAAAAAACGGATCTGTTAAAAAATTAATAAAGCATTGTGGGGAGCGAGTATGAGGAAGCAAAATAAAGCAAACATATTAATTGTCGATGATAAACGAGAAAATCTTATTGCGCTAGAAGCTGTTTTATCACAAGAGGATTATTATTTAGTTTCTGCGCAATCTGGAGAAGAAGCATTGAAACACGTTTTACAGACAGACTTTGCTGTTATTTTATTAGATGTTCAAATGCCTGGTTTGAACGGTTTTCAAACAGCTAAGCTTATTAAGCAAAGGAAAAGCTCAGCGCATATACCGATCATTTTTATCACTGCGCTAAGTAAAGCCCATGAAAATATTATGGAGGGCTATTCGTCTGGTGCTGTTGATTACATATTCAAACCGTTTAATAGAGATATTTTAAAAAGTAAAGTAGAAGTGTTTGTTGATTTATATCGGAAGAAAAATGAGGTTGTTATGCAACAACAACAGTTAAAACAAGACCAAAAAAACCTTCAAGATAAATACAACAATTTAGAAGCGATAATTACCGAGAAAACGAAAGAACTCGTAAAAACGAATCAAGAGCTAAAAGTAAGCCAACAACTATTTGAAAAAGTTTTTCAGTTTAGTCCTAATTTAATGAGTCTTCGTTGTAAATCTGATAAACGGTATTTAAGTGTCAATCAAAGTTGGTGTGAGCATACTGGTTATGACGTTGTGGAGTTAAATGGGCTTGATGATGAGTTGATTTCAACTGAAGAAATAGATGTCGATTTAGACGGGAATATTAACAACGAAAAAATTACTTATACGACAAAGAACGGGGGTACGCGTGTTGGGCTGTTATCGACGGAAACAATTTACGTTAAGGGGGAAGTGTGTGTATTAAGTACGATTACTGACATAACGGAACAAACAAAATTAGAAAAAGAATTTTCACGCTTAGACCATTTAAATTTAGTTGGTGAGATGGCAGCTGGAATTGCTCATGAGGTTCGAAACCCCATGACAACAGTCATTGGTTTTTTACAAATCGCAAAAAATGAAGTGGGCAAACCGATTTCAGATAATTACTTAAAGCTAATGCTAGATGAACTGAAGCGGGCTAATGGAATAATTACAGAGTTTTTAACGTTAGCAAAAGATAAAGTAACGAACAAAAAAGAGCAGGACCTTAATAAAATCATTCATGTCATATATCCTTTAATTCAAGCTGAAGCTTTAATGACGAATAATACGATTGTGTTAGACCTTAAAGAAATACCACCATTGTATATTGATGAACAAGAAATTCGCCAATTATTATTAAATATAAGTTTAAATGGTTTAGATGCGATGAAAGATACGGGGACATTAACGATCCGAACTTTCGAAAAAGATGATGATGTTATTTTACAAATTTCAGATGAAGGTTGTGGCATCAAGGAGGAAGTATTAGAGAAAATGGGTACACCATTTTTCACGACGAAAGAAAATGGTACCGGTTTAGGAATGGCGATTTGCTACAGTATCGCATCGAGGCATTCAGCTGAGATTTCGATTGACACTAGTAGTCAAGGAACAACGTTTGAGATCACATTTCAGAAAGAAAACGCAAAGGTTGCTCAGTTAAATACATAAATCCATGTTAGTGTTAAAATCCATTGTTACGGACAGCAATGTCCGTAACATTATTTACAAGGCAGTACCTTAACTTGTCAGCACCGCTTCATATACTTTTATTTTAACAAAAATCCTTTTTCTTCTAGAAAGCTTTTTAAAGTTTTTCGTTTTTCAACCGTAAGCATTTTTGTTATTTGTTCGGTCCAACGATCTTTTCTTTCTCCATTTGTTCTTTCAGAGTAATAGGCAGAAATGACCTGATTATAAGTGGATAGTTGCTCTTTAATGAGCGTATCGTTTTCCTCGTAATGCTCCTCGTGATATACATTTTCTAGTGGTAATCGTGGTTTAGTATCTGGTTGCTGGTCAGGGTATCCAACAGCAAGACCTACGATTGGCACGACATGCTTAGGAAGCTTTAACAATTCACTCACTTTTTTAATATTACTTCTAATTCCTCCAATATAAACGGTACCAAGCCCCATCGATTCCGAAGCTATTACTGCGTTTTGAGCAGCGAGTGCAGTATCTACTGCTGCTACTAAAAATTTCTCTGTACTATGTAAAGCTAAAGGTTCGTCTTGTCCTTCAATTTGAGCAGCGAGGTTGTGGCGATTGAAATCCGCACAAAAAACGAAGAAATGTCCATTTTGAGCAACATAGGGCTGATTGCCTGCTAATTCGGCGAGCTTTTCTTTCGTGTTTCTATTTTTAACCCCGATAATCGTATAAGCTTGAATGAAATTTGAAGTAGCAGCCATTTGTGCACTTTGGATGATCTCAGTTATTTGTTCATCCGATAGTTGTTGATCTTTAAATTTTCTAATTGAACTGTGACTTTGTAACAGTGTAATGGTTTCGTTCATTAAGAAGCGCTCCTTTTCTGTGTGAATTTTTGTCAGTGACTTGCTTGAATGTTTTTTATTGCTTTTTTGTTATTTAAATTTTAACATAGAATAGGGACAAAACGTATGATTGAATAGGTACACAATAGGGGGGCTATGAATGGAAATATTGTTATTAATTGCGGCTATTATCGGTGTATTTGGTATTTTGATAGTGTATAAATTATCAATGGCAAAAATAGTTGAAGCGATAAAACAAAAAGATTATAAAACAGTTAATAAGGTACAAACACAAATGTTTGTAAGGATAGCTATTGTTGAAGTGATTCCAGTTATTTTAATTGTTATCGCTATTTTAGATATGTTTTAGGAGGTAAACTAGTTATGGGATATGTAATAGCTATTGTAGTGATATGGATAATCGGTGTCATCGGTGTTATTAGTGAAAGGAACAATCCATTTGTGGCTAAGTTAGAACCACATGAAAAATTACGCATTACTGGATTAACTTTTTTAGGTTTTGCAATGATTAGTTCCATTCCAGCCATTGCAGTTATTGTATTAGCGTTAAGATTAGGACTATAAAAAATGAGGGTGTTATAACGAACACCCTCATTTTTTTTGAGGAAAAAGTGAACCGAGTTGCTTCATGATCGGTGTTACTTGATTTGCCGTTTTCATTACTTGATCAAATGAGTTAATCGCCTTTTCAAAATTAAAGGCTCCATCTGGTCCAGTAAAGAAACCTAAGGGAGAAGAGGGAGCCTGCGCTAGGTTTTGCTGTTGTGGCGCTGGGTTTTGTTGTTGCTGCCCTGGGTTTCCTTGCCCTTGTGTACTTGGCGGTGGCCCTTGCCATTGTGGATTTGGTTGCTGATAGGGCATCGGCGGATAATATGGTCCATGGTATCCATAAGGGTGTTGGTATTGACCTTGGAAATGATAAGGATGCATCTGCTGTTGTGGATAAAATGGAAACGGGTGATGTTGGTTTCGATAATACATAAAATCACTTCCTTACTGAAATAAAATTACTCAATTTCGATCCTTTTCTTTTTATTCGGGATCATTATTTTTAATAATCCGTTGCGATAAGAAGCTTTAACATCTTTTTGGGAGATAGTGAACGGTAAAATAATATATCTTTCAGCCCTTTGAAATGAATTAGAACTTTTGTATACATGGTGCTTGTCGTCTTTCTCTTCGATAACTTCAGAACTTTCCACACTAATTTTAATTTGATTACTATAAATATCTAAATTGATTTGTTCTTTTTTTACTCCAGGTAACTCAGCCTCAATAATATAATGAGTTTCCGTTTCATATTCGTAAACTGGAAAACCACCTACAAATTGAAAATTTTGAAAAGCATTTTGGAAAAAGCCATCGATCGATTTAAGTAAACCTCCTAAAGGTTGCTCGTTAAAAGGGTTAGGTAAATTGTCTTTTTTCTTACTCATACTATTATCACCTCTGCACAAGATTTCTCAGCATATCATATGTATAAATATAGCGATATGTTTGGGCTATTTACTCATAAGTGAATTTAAAGAAAGTGAAAATAAGTAGTATGCCGTTCCCGGTGGCCATTTTTTGAATAGATTAGTAAAAAAGGTGGTGAAGGTAATGCTTGCCGATATTTTCGCTCAAGTTGAAGTTAGTGAGCAGTTAGCAATCGTTGTGCCAGCTTTAATGATTATAGGGTATGCTTTGAAGAGAACGCCGAAAGTGCAAGATTGGTTAATTGTATGGATATTATTATTTACTGGGGTCATTGCAAGCGGCTTTACGCTAGGGTTTACTGTTAACGGAATAGCAAATGGAATAATCGCAGCTGGTGCAGCAATTAGTACCCATCAAGCCTACAAACAGACGAAAAACCGCGATCGCGATGAAATAATAGATAAAGTAATCGATGAAAAACTTAATCAAAAAAAATAGATGTACCTAGTTTGTTCGTTGGTTAGTTGCTAGTTGGTTAGGACACCCACCCGACTTTTCATGTTAGATGGTGACGTTTATCGTCATGCAAGTTTTGTATGAAAAAAGGCGGATGATTTCGTGAACGAGCCTCTGAGATTCGATAGAAGGTCACAGCGAAGAGAAGGAAATCATCCGCCTTTTCCGTATTAGATGGTGACGGAATGGACGTCATGTGCGTTTTGTAAGGAAAAAGGTGGGTGCTTTTGCGAACGAGCGTCTGAGATTCGTTAGAGGGTCACGGCGAAGAGAAGGAAATCGTCCGCCTTTTTTGCATTTGTATGTATACTTCAACAATAATTTCCGTGATATAAGTTTTTTCTACATAGAAGATTAGTGTATAATTTAGCAGAGATTATTTTTAAAAAGGGAGACTTTCGATGAATATTTATATGTTTGTAATACCAGTACTTCTTGTCATCGGTTTATTTGGCCTTTATGACAAAGTTCGATTGTTTCGAAGAAATGGTGTGTTTCCAAGTGATTCAAGACTTTATCGTTGGTTTGCATTACTTTTTCTTCTCGTTTTACCAGTAAGAAACTTGCAAAATGAATTTCAGTACATAAAAGCTTTCTATTATGTGTTAATTCCAGTTGTTGTCATTTGGCTTCTGTATATTTATTTTAAGGAAGGAAAAGGATATACGATTGTTGATATTTCAGAAAAAGAATTAGTATCGCTGATTGAAAAGTCGTTAAAGCAACATAAAGTAAAGTTTATTAAACAATCTGAAGCCGACTCTAAGTATTATCTCTCTTATAAATTAGGCGGGAGTGACGCCACTATAGTACTAAGTCGTGCAAAAGACATTTTAAATGAAACTCATCCATATTCATATACAGTCATATTTCAAAAGTGGTGGCTATTACCTAACAGTGATATTATGATTGACGACCTTATTCGCAGGCTCCAACGGGAAAGAGAAACTATTAAGTTAAGGAAACAACGTTTAATTGCTTTAGTTTATGGGGTTATTTTATTTGTCGGAGTAATGTTGGCAATGAACAATTTTTAATAGTAAGATTTAGAAAATTCTTAATTAACAGGTCATCAGATGTTTCCATAGATCTTCCATTTACGTTATTAATAAAAAAGTGTATTATAGACAACGGTATGCAAAAAATAATATTAATAATGTAATGAGGAAGAGGGGAGTAATTACTTTTATGGAAGCCATTATAGAACAAATTGGCAGTATGCAAATGTTAAATCATTTTTGGTTAACACTATTTTTATTAATTCCGATGGTTCTTATTTCAAGAACCGTAGTCGCAGGTACACGTTATTCACCAATTTTAATTATTGTTATTTTTGGATTAACGATGGGGTACGTACTGATGGCGAGTGGAGTAGCAACTCCAGGGTTAACTGAATTTCCGTTAGTCAACTTTATTGCCGGTACGACAACGATTGCTTTAATCGTTTCCTTTTTTGTCGGTGGACAAGAGTTACGGAAAATTCTCGGTGGAAAAGATCTTGAAGGAGAGGACATGATTGTTCCATCAGCTGAAGAAACGATACTTGGAACGACACGAACACAGTTTGTCTTTATTTTTCGATCGTTTTTCTTATTATTAGGTATCGAAGGCTTAGTAAGGTTAATTTTAGGTTTAAATGCTGGTGAGTTGAGTCGCTATTATCCTCTAATTGCCTATATTGGTCTCGTCGGCTCAATTATTTTAATTGACAATAAAGCAAAAATTAGTAACAAGCACTTATATATTCGTAAAGGAGTTATGGAAATCGTAGCGATTGTTGGGGTTCTATTACTATCTTTCTATATAGCTACGTTAATTAGACCGATCATTGCATTACCGCAAATCTTCTTTGCGATGCTTATTGCAGCTGCTATCGGGGCAATTTTTTATAAGTACAGTTTTGGGCCAACGATTAAATCTTTACTTTTTGCCGGTATTCCAGTGGTTCTTGCTGCTAACTTTATGGTTGGTGGTTCTAGAATCGGTGAAGCCTTCTCAATTGAAGGTATGAATTCAGTTCTTGCCTACGGATTTTTTGGACAATTATTATGGATGTTTGGTGGTATTGCCTTACTAATGTATTTTGCACGTACATCGAACGTTCGAAATTTAGCACCAGGAATGGCAGGAGCTTTGTCGCATTCAGGTTTAACAGGTGCTTGTACAGCAGGTGACTTAGGAAAGGTAGCCGCTAGTCGTGCACCGATAATGATTAACATACCATTTTTCGGTCATGTTTTCGTATTCTCAGTTCTTGCGATGAGTGCTGAAAGAGGTTCATTAATGTTAGGTCCTGCAGCTATCATTGTTGCCGTAGGTATATTCTTAACAGTACTTTCATTGAAAAATTTACGTAATGCAAGTGGGCAAGATAATAAAGAAGTGAAAGCTTTAATGCAGTTTTCCTTTGGGTGGCAGCTGTGTGCGGTGTTTGGAGGATTAACACTGTTATCTTTTAGTGTAATGCCAATGGATTATGCAGCTATGGCACAAACTGCAGCTATTTCTCACTTTGGATTATTTGCAGCAGTTCAAGAAGGAATGTTTGGAGAAAATGCATCTGCGTTAATTCCATTTATTTTCTCAATGCCGTTTTTAGTTCATCCATTAGTGTTCTTTATGTTCGGTAAAGCGATGGAAAGTAACGGAGAAATGCCGAAAAAACCAGTATATATATTGTTACTAATCGGTGTTATCGGAGTTGCTTACGCAATTTTAGCATTGTAATTTTATCCTTAAATGGTTTAAGGGTTATAGTTCCTCACTTCAACGCGTAGCGTAGGTGGGAACTTTTAATCAGGTGGAGTCGCGACTCCACCTGATTTCTTGATGTTTCAGCTTGCTGAAACGAGTTCGCTGTAAAAGGGGTTGTCCAAAAAAAGTGTCAGACACCGTTAGGCATCACCAAATATAGCCGGATAACAAATTTATCCGACTATATTAGTATGTTCTTCATGGTAACAGACACTTACGGGACAGCCCCTTTACTATTTACAGATGAGGGTAAGCGTTTACATTCGTTTTAATGTAAAATAAACTTAGTGTTATCATTAACCTCCATAAGTTTTCCGTTTTCCAGCTTAAGCATTCGATCAGCGATATCACAACTTTCGTTTTCCCCAGTAAGGATAATGGTGATATTTTGTAATCGTGAAAATTCTACGATTGTTCGATATAATTCAAAACGCTGTTCTTCGTTTAACTCGCTTGTTAATTCATCTAACAATAAAAGACGAGGGTTTCCCATTAAAACCCTAGCAAGAGTGATCTTTAAACGGTCAACTTTTGTTAAAGATTCTGGGAATTGGTTAAGTTGGTCTTCGCTAATTCCAACCATCGTTAAAATATATTTTGCATCCTCACTAAATAGTTCAAAATCTGAAGCTGTATCTTCAAGCCCCATAAGTAAATGTTGTTTCACAGTTAAGTAAGGGATTAAAGAATCTTCTTTTGTTAAAAAACCTATATGCTTCAGGCGCCAATCTGAACGTTTTTGAATCGTTAATAAGTCCTTGCCTAAAACTTTAATCTTTCCATGGTTAGGTGGTGTCATCGCAGCGATCATTTTTAGTAAAGTGGTCTTTCCGCTACCATAATCTCCGGAAATGAAGACAATTTCCCCTTCGTGAACATGAAGTGACATGTCGTCGAACAAAACATTTTTATCGTTTCCTGATATATATTTTTTTGAAATGTTATTTGCCGTTATCACATACATCCCTTTCCCCCCTAATATTCCAGTTCTCTGTTTTAAAGCAAAAGAGTGGAACAGCCTTTATATAATAATATCTCTAAATAACTCCCATAGTACTATTAAAACATTAATTGTAATGAAAATAAATACGAATAAAGATAAAAGTTTGAATATTGTGTAGTATATTTATTTTAATTTGTTAAGAGAAATGTTTAATTGTCACGTAAATTTCACAAACTAACCCTTCATTTCTGAAATAATAGATATAATAATAAAATTGCTTTTTAAGTGAGTGAATTTCATAATTACTTGAGTATAGCCGTATCAAACTAAATGTAGTTTCGAGAGACTTAACCCAACTACATATAGAACTTGATGGCGTAATTTTCAATTATGAAATTCATTAATGCAAAGGTGGATTGTAAATGAATAAGCTTAGGCGTATGATACCGCGCTTTTTAATTGAAAAAATTAGTAGTTATTCTTATCCGAAAAAGTTCTTTTTCGGCTCACTAGTCATTGTTGCCCCCATTTTAATTACAACGTCAGTAGCTTTTTTTTACTTTAGTAATAATCAAATGCTTCAATGGTTTTTAATTTTATTTTCGTTAGGTTTATTACTCGTCCTTTATTTATTTTTTGGGGCAGTCTATATATCGGTAATGGAAACAATTTATGAATTCCAGTCTGCTGTTCAAAAGTGGAAGAGGCACAATTTTAAGGCAAGGGTTAACATAAAAACAAAGGATGAATTAAATGAAATAGGTATAGCTTTTAATGAAGTTGCTTCAGCTTTTGAAGAAGAAATAGAAGAACATAAATTGGTAAGGTACGTGTCTGAACAAGCATTGAGAAAAAATAATCAATTAGTAACAGCTATCAATAGTTTAGATTTAGGCGTATTTATATCAGAAGAGGTTCACCAAGGTATTAAAATGATTTATGTTAACCCAGGCTTTGAAAAAACAACGGGTTATAGTGAAGAAGAAGTGTTAGGATGTGATTTAAGTTTCCTATATGGAAAAAAAACTTCACCTACTGCTCGTAGAAAATTAGAAGAGGCGATTGAATATAAACGCCCAATATCAATAGAGATATTAAACTATCATAAAAGTGGTCGTCAATTTTGGAATCATTTGAGTATAACCCCTGTATACAATCAAAATAAAGAGTTTGTAAATTATATTGGCATTATGACAGATGTAACAAAACAAAAATTAGCAGACCAAAAGATTTATGAACTAGCTTATTTTGATTCGTTAACAAAACTTTCTAATCTGAACTTTTTAAAGGAGTATGTTAACCAACAGTTAAATGCTGGAGTTCAGCATTATGCAATACTTTATATTGACATTGATCGCTTTAAAAACTTGAATAGCCAATTAGGACACGATATTGGGGACATTGTACTCCAACAATACGCAGTTCGCATTAAAGAAACAATCAAAACGAGTAACGGTTTTTTAGCGAGGGCGACGAAAGATGAATTTGTTGCTTACATTCCTTATTCAGGAAAGAAAAAGTTCTTAAATAAATTAACTGATAAAATAATGAGCAGCATTAACACTTCTTTTCAAATAGAGCAATATGAATTTTTTCTACTAACAAGTATAGGTATTAGCTTATACCCGGACGACCACCTTCAGTTTGAGCAACTTCTTCAGTTTGCAGAAACAGCGATGAATGAAGCTAAATCAAATGGATATAAAAAGGTTGTTTATTATGAGAGGTATATGAGTCAGTCGTATAATGAAATTCATGTACTAGAAAACGAATTGAAATTTGCAATCTCAAGAAATGAGTTACAGCTAGTTTATCAACCGAAAGTCTCAATAACAACTGGAGAAATTGTTGGCGCTGAAGCCCTTGTAAGGTGGGAGCATCCGACAATGGGAACAATTTCACCGATAAAATTCATTCCAACTGCTGAAACTACTGGTTTAATTTATAGCTTAGGTAGTTGGGTATTAGAAGAGTCATGCAAAAAACGGCAAGAGTGGGTTGAACGAGGTTTCGTCGATTTAAAAATTTCTGTTAATATTTCTGCACTACAATTTAAGGAAGAATATTTTATCCCAATAATTGATCAAGTTTTAAATGAAACCCGATTAGACCCGAGCAATTTAGAAATTGAACTAACCGAGTCAGCATTACATGATGAACAACAAGCTAAAAAACTATTAAAAATATTAGAAGGTAAAAAAATTACTGTATCTATTGATGATTTTGGAACTGGTTATTCATCATTAAGTTATCTTCAGTCATTGCCGATTGACACGTTAAAAATAGACAGGAGTTTTATTAAGGACATTGAAACGAATGATAAAAGCTATAAACTACTGGAAAGTATTGTTTCTATGGCTCATAGTCTAAACTTAAACGTCATCGCCGAAGGTGTAGAAACTAAATTACAATTACTAATGTTAAAAGAGATGGGGTGTAACGAGATACAAGGTTATTTTCTTTCTAAACCATTATATGAGGCAGAGTTACTTCATTTTATTAAAACATATAAAAGGGATAAAATATTAGACCTTTATTCAAAAGTAGGGAAAGGTTCAGTTTAGTCAATTATGTTATGTAATTCACTCAGATAAGTGCATTTTAAAATGATTGCACTAAATAGCTTAGAAGTATATCATTTATAAATAAGCAATAAAAAGTAGGACAGTTGGGTTGTTGGTTAGTTGGATAGTTGGAAAGGAAAGACCGGACTTTTGGATGTTACATAGTGACGATATATTGTCATGAGCGTTCTGTATGAAAAAAGAATGCTCGGTCGATTTTCTTGAGTGAGCCTCTAAAGGTCGATAGAGGTTGCTCCTGCGATTACTCGTCGCAAAGCAACACGAAGCCTATGCTTAGATGTGAGGCATGATGTGATTGAGGTCAGTAGCTTTACAGCGAAGCGAAAGAAAGTCGACCGACATTTTTCCATATTAGATGGTGACGTTTATCGTCATGAAGGTTTTGTATGAAAATAAAGTGAGGTTGTTAGCTCCATGATTGAACAATTTTTATCACGTTACGAATGGTTAACACAATGGGAAGAGATCGGGATTGCTTTAGCAATTTTTATTATTTTCCATGTGTTTAGAAAGGTTTTCACGAAATACTTTTTTAAACTGTTATTGAAATTAGCGAAAAAAAGTCCGACAGAATTTTTAACGAATGTTTTCGTTGCTTTCGAAGGTCCTTTACGTTTATTTTTTGTAGGGTTAGGCTTTTACCTTTCGCTTATGTATTTACCTTTAGAACAAAAAACGGATGATTTAATTTTACAAATTTATCGCTCTTTTATTATTTTATTAATTGGTTATGGATTATTTAATTTATCAGCTTCTTCATCAGTCATGTTTCGAAGGGTAAGTTCTAAATTGGATATCGAGGTAGACGAAATCCTATTACCGTTTTTATCAAAGTTAACACGTCTCGTCATCATTGCATTAATGGTAAGTATTATTGCAGGTGAGTGGGGCTATGATGTTAACGGCTTTGTGGCCGGATTAGGGTTAGGGGGTCTTGCGTTTGCTCTTGCTGCACAAGACGCGATCAAAAATCTATTTGGGGGCGTCGTTATTATTACGGAAAAGCCGTTTTCAATTGGCGATTGGATAAAAACTCCTAGTGTAGAAGGGACAGTCGAAGAAATAACATTTAGAAGTACAAAAGTACGAACATTTGCAGATGCAATAGTCACTGTACCTAATTCAACGTTATCTAATGAACCGATCACTAACTGGACGAAAATGGGGAAAAGGCAAATTACATTCCATTTAGGTGTTACATATAGCACTCCGAAAGAAAAGTTAGAAAGATGTGTGCAAAAAATCGAGGCAATGTTAAAAAGTCATTCAGATATCGACCAAGATTTAATTTTTGTTCGCTTTGACAAGTTTGATGACAGTAGTTTAGGAATTTTCCTTTATTTCTTTACAAAAACAACGGTGTGGGGAGAATTCTTATCAGTAAAAGAAGATGTGAATTTTAAAATTATGGAAATCCTTGAAGAAGAAGGAGTTTCTGTCGCTTTTCCGAGTCGCAGTATTTATCTTGAATTAACAGATAAAAACAAGGGCTCGTTGGAATAACTGTATTTAAAAAATAATGTAACAACGAAAAGGGGTTTCCGAAAGGATAACTGATTCCGTTACCTATCGTAAACATTAAAAATTTAACTTGATTTGACTAGCAAATTTCAACCAATTTGTTAGTCTTTTTATGTTTTTTATATAAGGGTTTAAATGGTTTTTACTTATAACTAGGTTGAAAATTCAACATACAGATCCAAGCGGACACCAGGGACGTTATTTCACCCCAAAAACGTAATTTTAAGAATTACCGGACATGAGAGCCTTTATTTAGTAAAAAACGAAGCAAAAACTGCTGATTTAGAGGGAGTAAGGGCTCTGGTGTCCGCCAAATAGCAAAAACTCAACAAATCTATGAAATAAGGCCTCTCATGTCCGGAAAAATGGGTAGAGTGCGCAACACAACATCGATTGTCGTACAGGAATTACAGTATTTGTAAAACTTGTACATCAAAAACCATTCGCAAACTAGACAAGAACAGCATTAGCGTTTGTTAATGGTTTTCTTCCTGCAGTTTTAAGATAAACTCGGGGGACTCGTTTACCAATTAAACATACGACCTCATAGTTAATCGTTCCCATATGGTCTGCTACTTCATCAATGGAAATAAAGCTCGTATCGGAACTACCGAAGATCGTTACTTCTGTTTCGGTGTCAATAGTAGGGAGATGAGTCACATCTAACATCGTTTGATCCATACAAATGCGTCCGATAATTGGCACTTGTTTGTTTTTTATTAAAAATTGCCCTTTATTTGAGAGCAATCGAGAGAGACCATCAGCATAGCCGACAGGGATGGTTGCTATATTAGTAGTTTTATCCGTTGAAAAAGTACAACCGTAACTTATCATTCTTCCAGCTGGGACTTGCTTTACAGCAGATACTTTCGTTTTAAAGTGCATAGCTTGTTTTAAAGGAAATCCTGTGTTTTTAACGTCATTTGATGGGTATAAGCCATAAAGGCTAATCCCTACTCGAACCATATCTAAGTGCATGTTCTGGTTACAAATCGTTGCTGCACTATTACAACAATGTTTAATTGGTATTTCAATATGATGGTTTTTTAAATAACGAATAACGTTCTGAAAGCTAGAAAACTGTTGATCAGTATAATTGTCATCATTACTATCAGCATTTGCAAAGTGAGTAAATAGTCCTTCTAAATGAACATAAGGAGCTTCTTCTGCCATTTCTGCTAGAGAAAGCGCTTCCTCTTTGGAGGTGACTCCAACTCGCCCCATCCCTGTATCAACTTTTATATGAATTTTGGTTATTTTATTTAGTTTACTAGAAATAGTATTAACTTTCTTTAAAACCTCCATCGAATAAACTGTTAAAGAAATATTATTTTGTACAGCCGTTTCTATTGATCGAATTGGAGTATATCCCAAAACGAGAATGGGAGCTGAAATTCCTGCTTCACGTAAAGCGATAGCTTCATCTAATATAGCAACCCCTAAATAATCTGCTCCTGCTTTTAACGCGGTATTACTCACTTCAACAGCTCCGTGTCCGTAACCGTCAGCTTTTACGACCGCCATTAATTTAGTTCTTTTTGAAATGTGATTTTTAAATGTATGCGTATTTTCATAAATAGCACTTAGTGAGATTTCTGTCCATGTGTCGCGATAACTTTCATTGTTCATTTCATTACCCCTTAAAATGTAGTAATAATTTAAGCTTCTTTTAAAAACTTTTTATATAATAAAAAAGAAAGGGCTAACGTTTAAATTATGTTGGCCCTTTCTTTCTATTAGTTTATTAAACAGTTGTAGTTTCTTTTTCAAGAGCCTCTTCGACAGATACATAATCGTAGCCAAGGTCTTTAGCCACTACTTCGTAAGTAATATGGCCATTAGCTGTATTAACCCCAGGGTAAAGTGCAGGATTTTCTGTAACTGCTTTTTTAACACCTTTATTTGCAATTTGTAATCCATAAGGTACGGTAACGTTTGTTAAACCGATCGTAGACGTTCTAGGAACGGCACCAGGCATATTAGCAACCGCATAGTGAACAACACCGTGTCTGTCATATGTTGGGTTATCATGTGTTGTAATATGGTCAACAGTTTCAAAAATTCCACCTTGGTCGATCGCTACGTCAACAATGACAGAACCAGGTGACATTGCTTTCACCATTTCTTCTGTTACTAGTTTAGGAGCTTTTGCACCAGGAATTAATACTGCACCGATGACTAAATCTGATTCTGCAACAGCTTGAGCAATGTTTAGTGGGTTAGACATTAATGTTTGAATGTCATTTCCGAAAATATCGTCTAATTGACGTAAACGCTCTGGACTTAGGTCAATAATTGTTACGTCAGCGCCAAGTCCCATCGCAATTTTAGCAGCATTCGTTCCAACGACACCACCACCAATAACAGTCACTTTTCCACGCTTAACGCCAGGAATACCACCTAGTAGAATTCCTTTTCCGCCGTTTGATTTTTGTAAGAACTGTGCACCGATTTGTGAAGCCATACGACCAGCTACCTCACTCATTGGTGTAAGTAGTGGTAATGTACGATTTGTTTCAACTGTCTCGTAGGCGATAGAAGTTACACCTTTTTCTGTTAAAGCACGAGCAAGTTCAGGCTCAGCTGCTAAGTGTAAGTAAGTAAATAAGATAAGTCCTTCACGGAAATAATCGTATTCAGGTGCGATTGGCTCCTTTACTTTCATCACCATTTCAGCAGACCAAGCTTCGGCTGCAGTATCAACGATTTTTGCACCAGCTGTAATATAATCTTCATTATTGAAACCGCTTCCAACTCCAGCCTCAGTTTCAATAATTACTTCATGACCAGCTTTCATAAAAGTGTTTACACCAGCGGGTGTGATGGCAACACGGTTTTCGTTATTTTTAATTTCTTTAGGTACTCCAATTAACATAAGTTTCATCCTCCTTGGTAATCAACAATGACTTTACAAAACAAAGTATAGTTTTTAAACAATAAAATTACATTGTTAAGAAAAGAAAAATAAACAAAGTGCGTTTGTGTAATTCTACAAACGCACTTTACTGTCCAACTTTTACATCTATATTAATTTATTTAGTTTAATATCTAAATACAAAGTCATTTTTTGATTTGGGTTTTTAAGGTCTATATCAGCAATTTCTACTATTCTTTTTAAGCGATAAATTAACGTATTTGTATGAATGTGAAGTTCTTTGGCGGCATCGTTGACATTACTATCATTGTTTAAGTATATTTCAAGTGTTTCTAATAATTGAGTTTTATTTATTCCATCATATTCCCCTAGTTTTTTTAGGGTAGCATTTTCGTATCCATCTTCTTGCTTTTTCTTTAAAAGTACTTCTAAATAACGATATATTCCTAATTGTTGATAACTATAAGTATCCCCTACTTCTTGTGGGAATTGATTTTTTATATTCAAAACGGTTATCGCCTCATGATAACTTTTTTCTACTTTTTCATAAGTATCATATGAACTACCACAAGCACCTTGAATGTTATTTACCTTAAAGCGCTTACCCATTTGTGAAATAAAATCTTCGATAAAGTTAACGGTCGCTGATTTATCTTCACTTCCTTGTAGTGGGGAACCTAATAATATTAACTCGTGTCGACTAATTACAAAAAACGTTATTCGTAGTTGTTGAGTCGTCGTCACCATATATGAGATATGGCTTTCAATCTTAGGTGTAATTTCATCCTTGAATTGAAATATGATAACTGAAGCTGGTAAAGATGGAGGGAGGCCAAACTGCTCAATCTTTTCTTTAATTTCTTCATGTGACTTTAAGTGACCAGTTAAAATTTGCCAGAATAGTTCTTGGTGGCCCTCTTGTTTCTTTTTTTTGCGAACTTGTACTTGTAATAATTGGTTTTTTGCTGTTTGGGCAGCTTGTTTTAATAATGAAAATTGTTCCTCTGAAAGTCGCTTATCAATTTCTAGTACCCAAATATATCCTAATATACCGTTTTTGGAGACGATTGCTGTAGCAACTCTATCGCCAAGGCCAATGTCATTAATTTCGGATATGCGAACCGGATCATTACTTTGATTGAGCTTAGGGATAATACCTGCTCTCCATAAGCTGTTAATCACTTTTTCCGGTACTCTTCTAGCAATGATCGTGTCGACTCTAGCTTTGTCAGATTGACCTTCATGTGAACTATACGCTAATAGGCGATGATTGGCATCCTCAATCGTTACAGGACACTGTAAAACATCACTAATTTTATCTACTAAATTTTCTAAACTGCCAAACGTTTCTTTAAATGGATCTTTATTTAACGGGTAATGATTCATGTGAAATTTCTCCTTAATAAAATGATAGCTTTACTATTATACATAATAAAGAGTATACATATAAGTTTATTTTAAATTACAATAGTTGGTCAGTTGATTTGTTGGTTAGTTGGTAAGGACCTCTTTCGACTTTTACATGTTAGTTGGTGATGCTATATCGTCATGAAGTTTTTGTATGAAAAGGAGGCTACTTTCGTGAACGAGCGTCTGAAATTCGTCAGAAGGTCACGGCGAAGTAAGGGAAAGTATCCGCCTTTTCATAATAGTTGGTGACGATAAATCGTCATGACGGTTTTGTATTTAAATAACTGATGAGAACTTTTTATTTGTGAAATTTCACAAAGTGATCAAATTATTTTTTAGAAATCTCACAACAATCATTGTTCACAAAAGTGTTAGAATTACAAAGTAATAAAAATGAAAGCGTTCACATTTTGGAGGGGAACAGATGGATATCTTAGCAATTTTAGACAGAATTAATGGTGTACTATGGGGAACACCAAGTTTGATCCTATTATTTGGGACTGGCCTATTACTTACAGTGATGTTAAGAGGGCTTCAATTTAGACGGTTAATATATGCCTTCAAGCTTGCTTTTACAAAAGAGGGACAAGCTAGCTCTAAAGATGAAGGGGATGTAAGTAATTTTAAAGCATTAATGACTGCATTAGCAGGAACAATAGGAAACGGTAATATTGCCGGTGTAGCAACAGCGATAACACTTGGTGGACCTGGTGCAATTTTCTGGATGTGGATTGTTGGTTTACTAGGTATGGCTACAAAATATGCAGAAGCGTTACTAGCGATGAAATATCGTGTGAAGAATGCAAACGGTGAATATTCAAGTGGACCGATGTATTATGTTGAAAGAGGCTTAGGAAAGAAATTCAAATGGCTAGCGATCGCCTTTGCAGTATTTGGCGCATTTGCTGCACTTGGTATCGGTAACAGTGTTCAGTCGAACACCATTGCTAGTGTTATGGAAACGTCATTTGGTGTAAGTAACATTATTACTGGTATTTTATTAGCTGGTTTAGCGGGATTAATTATTTTTGGTGGTATTCAACGAATTAGTTCAGTAGCAAGCTTTTTCGTTCCAATTATGGCAGTTTTATATATTACTGGAGCCCTTATCATTTTAGCTGTTAATTATGATCAAATAATTCCTGCGTTTCAATTAATTTTCTACTATGCGTTTAATCCAGTTGCAGCTACTGGTGGATTTATTGGGGTTCTTGTATCCGAAGCAATTCGTAACGGGGTAGCTCGTGGTATTTTCTCAAATGAAGCTGGTTTAGGTACAGCAGCTTTAATTGCTGGTAATGCGAAAACAGATCACCCTGTTAAGCAAGCGTTAGTAGCGATGACTGGTACATTTATCGTTACCATTATCGTTTGTACAATGACTGGCTTAGTTCTTGTTATTACAGGGTTCTGGGATCCAACTGGCGGGCTTATATCAGGGATTACACATGAAGCAGGTCTTGACGGTGGAGCGTTAACTACAGCAGCCTTCGCATCTACACTCGGACTTGTTGGAGAATATATCGTTGCCTTCTCAGTTATCTTCTTCGGTTTCTCGACGATTGTTGGTTGGTATGTATACGGTGAGAAATGTTTTGAGTATTTAGTAGGTACAAAAGGAATTTTACTTTATCGTGGAGTTTATATTTTTGCAACAGGAATTGGTGCAATCGCAAGTTTAACAGTCGTTTGGGCTTTTGCGGACATGGCGAACGCACTTATGATGATCCCTAACTTAGTTGCCCTTATTCTATTAAGTAAGGTTGTTGTAAGAGAAACAAATGATTTCTTTGAAAATCATTATAATATGGCTTCAAACGTTCAGAAGAAAGCAAGCTAATAATGCAATAAAAAAATGAGCTCGTTATCGAGCTCATTTTTTTAACGTTCAAATGTTTTTAATCCGTTAATTCCTTCTTGTAATTTGATGTCAACAACTTCTGCGTCTTCTATATGTTTTATGATCATTTGATTGGCTTCTTCAAATACTTCTGTTGTCAAATGAACTTGCTCCATCACATTTTTACTATAAACTTTTTGTTCTTCGATACAATTAATCAAATCATTTACATTATTTTGTACATAATTAATAGCTTCTATTATACTATTAATACTTTGTGATGTTTGATCACTTAAAGAGATTCCTTCTTTTATAGCTACTAAACTAGTGTGGGAATCATTTAAAGCTTTCTCAGTATCTTGTTTCATATGATTGATTAAAGTAGAAATTGAGCGTGTACTTTCAGAAGTATTTTCAGCCAATTTCCGCACCTCATCAGCAACAACTGCAAATCCTTTTCCGTGTTCACCAGCACGGGCGGCCTCAATAGAAGCATTAAGAGCAAGTAAATTTGTTTGCTCAGCTATGTCATTAATGACATTTACAATTCCCTCAATTTCTTTTGAGCGGGATCCGAGTTGTGTCATACTTGCAGAAGTTTGTTTTGCCTCATCTCCTAATTTATGTATAAGTTTGCGAACTTTCTCTACTGCTTCTTGACCTTCTTTTGATTTTTCTTGCATGTTATCAGATGATTCTATTAAAGATGTACCTTTTTTTGTAGTTTCTACGGAGTTATTACTAGATTGAATACTAATTTCATTTACATTTTCAAAACGAAACTTAATTTTTCCAACAAGTTCAGACAACATGTTGTGCTGATTATTGACTGAGTCATGTTGTTTCAAAATACTTGCTAAATCTTTATCTAAGGTTTGTAAAAAATGATTAATTGCTTGCTCTTTTTGCTGTAGTTTATTTTCAGTTTCTTTCAGCTTCGTGCTAATGTCTTCTTTTTCGTTTAATAAATTTTGATAGGAACTTTTTGATATAAACATACGTAACACCTCAATGTAATAGTTTTAAATGATAATGATTATCGATTACTGGAAGGAGAATTACATGTACATCATAACATAAGTTCAGTAACTTTCATAACATTCCTATATTTAAAAGGTTCTTACAGTGTTAAATGTAATATACGAAAATAGATTTTTTTAGAAGGTATTTTATTTTTTTAGAAGAAATATATGTATAGTATATAATGTTATTTATAATAATTTTTATTTAATATTGACTATTATATATATTTAATATGATATAATTAGTCAAAAACTTTAAATTCGATAGTTTACAGCGAAGCGAGAGTAAAGCGACCGACATTTTCATTCAAGATGGTGACGATGTTCGTCATGAAGGTTTTGTATGAAAAAAGGTGGATGCTTTCGTGAACGAGCCTCTGAGATTCGATAGAAGGTCACAGCGAAGTGAGGGAAAGTATCCACCTTTTCATGTTAGATGGTGACGATGCTTCGTCATGATGGTTTTTATGAAAAAAGGCGGGTGCTTTTGCGAACGAGGAGAATAGTCTTTGAGGAAAAGCTAGGAGGGGGAACTTATGGCAAAGTTTGAAGTAATTGTTTATATTAGTACAGGTTGTCCATATTGTGAAAAGGTAAAAACCCAATTAGAAAAGTGGGGAATTGAATACGAAGAACGTAACGTATCTTTACATAAAGAATATTTTGACCAATTACGAAAAAATAAAATCTTTGGGACTCCAGCAACGTATGTCAATGGGAAGTTAATTTTAGGATTTCAAGAAAAGAAATTTAAAAAAGCATTAGGAATTGATGACGAAGTAAACAAGGAAATTCCATCTGAAACAAACAATTCAACTGTCGAAGCTGAAGTTTTCGAACAATTAGATAAAGATGTTTTAAATACTGTATATGATTTTGTTATGATTGGCGGAGATGCTGCTGGAGCTTCAGCAGCGGTATATTCGGCGAGTGCCAAACTTAGCACCTTAGTTATTGATAAGGCCGCTAAGTCTGAGCAAGTAGCTTTGACTCAGAAGATTGCTAAATACCCAGGAGTACGTGAAGAAGTAACTGGATTTGAATTATTAACAAGAATGCAAGCTCAAGCGAAGGATTTTGGGGCAAAGTTTGTTCGTTCTAATGTAATCTCAGTTAATTTTACAAAAGACATTAAAGAAATAATTGTTCCAGAAGGTAAGATTCTTGCTAAAGCAGTTTTTATTGCTGTCGGAGCAAAGGCACCATCAAGTACTGACTTTATTGAGGAGGCTGTTTGTCGAGATGACGAAGGTTATATTGTCGTAGACGATCATCTTCGTACGAATGTACCTGGAGTTTTTGCTGGCGGCGATGCTAGGAGAAATCCGTTCAAACAAACAGTAATTTCAGCTGCAGACGGCGCGATCGCCGCACTTGGGGCAGATGAATTTGTTAATAAACGTACAAAATTAAAACCACAATTTTAATCATTGACATTTGTCACTCTTGATGGTGACGAAATATCGTCATTCGGGTTTTGTATGAAAATAGGTACTTGGAGGTGGATTTTCTTTCACGAGCCTCTAAAATTCGATAGAAGTTTACAGTGAAGTGAAAGAAAATCCACCTCCAATTTTGATTCTAGATGGTGATGGAATATCGTCATTCAGGTTTTGTATGTAAAAAATTTTAGTGCAACGGTATTTAATTAGGTTATAATGAAAAGAGACTTCTGGTAAAATTAAAAATTTTTGGAGTGAAATTTTAATGAAATATACTTCAATTGATCGTATTCAACAAGGGGAAAAGTTAGGGAAACATATTTTTGCTAGTGACGGTCGAGTGCTTTTAAACGATGGAGTACCTCTAACGGTGGCATTAATTTCTAAACTTAGAAGAATGGGAGTAAATGCCGTTTATTTAAAAGATGATCGGCTTAGTGACGTTACCCTCGAGGAAGTAGTCTCTGATAAAACAAAAAACGAAGCGATTGTAACACTTTCACAATCTTTCCAATTCATCCAAAGTGGAAAAGACTTTGATACACAAGAAGTTGGAAATACAGCTCGTAAACTTATCGATGAAATTTTACAAAATAAAGATGTGTTAGTAAATTTAACTGATATACGTACAAATGATAATGAATTGTTTGTACATTCCGTTAATGTTTGTATTATTTCTATTATCGTTGCAATCCAATTAGGGTTAGATCCAAAACGTATTCAAGAGCTAGCAATTGGAGCGCTTATGCATGATTTAGGGAAGGTTTTGCCAGAACAACAAGAAGCAGAAGGATTAAATTCTAAACTTGAAGACGAAGAGTTTCAAGGTGATCATACGTGGAAAGGGTTTAATTATTTAAGAAAAATAAAAGATATAAGTACTTTATCAGCACATGTAGCATTAACGCATCATGAGCATGTCGATGGAACAGGATTTCCGAGGAAATTAAAAGGGGAAGATATTCATTTCTTATCGAAAATCGTTGCTGTTGCCAATCATTATGATAATTTAATTACAGCAACGAATGGGAGTGCAGCGTTACTTCCGCACGAAGCTTGTGAACGTATTATGGGGTTGTCTAATATTTATTTCGATCATAATGTAGTTTGGAAATTTTTACGTTCAATCGCATTTTACCCTACCGGAAGTCAAGTGAAATTAACGACTGGCGAGACTGGTGTTGTTGTAGCGCAGCATCGCGGTCTGCCACAAAGACCTATTGTTCGTACTTTTACAATTGATCACCACACTTATGGTGGCGATGATTTTGAAGTTAAAGAGGTTGACCTAGCCAAAGAAACAACTATATTTATTGAAAGTATATTGATGTGATTTAAGGTTGGTTAGTTGGAAAATTGGAAAGAAAATAAATAAGAGGGTGGGACAAAACAAAGTGTCAGACACTTTGTTTTG
>NZ_MLQQ01000051.1 GCF_001865995.1 Anaerobacillus arseniciselenatis | reverse complement strand
AGCGTACCCACCAATTGGCATAGTTTCACATATTATAAAAATAATGTTAGAGGTCGTGTCGAAAAATATTTTTTTGGTACTTCTCCAACGGCTCAAACCGTTGGTATATCAATATTTATAGAGGGAGGGAATATTAAATGAAGAAATTATGGTCAATTGCTTTAGTTTTAATTTTAGCATTCTTCTTAGCAGCATGTAGTAGTGATGATACTACAACTGATGCGCCGGAAGAAAATAATAATGAGGCTTCGGAGACTAATGAAACTAACGAGGGCGAGGCTTCAGAAACTGAAGAAACAAACGATGCACCAGCAACTACTGGTTCAGGGATGACAAACTTAGCGATCACAGAAAAAATTAGTGCTGAATGGGCACTAACAGGGCATGCAAGTACTGATAACCCACTTAACGGTGCAGGGATGAGAGATGGTTGTGTAGCTTGTCACTCTGGAAATGGATTTTTACAGCAGAATACAGATAATCCTTATACACCTGAGGCTGATGAAGAAGCTGGGGAAGAGGTAGCATTACCTAGAACAATGGACTGTGCTACTTGTCACACAGGTTTAGGTCAAGAAATTTTACAAACTGGAGTTACAGAAGTGCCATTTGTGGATGGTTCTTATGATGCCGGTACAGGTTCAGCACTTTGTCTTTCATGTCATAACGGAAGACAAGACACTAGTGACTTATATCAACAATGGTATACTGGTGAAGGTCAACCTACTGGATATCCACACTATGATGCTGGAGCATTATACTCAGGTAAAGGCGGTATGGAATATCCTGATGCCAACTATGCAAACTCTGGTGCTCACCAAAGTGGTGGTTGTGTAGGATGTCATATGCCAGAGACAGAAGATGGCTATGTTTCACATAACTTCAGCATGGACATTTCAGACATCGACACAGCGTGTGGCACTTGTCACCAAGGTGCTACTGCTTGGGATCTAGGTGGAAATCTTCAAGCTGAACTTGAAGAATTACTTGAGGAGTTACATGAATTAGCTGTAGCAGCAGTAGATGGTGCTGAAGCTGTCGGTACATCTAGGCTATTGTTCCCATTTGTTGATGCAAATGGAGAGCGTGTTGACTTAGACAATGTAAGTGTAGAAGCTTTTGTAGGTGCTTATAACTACTATCTCATCTCTTCTGATAGAAGTGGTGGCGCTCATAACCCGCAATATGCTAAATCATTGTTGCAAGAATCAATTAATGCTCTTAAGTAACTTTTTACTAGAGTTAAAGATTAGTATCTCGAAAAAGACTGTCTCGGTTGAGGCAGTCTTTTTCATTTATTATGTGTTTTATAATCAATGAATTTTATAATTCATTATTCAGGCCACTAAGATCAAAATATAGTTGCGTCAAAACCATTCGCAAACTATTTATTGCATCAAGTGGCTCATTTTTGGTAATTATGAAATTCACTCAATAGGTAAATGATAAATATGTTAAAATTAGAGGACAAGTTTTTTATGTGAATAGTTGGTTTGTTGGTTAGTGGTTAGGTTGCGCTTCCGCCTGACTTTACATTTTAGCTGGTGGCGTTTTATCGTCATGAACGTTTTGTATGTAAAAAAAGCGGGTGTTTTTGCGAACGAACGTCTGAGATTCGTGAGAAGGTCAAGGTGAAGTGAGGGAAAGCACCCGCTTTTTCCATCTTAAATAGTGACGATACATCG
Source organism: Anaerobacillus arseniciselenatis (assembly GCF_001865995.1). Lineage (GTDB taxonomy): Bacteria > Bacillota > Bacilli > Bacillales > Anaerobacillaceae > Anaerobacillus > Anaerobacillus arseniciselenatis. The sequence continues at coordinate 21,344 of NZ_MLQQ01000051.1, read as the reverse complement.
TCATGCCGGTTTTGTATGTAAAAAGAAATACGAGGTGTTTTACGATATGAAATATAATATCATTAACTATATTTGTAACGGACTGTTTATTTTTTTCTTTTTAGCAGTTTACTATAATTCGAAAGTAATAATTAATAGCGGATTTTTAAATTTCACACCGGTAAAAATTTTAGTTTTAGCGTTATTATTTTATGTTCCTTCGGTTGTTCTTTATTTTAGACGAGGAGGAAATCCTTTTTTCTTTTCTAGAATTACGTGTGTATTAATGATAATTCCATCATTAATCCTTTATTTAAGTTTTAGTCAATATCATAAACATTTCGGTCAAAACCCGTTTGAAAATCTCAGTCCTTTTCTGATCATTTCAATGCTGCCTTTACTTTTTACAATTCTTCTTAATGTATTAAACGGAATTTTTACACTTGTCTACAAGAGAAGGAAAAAAACTACTTAATTAGTGATTAAGCGCAAGTTCAATTAATAAGTAGATAGTAAATACGAGTGCTGCATTACCATTGAAAGAAAAATTTTAATGACATTGTCACACTTGTATAAGAAACGACCCCTACGGCAAATGTAAAAAAGTGTGCCTCATCATCGGGTGGCAATTCATATTTTAAAACATTTAAAATCATTGCTCCTGAGATAAAGGCAAATATAATTGATTCGGTTAACGGTGATAAGTTAACGGTGATACCGAGAAACCAGCCAGCGAGTATGCCGATCGCTAGTACGTACCGTCCGATTTGGTTATAAATATCAGAGTATTCTCTCCATAAATCGTGAGCTACGGCGATAAAGTGAAGTCCGACAGCAAGTCCATAAAAGACGGCTTGAATACCTAAAACTTCATGGGAAATAACCGTATAAGCAACCAACATGTTGTATACACCGAAAAATAAGATTTGAAGCCAAAATAAAGACCTCGCTTTTCTTGACTCAGAATTTAATTGCGCTTTACGGACGACTTTCTGGATACCGTAAAAAATTAACACCCCTAATAATCCGATGAAATATAACTCCGACTCCATCGTAAAATAATCACCGTATTTTTTAATTGTGATTTGTTCTTTATGTAAAGAAGGAAGCACGTAGACGAATACGTAAGATACAGCTAGTCCTCCCGAAAAAGAGAACCATTTTAACCGATGTACTCGCTTGGCTGGAATAAGCTCATTGGCAAGTAAATGGATTAAGATGAAAGCAACCCCCATAATAAAAGCATCAAGTGACATAGTAATAAACCCCTTATGAATGTTAAGTCTAGTTTTAGAATGTCCAACTTAAGGGCAATGATGTTAAATTTTTCAATGACTTTCGTGAAATTTTTTCGCGTAATGAAAGTAAGACCCAGTTCATGATAAAATGATGTGTAGTGGTGATGTTAAGTTGGGGTTAGGTTTGTGCAAAACCTAATCATTTAATAATTGAAGGAGCTGAAACAATGAAAAATGAAGCATTATTAATTGTTGATATGAGTAATGACTTTGTCGCTGATCAAGGTGGTTTAACAGTAGGTAAGCCAGCCCAAGAAGTAGTGCCATATATTGTTCAGTTAGCAAATGATTTTTTAACGAATGACAAGTTAGTTGTCGTGACGATGGATGAACACGAAAAAGACGATCCTCACTTTGAATTGTGGCCAGTACATAATGTAAAAGGTAGCGAAGGACAAAAACTTTATGGGGAACTAAATGAATTTCACGAGAAAAATAACTCTCGAGAAAATTTTTATTATGTCCCAAAAACGAACTATAATGCTTTTTTTAAGACGGATTTAGCTAATTTATTGCGTACAAATCAAGTTGAAAAAGTACATGTAGTTGGCGTTTGCACCGACATTTGCGATTTCTTAACAGTTGCAGGAGCGGATGCTGAAGGTTTTAAAACTGCAATCCATAAACGAGGAGTTGCAACTTTCCCGGAGTTAAATGAAACTTTTATTAATCATATGAAGCTTTGTTTTCATACGGAAATTATTGAATAGAATTATGATACTATTATTACAGTATTAAATATAAAAAAGATATGATAGAAGTGACAGTAGGAGGTTGGAAATGGATCATTTTTTATTTACTCAACTTGAATTTGTTAGAAATAAAACATTAACGATAATCAATGAGATTTCTGAAGAAGAAGCAGATTTTATTCCTGAGGGATTTAAAAATAACATTCGTTGGCATTTGGGACATATTTATTTTGTGAATGAGAAGTTTTTGTTTTCTACAGTCGGTTTACCGATGGAAATGCCAGATAATTTTAGTGTTTTTTTTGCTCCAGGTACTTCGCCATTAACTTGGAAGGGGGTGCAGCCAACAATTCAAGAGTTAGGCATTTTGCTTGAAAAACAGCAGCAACGTATTAAAGAAACGTTAAAAGAGAGGTTACATGAAAAAGTAAATCAACCAATTACGTTGAAAAGTGGTTTAAAGCTAGAAACAACAGAACAATTTCTAAGCTTTAATTTGTATCATGAAGGCGTGCACCTCGGGACAACTGAATGCATTCGAAAATTATATAAGTAAAAGAAGAGGGGACTGTCCCCTCTTCTTTTGTAATAGTGTCCACTGGAGACGGACATTTTGCCCATTTGTCCACGAGCGGTGTCAGACACCAATGGAGGGAATCTATTTCCTTCTAGCAAAGTCGACGAAACGGAATTTATCGGGTCTGTGTCGAGATTCGGTGTATTGAAATAATCGAGCATCGTCAAGGTAAACGTAGTTTTTTACGAAGACGATATTAGCATAACCTTCTAGATCGAGGAACTGGTCTTCTAATAGGCGATCGAAATCTTCCATTGTTCCTGCATCCCAGTAATAACTAATGGTGCATAAATGGCTCCATATAACAATCCTCCTATAAGAGCAAAGTTATCAAAAATCCCTACAAATAATGCGGTAATTCCGTTTTCGATTGCAAATGTAATGAGTGATTGACATAATATTAAATTACCTATAATATTTAGAATATACTAACTGTTAACAGTTAACAATATATTTTAGTTTTATAAATTAATGAATTTCATCACTCAATATTAGCGCCCTTAGAGGACTAAATTTATTTGAGTTATGTCGTTCTCTAATAGGTTAGATCGATGTGGTTAGTTTAAGGGGATTATTAAATTCGCTTAGTTTGTAAGGATTTTAAAAATTTCAAGTTTTTAAGATTAGGGGTTTTTACATTGGAATTACAAAGACCGAAGCCGTTATATAAGCAAGTTTACGAAAAGTTGAAATCAATAATTTTAGCCGGAGAACTTCCTTTTGGCGAGCGAATCAATGAAGTTCACATAGCAAAAAAGTTAAATGTAAGTAGAGGACCGGTTAGGGAAGCGATGCAAAAATTAGAGCAAGAAGGGCTTTTAGTGAGACAAAAGCGTAATCAACTATATATTTTCACACCTACGAAAAAAGATTTGCTTGAGATTTATCAATGCCGTAAAGCATTAGAATCACTTGCAACGCAAATAGCAGCAGAAAACATCACCGAAAATGAAAAGCTACAGTTTAAAGAGATCATTAAAAGAAGTAAAGCAACGATCAACCAAGTAAATCAACAAAGTGATGCTGAATTTATTTTTAACAACGAACAGTTTCACGACTTTATTTTAGCAATCTCAAAAAATCAACGCTTACAAACACAGCTAACGCAATTACGGTTATTGACCAATTTTTATAGACAATTTAGTGCTAGGGAAAAAGGGCGGAAGAAAGAGGTTTTCGAAGATCATTATGAAATTTATGAAGCAATTATAAGTCAAAAATCAAAAGAAGCTTCTAAATTAATGGCACTTCATATTGAGAGAGATTTACAGTATATAAATTCTATTATTGAGGGGGAAGTAAAAAGTGAAGAAGTATAATATATCGGTTATTCCGGGAGATGGAATTGGTAAAGAAGTAATGCCAGAGGCGCTACGAGTGTTACGAGCAGTAGCTGACATTCACGGGGGCTTAAAGTTTGAATTTGACTCACATCCGTGGGGCTGTGAATATTATTTAGAGCATAATCAAATGATGCCAGAAGATGGGCTCTCGCGCTTGGAAAATAGTGATGCAATCTTCTTAGGAGCAGTTGGTTATCCGAAGCTTGTTCCTGATCACGTTTCTTTATGGGGGCTACTAGTGAAAATTAGACGAGGTTTTGAACAAGTCATCAACGTGCGCCCGGCAAAGCAATTGGTGGGAATACAATCCCCGCTTGTGAACCCACGTGATTTTGATTTTCTCGTCGTTCGTGAAAATAGTGAAGGTGAATATAGTGAGGTCGGTGGTCGCATACATAGTGGGTCTGATGAGATCGCGATTCAGAACGCTGTTTTTACACGAAAAGGGGTCGAGCGGGCGATGGAATATGCTTTCAAGCTTGCTGAACAAAGGCAGGGGTATGTCGCTAGTGCTACAAAGTCGAATGGAATTGTCCATTCGATGCCGTTTTGGGATGATGTTTTTCGTGATGTGTCAGAAAAATATCCTGATATTAAGAGTGATTCCTTTCATGTTGATGCCTTAGCCGCATTTCTTGTTACTAGACCACATACTTTTGACGTTATCGTAGCTAGTAATCTATTTGGAGATATTTTAACAGATGTAGGTGCAGCAATTATGGGGAGTATCGGAATAGGTCCAGCTGCTAATATTAATTTAAATGGGAAATATCCATCGATGTTTGAGCCAGTTCATGGTTCAGCTCCTGATATTTATGGGCAAGGGATTGCTAATCCAGTCGGACAAATTTGGACGGGAAAAATGATGCTGGATCATTTAGGAGAAACAGAGTTAGGTGATAAAGTTCTTGAAGCCATTGAAGGCGTTTTAGAAGATGGTATTAAAACGGCTGATATCGGTGGAACTTCTTCCACAACTGAGGTCACCGATGCGATTATTGAGAAACTGAAATCGGTATGTAAAGTGTAAACAATTTGAAGCTAAAGTCTATAAAATAAAGCATGAATTGGCAACCACAGACGTGAAGCGATCTGTCTCTAATATTGAGATAGGTCGTTTTTTTTCTTGCGAAATGAATGAACATACATGATGAGATATTTGTCCTTTTCGCGTGTCTGAGCAAAAAAATTGGAAATGCTAGGAGTAAAGGAGGGCTAGTACGATGCTATTAATTTATGATCTCATGAAGATCGTTGTGAAAATAAGAAAAATAACCCTTTTTATACTCACATTTGTTTTTTTTATTGCTAGTTCATTTTTTATACATTGGCTTGAGCCTGAAGTGTTCGAAAACCCCTTTATCGGTTTTTGGTATGTGATGACGACGGTAACAACGACGGGGTATGGAGATTTTGTTCCAGAAACGACGTTAGGCAGGATTTTTGGACTTTTTTTATATTTCTTTGGTATCGGATTAATTGCGATTGTCATCGGTAAAGTTGTGGAAGGGTTTGGAATGTATCGGAAGTTAAAGGAGGAAGGAAAGTTGAGATATAAGGGAAGTGGGCACTATGTCATCATAGGGTGGTCTAGTAAGGCGCAGCATGCGATGAATGAAATTTTAGAAATTGATGAACAAGGTAGCATTGTCGTTATTGATACGCTACCGAAAGCACCATATGAACATGAAAAACTATTTTACATTAACGGTGATGCTACAGACACTCACACCTTAGAAAGAGCGAATATTTTAGATGCTAGTGCTGTATTAATTTTTGCAAGAGATAACGAAATTGATCCTGTATCTGCAGACGGAAAAGCTTTAATTATTGTTTCAACGATTGAAGGTTATGCTGTTGAAATGGAAAGAGACATTTATACAATTGTTGAAATAATAAAGGAAAAACATATCCCAAATTTTAAGCATGCTAATGTTGATGAGTTCGTTATCGCGGATGAGGCACTTTCTGATTTAATGGCAAAAGCGGCTGTTCATAAAGGTTCAGGCAAACTTGTGATGAAACTTCTAGGCAGAAAAAATGGCGTTGATTTATGGAAAATTAAGAAACGAGATGCTTGGGAAACGTATAACGATGCTTTTGAAGCTCTAAAAAAAGTAGGGGCGAATTTAATATCAGACCGGAATGACTTTAACCTATTTTCGAAGTTAGACGATTCCATTCCAGATGATGCGGAGTTATTTATCATATGCAATAAAGAGACGTATAAAAAGGTTAAACAACGATAATATGTTGTTGTTACCAATTGAAGATCATCTTAATATTCTTTAAAATGTCCACGTGAGGTGGACATTTTGCCGTATTTGTCTTTTTAAGGTGTCAGACACCGTTAGGCACCTAATACAGACGGTAATATATACGTCTATATTTAGTAAGTTCTGCATGGTGTCAGACACTTATGGGGCATCCCCTTGTTCTTCATAGTTTCTTTATAAGTTCTTTATAACGCTTGTGGCATGTGCTACTTTTTCTTAAATAAAACAACACAATGATCTTTATTGAGCATTACAGCCCCTCATCCTCGAAACGCTTTAAGTCTTTATTGTGACCAATCACTATTAATATATCATTCTCTTTAATAATTTCATCTGGGGTTGGCGACATGATGACTTCTTCGCCTCTTTTCATTCCTAAAATTGTACAACCGAATTTTGCCCGAATATCTAACTCAGCAATCGAATGGTGCGAAACCTTTTTTGTTCCCATTAACTCCATGATGCTATACTCTGGAGATAGTTCGATATAATCAATGATTTTTTCAGACACTAAGTATTGAGCAATTCTAACTCCCATGTCATGCTCTGGATGAATAATGCGATCAGCACCAATTTTTTCAACAACTTTATGGTGATATTCATTTTGAGCTTTCACCCAAACTTGTTTTATATTCATTTCTTTTAAGAGTAATGTACATAAAATACTTGCTTGAATATTGTCACCAATAGCAACGATAACATGATCAAAATTTCTAATCCCCAAAGATTGAAGTGAATTTTCATCGGTCGAGTTTGCGACAACTGAATGTGTAGAATAGTTAGCATATTCATTTACTTTGTCCTCATCAGTATCGACGGCTAACACTTCATGTCCCATATTGTATAATTCTTTACAAACACTACCACCAAAACGACCAAGACCGATGACAGCGAACTGTTTTTTCATTTTAAAGGACTCCCCTACTATTGATATTATAATTAAAATGACCCTCTAATGACGATGTTCGTCACCTTCTAGTATGTTAAAGAGGAAAGCGAATTTTCCTTTCCAACAAACCAACAAACCAACTAAAACAACAAAAAAGACCATTACGAAGAATGATCAATAGAATGACTATTTGACCCTCCTCTCTTCAAGTAACGCTTACGAGGTTAGCTGTCGGATTAGGGACTGAGAGTATCCCCTCTTACATATGTAAGATTCACCCCATGATAGTTAGTAAACTATCAAAATGGTTCCCCCGCTCAAAAATGATTCAGCGATTTATAGGTGTGTATGATATGTTAATTTACTCCTCTATCGCTCGTTTGTCAATAGTGTCTGACACCATGTGAAAACTTCACATGGTGTCAGACACCGTCCGTGGACAAATCGTAAAAATGTCCTTGTCTCGTGGACACCCGTATGAACCAATAATTTTTATAAGTAAACTCACCTGTACAAGGGCAATATAAAAAAGAAATTTACATTTGGAGGTTTTAGACAAAATGAAAAATATTATGGGAAAAGGTATAGCTTTAGGGCTAGGGTTAGTGGTGAAAAGTAAAGAACAAATGGAAGCACTTGTTGATGAATTAGTTAAGAAAGGTGAAATTAAGAAAGAAGAATCGAATGAGGTATTAAATGAGCTACTTCAAAAAGGGGAAGAGACGAAATCTGAATTGGATCAAATGATTAAAGAACGAATGAACATCATGTTAAATGAATTAAACCTTGCGACAAAAGAAGATATACAACGAATTGAACGGCGTCTCGATGCTTTAGAGCAGCAACCAAAATTGGAATAAATGATGGGATTTTGCACCGGTTGTACTAAACGGTTAGAGTATCGTTGACTTCTCAAATGATCCTCCCGTTAATTGATCGTACTTAAAGACCCCCACGTCGCTAACGTCAATCAATTCATTATAGAACGTCGGGATAACATAAGGAGTGGTATTTATCATAAGAAAGAGGATTAGGCACATTCAACGCTATCGAGAAATTGTCGCTGCGTTTACTCGAAATGGATTCGGTTTTGTTATGAAAGAATTAGGTCTCCTTGAGTTGCTTAGTGTGCCTAAGAGGCTGTTTATTGAAGGGAGTAAGGAGACACAAACCAAAACAGTTGGCGAACGATTTAGGCTGTTTTTTGAACAATTAGGTCCAACATTTATTAAAATTGGTCAAATCGCAAGTACTCGTTCTGATTTTATTCCAGCGGATGTCATTTGTGAATTAGAGAAATTGCAAGACGATGTCCCTCCTTTTTCGTATGAAGAAGTTCAGCAAGTCTTTACCGAGGAACTAGGAAAGAATATTAACGATGTGTTTTCTAAGTTTCATGAAGAACCGATAGCTGCTGCGTCCATCGGTCAAGTGCATTATGCCATTTTAAAAACAGGAGAAAAAGTAGCGGTTAAAATTCAGCGTCCGAACATCCGAAAGAAAATTGAAACAGATCTAGAGATTTTACAAGAAATCGCTATGTTAGCAGAGCGAAAGTTTGATTGGGCTGCTAAGTATCAATTGCGTGATATTACCGATGAATTTGCCAAGTCACTTCGCGCTGAAGTAGATTATACAATCGAAGGGAGAAACTCTGAAAAAATAGCAAAACAATTTAAAAATGACCCGAAAATTTATATTCCAAAAGTTTATTGGCCTTTTACTAGCAAAAAAATACTTACAATGGAGTACGTCGATGCAATTAAACTTAATGAAATCGAAAAAATAGAGAAAAAGGGCTATAACCGAAATAAAATTGCTGATAAGTTTGTGAATGCTATCTTTCAGCAAATTTTAATGGACGGCTTTTTTCATGGTGATCCCCATCCAGGAAATGTATTAGTAAAAGAGGGAGAGGTCATCGTCTTGATGGATTTTGGCATGATTGGGCGTCTCACGCCACAAATGCGAGACCACTTCGCATCGTTTGTTATTGCAATGATGCTTCAAAATACAGATGGTGTTATTAAAGCGGCTACAAAAATGGGGCTTGTCTCCGATGATGCGAATATGGAAGTATTACGAACAGATGTTGAACACTTAAGGGAAAAATATTATGACGTTCCTTTCAGCCAACTAAGTTTAGGTGAAGCTGTTAATGATCTTTTTTCTGTCGCTTCAAAACATGGGATTCGCATTCCTACCGACTTAACTCTCGTAGGTAAAGCATTACTCACGATGGAAGGGATGGTGGAAAAGCTTGACCCTAATTTAAGTATTGTGAAAATTGCCGAACCGTTTGGGAAGCAGTTGCTAAAAGAGCGGTATCATCCAAAAAATGTCGTGACTAGATTAATGAAAAATGCCACCGAATACGGAGAAATCGTCACTGATTTGCCAAAAAGCATTAAACAATTCACATCGATTATGAAACAAGGAAAAATGCGCGTAGAAGTTTCGATTTCAGATCTAGATCATTTACTAGCGCGATTAGAACGAGTCAGTAACCGTCTTTCCTTCAGTATCGTTTTACTTTCATTTAGTATCATTATGGTAGGTTTAATCGTCGGTTCATCTGTGGCTGGTCATACTTCAACATATATTTTGCGACTACCAACCGTAGAGATTGGCTTTGGAGTAGCACTTGTCATGTTTCTTTGGCTGATTTATTCAATTATTAAATCAGGCAGGTTTTAACCCCCTCCCCTCAAGAAATTATGTGCATTAAATGGCGGACAGTGACACTTAATTGTAATATAATTATAAATAATACGACAAATTTCGTGGTAAAATTGATTTAATATGCGTTTTTTTTGATCTTGCGCTTTTCTTATAAAGGAGGGGGATTATGGTAGATGTAGAGCAGTTAATACAACGAGAACGAAGGTTTCGGAAATTAGTAGATATTTCACCTATAGGAATTATCGTTTTGAATGAAGGGATTATTCGTTATGTTAATTCTTTTGCAGAAGAAGTTCTTACAAATGGAGAAAAAAGTTCTGTTAAAGGTGAATTTCTAACTGATTACATTCACCAAGATGATCGCGATGCTTTTAAAAACATTATCACTAATCCCGAAAAGTCTGCCTTATTTTTTAACATTCATTTTATTAGCAATAACGCAAAACCCATTCAAGTAGAAATCGTGTATAAAAATATTTACAAAAATAAGCAAACGATCACAACCGTCTTTTTTAAAGATATTACGTTACAAGAAGAGACAAAAAGACGTTTAAAAGAAACAGAAGAGAAATATCGTCTAATTACGAATAATACTTCAGATTTAATAAGTATTATTGACTGCAACGGGATCTTTCAGTATGTTTCACCTTCCCATGAAGTGGTATTTGGTTTATCTATAGAAAAGTTTATTGGAGAAAGTATCATAGATTTTGTTTTCGATGGTGACAGGCCTATTTTTGAAAAATTATTACTGGAAGTAACGAAACATAAGCAATCATTAATGGAAGAAATAAAATATAAAAGCATTGATGGCAACGAAGGCTTTCTCGAAATTCGAGCTACGCCTATAGACGATGCTAGTGGGAATGTCGAAACGATTGTCCTCGTATCGCGCGAAACGACAGAAAGAAGAGAATACGAGGAGTTAACTCGAAAGCTAGATAAACTTTCTGTCGTTGGGCAAGTAGCAGCTAGTATTGCTCATGAAATTAGAAACCCTTTAACTAGTATAAAAGGATTTCAACAGATGCTCGAAGCGAGCTTTATTGATGATAAACAACGTTTTTATTATGACATCATCTCAAAGGAATTGAATAAAATTGAGTCTTTTGTCAATAAATTTATGAAATTAGCCCATCCTGAAGTCGTTCCTTTCCAAACTTTTAAGCTTAAAAGTCTTTTAGAAAATAGCTTTGAGATGATAAAGGAAACAGCTTATTCATGTAATATCAAAATTGTTACAGTTTGGGATACTGAAAAGAATATAAAAATAAACGGTCAAGCTGATCCTTTAAAACAAGCGATCGTAAATATCTTAAATAATGCTATTGAGGCATCGGCTGAAAACAGTGAAATTGTCGCTGAAGTTACAACGACTAAAAATAAAATGGTGCGAATAAGCATTATAGACCACGGTCATGGAATGCCAGCCGAACGGATATCACACTTAGGAACACCTTTTTATACAACGAGAGAAAAAGGGATTGGTCTAGGGTTAACGATTAGCTTTAAAGTGATTCGAGAGCATCATGGATCAATCAATGTGAAAAGTGCAGAAGGTGTCGGAACGAAAGTAGAGATATTACTACCATTATGTCTTGACGATTAATAAAAAAGTGTAATATATTACATATATACGTAATAGTTTATGTAAAAGAGCAAAAGGTAGGTGCGAGATGAACACTGATAAGATGACGGATATTGAAAAGCAGCAATATATTTTCGGAAATATCTTTCTTTTAGCAAATAAATTACAAGTTAAAGGCGACCATTTTTTAGCAAGAGATGACAAGACCGACATGACACTAAGGCAATGGTTTCTTACCATTATGATTTTAAAGTTTAAAGATAAGCACCCTACTCTCGGTGAAGTCGCTGAACTCATGGGGAGTTCACATCAAAATGTAAAGCAATTAGCGTTAAAGCTCCAAGAAAAAGAATTTTTAAAAATCGAAAAAGATGCGAGAGACGGAAGAGCGATTAGACTAAAACTGACTCAGAAAAGTAGAGACTACTGGAAAGCAAGAGAACAAGAAGGTAACCAATTTATTATGGATCTTCTTCAAGACTTAAGTGAAGATGAAATAGATGTTTTATGTAAAAGTTATAGTAAAATACTTGATAGAATATAGTAAGGGGATCTCATTACGAGACCCCTTTTAATTCCTTGGTTCATAATTTAAGTCTTTAAACAATTTGTTTAGCTCTTCTTTCGTTAAGTCGCGCCATTGCCCCTTCGGCAACCCGTTTAAATGAATGTTCATAATTCGGGTACGTTGTAAGCGACGAACTTGAAAACCGAGTGCAGAACACATACGTCGAATTTGCCTATTTAAACCTTGAGTTAATATAATTTTAAATACGTATTTTGAGATTTTCGTTACTTTACAAGGAAGTGTTTTCGTATCTAAAATTTCAACTCCCTCAGACATCTTGTTTAAAAAAGATGTTGTGATCGGCTTATCGACGGTTACAATATATTCTTTCTCATGTTTATTTTCAGCTCGTAATATTTCATTGACGATATCTCCGTCATTTGTTAATAAAAGTAACCCTTCAGAATCTTTGTCGAGTCGTCCAATATGGAAAATTCGTAGCGGATGATTAACAAAATCGACAACATTGCCTTTAATATGCCTTTCGGTCGTACTAGTAATCCCGACAGGTTTATTTAAAGCGATATAAACATTTTCTTGTTCGATCGTTACGGGCTTGTTATCAACACGAACCTCATCACCAGGTTCAACTTTGCTACCAAGTTCAGCAACAACCCCATTAATAGTTACTCTTTTATCAGCAATCCAGCGGTCAGCCTCTCTGCGCGAAGTAATTCCTGACTCACTAATATATTTATTTAAACGCAATTAAAACACACCTTTATGATATTTATGTAATTTCAACAGTTCGATAATCCCTATGGGCATACCATATATAAGATAACTTATATTATCCCCTAAATTCAAGGTTTTAGCAAAGTCACCGACTAATCTTTTTTTATACAAAACTAGCATGCCGAAGCATCGTCCCCATCTAACAGGGAAAAAGGCGAATGATTTCCTTCTCTTCGCTGTGACCTTCTTTCGAATCTGAGGCTCGTTCACGAAATCATCCGCCTTTTTTTTATACAAAACCAGCATGACGATGCGCCATCACTAGTTAACATGTAAAGCTTAGGTTTTCCCTCCAACCAACCACTAGAATTCGTACTAAATATTCGTGTCAAAAGTAGCTTTAGGAGACAAGCCCTATTCAATTATACTAGTAATATAACCGATTGAATGATGAAATTCATTAAGCTGCCCTTTGTTTTCGCTCATCATGTATTTTCACAAAGCTGTTTTCGTAATTGTTGCTTATAGTAAGAGGCTTAGACGAAAAGAGGGAGACGATACTATGGTCGATAATATTAGTTTTGATCTTGTAGGAAAAGTATTAGAGCAAGATATTGTATCAGAGACGGATGTTTTATTACTGAAAAAAGGAACGGTCTTAACTTCGGCTCATGTCGATCTTTTAAAAAAACATCAATATAAAAAAGTGAAAGTTTCAGTAAATAAGTCGTTTGAAGATTTTTATTTTACACATATAAATCGTATTCAAGATCTATATACGAACTTAGAAAGTATAAAGGACGTTTCATTGAAACAGTGGTTTAAACGAGATGAAAGCATCGTAAGATTCGTACAAAAAGATCCTTTAATTTTTGAAAAACTTTATTCAATAAAAAAAACGGAGACTATTTATCGTCATAGTGCGAACGTCGGTTTAATCGCTTTTTATTTAGGTAAGCTATTAAGATTTTCTTATAAAAATAAACTTCGACTGTGGCAAATGGGTGTTTTACATGACATAGGAAAAATGAAGCTCGATCAAGGGATGGTAGAAAATCCTGAAAAATTAACGAAAAAACAATTGGCTGAATATGAAAAGCATCCCGAATACAGTTGGAATGTATTAAGAGGAATTCCCGATATCAATGTAAAAATATTAAATGCAGTTAGAAATCATCGAGAGCGAATTGATGGCTCAGGTTATCCTCGAAGATTGACGGTGAAGTATTTGCACCCGTCTGTACAAATCATTTCAGTTGCAGATGTGATTGACGAATTAATGACAAAACAAGAAAAAAATCTCTTTGAAATCTTGTACGGGTTAGAAGAGGAGGCGCTACAAAACAAACTTAGTCCAGCTGTTGTTTGTCCATTTTTACGAAATACATTAAGAAAGCATATTAATAAACACGTTCTTCTTAATGATGGTAATGTAGCAGAAGTTTCGTTTGTTTTTGATTATGAACCAATGCAGCCTTTACTTTACTTTCGAGAATCAAAGACCTTTATTGATCTTCGCAAATTTCACAAACTAAAAATAGTCGGCTTTGCTTAACATACAATGCGCCTTTTATAGGCGTATTTTTTTGTGCTATATAAAGAAAGACGTTATTAAAAAAATTTAGAAAAAATTAATTCTCACTAAAATAATCGGATTTTGAAAATGTGAAATATAAAGGAAAGTATTGACTTTTAGTGTTGTCTTTGATTATTATATATATTAATCAGATGAAAATACTTGGAATTAAGGTGCTGACTGGAAAACCAGAGGTCCTCTTTTATTGAAGGGAGATTTCTGGTTTTTTTAACACTATTAAAATTTATAAGTTAACTCGGCAGGAAGTATAAGAAAACTAAGGTTTTTGCCAGGAGGAGCATTGGCAACTTTTTTACGATGAAAGGAGATAAAAGCATGGCAAGTCAACAGTTAAGAAAAAAAGAAATTTATTCAGAAATTAGAGAAACGGCTCCACCACCTTCTAAAAAACTCAATTTAAATACTGAGGATTGGTGGGCAGTTTGGTTAGGATTTGGTATTATATCTTTAATTTTATTATCTTTATTTCCAGCACCAACATTACCGAGCCGGTGGGGAAACGACGGTAGTTTTAATATTATAAGTTCTATTCCAATCAATAACATTCCAGGAGTGATTTTAACTGGGGGAATAGCGTTACTTATTTTCTGGGTCGCTATACGCTTTTTAAAAACAGAAATAAAGCGCAATTTTTTAGTAGCTTTTCCAGTACTATTTGGGTTATCGATATTAGCTTACGTACTTGGACAATATGGTCCTTGGCGCCACTACGGTTTTAATGATGTGATTTGGGCTTTAGTCATTGGATTATTTATAAGTAATGTTTTAAAAACACCAACTTTTTTAAAGAGTGCTCTTCATACGGAACTGTATATTAAAACTGGCTTAGTGTTGTTAGGGGCATCTATTTTGTTTGATAGAATGTTAGCTTTAGGAATGCTAGGAATCGGGGTTGCTTGGATGGTCACCCCAATCGTTATTATCGTTATGTATTTATTTTCACAACGAGTACTAAAAATGAATGACCAAAAAGAGTTAGCGGTAACGATTTCTTCAGCTACGGCCGTATGCGGTGTTTCGGCAGCTATCGCTTCAGGTACAGCAGCAAAAGCTAAAAAAGAAGAAATTACACTTGCGATTTCGATCACGCTCATTTTTACGATTTTAATGATGATCGGTATGCCTGCACTTGTTCGATTATTCGGTTTAGATCCAGTCGTAGGTGGAGCTTGGTTAGGTGGAACAATTGACGCTACTGGTGCAGTTGTTGCTGCAGGTTCATTGCTTGGAGAAAATGCTATGGAAGTAGCCTCAGTGATTAAAATGGTCCAAAATATTTTAATTGGATTTGTGGCAGTAGGTATTGCTTTATTTTTCGTATCTCGGGCTAACTCTCACCAACAAGGATCAGAAAAAAAGCAAATAAAAGGGAAAGAAATTTGGGATCGGATGCCAAAATTTATTTTAGGTTTTATCGGTGCATCGTTAATTTTTTCATTTTTAATACCGCAACAAACAGTTGAAACAGTTTTACCAACAATCGATCAATATCGTGGTTTATTTTTTACACTAGCCTTTGTAAGTATTGGACTTGAATCTAATTTTAAAGAATTAGCTAAAGGAGTCCGAGGTGGAAAACCAATTGTTTTATACATTGTCGGACAGTTATTTAATATTATTCTTACATTACTTGCAGCATGGATTTTCTTTAGTGGGAAATTCTTCTCGTTACCGTTTTAGTAGTTTTTAAAGAGAGCTTAGGAGTAACTAAGCCGGTTAGAAAAGAGGGAGATGTTATTGAAAAAGCTTTTTAGTTTTACTTTTTTTATAGCTATAATTGTAGTCTTCATGCATTTACACCCATCATCAACAGAGGGAAACAGACCTGGTGCGGGAGATATTTGGTGGGCGAATGTAACTGAAATAAATGAATCATATCAAAAGATATCTCAAAAATAAAAATTAGAGGCTGTTCAAAATTCGGTTAGCATAAAGTAGTGCAACGCTGAAATTTGAAACAGCCTTTAATAATAAAATTATATGGTTTAAGAATGTAACTTAGGTGTTCCTCATCCTATTTGATTTTCCTTTATTAATTCATCATACAAATTAGCTAAAACGAAAGTTTTAAACCTCTCAATTTTCTTCCCATCGATATACCGCACACCTAGCTTCTTCAATTCATTGACGTACCAACCTTTACTACCGATATGCATAAGAACAACCTTCCCTTCCATAAAGATGGTTAAGCAAATCTCATTTTATCATCGTAAAGATTGTCTACGTAAGGGGGAATACCATGAGAAAAAGTCACATAGCTTGTCAGCGAGAGGTATTATTCCTCTTCCTCCATTTCAACTAAAAATGGATCATTGATCAAGCCTGTGCGTCGTAATTTTAATGTGACATTAACGTCAATGTCAGCTTTAGCAAACTCTTCGTTCCATTCGTCTTTTACTTCTTTAAAGTGTTGGTAATTTTGCCGTTCCATATGTTCACCGAAACCGAAGATGTCTAATTGGAAATCTTCCTGTAGAATGCGAATGGTTTCTTCGATTTCTTTTTCGAATGCTTCTGAAAACTGTTTTTCCATGTCTAAGTAAGCTTGAAGATCAACGATTTCCATTGGACATTGGATTGTTTCAAGGCGCCCTTCTAAATCGATAGCGACATTAAACTTCGGTACATCATTATCATAACGAGCTCTCACTCTCGTTTTTGAATTTGTAATTCTTGCTGCCATCCACTTATCTTCGCTGCACATTGCAGTAATCGAAGTTCGTCTTAATTTATCTTGTAATAGCAGAAAGTTTCGAACATGTTTAATCGGTAATTCCCCTACGTGTTTCATTCCGTTAAAAATAGCTAACCCATCTAAAATAACTAAAGCGTCCATTTCTACTTTTTCCATGTTACTTCTTGTTTTCCCTTTTTCTGGTGAGCCAATCACTTTCACTTCGGCTGCAATTGGTTCTCTTCCAGGCGATAAAAGAGCAGCGATAAAATCTTTCATACGAATATCAGGGTCGCCGCCCCATTCTTTCACCATCGTATCAAGTTGCTCATGTATTTTTAAAGATGATACTTGCTGAATTGGGTAATTAATTTTTAAGACGTCTTTTGCCGGGACATTTTCAACAACAATAAAGCTAAAGTCGTTTCGTATTTCACGATCTGCTTCAAAAAAGTCTAGTGCTTCTAACAAACCTTCTTGTGCGATTTCTTTACTCATAACGACAACACGCATATGCGAGTAGATGAGCTTTCGAGTGGCAATCACATTCATTTTTTTAGCTAGCTCGGCAATTGTATTCCCTTCAAGTGAAAATAGGATCGAGGCAGTCTCTGTTCCTCTCGTTTCGGGATCCAAAGCAGTAACATTAAATACCTCTGTCGTTAATTGGTATTTATGTTCTTTCCCTTTATCGATGGCTAGACCTGAAACCACAGTTATATCATCTAATTCTGCTTGATCCCAACAACCAGCGGTCGAAACTAGGACAAGACAAAGAAAGAGGAGGATAGCTTTATTCACGAATCTGTTCCCCCTTCTTCTTTTTTTGGTGGTGATGGTGATTTAGAATTTGGTTGCTTGTTCGGGTTTTCAGTTCTTAAAAAAGATGGCCGTTTTTTCATTGCCCAAGAAGGTAAACGAATAAAAATATCTCCATGATCTTGGAGGCTGAACGGTGCGATCGGCGCTAAGTAAGGGACACTAAAAGAACGTAAGCTCGCTAAGTGAGCAACTAAGAATATCATTCCTAAAAACACGCCATAAAGGCCAAAAATAGCAGCTGAAATAACGAAGGCGAAACGGAGTAAGCGAGTCGCAATCGCAAATGTATAAATGGGTGCAACGAAACTGGAAATTGCCGTTAAGGCAACAACGATTACCATGATGTTAGAAACAATTCCTGCTTCAACAGCTGCTTGACCAATAACTAAGCCACCGACAATGGAGATGGTTCCACCTACTGCCCTAGGCATACGAATTCCTGCTTCCCGTAAAATTTCAAAAGTGATTTCCATGATCAATGCTTCAATAACCGCTGGAAAAGGAATGCCTTCTCTTTGAGAAATAATACTAATTAAAAGTGGTGTAGGTATCATCTCGTGGTGATAAGTGATAACCGCTACATATAGTGAAGGCAATAGTAAAGCGATTAAAAAAGCAAAATAGCGTATTAAACGAATGAAACTGCCCATTAAAAAAGGCAGATAATAATCTTCGCTCATCGATACAAAGTCAGAAAAAGTCGTTGGTGCCGATAAAACAAAAGGAGTTCCGTCGATAAATAAAGCGAATTTTCCGGCTAGTAAATGAGCTGCGATGATGTCAGGACGTTCGGTATTATAGAGCATTGGGAATGGAGTGAAAGTTTTATCTTCTAGTAATTCTTCTAAGTTTCCTGAATCGAAAAGAGCATGTATATCGAGCTTATCGAGTCGATGGCGGATTTCTGTTAATATTTCTTGATTTGTAACTCCATCGACATAGGCGAGATAAACTTTCGTAGCAGTTTCGCTTCCGATCGTATGAGATTCAAAGCGCAAATGCCGGTTTTTAATTTTTTTACGTATCAGGCTAACATTTGTTTCAACATCTTCAACGAAGCCTTCTTTCGGACCACGAACGATCGTTTGTGTACTCGGTTCTTCAATCGCTCTTTTTTCAATTTTTTGAACTTCGATCGATAACACTTTTGCTAATTTATCTACGAAAATTAAAGCATTACCATTTAAAATATCATCGATGACTTCATGTTCATACTGAATTAACTCATGCTTAGCCGCTGAAAAAAATTCTTTGCAGTACTCTTCCCAAGTAGATTCGTCTAAAATTTGTTCATTATGGAGATTCGCATCAGTCAAAGGGGTTAAAATAGCCCCATTGATTTTTTGACGATCTGTCATTGAAGTTAAGCAACATAACAACCCATTTTGCTTGCCGATTTGAATTTCCTCGATAAATAAATCAGATGTATCCCCAAAATTATCTTGCAATTTTTGTTTTGTTTTTTCTATACAACTATTAAACGTTGCTGAATTTTCATTATTTTTTTTAGAGACAGAAACAGTTTTTTTCATCCATTTATTCAGCATTCGTTATCCCACCTTTTTTCTGCTTCCCTTTTATAAAAATAATCATCGCAAGCAGGGTAGGGATACCAATTTGAAGTGGCATATGTAAATACAATGGTACAAATTGTAACCCTTCCTCAATATGCTCTGTATAATTTGATGCAATTAAAATCGTAAAAAGAGCAACGATCATCCCAATCGGAATCGAGAAGTAACGATAAGGTACTTGAAACACGTATTCAAGCCCTTTTAATCCCCCGAAAAAAAACACACTAACTTTAATGAAAATTCCTAACATCATTACGAAAATAACGATGGGATCAATTCGTTCAATAAAATCGGCAAAAGCAATTTCTCTAGCTGCAGTTAACAGGGGAAACGTAGCTCTTTCAGACAATTCGGTACCTAATACTGAAATACTAACAATTTTAATGGTTGAAAGAGTGAGTCCTGTAGCAATAACTGCCCCTATGCTCACTTTTGTTACATGTTGAAACTTGTTCGTAAGAGCCATGAACATCGTTAAGACGATAGCTTCACCGAACGGAAAGCCAATCAAACCAGGAAATATAGCATCGTGAATGGGTGTAAACCCTTCGGCTAAAATTGGTTGAAGACGATGCATTTTGATGTCTCCGCTAGCTAAAAGAAAAATAGCAGTTAATAATAGAAAAATAATGATATAAGGGAAAAAGGTTTCCGCTGTTCTGCCTAATACTTCAGGCCCTAAATAAATGACATAAAGCACAGCTATCATAAACAAAATACTTAATACTTCTATTGGTGTATTAGGAAAAAGATCCGTAATTAAAAGCTCCATAAAATCTCGCAACACTCTTGCGGCGATATAAAAAAAGTACGTTGTGTACACTAGGCTAATGATCATCGAAGCGTTTCGACCGAATAGCTGCCCCATAATATCAAAGAGGTTGGTTCCTGGTTGATATGAAAGAATATATGTATATAAACGAATAATGATTATTCCGATAACTGTAGCTATTAAAATTGCAATCCAAGCATCGCGTTCGGCCTCGCCGGCAATTCCTACTACAACGGCTGAACCGATTTGAAATAAAAATATAAGAATGAATAATTGCAAAAGGCTTATCTTTTCTACCATTGCTGAGTACACCTGTTGCCCCCCTTTCTAGTTGAAAGATGTCCTAAGTTTTACCCCTTCGAAAATCTATAACTACTGCCACAGCTAAACCAAATAGGCATGCTACAATAAGGTACATCCCACCGATGCTTAAATGCACATCAAATACTAATTGTAAAGATGATAAAAATGAAACCTTATATAAAAACATGTCGATTATAATAACTAGACCCAACAATAATAGTGCGGTTAATATCGAAGCCAATGTCACCATTCAAATATCCCCTAACTATACTTTTCCTACCATTTCTTATAATGTTCCCCAATATGTGAAGTTATTCTCTACTTCGTTGCTTGAAGTTATGTGTAGCGTTTCACATGGTGTCAGACACCGAAGATGGACAAATCGTTAAAATGTCCACGTGTGGTGGACATTTTAACGATTTGTGAGGTTTGGTGCGTTTATAGGAAGAGGATGACAACATAAATTCACGTCGATTTCAGTCGAAAGTTAATTATGAATTAGTGTATCTTTTTGAAACAATTAATGTTATACTTAATTTATTATTTTTGATCGTTTACAGATGTTGCAAGGATAGCTTTATAAGTTTTCCTCTGAAATGTTTTAAATGAACAAGGATAGTAAATAACACGTGTGCAAGGCGCACAAACAGGAGGAAAACACATGTTACAAGGTACAGTAAAATGGTTTAACGCAGAAAAAGGTTTTGGATTTATCGAGCGCGAAGGTGGAGACGATGTATTCGTACATTTCTCAGCTATCCAAGGTGAAGGTTTCAAATCTTTAGAAGAAGGTCAAGCAGTAAGCTTCGAAATCGTTGAAGGTAACCGTGGACCACAAGCAGCTAACGTTACTAAAGCATAATTAAACTATATATTAAAGGCATCCTCTGAGAGGATGCCTTTTTATGGTGTGCCCAGCATGGGTGCAATCTCTAGGGTGAAAGTCCCGAGCCGTGAAGGCAGAAGTAACGGTTAGCTTAACGCAAGGGTGTTCACGGCGACGTGAAATCTGAAGGAAGCGAGCGGCAAACTTCC
>NZ_MLQQ01000050.1 GCF_001865995.1 Anaerobacillus arseniciselenatis | reverse complement strand
TCATTATGAAGTCCTCCTTGGTTAACTAAGTTAGGGGTCATCTCGGTGCACGATTTGACACCCCGTATCATACCAGGAGGGCTCTTTTTTTTTCAAGTCCCCGAAAATCCTTCTAACAGGAATGCTCTTTTGTATAACTTTTGGTTCAGCTAGAACTGCTATAAAAACCTCTTTCACTTTATCTACTTCAAATGAACCACTTACTTTACTCGGGTATGTATCGTTTTCACTTGTAGAGACGAGAGTATATCCATGAGGTAAATCGTATGATACCTTAAAATCACTAAATGCAGTATGATAGGTTTCGCCTCTTAACCTATAATCTTCTTTATTCCACTGACCTTCACGATATGTAGGAACCATTGGATAGAACTGTGCTAAATAATAATTGCCATTGTTCTTCGTAAACCTTAGTCCTTTTTCTGGAAGAGTAAAATCATAAGTGAAGGCTACGCTTACTTCATTACCTGGTTCTATTTCATTAGTAAGGGGGATACTTAAGGTGTCCCTTTTTAGATTATAGCTTGCTTGTTTGTCTTCTATTATGACTTTATGTAATTGAATAGATGATGGAACTTTCACGGAATTATTTAACTCTTGTGAATTGCTCTCCGTAAAAATGTTTGGAATGAAGTAAAATACTAATTCGTCCCAAGAGTCATTAGATGTATTTTTTATAGTAACTTTGGATTCTAAATGAAATACGCCTTCCTCATTCATTTTAAATTTAATATCGTATTTACTTTCACTACCTGGTGGAACAGTATTTGGTGTGAAGTTTGATATGGTGTTCTCCTCAGTTTTAATTGACTCTTTACTATTGCTTTCGGACACTATTTCCCAAACTACTAAAACAAGTAAAAGTAGTGTAAATAAAGACAGTAATAGTATTTTATTTTTTATCGAACTCACCCCTAAATTTCGTATTTTTAATTAAAGTATTTATTAAATTAACCTGCTCTGATAGTAAAATAGCGACTGCTGCTTGTTCAGCAATCGCATCCTTATGTTGAATAAGCATATTTAAATCTGGAAACATTCTTATTTATCCTTGATAATCCCATCATCGAATGAAATGTTTTGAAATTGAGTTACTCCAAATTTTTTGTAAGTAATTCTAATCATTTTAATATCATTACTAACATCTACATCTTTTAATTTTACTCGCAAAACTAAATGAAAATCTTGATCTACATTAAAACCTTTTACAGGTAGTAGTTCATCATTTATCCCTTCACTAATCACATACTCTTCATCAACTGCTCCAAAACCATCCGTTTTAATAAATGAATTAATTTGAAATTCATCATCTTCTTTTGCCACAATTTCTCCGTCATTCTTTATAAATTCAATTTTTTCAAGAGTAGGAGATCCTATCCCTTCCCATCTAAAGTAGTAACCCAAATAAAATGCTTTACCATTCTCAAAATGCTCAATTCCTGCTGTTGAATGACTCCATTTCGTGAATGCCCCATCATGACTTATATTCTTGAAAGCTAGCCAAACACTAACAATTAACACAATAACAGTTAATATTATTACTATGTTTCTTTTCATTATTTCTCCTCTCTACTGCCTTTCTTTTTAAGAAGATAACATTTCCCTTGTTGTGGTAAAGTCCTTCTTTAGTTGAAGAGATTTATAGATAACAACTATTTTTTCTTCCATTCGTGCATGTATAGATTTGAAATATTCAGCTCCATAGTTGCATCCTTATCAAGATCAACAACCACTTCTTTATCATGGGGAATTAAATAATATCCGAATGAAGCCCCATCCCGATAATTTAAACCTGACGAACCAGACCGATAGATTTTAAAAGATTCGCTCCTATACGTCGCTATTGCGTTAGCTCGTTCAAAACTTGTAAAGCCATTATCAGTACGAGCATGTTCAATACCTGACACTAACGTAGCACCGCTTAATCTATACGTCCCACTCGTCCTAAAACCAACTTCAAAATCAGATTCATTTCGAACATATACCGTTTCTACATAAATTTGATTATTCCCATCGTCATAAAGCACTTTCCCCACATTGCTTCTTAAATCACTTAAATCAATTGTAACCGTATATTCTCCATCAATTGGATAAGTTTGAAGATGATAACGATCTACATCGTTTGCGATAACGCTTATTCCATTTTTCCAAAGGTTTAGCCATCCACTTCCCCAAAGTGTTAACAAAATGACAAATACACCAACAAGTGCCACCTTTATATATATTCTCCTCATAAAATCCCCCTAACATTTTAAACTAATAACTGTTCGTGTTATCCGTTGTTCCAGTAAAGTTAGCAATAGGTAAGCCTTTGAAGTGATCTCCAGCTTTTCCCCTGCTCCGCACCGAACGTGCTAGTTTCCCAGCATTCGGCGGTCCATCTAACGATGTATATTAAATTATAAGTTCTTCGTTACTT
>NZ_MLQQ01000049.1 GCF_001865995.1 Anaerobacillus arseniciselenatis | reverse complement strand
TCATTATGAAGTCCTCCTTGGTTAACTAAGTTAGGGGTCATCTCGGTGCACGATTTGACACCCCGTATCATACCAGGAGGGCTCTTTTTTTTTCAAGTCCCCGAAAATCCTTCTAACAGGAATGCTCCTTAAATATATTTTTTTAGAAATAAAGAATTAAATTAAATTACCTACCCTCCATTTCTATGTAAAATGTTTGTTTACACTCACATTCTACCATCGTTTTACACAATTAATCTATAATTACTAATATATTTCACAAAAATTACATATTTATAACGATAGGGTGTGATAAAAATCAATGTTAGATTTTTTTGTGTAGAATAAAGAACGAAAAATATGTAATTATACACATGTTTTTGTGTAAAAAAACAAAACGAGACTACCCCAAAACAAAGTGTCTTATGAAGTAACTATGTGTTTTTTGTTACGAATTTATTACAATGTATTTTTACAAACTGCTACGGAAACAACATTCCAAAAAAATAAGAACCGCCTCATTCGAGACAGCCCTCATCCTTCTATAAATACCTTCTATGAATCTTCTTCCCATCATACACAAACACAATTTGTTTATCTGAAATTTGCGTTTCCATATGCACTGGTCTTCCCCAAAGCTGATGAATATACGGAAGTACTTTTTCTAAATATTTAACGTCGAGCTCAATGCCTTCGTAATAATGTTTTAAATAAAGCTCACCATTCTTCAAGTAATCTCCATCTGTAACACAAATATATGGGAAACCACCATTGACTCGCATACTCACTAACTGGTCACGAACTTCCTGCCACTCTTTATCTACAATTTTATAATCGCGGCCTTGCTTTTGGAAAAGGTACATATCTTCGCGTAACACGAGCTCTTTTGTTAAATAATTGCGAATGAAAGAAATATCTGATTCAATTTCCCGCACTTCAAACATTTTCTCACGACCACTGTTCAGTTTTACACCACGTTTTTTCATTTCTTCGGTCGGATTGTTGTAGCGCTCTTCAATGTCTTCAAAAACTTTGAGTCCAAGGTAATAAGGGTTGATCTGCGTTTTCGACGGTTGCACAACTCCAGCGTTCAGTTTTGCGAACTCGATCGACTCATCGGATGTAAGATCCATCTCCCGCAGGATTCGCTGATGCCAATACGAAGCCCAGCCTTCGTTCAGTAAAGGTGCTTATATATAGAAAAACGGAGCTGCCCAAAATGATACTTTGGAACAACCCCTATATAATAAACTATTTATAAATATCTCCACGGTTCCCAACAACTTCTATATAGACCACTTGTTCATGATGATCAATATTAAAAATAACGCGAAAACTGCCAATTCTTAACCTATACAATCCCGTATGTCCTTTAAGACTTTTAATATCTCCTTCCGGTGGGATGGATAAAAGCCCCTTTAACCCAGTTACAATTCTTTCTTGAGAAGTTTTATCTAATTTAGCTATGAATTTAACTGCGGACTTATGGTAAATCAACTTGTAGTCCGAATTCACGCTTTGCACCCTCCCCTGAAATGTAACCATCTTCACTTTCTAACTGCTTAAGCTCCTCTTCACTCAATGGTTCATTATCACTTTCTAATTCATCAATCTCTTGCCATGATTTCGGCTTTTTATTCTTTGAACGTTCAATTAAAAACTGCATAAAGTCAAAGGCTGTTTTCTTATCTTCATTACTTAAAGACTCCACCATTTTATATAACTCTTCTTTACGTATAGCCATTTCTTCCACCACCTTTGTCTTAATAAATCTTTTATTATATTATAAACCATTTTTGATCAAATTTTAACATTTCCATTTTCGTGTATTTAAAAAAGAGTCTAATCCTTAAACAAAGGAAAGACTCTCTCTTTTATTTTTCATTGATAATTTTCACTTTAATACTTTTGGCTTGTTCTTCACCAAATTCATTTTTGATCATGTTGTTAACGGCAGCTTCTTTTACTCGCATTTCCCAACTTGATAATTTATCAGTTAAAGCTGCGGCAATTTCTTTATTTTCTATTTCATTTAAAGCGGAGAACGATATTTTTCCTGATGTACTATTCAACGTGAAACGAACATTTACCTTTTCCAACAGCACACCCCCTCATTAAACGTTATGCATAAGAAGGTGTGGGACAACCCAAGAAACTTGTATTAAATCATTTTTAATTAGGCTTGGTCATATATATTAGAAAAAACATGAAAGGGGGACATATTATGGCTGAAGAACTTAACAACAACATACGTATGATCGCCCTTTATTGTCGTGTTTCTACTGATGAACAAGCAAGAGAAGGTGTTTCTCTTCATGAACAACAAGAACGCTTAAAAGCATACTGCCGAGCGATGGGCTGGAGTACTGAAGTAATCGTTTATGTAGATGATGGCTACTCAGCTAAAAATATTGATCGCCCTAAATTAAATGAGCTTATTAGTGCTGTTAAAAATGGTGAAGTGTCTCAAGTGATGGTCACAAAATTGGATAGGATTAGCCGGAAGCTACTTGATTTACTTAACCTTATTGATCTTTTTCAAGAACACGATGTTTCGTTTATTTCAATTAGTGAGTCTTTTGATACGAATACCCCTTCTGGGAGATTAACTTTGCAAGTACTCGGTGCCGTTGCCGAATTCGAGCGTGAGCGTATTCGAGAACGTGTCTTTGAAAATATGTACCACGCTGCCACTACCGGTAAATGGTTAACACAAAGCCCTTATGGATATAAGTTAGTCGATAAGGAGTTAGTCATTGATGAAAAAGAAGCAGAAGTGGTAAAACGAGTGTTTAATCTTTATTTAGAAAAAGGGTTAGGTTACTACGCCATTGCAAAGCAACTAAATGAGGAAGGTATCCCGTCAAAATATAAAAAGGATTGGTCCATCCGTGCTATAAAACTAATGCTTACGAATCCTGTTTATAAAGGCACTTTCGTATGGAACCGTAAAGATTCTAGTAAGAAAAAACGAACAGACAAAAAGGATGATGAATGGGTAGTAATCGATGACTGCTTACCTGTTATTATCGACAAAGATGAATGGGAAGACGCGCAAAAAAGAGTGAATGCCAAACAAATAGCTCCTCGGGCAAAAACTAGTCCCCACTTACTAGGTGGCATTTTAAAATGTGGCAAGTGTGGTGCAAGCATGAGTATCGGCTGGTCAGGTTCAAAAAACAACAGGTATCGCGTTTACCGTTGTTCCGCTAACAAAAATAAAGGCACTTGTACAAGTAAACAATACCGTGCCAATGACGTTGAAAATTGGTTTAAGCAAGGCCTTGTTCAATTATTTGAATTCTCGACTAGCCAAACGAAAACAACTCTTGTTGAACAAGTCATGCAGTCGCAAAAACAAGGTGCTGAACAAGCAGTTCAAAATGCGAAAGCAAGATACAAAAGAAAAGTTGAAGCCTATACTGCTGGACTTATTGAGCTAGAGGATTTGAATGAAGAGAAAGTGAAAATGGAAAAGGTCATCGCCAACGCAAAAAGAGAGGATGACAAAAAGGAAATCAATGTTGAGAGGCTAGAAAAACAAATGCAAAAGCACATACAGAATATTTTACAGTCCTTAGATTCACTATCAATTCCAGAAGCAAAGGCATTTCTTCAAACAATTATTGAGAAGGTGATTCTGGTTAGTGAAGGGGAACTGGAGATTGAGTTTCATAAAATATGAAAAAGTGGCAAGTTTAATGTTTTACAAACTCAACTTGCCTATTTCATACCATGAAAATTTTACCCAAAGTGGAAAATATATTTATTTTACTAATCAAAAATCTAACTGAAAATAATCAGTATAATATTTGCAAATGTTTTGCTCGCGATTACATGATGAACAACACAACCAGTAACCATTTATCATTTGGTTTAAAACGTTAGTGGTTAGAGTTATATCTGAAGAACAATTTTCACATATTATTTTAATACCAGAGTTACTATCCTCTATTGTACTATATAATAACTTTGTTACCTGGTTAAGCTCATTAAATGAGCCAAAAAAAGGATAGACATTTGCATATTTTATAAATCTAATATTTCGATTCATAAACAAATTAAAGCTGTCTACCTTAACGATAGATAAAAATAAAGCTTCACATATTTCTAATACATAAGCCATTAACTGAGGTACAACGTGGTAATAATAATCCCAATATTCACTCCAAAGCTGCTCATCCGCAAAAATAAAATTAAGGTTATTTTTTTCTGTCTTGTAATTAGGTGATGTTGTAACTAAATGCATTGACTGATTCCAGATACGTTGTAAACCTATCTCGTCTTTTCCGCTAAATCGAAATTTATAAACAATATCATCATAATTTAAGGCATCGCCCATATAAGAAAATGTACTTGCTTTTTTTATAATGCTGCTAATTCTATTTCTATTGAAGATTTTATAATTTGATATATCGTAATCCTCTATAGAACCGTATAAAAAAGTCTCATAAAATTCTTCTTTATCAGATAACAACCACTCTAGATACAACAAATTATCTCTCAATGGTTTTCTTAATAATGAATAGGAAACAGTGACCTTTCCACGTTCTGCACAACTAATAGATTCATACATATAGTAACAAAAATCCTTTAATAATAGAAAAAAAACATGTGCAGTAAAAAAATCTACTGCTTTTTCATGATAACCATTGTTATCTAACCATTCAAAAATATCTTCTGCTTTCTCTAAGGAATCATGTTCACTATCTTCCTTATATTGGATTGTGAAACTAGATAAATCCTTACTATCAGCTTGTCTTAACATGTCTCCTAATACATCATAAGCGTATAATAGGTAGTCTTGTATAGCCCAATATTGTTTTGGTAATTTTTCATACATTTACAATCCATCTCCAATCAAATTAATATTACCGTTCCAAACAGATGGGTCAGTGTATAATTTTACCATAGGCATAACTTTTAATGATAATTTCCTTGTTGCACCATAGCAAATAAGCATTTGTTTCATATTAAACAAATGTGTATCCATTTCTTGACTTAACCTATGTTTTGCATCGTTATATGGTTGTAAAATAACCCTAATGTAACTTACAGTTTGTTTATCTAATTTATATTCAGCTATAGCATACATAAGGCCCTGTCCAAGTGGAAGTTTGTCTTGCCCAGTTAGTCGCTTAACTAAACATTCAAGATGTAACCCACACATATGAACTATTTCCCTTGTTACCCACTCGATATGTGGTTGGTCAAAATCTAAATAAGCTTCTATATATTGAAATGGTCTAAATATATCCCTATCACGAATATGATATCTTCCTCGTTTTTTAAAATCATTTATATTATGAATTCCTACTCCGCCAAGTTTAATATCAAAATTGTATACACCTTCGAAAATATTCCCACTCTCTGATATTTCCAATAGTTCGTTATATTCATTTTCATTTAGAAGTTTCTTAGCTGAATTTTCAATAGTAACTCTCATATATATTCACCTATTTCATAGATTATATTTAGAAGTTCAATATCAACCATCGATGTTGCACCTCAATAAATTCAAATAAATCATCCTCAGTAACTAAGAAACTTTCTCATTAACTATCTCCTATAATTTTATATTACTTCCCCAGAACACCTAGTTACCATCTTCTGAAAAACAACTCAATAAGTAAATCATTAAGAACGGACTTCGTATACATTGTTTTCATTTTTAAAAGCAATCTTCCTCATTATCTTTATTGTGTATCTAAATGAGATGAGATAGAAAAATTAGAACAATGTAAAAACGCTTATTAAATATTAAAGAAATCTAATATACAATTCTTTATTCCACTATTGTTTGTCTTCTAAGGTTTCTTACAGCATTGTTAAGATTCTGTTGATAGTTCCCTTCATTCCATTCATTCCAAAACTTTACTGAATTTGAGTTTGGCTGATGTCTAGGTTCTTTAATTTTAATTCTACTTGGCAATAAACAAGAATCCCCAACAACAACCGCTTCCCCTATTCCAAGCGTAGGAAGAAAATCTTGAATACCCCCAAGATTTTCTGGGAGTAGATTACATACTGCATTTTTATCGGCTTGATTTGATAATCTTAATGAAATGACATTGTTACATTGACTCATAATTGTACTGTTTAGCTCAGATGGTCTTTGACTTACAATAAGTAAGCTAACTCCATATTTTCTCCCTTCCTTAGCAATTCTTTCAAAGTGTGATAAAGCCCTTGCTTCAGAAGCACCCGCATTATTCCTTGAGGGTAAGTATAAATGTGCCTCATCACAAACTAAAGCTATTGGATGTCTTTCTATACTTAAGGACCATTGCTGAACTTGAAAAATGATTCTTGCTACTAGGCTGATTACGATTGGTAGAATATCTGAAGGAACTTCTGAAAAGTCTATAATTTTAACTCCAGGTACCTCACTATCTGTCGATTGCATCAGCTTTTTCACCAGGTTATTTACGTAATCAGTTTTAAGGTGTTCCTCACTTAAATTAAATAAAAAACCATATCTTCTATCACTTCTTTTAGATTGAAGTCTAGGTATAAATCTATTAAATTTCCCATTAAAAGGTCCATTAATTTCCCGACCAGTCCCTGGATTTGTTACTCGTTCGTTATTTAATCTGGTTAGTTCCTCAACAACATAACCCATATCATATGGAATTGGACTATCTATCGTAAATGTTTCTAATTCCTCGTTCATCGCTTCTGCAATAAGGACCTGCTTTTTAGCTTCAATTACTGTATTTGAGAAAGCCATAGCCTGATTCGGAGCATTTTCATCAGTCCTATCAAGAACTAATGCTAGCATGTCCTCGTACCCTAATAACCAATATGGTAGAAAAATTACATCCTCTCCTGGGTTGATAATATCACCTGGACCCGCTATTCTAAGTACGCTTATATTTTCATGTAATCCAAGTGGACTATATTCTGAATGCAAGTCAAAAACTACCATATTTGACTTCGGTAAGTCAGCAACTTGTTCAATTATTCTTGCCGTAGTCCATGATTTCCCCGAACCAGTTGAACCCACGATCATTGCATGTCTTTGAAAAAATGCGTCCCCATCTAATATCGCCTCAGCATCATTAGCCATGGTATAAAATCCTAAAGATAGGGGATTTCCATGACTCGCTGTCTCATCTGATATTAACCTCGTAAATGCAGTTAACCTCTCTCCATTTAACAAGAAACATTTTGCTCCTATTTGAGGTAATGACTCAACAGCTCTGTTAAATGTTGATCTTCTCCTACCAGCACCCCCCCCTTTAAAGTACCCAATACATTAATATACACCTCTGTATTATTAATAATTTCTTCTTGACCATCTTCCGAGTAAAAATAATCTGTACCAGATTGCAACACTCTATCAATTCGTCCAATTAATCTAATATTAGGATTAGATGTGTATAATATTGTAAATCCATTAACGTTTATATGTTCCAACATTGCCTCATCTAAAACTGAAACAGATACACTATAACTGTCAACTTTAGTAACTAGTCCAATACTTTCCTCTTCATTTATCGTGAATAATATTTCAGATGACATAATTTTACTCATCCCCCCAAGTATTTTTAAGTAAACCTTTAAAACTCCATCCCTCTTCATCGGCAAGAATTACAATTCCGTCTTGTTGATCTGAATAAATTCTTGATACTTCTCCATATTTTTCTATTGCATAGTAATTTTTTATTTCCTTTTGTTCAATCAATTTGAAAAACTTGTCAGTTAAACTACGTGTGGCAATTAATTTTGGAATGTTCTCATTTCGTAAAACAGATTGAAAACTTGCTTGTATATGTATATCATTAAAACCAAAACCTAAAAATATCATTGCCCTTGCATCCTGAATACTATTTTTCATTTCTGCCATTACATTGTTATAGGGTTCATAATGGGTTTCAAGATACTTTCCAATACCTGGTGTAACTATAACTGGGCCAATACCTAAAACTTTCATGTTTGTTATGAAATACGGAGATATGGAGGGCATTTTGACAAATGAATTATCTGACAATCTAAACCAGGAAAGTGAACCATGTGGTTTATATATCTTAACGTGTTTTGTATTTTCATATAATGGCTTGCTTCCCTGTCTTACTATCCTCTTCATTCTACTTTTTAATAGCATAGAATTCATAGGCTTAGATAAAATACCATTTCCGAAACCATCCCAAACTTCCCACCCTTCTATTGCAGCAGAAACTTCAATTAAGTGGTCATAATTAGTTGTAATAATATTAATACAATCATTATTTGAACTTCTAAATCTCCTAAACATCCTTGTAAAGCCAGTAATATCCTCCCCGTTAACAATTTTTAATAAAGGTTCCATTTAATCAGAAATAATACAACATGTAGCTTGCACAATAGAATTGGTGAATCGATCAGATATATTTCCTAAACTTTGTAAAACTTCTTCAAGTCCCATTTGATCTGCAATTTTTTCTTTAAATTGTTCCAACTTTTCTAAATCATCTTCATCAAAGTCATCTAGTATTATATTTTTGACTAAATATTCCCCTAATGCTCCCATACCTGAAATACCCGCTCCACACGAAGTACCACTACCTACAACAATGACAGGATTTTTTGATAATACATCTTCAGCAAACTCTAAAAATGTCAATACTCTTACCCTCCTAAACTTTTACATAAATATACAATTCTCGACATTGCACTGTTTTTCCTGTATATATTAATAAATTTTTTGTAAAAAAACGTCTAAATTATTCCAATTATTTGTTATATTTAATACAACAATAAATTCAAAGGAGATATTAATGTCAGTAACTACTCTCAATAAAAGTGAAAAGAAGAAAAACGTTAAAATCTGTAAAGGTTATGGAAAAAAAGAAGGGATTTGTAAAAATAACACCGTTGCTTCAGAAAAGAATCCATATTGCAGAAATTGTGCAGGAAATAGTTTCGAACATCAGGTAGCTCGCTTATTCAGCATTCAAGGTTACCAGGTTACACATAACATAAAGGTTACAAGCACTCAACATGATTTCTTTGCACAGTTACAATATGGAATAGCTAAAGTGGGAATTTTAGTTGAATGTAAATGGAAATTTGATGAAAATGACACTGTTGATGGGCAAGATGTTAGAAAATTACTTGGGTCGTGGGAGGTATTTAATAAAAGTAGAGATTATGGGAGGGCAGAAAAAGCATTTCTTGTCACAAATGCAAAATTTGCACCAGAAGCTATTGAAGTAGCAAAGATGTTAGATGTTGAACTTTACACAGAATACCAAATAATAAAAAATATTTTGAACTTTGAACCATATTTAAAACAACTTGTCCATGAGTATGAACGAAGTCATATAAAAAACCACTATATAGATATACGAACAGCTGATGATTATTCTCTATCAAGTGAAGTTAATGACTTTTTAAATGATATGGATAATGAAGCAATTGTAGTCCTTGGTGATTACGGTACTGGTAAAACTTCTTTTTGTAATAAGTATTGTGCCGATTTAGCTAAAAAAGTATTGAATGGAGAGGATGCTCCTTTACCAATTCTTATTCAATTAAAAGACTATACCAAGGCATTTGATATGGAACAATTAATAACAAATTTCCTTGTCAATAAGTGTAAAATACCAAATGGTAACTTCAATACATTTCTACAATTGTTGGAGTTCGGTTATTTAGTCCTGATTTTTGATGGGTTTGATGAAATAGCTAGACGTGTTGATTATTCTACAAAATATAGGGTATTTACCGAAATATGTAGATTTGCCTCCGAAACTTCAAAAGTTGTAGTAACATGCCGTCCTAATTTTTTTAATCATAAGGATGAATATCAATCAATTTTTAAAAGCTCACCTTTACATTTTGAACCAAATGTTAAAACAGTTGATTTTAGCGAAATAAGGATTGGAGAACTTAATCAAGAGCAAATAGAAAATTACATTTATAGCTATTCGGATAAACTAACTGCTCAAGGTTTTGAAGTTTCAGATTTTATTAAAACTATTGAAGAAATACATGATTTATCGGATTTAGTTAAAAGACCAGTCCTACTAAATGTAATTGTTGAAACCGTTCCGAAATTATTACTTGAGCAACCAAAAACTAAAATAAATGCAGCTAGTCTATATGAAAAATACACGAATTTTTGGGTTAGAAGAGAAGATCAAAAAGGAAAAACACTAATAAAGTCTGAACAAAAAATGCTTTTCTCACAAGAGTTAGCATGGAAAATGTATAATAATAATTTAACAAAAATTCATTATAAAGATTTACCACATGAAATAAAGAACTACTTTAATATAAGTTCTACTGATGATTTGGATCATTTTTCTCATGATATTAAAACTTGCTCCTTCTTAAATAATGATGATGAGGGAGAGTATAAGTTCATTCATAAATCTTTTATGGAGTATTTTGCAGCGTTTTATATCATTGAAAAATTAAATAAAGTTAAAAATTATGATATTAAGGCATTAAATTACTTATTAGGAAACAATCTTATATCTATGGAGGTAGGTTTCTTCATAAAAGATTTGATTCAAGTTGAAAAAATACCTAAAAAAAATATAAGTGATCTATATGAGAATGTAGATGTAGTAAAACTAACAAATAATACTCTAAATAACTTAGTTAGTATTTTGTCTAAAACAGGGGTTAATATTTCTGAGAAGCTGTCAAAATTAGAAGATATTCGAGGAACTGACTTAAGTTACTCATACTTAGAAAACATTACATTTAAAAATCGGTCATTACTTGGTGTACACTTTCATGGGGCAACATTAAATAACGTAAAATTTATCAACTGCGAACTTACCGATAATATTTTTAAAAATGCAAGCTTAACTAATGTGACTTTTAATAGGTGTAATTTAGAAGCCTCTGACTTTTCGAAGGCAAACATCAAAAATTGCTCGTTTTTACAGTCGATATTAGCTAATTCAAAGATTTTTGAAACACATATAGAAAACACGAATTTTGACTCATCTGAACTGACTGAAATTCAGGGAAATAAATTTACAATTTTTAAAAATTGTAAAAACCTTGAGACTACAATAGGTTTACCTTATACGTTAGAGCAAAATATTCTTTAGAGTTTCAAAAAGATTTTCTAACTTTGTTAAAAGCGGACTTGAATTGGTCCGTTTTTAAAGTTAATAAAACTTTTTAACATCTTTACAATACGAAGCCCAGCCTTCGTTCATGATCTTCGTTTCTAGTTGTGGCCAGAAATAAAGCATTTCTTCGCGCATCATTGTTAGAACATCACGCTGCCACGGTTCTAACTCACGGCTGTATTCCTCAATAAATAACAGAATATCTTTCTCTGGTTGTGGTGGAAAGTGCTTTTTCTTTTTTCTCAGCTTTGGTTCTTCTTTTTTGCCAAGGTTCCATAAATCATCGTAATCCGTTTGCTTTTTCTGTTCCTCTTCTTCCTCTAAATCATCTAAAGTCCATGCCAGCTTCGGTCTTACAAGACTAGGATCAATATGCTCTTGGATTGATAGAATTGCGTCTAGAAAACGCTCGACTTCTTCTTTTCCGTGAACCATTTCGTAATGGGCAATACGCTCAGCGGTTGCCGTCATACTTTCAACCATATCTCTACGTGTATTTGAGAACCTTACGTTATTTTTAAAGAAATCGCAGTGAGCTAAGACGTGGGCAATAATGAGTTTATTTTGAATTAAAGAATTCGTATCGAGTAAAAAGGCATAACATGGGTTTGAATTAATGACGAGTTCATATATTTTACTTAGCCCAAGGTCGTAGTGAAGTTTCATTTTATGAAATTGTTTTCCAAATGACCAATGTGAAAAACGAGTCGGCATACCATATGCCCCGAATGTATAAATAATATCTGCAGGGCAAATTTCATATCGCATCGGGTAAAAATCTAGTCCAAAACCGTCGGCGATTTCTGTAATCTCATCAATGGCTCTCACTAACTGACGATCCATATCCTTATCCATTTTCGAATCCCTCCTCAGATGTCCTTATCTCAATTTATGATTAAAATAAGGATTTCATGAAGGATTGTGCTTGTTTAAATTTGTTGAATTAAGGTTGCTGTGAAATTGCAGTCAGCAAATCTTCTAGCAAACGAAACGCTTTTTTGAAGTTTATCGTGTTTATTTGCGATAATCCTCTTTTTCTTGCGTTACGCACTCCTTTTCTTGCGATTTTCCTGCGTTTTCTTACACCGATCATTTCATCCAGCTTTATTCTGAAGTTTTTTGAGTTTTATTTGCGATTATCTGTTTTTTCTTGCGTTACTTATATCTTTTCTTGCGATTCTGCTATGTTTTCTTGCACCACCGAGCATAAAAAAATTGTTTTTCTAAAGCGATCAAAAAAAAGACTACCTCATACCAATAGCATCAGGTAGCCTTTTAAGATGATATTCTACATTTTACTTACTTCTTCATCAAACATTTGTTTTTGACGTTCCATGATGGCAATCGCCTGATCAGAAATAGTGCTTAACTCCTCGTACAATTCTTTTGAAGACTTTCCATCGCCTTCCTTTACTTCTTGATAAATTTGCTCAACTAATTCCCGTCTTTTATGTCCAACACCTCTTAACTCATTACCTAACTGTTCTAATTGTTTATGATCCAACTTTAAATTCCTCCAATCTTTTTATATTTGGTGAATACTCCCTATGTTTATTCAGTAGTTCATTAGCTGCTTTGATACTTTTTCTACCATTAACTATCTCGTATAAAGAATCGGCGATCCTGGACCTAAATCAATTCCAAGAGTCAACCAAACAATTAACATAATCACCCATACAATTGAAAAGGCAATCGAGTACGGAAGCATCGTAGAAATGAGTGTACCGATACCAATTTTCTTATCATACTTTTGTGCAAAAGCAATGACAATCGCGAAGTATGGCATGAGTGGCGAAATGACGTTGGTTGTCGAATCAGCAATGCGGTACGCGAGCTGAGTAAGTTCGGGAGAGTAACCTAACCCCATCATCATCGGGACAAACACCGGTGCCATAATCGCCCACTTCGCTGAGGCACTTCCGATAAATAAGTTAATGAAACCTGCCACAACTATAAATGTTAATATTAATGGAATTCCTGTAAATCCAGTTGTCTCTAGAAACTCTGCTCCTTGCACTGCCATAATCATACCTAGATTTGTTTCGTTAAAATAAGCCACAAATTGACCGGCAGCAAAGGCTAATACGATATAGGCGCCCATCGTTGCCATCGTATCAGATAATTGTTCAGCGACATCTTTGTCACCTTTAATAGATTTTGTTATTCTTCCATATACAAAACCTGGTACGAAGAACATGATTAAAATGACTGGAACTAAAGATGCAAAAAATGGAGAATTAATAATTTCTCCTTCAGGTCCCCTTAAAGGTCCCCACGTAGGCACGATTAGTAACGCTAACGCTGCAATAGTGATAATAAACGCTACTAAAGCGCCTTTCAAACCTTTCTTTTCTAAGCTAGTCAAACCTTCAACTTTTTCAGTAATACCACCTTCGTAATTACCGAGGCGAGGCTCAACTATTTTGTCAGTCACAAATGTCCCGACAATCGTTAAAATAAACACTGAGACAATCATAAAATAATAGTTCATTGCATAGTTAATCGTCTCGGCGTAAACTGGATCATACATTTCAGCTGCATGTTGAGTTAATGACCCTAGTAAAGGATCTAATGAAGTTAATAAAAGGTTGGCACTAAAACCCGCTGATACCCCGGCAAAAGCTGCCGCTAAACCTGCTAACGGATGTCTTCCTAATCCGGCAAATAGTACCGCTCCCAACGGGGTTAGTACAACGTAACCAGCATCTGCAGCCATGCTTGACATAATTCCACCAAACACTAATGCTGCTGTAATTAACTGATTAGGTACTGACATGACTAACGCTCTAAGTGCTCCACTAATTAGCCCTGATCTCTCAGCAATCCCAATACCAAGCATAGTGACAAGGACTGTTCCTAACGGAGCAAATCCTGTGAAGTTTCCAACCATACTTGTAAATATGTAATTAATTCCTTCAGCGCTTAATAAATTTGTTACAACTAAAATTTCGCCCTCTTGCGTTGGGTGCTCTACTGTTACTCCTAAAGTAGAGAAGAACCATGAGAAAATAATGACTAAAACTGCAAATAGCGCGAATAAAGTAACCGGATGAGGCAACTTATTACCAACGCGTTCAATCGTATCTAATGATCGGCCAATAAAGCCTTTCTTTTTGTTCTCAGTCAAAAATACCATCCCCTCAAAATTATTCTGTATATTTTGCTGCTAACTTTATTATTCGCTAAAGCGTTCTAGATATTAATTTTAAAGTAAAAAAAATGGAGATGGTGTCTGACACTTATTTTGGAACATCTCCATTTATCTCTTATTCTTTTGTCTACCGTAAGTGAGCCATCACTTTATAGAAAGTCAAATTGATTATTTCATATAATGAATTGGTGATCCTGGACCTAAATCAATTCCAAACATCATCCAAGCGATTAGCATGATCACCCATACAATTGAAAATGCGATCGAATAAGGAATCATCGTTGAAATTAAGGTACTAATTCCAATCTTCTTGTCATACTTTTGAGCAAAAGCAATAACAATTGCAAAATATGGCGTTAAAAGTGAATTAACGTTCGTCGTTGAGTCGGCTAGACGATAAGCTAACTGTGTAAGTTCTGCTGAATAACCTACTTCGCTTCTTCCTTCAATTCTTTAAATAACGAAAAACACATTAAGATCATAATGATTGAAAACGGTAAAGCTGTGACAAGAGAGGCTGTCTGTAAGCCGGTCAAACCACTTGCCAATAGTAAAATCGCTGCTATCGCCGACATAAATATACCCCAAATTATTTTCGTTCCTAAGCCAGGGTTAAGTTGATCTTTAGAAGTCATCATCCCAAGAACAAACGTTGCTGAATCAGCCGAAGTAATTAAGAACGTAAAAATTAAACTAATCGCAACAATTGAAAGAAGCATTCCAAAAGGGAACTGATTTAATGTCACAAATAACCCATTCGTAACATCGTCTTGAACCGCACTTACAATTTCATACCCCTTCACGGTTTCAAAAAATAGTGCGCCACCACCAAATACTGCCATCCAAGCAATCGCCACTAACGGTGGGACAAACATAACCCCAGTGACGAATTCACGAATCGTTCTTCCTTTTGATACACGGGCAATAAACGTACCGACGAAAGGAGACCAAGCCATTGCCCACGCCCAATAGAAGACCGTCCAATCATTTAACCACGCTTGTTCTTGGTGGGGGTTAATGTTAAAACTCATTTTTGTGAAATTTTCCACGTAACCACCAAGACCAGAAACGAACGTATTAAAAATATAAAGTGTTGGACCAACTAAAAATGTAAATGCCATTAAGAAAAAAGCAATTGTTAAATTTACTAAACTTAAAATTCGAATTCCTTTATTTAAACCTGTAATGGAAGAGAATAGGTATGTACACATAAGAACCACAATGATAACTAGTTGTGTTCCGATATGATCACCAATTCCAAATGTATAATGTAAACCACCGTTCACTTGCATAACACCTAACCCTAAGGAAGTCGCAACACCTGTCGCGGTTGCTAACACAGCTAATATATCAATCGTAGAACGCCAACCTTTTACATTACCGAATTTATTTTTCATTAACGGTTCAACCGCTGTACTAATCAGTCCCTGCTTTTGTTTTCGAAACTGAAAATAGGCGATACAAAGTCCAATCACTGCAAAAATCGCCCACTGATGAATTCCCCAGTGAAACATTGAATATTGAATAGCCGCACCGATGGCTTCTTCAGTTTCCCCTTCGTAACCTGGCGGTGGCGAGATATAATGTTTTACAGGCTCCGAAACTCCCCAAAAAACTAAAGCAACTCCAAAACCAGCCGAAAATAACATACCGATCCAATTGTAATACGTATACTCTGGTTCATCACTATCCTGACCAAGCTTAATTGCACCGTATCGACTAAACGCTAAGAACAAACAAAACCCTATAAAAAATACGGCAACAATTAAATAAAAGCTACTAAAATATGTAGTCATCCACTCAAATGCCTTTTCTGCATAATGTGAGAGCGTTTCTGGAACTAGTGCACCAAATAAAAGAAAAACAGTAATAACTACTGTCGAAATCCAAAATACAAAATTAAATCCTTCTTTTTTCATGATTCAAAACTCCTTTCTTGTGAGTGGTTTGTTTGTTGGTTAGACTTCTCGCCTGATTTTTTCATCTTAGGGTGAAGATTAATCGTCATGAATGTTTGGTACGGAAAAAGCAATATGACGGTCGAGCTTCGCGAGCGAGCCTCTGAGATTCTTCAGAAGGTCACAGCGAAGTGAGTGAAGCTCGACCGGAATTTTTTTATTGTAGATGGTGATAGTAAGTTAACGATCATGAAGGTTTGTATGGAAAAAGTAATTTATGTAGTGTCATATACTTTACTTTTCCTATAACCTTGTAATCTAGTAGTGAAACTTCCAAAATGTAACAGTTTCTATTTTTTTATTATCGGGGAACTAATAGAGAAAGAGATTAAGTTAGGAGAGAAAAACGGTGTCAATCGACGCTTTTGTTATAGGTATCTTTTTTGTGACCATTCATTTATTAGCAAATGAATTAATCCCCGCCGACCGTATTAAACGTTTGCGTTGGCTTTCTTTTTCCGGTGGGCTGGCAGTTTCTTATGTTTTTGTTTATGTATTACCTTCTTTGCATCGAGAGCAACATCAATTAAAAGATTATGCTAGTACCTTTACGATGGAGTCGGAGCTATATTTCATTGG
The DNA here is from genome assembly GCF_001865995.1 of Anaerobacillus arseniciselenatis. Taxonomy (GTDB): domain Bacteria; phylum Bacillota; class Bacilli; order Bacillales; family Anaerobacillaceae; genus Anaerobacillus; species Anaerobacillus arseniciselenatis. The sequence continues at coordinate 10,318 of NZ_MLQQ01000049.1, read as the reverse complement.
ACTTTTAGGACTATTATTATTTTATGGAATTGAAAACTCGGTAAGCTATGCACAAGCGAAGGGGTTTGCCGAGTACCATGCATTTTTTTGGCTCCAAGTCGGATTTTTTGCCTTTTATAACATGCTCATCGCTTATACTGTTATGGCTTCGGAAATTAAAGGAGTTCAAGCTGTTTTTTACGGAGCAGCTATCGGCCTACATTTTATCGCAGTAGCTCATGACCTGTGGAGGAAAGATCCCGACCGTTACCGAAAAGTCGGAAGATATGTACTTGCATCTGGTATTTTCGTAGGATGGGGGATTGGTACTTCGCTTCAACTATCTTCGGTCATGCAGTCTCTTATTTTCGCTTTTATTTCTGGGGCAATGATTTTAAACGTATTAAAAAATGAGTTACCAAAAGAGCGAGATGCTCACTTTCCGACATTTGCATTTGCCATCATTTCCTATACATCCGTAACACTAGCGCTAAAGTACTTTTTTGAGTGGTAACAAGAGAAATAGAGGAGAAGGAAATCACATGTCTTTTCCATATTAGATAGTGACGGTAAATCGTCATGAAGGTTTTGTATGAAAAAAAACGAGTGATTTCCTGAGCAAGCCTCTAAAATTCGATAAAAGATGCTCCTGCGGTTACTCGTCGCAAAGCCGCACGATGACTTGACGAAGAAGACTCACATGATATGTGATTGAGGTCAGTAGCTTTACAGCGAAGAGAAGGAAATCACTCGTTCTTTACATATTAAATTGTGACGAAATACCGTCATGACCAATTTGTATAAAACTCGATTTCCTTCCCCCTATTTCGCCCCTTCAAGTTTGGTGCGCCTCGGCATATAACGCTTGAAAAAGCGATTTATGCCGTAAACGGTATTTGCAGCTGTGCAACCAACGACATGGTGACTTGTCGCAAGTGGTTTCGATATTTTAGATAATGCCATTGACTTTACCGCTTTTTCATCTAATCCTTGCTCTTGAAGTGCCTCGTTAAACTCTTTTTGGGCCGCTTGTTTGGCTTTAAAGAGCATCATTTGAATTCGGCTGTAAACATTAATCGCTCCGTCTCCTGTCGTTTCAATCGGAAGGAAAATGGCTTCCGGATATTTTTCAGTAATTAAGGATTGCACACCGTCGGAAACCCCTGAAGACGGCATACAGCCGAACGGCTTAACGGAAATCGTCATGTTCACTTTCTTTTTAACAACATTTAAAATGAGTTTCCCAACTTCCATATGGCCTTCGCCACCTCGGAGCTGATTGTTATAATGTTGGTTGGCCACTTCTGCGACTTCATCCATATCTGGTAAGTGATACCCGTGTAAGCCGATAATATTTGCATAAGCTTGGAACCATACTCTAACTGTGGCATCAGCCATTTTTAACATTGCTAGACGCTTTACAGCATTTTTCCCTTTTAATCCGAAGCGCCCTTCATCATCATGACGCAAATGTAATCGTTTTTTTGTATCATAGCGTCCTTCCCAAATTAAAAATAAGATCCACGCTGAAAGTGGTTGTACGTCGACTTCAGCTCCTTCAGCTTCTAAAAACTTCTGAAGCTGATAGTTTCCATCACCTTCTGTTGTCATGGCCCAAAACTCACCGATAATACTTACTTTCGGCTTCACCACTGTTCGGTCAACTTTTACTGTCTCTAAAATTTTTCGGCATTGGTACAACGCTTTAACGATCGATTTTCTCTCGCTAAATGTATTGTAAAGCAGCTTTTTACAGCGTTCGAGCGCTTCATTTGTTGCTCCTGATTCGATTTCATATGGACGAATTCTGTAGCCAATGGCATTCAATACGTCCCCGATGAGTACTGCCTTTAAAAACGTAATGAAAAATGAACTATCTAGTTTTAATGCCGAATCTTCCCCAGTTGCTTGTTTTAAACCACTTTGTTGTTGGAATAACAGTACTCGGAAGCCGTCAAAACCGGCATCTCTAAGCGCCTTTCGATACTCTGTCACATAAGTCCCGAAGCGACACGGTCCACACGAGCCACTTGTAACGAAAAGGTATTTTTTAACGATTTCATCTTTTGATTTTCCTTCAATATCTCGTAAATACGTCAAATGTTTAATTAAATTCCCGACGGTAAAATATGTCGGATTACACTGCCCCCGGTTACCGAACTCTTTTCCAAAGCGCAGTGCATCTGTATCTGGGCATTCGAGATTTGCGACGTTATAACCAATTCCTTTTAGACCACCTGCGATTAAATAATCGTGCGCCATCGTTAATCCACCAAACAAAATGGTGGTTGAATCTTTGTCTTTCGCAAAAAATTGTCTCGGAACAGGATCAAACCATTGCTCATTCGTTTCATTTAGTCCTAATGCCTCTTCTTGTTCTTTTTGAAAGCGTTGCAGTTCTGCTTCATAAAATTTTTCAACTTCGAGAGGACGTTTCTCGTTTTTAGTGTCTTTCATTCTCGCTGATCTCCTTTATCTAGTTGGTTTGTTGGCTTGTTGGTTTGGTGCTCGGCCGATTTTTACATGTTAAACGGTGTTGGAAATGTCCGTTATTATATTTTGTATATTGGACGACCGCCTAAATTAAAATGCGCTTACTACCACTGTGCCTTTTGGTTAGAAAATTGTTCGATATCTTCGAGCATTTCGTTACGGATTAAGGATTGCCGTTTTTTCTCAATCAGTTGTTCTAGTTCTTCCTTTTTACGAGCTAGGTCTTGAAGTCGTTCTTCATTCAAACTTAAACTATGAGCATAAGTTTTTACGCGGATTTTTATCGAACCACTCGGTTTATTGGCGTCTATATCATGTAACGCTGAATACGGTGTCCCTGCCGTTGAAATAATTGAGTCTATTAAGCCATAAGTAGGAGCATCGTGACCGCATTTAAAACTCGAAAGGTCTAACACAGCGACATTCGGATGACGTGCGGCAAATTTCGCCGCCCATACTTTTTGAACACTGTTAGAACTAAAGTTTTCTGGCCAAACATCAGTGACATCTAAGGAGTAATCAACCTTTCCACTCTCTAAATCGTCTTTAAAAAATCGTTTTAGCCACGCTTCATCTTTTGGGATCGAACGCATCGATAAAATCGGATAGCCAAGCACTTGAAACTCATCTAACACCCCGTGATTTAATCCAGGATCTGAATGGTATGGACGACCAATCATTAAAATCGCGACTCGATTCTCCGCTTCGACTTGCTCTAAAATCTCTTTCCCTTTCTCTTCCATTTCAGCATCAAATTTACGTATCGCCTTCCATGCTTCTTCTACCGCAAAGTCACTTTCATCTTCAGTAATTTGTAAAAATGACTGAAAAGCCTCAAACATTTGTTTCTTCATTAAATTAGGCTCGGTAAAGGAAACCGCCGGGTCGAAATATTGAATATTTCGTTCCGCAAAAAAGTCGGTTTCTTTCGTAAATGCTGCTTTTATGACGTTCGGTGCTCCAGCAACAATCGGACAACTCGCCGAGTCAATGACATTTTTTACACTCGTATTAATATGAGTGATACACGGGAAGAAGATCGCATCTAATGGCTTGTCCTCTTTATGGTGCTTAAAAAGCAAATTGTGAACATGACCTTGCGCTACTTTTGATGGATAACATGGGTCAATCGAGCCGTATTTCCCACCTGCTTGCCACATCTCTTCACTCGTATTATCACTAAAAACAATTTGTTTTTCAGGGATCCCTAGCGTTTCAAAATATGTCCGCCAAAATGGGGCGGTTGACCAAATATTTAACACTTTCGGAATGCCTATTCTTAGCTTTTTTCGGTGTTCGATCGCTTCTTCTGATGAACGCTCGAACGTTCTCTCATAGCTCACTTTTTTTGTACCTAAACCAAACATCGACGGTTTAACTTTTATATCTTCTATTACCGTTGTTTCTGATGGCAGTGGCTGTTGATCATAAAAATGCTTAAACATTTTTTTAGCTTCGTAATCAACAAGATTCGGATAATGTTTTTTCAGTTGGTTTCGCTCTTTCGTTAAAGCAATGAGTGCTTCTTTATCTTCGACCGTCCCTTTTTCACAACTAAACCCAGAAATGTAGCGGGCCGTTTGACCATCTGGTGTTTGTGTATCAATAAAAGTCCGACTACATAAGTTCGGGCAAAAGTTACAGCGTGTCGATTCATCGTTACGTGATTCGAAGCTCATTCCAATCGCAGAATCTAAGCCGAGAAACGTTGAATACCCTCTTCGTTTCACAACGCGGATCGTTTCCATCGCCGCACCGATCGCGCCTGCCTCACCTGTATGTGGATGAACATAAACTTCAGCATTTGGGACCCGCTCTTTAATGTAATCAACTTGCGCTTTTACGGCCGCTAAATTGTGCTGAGTTCCACCTTGTAAAACAAATTTTCTCCCTAGTTCAGCCATCCGTGGCACTTGAACGACGTACTGCCAAACATTTTTCGGTAAAACAAGGGCAAGACCCGCTAACAGTTCTTCTTTTGCATAACCTTCTTTTTGAAAATTTACGCGGTCAGAGTCAAGGAAGACCGCACAGCCATACGAAAATTTCGGTGATAAGTCAGCTTTAAAAGCAGCATCGGCATACTCTTGAATTGGAATGCCAAACTGGTCAGCCATCGCCTGTAGAAGCATCCCGTTTCCTGCGGAACATTGATTGGATAAGCGGAAATTTCGAATATCACCATTTTTCAAAAATAGGACTTTAATGTCTTGTCCACCAATATCACAAATGACATCAACATCACCAAAAAAGTGCACAGCACTCATCATATGGGCAACAGTTTCAACGATGTTAACGTCGGCATTTAACGTTTTTTCAAGAACATCGGCAGCATATCCTGTTGCGCCAAAGCCCATTACTTCAAGGTGCGCTCCACTCGCCTGCACTTTTTCACGAATTTTCCCGAGTAGTTCCCTCGTATCTTGGATCGGGTTTCCTTTTGAAAGCTGGTATTCTTTTAATAAAATATTGCCATCCATATCAACGACGACCGCTTTCGATGATGTTGACCCACCGTCAAGACCGATCACTGCTTTAATCGTCTCACCTTTTTTAAATGGAGCTGGTGTAAATTTCGGAATACTATAGTCAATGCGAAATTGTTCGAGCTCTTCTTCATTTTTTACTAAAGGTTTACCAGCCTTTTCCCCTAATTTCGCTTTACGCCCGTGCGTAATAAACGTTTTTAAGTCTTGAATTCCTTTATAAATACCGACATCGGCTGGCTCATGCATTCCATACATGACCGCACCGTATGCCGCATAATATTGCGCATTTTCCGGAATAAAAATGAGTTCTTCGATCGGCACATCTTTCGGATAGTCGTACCCTCTTTCTTGCCAACTTTCCGGAATCCGTTTACGCCAACATTGTTGTAAGAAAGGTAAATATGTATTCGGTCCACCTAGTAAAAGCACTTTATGGCGCAACGTGTTACCTCTTGTAAGGACGGATAAGTTTTGCATCACAATTGCATCCGCTAATGAACACATAATTTCAGCAGAAGGGATACTACTTTTTACTAGGTTCACAATATCCGTTTCGGCAAAAACCCCACATTTGGCTGCGACATGGTGAAGTTTCGAGTCGTCAAATTGCAGTTTCGCGACTTCCTGCTCTGGCAAACCGACTTTAATCATACATTTATCGATCGTCGCTCCAGTCCCAGAGGCACATTTATCATTCATCGATGTGATCGCTTGTTTATCACCTGTTTCTTCATTCTCTTTAAAAATGATAATTTTTGCATCTTGCCCGCCAAGTTCAACAACACTGCCGACATCAGGGTGCAACTCTTCGACCGTCATCGTTACGGCATTTACTTCTTGGACAAATTTCGCGCCAATATGTTCGGCAATTGGTCCACCGCCAGAACCGGTAATAAAAACGCGAATATCTTCACGGTTTATGTAAGAAAATTCATTTCCGATTCGAATTAAAAATTCCAACACCATCTCTGCTTGCTTCGTGTGATGGCGCTGATAATCTGACCACAATATTTCTTTATTATTTGGGTTAACGACCGTCGCTTTAACCGTCGTTGACCCTACGTCAATTCCGATTAATAAGGAATCGAGAGCCTCATTTTTCACAAAACCACCTCATCAAGTTTTAATAGCAGGATTAGTATGGTTTCGTTTTTTACATTATATTCATAGTGTTAAATATAAAATGTATAAATAATATTTTTTAAAACCCTAAAAACGTTCCGATTTGATAAATGAGAAATGACAGTGCGTAAGCTAAAACGAATGGATAAACGACCGATACAACGGTCCATTTCGTAGAATTCGTTTCTTTTTTTATCGTCGCGACTGTAGCCATACACGGAATATACAGTAAAATAAACGTCATGAAGCTATATGCAGATAATGCTGTATAGTGATTTGTCATTAAACCTTGTAACGTCACGACATCAGGAGCGTAGTAGACGATATTCATCGTTGAAACGACAACTTCTTTTGCGAGAAAACCGGTGATAATAGCAGCACCTGCTTGCCACGAGCCAAACCCGAGTGGCTCGAAAATAGGCGCAATCACTCCTCCAATTACCGCTAAATAACTTTCGTTCATTTCAACATCAAATCCGTACGGACCAACAAATGTTAATAGCCAAATAAAAACAGACCCCGCAAAAATAATCGTCCCTGCTTTTTTAATAAAGACTTTCCCTTTGTCCCAAACACTTCTAGCTAATGTACTCCAATGTGGCAATCTGTATGGGGGAAGTTCAATGACAAAGATCGATGATTCATTTTTTAAAAAGGTCATTGTAAACACTTTCGCTAATATTAATGCAAACGCAATTCCTAAAACGTATAACGAAAGAACGATCAGAGCTTGATTTTTTGCAAAAAAGGCAGCGGCAAACAAGGCATAAACTGGTAAGCGGGCAGAACATGACATTAACGGCATTAATATCATCGTTAAAAGCCGCTCTCTCGGTTGTTCAATCGTTCTTGCTGCCATCACTCCTGGAACGTTACAGCCGAAACCGATGATCATCGGTATAAAAGCTTTGCCGTTCAAACCGACATTTTCCATAAACCGATCCATCACTAAAGCAACACGCGCCATATACCCTGAATCTTCTAAAAAAGAAATGAATATGTACATAATGATAATTTGCGGGATAAAAACGAGAACACCACCAACCCCAGCGATAATCCCGTCGATGATTAACGATTCAAAATAAGGTGAGGCATTGATTTGTGTTAGGGAGATTTTTGTCCACTCCGAAAAAGGCCCCGACAAAAACTTGTCCAATCCGTCGGAAAGTGGAAACCCTAACCAATCAAACGTAATCATAAACACTAAAAACATTGTCAGTAAAAATATCGGAATACCTAAAAAACGGTGGGTGACCACTTGGTCAATTTTTTCTGTTAATGTTGTAGCTTGCGGTGCTGTCGTTTCTTCGACGTCCACTAATAGTGATTGGATATATTGGTTTCTTTTTCGGTAAATATAGTGGTGGATCGTTTGAGACTCTGTTTTTTTAATCGCAATTTGGACCTCTTTATATAACTGATCGAGAAACGGAGAAGCGATGATCGATTGTAAATAATCATAGACACGGGAATTGCCCTCAAAAAATTGGAGTGCAAGCCAACGAGCTGGGAGTGGAAGTCGTTTCTTCGTTTTCGCAGTTAGTTCGTTTTCAATACGGGTGATCGCTTTTTCGATGATATGCCCATAATAAATTTGGAAAGATTGTGCTGTTTTTGTTTCGGTGTAGGTTGTAGCCATTTGCTGCGTTAACTGTCGGCACCCTTTACCAGTTCGAGCGATGATCGGGATGACCGGAATTTTTAACTTTTGTGACAGCCGTTTGTAATTTATATACATACCATGTTGTTTCGCTACATCAACCATATTCAAACCGATGACAAGCGGCTTGCCTAATTCGATGAGTTGAAGCGTTAAATGTAAGTTTCGTTGCAACTGCGATGCATCAACGATATTCAAAACATCTGTAAAAGGTTCATTAATTAAAAACTGCGAAACGACTGCTTCATCATTTGTTAGTGGGTTTAATGTGTATACACCGGGTAGGTCGATGAGCTCACCGTCGAGATCACGAAACTGTCCACTTGCTCCACTAGCCCCATCGGTATATTTGCTTAATTCCCCCGGATGCACCAGCGGCTTCAATTTCCCTACTTTTTTCTCAACAGTAACACCACTCCAGTTCCCTACATAGGCATAAGAGGATGTTAGTTGATTAAAAAGTGAGGTTTTTCCAGTATTCGGATTTCCGATTAACGCGATCTTTTTCATCATTTTTTACTCCAGTTCTAAAAAATCTAATATTCTCTTATTCCCATACAAAGGATAGACGCACTGAATATTGCAGTTTTGAAAATACCCAGACTGCAGTTTGTGAAACAAAAGACCTGCAGCTTGCAAACATCAGGCGCTCGATTTGCAAACATCTAAATCTGAATCACCCGTGCCATCCTACAACTATTTTCTGTGCATCAACCTTACGAATGGCGATACGATTACTTTTATATTCGATCAAGATTGGACCACCAAAGGGCATTTTATTTGCGACCATTACCGTTGCTTCTTCGACAATTCCTAAATCTAGTAATCGTCTTCTTATAAGGCTGTTTGCCTTTGATAAATCTTTGATTATCACTGTTTGTCCTACATTTGCATTCATAAGTAGCAAATTGATCACCCTTATTAGCTATCGAACTTAATTTATTTGCAAGTAGGATAGCTTGGATCTTTTGAGATGCCTAAATTCCTGCGTGTTAATACCGACCACGTAGTAGATTTTTATTACAAAAGTACTTTAAAGGAGAAAAGCTTATGGCACCTTGCTCTCTTTTTGAAGATACCTTCTGTTTTCACTATATTTTGGTTGTGCTAAAAATATGAAAATTTTAATGAAGAAGCTATTATATCTTGTCAATAGAAGGAAATTCTCATAAAATAAAATTGAAATTTTAAAAAGGATGTGGTCTATGATATGTTTTTTAAAACGAGGAGAGAACCTTTAAAACTAAAAATTTTTAAGTCTTTAAATGCACGCGATGAGCTAGTAGAAAAAGATGTCAGTTACTATCGGAGTCTTCAAAAAGGTTATGAAGGTGAGAAGATTTTCGATAAGTGGTTAGTAGATGAAGGTCTGCCTAGCAATTTTCCAATATTAAACGACTTGTTATTTGAAGTACAAAATACAAAGTTTCAAATCGATTCATCGCTCATTTCTTCTGATACTCTTTATCTTTTCGAAGTTAAAAATTTTGATGGTGATTACGTTATCAAAGGCGATCAATGGTATTCACTGTCAGGAACTGAAATCAAAAACCCGTTACATCAATTAAAACGAAGTGAAACATTATTTCGTAAATTACTGCAGGAGTTTGGTTTTAACCTCCAAGTCAAAGCTTACCTTGTATTCGTAAACCCCGACTTCCTACTTTATCAAGCCCCTTTGAAGGAACCTATTATTTTTCCATCACAATTAAAGCGCTTTTTGGGCAAACTCAACACGAACACGTTGCCACTTAGGAATAGACACTCAAAATTACCAGAAAAATTACTAGCTAACCATCTAATTGAATCCCCTTACTCTCAGTTACCTAGTTACAGCTACGAAAAGTTAGAGAAAGGGATTTTGTGTGGGAGTTGTAATTCGTTTTTGGGGAGGAAAAGTAGAAGCAAAGTAATATGTGAACTATGCGGGGTTACAGAAGATGTAGATAGTGCAGTTTTACGGAGTATAGAGGAGTTTAGATTGCTATTTCCAGAGGAAAAAATAACTACTTCCACTATCAAAGATTGGTGTAAAATCATAGATTCTTCGAAAATGTTAAGGAGAATTCTTAAAGAGAATTTTAAACTAGTTCGATACAGTAATTACTCATATTACATTGACGAAAGATAGATTACGTACACTTAAATAATAAGAGACGCAAGGCTTTCTCGCGTTACCTTTTGCTTTGTTCTTCATTCTTTTCGGGCACGAGAGGCTTTCTCGCGTTACCTTTTGAATTGTTCTTCATTCTTTTCGGGCACGAGAGGCTTTCTCGCGTTACCTTTTGCTTTGTTCTTCATTCTTTTCGGGCACGAGAGGCTTTCTCGCGTTACCTTTTGATTTGTTCTTCATTCTTTTCGGGCACGAGAGGCTTTCTCGCGTTACCTTTTGCTTTGTTCTTCATTCTTTTCGGGCACGCGAGACTTTCTCGCGTTACCTTTTGCTTTGTTCTTCATTCTTTTCGGGCACGAGAGGCTTTCTCGCGTTACCTTTTGCTTTGTTCTTCATTCTTTTCGGGCACGAGAGGCTTTCTCGCGTTACCTTTTGATTTGTTCTTCATTCTTTTCGGGCACG
>NZ_MLQQ01000048.1 GCF_001865995.1 Anaerobacillus arseniciselenatis | reverse complement strand
AAGTAACGAAGAACTTATAATTTAATATACATCGTTAGATGGACCGCCGAATGCTGGGAAACTAGCACGTTCGGTGCGGAGCAGGGGAAAAGCTGGAGATCACTTCAAAGGCTTACCTATTGCTAACATTACTTTAACAACAGGAACAATCATGTGTAGTTGCTCCTGTTGCCATTTTCTTAAACTATTGAAACAGGAATGTTGAATAGGGAAATTGAACAATATTACTTAATAATCAATCCAAATTATGTTACATTGAGCCTGATTTTAATTTCAAAAATACTGGGAGAGGTTGAAAAAATGAAACAAAAAGTCTTAATCAGCTGTTTAATAGCTTCTATCACTCTAAATGTCATTTTACTTTACTCATATATTCAGGAGTCTAGGTTTGACACAAAGCATATGGCACAAATGAGTGAGCAGGTATCCTTTTTTACCTTTAGATTTGCTGAATTGAACTTATCTTTTATTGATAGATATTTTGATGAGGATACTCATTATGATAGTATCGATGATGTGATTTCTGATTTAAAAAGTATAAACACTACATGGTATACCCTTAATCATCGTGATATCGATAGAACATTATTAGAAGAAATCCGACGGTATGATTCTTTACAATACCAATTCATAACTAGAAATTTAAGTAATAATCCATCAGAAGAAAAATTACAAGAATTTAGGGAAGCTCTTCAAGTAGTAGTAGATCCTTACCAAAACGGAGAGTTTGAAACAGTGAATGATTATATACAAGTACTAGAAAAAACTAATCAGCGATTGGAGGAGTTGTAAGCATCAATAGAGTATTCGAGTGAGGATATAACTTAAACTAAAGAGTGCGATAGCAAAAGAGGTTGTCGCTACGACTGTGCAGGTTTTTGAAGTAAACTAAAATAGTAAGGGTGATTTAATGGAGGCAATTAAACAAGGATTGTTTCTTTTATTCATGATAATGATAATTGCTATATTCTTTTCTTTAGTAAGATTGATAGTAAAACACTTTTTTGATGATTTTTATCAGAACCTCTACCAAAAGTCTAATCGTTTATTCGAAAAAATTATTCGGAAGTAAATTGAGAATCATCATAACCAAAATATAATATATTGCTTATAATCTTTCAGCTAATGAGAGCTTTAGTGAAAAATTTGACAGTGATGAACCTGGTGCTTACTAAACTAGGTTTATTTATATTAAAAAATTGTCTTTTTGTAATTGGTAGATAGTGTTAAAATTCACTTATTCAAGTAAAGAAGCTCTTCATCAATTAACATTCAGTATTGATTGGAGGTGTCGAAATGTTGTTGTTTATTTTAGCAACTATAATATTTGTTTTTTATGTTGTTTTTAGTCTTATAACAATTAAATCTCGACTTAGTGAAATAGAAAAGAAACTTGGTATACATGATTTGCCAAATCTTTCTGATGAAGAAATAAAACGGGGGATAGAAAAAGAAAAGGAACAAGACTTCTTTAACAATTTAAATAAGTAGTTCTGTTGAAGGAGATTAGGATATTATATAAAAAAATAAATGATTAGTATTCAATTAAAGGGTGCATTAGCGCAACATTGAAATACTTTTTGTTTTAGTATTGAGCGAGCAGCATTCAACAATTTTAATTTCGTAGCTTTAATGAGGGGAGGTAAATTACTATCGGACTTACAATTGGGCTTATAATTATGGGCATTATAATCTAGAGGAGGAGAAAGTAATATGCGGGTATTGCTAGAGCTACTAAGGATTATTTTCATTTTTGCTATTCTTGCAACACTATTAGGTGGAATACCTCATGCTATATATTCGAATATCGGTATTAATACTGACAAATATGGATGGATAGCTATGCTCGGAGTTTTTTTATTAATCTTTGTATTGTATAGAAATAAACTTCAATTCAGTGGATGGTACACTGGAAAGGGCAGAGAAAAACTGCCTAAAACGTTGTCTAAAACGTTAATTTTAAGTGCCATTGTATTGTTATTATCTCCTCCAATTCTACATTTCTTTTTTAGTTAACGAAGAGCGTTACTGGGACAGCAACAGTAACGTTTTATTTAAGTAATGAAGCAGGATAATTAAAGATAGCTTCGGGATTATGTGTTAACAATTATAAAGGAGCATTCCTGTTAGAAGGATTTTCGGGGACTTGAAAAAAAAAGAGCCCTCCTGGTATGATACGGGGTGTCAAATCGTGCACCGAGATGACCCCTAACTTAGTTAACCAAGGAGGACTTCATAATGA
>NZ_MLQQ01000047.1 GCF_001865995.1 Anaerobacillus arseniciselenatis | reverse complement strand
ACTATTCTTTGAAATATTCTTCATCAAAAATAATCCTCCTCAATACTAAATCTCGTTATGTAAGGAAACTCCCCGTTAGCGTTCAGAAGGGCAGCGATAGCTTGTGCAGCTAACGCTTTCGTTTGTTGAATAAGACAATTTTAATTTTTTACCCTTAGAAGCCTTCTCAGTTCTTGATATGGAGTAGAATATGAATCTTCATATTTTTGAATATGCTCTCTTAGAACTGACCAATTCTTTTCAAGTGCTGGATGTAATTCAGTGGTTTCCGCAATTCTATATAAGTCCATTAAAAAGTAAAGTGTCGCCCAAATCAAATAATCCTCGTCTAATTCTAAAAGTACATTTACAACTTCTGGAATATAATTAAAAGCAACTTCGGAGCTCATATCCTTTGAAATTGCTTCAAATGATTTACTAAAATACCACTCGTCTGCGTCAAGTTTATCTTGCCAATTATCATATATCTGAATTAGCTTCTTGTCCGTAATAATCACACCCTTTATGGAACTATTGCTATCCGTTAGTGACACAACAGCAACGGCAGTTAGTTCGCATTAATTAAATAACTCTTATTGGCATTTAATACATGTTTTTCTTCACCAACAAAGCCACTAATCAATTAGTGAAACCATACCGTACTACTTCGACTACTTCTCCATTATCGCCAATTAATTCAACTTCCATTTTCTCTGCATCAGTATATAAATTGCCAATATTAATTAGAAACACATTATTACTTTCTATCTGAGCAGTTCTGGTTATTTCATTATCATCACCATTTTCTTTTGGCACGAAAAATTTTATATTTACTTCTTTGACACTTTTAGAGCTTACAACACCGTTTAGATATTTATCGTCGGTCTCTGGATGAATAAACTGTTGGAATAGAATAGGGGCAAATTCTCCAAAATCCCCACCGAGTGACATTGCTACTTCGCCTCTACCAATATCACGTTTATATTTCCCACCTTTTTTGTCGTAAGTAACTACTGTTAACATACCTGAATCGTTTTCGTCTCTCTTAAAAAGATATACAACCATTCTTTGTTCTTCGTCATCCAACAATACTTCATTTGTTCCTTCGTTAATTTCAGCGTTTAATGCCTCTTCTAAAGATGGGTAATAACCACCATTATTAAGTAGTTCACACGCTGTTAGAATAAACAATAAATACGAAACTATAAAAAATATAAGTCCCCTTTTCATTACTATTTGCTCCTTTCTTATGCTACGTTTCTTCTTCAATCCTCCAGCTCAATAATGAAGCAAAAAGCGTCACTGCTGTTGTTCCAGTAACGCCACCCGTTAACACGGTGAGAGGAGTTCCCGCCAACGACAGCTTCTGATTTTCAACTAATGCATCCTTTAAGTTATATCCTCACTCGAATACTCTATTGATACTTACAACTCCTCCAATCGCTGATTAGTTTTTTCTAGTGCTTGTATATAATCATTCACCGTTTCAAGCTCTCCGTTTTGGTAAGGCTCTACTACTACTTGAAGAGCTTCCCTAAATTCTTGTAATTTTCCTTCTGATGGATTATTACTTAAATTTCTAGTTATGAATTGGTATTGTAAAGAATCATACCGTCGGATTTCTTCTAATAATGTTCTATCGATATCACGATGATTAAGGGGATACCATGTAGTGTTTATACTTTTTAAATCAGAAATCACATCATCGATATCATCATAATGAGTATCCTCATCAAAATATCTATCAATAAAAGATAAGTTCAATTCAGCAAATCTAAAGGTAAAAAAGGATACCTGCTCACTCATTTGTGCCATATGCTGTGTGTCAGACCTAGACTCCTGAATAGATGAGTAAAGAAAAATGACATTTAGAATGATAGAAGCTACTAAACAGCTAATTAAGACTTTTTGTTTCATTTTTTCAACCTCTCCCATTATTTTGAAATTAAAATCATGCTCAATGGAACATTACCGAGGAATTAGGTTTATGGTCTTCCGCAATCGCGGGTTGCGAAAGGTCATTTTCTATTGAATAGTATATTTGTACTGTGCAGCAAATTGATCTGTTGTTTTTTCGTCTTTCTTCTTGAACATAAGCTATCCGTTAGCTTAACAGCAGATTGCGTCTTGATTTTACGTCCTCACTACAATTCCATGAATGAATACCCTATTTATTCATTTCCTTCTGGTATCTCTCTGAGTGTTGTTGCAGCCTCAAAATGGTGTCAACCCAATCTGTCATATTGACATCTTTGGTAGAACTATTAAAAACTCCAAGTTCAATGTCCCAACTCTTGCCTGTATCTCTTATTAGTTTTAAAATATTATAAGTGTGTTCCTCTAAATATAAAATCCCATTTGAATCAATTTCTTCAAAAAGTAGATTTATACGATCAGCCATAAACTTTGTAGTGTTATATGTAACACCAGCTAAATCATTTGCCCTTTTGGGGTACAAGATTTTTGCTAATCTTTCAATGGTATTACTTTCTTCCTGAATTATCAATAACACTTCTTCAATTTGCTTTAAAGAAGCCTTAGGTATTTTGTCAGCATTTAAAGACTGATTCGTTTTTTCATGTAAAATATATACATTCCAACTTAAGCTATTCAAACTTTCTCCTAAATGGCTATTTAAATAGGTTTCATATTTTTGATTCTTCTGATATTGAAAACCTCCGAAAACTACCGATAAAACTAACAAAGTAATAAGTAGTATTTTAGTTCGTTTTGACACGAAATCCCCCCTCCTACCTAGTTACCCTTCTTTAAACTCTTATCAATAACTTGAAAAGGGCAGCATAATCGTTGTTACATTAATGCACGTCGTTACTTGAAGAAAAATAATGTTAATCTTGGACTATGTGTATTATTTAGTTCTTTTTAAGCTATTCCATTTGAAAGTCTTTTAAAAATTCATTCATTTCATTTACATTTGTAGTTCTTAATACAATCCCCTCGTTATCCAAAACAATAAACGTAGGAAATTCGTTAATTTTCAATGCCTTTGCATACTCATGCTCACTTTTATGAGCGGCAATAAGACGCACAACAGTCAAATCAACCCTTGAATAATCAAAATCACCTATTTCAGTTACGTCTGTCCAAAATGAATAGATGTGATATTGATTTTCTTCTTCAGCTTTCATATTACTTATTATTTTATTTTCGTTCATATTATCACCAAATGAACACGCAGTTAATATCAACATGAATGTCAAAATCATAATAATTACTCTCATTTTTCCACCTCTTTCTTTTTCTTTCTTCTTCATACGAATAGGTAAGGGTTTGAAGTTATCGCTCCCTTTTCCCCTCGTTCACACCGTACGTGAAGCTTTCACCTCATACGGCGTTCCAACTAATTAAATCCATTCAATTCTATGTATATTATAATGAAACGAAAATTAAATCCCCAAGTTAGATTGCGTCACTTTTGCATAGATTTCTAAGTTCATTGACCTTTTTTCTTTGTTTATTATTCAGTTGTAAAACTGAAAGTAATTTTTGGATTTTGTTTCTATCTTTCAAATGTATAAGTCGATGAACAGCTTCATGTAGCACTATCAAGTTTGAGTAGCTATCATCCTTTGAAACATAATAAGGATTTTTATGATGACAATGCCAATCATTTATGCCTAGTTCAACTCCTAAAATAGCACACTTTCCATACTGGGCAATGAACCTACTAATGCGATTATCGTTATATTCAATCGTTCGATTTGGGATGAAATTCTTCATGACAGAACCTAATACTTTTTTGTTAATCGCTTTTAAGTTTTTATGAATTTTCGCTCTGCCCTCGGCAGTGTAATTACAAATATTTTGAGAAAAACATAAAGATGTCCTATGCCGTTGGGCATATATAGGGACAAATACCATTTCTCTAATTTTGTAGAGCTTAGGGTCATATCCCTTGTAGCGTTTTTGTAATGTTTTAGTCATATCAGTAAAATTCGCTTCTGTTCTGAGGTCTTTTAGACGATTATATAAAGTCTTGCCTAATTGGGAGGTCAACTCGCTTAAGTTATTTGTAATTTGCGTAGCTGATGCATAGTAGTTTTGGATACCCATAACGACAGTGTTATAGTGCCAAACGGTTTCAATGCATGGTTTCTTTTTTACTGCTTTGATAGCTTCTTTAATTTTTATAGATGCATTTGTTTTAGCTTTCTTAGTCATGTTAGATTTAGCCACAAAGCCCATCCTAGTTTTTCCTTTTCTCACGGCTTTAATGGAGAAGCCTAGGAACTCTGACGAGTTCTTTTTAAGATTGATAACTTTGGACTTTTCTTCACTCGTTTCAAGGTGTAGTCTTGTTTTCAAGAAGTCCTTGATAGCATAATTCATTTTTATCGCTTGTGTCCGAGTCCGACATAGAACTTTAAAGTCATCTGCGTACCTTATAATGAAACATTCTTTCAAATTAGATTTTTTCAACGGTGCGTATTTTCCCGGGTATTTATAGGTAAACTTAGTTTGAAACGTTTCCCATTGGTCACTAACCCACCAATCCAATTCATTAAGAACTATGTTAGATAAGAGCGGAGATAGGATGCCCCCTTGGGGTGTTCCTTTTGATGGAATACCTTCACCTTCAATTTCAGCCTTTAGAAGTTTTGAAATAATTGATATTAACTGTTTATCTTTTATCCCAAACGTCCAAATTTGTTTTAGTAGCTTACTATGGTTCACATTGTCAAAAAAGCCTTTTATATCAACATCTATACAATGATAAAGCCCCGTTTGATTGATTAAAAATTCAAGTCTAGCTTTGGCATGATGTGTACTCCTATTTGGTCTAAATCCGTAACTGTGCTTATGGAATTTAGCTTCGCAAATCGGCTCTAATACTTGTAAGATACACTGTTGAAGAATTCTATCCCAAATAGTAGGAATTCCAAGTGGTCTTACTTTACCATTCGCTTTCGGTATAAACACACGTCTAACCTTTTGGGGTTCGTACGAACCTAACATAGCTTGAACTTTTTCAATTACATCTTCCACAGATAAATGTTTTACATCATCGATGGTTAATCCATTTGAACCAGCCGTTTTACTCCCAGTATTTCTTTTTATATTTCGATAAGCAAGACGTACATTTTCATTTGAACTTATAAGTTTCATTAAGTTATAGAAATTTTGACCACCGACACTTTGAGCATATAAATTATCAAAACAATGTTGCATGTCATAATACTCATTGTGTCGCAGTTTCTTTCGTTTTAACAAGTCGGTGACTCCCTTGGGAATTGAACCTCTTTTAGTCTGACAAGAACCTTATTAATCGTCAAAGAACTGTCTTACATGGTTGAATGTTTCTTTATTAGTCTAGTGGCTATCCCTTCACGTGGATTAGACGCTTCATCGGTACTGTGCCACCACTTTCACTGATGTTAAAGCAAGTTATACAATAACTAATGTCATTACTGCTTTCCTAGCTACCGTTTCATTAAGAGTAAGCTTTCAACGTCATCAGCTTACAACGTTGAATTATATTTATTATGGAATAAACTTAGGTGCTTCCTGTAAGCCTGTTAGTCGTTCATATGCCTTTAACATATCATGGATTTTCATATTAGCTAGTTTTACTCAACCACTACTAACCTCACAATTTGGTGATATACACATTTCTATGTATTGCAGGTATAGACCCGTACATTCAGAAGTTCATCAGCGTAGCCCTTTATTATAGGCTTTTTTGCATTCTCACCATATTTATTCAACTCAAGCATCATGATTTACACCACCCCCTCGGGTAGGTTTTCGGCAGCCGAACTGTTACGGTAAATTCTTACGCCTTTTTACCGAGCTTATAACACTATTATTCTTACTAATTTTAGTGCTACTCGACTAAGAGAGAGCCCTTCAAGGCGTTACTCAATCATTTGGCTCTTCAATATAATCCTTCAATTTCGACGAAATTGTCTACCTTTTATCTGAGTAATGTGACCATTCTCAATTTGGGGTAGAAACGTTTCGCACCACTAAACTGCTTCGTTAGTTTAAGTGAAATAATTCACAAACTCTAAACTTTCCTCAATGTTCACTTTAACATAAATATCCATTTATTTTTTAAAATAATTTAATAATTCATAAAGAAATTAACAAATTATTCGTTTCTTAGGACTGTCTTCTTGTGTGGCTGCTACGCTTCGGTAAGGGAATGTGCTACCGCTGAGGCGGCTTCTTTGGGAGGCAAGGCTTCTGGCTCTTTTTTAGCTGAACGAATGTGAAGCAGCTAGAGACAGGAGACTTTCCTGGCTTCGGAGCTTGGGGCTTCTTAGGGTTACTGGAGAGCTACGCGTGCTAGGCACGGGTAGCTGAATACTTCTATGATAGCCGGGCTAGTGGAGCACCGGACCGAACAAGGATTGTGAGGCGGGTTGCGGAGGGAGAACGGCTGGCTTCGTGAGAGGGCTTCTTGAATTAGCTTCGTGCTAAAAAAGCGCGGTCGGGATCGACGGCGCTTAGGTGCTTCTACGGAAGTGGGGCAGCTCTTCTTGGAATGGCTTCTTGAGTGGCTGCTACGCTTCGGTATATAACAGTTTATCTACGATCTCTAGAAGCTAAAGGCGTATCAAAAGCGTCATCAAAACCTAGTTCAGCTTGCTTTCTAATCGATGACTCTACATCAAGCTTTATTTGATATACAAACCATTTATAGTTTTGGTATCCTTCTTCGGGATCATCTAAATTAATACCGTCAATCCCCGGTTCAACCTTCATACATTTATCATAACCATGTTTCTTTCCTTGATCTATATAACTTTGATTAAAAAGGTGGCTTTTTAAGCCTTACTTTCGGGTGATAACCTTCCCCTCGGTAAATCACTTTATATTTTTCGTTAAATACTAATTTACAAGGGTTCTCATAAAATTTGCAATCAGTGGCTATTAAATAAAGACTACGGTTATGGTTAATTTTTTTATCAATGTCCTCTTCTTTATTGATCTCAACCCATGTTCCTTCTGGAAAATCGTCTTCTGATTCAAACATTTCTTTAAACTCTTTTCTAAAGTCATTCAATAAATCATGAAGCCTAGTTTTCATATTGTTCATAAAGCACCTCATAAAAGTTGGTTTAAAACCTATTTTTGTTACAATCCGATCACCTTATCGCCCCATTATAAGAATGCCTCGTATTACATAAGATCGGCTCTCTGCCGTCATCTACTCTAGGCTTGGAGTAATATAGGTGTTGGTCTTTTTGAGCGTAATTTTGTGGCTCAAACACTCCGGCTAGCAAATTTTCTAAATAAGGTAGACGCTCATTAATAGATTGGACGCTACGATGGTGTAGTTCAACGTTATTTGTACGGAGAGTTTCAGCAAATTCCTTTGTAATTTGTTGAGCTTCTTTTTCTGGCTTACCAGCAATCATCATGCGATAAGCCGGAATTGCTTTTAATAAATGAATTTGATCGTCTTTCCAATGTTTAGACATTTTCAACCCTCCTTAAAAACTAAGAAACTATTCAACTTTTAATCTCATCAGGCAATATACCGATCGTTGAAGTTGCTCCTCTAACATAAAATACGATATGCCGAGCTCTACTTCCTTCAAATTCGAAAACAAAATAACCGACTTCCCTAAATCTTTTTTGCTTGGGGCGATGTCTTTAATATGGTTTGGGAAGATCCAGCTGCATTCAAATTTCTTTGGTGAAAGGGTTGGAAAAGAATAAATATTACCTTCAGGATGAATCGCTACTGGGGCTTTAAAATGAAGGCGAGCTAAACGTTTTGCAGCCTTTCTCCGCCCTTCATGTATTGCTAACACGCTCGATTGTTGAATACTAAATTCCTTTATATGGCAAATTACTTGAATGCTTATTCTGGAAATACTTCTTATGAGTATCGTTACTCTTTAAATAAAATTTATGTTATAAAAAGATGTCTACATTAAAAAAATTATGATTGTTCAGCTTGGGTTTCAAATTTTTTCCGACGTACCCTATAAACAAACAGTAGAAACAAAGGGAGTAGCAAGCCAAATGTCAAAGTGTAAGGTGGGATCACTTTATTAAAGAAATTATTAAAAGAAATGACATTTTCAGTGATAAATTGTGTTACCAATAATAATAGTAGACCTAATGGGAAAATAAATGGACGAGATTGACGTAAGTTAAAAACTTGAGTAACCCCTAAATTTACCGCATATAGCAAAATAACTATTTTGAAGAATATTGTAATTAACCAAATAAATGCTAAAACTGCTTCGACACGGTCGATAATGTCAGCGATACTTATTTTTTGAGCAAGAAAATAAGTAGGGTATTGTTTAAATTCACTTAATACCA
>NZ_MLQQ01000046.1 GCF_001865995.1 Anaerobacillus arseniciselenatis | reverse complement strand
TCATTATGAAGTCCTCCTTGGTTAACTAAGTTAGGGGTCATCTCGGTGCACGATTTGACACCCCGTATCATACCAGGAGGGCTCTTTTTTTTTCAAGTCCCCGAAAATCCTTCTAACAGGAATGCTCCTTTTTTAATTTACCTTTTTATTTTAACATGATCATCACTCAGTTCAAAAGGATAGCACTTATCTGTTGATTAGTTGGTTTGTTGGTTTGTTGGTTTGTCGTTAGTTGCATTCAAGACCATTTAGCTCATGAAGATTTACCGTCACCATCTAATAGGGAAAAGGCGGGCGTGGTTCCTAACCAACCAGCCACTAACCAACAAACCAACTACACAAAAAAGAGATAGCAGTAATGCCACCTCCTTTTCTAACTGCTATTTATTTTTCCAAAGCTTTTTGAAGAAAGGTTTCGATTTGCTCTGGAGTTTTACGCTCTTTACTAACAAAACGGTCTAGCTCTTTCCCATCTTTGTAGGCAATAAAACTAGGAATACCGAAAATATCTAGCTCAGCACATAAATCAATTAGTTGATCTCTATCAGCATAATAAAACGTAAACTCAGAAAATTTTTCTTCAATTTCTGGTAGTACCGGCTCAATAACGACACAATCCGGACACCAATTAGCTGAAAACATAACGACAGATAAACCTTCCTTAATTTCATCTAAATACATTTCTTTCGATTGTAACGATTTCACTACGATCTCCCCTTACTTTTCAATTCTCATATCCCCAAATTTAATCAAGCCTATTTTTCTAAGCCATTCTGACAGTAATAAGCTTATCACAGCCGGCCCAATAAAATGAAGTAGTAAAACGGCAAATGCAACGTCCAAAGTAAAACCCATTTCTGTAAATGTCATTATTTGCCCTACAAATCCGCTTGTCCCCATCCCAGCTCCTGCTGGATTATTCACTAATTGAAAGACAATCGTAGCGAAAGGGGCTAAAATGACTCCCGCTACTGTAGGAGGAATGAGAATAAATGGGTTTTTCACAATATTTCCTATCTGTAACATAGACGTACCTATACCTAAAGCTATAAATCCAGAAAAACCATTTTCTCGATAACTACTAGTTGCAAACCCAATCATTTGTGCGGCGCAACCTACTGTAGCAGCACCCGCAGCAAGGCCTTCTAAACCTAGCATAAAAGCAATTGCCGCACTAGAAATCGGTGCTGTTAACGCAAGCCCCATCAGTAAAGCGACTAATACCCCCATTATAAACGGTTGACGATCAACTGCCCACATGATTAGTTGTCCAAAGCTTGCAATCCCCTCTGCGATAATAGGTCCTATTGTTGAGGCAACCGTAAATCCAGTCGCTATTGTTACAAATGGGGTGACAATAATATCTAAACGTGTTTCTTGTGAGACAAGTTTACCTATTTCCGTTGCAAACAGTGCAGCTAAAAAGGCACCTGCTGGACCACCAAGAGGTGCACCGGCAGCTCCAGCTACGATTGCTGAAAAAAGAACAAGCCTCGGTGCCTTTAGACCATAGGCTACAGCAACCCCGATCGCAGGCCCCATTAAGTCCATCGCTAATGTCCCCATATCCACAAAAAACGAAAGTCCAAACTGTTCACCGGCGGTTCGTATAATAAGCCCAATAATTAATGAAGAAAATAAACCGAGGGCCATATAGCTCAGAGCGGTAACAAAATACGTTCTGAAAGAAAGTTCAACTCCTTTTTTACGTAAAAAAACATTCACACTAAACACCTTCTTAATTAAATATTTATCCTTACGCAATATATAGTTTACGAATGGTTTTGACGCAATTCTATATTGATCTTAGTGGCGAAAAGGGACTGTCCCAAAAGAAAGTGTCAGACACCGTTAGGCACCAAATATAGACGGATAATAAATTAATACGTCCATATTTAGAAGTTCTACATGGTGTCAGACACTTATGGGACAGTCCCATTATAAAAAAAAATGAGGGTGTCCCCAAAAAGTGTTAGTCACCGTTACGTACTAAATATAGACCGAAATAAAATTAAATAAAACACGTCTATATTAGTAGCTTTCTCTAGTGAGCTGACACTTATGTGACACCCTTGGCTAACCTATTCATAAGTAACGGATTTGATCACGTCGATAATCGTTTCAACACTACTTCTTATGTTAGCTTTGTTTGAAATTGTGGTTCCTTTTTCGCCACCTATACCGACAATTACTTTATATTCGTCATCCTCCTGCGGGGCAACGATAATATAACTGAAAGCTTCTTCATCTGTATATGTCTCTGTTAAAATCGCTTTTTCTTCTACCTCACGATCTTGCTCATAATTTACTGTACTAAGGCTATCTTCAGCTGGGTTGGAAAAAATGATATATATTTGGTTGCCTCTTGATAAAATAAGATTGTTTTCAGAGGCCTCTTGAACATTTAATCCAGGAGGTAAAAAATAACTAAACAAATCAGTTTCTCGATTTGGTTCTTTCGTTTCTGTCGCTATCCCTGTTTCAAATGTTTCCTTTGCATAGTCAATTGCTTGTTCTTGCGTTACATTACAACCTGTTATGACTAGTATCGTAATTAGTATACTTAAAACTAGTAAATTACGTTTCAAAAGTAATACCTCCCATTGATAAATTAATCACCTTTCAACACCATCATGATGGTATTCCGTCACCAAAGCTACTGACCTCAATCACATCATGGCACGCTTCTTAGCAAAGGTAGCAAAGGCTCCGTGCTGCTTTGCGACGAGTAACCGCAGGAGCACCTTCTGTCGAATCTCAGAGGCTCGTTCACGAAATCATCCACTTTTTTTCATCCAAAAACCCATGACGGCATGCATGTCGTTACCATCTAACATGAAAAGTCGGGCGAAGGTCCTAAAACCAACAAACCAACTATTTTCATAAAAAAAAACGATAATTACCAGAGTTAATTTGTACTCAATTTCATTACTAATAAGAATATCATCCATTATGTTTAATGATAGAAAACTACCATTATAATAATAACTCATGCCGAACTTCGTTGACAACCCTTGACGCCATTCGACTTTTTGGTATTTCATGGGTTCTAACGATTTTTATTAGTAATTTTATAGTTTTCATGTTATCTTAATAATACTTTGTTATTAGAACAATTACTAAAAATTATCGAGGTGAAGGTAAAGTGAAAAAGGGATTTCTTATGATGTTTTTTGCTTTTATTTTAGTGCTAGCTGCATGTGGCGGTAATACAGATGAAGGTAATAAAGCAGAAGGAAACGAAGCAACTACTACAGAAGAAAAAGGCGAGTTAGTGATTGGCCTGATTCCTTCACAATCAGAAGGAGAAATGGAAACGGCCATTAACAAACTCCAACTAGAGCTAGAGGAAAAGCTTAATAGAACGGTGGAAATCGATTATTACCCAGCATATAACGGGGTTGTTGAAGCAATCAACTACGGTCATATTGATATGGCCTATTTCGGTCCATTAACTTATGTTATTGCTCATAACCGCAGTGGTGTAGAGGCAATTATTACACAATTAGTTAATGGCGAACCTTATTACCATTCGTATTTTATTACGAGAGCTGATTCCCCTTGGGAAACTCTAAATGAATTATTAGAAGAAAAGGAAAATATTGACCTAGCATTTGCAAGTCCTTCTTCTACATCTGGTTCATTAATTCCTGGTGTTGAACTTAAAGAGCGAGGCGTTTTCCGTGACGCTAACGACCATGATTTCAATGCAGTTACTTATACAGGAAGTCACGATATTGTTGCTGAATCAGTTGTAAACGGTAGTGTACATGTTGGTGCTATAGATAGTGCCATTTTTGAGGCGAGAATTCGTTCAGGTGCTATTAACGAAGATGATTATAAAATCATTTGGAAATCAGAAGAGATCTTTCAATATCCTTGGGCCGTTCGTTCAGATATGGATGAAGCAACCATTCAAGAGATCCAAGACGCATTCGTCGCTATCACCGATGAAGATATTTTAAACGCTTTTGGTGCGACAGCATTTACAACAGCTACAAATGATGATTATGATGCAATTCGAAACGCTGCGATCTTAGACGGGCGTATGGATGATGATTTAGGTGGAAATTAAGGAATATTAATAGTAAAAATATTATACTAAAAGGGGAATGCTTATGCGTTCCTCTTTCACAGATTTACGACTAACTGTAATTTTTTTACAAGGGAGAAGTTTTTATGGTTTGGTTTAGACCAAAATATATTTTTATAGGCTTATTTTTAGCTGTGGCCATTTGGTTTAGTATGGAACAAACTCAATTTGAGTTTGAAAAATTTAAAAATATCCCTAACATGTTTCATTTTATTCGCGAACAATTTTTCCCTCCTAATTGGGGCATTTTAGGAAGACTTATCGAAGCCTCGATTGTTACACTATCGATGGCATTTTTAGGGACAATTATAGCTTTGATTATTGCAATTCCACTTAGCTTTATGGCTGCAAGAAACACGAGTAGACACCCGATTTTATGTTGGTTTAATCGCTCAATGCTTAGTGGCCTTCGTTCAATTCCTGAAATTGTATTCGGACTAATTTTTGTTGTATCGTTAGGTTTAGGCCCATTTCCAGCAGTACTAGCGATCATGTTACACAACATAGGTGTATTAGGAAAATTAATTTCAGAGCTCATCGAGTCTGCTGAACAAGGTCCGCAAGAAGCAATGAAGTCAGTTGGTGCGACAAGGTGGATTGCTGTGCTATTTTCGATCCTGCCGCAAATTTGGCCGAATGTATTGAGTCATTTCTTCTACAGGTTTGAGGTTGCGATTCGTACGTCTTTAATTTTAGGCTTTATCGGAGCAGGCGGAATTGGGCAACAACTATTTAACCATTTTCAAACATTCCAATACAAGTCGGTAGCAATGGACATCATTGTTATTATTGTTCTCGTTATTGTCGTTGACTTTATCGGTGGGAAAATACGAGAAAGGGTTATTTAAAGGTGATTAATATGTTACAAGTAAAAAATTTAAATGTTATTTATCCTAAAGCGACAGAAAATGCCCTTTCAGATGTAAATATTCACTTTCAAAAAGGGGAATTTGTTTGTATCCTCGGGAAAAGTGGTGCTGGAAAATCAACGTTTATTCGTTGTTTAAACGGCTTACAACGACCTACAGAAGGTTCTGTTATTTTGAACGATAAAAATATTTTTCAGCTAAAAGAAGAAGAGTTGCGTCAAGTACGTGTCGAAATGGGAATGATTTTTCAACACTTTAACTTAATTCCGAGGTTATCCGTCATGCAAAATGTTTTAACGGGTATGTTCGGAAAACGTCCACCAATAAAAAATCTATTTGGCATTTTTTCTAAAGAGGAAAAGCATTTAGCTTTGAAAATGATCGAAGGTGTAGATTTAGCACAACATAAACATAAACGGGTTGAAGCTTTAAGTGGTGGTCAAAAGCAACGTGTTGCTATTGCTCGAGCTTTATTACAAAACCCAAAAGTATTTTTAGGCGATGAACCAGTAGCTAGCTTAGACCCGGGAACAGCAAATCGAATTTTTCAGTTGTTACAATCGATTCATAATGATTACGGTTTATTAACAATCATTAACGTTCATGATGTCATTTTGGCAAAAAAATATGCGACTCGAATTATTGCATTAAGAGAAGGCAAAGTAATTTTTGATGACGATCCTGAAAAATTTACTGACGAAGTCTATAATGAGGTATATTTATAACAGTAACGCGAGACGCGCTCGCGTTACTGTTTTATTTTCATTCCACTATTAGGGATAGTATGACGGTACTACGTTACTTTTTTCTAATCAAATCATTTTTAAACGCGCGAGACTCACTCCGTAATTTTTCTCCAATATTCAGATACAGCTGACTTGTACTCATATTGCCCTACCAATGCTTTAACGACATGGGTAAACATTTCGTCGCGATTAATACGACTATTTGTAACAATCCCCATCGCCCCCTCTTTTTTGCTAACACCTATTCGCTTTGTATACAAATCAATTGCTTTTCCTAAAGGATTACCTTCGAGAACCAATAATGCAACCTCTCCTGGAAGTGGGGCTCTAGCACCACTTGCAACAAATTCATTTCCATTTTTATCTACGAGCGCTCCCCAGTTAATCACCATTAAACCATATTTAGAATCTTGTACTCCACCTTCAAGACCGATAGCAAAATCAATATCATCAGCTTCTATACAAGCTCTGGCACGGTTTAATGCACCATTGACAGTTTCCTCATCGCCAAATGGCTGCTCAGAAACGAGTGAAGGGGCATCAACAGAAATGACTTCATAACCGTCCCCTAACACATTCTTTACTGCAGCTATTTTTGTTGGATTTTTTGAGCCGATTGCAATTTTCATAATATGCTACTACCACCTCATCTATATAACAAAACAGACCCGGCTGGCTTCCGAGTCTGTTTTTTTCCGCATTTTACAATTTTTTTAATTGTGCTAGATGAAATTTCATTCACCTATATTCTTATATTAACTGTTATTTCTAATAGTTTCAACCGCTGTTTTGTCTGTTGTTTTTACAAGCTTGACGATTAATTCTTTCGCTGCTGCATAGTCATCAACATGAACGATCGATGCAGAAGTGTGAATGTAACGAGAACAAACTCCGATCACGGCTGATGGGACACCATCACCTGAAACGTGAACTCTTCCTGCGTCGGTTCCTCCTTGAGAAATAAAGTATTGGTATGGAATGTTGTTACTTTCGGCAGTATCTAAAATAAATTCACGCATACCACGATGAGTCACCATAGTGCGATCATAAATACGTAAAAGTGCTCCTTTTCCTAAGTGGCCAAATGCATCTTTATCACCAGTAGCATCGTTAGCAGGACTTGCATCTAAAGCAAAGAAGATATCAGGTTGAATCATGTTTGCTGCAGTTTGCGCGCCTCTTAGACCTACTTCTTCTTGTACAGTTGCACCTGAGAATAAAATGTTTGGTGTCTTTTCACCTTGTAGTTCTTTCAACAGTTCAATAGAAAGACCAGTACCGTAACGGTTATCCCATGCTTTCGCTAAAATTTTCTTTTCATTAGCCATTGGTGTAAACGGACAAATCGGTACGATTTGTTGACCTGGTTTAATGCCAATTTTTAAAGCATCTTCTTTATCGTCTGCACCAATATCAATAAACATATTTTTAATTTCCATCGGCTTATTTCGCTTTGCTTCGTCAAGTAAATGTGGTGGGATTGAACCTACAACACCAACAACTGGTCCGTTATCTGTCATAATTTGCATACGTTGAGCGAGTAATACTTGGCTCCACCAACCACCAAGTGTTTGAAAACGAATTAAACCTTTATCTGAAATTGAAGTAACCATGAAGCCTACTTCATCCATATGTCCAGCAACCATAACTTTTGGTCCGTTTTCATCGCCACGTTTAACACCGAAGATACTCCCAAGACGATCTTGGATAATCTCATCCGTATATTTTTCTAATTCACTACGTACAAATTTTCTTACTTGATGTTCAAAACCTGGTGCACCTTGAAGTTCTGTTAACGTTTTAAATAACTGTAAAGTTTCTTGATTCATTGTTTACTCCTTTCGAGTACCGTAATATTATGTACATGTCTATTTTAACGAAAGTTAGCGAATGTTGCCACTATTCCCCATCATTTTTTCCAAAAGGTTTCTATTTTATCTTGTTTTAGTATATTATTAAGGAAAAAATAACTATAATAACCATAAAAGGAAACTAGCCGAATGTTAAATTTTTGGCGGACACAGAAGCGTTGTTTCACTTATACTTAAGACTTTAAATTTTTTACATCATCGATACACAGCTTTCATGAAAAAATTTATCGCTTCTTAATGTATAAAAAGTTTTGAATTTTGTTAAGGAAGAGGTGTTTTTTATGAGCTTGAAAAGATTTTTAGTTGGAGTCGGTGTTGGCCTTTTAGCTGGTACGGTCCTAAAAGAACAATTATCTAAAGAACTTATCTCACCGGAAAAAGCTTTGCGTATTGTTAAAAGAAAGGTCGGACAGCAAGGGGCCATTGAAGGTTCGTGGATCCATATGATCCCCGAAGACTTCGAGAGAAAATTTATTAATTATAAAGTTTACCGCGGTGGAATTTCTTGTACAATGGAAGGTGAATTTTATCAGTTTGATTTTATTGTCGATGGCGAAACAGGCGCAATTTTAGAACTTTCGTCGCAAGATTAAATAATTTTAACATGCCCTACGCATTGAAGGCTTCAATGCGTAGGGTTTTTCCAGTTTGTGGTTAATCCCTGCGTATTGAGCGCTTCATTATGCACGTTTTTTCCAGTTTGTGGCTAATCTCTGCGTATTGAGCGCTTCATTATGCACAGTTTTTCCAGTTTGTGGCTAATCTCTGCGTATTGAGTGCTTCAATATGCACAATTTTTCCAGTTTATAGAAATTAACAGCTCATTGACAGATTCAATGCGCTAATTGATTCGAGTTTTTCGGTTTTTAGCGAATATTTCATGAATGAAAAACTTTTTATTTAATTCTAACCGCCTCAAACTCAGATCGAAGTTGCTTTGAACGTTGAGTCGCTCCTTTTACAGCTTCTTCAATGGCAGTACAACCACCAACTTTTTGCAGCGCATTTAAGCCCGCTTCGGTAGTTCCGTTAGGAGATGTTACATTTTCCCTTAACGTTACAGGGGCTTTATTCGTTTCTTCTAGCATTTTCGCAGCCCCAACAATCGTTTGTACTGCTACATCCTGACAAATTGCCGGATCTAATCCACTTTCTTCGGCTGCTTTTTGTAAGTGCTCTACCAATTTATAAAAGTATGCTGGCCCACTGCCAGCAACACCAGTGAAAACGTCCATCTCATCCTCTTCGATGACATACACTTGCCCAATCGCTGAAAGTAATTGTTTAGCCATCCAAATTTGTGGCATCGTTACAAAATTTCCTCCAGTAATCGCTGTAGCAGAGGCCCCTACCATACTTGACGTATTTGGCATTACTCTAATAACAGGAATTTCAATCCCTAACTCAGTTTCTAAAAATGGCGTACTAATACCTGCTAACACACTCATTAATACATGTTTTTCTGTAACTTGACCTCGTAACTTTTCAGTTATTGAAGCAATATCTTTCGGTTTCATCGCTAAAATGACGATCCCAGCTTCTTTAACAGCAAAATTCATGTTTTCAGTAACTAAAACACCGTATTTTTCTTGCAGTGCATCTCGTCGATCTTTATTACTTTTATTTGTTACGATTATTTGTTCAGGAGCAACAATCTTATTTTTTACTAGTCCAGCAATCATTGCCTCAGCCATAGAGCCTGCTCCAATAAAGGCGATCATTTCATTCGTTAACATAACATTGTCCCTCCACTATTTACATATGCCCTTCATGCTAACATGCCACTTAGTATGACCACAACAGCTTTTAAGGAAGTCGTGACTATAACGATGAGATAGTGAAGGAAAACGGTAACAAAACGTCTTAAAACAAAAATAAGAGCGATTATGCATTATAATCGGCTCTTACGTCTGTATTTAAATCGATCTTATCTATAATTATTTGGATTTGTAAAAATGGACTATTTGAAAACTATCTTTCTCGTAACACTTCTTTTGTAACCTCTTTACCATCTTTACTCCATTTTAAGGCGCGGTACTTATAATCATGATAAAAAATGAACCACGCTTCTTGCTCTAAACTTGCCTTCAGCAATTTCTCTTTGGCAAAAACAGAATCCATCGGATAATCGTCGTAAGCAAGAACCCAAAGCGGATTTTGATGAGCGTGGGTTGGCATTAAGTCTGCCATATGTATGAACGTTTCTCCAGACCGCTCAATTTTTATAATGCTGTGTCCATTACTATGACCACCAGTATGGTGTACCTCTACACCTGGGATAACCTCTACTTTATCCGCAAACGTTCGAACCTGGTGTTGGATTGGTTTCCAATTTTCTTCCCAATACGTATTACGGGAGCGCATGTTAGGCTTTTGAAGTTCGTCCCATTCAATTTCACTTACAATAACAGTTGCGTTTTCAAACGTAGGAACAAGATCTTCTCCTTGCCACTTTGCAATCCCACTAGCATGGTCAAAGTGCATATGGGTCATTAATACGTAATCAATATCTCTCGTTGAAATTCCTAATTCGTTTAAATTAGCTTCCAGCATTGATTCTTCAGTAATTCCATAATTTCTCTTTTGCTTTTCCGAAAATTTGTTATTGCCAATGCCTGTTTCAATTAAAATATTTTTACCATCAACTTGTACTAAAATCGGATCTGTTCGAAGTTCAATTTGGTTAAAGTCGTTATGGGGATATTTTCTCTCCCACAATGGCTTAGGAACGACACCAAACATCGCTCCTCCGTCCATATGAGTAACGCCTCCATTTAACCACGTAAATGTTATCTCGCCTACTTTTAATTGTTCCATAGTTCCTCCCCCTTTTTCTTGTTTATTTCATAAAAAAAGTTCATGACGATTTAACGTCACTATCTAATATGAAAAAATTCCGGTCGATTTCCCTCACTTCGCTGTAAACTCGTACCGACTTTAGAGGCTTGTTCGGAAAAGTCGACCGTCATTTTATTTTCATACAAGACGCACATGACGAAGCACCGTCATTACCTATCAAACTAACCCCTAACCAACTAACAAACTAACCAACTAACCCCGAAACTGTGCTTCGCAACGATAAATTCTCATTCCTTTTGACGAAAACTTTTCCTCATACTCCGTCATTACGTTGCCTTCGAAGTCACTATTATGAAGGTCTAAGCTAACATTATTGAGGATCATTCCGTACTTTGAAAAACTATGAAGAGAATACTCAAATAAGCCTTGATTGTCTGTTTTAAAATGGATCTCCCCATTTTTTGGTAAGACTTGTTCATACATCTTTAAGAAGCCTTCGTGAGTTAGCCGACGCTTCTCATGACGATTTTTCGGCCACGGATCAGTAAAGTTAATATAAACTCTTTCAACTTCATCCTCTGAAAAATACTCTGTTAAATGGACAACATCTTCATTTAGCAGTTTAAAGTTTTCCATTCCAGCTTCTTGTATTCGCTCTAATGCAGTAATAATAACACTATCGTATTTTTCAATTCCTATATAATTAATATTAGGATGCAGTTGTGACATTCCCGTTAGGAACTGTCCTTTCCCTGTTCCAACTTCGATATGGATCGGATTGTCGTTGCCGAATATTTCGTGCCATTTCCCTTTACAGGCTTTTGGTTGTTGAATCACAATATTAGGGTGACTTAAAAGCTCTTCAGATGCACCTGGTTTATTTCTTAATCTCATAATAATTAACCTCACTTACATTGTTCTTTTTTCAACATTCTTTTGAATTTTCCTGCTAACATTAAGCGTTAAAAACAACAACGTCCCATTTTAACGAATAACTAGGGTCATGATCGACGGCCGCTGTGACATATAACATATCAGCAATCTGCCATACGATCACTTTTTTATAATCTTCTTCTGGATCTTCGCCAACGTAAGACGTTTGAATTTTATGATATAAGGCACTTTTCGTATCTAGCTCTGCCTTTTCAATTGAAAGTTGTTGCCACGGATGGTTTTTCACTTGTTTCATTGTAAGTTCAAAGATTTTAACCTCTTCCAAGAGGTCTTCCTTTTTCATTTTCACATCGTTTAACATAGCTTTTGTTTCCGTATAAATATTATCTATTAACTGCTCTGAAAAAATCAAAACTTATTCTCCCCTCTTTTCATACTACCTAACGTAGTTTACCATAAAAGAGACTATTCTTTAACTCCCCGTTATTTAACGATAAAATTGGATATACAAGTAAAAGTACAGTTACGTAAAGGATGTGAATAAATTGCTTAACCAGCCTGAACCCGTTTTTAGCTTTACAATTCCTTACTACATTTCCGAGCACGGTGAAACTGACGAGCTTTTTGTTTCTGAAAAAACTTATGAAAAATATTTAGAAACATTAAAGCAAGAAAACGTTATAATTATTAACGGAAATTTACACCCGATTTCTAGCGATTATGGTGAAGTAACAACCACTCTTTTTGACCAAGAAAAAGCTGTCATCGTTATCGGGACAAAAGATTTAGAAGAATATACGAATGAACTTTTAGATATTGCGATCGCCCAAGAGCTTGAAAAAATTCTTCTCATCGAAAAACAAAAATTTTATCGCTTTTTGTATAATGAAAAAACGCCAGAAACTGTTCAAATATTTATCGATGACTTTCAACAAACGGTCGAGGAAATCCATATTGCAAAGCGTTTAAAAAAAGACGGATACCGCATCACTGAAAGAGAACAACTTTTAGCGAATGATATTTTTAAAAATGCAATGCATTGGAGCACTCTTCGAAACTTAATGCCTTATGAAAATGAGCATGCCTTATTTTTACTAACGAAGCTATTTTACTTATCATACATAGAAGAAAACCTTTTTCAACAATACAAAAAGCAACTTCAAACTCACTATCCACTTCTTTTTATTGAGGTAGAAAAACTAATAAAAGAAACACAGAAACTAAATTTTTCAACAATGAAAGGTCGCGAAAAAGCGTTAACGAAAGTTTTTACGAAATTAAATTATTTAAAGTACGTCAAAAAAGTAGGTATCGAACAAATTGGTAAATTCAATTTCCCCGTAAACATGCTTAATTAAATGAAAGTGGATAAAAGGCTCAATTAATACACAACATAACATGTAAAATAGTTACATAAAGGATGTGTATAAATGAATTATCAAGACCAACTGACGCTACTTTCTGATATTTTAAAAAATCAACATGCACAAAATCATGGAACCGAAGATGAATTTAATCAAATTCATCGCCTCGCTGAATCACTTCAAGCCAAGGGTGAGCTCGATGATCAGATGCGACAAACGTTAGCGAGTATTGCTGATTATTGTGCCAATAGAAATTGTACAGAAAATAGTGGTCAAATTAGTCAATGGATTCAATCGATTGAGGAAATTTCAGTACCCTATCCGCACGAATAAGAAAAGCGCAAGCGCCTAAAAAAACGGGGTCGACAAATAGTCAACCCCGTTTAATCTTTAATTTGTTTCTTCTGTATCTGGATGTAAAAGCTTTTCTAAATATAAAATACTATCTTTCATTTCAGCTTTTTCATTTCTGCCTTCATGCCATAAAATCACATACACCATTTGTGAGATGACGTACCAATGCATTCTCTTACATAAATCATCATCTAACGTTACACCATAATTACATAGCCACTCTTCCCAGTCTTTCGTGGGAATATATAAATATAACAATAAACCTAAATCTAAGGCAGGATCTGCTACAATTGCTCCGTCCCAGTCAATTAAATACAAATCGCCTTGCTCACCTAAAATCCAATTGTTATGATTAATGTCAGCATGACAAACGACATATTCTTTGTCCTCAACATCTTGCATATTTTTATTTAAGTAGTTCATAGCATCAGAAACTACTCCTATAGTGCAGTTAGACTTAGAAAGTTTTTCTCTTATATCCTTTAATATAGATTGAGGAGTAAGTGGTAAATTACCAATCCGCTTAAACATTTCTAGGAGCTCTTTTGAGCGGTGGATCTTTCCTAACAGTTGAGCTACTAGCTCTTGCTTCATTTCAAAAGATTTTAATTCTCTTCCACTAACCCATCTTTGGGCAGTAATGACATCGCCATTTTCTAAGCGTTTCGTCCATAACAACTTTGGTACAATCCCTTCCGCTGATAACACAGCAAGAAAAGGAGACGAGTTTCGCTTTAAAAAAAGCTTTTCTTCGCCATACTGAGCAAAGTATGCTTCACCTGTTACACCTCCAGCAGGCATTACCTGCCACTCTTTTCCTAATAAATGTTCCACCAATTTCACCCTCAATTTACCTTTTTAAAAAACCTAGACAAACATTAATAATACTAGTATAACGTATTTTTTGTAAAGAACATACGAAAAAAAAGTTAATATAGCTTTTATTTAGTACACTAAATGAGTGAACTTCATAATTACATAAGTTGAGCCAAATCGAACTATATGTAGTTGCGAGCAGCTTAATGCAACTACATATAGTTACTTAATAGCGATAATATTTGATGATGAAATTCATTAAAATATTATTATATTTTCGGATGATACAACACTGTTGTTGATAAGCCTTTAATTATCGTTTTTGAGGCTTCCAAAACGTTGACTGATGTTGCCGTTGCAACATCTTCTTCGACAAACACTTCCCACTTGCCACTTGCAGGGAGGATAATCTCTTTTTCCTCTTCTGATGCATTATGCATAACTACAAACATTCCATTCGAGTTCTTCAACATATAGGCGATACATTGAGTTGGAGTATCGAGAATAAACATATTCTTTTTTACTGCTTCTTTGTCACGTAAACGAAAAACGTCATTATTTCTTCGTAGGGCGATTAACCCTTTCACATAGTCCACGTTATCCATGTGCAATGCTTTTCTTTTCCAATCTATTTTATTAATTTCATCCGGTGAGCAATAACTATTTTCGACACCTTGTTTCGTTCTAAAAAACTCTTGCCCCGCATGTAAAAACGGGATTCCTTGACTTAAAATGGTCATCGCTGTCGCTAATCTATGAATTTTTGCGCGAGTCTCATCACCCTGATCGTGATTAGATAGGGTTAGCTTATCCCAAAGAGTATGGTTATCATGACACTCTACGTAATTAACAGATTGATACGGGTCATTAAAGAGACCTTCAATAGCACAAAATTCTTTCGTACTCCCACTGACAAGCATTTTAACTTCTTCTTTAAACTGACCATTTCCATTACAAAAACCCTTTTTATCATGGTCAAAAATACTTCCCTTCAATTTATCTCGGAATTGATCGTTGAAAAAAGAAATACCTTGCAGCTGTTCAGCATTGGCAATAATTGCTTTTTGATGATGGGCTAAAGGGGTGTCCAAATCCCAGCCTTCACCAATGATTAATATCGATGGATCGACCTCATTTAAACTTTGGCGAATTTGTTGCATCGTTTCAATATCTAAAATGCCCATTAAGTCGAAGCGAAAGCCATCTACGTCATACTCACTAGCTAAATAAACGACGGAGTCTACGATGAATTTTCGGACCATTTTACGTTCAGATGCAATGTCATTGCCTACCCCTGTTCCATCGGCTAAACGACCATCTTCTTTATATCTAAAGTAATATCCGGGAACTATTTTTTCAAAATTAGATTTTTCATGAATATAAACATGGTTGTATACGACGTCGAGTATTACTCTTAAGCCGATGCTGTGACAAGATTGAACTGCTTTTTTCAATTCCAATATTCGCAAGTTAGGATCATTAGGATCAAAAGAATAACTGCCTTCTAAAGCATTATAATGGATCGTGTCATAACCCCAATTATAAGTTTTTAGTGGCTCCGTTTCATCAACACTACCGTAATCTTGGATCGGCAACCATTGAACATGCGTAATACCTAGATCCACAAGATAATCTAGTCCTGTCGTTGTCTGCCACGGCCCCTTTGTTTTCGTTTCGGTTAAGCCCTCGTATATTCCTTTACTTTTTATACCGCTATTTTCATCAATGGAAAAGTCCCTTATATGAAGCTCATATATGATCGTATCTGTCTCTTTTTTTAAAAGAGGTTTTGGTGTTTTTAACCAACCTTCAGGATTTGTTTTTGATAGGTTAACAACTACTCCTTTTTCCCCATTGATCGTTACCGCTTTCGCATACGGATCAACAGCTTCTCGCCACTCACCGTCAATACATAAACGGTACGTATAGATGGCTCCTTCTAAATCGTTTTGTATAGTTAACTGCCAAATCCCTTTAGCTTCTCGCTTTAACGGGTAAGTTTTCCGTGTGTCATTTTCGTACAGTAGTAATTCAACTTTTGTAGCTGTCGGTGCCCAAAGTTTAAACGTAGACGATTGGTTTGTGTACGTAACACCTAAATCATCTTGATCGTAAAAAAATAATTCATCGAAAGACACAGTCCTTACTACTTGACCGATTTTCAAATGAAACAAAATATTTTCATTGGCAATAACATTGTATTTTCTACCAAAAGAAATTGGCTCTGTTAAATAAAGTTCATAGCGCCATCTTTCCTCACTTTTTAACCATTTTTCTATCGTTAAATTTTCACCATTATTTGTATCGGTAATTGTAAAATTGGAGAGCTCTTCATCTACTTCAGAAAAAGGAATTGTAATTAATGTTAGTTCATCAATGTAAGCACTTTTCGTCATCTCATTCTCTCCTCTCTTACCGTTAGTATAACTATGTGAGTGAATTTCATAATTACCTTAATTGAGCCATATCAAGTTATATGTAGGTGCGAGCGCTTTAACGCGACTACATATAGATCTTAATGGCGATAAAATTGAATTAATGAAATTCATAAATTTATAAATTTAGTTAAAAGGCCTTATTTATATATATGTATGACAAAATTACTTCGTTCAAATGTGATTTAAAAAAGGAAGAAAAACTAACGTTTAATGTTCTTCTTCCTGGACGATACCGTCATCTTCTTCAATTGGATCGCGACTTACTGAAGTTGTTTGGCAAACATTTAGTAAAGCTTGGGAAAATTTAAGTTGTACAGATTTAATTGGTGACTTATTATTTTTTAATTTATCTTCCCATTGTTTCACATTTCTTTGATCAAGAAATTCCGCTCCACTCCACGCTACATTTACATCAATATAACCTTCATTCGTAACGAGAGCCTTTCGAACCGTCATTTCAATTTCAGTATCATCTAATATTCTTTTTATAACTGTACTCATTCTATTTAATGATAAGAACGGATTAATTATTTTCTTTTCTTGACTACCATCTTTTCTAAGCCAATATCTTTCTGAGAATGTTTGAAATATTGTTCGTTCCGTCCCAGCTAAATGAACAATACAGTAAACCTCAGTCGGTCCGATCAATAAAATATCAAATTCAACTGTAGCACGTGGATACTTTACAATCGGATGATACAGAATAAAATAGTTGTCTGGTAATGATTGTAACAACCATTTTAGAGTAGGATCGAAATAATAAGCTTTCTTTAAAGCCGACTTTTCCAAAATAGTTGAGCTCGCCCAGTTTAATTGAAATTCATAAAGTTCTTTTAAAAAATGACGTTTTAACTCAGGTAACGATTTATATTTAAATTGGTACGGTTGCTCTTCAAAAGCATCCAGATCACTTTCTCGTTGCTCTCTTTTATACCAACTTCTCAACTTATTAAATGCACCTTTAATTGATTTTGTTTGTTGTTCCACGTACTTTTCTACAGTTTGACTTTCATTTAAATATGATCCTTCCCATTCTTGTTTAAGGCTTGTCCACCTCTCCCGCTTCAAACGAGAAAATTGCCCAGGATACCGATACATATCATACTGATAACGAGAAACATAGTCTTCTAATTTAACTAAATGAGCCAAAAAAATCCCCCCATTTTTAAGAAAAGCGTAAGCGCCATGGTAAGCTTCGACAAGCGTTGGAGGGCCAGCAACGTTTTGCCTCCTCTTCGATTTCTCCTCATGAATAGGCAAATCTTGATGGACCGAAACGCTCGAGAAGCTAGGCGCTGAAGCTAGACACAGAAAAGCATAAGCGCCTTGGTCAGCCCTGAAAAATTATATTTTTATCATATCATTTTTTAATTTCCAGTCCTAGCCAAATTAGTTTAATGAATTTCATAATTCATTATTTTCGTCACTAAGATCAAGATATAGTTGCACCAAGACACTTGCAACTATATCTTGTTTGGTATGACTCTTTTTTGGTAATTATGAAATTCACTCAATTATGAAGACTTTAACGGAAAAGAGGCAACGACTTCATATTTTGGAACTTTGTCTAAATTGGTTCTGTAAATAACAATATTAGAAACTTGCCAAGTTTCACTTTCCATATACGATTGAAATGAAGCGTTTCGGTGATCGCTAACGTAAGGATCATCTCCACTATATTTTCGTGCCAAAGTTATATGTGGATTATAACTCCTTTTATCTACTTCTACGCCTAGATCAGTACACGTTTGAAAAATCGCTTTTTGAAGTTCAAAAAGTTTCTCTTCCTTTTTCACACCAGCCCAAAAAATTCGCGGTCTATTTTGAGGTCCAAAAATACCAAGTTCATCTATCGTTAATGTAAAGGCCGCATGAATAGTTACGACCTTATTAAGTTCCTTTTGAAGCTCTTTTAACAGTGACTCACCAATACCACCTAAAAAAACTAACGTAATATGATAGTCTTGTTTATGAACAAGTCGCTTAAAAGGTGGTTTCTCTCGTTCATTCCAATTAAAAATCTTCTCTTTCACCTTGCTGTCTATTGGAACTGCTATAAAATAATGTGTTTGAGACAATTGTACATCCTCCTTGTATTTACCTCTTATAACGTATTTTACCCTTTTGGAGTCAAAAGTTGAGCTATTAAAGTTAAATTGGTTTGTTGTTGTTGGTTTGTGGTTTGTTGGTTAGGGTGGAAAGGAAATCATCCGCCTTTTCCGTATTAGTAAGAGATGCTCCGGCGGTTACTCGTCGCAAAGCTGCATGAAGTAAATTCTAAGATGTATGTATCTCATGACGTAATTTAGGTCAGTAGCTTTGGTGACAGAATGTCCGTCATGTGTGTTTTGTATGGAAAATGTGCGATGATCTTTTTAATTCCAATTTAAAAGATAGGAATTATCACGTTAATTATGTTAAAATATTATGTATATGAGTGATTTTCATAATTACCTAAATTGATTAACATACTAATTTTATTGTTAACTGTAATTTAAGCAGAAAAGGACGTGGAATTAATGCGTGTTGTAAACAATATTGCAGATTTAATCGGTGATACCCCGTTAGTAAAATTAAATCATCTACCAAGTAAAACTGGGGCAGATGTTTATTTAAAGCTTGAGTTTATGAACCCAAGCGGGAGTGTAAAAGACAGAGCAGCATTCCAAATGATCTTGCAAGCTGAAAAAGACGGTTTGTTAAAAAAAGGTTCAACGATCATTGAACCAACAAGCGGTAATACCGGCATAGGTCTTGCAATGAATGCCGCTGCGCGTGGATATCGAGCGGTTTTAACGATGCCTGATACGATGAGTAAAGAACGTATAAATATTTTAAAAGCTTATGGAGCTGAGGTAGTGCTTACACCTGGTGATGAAAAGATGCCAGGAGCAATTAATAAAGCTCATGAATTAGTTCGTGAAATTCCTAATAGCTTCATGCCGATGCAATTTGAGAATAACTCTAACCCTGAAGCACACCGCTTAACAACGGCCCTCGAAATTAAAGAAGCGTTAGATAGTATTAATAAAAGCTTAAGTGCTTTTGTCGCAGCAAGTGGCACAGGTGGAACGATTACTGGTACAGGTGAAAAGTTAAAGGAAATATATCCTGAAATATCGGTTCACGTTGTCGAGCCAGCTGGTTCACCTGTTTTATCGGGTGGTAAGCCTGGTCCACATAAATTGGTCGGAACGAGCCCTGGCTTTGTGCCACCAATTTTAAATGAAGATGTTTACGGAGAAATCTTCAAAATTGAAGATGAAGATGCTTACGAAGTTACGAGGCGACTCGCTCGTGAAGAAGGTATTCTCGTTGGTCCTTCTTCTGGAGCTGCTTGTTTTGCAGCGTTAGAAGTAGCAAAACGACTTTCTCCTGATGACGTCGTTGTTGCTATTGCCTGTGACACTGGCGAACGTTATTTATCGACTGATTTATTTGACTTTGATAAGTAAAACACGACGAACGAAGCTTTAGTGGCTGCCCATCATAAATTGCCTTCACCTTACCAAATAGTGAGGGCATCTATGAATGGTGCAGCTTTTTTTCATATAGTAATTGAGGTCAGTATCTTTGGTGACGGATATATCGTCATGAAAGTTTTATATGAAAAGTTGTTTTTTGGAAATATAAAATATTCGACATTATCTGAAAATCATGAAATAATATAGGAAAATAATAAATTCATAGATTGGAGACTCATATGAACAGTCAAGAGAAAATTGCCGAAATGAAATCGTCTATTTCAACCGTCCTTGTAGGCAAGGAAGAAATCACTGAAACTGTCATGATATCGATATTAGCTCGTGGCCATATTTTATTAGAAGATGTACCTGGGACAGGGAAGACGATGTTAGCGAAATCGATCGCTAAATGTTTAGATGCTAAGTTCCGTCGTGTCCAATTTACTCCAGATGTACTCCCTAGTGATGTCACAGGAATTCAATTTTTCAATCCGAAAGAACAAGCTTTTGAACTACGACCAGGACCTGTAATGACCAATATTTTACTCGCTGATGAAATAAACCGTGCAACACCTAGAACCCAATCAAGTTTACTAGAAGTCATGGAAGAGCGCCAAGTAACAATTGATGGCGAAACATTACCACTTCCAAATCCATTTATCGTTATCGCTACACAAAACCCAATTGATTCACAGCAAGGGACATTCTCTTTGCCTGAAGCACAAATGGACCGCTTTTTACTACAAATTAAAGTCGGTTACCCGACCATTGATGAAGAACAAAAAATGTTATCGATGTATCGTGAAACTGAACCAATCGATTCATTAGAAGTTGTGCTTACGTTAGAAGATATTGCCAAGATGCAAACTGAACTTAAAAAAGTGACGATTTCTAAAGATGTTGAGACGTATATGTTGAAAATCATCACCGAAACGAGACAATCAGAGTTTATTGAAGTTGGAGTAAGTCCTCGTGGGACACTTGGCTTAATGCGTGCCGTACAAGCTCGTGCCTATATTAACGGTCGTGATTATGTTAGCCCTGAGGATGTTAAGTTAATGGCACCTTACGTCCTTTCTCACCGCCTTGTCCTTTCGATTGAAGGATCAATGCGCAGAACAAAGGAAGAAGTATTAAAGGAAATTCTAAAGAAAGTAGAAGTACCAGTAGAAGCCGGAGCTGTTCGTTAATGAGCTGGAATCAAGAATATAGAGCACCTCAAATTTATCGTTTTTTAGGCCCAACGATACCGATTTTATTCATTGTTACTTTGATTAATCAATCTGCGCTTATTTTCGGTTTAGCAATGTTACTAACATTATTGATCGGTCTAAGTAGCTATTATTTAAAGTATGCCTATAAAAATACAACAATTCCAGATGAAACTGAAATTGTGCGTATGTTTCCAGAAGATAAGTCTAGCATTACCATTCCGATCGAAAACCAAGGTAAGTTTCCAATTTTCAATGGAGAGCTAGCCTTTTTCCTATATGATCCTGATGAAGCTGTGAAAGTTGCTGATACAGAGGTGAATAAGCAATCTTTATACCGCTACTCTTTATCAATCCAACCTTTCACTAAAAAACAACAAAATATCGATATTACCGCTCTAAAAAGAGGAGTGGTCCAAATTAGATCGATCGAGTATACGGTCCATGATTTACTAAAAATTAGCCAACTCCGTCTTAATTATAATGGATATTTTCGGGGTGAAATGATTGTATACCCTACACCTAAGGCTGTAAAAGGCTTAGAACATGTATTGCAACATAAACAAGGGCAACACCCGAAACAGCATGCCGTTCATGAAGATGTAATGATGACGATGGGAACTCGTGAATACGTACAAAATGACCCTTTCAACCGGATTAATTGGAAAGCTTCAGCGAGAACTAATGAATTACAAACAAAAATCTATGAAAAAACTACGGTGTTAAAATGGTCAATTGTCGTCAACGTCCGTAATGAGGATCGCTCCCAAATGACGATCGAAACACTTGAAGATGTTTTAAGTCAAGTTGCCTTTATCTGTCAATACGCAACGAAACATCACATTTCATTTGAACTCTTTATTAACATTAGAGTTCCACGCCTTGTTTGCGTTCATTTACCATCAGGGCTAGGGAAAGACCAATTAATGAAAGCGTTAGAACTGTTAGCAAGAGTTAACAAAAACGCGGTAACAACCCAACCACATGAGATGTTAAAGGTAGTAGAACTGAAATCTGGCGATCAACCTTTCATCATTCATTTAGGGGAATATAGTGACGAAGAAGAAAACATTTATCTTGCTTGGAAACAAAATGGTACCACGGTGTATCGAGTTGAAAGTAAAGGTGAAGTTGGACAAGTCATTCCAATCGGAGGTGGGAAAAATGAAGCAATGGCAAATTAATGTGACTCGTTTTTTCCACTTAAGTTTAGAAATGTTGTTGTTGTTTTTAATCATCATTCCACTTTACTTTATCGAAAATCAATCACCCCCTATTTTTCCTTTCGTTGTCACTGTATTAACTGCGATCATATTTTACGACCCATTTGTTAGAAAATATAAAAACGAAAAAATTGGTTTAATTCTCGTACCTATCATTACGTTGGTTGGAATTTCGCTAGGTTACAACATTGGATTTGCTTTTATTTTAGCTGCGATCGTATTTGGGCGGGTGTTGTTCCACAATAAAGATCATGACCCAAACGAAATTGGATTATTTATTGTGACATTTATTGTCGGGGTGATTTACTTTTTAGGCTTTTTCTTTATGGAAGGTCGCGAAATATTTTTATACATTACGTTTGGGCATTTCTTTTTGACGTTAACATTAACAGTCATTAAATTATCGTTCCAATCTTCTAAGGCTCTTGGGGATAAGTATACAATTATTAAATGGCAACTAGGGAAGGTATTAGCGATAGGAATCCTCACTTCATTAGGAATATTATTGTATCCAATTATTTATAAAGTCGTCTACACGATTTTCCAAGGATCAATTTTACTTTTCGGGTTACTAGGGATCCCTTTTGTTTATTTAGCCTCTTTAATAAATTTGGAAGTTAGACCGCAAAACCCTGATGATGGTACAGGTATGCTTGGGGCCGCAACCGGAGATTATGACTTAACAGAGCCAGCCACTTACAACTTAGACTTTTTAATTTGGATTGCTGGGGCGATATTCGTACTTATCATTTTATTTTTAATGTTGCGCAAAAACGGTTCGATTATGTTGCGGAGTGAGGTTGCTATAAGTGATGATTACGAACTTTCACCTGCAAAAAAGAAAATTACTGACCCTCATAGTTGGTTTAAAAGAACAGCCCCAAAAAATGAAATTCGTCGCTTACTGTACGACTTAGAAAAGTTTTTAGCAAAACAAGGCGAAGGTAGAATGCCTAACGAGACTGTGGAAGATTGGTTTTCTAAAATAAATGTAAGTACTGATCTTAAAGAGGTTGTTTCAACAACTTATCGAAAGGTTCGCTACGGTGATAAAGAAGTGACAAAACAAGAACGCGACGAGTACCGTCGCGTCATTAAAGAAATAAAAAAACAACTCAAGAATCAATGAATTTCATAATTCATTATTTTCGCCACTAAGATCAATATATAGTTGCGTCAAAACCCTTCGCAAACTATATATTGCGTGATGTGGCTCATTTGTGGTAATAATGAAATTCACTCAGAATAAATAAATATAAGAAAATTGACAGAGCATTCTTATTCATACAAAACACTCATGACGATTAACCGTCATCATCTAAAATGAAAAGGTGGACACTTTCCCTCACTTCGCTGTGAAGATACTGACCTCAATCACATCATGGCACGCTTCTTAACAAAGGCTCCGTGCTGCTTTGCGACGAGTAACCGCAGGAGCACCTTCTAACGAATCTCAGAGGCTCGTTCTCGAAAGTGTCCACCATTTTTTCACACAAAAAGTAAGAATTTAGTAGCAAATACTCAATCCTTACTTTTTAAATACATCTGCCTATTTTTTAAGATAAAACGCGAATTGTTTTCTTAACAAAAACGTAACATCTCATTTTAATGCATTTCTTTGCTAAATTATTGGAATTATTGTACAATTGTAATGAAGGAGGTTATGATGTGAATCTTAGTAAAATGATGGCAGCCAATCACAGCCAGCTGCAACATACGTTAAACCTTAGCTTAATTAACAGCTCAATGAATACGCAAGCAGCTCAAGCAATTACGATGCTTGATGATATGGCAAAAACGCAACCAAATAGTGAAGTGACATCAGCGCCTCATCCAATGTTAGGAAATAACATTGACATTAAAGTTTAAACTCAATAAAGAAAACCACAATTAGTGCGT
This sequence comes from Anaerobacillus arseniciselenatis, assembly GCF_001865995.1. Taxonomy (GTDB): domain Bacteria; phylum Bacillota; class Bacilli; order Bacillales; family Anaerobacillaceae; genus Anaerobacillus; species Anaerobacillus arseniciselenatis. The sequence goes on along the minus strand of NZ_MLQQ01000046.1, from coordinate 14,712 downwards.
ATATTGCTCATGTATTCACCATAAAAATGAACTATAATTCATTTTTTACAGCCGTTAAACAGTTGTATTAGAAGTACAAACCTGTATTTCTTTATGTTTGAAGAAATGATAATGATAAGGAGTGGTTTTTTGGAAACTTCAACTGATCGAATGCTAAACCGTATCAAGTCTGTCTACCTCTACATTAAGCAAAGGGGGACTGTCTCTACGAATGAATTAGTTGAAGAATTTGGAATTACCCCGAGAACAATTCAGCGCGACTTAAACGTACTAGAGTACAATAATCTTGTAAAGAGTCCTAGTCGTGGAAAATGGACAACAACGAGTAAAAAAACAAAAGTTTCCTAATGGAAGAAAAAAAGTTAAGATAGAGAAATATACAATGACCCTCCCCCAGCTACCCGGTTGGGGACTTTTATTTTTATGTTCATTTTTAAATTTACAATTTAAAATGTAAAATTAAACATTTGAGGAGCGAATATTAGTACGGAACTTTGAAGCGAAACTTACAGTAATTTTAAATTGTACAATGAATTTCATAATTCATTATTTTCGCCACTACGATCAATATATAGTTGCGTCAAAACCATTCGCAAACTATATATTGTTTAATGTGCCTCATTTTTGGTAATTATGAAATTCACTCAATTAATTAACTAATAAATCAACTTCCTCATCGGTTAGTTCACGGTATTCACCTAGTTCAAGTGTTGGATCAAGTATTAACGGACCAATTGACAAACGTTTTAAGTAGATCACTTTCTTGTCCACAGCAAGAAACATTCGCTTTACTTGATGAAACTTTCCTTCTGTAATCGTTAATTCTATTTCTGATACTGGCCCAGACGATTTTATGACTAGTTCTGCTGGCTTTGTTTCATATCCATCATCAAGAGTGACACCGTTTTTAAATTTTATAATATCATCGTTTGTCACTTCACCTTGAATACGTGCAAAATACGTTTTAGGAACATGCTTCTTCGGCGAGAGTAACTCATGAGCAAGCTTACCATTATTAGTAAGTAATACAAACCCTTCGGTATCTTTATCTAGTCTTCCTACAGGGAATGGCTCAAAATGTAAATCTTCTAATTGTAATAAATCAACTACTGTCTCATCACGCTTGTCCTCAGTCGCTGAGATAACTCCTTGAGGTTTATTCATCATTAAGTAAATAAACTGTTTATACTCCACTTCATCTCCGTTAACAAGAACAACATCACTATTTACTTCAATATGTAGTTTTGCATCTTTCGCTACAGTTTCATTAACTCGAACAGTACCACTTTTTAAAAGCTTTTTTACTTCTTTACGACTACCAAAACCCATATTCGCTAAAAATTTATCTAACCTCATGTTTACTTCCTCCTAAATCTCACACCATAAAAAATTTGCCGTTTATAGTATACCTTATAACACGACCATACAAAACCATCATGACGGTAATCGTCACCATCTAGAATGTGAATTGGAGGTGGATTCTCTTTCACTTCGCTGTAAACTTCTATCGAATTTTAGAGGCTCGTGAAAGAAAATCCACCTCCAAGTATCTATTTTCCGTACAAAACTCTCATGACGATAAATCGCCACCAAAGCTACTGACCTCAATTACATCATGAGATACATCTCAGAATTTACTTCGTGCGGCTTTGCGACGAGTAACCGCAGGAGCATCTCTTTCTAAAATGTAAAAGTTAGGCGATAGCGCAGCCTAACCAACTGTCCACTAACCAACAAATCAACTATTTCCATACAAAAAGGTTGTAACCTAATGAATTACAACCTCTCATAACCAAATTAAGCTGTTTCGTCAGAACTAAACATGTAATGTCTCGTTCTAATATTGACGTTTAAAACAAGCCCTATCGCTATCATATTCGTAAGCAAAGCACTTCCACCGTAACTTATAAACGGTAAAGCTAATCCAGTAATTGGCATAAGTCCAATCGTCATTCCGATATTTTGAAAAATTTGAAAGACGAGAAGTCCAATGACACCAGCAACTAAATAACTTCCATATATATTGTTGCAGCTAAATGCAATAATAATCATTCGATAAAAAAGTAAGAAATAAATAACAATCAAGATTGTTGCTCCTAAAAATCCAAACTCTTCACCAATGACAGTAAAAATAAAATCTGTATGAATTTCAGGAACAGCCCCACTTTTCGATAAAACTCCATCGGCAAAGCCTTTTCCGTAAAGCTGACCTGAACCAATTCCTTGCATCGCATTTAATAGTTGATAACCCATTCCACCTGGATCGCTTTCAGGATCTATCCAACCATATATTCTCGATAACTGGTGTGGCCTAATAATATTATTTGTAAAAAATTCATAATAATTGTTGTGTAGCCATACTAAAGTTCCTAAAAAAAACGTTATTCCTGTTCCTAAAGCAGCAAAAATTTTCCACGAAACTCCTGCCATTAAAAGCATTGTTCCCATTATACTTGCAATAACTAGAGCCGTCCCTAAATCTGGTTGTACTAAGATTAATGCAAAAGGAGGTAACCCAACAGCTAACACTTTCGCAACGACAACCAAGTCTTCTTTTAACGTACGATCACGGTGATCTTTCGTAATAAGAAATAATAAGTGAGCAAGTGCTAAAACAAGAAAGATTTTAACAAACTCGGATGGTTGAAACAAGTTATTACCAATACCTAACCAACGTTGGGAGCCGTTTCTTTCCACTCCAAAAAAATGAACACCAATTAATAACAACAATCCGACGACGTATAGTGGGATTGTGAAATTTTTAAACAAATCATAATCTAATAACATGGCCGCTACCATTAAAAAAGTTCCGATTAAAAACCAAATCACTTGTCGTTTCACAAAAAACGATGGGTCTATATTATATTGACCTGCCATGGCAGCACTATATATCGAAAGTAAAGAAATGCACATTAATAAAAACAATAAAAAAAGTAACGTATAATCTAACTGTTGAAAATAAGTTTTACGTTCGTGCATGGCACTAAGTCCTCCATCAATGATTAAAGTCCTTACTTATGTTATCATAGCCCCATTATTTAAACAAAGGAATTTTTAACTAGAAAGGCGGAGGTGACTTGGTAGGTCCGATAAAAACTGGAGCCCTTCATCTAACAGGCGTTCTTTTGCCTTTTAGATGGAGGGTGAAGTTTTCGAGGACCTAGTCACCGGAGCTAGACAGAGAAAAGCGTAGGCGCCTTGATTACCAGCGACAGGCATTGGAGGGCCTTTGACAGAAGCCACTTTTTGGATTCCGAAAAGGACTAATCCACTTTCCGGATTAGTCCGTTCTTCCAATTTTCTTTGGTAAAATAATTTCCGCCGTCGTCCCCATACCTTCATCACTCAAGAAAGTGAGCTTTCCATGGTGACCTTCAATAATTTTGTAAGTAACGAGTAAACCTAAACCTGTTCCTTTTTCTTTTGTTGAATAAAAAGGTTCACCTAGTTTTTTTAGGCGTTCTTTTGAGATCCCACAACCGTGATCTTCAATTTTTACTATAATTTCATTTTCATTTACTTCGTCTAGTGTAATAAAAATATTTTCATTTCGATCACTTGCTTCAATCGCATTTTGTATTAAGTTAATAAAGGCCTGCTTTATTTGATTTTCATCACAGTCTACAACTACATCCTTTAAAAAGTAGTATTGAATATTAATATCTTGCATTAATGCTTGTGTTTCAAGCAATTTAATGACGTTTAGTAATATAGTGTTAAAATTAACTGTTTTTATTTGACGTGTGTCATTCGGCTTTGCTAACGATAAAAATTCATAAATAATTGTTTCTGTGCGATCTAATTCAGATAAAATAATATCTACATAAAACTCTTTAAACTCTTTTGTCGTTTTTGCTAATTGAATAAAACCTTTTATCGAAGTAAGAGGATTCCGGACTTCATGAGCAACACCCGCAGCTAACTGACCTACTAAAGATAATTTTTCCGATTTTTGTAACCATTCATCCACCTTTTTCATTTCGGTAATATCACGTACAATAGCCTGGATTGCTTGTACTCCTTTATATGTAGTCGCACTGATGGTCGAAGAAATTGAAACAGGAGTTCCATCAAAACGAAAAATTGTATGTTCTCTTGCTACCATTGACTGAGTGGAACCACTCAATATCTTTAACATATTTTGATGTACACGTTCATGGTCTTCTTTCGGATAAAAGTCCCAGATTGACCTTCCAATAATTTCTTCTTTACTTTTAGCTCCTAAAAGCTTCATACCGGCAGGATTTAAATATTCTATTTTTTCATCTACTAATACAGCAATGGTTTCAGGAGAGGATTCAACGAGTCTACGATAGCGTTCCTCACTTTCTAATAAGCGGCGCTCCATCTCTTTCTTTTCGGTAATGTTTTGAACTTGACAAATGACGTATTTTGGAATTTCATAATCATCTGATATTAAATTAATACTTATCAATCCCCAAACGATATGTCCTTCTTTGTGGATATAGCGTTTTTCCATTTGATAAAAAGGTATTTCCCCTTTTATTAACCTTCTAGTATTTTCCCGTTGAATTTTTAAATCTTCTGGGTGGCTAAATATTTGATTAGTTTCATCAATAAGCTCTTCTTTTCTGTACCCTGTTAATTCACATAAGGCATTATTAACATAGATGAACGTACCGTTAATTTTTACAATCGCCATTGCAATAGCAGATTGTTGGAACATCGCATTAAATAGATTCGTTTCCATACTTCTTCCCCCTTCCCGCTTTTATACTAACTCTTCAAACTCTACTCCTTGACATTTTTACACTATATTATAATATTTGACAAAAAATTCAGTTTTCCTTTTAATCGATAGTTTTTTACATCCAAAAAGCGTTAAGACTTTTCAAGTTGTCTTAACGCTTTTGTCCAATCGAATTTTATTGTAAAAGTTGGGTAATTTCTTTCCAACTGGGTGAATTTCATAATTACCAAAAACGAGCCACATCACGCAATATCGTTTGCGAATGATTTTGACGCAACTATATATTGATCTTCGTGGCGAATATAATGAATTATGAAAGTCTTAAACTTCCCAACAATTAAACGGCTTTATCAAGTTCAATATTGGCGTTGTTAATTTTTGAGTTCGATCTATAAATATTTGCTAAGATTGCTACACTTACAGCTGAAATCATAAGTGATGATCCTCCATAACTCATAAATGGTAGTGGTATTCCTGTAATAGGTAAAACCCCGGACATCGCACCGATATTTAAACAAACTTGTAGAGCAATTTGAAAAGAAATACCGAAGGCTAATAGGCTTCCAAATGGATTTTTACAACGTACACCAATTAACATTCCACGAAAAAAGATGATTCCTAAACAAGTAATTACAAATAATACACCTAGTAAACCTAGCTCTTCAGCAACGATAGCTAAAATAAAGTCTGTATGTGCTTCTGGTAAATAAAAAAGCTTTTGTACACTTTGTCCAAATCCAGCTCCAGTTATACCTCCGTGAGCGATCGCAATATATGATTGAATAAGCTGGTAGCCTGTCCCAGTTTCATTCGCAAAAGGATCCATAAATCCTGTTAAACGATCCATTCGATAAGATTGAGAATTGGCATATGTCCAAACGATAAAACTAGAAAAACTCCCTAGCAAAAATAAATGAATGAATTTCGCACCGGAACAAAATACGATCAGAACAGCAACAGCTATAATTAACCCTGCGGTACCTAAATCGGGTTGTCGCATAATCAATAAAAATATACCACTAATGATCAATAGTGGGGGCATTACCCCTTTCACGAACTGGTTAATGTACATTTGTTTTCGGGAATACACGTGCGCTAAATAAATAATCATCCAAAGCTTTACGAACTCAGAAGGCTGAATTTGAATAGGCCCTAATGCAAGCCACCTCGTTGCTCCATTAGTTCCAACGCCTAAAGGAGAATAAACGACTAAAATTAGTAAAAAGATAGATGCTAAAACGATCGGAAAAACAATCTTTTGATAAAAGCGATAAGGTATTTGCAGAAAAACAACAAAAAGAACTGTCGAAATAACAATCATTTGTAACTGTCTTTTAAAAAAATAGTGAGGGTCTCCAAATTTATCATAACCGATAACGTAACTTGAACTATAGACCATCACTAGTCCAAAGGCGGCTAACAGTACAACAGTTGTAATTAAAACCCAATCATTTTCTTTTTTCACTGTAGAGCTACCCACCATACGATCCCCCCATGAAACAAGTATTTTCCAAAATATAACTCTTTCATTATAGCAAACTACTTTTTATTGCAAAAGCTTTTTATAAACAGACATAATGAATTTCATAATCCATTATTTCCACCACTAGACAATATATAGTTGTGTAATGTGGCTCATTTTTGATAATTATGAAATTCACTCAACCAACTGAATAAATTTATTTGCCCAAATTTTTAAAATTAGGCGAATCACCTAACCCAACTGTTTAAAGTGGGCATAGACTGATTACTGAATGATAGATACCTAAATTTAAAAGGAGAGATCTAATCTTATGGATTATTATCGTCAACAACCTGAAGCGCAATTTTTCCCTGGATTCCCATTCCCACCAACACCCGGTCCTGGACCAACTCCGCCACGTCCACGTGACCTTGAGCGGCGAGTGGCTGAACTTGAAAGAACTGTACGACGTCAAAGCGAACAAATTGAGCGACTTAACCGTCGTGTCCGTCGCCTAGAGCGTCCAGGTTGGGGTTACGGCGGCACTCAACAATATTAAATAGTTACTTTAAATAATATCATTTAGATTTTTATAATTCTTATTCAGCACCACTAAGGGATTACATCTAGTTGAGTAATATCGTACTCAGCTAGATGTAGCTCGATGTGGCTGATTTATTAGTATTTTGATATTCTCTCTGTTCAATGAATTTCATAATTCATTATTCTCGCCACTAAGATCAATATATAGTTGCGTCAAAACCATTCGCAAACTATATATTGCGTGATGTGGCTCATTTTTGGTAATTATGAAATTCACTCTGTTAGTAAAGAATTATTTTATTAATAAATTTTTCACTAACTCTTTGCTCTTACTTTTTTATTTAAAAACTTAAAGCGTGATCCTAATATTTGTCCTGCTAACCCCGTTCGAATACTTAAGAACAAATAAAATACTCCACCTAATCCGACTGAGATTGTTAAAACAACGAGGGCATAAAGTCGGTTTTCTAATGGAAAAACGAGAAGCACAATCTCTTTTACAACAATAACGACGATCGACATTAGCGTAGTAAATATAGCAATCAGTAAGAAACGTTTCCCTATATAATGATAATTATAGTTTGCAAACTTCCCTATGGCCCAAACATTAATTGCTAATGACGTTACATAAGCTAAGCTCGTTGCGAAAATAGCTCCTAGTGCTTCAAATTGCGAAATAAGTAATATATTTAAGCTCAACTTAACTAAAAGCCCCGCTACAAGGCCAATTACCGCATAGCGTTGTTGATTAATTCCTTGTAATATTGCTGACGTTACCGCGAATAATGAAAATAGTACGGCAACCGGAGCATAATACCTTAAGATGATCGAACCGATATGTAAGTCATCTCCTAAACCGAATAACGTCCCATAAGCTGGATAAGCAAGGATGGACAAGCCTACAGCTGCTGGAAGCGTTAAAAATAAGATGATTTGATACGTTTGTGTTACTTGTTTTTGTAAAAGCTGTTGATCGTTATTAATAAATGATTTCGTAATCGTTGGTAGTAGCGTTAACGACATTGCTGTGGCAATAGAAACAGGGATCAATATTAACTTATGGGCCGCTTGAGCAAAGGCCCCAAAAGCTTCTTCAGCACTTGCTTGATCGTACCCTACCCCCATTAATGCTTTATTAAATGTCATTAAATCAATCGTTTGATAAAGAGGTATAGCAAGTCCAACAAACGACAATGGTAATGCATATGCGATGAGTTCTTTGTACATTGATCGTAGTGGAAGTTGATGGTTCGTTTTACTTTCCTCAATTTGTTTATTTAAGCTTTCTTTACGTTTATACCAATAAATAAGTAAAACCGTTAAGCCACCTAACGCACCAACAAAAGCGCCAAATGTCGCAAATGCGACGGCTAAACCGATCGAGCCATTCATAACATTAACAATGATAAACGTTAAACAAAGTATAAAAATAATTCTTACGATTTGTTCAATCACCTGAGAAACTGCCGTGGGACCCATCGACTGATGCCCTTGAAAATAACCTCTAATTAACGACATTATTGGGACAATTAATAAAGCCACACTGACCATACGTATCGTTAAAACAACATCTTCGATCGTATTACCTTTTAAATCTTTCCCATCGACAACTTGATGAGCGATCGGTTCTGCCAGTAAAAATAAAATTAAAAAAGTAACAATCCCAGTGACCGACATAACAATGAGCCCTGATTTAAAAAGTCTCCTGCCTGTTTCATAATCACCTAAAGCATTGTATTTTGACACGAATTTTGACACTGCTAATGGAATACCAAGCGTTGCTACACTTAAGAGTACGGTGTACGGGACATAGCCGTACGTATATAATGCCAACCCTTCTAAGCCAACAATCGCTTTAAATGGAAATATGTATATAAGTCCTAATATTTTTGAAATAAAGATTGAGGCCGTTAAAATCATAGTACCTCTTACTAGCTTTGAATCGGCCATAAAACACCTCTTGTTTTAATCAATTTCATAATTAAATTATGAATTGTAAATTGTAAATTTACAATTATTTTATCAGGTTAGTGGTTAATCTACAATGATACCCTAGTGTCGTTCATGTATGTTTTGTCTTTTTTATTAATTATATGGTAAAGTTATAGTGTTTTACATCATTATAATTGGAGTGAGCTAGATGAAGAAAAACCTTTCAATAATTTTATTAATTTTATTTATCAGCTTATTAGCTGCATGTCAAACCCCTGAAGAGGTAGCTGAAGAAGCAGATACAGACGTATTAATTACGTTCTTAAATGAAAGTATTACCGTTAAAGATGCTGAAAATGGAAAAATGCACCCAGAAGATGAAATTAATGATGTTGCAAAAGAGCTTTTATTTCAGGAAATCGTTCTAATAGAAGCAGATAAGGCGGGAATTAGTTACGATGATTTTGATCTTGAAGCTTTAGTAAACCAAACTTTACAATTGTTTGAATTTGATGAAGAAGCGATTGCCTTTTTAACAGAAAAAAGCGAACTCTACAATCTATCTGCTGAGGAATATATTGATACGATATGGCGAGAAACTTTAAGAAAAAGATTAATTGTCAATAATTATTTAGCTGAAGAAATTGACTTTCATTCTGAAAAACCGGAAGAAGAAATTTTAGCAGAAATTGAAACTGTCCAAAATAACTTGTTAGCCAAATACGAGGATCAAATTGAGTATCACTTTTAAATGCTCATCGCTTTAGCAAGGTAAGTGTTGGCATACCAAAAGAAAGAGGGTTGTCCCATAAGGTCAAACACTTATGAGACAACCCTCTTTTTTCGTTAAATACTACTAAATTTAATGAATTTTATAATTCAATATTATCGCCATATCAAACTATATGTAGTTGCGTAAGTCGTTCGCAACTACATATAGTTTGATATGGCTCGTTTTAGGTAATTATGAAATTCACTCAATTAATTCGATTTAAAAGTTGTCATGACTTCTTTTAAATCTTTTGCTAAGTGAGCAAGGTTTTGAGCATCTTGAGCGATTTGATTCGCACAAGCAGCTTGCTCTTCACTCGTTGCACTCACTTCTTCTGATCCGGCTGACGCCTGTTGAGTAATCGACGATATACTCTCCATGTTTGCGCCTATCTCGTTACCGACATTCTCCAATTCATTTATAAAGTTATTAATCGATTTGTTTTTCTCAAGTACATCCTCAATGTAACTAGTAATCTCTTCAAAAGACTTACCTGCTTCTTGAACGATTGTCGTTCCCTCTTTCACAACGATCGTCCCTTTATTAATTGACTGCACTGCACGCTCACTTTCTTCTTGGGTAACTTTAATCAGTGATGAAATTTTATCTGCTGATTCACTCGTTTCACTAGCTAACTTCCTCACTTCATTGGCAACTACAGCAAAACCTTTTCCATGGTCTCCAGCACGGGCCGCTTCTATTGATGCATTTAAAGCGAGTAAATTCGTTTGTTCAGCAATATGTGTAATAATTTCAATAATGTTACCTATTTCTTTAGACTGTTGCGCTAGTTTACTAATTATTTCAGAAGTACCATGAACCGTTCCATTCACGTCTTCCATTTTCAAAATTGCTTCGTTTGCTGAAGATAAACCACTTTGTGCTAACTGCTTACTCTGAGTTGATGTTTGAACAGCATCGTTCGTATACCCAGATATATTTTGGATCGTATCCATCATCGAGGTCATTTTTTCGGTCGTATTTGTTACTGATTCAGCGATATCCGTCGTGCCTGTTGCTAATTCTGAAATCGTAGATGCCACTTGTTCCGAAGCAACCTTCGTTTCTTCACTTGATCTAAGTAAGGTATCTGAAGAAGATTTCACTTCTCCGGAAACATTATCTATTTTACCTAATAACTCTTGGATTTTCGCGATCATTGTGTTGAAGTTAGAACTTAATATGCCGACTTCATCATTGGAATTCGTTTCTGCCTTTACAGTTAAGTCACCTTCAGCTACTTTTGAAGTTATTAAACTTAAACGTTGGATAGGATCGACAAGTCTTCTAGCAAAAATAATAATGATGAAAATACTAACTACTAACACAATACCAACTGTTATAAACGATAATAATCTTAAATACGCCAAATTACTAGTAGCCTCAACTACAGGTGTAGAAATGACAAACCCCCAGTTTGTCGCTGGAATCATCGTAAAAAAACCGAAACTTTCAACTCCAAAATCATCGTAAACTAAAATTCCCGTTTCAGCGTTTAATGCGTTTTGTACAATCGTTTGTAGTTCTTCGTTAGAGTTTGTTAAAAGATTTTCCTCCATAATGAGATCATGGTTCGGGTGAGCAATAACTAAACCTTCATCATTAACCATGAAAGCATAGCCATCGTCCCCTATTTGAAAATTTGAAACTAAATGTATTAAGTCTTGGATCGGAACAGTTGCTACTAAAACTCCGTCCATTTGATTATTTCTCATAATCGGCGATGCAACTACAACAACCATCTCTTCTGTAGCCCGAGAAATAAGTGGTTCAGAAAGAACAGTTGCCTGTTGATTAAGAACATCCATAAAATAATCACGATCTGCCACATCAAACTGTTCATTATTATGACTAGTTGCAACCCCATTCATATCGGCAACTAAAAACATTTCATATTCTTGTGCACGATGTAATTCTTTATGTAAGTATGACGCAATTTGATTCATATCCCTTGAAGTCAAAGTGTCTGTTGCTGCCATTATTTCAACTTCACTCATTTTTTGAATAAAAAAATGATTAATATCGCTTTGCGCTTTATCAAGAATAACTTCATTTTTTTCTGTGAATTCTTCTTCTAAAAATTGTTGAGCTTGGTTATGATTTATGTACGCCACTACTGAAAGTGCTATAAAAAGTACCGGCAGCATCACAACAAGTAACTTTGTCCTCAAACTTTTCAATTTAATCCCCCCATAACTCCAGATCTACTAAGAATAATACCGACTAAACGCTCGGTCACCTATCGGAAGCGCATTCAATTATAATATTTTATTAACCCTCCTCTTCCTTAAAACTAGGATAGAAAAGGGGAAGTTTCATAGCATGCGCAAGTTGCTACTGTATCTATTACTATAGATACAGGTCCATAGCTTTGCGTCCTTACCTTTCGATAACCTTGCCCTTATTCTAGTACTTGTGTCCTACTAAAATATCACAAAATAGTGAATTTTTCAATAATTATATTAATTCAATGAATTTCATAATTCATTATTATCACCACTAGGAGCAATATATAGTTGCGTCAAAACCATTCGCAAACTAGATATTGCGTGATGTGGCTCATTTTTGGTAATTATGAAATTCACTCGATTGAATATTATTTAATAAACATTATTGTCGTTAATTAATGAAAATCACTTCTTAAATCCATCGCTTTTAGAAATACTATGTTATAATTAATGAATTTCATAATTCGATATTATCGCCATTAAGTATCTATATGTAGTTTGATATGGCTCAATTTAGATAATTATGAAACTCACTCTAATATGTACGTTAATTTCAAATGGAGAACGGTAGGTGTTTTTTCTTGTATGATGTAATTGTCATCGGCGGTGGACCTTCTGGACTAATGGCCGCTATTTCTGCTAGTGAGCATGGTTGTAAAGTTCTACTCGTCGATAAAGGGGACAAACTTGGCAGAAAACTTGCAATTTCTGGTGGTGGGCGCTGCAATGTTACGAATCGGATGGATGAAAAAGAGTTAATTGCCCACATTCCAGGAAACGGACGTTTTATGCATAGTCCTTTTTCTATTTTTAATAATGAAGATATTATCGAATTTTTCGAGAAGCTTGGGATTAAATTAAAAGAAGAAGATCGAGGAAGAATGTTTCCAGTGAACGATAAAGCAAGTACAGTTGTGGAAACATTATTGCAAAAGGCACAAGATCTTAAAGTTCAAATGTGGACAAATACTCCTGTAAAAGATGTTCTTTATGATGAAGGGAAAGCCGTCGGGATAAAATTAAGTAACGGGAAAGTGATTAATAGTAAAGCAGTTATTATTGCAGTTGGTGGTAAGAGCGTACCGTACACCGGGAGTACAGGAGATGGTTATCCTTGGGCAAAAAACGCGGGGCACACGATCACGGATCTTTTCCCTACAGAAGTTCCACTCACCTCACACGAACCTTTTATTAAAAAGAAACTATTACAAGGGTTGTCATTACGAGACGTTGAATTATCCGTAATCAATCCGAAAGGGAAGACGGTTATTCAACATGAAGGAGATATGTTGTTCACCCACTTTGGCATTTCTGGGCCGATCGCCCTTCGTTGTAGTCAATATGTTGTGAAAGCGTTAAAAAAATTTGCGGTAAATCAAATTGAAATGAATATCGATCTTTTCCCCCATAAATCTGGAGAAATGATTTTTCAAGAACTTATTAAAATCGGTAAGGAATGCGAAAAAAAGTCGATAAAAAACTGTTTAAAAGGGTATATCCCAGACCGATTACTAGTTTTCTTTTTAGAAAAAGTTGAAATTGATGGTAGTGGGACGTTTGCGAATGTATCTAACGAGAAGATTCGTCACTTAGCGATGTTAATTAAAAAATTCTCATTCACGGTCAACGGAACACTTTCAATAGAAAAAGCATTTGTCACTGGTGGCGGTGTGTCAGTTAAAGAAATATACCCGAAAACGATGCAGTCAAAGCTAATGAGTGGTCTTTATTTTTGTGGAGAAGTACTAGATATTCACGGGTATACAGGTGGGTATAATATTACAGTTGCTTTTTCCACAGGATACACAGCTGGTAAAGGAGCCGCTGAGAGTGTGTTAGGTTCTTCATAAAACCATGTTATGTCGCCACACTAATAAGCGGTGTTGCACAATATGAGGGGAGTGTGCAGTAGTTAGGTTCCTTATGGGGTCGGGCATGTAAGAAGGTCTCGCGTTACCTTTTGGGTGATGTGACGCTTTGTTCGGGCACGCGAGAAGGTCTCGCGTTACCTTTTGAGTGATGTGACGCTTTGTTCAGGCACAGGAGAAGGTCTCGCGTTACCTTTTGGGTGATGTGACGCTTCGTTCGGGCACGCGAGAAGGTCTCGCGTTACCTTTTGGGTGATGTGATGCTTTGTCCGGCCACGCGAGAAGGTCTCGCGTTACCTTTTGGGTGATGTGACGCTTTGTTCGGGCACGCGAGAAGGTCTCGCGTTACCTTTTGGGTGATGTGACGCTTTGTTCAGGCACAGGAGAAGGTCTCGCGTTACCTTTTGGGTGATGTGACGCTTTGTTCGGGCACGCGAGAAGGTCTCGCGTTACCTTTTGGGTGATGTGACGCTTTGTTCGGGCACGCGAGAAGGTCTCGCGTTACCTTTTGGGTGATGTGACGCTTCGTTCGGGCACGCGAGAAGGTCTCGCGTTACCTTTTGGATGATGTGACGCTTTGTTCGGGCACACGAGATCTTCTTGCGTTCCCTTTTAGTTGATGTGAAACTCGGTTAGGTCACGCGAAAAATCCTTACGTACCCTTTATCTGTAACCGTCAAATCATCCACACCTTCTAAAGATAATCTGTTAATGCGAAAAAAACTGATTACTCTTCCTAACTTAAAACTAAAGAAGAGTAATCCAAACACTCGAATGATTACTCTTCTGAGCTCAAAACCATAAAAGAGTAATCCAAACGCCGGACTGATTACTCTTCTCGGCTCAAAACCAGAGAAGAGTAATCGAAAGCTTAAAGTGAGCATTTTGCTCTCTCTTTTATATTGCAATTGCACACTCCCCCCCATGCTACGTACTACTTCATTCTATACCACACTCACTTTCCAAATGCCCAGACGCACAAAGGGGCTATCCCACAAGTGTCTTACACTTTGTCTGAGATAGCCCCTTTATGATTAATCAATTTTTTCTCGAACGAGTTCCCCCGTTTCTAAAAACGGCATTTTCTCTTTAAATCTTACTCGTTTTTACACTATCAAACTCGTCTAAAATTTCTTGTGATGGTTCTTTTCCTAGTAAACTAACGACCATGATCGCAATCCATCCAAGGATGAAGC
>NZ_MLQQ01000045.1 GCF_001865995.1 Anaerobacillus arseniciselenatis | reverse complement strand
TCATTATGAAGTCCTCCTTGGTTAACTAAGTTAGGGGTCATCTCGGTGCACGATTTGACACCCCGTATCATACCAGGAGGGCTCTTTTTTTTTCAAGTCCCCGAAAATCCTTCTAACAGGAATGCTCCTTATATCTTTTTAGAATTTCAGTAAAAAAGTCGCATAAAACACTTATAGATATGTATCTTTTTTAGATTATATTTTATCTAAATAAATAACAACTACAATGAAATTATTTTCATAAAATAGTCACAAAATTGCACTTTTAATAATTTAAGCAAGTTTAAAACATTTATTACCTTTTTAATATAATAAATGTGAAATCCGAAGTGCAGTAAACTTTAACGAACTAGGGGCAGGTCTACCTATGCCATAAATTACTTTTTCCCAATATTCGTTTCATAACAGGCGTTAACCCAATCCGATTAGGCTATAGACGCATATCATTTAGTGTAATGAGAATAAAAGAGGAGGAATCACTTTGTATAATCATTATCATTACATGCTACATCCTCAGCCGTATAGCCGTCATGCCGGTGACCAACGAGTTGCACCTGGATTTATTGGACCAGGACTTGGATTAGGGCTTGGTTTTTTAGGTGGTCTTGCTACTGGAGCACTATTAACTCCAGGACCAGGATTCGGATATGCCTATCGACCACCATACTATTACCAATACCCATATCATTACCCATACCCAGTTTACGGATATCCTCAAAGTCCTTACTTCCATTACTAAAACTGAGATTTATTAAAGTAAGTAGGGCTATTGGATATAAGTACTCTATTTTTAAAAGAGTATATATAGGTAGTGTACCTGCCCCTCAGTACCTTATTGAAAAGCGGAAAGTCCTTTATTGGCAAGCTTAGTAATCAATTCGGCCATCTCTTTCGGTGATTCTTTTACCCCGTTTTTCAACCAATGTTGGACAATATGAATACTTCCGTTGGCGATATATAGACTTACGTATTCGGAGTAGAAGGGGATGTTATTACTGTCGGCCATCAATGAATTTAATAAATGAGTATGGGCTAACACCATTACTTTTTTTTGGAAATTGGGATCACCATGTTCACTGAATAAGATTTGACAGCTTTCACGATTTTCGGCAAGGTACTGTAATAACTTTTCTGTCATTTGAATGGCTTCATCATCTTTAGTGTAATTATAAGCGGACAGCGTTTGATTCATGTCTTCGATGATGCCATCCTCGATTTGATATAGAAGATCATATAAATCTTTGTAATGGGAATAAAAGGTTGATCGATTAATATCTGCAGCTTCGCACACTTCTGTAATTGTGATGGTTGATAATGGCTTTTCTTTCATTCGTTTCATAAAACTTTCTTTCAAAACGTTGCGAGTATATTTTTTACGTCGGTCTAATTTTAAACTCATCGAAATTCTCCTTTTTGTTACTTAACCAACAATTAAGTTTTAATTGTTGGTTATTTGGCGTTTGCTAACCAACTGTTCGTTGATTATTCAACACAGTGTTATTATAATTAGACATTAGTTACTATGCAAGGAGTGGGTTAGTTATGTCAGACATCGCTCGAAAAATCATTAAATATAAAAAACCTATTGTGATTATTTTTATGATTTTAACAGTGGTCAGTGCAATTGCACAGTTTTTTGTTTCGGTCAACTACAATATGAGTGACTACATGCCAGAAGATGCACCTTCGACAAAAGCGATCGAGGTCATGGAAGAAGAATTTGATCGCTCACTGGCGAACGCGCAAGTAATGATACAAGATGTATCCTTGCAGGAAGCACTTTTATATAAAGAATTGCTTGCAGAAATTGATGGTGTTTCTGATGTAGTTTGGCTTGATGAGGTCATTGATTTAAAAATTCCTATAGAAATGATAGAAAAGGATTTAGTAGAGTCTTATTATAAGGAAAATAATGCCTTGTTTTCTTTGACGATACGTGAAGGTGATGAAGTAGCAGTTACAGACGCGATTTATGAGCTGATCGGTGATGAAAATGCGTTGGCAGGAGAAGCGGTCGATACTGCGGTTTCTCAGAAAATGGCATTTAGCGAATCGTTGTATGCAGCTTTGTTGTTAGTTCCTCTCATTGTTATCATTCTCATCCTATCGACAACCTCGTGGATCGAACCGGTGTTTTTCCTAACTGCGATTGGTGTATCTGTCATTATAAACTTAGGTACGAACATATTTGTTGGAGAAGTTTCCTTCGTTACTCAATCTGTGGCTCCTATTTTACAGCTTGCTGTGTCACTAGATTATGCCGTTTTTCTTCTGCATAGTTTTTCAGATTATCGAAAACAGACGAATAATCCAGAAGAAGCGATGCAACTAGCGATAAAAAAATCATTTCCTGCGATCTCAGCGAGTGCTGCCACTACGTTCTTCGGTTTTATGGCACTTACGTTTATGCAGTTTGAAATTGGCGCAGATTTAGGTATCAACCTTCTTAAAGGGATTGTGTTGAGCTTTATTAGTGTAATGGTGTTTTTGCCAGCATTAACGGTATTGTTTTATAAATGGATCGATAAAACTCAACATCGATCTTTCGTACCAAGTTTTAACTCTGTCGGTAAGAGCGCTATGAAGGTAAGAGTGCTTAGCTTACTTATTGTTTTTCTCGTCATTGTTCCGAGTTACTTAGCACAAAAAGAAACAACATTTATTTATGGAATCGGTGAACAGCCAGAGACCACCCGATTAGGAAGCGACATTGTCGCAATTGATGAAGTATTCGGAACGTCAACGCCTATTGTGCTACTCGTTCCGAAAGGGGATGTCGCGAGAGAAGTAAGCCTTGAACAAGATTTAGAAAAAATCGATCGCGTTACAAGCTTGATTTCTTATAATCAATCGGTCAGTCCGGCTATACCACCAGAGTATTTAGATGAATCTATTACGGAGCAGTTTCATTCAGAAAACTATAGTCAAATCATCCTTTTTACAAATACTGAATCTGAAGGTGATGTGGCGTTCAACGTCGTCGAAACGGTTCTCGATATAGCCGCGTCGTACTATGGTGAAGAATTTTTCGCTCTTGGCGAAAGTGTTTCCTTGTACGATATGAAAACAACGGTATTGAAAGATAATACAGTTGTCAATACATTGACCGTCGTTGCGATTGCTACCGTATTATTATTTACATTCAAATCGATTTCGATTCCGGTCGTTTTATTACTGACGATCCAAGCGTCCGTATGGATTAATCTTGCAGTACCATATTTTACAGAAACACCTTTAGTGTTTGTAGGTTACTTGGTCGTTGGTACTGTGCAGCTTGCAGCAACGGTCGATTATGCGATTCTCTTTACTGAAAATTATCTAGAAAATCGAAAAGAGATGACTGCTCGAGAATCGATTGTAAAAACATTAAATGAAAAGACGTTCTCGATTTCGATCTCGGCGGCGATTTTATCGAGTGTCGGCTTCATTTTATGGATTACTTCTACGAATCCTATTGTCGCATCGATCGGTTTACTACTTGGTAGAGGAGCCTTGCTAGCTTTTGTGATGGTACTGTTTTTCCTACCAGCGGTGTTGATTGTGTTTGACAAGGTGATTGGTAAAACCACGTTAAAAGCGAAATTCTTTAAGGGGGAAAATGCAAAATGAAAAAAATTACTTTAGTTTTTATGGCGATGTTACTCGTCTTTCCCTACTATGGAGGGGCTGATCGAAACGATGGAAGTGATCGTTCCACCGATGAAGCAAAAATAGATACGAATGCCATTGGCGAAGTTTCTTCAAAGGATGAAGTTGTGTACGGCAGGTTAAGTGCGAACGGTACTTTAAATGAACTATATGTTGTGAATATGTTAAATGTAACGAAACCTGGTTCGATCATCGATTTTGGAGATTATACGTCAGTGAGAAATTTAACAAATTTATCCGAAATTGAGCAAGTTGGTGATAAGGTTCAACTCGAAGCTTCGCCCGGATGGTTTTACTATCAAGGTAATTTAGAAGACCACGAATTGCCATGGGATGTTAAAATCTCCTACAACCTAGAGGGAGATGAAATTTCTCCTGATCAACTGGCAGGAAAAGAGGGCAGCTTACTGCTAAAGATAAAAACATCTCAAAATGAAAACGTCGACCCGCTGTTTTTTGAAAACTATGCTATGCAAATTTCTTTAACTCTTGATACAGACTTAATGAGCAATATCCAAGCACCAGAGGCGACGATTGTAAATGTCGGGAAGCAGAGACAATTCACTTATACGGTGATGCCTGAAAGTAACGGGGAAATTAGTCTTCTAGGAGATGTCGTGGATTTTGAGATGGAAGGGATCGATATCTCTGCGGTTCCATTATCAATGACGATCGATAATCCAGAGCTTGACGAAATGACGAGCGAAATGCGGACATTAAGTGATGCCATTGGAGAAATAAATGACGGTGTTTTTGATTTAAAAACAGGTGTTTCAGAGTTGAACGATGGTGTTCAAAGCTTAAATAACGGCTCTAGTGAATACAATATCGGAATGAGCGAAATCAATGATTCTTCCTCTGAAATCAAGGAAGCGTCAGAGGTGATTGGTGAATCACTTGTACGGTTAAACGAGGAGTTGAATGGCTCATCTGAAGAGATGGACTTAAGCGAATTGGAACAATTGCCAGAAGGCTTATTATTAATCGCCGATGGTCTAGGGGAAGTAGCTGAAGGCTTAACTCTATTAAATGAAAATTTCTCGATCGCCTATTCTGCTTTGGACGATGCGATGTCACACATTCCTGCGCAAGCTGTGACAGAAGAAGATATTCAGCAACTATATGCGACTACGTCTGTAGAAAATCATGAAACGATCGATTATCTTATGGATGTCTATGTTGCTGCTCAAACTGCCAAAGCAACATACGACAAAATAAAAGAAGCATTTACTGCAGTAGAGACGACACTTGAAGAAACAAGCGGAGCTGTCAATGAGATGGGGAACCAATTAACGTTGATCGCTAGCGAACTTTCCGTAGCTTTTGAAAATATGGAAGGGTTGGACGCATTAAGCGAATTAAAAGAAGGGATCGCCTTGCTTAGTAACAATTACGGTGAGTTCCATTCAGGTCTTGTTTCCTATACCGACGGGGTTTCTCAGCTTGCGGACGCCTATAATGAAATTGATTCGGGGTTCGATGAATTGGCACAAGGAACGTCTGAACTAGAAAGTGGTGTAGGAGAGCTTTATGACGGAACCGAAGAATTAGCTGATGAAACTAAAGATTTACCTGAAAAGATGCAGGAAGAGATTAATGAGATGATGGACGAATTCAATACATCTGACTTCGAGCCGGTATCCTTTGTGTCACCGAAAAACACAAACATTAATTCTGTACAATTTATTTTAAAAACAGAAGCAATTGAACGAGAAGACGAAGAAGAAACAGCGATTGTTGAGGAAGAAGAGAGCGTTGGATTTTGGCAACGTTTAAAGAATTTGTTTACGTAATAGAGCAAGAGTTCTTAGTGAGAGAAGAGAATTGATGTAAGAAGGTAAATCTCGAGCTACTAGGTCATTGAAGGAAGCATCAAGTTGTAATAGAGCGCTATACTCAAATAAAAGAGTAGGCGCCTTCTTTTGTTTAGAACGGGTTCATCATATCACCCCAGATGAACAAGGAAGACTTGTGGTTCAAGGTTTACTTACTTCAACTTTACCAACAAAAGTGGGTGGGGATCATAACTTATTGGCTCGTAAAATGAATTTCGAATTTTTGAGACCTGTATATACAGAAGACACAATCATTTGTGAAGAGAGAATTTATTTAATCAATTCCTTATGTGAGTGAATTTCATAATTACTAAAAACGAGCCACATCAAGCAATATATAGTTTGCGAATGGTTTTGACGCAACTATATATTGATCTTCGTGGCGAAAATAATGAATTATGAAATTCATTAATGTACGCTATAATAGAAAAGTATTTTAATATTCTGTAATTCCAGGCAGTGTTAGTACCTATAAAATTACAGGGAGTGTAATAAATTGGATGAATTGAAACAATCAAAAATACTTCATGAACTACCAGAAGCGATGTTAGAAAAATACGTATACAATTGCCGAATTGAAACGTTTAGAAAAAAAGAAATTGCTTTTAAACCGTATAGTCATAATGAATATATGTACTTAATTTTGAATGGTAGAATACGAGTTACATTAAACTATCCGAACGGTAAAGAATTTACAGTGGCCCTTTTAGACAAAGGGGATGTGTACAGTGGGCATGCTCGCGGGCTAGGGATTGCGGTCGAAGAAACGGAAGTCGCCTTTTTACCGTTGCGACTGTTTCGGGAAATGATTATAGAGTACCCTAGCTTTGCTTTAAATGTTTTATCAGCAGTAGGAAGTACACTTGAAACAACATTTAATGTCATCGAAAATTTAGCATTCCGTGATGTCAATGAACGAATCTATGCTTTTATTTTATCGATGTTAGATTCAAAGGGAAAGGTCAAGAAAGATGGAGTTGAAATACCATTAGGTTTGACTCAAGAGGAACTTGCAACAATTGTTGGCTCAACTAGGCAAACGGTTAGTTCGGTGTTAACGTACCTTCAAAAAGAACAAATCATTAGTTTTAGTAAAAAAAAGCTTACGGTCCATAACATAGATCAACTAAAATCACTCATAAATGAAAAACATTAACGCCACTAATATACTACACCAAGCTGAGTTCAACTTCTTTGGTGTAGCATGATGTGTCTATTTTTTGATATTTCACTCAAACAAGTGAATTTCATTACTACATAAATTGAGCCATATGAAACTATAAGTAGTTGCGAACGACTTAACGCAAGTGCATATAGTTACTTAATGGCAATAATCTTGAATTATGACATTCATTAAAATAATAAATAAATTCTGAAAATGTCATCTCCCCGACAGTTTTCATCTTCACGGTTTCTTATAATGGAACAAAAAGGAGGAGATTTCATGGCAAAGATGCGTGATTTAGAAAGCGTTTCCATCGACCCTCAAGTACAATTTTTACTAGATAAGGCGAGAAATGAAAATGTTTTAACTGCGTTTGATCGAGCCGATATGATGAATATTTGTGGTTTTGGTTCAACCGGTGTCTGTTGCAGGCATTGTTTGGAAGGACCTTGCCGTATTGCTCCAAATGGAAAAGGGCCACAAACTGGTGTATGTGGCGCCGATGTTCACCAAATCGTCGCTCGTAGTTTTTTAAATCATCTTACTCAAGGGTCTTCAGGGCACGCCGAGCACGGTAGAGAAGTGGCGTTAACATTGTTGGAAGTGGCTGAAGGAAAAGCCCCTTATCAAATTAAAGACGTCGATAAGTTATATCGAGTCGCTCATGATTTAGAAATTGTTACTGAAGATTTATCGATGAATGAAGTGGCGAAAGAAGTTGCTTTAAAAGCGTTAGAAGATTTTCAAAAGCAAACAGGGATTATGAACTGGGTAAAGCTTCGCGCTCATGAAGATTCATTAAATACGTGGAACAAACTGGGCATTACTCCGGTGAATGCTCATTTAGAAATTACGAAAGCAGTCGCTAGAAATGCGATGGGATGTGATGCAGACCCAACAAACTTAATCCTCGGTGGAGTGACGATGGGATTGATTGATGGGTATGCGGGACTTCATTTATCGACCGACCTTCAAGATATATTATTTGGCACCCCGAAAGCAGTAAAAGCAAAATATAGCATGGCTGTTTTAGATGAAAAAAAGATCAATATTGCAGTGCACGGTCATATTCCGATGCTATCGGAAAAAAGCGTGGAGTGGTCAAGAAGGCTTGAAGATGAAGCAATCAAACAAGGAGCGACCGGAATTAACATTGTTGGCGTTTGCTGTACTGGAAATGAATTATTAATGAGACAAGGAGTTTCAGTCGCTTCTAGCTTTTCAAGTCAAGAGTTAGTAATCGTCTCAGGAGTACTCGAAGCGATGGTTGTTGATATTCAATGTATTATGCCAGGTATCCAACAAGTAGCAGAGTGCTATCATACTGAAATCATTACAACTCTTCCGTACGTTAAAATTGCAGGAGCAACTCATGTAAACTTTGAACCATCAGAAGCAGACGAAGCTGCCCAAGAAATTGTTATGAAGGCGATCAACAGGTTTTCTAAACGCGATCCCGAAAAAATTTCGATACCTGATCAAACAGTCGATGCTTACGCAGGTTTTTCAACCGAACAAATCGTTGAAGCTTTATCAGGGCTTAATGGAGAAGATCCATTAAAGCCAGTGATCGATGCGCTTGTTTCTGGTAAAATACGTGGGATTGCTGCACTCGTTGGCTGTACGAACCCAAGAGAAAAACAAGATTACGGAAATACGGTCGTAACAAAAGAACTATTAAAAAATAATGTATTAGTCGTATCAACAGGGTGTGCCGCGCATTCGTTAGCGAAGCATAATTTAATGAACTTTGATGGATTAGAGTATTGTGGTGAAGGTTTAAAAGAAGTGTTAGAAGCCGTAGGGAATGCCGCTGGTTTACCAAGTTTGCCACCGACAATGCATATGGGGAGTTGCGTTGATAATTCTAGACCCGCAGATTTATTAACGGCGATTGCTAATCGTTTAGGTGTTTCGATGAATGAACTTCCAGCTGTTGGCTCGTGTCCGGAAACTCATAGCCCGAAAGCTTTATCGATTGGGACGTTCTTTATCGCTCATGGCATTGACGTTCACATTGGGGTTAGTCCACAACTATCTGGTTCCGAATTTGTAACGAATGTCCTTTACGGAGATCGAACAGATGAACATGAAGTCAATGCAGATAAATTATTTGGTGGCAAACTCATTTATGAACAAGACCCTTATACTGCTGCCAAATTATTACTAGAACGAATTGATATGAAACGAGAGACATTACTAAATAAATTAGTAGCTAAATAGGGGGGAAGATCCGTGAAAGGAATGAAGATTGCAATTACTGGAAAAGGTGGCGTCGGAAAAACGACTTTATCGGCCTGTTTAGCACACCTTTTAAAACAAAATGGAAAAGAAGTTTTAGCCGTTGATGCAGATCCAGATGCTAACTTTGGGATGGCACTTGGCTTTTCAGAAGAAGAATTAGCAGATGTTAAAACAATTGCAAATGATAGAAAACTTATTAAAGAGCGAACAGGGGCTGAACCTGGTATTAGTGGACAATGGTTTTCGTTAAATCCAACGGTTGACGACGTACCTAAAAGATATGTTTCAGTTCATAATGACATTAAACTGTTGCAGTTAGGTTCTGTTGAAAGTGGTGGAGCAGGCTGTGCTTGTCCGGAAAGTACAATTTTAAAAGCTTTGTTAAATCACATTATCTTAAATGATGATGATGCCGTGATCTGTGATATGGAAGCAGGAATTGAACATTTAGGAAGAGGAACAGCAGGCAGTGTCGATGCGTTCATCATTGTCGTTGAGCCTGGAAAAAGAAGTATTGCAACTGCTAAGACAATTGTTAAATTAGCAAATGACATTGGCGTAAATAATATTTATGCCGTAGTTAATAAATGTGTCGGAAACAATGCGGCAGAAATTGAAAAAGCATTAGGAAATATTCCAGTCATCGGTACGATCCCTTACATGCGGGAAGCACCAGAAGCGGACTTAAATGGTATCCCATTATTTGAGCATTCACCTAGCTGCTTGTCTTATGTACAACCGATTTATGATTTTTTATTAAAACAATACGAAATGAAACCTGTGTAAATATAGTTCCAAAAGTGGGGGACAGCCAGTCATAAATAAATTATATAAATAACAAATGCAATAAGTGACTATAGTTCATGATAGTTACTTATTGCATTTTGTTTCTAAGAAATTACTCACATTTAAGAACGCAACATAAGTAAGTGACAAAGTTTCCTGATAAACTGGAATAAACTTTTTGTGAAACAAGAATTTTCGGGGAGTGACACGCTACATATTTTTCTTCTTTTCAACTTGTTTCACTTTGAGAATTATCCATCTAAGAACAGCGCCACCAAAAATATAAATAGGGAAGGAATATATGTATTTCCAGTGATATATTTCGTAGATCCCTAACCACGCAGTCACTGGCTCTAATATGAAAGCAAAAATAAAAGAAGCGGTTGTTAAAGCAATTAAGAAAGACTTCCAAGTGTTGTAGTATTGATAAATAATCATATAAATAATCGGTAGATGAAACTTATGAATTTCAACGATTGGGGTTATCAACGGGAATAATCTGTCTGGATAAGACCATAAAACTAACGAAATACCGATCATGTCTAAAACGAATACAGCTGTTCCGACTAAAAGGCCAAATGAAGCAATCTCTATAATTCTTTTCTTGTCCAAAACGATTAACCATACGACGAAAAAAACAATGGTAGTGAACAAAAGAAACCACCAATTGAAAGTAACTACAGTTTCGGTCATCCAATATGTCATTAACATATTTTTAAGCTCACGGTGTAAGTGGATGATCTCATCCCAGTTAGTAGTGGCCGAAGATACATTTATTGCGGTTAATAGTTTAAATAAAGACATGAAGTGATATCTCCTAAAAAAATTATTTCCATTTATTACTTATAATTGGCTAAATATTAGAGATATATTCTTGAAAGAAGTATAAGGGTTCAAATAAATGGTGTTAGCAACTTGTTTTTGCACGTTTGAGGAAATTAGTTTAAATTCAATGAAGTTCATAATTCATTATTCTCGTCACTAAGATCAATATATAGTTGCGACAAAATCGTTCGCAAACTATATATTGTTTAGTGTGACTCGATTTTGGTAATTATGAAATTCACTCTATTAAATGAAAAAGGAATTTCACAAAAAAACTAGTTACTTTTATTTATGAAAATACTAAAATGTAGTTACTAACTAAATTATTTTTAAAGTGAGGTAAGCGAATGAAAGTCAAAGTTACAGATTTACCACATATCGGAAAAAAGGTCACACTCATAACAGCAAAGAGAGAAAAGATTAATATAATCTCTCATTACTGTGGGAAGCGAGATTTATATTTTTCACAACACGAAGATGATGATGAGGCTGACTATGCAGTAGAACTCTCATCTCAAGAAACACGAGAGTTAGGCGCACAACTTTTAGGCGCAACATACCAACCAGTCGATCAAGAGCAAGTAAAGTTTCTAAAAGGAAAACTAGTAATGGAGTGGTTCAATGTAAGTGTGAGCAGCAAGTTTGTAGACAAAACAATAACTGATTCAAACATTCGTCAACAAACCGGTGTTTCGATTATCGCAATCACACGTGGTGATGATACGATCATAACTCCAGCACCGGATGAAGTTATAAAGGTAGGCGACACGTTGATGGTCGCAGGAAAACGTGAACATATTGATGCATTCGAAGTGTTAGTGGGTGCCAAATAATGTTTACAGAATTTCCGATTATTTTGAATGCAGGAATATTATTTTTACTATTATTTGCTGCAGGTTTCATTGGAGTTAAAGTGAAAATACCGAATGTCATTATTTATATTTTATTAGGTATTGTAGTGAGTGGTTTTTTCGTTGATTTAAAGTTACTACATGTAACCGGTGAAATAGGAATCATCCTACTATTTTTCTTACTAGGCCTGGAATTCCCAATTAAAAGACTTGCTCAAATTGCAAAGAAAATTGCGCCTGCCGGTATTCTAGATGTCGTGTTAAATTTGGGTGTAGTTATGGCGGTTTGTTTGTTATTTGGTTTAGATTTCTTAACGTCATTTATTATTGGTGGTATCACATACGCAACGAGCAGTTCCATTACTGCTAAAATGTTAGAAAGTAATAAACGGATGGCAAACACCGAGAGTGAGTTTATGCTGGGGATATTAATTTTTGAAGATATCGTCGCACCAATCGTTGTTGCCGTTTTAGTAGCGTTGACAGCAGGTACTGCATTAGGGGCATTTGAACTTAGCATGGTATTTACAAAGATTATTATCATGACAGTCGTCGCTATTTTATTAGGGGTATTTGTATTTAGTAAGCTAGCTGACTTTTTTGACTCTTACATTAATAGTGATGTCATGATCATGCTACTCGTCGGCTTAGCATTGAGTTACGGAGGTTTAGCACTTCACCTTGGTTTATCTGAGGTACTTGGCGCATTTTTAATTGGGATTACGCTAGCGGAAGTGAAGAGACCAGAACCAATCGAACATTTACTTTTACCGATGAAAGACTTATTATTACCGTTATTTTTCCTTTACTTTGGTACAACCATCGAATTTGGCGAGATCCCAATGTTAGGATTATTAATTACGTTAGTACTTTATACAATAGTAGCGAAGGTGATTGTTGGTATTGTTGGGGGGAAATGGTACGGTTTATCTAAGAAACTAGCATTCAAAGCTGGTTTGTCACTAGTGTCCAGAGGAGAATTTTCTGTTATCATAGCAAGTTTAGCAGTTGGTAGTTTAGCGCTATTTGGTGGTATTTACATTTTAATCATCGCAACGATAGGGATCATTTTATTCCAACTTGCCCCAAAACTAGCTGACAAAATATACGGTAAAAAGAAACCGAAACAAAAGATAGCAATACCGAGTTAAACACCTGGAAGCTAAATTGAGATTTCCTATTACTTGAGGTGCCTGACCCCCAGTGCGTTAAAGCTTACTGTGCTGGGGGAGGCGCTTTTTTTGGGGTGTAATATCTTTGGCCTTTTTGAATACGTTTGTTTTTGGAGCCTGGGGAAAGTTCACTAGCTTTTTTCGTATCGCTAAAAAAAAGAAGGGGGCTGCCCAAAAGTTTCCGAAACTTTTGGACAGCCCCTTCAGAATTTTAATTTTCTCTTACTTGATCTTTCTTCAACTTAAGGTCAAAACGGTCTGCATTCATTACTTTGACCCAGGCAGCGATAAAGTCACGTACAAACTTTTCTTTGTTATCGTCTTGGGCATAAACTTCTGCAATGGCACGTAAAACAGAGTTTGAACCGAACACTAGGTCAACTCTAGTTGCTGTACGCATTACTTCACCTGTATTGCGATC
The DNA here is from genome assembly GCF_001865995.1 of Anaerobacillus arseniciselenatis. Taxonomy (GTDB): domain Bacteria; phylum Bacillota; class Bacilli; order Bacillales; family Anaerobacillaceae; genus Anaerobacillus; species Anaerobacillus arseniciselenatis. The sequence goes on along the minus strand of NZ_MLQQ01000045.1, from coordinate 90,499 downwards.
ACGGCCTACATATACGCCGTCTTCTACAGGCTTCCATTCAACGCCCATGTCAAGCAAGTTAACAAAGAAGTCGTTAGAAAGTGTGCCTACACGATCAGTGAATACACCGTGTTGTGTGCCGCCATAATTTGTACCTAGAACACGCATACCACCTACAAGTGCAGTCATTTCTGGTGCAGTAAGGTTTAACAGTTGTGCCTTGTCTACTAGCAGTTCTTCAGCACTTACACTGTACTCTTTCTTTTGATAGTTGCGGAACCCATCAGCGATAGGCTCTAGCACTTCAAAGCTTTCTGCATCCGTCTGCTCTTGTGTGGCATCGCCACGTCCAGAATCGAAAGGAACCGTTACATCAACGCCTGCATCTCTAGCTGCTTTTTCTACTGCGGCACTACCACCAAGAACAATCAAATCAGCGGTGCTAACTTTCTTATCTAGGTCACTTTGAATGCCTTCAAGTACATTTAGCACTTTTGTAAGTTGTACCGGATGATTCACTTCCCAATCTTTCTGTGGGGCAAGACGGATGCGGGCACCATTCGCGCCACCACGATTGTCTGAGCCGCGGAAGGTACTAGCTGAAGCCCAAGCCGTTGTTACAAGTTCGCTAACTGTAAGCCCTGAATCTAGGATCTTTGATTTTAGCGCTGCTACTTCTGCATCAGTTAATTCATAATCGACAGAAGGTACCGGATCTTGCCAAATATAATCTTCTTCTGGGACTTCAGGACCTAAATATCTTTCTTTAGGACCCATGTCACGGTGTAATAGTTTGAACCATGCACGAGCAAAAGCATCGGCAAACTCTTCAGGATTTTCATGGAAACGACGAGAAATCTTTTCGTATTCTGGATCATAACGCAATGCCATGTCTGCCGTGGTCATCATCGTCGGAACTTTAACAGATGGATCTTCAGCATCTGGTGCGAGATCTTTTTCATCAGGATTTACAGCGAGCCATTGAAATGCACCTGCAGGACTCTTTGTTAGCCACCATTGATATCCGAATAATAGATCAAAGTAACCATTATCCCACTGTGTCGGATTGGCCGTCCAAGCACCTTCAATACCACTTGTGATCGTGTCACGACCTTTACCGCTTCCGTGTGAACTTATCCAACCTAAGCCTTGCTCTTCAATAGGGGCAGCCTCTGGCTCTGGTCCAACTAAAGACGCATCTCCAGCTCCGTGTGCCTTACCGAAAGTATGACCACCAGCCACTAGGGCAACTGTTTCTTCATCGTTCATTCCCATACGTGAAAATGTTTCGCGTATGTCTTGAGCACTTGCAAGCGGATCTGGATTACCGTTTGGACCTTCTGGGTTAACATAAATAAGCCCCATTTGAACCGCTGCGAGTGGATTTTCAAAATCTCGTTCGTCTGTGGAACGTTTATCATCTAGCCACTCTGTTTCATTACCCCAGTAAATGTCTTCTTCTGGGTGCCAAATGTCTTCGCGTCCTGCTCCAAAACCTATTGTCTTTCCGCCCATTGATTCAATAGCAACATTACCTGCTAGAACGAGCAAGTCGGCCCAAGAGATTTTGTTACCATACTTTTGCTTAATCGGCCAAAGAAGTCTACGGGCTTTATCAAGGTTGCCGTTGTCTGGCCAGCTATTAAGTGGAGCAAAACGCTGAGCGCCCGTGCCACCACCACCTCGGCCGTCACCTGTACGATATGTACCTGCAGCGTGCCAAGACATCCTGATAAATAACGGTCCATAATGTCCGTAGTCAGCAGGCCACCAATCTTGGCTGTCGGTCATTAAATCGTGAAGATCTTGCTTAAGAGCGTCATAGTCTAGCTTATTGAATTCTTCTGCATAATCAAATTCTTCTCCCATAGGGTTAGATTTTCTGTCATGTTGATGTAAAATGTTCAAGTTCAACTGATTTGGCCACCAGTCTTGATTTGAAGTACCGCTAGATATGTTACTAGTAGCGCCTCCGTGACCAAACGGGCATCCTCCAGTGTTACCATTGTTTTTAGCGTCCATATTTTTTCCCCCTCCGTGTAAATGTTGAGCTTAAAAATTTCATAACCCTTACTTGACGCCACTAGGATGCAACATCTCGTTGAGTTCAATCGTTTTTAACGAGCTGTAGATTGATGTGGCTAGTTTATAAGAATTACGAAATTCACTCAAATAATTATTCCTTAATTTAGAATGAAACTTTGAAACTGGATATCAATAATTATCCTATTATAAATTCTACTAAACTATTCCCTGAAATTAAAAATGATAACCACTAAAAACACAAATTTGTAACATTTGAGTGGTGTTTGTTTATTTTTTAGTTGTAGATATCATGGGTCCACGGTAGCGCAGTCTATATCGTGAGAAAGTCATTAGCTCGAAAATATGAAAGAGGGTGGGACAAAACAAAGTGTCAGACACCGCTAGACACCGAATATAGACATATGATAAATCTTTACGTCTATATTTAGTAGGATCCGCGTGGTGTCAGACACTTTTGTCCCACCTTCGAGTGAATTTCATAATCACATAAATTGAGCCATATCAAACTTTATGTAGTTGCGAGCGCTTTAACGCAACTGCATATAGATACTCAGTGGCGAAAATATTTAATTATGAAATTGATTAAACTTTTAACATCAAAAAAATTCCTGTACAAGTGTGCACTGTACAGGAATTTTTTAAGTGAGTGGGTTAAGGTAGCATTTTTAGGCGATATAACTTGCACCTACAATGACTAATAAGATAAATAGCACTACGATTAAAGTGAAATAATTAGTATGACGAGCAGGAGCTGCATAGCCATAACCATAAGCAGGAGCTGCATAAGTTGGCATAGGTGGAATATTTGGTGGAACATTTGCTCCGAGAGTCGGTGGTAAGTTAGAATACATTTTTACACTTCCTTTCTTTGGGTTAGTGTGGTTATACCTACATAATACTCTCAGAGATAAAATTTGAGCCCGTCTATACAGAAAATGGGTGAGTGTAATGGGTGATGCTAGGTTGTAATAAGTAATTTAATAGGCACATGCGCATTGAATATATCGGGAAATGAAACGAGTTTTATTCGGTTTCTATTTATCTTCTGTCTCATTAATTCCATTAGATAGATAATATAGATACAGCACATAGGATATGGAATTTTCGTTATGGTGAACAATCGGATGTTGCAATTTGTATGCTCTATGACTTGTTTGCTGACTTACCAAGCTGCCTAAATGGTTAAAAGAAGGCCTCGTCACTAAAGTTGCTAAATAAGCTGATTGTTGACTGCCGGGTTTTCTGAATTCATTGAGAGTTTCAATCATTTGTTCCAACGTCCTTATCGAAAATCCATGTCCAAAAAATCGACCATCGTCAAGAAGTACGGCATTAAGGCCTCTAAACCATGGTGTATTGGGATGAAAGTCAGGATTATTAATATAAACTACATCACCGGGTAAAAAATGATTTGCATGAAAGGTAGTTATACCTAGGTCAGGATCAGTATGCCAGCTATAAAGATAAAGATTTTGAAACAGAGCATTAAATAAATTGCTGCCAATACTATACAAAGTGGCATGGTAATAAATGATGACAGCAGCAGTTGCACATTCAAATCCATACAGTGAACTGTTCCTATAAATGTCTAAAATCGCATCAGCCGGTTGCACGTCAGGTCTTATCAGAAACCCGCCTTGCCTTGTTAATTGCCAGTAGTTGGGATTACAGCGGGCATATTCAAAAGTGGTAAACTCAGCTTGACCTTGATCCATTGCCTTTGCACTTTTGATCATGTTTTTACGTACTTTAACTTCAAACAATAATTCACCCTCGGAATAATAAGAATATAACACGGGAGCATCAAGCATATGTTGAATGATGGTTCTTTCAATACTTTCAAGCTGCCAGTTTTCATTGAGCTGAAGCGGTACCCCTGATATTTGTATCATATAATCCTCCATTCTAAGATTGCTTATCATCTGTATTCATACTTATCGTATTCGCATTTCGTTTCAATAATGTTTTTCCAATAGAGTGAATTCATAATTACCTAAATTGAGCCATATCAGACTGTATGTAGTTGCGAGCAGCTTAACGCACATATTACTGGAATATTCAAAAGTGTATTGCTAGAATTGATAGAAGAAGAGGAGCGAATGGGACACTGTACCCCTGACCCTCGCGACTGGAGTGCACATCAAACCCGTCCCTGAAATACTTGTAAGAGATTAAATGTTCTAATATAATAAATATTAAGAAAATTCTATTAATGAATGAGCGAGCGTTCGCTCATTTAAAATTTTAGAGGGGGTTTATGAAATGAAAGCGATTGTTTTAAGAGAACTAGGTGGGCCTAATCAATTACGATATGAAGATGTGGAGGTTCCGACTCCGAAAGAAAATGAAGTTTTAGTACGACTCAAATATGCAGCGTTAAACCGAAGAGATCTGTGGATTACTTATGGAATGTATCCAGGGATGAAGCTTCCGTCTATTTTAGGATCAGATGGCGCAGGGGAAGTCGTTGCTGTCGGAAACCAAGTATCTGACATTAAGGTAGGTAGTGCAGTGGTTATTAATCCTGCGTTAAATTGGGGAGAAAATAGAAACTACAATGGACGGGAACATCACATATTAGGAATGCCAACGAACGGTACATACGCGGAATATGTGGTAGCACCAGCTGAAAATGTATTTACAAAACCAGAATATCTTTCTTGGGAAGAAGCGGCCGCACTGCCTTTAGCAGCTTTAACGGCTTTTCGCTCCCTGATGTTCAGGGGTAATCTCAAAAAAGGAGAAAACGTTCTTATTCCCGGAATTGGCAGTGGTGTCGCTTTATTAGCATTACAAATCGCTGTGGCTCACGGTGCGAATGTCTTTGTTACCTCTAGTAGTGATGAGAAACTTGAAAAAGCAAAACAACTAGGGGCTAAAGGTGGCGTCAATTATCGCTCGGATTCTTGGGTAAAAGAAATGAAAAAATTGATGGGGGGCGCAGATCTTATAATTGATGGTGTCGGTGGAGAAAACTTTAATCATATGCTAAGCTTAGCAAACCCTGCGGCACGTATCGTTAACTTCGGTGCTACAAGTGGACCGATTAAAGAGCTATTACTACCGCGGATATTTTTTAAACAATTAGATATTAAAGGATCAACAATGGGAAGTCCAGAAGATTTTAAAGATATGCTGCAATTTTTTGGAGAACACAAGATTTCTCCTTATGTTGATAAATGTTATTCTCTTAAAGATGCGAAAGAGGCACAATTGTATATGGAAAAGGGAGAGAATTTCGGAAAGATTACCCTTGAAATTAGTGAATAAACTTATGAATGCGAAGAGCATCCAAAGTCACTTGACACTTAAAATGTGAAAGTCATTCAATAATCCAAAGTTTCTACCGGTATAACATCAGAAATGTGAAGAGCATCGACTGAAAAAAAGCAATATAAGTCAGTTACACCATTTTGAAGTTTACAATTTCGTATTAAAAAACCTTCATACCCGTGATTAATTAAATTGTTACGAAATTTTGCATTAGCTTCATCTTTATTTAAAAGAATGGCCTCATCTTTCCAGGTGAGGTTTCTTTTTTTTGTACTGAAATAATCACAGTATTTATCACGGTCGGTCATAAATAATTCATATGCATCAACTGAATTAGATTGATATATCTTAAGATTTGGTTCATCGATATATACTTTGTAAATAAAGCCAATTACCGGTCTTTCAATTGGAACTACCTTAGGTTCTCCATCTTCCCAAAATTCTGTTTCTGATTTTTCATAAACAGTCTCAGTTCCGATTGCATAAGGTATCGCAGTTTTGATATCAGAAGTAAACCAAAATCCAATCGTTTTAATATCGTCTTGTGCATTTTGAATGAGCGTTTCTTTATTAAAATTTTCGAATTTCTCCATAGCTCCAAAATAAGCGATCATACTTATTCTCTCCTTTTTTAAAGGTGCCGAAATGTGAAAACAAGCCAATTAACTGACTTGAATAAAATGCCCATTTTTAAAGCAAAAAATTCTTCACCACTTAAGGTGAAGATTTTTGTTGCAAGTAGTCACACGTTTAAACTTCGTTGTTGCCCTCGGCATCTTTTTCCCAAGCAATTAATACTATCCCAAGCTCTTCTTCGAATTTCGATAATTTTTCTTTTTCATTTTCAGTAAGGTCTGCTAAGTAATAACCTTTTTCCATGAGAACCCCTCCAATAGCTTTTTTGATATAGTTTGAACGCGTTTACTTTGTTTAAGTTATACAATTACATATCTTATTTTTAAAATAACCAATAAAAATTGAAGTATGTAAATGGATAAAGCTGTGCAAGCATTATCATTGTTTTTTTGAACGGAAGTGCGCGTATCAGTGTGCTGGCGGACATGAGATCCCTTATTTAGCTGAAAAGGGCAACTATTAAAAGTTAAGCGGACATCAGTTCCTTTATTTGCTCAAAATCACATCGATCGGTGCTGATTTTCTTAAAATAACGGAACATATGTCCGTAAAAACGAAAAAAGTGCTAAAATTGACAAAATAGAGGAACGTATGTCCGCTAGCTATCTATGAAATCAAAAATAAGTGCCTGTCAGGTCAACCTAGGCTTGGTTGCTCTGACAGGCACGAATTAAAGTTAGAATGGAGATAGGTCAGGTCCCTCCTGTGTAATTCGTTATTTCTTTGAAGCAAGGAGGGACCTCATGCTTCTTTCTTTTCGCTTAAATAAGAAAATAGTGGAAGGCTGAATTCAACTGGGACAATGCACCTGTCCCTCCGCATAACTCCATTATTGTATTAAAACAACTGCATTTGCTCGCTATCATGACTACCTTTTTTATCTTCTTTAGTTTTGTAACCTAGGGCTTTATAGCCTGTTAATCTTTTTTCATACATTTTTAAGAGGGGAGGAACGTGTTTGTCAACATAATCATAAACCTTCACTTCTGATTTATTCCAATGATTTCGATGAAGTCTACCGACATATTGCTGCAGGGTTCCTTTCCAAGAGATTGGCATCGTTAAGAATAAAGTATCTAATCGTGGATCATCAAAACCTTCTCCAATATACTTTCCAGTCGCAATCAACAATCGTTCTTCCGTATCAGGAATGTCTAAAAGTTTTTGCATTGCTTCGGTACGCTCTTTTTTCTTCATAGCGCCAGAAAGAATAATAATATTTTTCGCAAAGTTTTTAAATCTATTTTTTAGTTCTTCAATATGCTCTAATCTTTCAGTTAATATAATCGGTGATCGTTTTTCCTCAAGTGAGAGAAGAACATCGTCAAAAATCATATCATTGCGTCCGTCGTCAAATGAGATGCTAGAATAAATTTTTTGAATATCTGTTTCATTTGTTTTAAAAATAGTATTTCTCACGACTAATGTTTGCGTAAACGAGCGTATTTTTGCTTGTTTTTTCGGATCAGTTTTATAGCGAATTGAACCGCACTGCATAAAAATAATTGGATGTAATCCATCCTTTCGAATGGGAGTCGCTGTTAAGCCATATACATTTTTTGCTCGTATCGCTTTTAATACTTTTTCAAAGCTCACGGCTGGGATGCTATGGCATTCATCAACGATCACTTGACCATATTGCGTAATTTCTGATCTCAAACCATCTTTACGACGGAGACTTTGAATTGTCGCCACATCGATAACTCCTGTAGACTTGTTCTTCCCACCACCAATTTGCCCAATATCATTCTTAGAGATATTCAAAAATTGAGAAAGACGCTCGATCCATTGTTCGATTAATCGAGTACGGTGAACAATAACAAGTGTATTGATTTTATTGTTAGCAATGATCGCTGCAGCTGTCACCGTTTTTCCAAATCCAGTATCAGCAGCTAACACACCACAATCATGCTTAACCATTGCTTCAACAGCTTCTTCCTGCTGATAACTCAATTGCCCGTGAAAATGAACATCAATTTTTTCACCTACATTACGGTTATCCTCAATCTTTATCGGGAGAGAATGCTCTTTTGCAATATTGTTGATATTTTCAAAGCAGCCCCTTGGTAAGATTACAGTATCATTTTCAATTTGAGAGCAATCTATAAACCTTGGAATTCGATAAGTTGAGTAACGCTTTGCTTGTGCTTTAAAAAATTCAGGATTCCCGAAAGTAGCAGTTTTGATTAACTTCGATAAAAATTCAGAAGGAAGCTCGAATTTTTTAATATGAATGCCATTTTTCAAAGTAAGAGAAAGCTGTTCTAACATATTTATTTCTATATTTTCATTCGTTGATTTTAAAATGCTATGGATCTTTGCTTTTGATACCCTCTTTATAGATGCAAGGTAGCGCCACTGATCAGAGAATGGTTCGAAGTTTTCATCTAAAAACAGACTATTCCCACTTTTTCTTGGCTCACGTTGAAGAGGGAGGGCGATTAAATTTCCGAGGCCGCCTTTTTGAACAAAATCTTGCGTTGGGAACATGCGATCAAAGGAAGTTAATTTTCGCCCGGTGTGAGTTAATAAAAATTTTCCTAACTCACGAGCAAGAGATGCTGGTATCATTTCTAAAAAGAAAATCCATAAATGACAACCGTTCCCCGATCTAGAGATTTCTATAGATGTAGGAACATCGAACTTTTGGCAAGCCGCAATCAACGATTTTACCTCTTCAACCCAGTTTCCTTTATCAAAATCGAAAGCTAAAAAATAGCACATATGATTTTCTAATAAAGGATAGATACCTATTGTCTGTTTCCCACTTAAATGATCATAAATCTCCCGGTCAGTTAGAGGTACATATTTACGATTTTTTTGACGGACTGGCGTGTAACCATCACCATTTTTAGCGGAAGTGTATCGAACGGCAAAAACATCTGATCTTCCTCTGAATAAACTTTTAAAAATCGTAATTCTTTTATTAATAATCTCAGTTTTTGAAGCTTTAGAATCACCCTCATATACAAAATTAGTATCGGGAGCAGAATAAGAGATTTGATTTTTATCTAACAGATCCTTTAAGTATTTATTTTCCGCTCGCAATCGCTCACATTCTTTTAATGCTTGTTTCAACCTTTTTTCTATATTCATAACATTCCCTCAATTTGTTCGATTATATGGTACAATTGTAACCGAAATTGATTGAATGTAGTAGTTTGAAACAGGATTTTTCGGGGAGTGACACTAGGAACGAAAAAAATAGAAACGTACTGAGTTTTTTTTAGAATTAAAAGCAAAACATGGGATGAGGGGACCATGTCCCAGCTAGAAGTATGGTGCTCGGTACTTAATGTCTTGAAAAAGAGATGATCAGATTTAGGGAGTTGTTATCAGGCAAGGATAAAAGCAACTTCAAGCTTAGGGAAGCGAGAGGACAACTCTCTAGCTTTTTTTGTTTTGCTACACAAAGAAGGGAAGGCCGAATTCAACTGCGACGATGCACCTGCCCCCCTGTCCCTCCGCAGTTTAAGATAAGTAAGGGCGATCAAAACGTTTCTCATAGGCATCATTCTTTTTAAGGTGTGCATCCCAGAAAAAATAGTTTAATAGTCCAAACTTCAAAAATAATTTAAAGAAAAGTTTGCCGCCCCCTTCAAATCGAACGGGTTTGGCTAATTGGAATACTTTTGTTTCGTTAAATTTTCCTTCATCCACTAAGTTCGCAATAGCTTTGACGATTGGTTCCATCATGCTTTGTTGAGCTTTAGCTGGTCTCATCTGCAAACCTTCAACCCCGCCTTTAATGGCTGTACCCAGATAAGTTCTTCCGAGTCGAAGAGCGAGCTGTTCAAAATATGCTTCAAGATAGTGAGATTGACTACTTTCAGGAAAACCAGATTGTACAAAAAAGCTTATACTTCCTTTTGATGCTGGAAGTTTCTCAATAAACTTCATGACGTGGGAAGGCATTGCATGAACATAAAGGGGCGTAAACAGCATCATATGTTTTTCAACTTTAAAAGCTTCTGCCCATTCCTCCCATTGATCTCTTTTTTTCAAATCGCGAATCTCAACTTTATCACCGAGGACTTCAGCAACTTTTTTCAAAATAAGTGTCGAGTTGCTGCCAGTCCTTCTAGGAGAACCGTTGTAAATGACTAGTTTTTCCATCGGTTCCATTGACGAAAAAGGCACAAGTCGGTTTTTAGCCTTCCTTGATTCCAATGGAAGCAATTGAAGTGCGCCATCTTTTACAATGCGGTAGCCTTTAGATTTAAACTGATAAGCAGTGCGATACAAATAATCTTCAATCACTTGTCCTTCTTGATTTGTTAAGTTATCAGTTTCATAGAAAAATACCATATTAGGATAAGAATCGTATCTAGCCTCATGGTGACACTCTCCATCGATCATTTCTATATATGGATGGTAGTGAGGAATGGTTCGATCAATAAAAGCTTTCGCTTGATGGTTGATAAATCCTTGAGCGGTATCGATAAGCAAAATGACAGTATCACTGTTTACATAGTTAGGATAAAATTCAGTCATTTGATCCTTCATTACGCATTTGCCAGGGGTTCTTAGCCAACAGGTCCAACAGCCAGTACATGGAGTTATCGTTTGATTTCCTAATTTCACGATGTTCAGAGGCTCATCATAAAGATTTTCGATCGTATCATACATTTCACTTTCTTGTTTTTCCCTTAGATCAAACAACGTTTTCATTTTTATCTCTCCCTTAATATACTTTTCTTGCATGTTTGTCAAGAGTGATGGCAGCAGCGTCTCAGCGATATCATTGGTCGTTCAATTTTAAAAAGGTAAACTAAAAAAGAGAATTCCACGAAATGTGCTAGTGAACTTCTAAATTATACCATTTATACCGTTGGTTTTTCGTATAACATTAAAAAAATTGTGAAACAAAGGTGACTTAAACACTAGCATGTTGCCGTGTTTATCATAGGTAGTTGTCGCATCGTAAATGAAATAAAGCGTGTAATCGTTAAGTAACATTTGGCCAGGATTACCACCCCCTGTCCCATCAAGAAAGATTAACTATTAGAAATACGGGTATTAGCACTAAGAGGTTTTTAAAAAGAATTGTTTAATTAGGGAGGTTGTGTTTTTATGGAGAGTCAAACACGTAAGATTATTCAAGCGTCATTAGATGCACTATTAGAGGATAAAAATTTCTTGCCAGAATTGCAGGATGAAAAGCGTAAGCAAGCATTTACTTCACTAACTGCGATTCTTTCAACCCCTAACCATGTTCATAAATCATTTTTACGGATTGCTTTAGAAGATGGAAGAGTTGTTCGAATGCCTGCCTTTCGAGTTCAACATAATAACAGTTTAGGACCATACAAAGGGGGAATTCGTTTTCACGAATCAGTGAATGAAAGCGAAGTTATTAATCTAGCATCATTAATGACATTAAAAAATGCTTTGCATGATGTACCCTTTGGTGGTGGAAAAGGAGGTATTGTTTTAGATCCAAGAGATTACTCAGTGGCTGAATTGTACCTCATTGCTAAAAAATACGTTCAATATTTTAACGATATTCTTGGGCCAGATAAGGATATACCAGCACCTGATGTAGGTTCAGGCGAAAGGGAAATGGACTGGATGATGGCCGAGTACAAGAGTATTCGACGAGGGGAACCTTACCGAGGCAGCTTTACTGGAAAAAGCGTTGTAAGTGGCGGTTCATTAGGTCGAAGAGAGGCGACAGGCAAAGGTGTTTACTTTACGTTCAAATATATGATTTATGATTTTTTAAAAGTGCAAAAAACACTCCTTACAAAAACGGATAATATTTTTGCAAAAACGTTATTAGCTTATGGAGAGCGTCCTTTAACGATGGCCGTTCAAGGATTTGGTAATGTCGGTTCTGTTTGTGCACTTGAAGCTTATCAATGTGATCAAGTGCAAAATAAGGTTATAGCAGTTAGTGACCGAAATGTAACACTATATAATTCAAGTGGATTAGACATACCTGCTTTAATTCATTTTACAGCAAAAAACAGAGGTGATTTACCAACAACCGAAGAACAGTTAGCAGCAAGTGGAGTAGAAGCAGAAATCCGACCTCGGGAAGACGTCCTAACCCTTAATGTTGATGTTCTTACGTTAGCTGCTTTAGAAGATCAAATCCACTTAGATAATATGGACATTATAAAAGCAAAAATTATCGTTGAAGGTGCGAATGCCCCAATTACAGAGGAAGCAGACAAATTTTTAAGTGATAAAGGTGTCATTATTATTCCTGACATTTTAGCGAATGCAGGGGGCGTAATTGTCTCTTACTTTGAGTGGTTACAAGGCCGCGAAACGCAATTTTACACAGAGGAGCAGGTTTTTAAACTTTTAGCCGATAAAATGCAAAAAACAATGGATATGATCTTACCACAATTTTTTGGAGATCCATTCCCGCTTCGCCAAAACTGCTACATTCATTCGGTCATGAAACTATCAACGGTGCTCTACACACAAGGAAAGTTATATTAATTGGGACGGAGGGACAGGTCCCTGTCCCGGACACTTCACTCGCTTTCCGCTGGGTAAAGTAAGAAATATTCCTCAATTGCGCTGACGATGGCTGCGACAAGTTCATCTTGGGAGCTTTCCTCAGTTAATATTTTAAAATCCTTATGATTACTAATATAGCCAAGCTCGACAATGGTCGATGGCATGTCGAGTTTTTTCATAAGAAAGTAAGGGTTTCCTTTTAGAATAGGTTTTTTTATTCCATAATAATTATTGAGATGATCTTGAATGATTTGAGCTATATGATAACTTTCTCCGCTTACTTGATAAATAACTACAGGTCCTCTAAGGTTTTTATTTTTTGACCAATTTACATGTAAGCTAATAAAAATTTTCGGGTTAATCACATCAGCAATTAGCTTTCTTTGTTTTAAATCTATTGGAGGAAATACTCATGAAAAAGGAAGAAAAGAAAAATCCTTGTGAAAAATGTGGAACGGGTAAAAAACAACCAATAAGCTGGGTATGTGAGGATTGTAGGGTATAGAATATTTAGATTATAGAAATAAATTGCTTACAAACTATGATTAGAAAGTGGTGCGTTGAGAGGGATAAACAAAACTGGGTGACGAATTACGAAAATTATGCTGAAAAAATTTTAGAAAAGTATAAAGCACCAGGAGCTGCCCTTGGTGTTGCTAAAGATGGGGAAGTGGTTTATGAGCGCGGCGTCGGCCACCGAAATGTAGAAGAAAACTTAGAAGTTACGAAAGAGACGATCTTTGGAATTGCTTCGATTACAAAATCGTTTACGGGCGTTGCCATTATGCAGCTACAAGAAGCTGGGAAATTATCTGTAAATGATCGAGCGATTACTTATCTTCCAGAGTTAAAGTTTAATAGTAAAGAGCATACAGAGAAGGTCACGGTTCATCATCTTCTTACACATACGGCAGGTTTACCACCGCTCCCAACTTTATATCATGCGATGAGAAGAACGATGGAAAATGATTCTTCTGTATCTGAAAAGCAGCTTGAAAGATTAAAGGAACATGACCCGATCGATAATTATGATGAGTTAATGAAGTTTATTGGGGAGTTAGAAATTGATTTACTAGGGGAACCTGGGACACAGTTTAGTTATTCAAATGATTCTTACGCGCTATTAGGGGCAATCATTGAAAGAGTAAGTGGCACGCCTTACGATGTTTACGTAACAGAAAATATCCTGAAGCCTGCAGGAATGGATAGGAGTACGTTTGATATTGAAACCGTTTTAAAATCAGATAATGTGACGACTTTATATGCAAAAGATAATGTAGGAGAAAAAGGAGTGTACGCTTCCCGTGCTTGGTGGGATTCAGAGGCAATGTGTGCAGGTGGTTTTCTTCGCTCGACGTTAGCTGATATGCTAAATTACACGGAAATATTCCGTAATGCTGGTTTAGTAGGCAAAAATAGAATCCTTACTCCTGAAAGTGTAAAAGAAATGATCCATCCTCATGTTCAATTTCAGGAAAACAAGTATTATGGGTACGGGTTAATGATCACAGCAAATTTCAACGGTGGAACGCTCGTCGAACATGGTGGTAGCTTAAAAGGCGTTTCATCAAATATGGGGGTAATCCCTGAAAAAGGCTTGGCAAGTGTTGTACTTATCAATTTAGCAGGAGTTCCTGCTTTCAAATTAATGGCAGCATCTTTTAATGCAGCGTTAGGATTTGCACCAGAAAAGCCTGTTGCTACTTACAATGATTATGAAATTTCGATCGAACAGTTAAAGAAATATGTAGGTAATTTTAAATCTGGTGAGGGAGTTGAGATGTCTGTGAAAATAGAAGACAATCAGCTGCATTTTGAAAATGAGGGGATCACATACAAGATGAGGCCAGTAGGGGAGCATTTATTTACCATCGAAATGAACGAAGCAGAAACACCGATTCGATTCTTATTTAATGAAAAAAATGAAATGTATGGTTTATTTCTAGGTGTTCGTCAAATATTGAAAGAAAAAGTAAAAGATGAAGTTGCCAAGTAAAAAACGTGGGTGTTCCAAAACAAGTGTCAGACACCGTTCTTGCGCGTGATGCCTGACACTTTTGGGACACCCTCTTAAATGTACCTAATTATGATTAAAAGCTACCTTTTCTTGGAATCTTCTGCATTTTTAGCTATAAGTTCAACTTGAACATTTACGGAATTTCTACCCGTACGTTCTACACCTATGATTTTTCCTTTACGCCCTTTAATTTTTACCCCAGCACCTTCTTCAGGTACATTTTTGAGAAGCTGACTTAAGATAAGTTCTTCTTTTTCATAAAAATTCACATTTACCATTTGCCTCACCCATTTCATCTAAGCTTTTAAGTATCTTCAGTATGAAATATATGATGGGATTTTCGATTTAATTCTAAGGAATTCATTCAATTACTGATAGAGTTGGATAAGTGGAGGTCAACTATAGAATTAATTCCGATAGCAGCTTTCCTTCGAACTAATATTCATAAAGGTTGCTAGCGGACATGAGATACGTTATTTTATTGAAAATTGCTATATTTCAACGTTAAGCGGACATCAGATCCTCTATTTGCTGAAAATACCTTCGATCCAGGCTGTTTTTTAAAAAATAACGTATCGTATGTCCTCTAAATCAAGAAAATGGCTAAAATTCAAGAAATAGCGGAACGTATGTCCGCTAAGCTATTGCAACCAAAATTTCTCCATGTCTGACATTTCTCGA
This sequence comes from Anaerobacillus arseniciselenatis, assembly GCF_001865995.1. Lineage (GTDB taxonomy): Bacteria > Bacillota > Bacilli > Bacillales > Anaerobacillaceae > Anaerobacillus > Anaerobacillus arseniciselenatis. The sequence continues at coordinate 75,393 of NZ_MLQQ01000045.1, read as the reverse complement.
TTAAAAGCGTACGGAAGCGTAGACAGGCACGGTTAAAATTGTTGTTACAATCCTATAGGCAACTCATATAAATAAAGTAAAAGCTAACAGGAGTTGAAATCTATGGACAAACAAAATAGTAAATTTAGATGGGTAGTATTTGCTTCCGTGCTGTTTACGTATTTGTTAATGGCGAGCCAAAGAACAGCTCCTGGTTTAATAACGGATCAATTGATGACCGATTTTAGTGTAACTGCTTCAACGATTGGACTATTAACGAGTATTCAGTTTTTAGTTTACACAAGTTTGCAAATTCCGATGGGGATTTTGGCTGATCGATATGGTCCTAATTTTTTTCTCATCATTGGTGCAGCCCTTGTAGGTGTAGGAACCATCATCTATAGTTTCGGTACGCATGAGCTTGTTTTGTTTTTTGCAAGAATTTTAACAGGGACGGGGGATGCGACGATCTGGGTTAACATGGTATTAATTTTAAGTCAATGGTTTCGTGCCAAAGAATTTGTTCGATTCATAGGTTTAGCAGGGATGACCGGAAGCCTCGGTTTTCTTTTAGCGACTGTCCCTTTCTCCTTATGGATTGAACTACTAGGCTGGAGAGGAGCCTTTTTTTCCGCTGGGCTATTATTGTGTGGATGTGGGCTACTGCTTTACTTTGTACTGATAAAAAAACCGAAACAACTCTTTCCCAACGAGCCCGTCGTTTTAGAAAACGAAATAAAACGTGAAAAAATAATGGTTATATTAAGGAGAATATTTTCAACGCGGCAAGCATGGGCTTTATTCTTTTGTCATTTCGGGCTTGTCGGCGGGTATTTAGGTTTTATTAGTTCGTGGGCAGTGCCATACGGGATGAATGTCTATGAAATGACCCGTTCTGGTGCAAGTCAACTCATTATGATTGGTTTGATCGGCGCACTGATTGGAGCCCCACTAACTAGTTGGATTGCAAGTCGCTTAGAAACAATTAAACGCCCTTATGTCGTTGTTCATTTCATTATTTTTATGAGTTGGTCTTCATTTCTTATCTTTCAAGGCCATCCGCCCGTTCCTTTACTAATTATCCTTTTCTTTATTATTGGTTTTGGTTTTGGAGCAAGTGCCTTAACTTTTGCCGTCGTGCGCCAATCTTTTCCAATGAAAGAATCTGGGCTCGTTTCTGGCTTTGCAAATACAGGTGGCTTCTTGAGTGCGGTATTGTTGCCAAGCATTTTTGGTAGGATATTGGATCATTTTAATTCTGCTTCAAGTCACTTAAGTGCCGGATACAACTACGGTTTCATCATTCCAGTGATTTTTTCGATGATTGGACTCATTGGAGTGATGAGCATTAGTGAAAAACAAAAGAATGCAGAAAAGATTCTTATGTAAGGTTGTGGTGTATTTAAACGATCTACTTTTCTTGAAAAGAAGCTGGAAAAATATATGATAAATTTGGAGAAGTCCCTTGCAAAAGTTTATGTAATGTTGTTTAATGAATTTAGAAAATTAAATATTTTAAGCTTAAAAGTGCTTAATACTAAATAGTATTGAGATAATAGGGAAATCGGTGAGAAACCGATGCAGCCCCCGCTACTGTAAGCGCTGATGAAATTGCGATAATCCACTGACAATAACGTCGGGAAGGAAGCAAAAGTAAGTAGAAGCGTAAGCCAGGAAACCTGCTTTTAAAGTTGTTTGTATTATTCTTCGGAGGGAAGGATAGGATTCATGATGTATAGTTTTGTTTTAAAACTATCAATATATGTATTCTTAATCCTTAACTTCGTGTTAAGGATTTTTTGTTTGAAAGTTGGTTTGTTGGTTAGTGGCTAGTTGGTTAGGACACCCACCCGACTTTTCATGTTAGATGGTGGCGGCAGGCATGCCGCCATGAAGGCTTTGTATGGAAAAATTAAATATCATAAAGAGGTAATAAAATGACAGAACGACGCATCGTCATCGCAGGAACTGGTAGTGGAGTAGGAAAAACGACGATAACGATTGGGTTAATGGCGGCATTGAAAAAAAGGGGGTTGGTTGTTCAAGGATTTAAATGTGGTCCTGATTATATTGATCCTACTTATCATACGGCTGTCACCAAAAGAACATCACGAAATCTCGATAGTTGGATGTTAAATGAAGAAATTGTGAAAGGGATATTAAAAAACGGAAGTATAGGAGCGGATATATCCATTATAGAAGGGGTGATGGGCTTTTATGATGGGAAAGATCCAAGAAGCGATAAAGGAAGCACCGCCGATATTAGTGTTGTTACCAATAGCCCAGTCATCCTTGTCGTTAATTGTGCAAGTATGGCTCGCAGTGCAGCAGCCATTGTCAAAGGGTTTCAGTGTTTATCTGAAGAGGTGAATGTAGTAGGTGTCATTGCCAATCGTGTAGGTAGTGATGGGCATTTTCAGCTTGTAAAAACCGCGATCGAACAAGAGTGTCAAGTTCCGGTGATTGGTTATTTACAGCGTGAAATCGATATTGAAATTCCAGAAAGACACCTAGGCTTAATTCCATCAATTGAACGAGGTGAGCTTGACGGATTTTTTGATCGTTTAGGTGACTTAATTCTTGAAACCATCAATATTGAACACTTGCTTGAGCTCTCTAAAACAGATCCTTTAGAATTAGATGATACTCTCTCACTCTATTATAAAAAAGCAGAGACAACTTGTCGTATCGCTGTTGCCAAGGATGCCGCATTTAACTTTTATTATCAAGAAAACTTAGAGTTGCTAGAAGCACACGGAGCAGAACTCGTTTATTTTTCTCCTTTGGCAGGTGAGGTATTACCAGAAAATGTCGATGGTTTATACCTTGGTGGAGGTTTTCCTGAAGAATTTGTCGATAATCTTGCAAAAGAAAAAGAAGTAAAAGAATCGATCAAGGTAGCGATTGAAGCGGGAATGCCTACCTTAGCTGAATGTGGAGGGTTTATGTATTTAACCGAAGCGATAGTTACAACGAATCAAAAAGAGTATGAAATGCTCGGAATCATTCCTGGAAAAGTAGAAATGCAAACTAGACTTGCTGTGCTTGGCTATCGCGAGGTTAGTGGGAAGAATGGGAACTTTCTTTTACTAAATGGTGTAAAAGCGAAAGGGCATGAGTTTCATTATTCTACTTTTCATTCGAAAAAGGAAATTCCTTATGCCTATGAAACAAAAGGAATGCGTGGCGTCACTTCTGAAGGATATATGGCTCTAAATCTAGTTGCTGGTTACACACATTTCCATTTTGCCTCTTGTCCTCAAATGGTAGAAAACTGGATACAAAAATGTAAGGAGAAAAAAGTATATGCGTAAAGCTCTGCCTCTTATGATCCAAGGTACTCATTCAGATTCAGGGAAAAGTGTATTAGTAACTGCCTTTTGTAGAATATTTTCACAGGATGGATACAGTACTGCCCCATTCAAATCACAAAACATGGCTTTAAATTCTTACATTACGATTGACGGTAAAGAAATAGGAAGGGCGCAAGGTGTTCAGGCCGAGGCTGCCGGTGTGATTGCAACTACGGATATGAATCCGATTTTAATCAAACCGAACCGTGAAAATGAGTCGCAAATTGTCGTTCACGGCAAGCCTTACAGAAATATGCAAGCAGGCGAATATCGAAAAGAGTTTTTTTATCAAGGGTTACAGCTTATTGAAGAAGCACTCAGTTCTTTATCGAATCAATATGAACGAATCGTCATTGAGGGGGCGGGTAGCCCAGCAGAGGTGAACTTAAATGATCGTGAACTTGTGAATATGCGGGTTGCTAACATTGCAGATGCACCGGTGATTCTTGTTGGTGATATTGATAAAGGTGGCGTTTTTGCTAGCTTAGTAGGAACACTACAGCTGTTATCTCCAGAAGATCGTGATCGAGTCATTGGTGTAATCATTAATAAATTCCATGGTGATATTAAACTTTTAGAACCCGGCTTAACATGGTTTGAACAGTATACGGGCAAGCCAGTTCTTGGAGTGATCCCTTATTTATCAAACTTAAATATTGAAGCGGAAGATTCGGTCATTCTTGATCAATATAAACCTGATGAAGATCAAACAAAAGATATTGATATTGCAGTGATTCGCTATCCGAAAATTTCAAACTTTACAGATGTCGACCCGTTCTTTTTAGAACCTGATTGTCATGTTCGCTTTATAACAAAGGCAGAACAGTTAAAACAGCCGGATCTGATTATTTTACCAGGAAGTAAAAATACGATTGAGGATTTAATGTTTTTGAAAAACTCTGGTTTGAAAGAGGCAATTATCGCCCTACATAAAAATACGAATGCAACAATTTTTGGCGTGTGTGGTGGCTTTCAAATGCTCGGGTCATCGATTGACGATCCTTACAACATAGAATCCCCTTATTTAATGGAGGATGGACTAAAGTTATTTCCTTTAAAAACGACGATTACTCAAGAAAAAACAACGGTTTTATCAGAGGGAACCCTCTCTTTTGGAGGTGTTTTAACCGATGTATCAGGCTATGAAATTCATATGGGGCAGACTGCTTTTGAAGGAGAATTTCAATCTTTCATTGAATTGGAAGATCGAAATGAAGGTTGTAAAAGTGAAGATGAACGTGTTTTAGGCACATATTTTCATGGGATTTTTCACAATGACGAATTTAGAAAACAATTATTAAACAAGCTCCGCGTACAAAAGGGGTTAGCTGAAATAACAGAGCGAGTTTCTTTTCAGCAAATTCGTGAAAAAGCGTTTGATCGATTAGCAGATCACGTACGGAAACACGTTCAATTAGATGTAATAAATGAAAAAATAAATCACGATCAAATGAAGGAGATGAATAAAAATGACCATCATTAAAACAAACTCTATACCAGCTCTTGATATTGAAACAGGTCGTACCGTAGAAAACTATATGAATACTTTAACGAAACCACCTGGGAGCCTAGGTAGATTAGAAGAATTAGCGATTACCATAGCAGAAATGACTTCTGATGAATTTCCCACAGTAACCCCACCTGGAGTGATTGTTTTTGCTGCAGATCACGGAGTCACAACTGAAGGGGTTTCTGCATTTCCCCAGGAAGTAACAGCGCAAATGGTGAAAAACTTTTTAACGGGTGGAGCTGCGATTAATGTTTTTAGTAAACAAATTTCGGCACAACTAAAAATTGTTGATATCGGGGTTGCCACTGACATAGAAGGTGAAGATTTAATAAGTAAAAAAATTCGCAACGGTACAGCGAATTTTTGCCAAGAAGATGCCATGACGAAAGAAGAAGCAGAAAAAGCGATTGATATTGGATTTACACAAGCAGAAGAGTTCATTAAAAAAGGGGTAAAATGCCTGATCTTAGGAGAAATGGGAATCGGAAATACGACAACGAGCAGTGCCATTTTGGCCGCGATAAGTGGGAAGGACGTTCAATCACTTGTTGGTTTTGGGACTGGTATTCCAAAGGAAAAAATAGTTCATAAACAACAGGTCATTGAAAGAGCGTTAAAAGCAAGAAAGCCTGATCCTTCTGATCCAATCGATATCCTTGTGAAAATTGGTGGTTTAGAAATCGCAGCTATGGCAGGAGCAATGCTAGCAGCGGCTAGTAGGCGAGTCCCAATCCTTGTTGACGGGTTTATTTGCACAGTAGCCGCACTTATCGCAAAACTTATAGATAGTAGAGCCGCAAACTATATGATCGTTAGTCATCGCTCAGTGGAGCCAGGTCATAAAACAGCCGTCCAACTTTTAGAGAAGGAGCCTCTCATCGATTTAGGATTACGCTTAGGGGAAGGAAGCGGTGCCGCTGTTGCCCACCCAATCTTACAATCTGCAACATTAATGTTGAAAGAAATGGCAACCTTTACTTCAGCAGGTGTTAGTGATAAAAAATACTGATTGATAATAGTCAACAAGGAGAGGTGGTAAGCGCCATGAATGTAGGTAAAGTTGAGGATAATTGTAACGAAGGCTTAACCTTAGTATATACAGGAGATGGAAAAGGAAAAACAACAGCTGCCCTTGGCTTAGCTATTCGAGCTAAAGGGCAGGGGAAAAAAGTTTTAGTTCTTCAATTTATTAAGTCTCCAGAACGTACCTATGGAGAAAAGATGATGTTTGATGAGATAGGAATTGAGATGCACCAATTAGGGAGTGGTTTTACATGGACGAAGACACCCGAAGAACACCGCGATAAGCTTTATAAAGCGTGGGAATTTACTAAAGAGAAAGTATTATCAGGGGACTATGATGTCATTATTTTAGACGAATTAAACAATGCCCTTGCTATCGAACGTTTCCCAATTGATGATGTACTTCCATTAAATGAAGTCGTAGATGTTATTCGAAATCGTCCTAAACATATCCATTTGACAATTACAGGCCGTTCCGCAAAGCAGGAAATCATAAATATTGCAGATTTAGTAACTGAAATGCATCCAATGAAACATTATTATGATGAAAGAATTCCTGCCGTTCAAGGAATTGAATTTTAAAAGGCAAACTTTTTCCATTATGGAGTAAAACAATAACTATGGAGTAAAACAATAACGATTTGGCAGGCAATTGAACGAGCTATGGAAGCGCGTTTTAGAAGGAGAAGAAAAATCTCATAATGCCCAAATGGATGTCGTGCTTTCATTATGGAACAATGAATTAATAAAGTTGTATCCGCATGGTGTCAGATTCTTTTGGGCCACCCTCTTTCTGGCGGTTACTTATTTTCCAATATTATTTTCTTAACCTCTTTTTCCGATAATTGGGTGACTGTAGTAATTGTTTTCATGTCACAACCTTGGTCAAGCAAGCGGAATATCATTTCTTTCCTTTCTTTCTCAATGCCTTTTTGAATTCCTTCTTCTAGGCCTTTCTCAATGCCTTTTTCAATCCCTTCTTCAAAGCCTTTCCGTTCCCATGAGTTCATAAGTTCCACTACTTTCACCCTTTCTTCTTTTTCTAAAAGCTGAACATCCTCGTTTAAATTTATAGGTAGATAGCACTCGAAGAAACCAGAAACTAGGGCCATTCGCGCTTTATCGTATCTTGTTTCAAGTTTAATTAGCATGCGAAAGAATTCTCGCTTTAACTCATCCTGCTCTGTTTTTGTGTAGTTCATCTTACTTAATAATGCTGCAGTTACTGGGTTTTCATCTTTTATATATTCTCTCCAATTCTTTTTGTTTAGTTCTAGCGTCAAGAACTCGAATTGCATAATTGGTAATGTCGGTATTGATATTTGGAATGTGTTAGGTTCATTTTTTCTTTCATCATAACTATACACAGCAATTGGAATAATCGCTTTTCGATGTTTTTCATATAGTCGGCTAAAGTAGATAAACATCCGCTCAGCGAAGTCTTTTTGATAATAAGCTTGGGTTTCTGTATGAACGATAATCGCTACATCTTTCCCTTTTAGCTTCGTTTTCACAAGGATGTCTACGCGCCGTTCTTCGCCTTTAATTATATCAGTGAATAGTTCTTCTGACAAAAAGGTAAGTTGATTAAATTCAACCTCTTCATTACTTGATACCTGTGCTTAAGCATGGTATAAGTGTAAAAGAAACAGGGGCATTTTGGGTTTAATTTTGGGAACAAGGTTTGGCCTCGATCCTATAATAATGAGAGGATTTGAATTTGAATATGAAAGAAAATTTTTGGCGTGATTTACCACGACCTTTTTTTATACTGGCACCAATGGAAGAAGTGACGGATGTTGTTTTTCGCCATGTAGTGAGTGAAGCAGCCAGACCAGATGTGTTTTTTACAGAGTTTGCAAACAGTGAGAGTTATTGTCACCCCGAGGGAAATAAAAGTGTACGTGGGCGTTTGACTTTTACAGAAGATGAACAACCAATTGTAGCCCATATATGGGGAGATAAACCTGAAAACTTTCGGCAAATGAGTATTGGTATGGCGAAACTTGGGTTTAGGGGTGTGGATATCAATATGGGCTGTCCTGTACCTAATGTGGCACGGCATGGGAAGGGAAGTGGCCTTATTCGACGTCCAGAAGTTGCAGCAGATTTAATACAAGCAGCAAAGGCAGGCGGATTGCCGGTAAGTGTCAAGACAAGGCTTGGTTACACGGATATCGACGAATGGCACGAATGGCTGACTCACATATTGAGACAAGATATTGCAAATCTTTCCATTCATCTGCGGACAAGAGAGGAAATGAGTAAAGTAGATGCGCATTGGGAGCTGATCCCGGAGATTAAAGAACTTCGTGACCGAATAGCACCAGATACACTCTTGACAATCAATGGCGATATTCTTGATCGTCAAACTGGCTTGAAGCTCGCCCGCCAATATGGTGTTGATGGGGTTATGATTGGCCGTGGTATTTTCAATAATCCATTTGCCTTTGAAAAAGAGCCGAAAGATCATAGCAGTAAGGAATTACTTGATCTTTTACGAATGCATATGGATCTCCATGATAAATATTCAGGATTAGAGCTACGTCCGTTTAAGGCTCTTCATCGCTTTTTTAAGATATATGTCAAGGGATTTCGAGGGGCAAGTGAATTGAGAAATCAACTAATGAACACAGAGTCAACAGATGAAGTGCGTGAATTGCTCGATAAATTTCAATCAAAGAAATTTGAGGGCATGGAGGAATAGTAGGAGTGCCCCCATTCCGCGGACAGGGGGACAGGTATGTCCCGCTAGAAAATGAAGAGGATGACTACAAAATGAAGGTAAGTAAACGCATGAATCGAAATAGGCAAAAGGACCGGCAACAACTGCCGGTCTTAATGAATGATCGTCTATTGAGTTTCATCTTCTCTAATGGATTGACTTAGTTTGTAAATCATATATTGATTTAACGAAACGCCTTCTTGTTTAGCCTCACCAGCTAATCTCCAATGAAGTGTTTTTGGCATTCTTAGAACAATTTTACCACTAGGCAATTCATTTGGTTCTGGAATTGGGTCTCCATATTCCAGTTTAATTTCAATATAATCCTGTTTCACTTCTTCAAGTTCTTCTAAGAGTTCTTCTACTGTGTCCGATGTAGTATGACACCCATCTAATTCTGCTATTTTCCCATAATAATAAGGTTTTTCTTCGTCTTTGACCTTGTTTATTACTACTGTATAGTCAAGAGACATATAATAATTAATATCTTTAACTTTTATGTTAGACATGACACCATCTCCTTAGATTTCGTTAATTCTACTTAAACAATCTTCGATGTAAGAGATTTTTAAAGGATTTTCTTCTTTTAAAACTATTAAATCACCTGCATCATTTCGGAAATGCCTGTGCGAACCTTTCTTTCTTACCAATATGTAACCGAAATGATTAAGAACCTTTGCTGCATCTGCATACCGTATTCCTCTAGGTTGAGTTTTCATTTTTTCTTATTTTTTCAACACTAGCCACTTCAGCACCTCTTTATAATATAGTATCACATTTAGTATCATTATAACCCTTTTATGTTAAAAATATATATAAAGTTCTAGCAAAAGACCTAACCAGTCATCTAGTGTTAATCCTCAAGCGGACAGGGGGACAGGTACATTGTCCCACTAGAAAATGAAGAGGATGACTACAAAATGAGGGTAAGTAAACTAGAGCTATACGTGAGATAATCTACATTGCGGTAGTTGTGTATTTACTTTCATTTTTGCTTTTATGAAAACCACAACCAAAAAGAGGGTGGGCTAAAACAAGTGACAGGCACCGTTTCGAAACTTGTATGTTAAAATGCAATTAAAGGTAAACTTTCTTTTAGGGTTTTGGGTGAATATATAAAGAGAAGAAGGGGTGAATGATTTGAGTAATCATGAAGAAAGAACAGATTTACCTGCGAATTTCGATGAATTAAAAAAGTCCATCAATAGAACAGCAAATTGGCGGGAACGATTGGACGCGGTGGAAGAGTTGGGGAAGTGGAAGACGAGAGAGACGATTGAATTGTTAAAGCATAGCATGACAGGTGATTCGGTTTATAAAGTTCAGGAAGCTGCTTACCGTCAACTTCAAGCCTTAGGAGAACAGGTAACAATGCCGGAACAGAAGGAAGGCGATGCCATTAAAGATACGAAAAAAATCCTTGTTCGTATAAAAAAGAGCTTGCCTAAGGATCACTCCTATGAAGATTTCAAAGAAAAACTGAAAAAGATGAGAATTGATGTGTATGATACATATGAAGGAGAAAAGGGTACGGATTTTGATAAGTGGCTTGAGCAATTGTGGTCTGAATTACGGACGAGATAATTTAAAAGACAGTTCAAAAAGCTCCGTTTTTGAGCTTTTTGAACCTCCAACATTAACAAAGCCTAAATAGAAACTAAAAAAAATGGGGTTAGGGTATGAGTGAACGAAGTTTTGATGAGTATCAGTTAAGTGAGGAAATAAAACGCGCACTTTCATTAATGAAATATGAAATGCCAACAGAGGTTCAAGGGGAAGTAATTCCACTAGCCATGAAAAAGGAAGATCTAGTAGTCAAATCTCAAACGGGTAGCGGGAAGACGGCCGCCTTTGGAATCCCTATTTGTGAAATGATGAATTGGGAGGAAAGAAAGCCCCAAGCGTTAATTCTCACACCAACAAGGGAGCTTGCAGTTCAAGTTCGGGAGGATATCGCCAATATTGGTAGATTTAAGCGGATCAAAGCCATGGCTGTTTATGGAAAAGAGCCCTTCTCAAAACAAAAAGAGGAATTGAAACAAAGAAATCATGTTGTTGTTGGAACACCTGGTCGGGTACTAGACCATATGGAAAGAGAAACCTTAGCATTGGATGACATTAATTATCTCGTTATTGATGAAGCAGATGAGATGCTAAATATGGGTTTTATCAACGCTGTGGAAGCGATTATTAAAGCACTTCCTGCCAACAGAGTGACGATGGTGTTTTCTGCAACGTTGCCTAAAGATGTCGAAAATCTTTGTCATAAATATATGGAAAATCCTAAGCATATTGAGCCAGCGTCTTCAGGGGTTACTACTGCTTCGATTGAACATCATTTAATTGAGGTTAACCCAAAAGGGAAGTTAACGCTCCTTAAAGATATAACGGTAGTGGAGAATCCAGACAGTTGTATTATTTTCTGCAATACGAAAGAGCATGTGGATTCGGTGTTTACCGAATTAGAACTTGCTAATTATTCTTGTGAAAAACTTCATGGTGGATTAGAGCAAGAAAACCGTTTTTCCGTCATGGACGGTTTTAAAAAGGGGAATTTCCGTTATCTTGTTGCGACCGATGTTGCTGCTAGGGGAATTGATGTTGACAATGTATCGTTAGTCATTAACTATGACGTACCCATGGAAAAAGAAGGTTATGTTCACCGAACAGGAAGAACGGGCCGTTCTGGTAATAAAGGAAAAGCGATTACGTTTGCTACACCAAACGATGGGAAGTCCCTTAAAGGGATCGAAAAGTACATTGGTTTTTCCATACCGCTCATGGAGGCACCTTGTGAGGAGGCAATTTCTAGAGGAAAAGCTGCTTTTGATGAAAAAATTAGTGGCCGTCGAGTCGTTAGAAATAATAAAACGGCACGGATAAATAAAGATATTATGAAGCTCCATTTTAGTGGTGGGAAAAAGAAGAAGCTTCGACCAGTAGATTTTGTTGGAACGATTGCTAATATTCCTGGGGTAACGGTAGAGGATATTGGGATTATCACTATCCAAGATACGTTAACCTACGTTGATATTCATAATGGAAAAGGTTCGTTAGTGTTAGAAGCAATGGAAAATACAACGATCAAAGGAAAGAAACTGAAGGTTAGCTTAGCCATTAAAGCTTGACATTTTGAATTTAAATTGTTATTATAAAAAAGAATTATTTTTGTTCGTTCTTTAAGGAAAGAATTAGTATTTAAACTTTTCCCCTTTGATAATTGAGCAATAATAGTAATAAATAGTGGAACACATCCACACAGGAGGAAACAAACATGGAACAAGGTACAGTAAAATGGTTTAACGCAGAAAAAGGATTCGGATTCATCGAGGTTGAAGGTGGAGACGATGTATTCGTACATTTCTCAGCTATCCAAGGCGAAGGGTTTAAATCTTTAGATGAAGGTCAAAAAGTTACTTTTGACGTTGAGCAAGGTCAACGTGGACCTCAAGCTACTAACGTAAACAAGGCATAATTATTAAAGGACTCTTTTATAGAGTCCTTTTTTTGTTGTCAGGAAATTATAAATACAAATCATTTGTGGATAACATTTTAACACGAAAGCTGTCTAGCTTCAGTCGCCATCGGCTCGACCACTTCAGTCCTTCCCTTGCGGTCTAAAACCTGACCGCTACAGGCAGGCCTTCCAGTGGTTTTCGCCGATAGGCGGGCGCCTTGCGCTTTTCTTGTTTGCTGTGACTGTTCGCTGCAAGCTGGATCTTTAGTTAATGAATTGTATCAAAAAAGCTGACTAATTAATGCCGCATCCTAATTAAAACTTAAAAATAGACCAATGTTAAGAAAGAGTCTATATTTTCGTAATTAATGGATTAGACATTTTAGCCAGCCTCAAAGAAAACATGATACAAGTATTAAAATGGTTAGATAGAGCATAACATGTTTTCGTCAAAAAACCTAATAAAATTTCAACTAGGATAATGCCCATTGAGTTCCAGGCACCTTTTTATAGATAAGATGTGACGTGCACTGGTGGGGGTTCGGGACCTTTTCAGAAAGTGAAAGAACGCCCAGTTGGGTATTGGCATTTGTTTTATCGGGGAGTGACACCGATGCGGGAGAGTGGCAAGCAATCCTTTATTAATTGTCTTTAATCATTTATAATTATAAAAAATGCTAAGTGGGTGTTTTAAATGAAACCTATAAAAATTGATAACTTAGACATTAAAAAAGTCGTTCAATCTGGAAATTCGTATATTCAGGTCGGTGAACGAAGATTCTTATTGATGGAAGTCGAAAATTCAAAGGAAACTGATTGTTATGAGGTCACGGACCCAGATGAAGAAAAACAATTGCTAAAAGCTCTAAATGAAAATAACCCAGTCTTATCAGAAGAAGAAATAAAAAACAAATTGGGGAAGTAGCATTGGTATGAAAAGCAGCTTCATTCCGTTTATTAATAAAATCACGCCAGTTTTTGCGTTTCAGTTGTAGTGTGAAATAGTTGAATGTTAGAACATTTTGTGCTTTCCGTGAAACGCCGCTGTGAAACAAGAATTTTCGAGGAGTGACAGGCACTGGCACGAATCAATCTTTGAACTACTTACAAAGATGAATCATGAATTTCAAGAAATGAAAACTGAAATTAATAATTTAAGGTCTGAAATGCACTGTCGTTTTGACAATGTTGATGCAAAATTAGAAGGCATTGGGCTACAGTTTGAATTAACAAATGATTCGCGAATAAATGACGTTGGGTTTATAACTCAATGAATTTCATAATTCATTATTTTCGCCACTAAGATCAATATATAGTTGCGTCAAAACCATTCGCAAACTATATATTTCGTGATGTGGCTCATTTTTGGTAATTATGAAATTCACTCTGATAAAGTTAATAAACTTGAAAAAGAAGTTTTTATTATTAAAACAAATAAAAATTAATGGATGGTAGTATATGCCCTAAAAAGTGTTACGTAAATTCATAGCCACGGAAGTACCTTCTAAATATTTCACTCCAAAAAACTTACCTTTCGAAAACCCATAGATGGAGTTAAAAGAATATATTTTTAAAAAAGCAGTCGACCATCTAGTCGGCTGTATTTTTATATTGAGAGGCGCATGACTTCGGGGAGTGACACCGAGTACCCGAGTACGAAATATAGATTGTAAAAGTTAAGTGCCTGGCACTTAACTTTAAAGGCTGTAAATTTAGGAGAAGATACCGACACTGTCGCAGCCGTTGCTGGCGCTTTTTATATTTGCTTCATATTATTGTATAATCTCCTTATATGATTCTATCAATAAAAAAATAGAGGAGATTAATATGGATCGAAAAACTGGAAAAATGTTACTGGATGCTGTTGAGAGAGCCAAAGTGCATCATAAAACTTTACAGGAGAGGCATGAGGAGAAATCTTGGAAACCAATTAATCTGTCGAGTAACCTTCTGAATGCTCTTAGTAGTTTAACGAAAAATGATTTGGACTCTATCAGGAAAAATTACCAGTTACAAGGTATAAGTTCTTTAAGAAAGCAAGAGCTTGCAATAGAACTTTCTAAGCAAGTCCCGGAAAAGTTTGCGAGTAAACTCTACCTTTTAGATGACGAGCGATATAAGTTAATTAAAAAGATCGTAAATCATTCAGGTTTCCTATACGACTATGATCTTTCATTTAAACAAATAAGTATTCTCAGAGATTATAGTATGATTTTTCCCGGCAAATACGATAATAAAAATGTGTTATTTATGCCAACAGAACTCATTCAAATTTTTAAAGATGCGGACGGGTCGGAGTTAAAACGTGCGATTCAAGAAAATACCGAAATCATACGTATAGTACATGGAATGACTTATTATTATGGAGTTGTCGATAGCACGTACCTTGCTAAGCAGGTTGAAAAATTAACAGGTACAAAAATTGACCGTATGAACTTCTTTACGACACTTTCATTTGCAGCCAAATACCATGGTCAAGTAAAAGAGACGTATGATGGTTACGTTGATTTTCGAATTTTTACACATAGTGATATCGTAAAAGCTCATAAAGAAAGAGCGAATATCGATTATAAATCATTTACAAAAGATCAATTAATTGCAGCTTCTCAAGAATTTTATTTTGAAAAAAATAAGACGATGATGGATTTGCTAAAGTTTTTTAAAGATCATTATGAAATCTCAAATTTAGAGCTCGAGGAAGTAGGGCTTCAATTAGAAAGTTTGATTAAAGAAGAAGCACCACCAAACAAGCTAATTGAATACTTGCAAAGTGTTTTTGAATTTCCAACGTTTGAGTTTGTACAAGACTTAACTGGCAGGCTAATGGATTTGTACAATCATACGCGTTCATGGATTTTAAAAGGCCATACACCAAACGAAATCCATCAATTAGAAAAGAAACATTTGCAGCCCCTAAAAGAAACGCGATTTAGTACAAATGCCGAAGATAATAAAGTTATACAACTGAGCAATTACAAAAAGACAGGCAGAAATGAACCCTGTCCTTGTGGTAGCGGTAAAAAATATAAGAAATGTTGTAAAAATTAAGTAATATATGGATTCACAGGACGGGGGTACAGGTACCTTGTCCCCATATCAGCTAGATGCCAAGTACGAGCAAAGAAAAAATTGTTTTAATCATAACTTGCCACATAGCAAAGAACGTTAATAGCTTCACTAGCTTTTAACGTTCTTTTTACTATTTTGCAAAAAATGAGATCTGCAAAAAGGTGAGGGGCGAACCAAATGGGACGATGTGTCCCCCTGTCCCGGGCACTTAACTTTTCTAGGTAGCACATTTCGGAAAGTGATGGTGCCACTAAATATTACATTACTTTCCCTAACTCCGATGACACTCCGAAATTCAAATTCCCTCTGGCGATTTTATCGAGGTGCCACCACCACTGTTCATGAGGAATGTTATTTTCATCTGAAAGTTCAAAGTCGTACACGTTACTTATATGTTCCACCATTCTATTAGCATTCTCAATTAATTTTAGGTCGTAACGCCCTAGGAGGACTTTTTCATCAAAATCCAATTCTTCAAGTACCATTTGGATCTTAGTTCTATCATGTAACATTCGTAAGCTCTCGAATGGACTATTTTCTAGATCATTGACATCTTCACCGTAATTAAGAATGTCCTGCTTATAAATGCTCATTTTAACACATCCTTTACTTTACCTAGGTAAGTATATCCAGGATTACTTTTAAAGTAGTTATTAGGATTTCCCATCATACATGTTTCCATCAATCCATCTTCTCCAAACATAACTATCCATGTACCATCGTCAAAAGTAAAATATCTTTTTTCGAATTTTGAAAGAGAGTAGAGGTGAACATCATTATCTTTTATTATATTTAAAATAACATTATTAAACTACTAATTACTTATACTACCAATGATTAGTGTCAGAAAAAAAGATTTATGCTTTTGAAGCAGTGGTGGTTAGTGTGTGCGGACATGAGATACGTTATTTTATCGAAAATACCTATATTTCAAAACTATACGGACATCTGTTCCTCTATTTGCTGAAAACGACATCGATTCGAGCTGTTTTTTTCAAAATAACGGAACATATGTCCTCGAAATCGAATAAAAAGCTAAAATTCACAAAATAACGGAACGTATGTCCGCTTAGTAGGGGCTAGGCATGAATATTACAATAAACACTCGTTTCGGCGGGACTTGGCACCACTAATCAAACGAGGCCAATTAACGTAGTAGAAAAAGGGCGAATCAACTGGGACATGACCTGTCCCCCGTCCCACTGGGAGTGACACCTCAAAAAAAGGAAAATGAAATTTCTTGACATGAAAGCAACACAAAGTGAAAATAATCACAAAGCATGAAACAAATTATGAAATGATTTATTTAATTACCAAAAAGGAGGAAGCCATTGTTAATTAGAATGTTTAAAATGCGCACGATAATTATTTGGCTCGTATGTATTGTCGTGCTGATGTCATTGATTATTACTGATTTGTTAGTTAGTAGATCAATTAACGAAAACAGTGTGAATAATGAGGAAGCTAAGGCACTTACGGTAGCTCGCATTGTCGCCCAATCAAATATTGTTCAAAGTGGTTTAGAAGAAGAAAACGTGGAGCAAGTTCAGGTATATGCCAATGAAGTTCGTCAGTCAGCGGAGGTTCTTTTTGTCGTGGTAATGGATATGAATAGAATTCGTTATTCTCATCCAAATAGTGAACTAGTGGGTTTACCTTTTGAGGGTGGCGATGAGGATGCGGTTTTCCAAAGAGAAGAGTACAGCTCTATATCTGAAGGAGCTCTTACCACGTCGCTCCGCTCATTTACACCGGTAATTAACAACGATGGTGAACAAATTGGTGCCGTTGCTGTAGGAATTTCGATCGAGCATATTCAACAAATTATTAATCAAAATCATCGAAATGTCATTATTGGTTCATTAATTGGTTTACTTTTCGGACTTATTGGTGCGTTATTTATTGCCAATTACATAAAGAAAACATTATACGGATTGGAGCCCCCTCATATTGCAAAAATGTTAGAAGAAAGAAATACGATGCTGCAATCGGTCCACGAAGGAATCATCGCCGTTGATCGAGAAGGGAGGATAACTCTCGTCAATAAATCAGCTCAAAAAATGTTCAAAAAAGCGGGGTTACCGAACAATCCTATTGGCATGGAAGTGATGAGCTACTTACCGATGACAGGTCTGGACCGTGTCTTAAAGTCAGGTGAAATGGAGCTTGGTGAAGAGATAACGATTAACGAGATCTCTTTAATCGTTAATCGCGTTCCTCTTATTGTAGACAATAAAGTCATTGGTGCTATTTCAACATTAAGAGATAAGACAGAAGTAAAAGAAATTGCCCAGCAATTATCAGGTGTAAAACTATATGTCGACGCGCTTCGTGCCCAATCTCATGAGGTGAAAAATAATCTTCACGTCATACTAGGGATGATTCGAATCGGTGCCTATGACCAATTAAAAACGTTCATACATGAATTAGTTAATCATAAAGATCATGAAATAGGACAAGTAGCTGAGATTCAAGATGCTGTCCTATCAGGATTTTTATTAGGTAAATTAAGTTATGCTAAGGAATGCGGTGTGAATTTAACGATTAGAAGTACTAAAAAAATCCCAATAGCAAAGTCGGACGATCAAATTCATGAGTTAATAACGATTTTAGGAAATTTAATAAATAATTCGATAGAAGCAGTTGAAACTTCCACTTTCAAGAGGGTAGAAGTTATTTTAAAACTTAATGAAAATCGTTTAACAGTAGAAGTGAAAGACACTGGTTCAGGTATAAAAACAGAGGATTTAGAGGAAATATTTGAAAAAGGTTTTTCCACCAAAGGAGAAGGGCGGGGCTATGGCTTAGCTCTCGTTAAAGCAAGTATTGACAATCTCAACGGTAACTTGACGATAGATACGTTCGAAGGAACTGGTACAACCATTATTGTTGAGGTTCCATATGAAATAAAGGAGAATTTCCATGATTAAAGTATTAATTTTAGAAGATGATCCAATGGTAGCTGAATTGAATAAACGTTACTTACAAGAAATAGAAGGCTTTGAATTAGTAGCAGTGGCGAGGTCTTTTAACGAAGCACAGGTTGTGATCAAATCACAACAAATTGATTTACTGCTATTAGATATCTATATGGCAGGGAAGAATGGTTTACAACTATTACAACATATTCGCAAGGAAAACAAATGCAGTATTGATTGTATTCTAGTAACAGCGGCGGATGATGTTGAATCGATCCAGACTGCATTACGCTACGGTGCGGTAGACTATATTATTAAGCCATTTGAATTTGAACGTTTTAATCAAGCCCTTACGAACTATAAAGAAAAGTATTATTTACTTAAAAACCAAAAGTCCCTAAAGCAGGAAGAATTAGATCGGAATTTTTTAATGCAAAATGAGAAAAAACATATGTCTTTACCGAAAGGATTAACGTCTAATACCCTTAAAGTCATTGTAGAAGCTATTCTTGAAAAAAATGAAGAGGCCTTTTCAACCGATGAAATCGCAGAACAAGTGCAAGTATCACGAGTTTCTGTTCGGAAATATATTAAGTATTTATTGGAAATCGGCGTCCTTGGAGAAAGAATGACTTACGGAGCAATTGGAAGACCAGTTTATCTATACATCAACAGAGACTTGAGTAAATCAACGTTTCAAAACCTTTTTTAAGCGGCCTATGGTCGCTTTTTTTAGTTACAAAAGTTTTCTTAAGTTTCATAAACTGTCACAAAATATTCAAATTTATTAAACTGAGTGTAGGTTAAATGAAACCGATTTCAACAAGGGGGACAAATAATGAAAGCTCAAAACTTAAAGGAACAGGCGATCCAATTGCATCGCGACTATAAGGGGAAGATAGGTGTTAACAGTAAAGTCGAGATTAATAGTCTAGAGGATTTAAGTCTAGTTTATACACCTGGTGTTGGGGATGTTTGTAAGGAAATCGAGAAAAAGCCAGAGGAATTAAATCATCTTACTTCAAGAGGAAATATGGTAGCCGTTGTAACCGATGGAACTGCAGTTTTAGGACTCGGTGATATTGGTCCGGGTGCGGCCATGCCGGTCATGGAAGGGAAATGTATGCTTTTTAAAAACTTTGCCAATATTGATGCCTTCCCATTATGTCTTGATACAAAAGATGTTGATGAAATCATTGCCATTGTGAAAGCGTTACAACCAACTTTTGCTGGCATCAATTTAGAGGATATCTCAGCACCACGTTGTTTTGAGATTGAAGAGCGTTTAAAGAAAGAGGTTGATATCCCAGTATTTCATGATGATCAACATGGAACAGCGATTGTGGTGTTAGCTGGTTTATTGAACGCATTAAAAGTCGTCGGAAAACAAATGAAACAGGTGAACATTGTTATTAATGGTGCTGGTGCTGCAGGAATTTCGATTGCTAAATTACTATTAGAAGCAGGCTTTACTAATATTACGCTTGTCAGTTTAGAAGGTGTTGTGAATAAAAGCGAACATTGGTTAAATCCAAGTCAACAAAAAATCGCTAAAGTTACGAATAAAGAAAACATTACTGGAACATTAGCTGATGCAATTATTGGTGCTGACGTATTTATTGGTGTATCTGGACCAGCTGCACTAAATTCCGCTCATATTAAAAAAATGGCGAAGGATCCTATTGTATTTGCCATGGCAAACCCGATCCCAGAAATCTACCCGGAGGAAGCACTTGCAGCAGGAGCAAAAGTAGTTGGGACTGGACGTTCAGATTATCCAAACCAAGTAAATAACTTATTAGCATTCCCAGGGATATTTCGCGGAGCAATAGATGCTAGGGCGTCAGACATCACCGTTGAGATGAAAATTGCTGCAGCTTATGCGATTGCAAACATTATTCCTAATAATGAATTAACGGCAACATATGTAATTCCTAATGCACTGAACAAAGAAGTGCCGAAAGTCGTGGCAGAAGCCGTTGCTAGTTGTGTACTTGAAAAAGGAAAGATTACTGAAAAGACTAGTTAAGTTGATAAATATGAGAATATGAGAAGGAGTGAGGAGTATGGG
The DNA here is from genome assembly GCF_001865995.1 of Anaerobacillus arseniciselenatis. Lineage (GTDB taxonomy): Bacteria > Bacillota > Bacilli > Bacillales > Anaerobacillaceae > Anaerobacillus > Anaerobacillus arseniciselenatis. The sequence goes on along the minus strand of NZ_MLQQ01000045.1, from coordinate 55,288 downwards.
ACAAACAGCAAAAAAACTCGAAGATACACAACCATTGCAAAATGATAAAAAAACATATGACCTTTATCCAAAAGAACAGGTAAAGGTCATGGGATTACCAATTGTTTGGTTTGCTATTTTTCTATTAGTAACAATTGTAACCGTTTATACTGGAACCCTTCCAACAGGAATGATAGGAAGTTTGCTCGTAATGGTTGTGTTTGGTGAAGCTTTAGGTTGGATTGGCGATCGTATGCCGATTATCAAGTCTTATTTAGGGGGAGGAGCAATTGTAGCGATCTTTGGCTCCGCTTACATGGTATATAGTGGAATTTTACCTGAAAGTGTTGTTACTGGTGTAGATGAATTCATGACCGTTGGAGGTTTTCTTGACTTCTACATAGCTGCCTTAATTACTGGGAGTATTTTAGGCATGAATTCAAAGGTTCTCATGAAAATCGGTGTTCGTTATTTTGTTCCTATTTTTGGTGCTGTGTTAGGCGCGATGTTAATCGCTGGATTAGTTGGATTTTTTGTAGGCTTTTCAATTCAAGAAGCTGTTTTAGTTATCGCACTTCCAATTTTAGGTGGGGGAATGGGTGCAGGAGCAATTCCGATGGCACAAGTGTATTCTGAATTTTTAGGACAACCTGCAAGTTATTATATTTCTATTCTTGTCCCAGCACTAGCTCTTGGAAACGTGTTTGCAATCGTGTTTGCGAGTTTATTGAATAGCCTTGGGAATAAATTTCCATCGCTATCTGGAAACGGTCAACTAATTCCAGGCTTTAAGTTGGAAGAAAAGAAATCGACATTTGATATTTCAAAAATGGGAATAGGTTTACTGATAGCGTTACTATTTTTTGCAAGTGGACAGTTACTAGGAGCAATAATTCCACTTCATCCATATGCATTGATGATCATTTTAGTAGCGATTGCTAAAATTGCCAACCTCATTCCTCAAAACGTAGTCGAAGGTGCTAGCCAATGGTATCAATTTGTAGCAAAAACATGGACATTAGCTTTACTATTCGGAATTGGCGTAGCATTTACTGATTTAAACGCAGTACTAGCGGCTCTTAGTCTACAATATATTTTACTTGTCGCTGGAGTGGTATTTGGAGCAGTATTAGGAGCTGGCTTATTAGGTAGATTAGTTGGTTTCTATCCAATTGAATCTGCTATATCTGCAGGGCTTTGCATGGCGAATATGGGAGGAACAGGTGACGTTGCCGTACTTTCTGCCTCAAAACGTATGCAGTTAATGCCTTTTGCCCAAATAGCATCTAGACTTGGTGGAGCATTGATCTTATTAATAGCAGGTTTAATTATTCCACTGTTTCTTTAAATAATATCAACATTAAAAAAGTCATTCAATTTGGAAATTCGTGTAGTTAGATTGACCGAGTGTTGGAGCACTCGGTCATTTTTTAGTTCGTAAAACATCGCTGTAAAACATAATTTTTCGGGAAGTGACACAAGGTACCAGGTTATTTTGAATCAGTGGCTAGTTAGTGTGCGGACATGAGGTACGTTATTTTGTTAAAAGTGGGTAGATTTCAAATCTGTGCGGACATCTGTTCCGCTATTTGCTGAAAATGACTTCGATTCGAGCTGTTTTTTTCAAAATAACGGAATAGATGTCCGCAAAAGTGCAAAGATTGCTAAAATTCAAGAAATAACGGAACATATGTCCGCCAACACTTTGTAATTGGTTAAACCCGTAAAAACTCAAGTTTGATTAAATCCATTATCTTTTAGCTGTTCTTTTTTACTCCTCAAGTCTTAGTCAAACTCGAAAAAATTTTCGGATTCTTATTGTATACGTAGTTTATTATTTCCGAAAAAATCAATAATTTTATTAATATCCTTTTCAGCGTTCTGACCTTTCACACTGATTATAAATTCTTCCTCTTTTTTGGATGTAAATACTACACTAACAATCGAAGTAATACTTTTAGCATTGAAACGTTGTTTATTTTTAATAAGATATATTTCACTTTGAAACAGTGTGTTAAGCTGAACAAACTCTATGATTCTTTGTAAACTAAGCCCTACACTTGGAATTTGAAAAACGACCATTTTTTCCATATGAAGCCCTCCTAGTCATTTGGTAACTATGATTTTAGTAAATAATTCAACTTTTCTCTACACTTTTGTCAGAATATATCTCCTGAAATATAGAATGAAGATGTAAATAAAAAACTTTGTAAAAGAATCTGACTAAAAAGGAAGACCCGAATGGTGACCGAGTAATAGTTACATTTGTCGGTAAATTTTTACCTTATAAAAAATGGTAATTAACAACTTGCTATTCATTTAATAAAACATAAGGGGGGATATGGATGGAACAAAATGAAATTAGACATAATGATGATTGTTTATTAGCGACTGTAATTGTGAGAAACACCAATATAAAGATGCTAAAATTAGAGACCGTAAAGATATCGTTGAATATGAAACGGAGATCGAAGGTTTAGGAATTGTCCAAACCCCTAACTATTACCGTCCAATCACAAGAAGAAGCTTTGTTAAAAGAGTAGTGATAGGAATGGGGATGCTAGCAGGAAGTGGGGTGCTCACAACTTTAAGCGGATGTTTCTCTTCTTCATCAACGTCAGATAACTCGGACAATGTTTTTTTGTGGAAAGCCTAACTCTTCACATTTTTCTAGATTGTCTTTTCGTGGTAACACCTAAAAAAATACTAGTAAATAGACCAAATTCTTTGTATAATTTTTTTAGAGTTAATGAATTTCATCATTCAATATTTTCGCCACTAAGATCAATATATTGTTGCGTCAAAACCATTCGCAAACTATATATTTTCGTGATGTGGCTCATTATTGGTAATAATGAAATTCACTCAGGTAGTCCAATAGTCAAAAGTCTGGAGGTGATCGTAAATGGAAAAACAAATCTTTGAACTACTTACAAAGATGAATCATGAATTTCAAGAAATGAAAACTGAAATTAATGGAATGAAAACCGAAATTAATGGAATAAAAACTGAAATTAATGGAATGGGAACTGAAATTAATGGAATAAAAACTGAAATTAATGGAATGGGAACTGAAATTAATGGAATAAAAACTGAAATTAATGGGGTGAATACCGAAATTAATAATTTAAGGTCTGAAATGCACGGTCGTTTTGACAATGTTGATGCAAAATTAGAAGGCATCGGTCTACAGTTTGAATTAACAAATGATTCGCGAATAAATGACGTTGGGTTTATTACTGATAAAGTTAATAAACTTGAAAAAGAAGTTTTTATTATTAAAACTAATAAAAATTAATGGATGGTAGTAGATGCCCTAAAAAGCGTTACGTATATTCATAGCCACGGAAGTATCTTCTAAATATTTCACTCCAAAAAACTCACCTTTCGAAAACCCGTAGATGGAGTTAAAAGAATATATTTTAAAAAAAGCAGTCGACCATCTAGTCGGCTGTATTTTTGTTCGCCCACGCCTTCGGGGAGTGACACCGCGTACGAAATATAGATTGTAAAAGTTAAGTGCCTGGTACTTAACTTTTTCATAAGAGATTTTTAAAGGATTTTCTTCTTTTAAAACCATTAAATCACCTGCATCATTTCGGAAATGCCTGTGCGAAACCTTTCTTTCTTACCAATATGTAACCGAAATGATTAAGAACCTTTGCTGCATCTACATACCGTATTCCTCTAGGTTGAGTTTTCATTTTTTTTATAATTTTTCACATATTTGTGGAATTTGCAATTATGTGACTAATTGATAAACTAAAGGGGACAGTTAGGAGGTTATTAATGGATAAGCACATACTTGATTACACTATTCAAATCCTAGAAGAACACTTTGATACTCTAGATTTTCACAGGAAAGAACAACGAGATGATTGTGTTTTTATAATTAAAGAAATAGGAAGGGATTTTTCCAAAGAACTTAATAGGTATCGTGAAACTGAAGAGAAGACGTCAAGTGTAGAATTTGCTTTGGAAATATTGAAAAGAGTAAGAGGTAGTAGTAACCATGTAAATGAAAACGAAGGCTCTTCTTCATTGTAATGGCTATCTATGAGTAAAAGAAAATTAGACAAGTGTGACAGGCATGCGAAAACAACTGGGACAATCCCCCCTGTCCCTCGATGTTATATCCAAATTGAAAAACAAGCGAAAGAATACGTTTTGCGTAATGCTTGCGATGTTTTACTATTCGTTTTATAAAGAAGCACCGGAAAAAGACTTTTCGCCATCAACTTTATATGATGATTACGCGATTAATGAATGCCTATTTCACTGGCAAACCCAAAGCCGCGTCACACCAACGAGCCCAACCGCCAAGCGCTACATTCATCATAAAAAGAACAAACACAAAATCGCCTTGTTTGTCCGCGAATACAAAAAAGAACACGGCTATACATCACCATTTACGTTCCTAGGTACCGCCGAATACGTCAGCCACTCCGGCAGCAAACCAATGAGCTTTGTCTGGCGGTTGAACGAGGATATGCCAGTGAAGTTAGTGCCTGTAGCGAATAAGGGTAGTATGTAGGAAATAGATTTGGCTTTCCAGAGTACAAAGTACCTTTAGACGGAGCTCAATAATAGTTTTAATATACCAGGAAATGCTCTAGTACCGTTGACAATACGAAAATGCATGAAGGAGGATAGCTTATGATGGGTGCGATTATTGGTGATATTGTTGGATCTCGTTTTGAATTCAATAATCATAAAAGTAAGGAATTTGAGCTTTTTACTAAAGAATGTCATGTAACAGATGACAGTATTATGACACTTGCTATTGCTAAAGCGATTTTGGAGACAGAGAAGATGATTAAGCCTTTATTTAACGGCGCTGATTTTGAAAACGACTATTGCTTAATACTTGAGGGTATGACGATAAAATATATGCAGGAAATAGGGCGTAAGTACCCAAATTGCGGTTATGGAAATATGTTTTCTAAGTGGGTTTTTAGTGAGAATCCTGAACCGTATAACAGTTATGGGAATGGAGCCGCTATGCGAATAAGTCCAGTAGGGTTTATTGCACGATCAGAGGGCCAGGCTACTAGGCTATCTGAGATTGTAACAGGAGTGACTCACAACCATGTTGAGGGGTTTAAGGGTGCAGAGGCTACTGCAGTGGCAATATTTATGGCCAGACGCGGTTTTACTAAAGAAGAGATTCGAAATAAAATTAATGAAAATTACTATTCTTTAGATTTCACCATTGATAATATAAGAGATTCATACCAATTTAATGCAACCTGCCAAGAAACTGTACCACAGGCCATTGTGAGTTTTTTGGAAGCTACTTCATTTGAAGATGCTATTAGGACTGCTATTTCTATAGGTGGTGATAGCGACACTTTGACAGCTATTACAGGTTCAATAGCAGAAGCATATTATGGAGTGCCTGAAAAAATCAAAGAGAAGGCACTTACCTACCTAAGTAATGACCTTCGTACAATTTTTGATGAGTGGTTTCGAATTAACGGGGCGGTAAATATTCACGGTAAATTTAAAGTACTTACGAAATATATTGGAAAAATAGCTGCTACAGAATCTTTTGGTGAACGGTTTATTGACTATGAAAATGACGGGACTATCGGACATCCAATACAAATACCGTTTGTAAATTTTGATGAGCTAGTAAACATATTTGTTGAAGAATTCTATAATTTTTCGGATAATCATCCAGAATATAAGCTTGTTACTTATGTATCCATTTTAGAAGATAACCGTCTTCAATGGGATGATATGGTTATGCGAAGTGCAGAAGTGGAGTCACTTGATGCTCAATGTATTCTTGCAATGATCATGGGGGCTATACGCGCTGAGAGATTCTGTGATGGAGCACTTCTTAGTTTTTTCAAAGATGGATTTATCTCAAAATGGTTAAAAAGACTTAAAGCAATTGATGGTAGTAATGTGAATAAACCTATTGAAGAGATTTATTTTGAAATCGGTAGTTTTGGTGATTACGATACATATCATATTATTTTTGAAGAAGGATCATCATCGGTTTTTAAAACAACCTTATCGAATGAGCTTCCAGTTGAAGAACATTATTTATTAGAGAAAACGACTCGATTACTTAACGATTTTAACGCTCTACAAGTTGAATATTGGGATAGTGAGTATATCGATCCTTGCGTTTGCGATGGAACACAATGGGAGCTCGGTGTAAAATATAAAGGGGAAAGAGGTACTGTGTGGGAAGGTAGCAATGCATATCCACCTAATTGGGACGATCTCCTTGTCTTTTTTGGAATTGAACCTGATGACGAAGATGAGGAAGAATAGGGAACTGAGTTATAAATTAAAGAAAATTGTTCCAAATGTATATAAATTTCTGCTTTTTAACACTTCTACTTGTTCTTTGTATGTAGTAGGTGGTTTTAGATTGAAATCATTTCTTTCTGTATTCAATTTAGTTCCCCATTCCACAAAAAAATGACCCACCTTGGTCCGCATTTGTTAAGAGGCGTGGTGGGTTCTATTACTATTATCTAAATTTTATTAGCTCTTTTAGTCAAGTAATGTTTTTTAGTTTGCCTCATCACTATTTTTCTAATTCTTCTTTCATCTTTATTATATCTTCTTCAGTAATTCCAGTTAACTTACAAATTTCTTTTATAGTATATCCTTCTGCTAGCATTTGTTTAGCTACTTTAATAAGCCCTTTTTCAATTCCTTTTTCAATTCCTCGCTCAAAACCCTTTCCAATTCCTTCTTCAATTCCTTTTTCAAAACCTTTTTTCTCCCATGAAGTCATCAGTTCCATAATTCGATCCACCTCATCTTTTGGAATATGTTTTAAAGATTCATTAAACTCTATTTCTTCTTCAGTATTTAAGGTAAGATATTTTTCGAAAATACCATATACTAAATGTTCTCTCGCTGGGTTAAGTTCTAAGTTTACAAGAACCCGTAAAAACTCAAGTTTGATTTTCGCTTTTTCGTGATCATCATAGCCATCTTCCCAAGCAATGCAAGAGCAGCTTCATTTGGTTTATTAATAAACTCACGCCAGTTTTTGCGTTTCAGTTGTAGTGTGTAATAGTTGAATGTTAGTACATTTTTAAAGGGAAAAGAAATGTTTAAGTGGTCTTTTTCTTCTTTAATTTTATCATAACTAAAAACAGCAATAGGAACAATAGGGCGACGATATTTTTCATATAGGCGGCTAAAATACACAAACATTCGATCATTAAAGTCTTTTTCATAACTAGATTGACTCTCGATATGGACGACAATTAATGCATCTTCACCTTTGAGTTTCGTTTCAACTAAAAGGTCTACAGTTCCTTTATTTCCCTTAATGATATCCGTAAAAACTTCCTGTTGTAAAAAAGTAACGTGTGTAAAATCTAGGTGTTCATAAACGTCATGAAAAAAGGCGTGGATAAACTCCTCAAAAAATGTTGTAATCAACTCTTTAAACCAACGATCATGATCATTTCTTACATCACACAATTTACTCACCTCATAAACAGAACTTTTGTTCTTATTATACAATAAAGAACGTCTGTTCGTAAATATAATTGAGGAAATTTATTATACCTTTATGAAAAATTAAAAAAATCAGCTGTTTTCAACAACGTGTCGAATACACGTTAAATATAATTTTCTTTTTTGTTCTCTCCGTGAAACATCGCTGTGAAACAAGGGATTTCGAGGAGTGACAGGCACCGCTTCCCAGTTACGTTCTTTAACGCACTAGGAAGCGGGTACTTTCTTTCGTGATTTATATCATTTGATCATTTACATATGTAAGTTATAATGGGAAAGTATTTTAATATTCTGAAAGGAACAAATTCTATGAGGGTAAAGAAGAATATTTCTGTTGAAGAAGCGATTGTACATTTCAATAAACAAAGAGCGGATGTTTTAGAAGTTACTGATGAGGCAAACAAGTTTGTAGGTTATTTTACTTTGGATAGTTTGCAAATAGCTATTCAAAAAGGTGATTTAGCTGGTGAAATAGAAAATTATGTGGCAAACGATGTCCATTTATCTAGTTCAATAATCGATGAAGATGTTATAAGAAATGAAAAGGTTATGAATGAATATGAATATCTTTTAAATAAAAATTATTTAAAAATCCTGAATTCATTGCATGACGGTGTGTATATTACCGATCAACACGGCTTTACGGTTTTCGTTAATCGTGCTTACGAACGAATAACAGGCTTAAATGCTAACGAATTTATTGGAGTACATATGAATGAGATAATTAATAAAGGATACATATCAAAATCTATTTCACTAGAAGTAATAAAACAAAAAAAACCTGTGACAATGATGCAAAAAATTATAAATGATCGCAAAATAATTGTTACTGGTACACCTATCTATTCGAGTGAAGGAAATATAATCTTTATTATAAATAGTGTTAGAGATATAACAGAATTATTAAAGTTAAAGCATGAGTTGGATGGGTTACATTATTGGTCTAATTCTGACGAAGTTAATTCAGCTTTACAAAGCGATATTAATATTAATGAACTCGAACTTTATGTATCTAGCCCGGAAACGAAGAAGCTCTTTGAATTAGCTGAGCGTGTAGCCAAAACTGATGTGAAAGTATTGCTACAAGGGGAGACGGGCGTAGGGAAAAGTTTAATTGCTAGATTTATTCATGAAAAAAGCGATAGAAATAAAGAGGTGTTTTTAGAATTGAATTGTGGGGCAATTCCAGCCAATTTAATTGAGGCAGAATTATTTGGATATGAACCTGGTGCTTTTACCGGTGCTTCAAAGTATGGAAAAAAAGGGTTGCTTGAGCAAGCAGATGGAGGGACTTTATTTCTAGATGAAATTGGTGATTTACCATTAGAATTACAAGTTAAATTGTTAAAGGTCGTTGAAGAGAACCGATATATGCGTATAGGTTCTACGGTCGTTCAAGAAGTTGATGTTCGAATATTATCCGCTAGCCATAAAGATTTAAAAAAACTTGTTAGAAACGGTAAGTTTCGTGAAGACCTTTTTTACCGTTTAAATATTGTGCCTATCCATGTACCGCCACTAAGAAATAGAAAGCAAGAAATCATCCCTTTATTGCAAAGGTTTTTAGAACGGTTTAATGAAAAATACAATGCTAATAAACGTTTTACGATTGAATGTTTAGAATACTTAACGAAACACTCTTGGCCTGGGAATATAAGAGAGTTAATCAATATCGTTGAACGTTTAGTAGTGACGACGATTGAAGATGAAATCACCATTTATCATTTACCAGAAGAGTATCGCAACGTATTTTTGGCAAACAATCATAATGGTGAAGAGATGACATTAAAAGAAGCAGTGGAACAATTTGAAAATAATTTAATAAAAGAAACGCTGACAAAATATAAAACGACAAGAAAAGTTGCAGAAGCATTAGGAGTAAGTCAATCAAGTATCGTCCAAAAGTTAAAACGTATAAATGTTGATCAATAAAATAATCAGTTGATTATTTTATTGATCGTTTTTTTAATTTTTTATAACAATATTCAGAAAAAAAGTATTAAAAAACTTACGAATAGTTAGTAATTTCAGAAAAATGAAACTCTTAAAAATGTTGGCATGGAATTTGCAACAAAAAATAATAGAAGGGGAGTGATGAAATGAATGTTGCAGAATTTAAAATTGCTAACAAATTAATTACTGGAAGTGATGCACTTAACAGTTTGGAGGGGGAAGTACGGAACTTAGGTATAAAAAAACCATTAATCGTCACAGATGAAATTTTACAAAAAGTTGGAGTCGTAGAAACTGTAGAAACAGAACTTAAAGATTACGAAGTTGGAATTTATAATCGGGTTAAACCAGAACCGGAAATTGAGCTAGTAGAAGATTGTGTAAATGAAATTAAAAGCGGACATTATGACGGTCTTATTGCAGTGGGTGGTGGTAGTGCGATCGATATTGCTAAAGCTGCTGCTGTACTTTATACGAATAACGTTCCCATCGAGGAGTTGTTCGGTACTGATAATGTACAAGAACGAGGATTACCAGTGATTGCTATACCAACTACAGCTGGTACAGGGTCTGAAGTAACGAATATTTCAATTTTATCAGATAAAAAAGAACAACTTAAAAAAGGGATTGTAAGCCCTTACTTATTACCAGATGTTGCACTTGTATCTCCAGAAATGACATTGACTATGCCGAAATCAGTCACAGCGGCAAGTGGAATCGATGCGCTAGTACATGCGATTGAGGCTTTTATCTCGGTGAACGCTTCACCAATAACCGATGCATTAGCGCTAAAAGCGATTAAGATGATCACAATATATCTACCGAAAGCATATGCAAACCCTAATGACTTGAAAGCTAGAGAAGAGATGGTAACTGCTAGCTTAATGGCAGGAATGGCTTTTGGAAATGCCGGAGTTGGTGCAGTACACGCTCTAGCTTATCCTTTAGGGGGGAGATTCGATATTCCTCACGGTATAAGTAATGCTTTACTACTTCCTTACGTTATGGAATGGAACAAAATTAGCAATCTAGAAAAGTTTAAAGAGATTGCTCAAGCTATGGGAGTTGACACAAGAGATTTGTCTGATGATGAAGCAGCTGATAAAGCGATTAAAGCAATGCAACAGTTAAGCTCATATGTTGAAATACCAACGAGTCTACAAGAGTTTGGAATTACTGAAGAGGTTATACCACATATGGCTGACGACGCTAGTAAAATTACGAGATTATTAAATAACAATCCGAGGTTGTTTGATGTAAAAGATATCGAAAAAATTTATCGAGCTGCTTTTTAATCGATTAGTAAGGGGGGATTACTTATGCTTTGGAAACAAAGAAAAGATGGGGAAGAAACACCTTATATACCGGCAGGACCATTTAAAGTTCGTTTACCTTTTATTCATTATAAATTTGAGACACCAGATTACTTTCAAGGGTTATTAATGTGTGCGGTTGATTTAGCGGCTATTCCTTTGATGATGCAATATTTAGGTATGCCTTTTGAAGTTGCGCTTGCAGTTGTTATTTTAAATGGTATTTTATATTTAATTCATCATCTATTAGGGGATCCAGTAATTCCAGGTTGGATTACACCTGCTATTCCGTTAATGATTTTATTTTTAACACAGTTTCCGGAAGGACCAGAGAGGATTTACGCCTTAATTGCCTTCCAGTTAACGCTCGGGATTTTCTCAATATTACTCGGGGTAACGGGGCTTGCTAGTAAAGTCGTTCGACTTGTACCGAATGCGATGAAAGCGGGGGTCATTCTCGGGGCAGGTATTGCTGCTGTTATTTCAGTGTTTGAAGTCGGGGGACGTTTTGAAATGTTCCCGGTTACGATTAGTATTGCTGTAGGTGTCGCGTTTTACTTAATTTTTTCAAAACATTTCGAGAAATTAAAACGGCGAGGCGGTATATGGAGAGTAATATCTAATCTAGGTATATTCCCGATTATCGTCTTAGCAATTTTCATTGCACCATTATTTGGAGAAGCACCTTGGCCTACTATTCAGTGGGGCTTTAGTAATCCTGATTTTAGAACGTTGTTTGCAGAGTTCACGGTATTCGGACTTGGATTTCCACCGTTAATGATGTTTATCGCTTCAATCCCAACAGTAGTTGCTACTTACATTGTCTTATTTGGTGATGTATTACAAAGTAAAGCACTAGTGAGCGAAGCTGATGATATTCGTAAGGATGAAAAGGTAGATTATAACCCTAACCGTGCGCACTTAATCTTTGGTGGAAGAAATGCAACAATGGGGATCTTTGGACCAGATATTGTTATGTGTGGACCGATGTGGGCAGCAATGCAAGTAGTTGTTATAGAACGCTTTAAAGAAGGTAAAAAAGCGATGCACTCGATCTTTGGGGGATCAGGATCATTCCGTTGGGGGACAAATACAGGACTACTATTATTACCTATCGTAAGTTTAGTAGAGCCGATCCTAGGCATTGCGTTAGCATTAACACTATTGATTCAAGGTTACGTAAGTGTTCGTATTGGTATTTTACAAGCGAAAAGCCAACGTGATTTAGGTATTGCCGGTATTATCGGTGCTGTTTTAGCTACGAAAGGTGCAACGTGGGCCTTTGCAGTAGGAATTATTTTATGCCTACTTATCTATGGTAAAAACTTCTTTAAAGGCGACGAAAAAGAAGACTTTGATTATGAAGAAAAAGGAAAAATTAGTTAATAACAAATGGTTGATAACGAAATCAGTGGGGATTTACTCCCCTCTGATATTTGTTTATTTAGGGTTGAAAAATGCTAGTTTAATACATTGAAGAAAGCTATAAATAGTAAGGAGATCTAGGAGGCTGCAGATGAAAATATTGAGAATTAATATGAGTAATTTAACCGTTAAAGCAGAAAGTGATGAGAAGTTTAGGAAATTAGGGGGAAGAGCACTCACTTCGACAATCATAAATGATGAAGTTCCCGCTACAGGCCATCCTTTAGGGGCTAAAAACAAATTGATCTTTGCAACAGGACTTTTAACCGGTTCAGGGGCTTCTAGTGCTGACCGTTATTCGGTAGGGGCTAAAAGTCCGTTAACAGGAGGGATTAAAGAAAGTAATGCAGGTGGAATCTCAGGTTTGACCTTGCGAAAAATAGGAATAAAAGCACTCGTATTTGAAGATATTCGTGATGATTTTCAAATTATTCATATATCAAAAGATGGAGTGAAGTTTGCTGATGCACAACCAATCGTTGGCAAGGATTTAAGTGAAGCAGCTAGTTACTTGCGAGATAAGTATGGTAAAAATGTTGCAGTTTGGTTGATTGGTGTTGCGGGAGAACAGAAGATGAATTTAGCAGCAATCGCTGGGCAAGATCGAGACGGGGAACCGACAAGGTACAACGGGCGAGGCGGCTTAGGTGCTGTAGCTGGCTCCAAAGGGGTAAAAGCAATTGTGTTAGATGCTAGCGAAGTTGAAAAGATACGTCCAAATAATAAAGAAACATTTAAAGAAACTTTAAAAAAATACCACGGTTGGCTCATGGAAACTCCAGCTACTTCAAAGGTACTTCCTGAACTCGGATCATCTTCACTAGTAGAAACGACGAACGCATTAGGGGCACTTCCTACTAGAAACTTTTCGATTGGAACAATTGAAAACTATAAAAATATTACTGGGGAAACTCTACGAAAAACAATACTAGAACGAGGTGGAGAAGGGACAACAACTCACGCATGCATGCCAGGATGCATGATACGTTGTTCGAATGTATTTGCAGATAAAGACGGAAAAAGAGTCACTGGACCGATAGAGTACGAAAATATCGGTTTATTAGGTTCAAACCTTGATATTACTAATCTTGATACAATCGCAGAACTAAATCGTTTATGTAATGAATATGGGGTTGATACCATTGAAACAGGAGGAGCTTTAGGCGTTTTAATGGCTCAAGATGTCATTCGATTTGGAGATGAAAATGGAGCGATTGAAGCGTTAAAAGAATTGAAAAAAGGTACTCCTCTAGGAAGAATAATTGGTAGTGGCGCGGAGCTTATCGGAAAAATTTATGGTGAACCTCATGTTCCGACAACGAAAGGACAGACAATGCCAGCGTATGATCCACGTGCAGTTAAAGGTTTAGGAGTCACGTATTCAACCTCGCCAATGGGAGCGGATCATACCGCAGGGCAAACTGTAAGAGCACAAATTGACCACCATTCCAAGGTTGGGCAAGTAGAAGTATCAAAAAATGCTCAAACTGTAAATACGATTTGGGATAACCTTGGGCTCTGTATGTTTAGTTCAGGTGCTGTTCAAAACCGTTGGGATATTTTAGCTGAATTAGTTTCTGCATATACTGGGGAAGAAATTACAGGCGAAGATATTGTCAACTTAGCAAACGAAACTATCAAAGTAGAGCACGAATTTAATAAAAAAGCTGGATTTACAAAAGCTGATGAAAAGTTACCTGATTATTTTTATGAAGAAGAAAACAAAGCAAGTGGTACGGTGTTTGATGTTTCTCACGAAGAAATGAGCACGATAGGCATCGAGAGAGAGGATTTATAAAGCCATAAATTTGTTCATATTGAGGTGAACAGAATTGAAAATTAGCGTTATTTCCTATGTCCCTTACTTAAACGATCTAAAAAATGAATATATTTTAGACAATAAGACGTCGGTTGAGGAGTTCATTAATTCACTCGGGATAAAATGGGACGATGATGTTTTAATTGTCGTCAATAAAGTAATTATTACCGATAAATATATAAATTTAAAAGATGGAGATATAATCGAACTACTGATACCTCTATCAGGTGGATAATCTTTTGTACCTGATCCCCGTTGCGGTGAAACTGAAATGTACGGGAGGCACTTAAAGTACACGATGTAAATCCAGTCTTAATTACATTTGTAAATTATTTTGTTTAAAAATTAAGAGCGCTACATAAAAGCGCTCTTTAAATATGCCAATAATTATAATTCAAGCTCATTCTTCAACCGTTCAATTTCTCTATCAGTTAGCCCGGCTAACTTACGAATTTCTTGTATATTATATCCTTCTGCTAGCATTTGTTTAGCCACTGTTATAAGCCCTCGCTCAAAACCTTTTCCAATTCCTTCTTCGATTCCTTTTTCAAAACCTTTTTTCTCCCATGAAGTCATCAGTTTCATATTCGTTTTTTCGTGATCATCATAGCCCATCTTCCCAAGCAATGCAAGAGTGGCTTCATTTGCGTAGGTAGACCAGTACGGACCAAGGGGACGGTTCTTCTGGTCTTTTTTATTGTTTCTTTTGAAATGAACCAGAAGAACCATCCTCTTGGTAAAACCTGTGGCGAAAGATTAGATAATAAAAACTATCTATATGTTGTTAACGGTGACTATTGTCACTTACATGATTATCATTATCAACTATTATGAGGGTAAGAAATAAAGAGGAGGTTGAAAAAATGGAAATGAAAAAACTTGATCAAAAGCCTGATCACAAAGAAGAAACGTCTCGAGTTGGGACAGCGATCGGAGTTGGATTTGTGGGAGTTGTTATTTTAATTTCCTACATTACTTTATACGGTTTTTATCTAGTTAGAGTTTAGAAAGGGGAGATGAACATGCATAAATCAGAAAAAGTTTGGCTTACTATAAGTTTTGGAATGATCATGTTATTTATGATCGCAACAGGCTATCAAGCATTTGCACTAGGAATGGCACCGCCGGGTGGGGTGGAATTAATTGACCCACAAAAAGTCAATGAAACTGCCCCGTTTGATCAACCAGGAATAAAGCAAATTGGAGATAACGAATATGAAGTGGTGATGACATTACAACTTTTTAGTTTTACTCCAATGGAACTTGAGGTGCCTGCTGGGGCTACCGTTCATTTCAAATTAACATCAAAAGACGTTGTTCATGGCTTTCAAATTGTTGGTACGAATGCCAATGGGATGATAGTGCCTGGGTATATTACAGATATAACTCAAACATTTCATGAACCAGGTGAGTATTTAGTGATATGTAATGAATATTGTGGGATTGGTCATCAGGTTATGGCCACAACTATTAAGGTTTACTAAAGGGGGGAATAACATTGGAAGCAATTAACGCGAATGCAGCATCACTTAAAAATAAAGCAAATGAAATTTTAGGAGTAAATCCAGAAGATGCAAAATTAACGAAATCATTTTTATTAGTATCATTTGTAGCATTACTTCTCGGGGGTCTATTCGGATTACTGCAAGGGATAAATCGTGCAGGTTTGCTTGAATTGCCATCATGGCTTAACTATTACCAAGTCCTAACTGCCCACGGTTTACTGTTAATCGTTGTATTTTCCGGGTTCTTTATGATCGGTTATTTTTATTCAGGTCTTTCCCATACATTAGGAGGTCTTCTTCCTAAAGTTAGAAAGCTTGGTTGGATCGGTTATGGATTAAGTATGTTTGGTACAGTATTGGTAGTTATTATGGTTTTAATGAATGAAGCAACGGTATTATTCACTTTTTATCCGCCAATGATGGCGCACCCAATTTTTTACTTTGGATTAGTATTTGTTGTTTTAGGTATTTGGTCGTGTTGTATTGGAGCTTTTATTCAAGTAGCGGATTGGAGAAAGAAACATAAAGGGCAACATCTTCCTATTCTCTCATTCTTTGCAACTGGCGCTTTTGTTTTACTGTTAGGTTGTACATTATTTGTTGCAGTAGAAGTATTGTTCCTCATCCTTCCTTGGTCACTTGGCTGGGTTGATACAATCAATGTTATGTTAGCACGAACACTATTTTGGGCGTTTGGGCATACTGCAGTAAATATATGGTATTTAACAGCAGTATCTGCTTGGTATGTAATCGTACCAAGAGTGATTGGTGGAACGCTTTGGAATGATACGTTAACACGGGTTGTCGTTATTGCCCTTGTTATTATGAACATTACGGGTGGTTTCCATCACCAAATCGTTGACCCTGGTATTTCGGATACGATCAAATATATGCACGTGTTTATGAGCTTAGCGATTGGTTTTCCTTCATTAATGACGGCATATGCACTATTTGTTGTTATGGAGCGTGCTGGTAGAAGAAAAGGTGGAAAAGGAGCTCTTGGTTGGCTTAAGAAATTGCCTTGGGGCGATGTACGTTTCTTAGCACCTTTCATTGCGATGCTTGCATTTGCTCCTGCTGGTGCAGGTGGTATTGCCCAAACAACATTCCAATTAAATGCAGTTGTTCATAATACGATGTGGGTTGTTGGACATTTTCACTTAACACTTGGAATGTCTGTTGCGATGACATTCTTTGGGATTAGTTACTGGTTAATTCCTTTTATTTCAGGTCGTGTCTTAACGCCAGCGATGAACAAATTAGGGGTTATCCAAACGTATATTTGGGCAGCAGCTATGGTTCTAATGGCATTTGCGATGCACACTGCAGGGTTATTTGGTTCACCACGAAGAACTTCTTATACAACGTATGGAGATCACGCCGCAGCACTTGGCTGGGATCCTTACATGTTGTTAATTGGATTTGGTGCAGTACTTCTAACAATCGGAGTTCTAATCCAGTTCTATGCTGTCATTCATTTAATGTTCTTTGCACCAAAAGGTCAGACAGAATTTCCAATTGCTCCAAAAGAGCCAGGGGATGTAACTGGCTACTGGACAGAACGATGGGGAGTATGGGTTGTTCTCTTGATCATCGTTGTTGCAATGGCTTATGTTGTGCCTATTGTCGACATGATTGTAAACGCACCACCAGGTTCACCGCCAATTAGACCTTGGTAAGATAGTTTCATAAAGAGATAGCTTTAAAATTTACGGCTATCTCTTTATTTATAAAAAGGATGTGACCTACATGAAAAAACTTGAGCATAATACAATTGCAATCATTGTTGTTTTACTATTTGGATGTGTATTGTTTTATGTAGGAACAGATGGCTTTCGAGCATTTACAGCAGAAACAGCTAGAGTGAATCAATTAATAAAAGAAAAACCGAAATTTCCAGATGTAACGTTTGAGGATAGTTTTGGCCGTAAGTATTCTTTTTCTGAGTTTGAAAATAAATATGTATTCATTACATTTTTTTATACAGCTTGTACGACGGTTTGCATACAATTAGAAGTGAATATGGGGAAAGTTTATGACATGCTTCCCGAACAATATATTGACGAAGACATTGTTTTTTTAAGTATTAGTTTTGACCCAGAGAAAGACGATCCTGCTACGTTAAGTAGATATAAAGACTATTTTAATAGTGATGGAGAAACTTGGAGAATGGCAACCATTCCTGACCAAAAAGAGCTAGATTCGTTGTTACAGGAGTTTGGTGTCATTGTTATCCCTGATGGAAAAGGACATTTTGCCCATAACTCAGCTTTTTATATTGTGGACAAACAAGGCTTTTTAACGAATGTTTTAGATTATCGCGATCCTGAAACGGCTGCGGACGTAGTTAAGACTATACTTGAGAATGACAAGGGGGAGTAAATGATGGACCAGTTTAAAATAGGGTTAGCCTTATTTATTTTCTTAGCAATTCCTCCTGTTGCTTCTTTTATGGAGTCGGTTATGGTCATTCACATGCATATGCAAATGCCGATGCTTGTGATCGCAGGTTTATTAATGGCACCTTTTTTTCAAAAACAATTTCCGAATTTTTTTGAGAAGTGGAACGAAAATGGGATACCAGGGATACTTTTGTTTATCATCATTATAAGCTATTGGTTACTCCCAAGAACGATGGATGAAGCGTTATCATTAACAAGTGTGGAAATCTTTAAATTTATTAGCTTACCGTTTTTAGCAGGAGTTCCTTTGCGTGACAGTTGGAAAAAACTTAGTGATTTCAGTAAAAATTTCGTGATCACTCTTTTTACAATCGTGTTTTTGGGAATGGGTTTCCTTTATATTTTCGTTCCAGTACAATTATGTAACAATTACCTTATTATTGAACAAATTGCACTAGGTTGGGCATTCCTATTAACTGCAGTGGGAATGATCGTTTATCTTTTATATGTAGCTTTTGTTGACCCTTCGGAATATGAGTGAATTGTAGGTGGGAAATAAGATGAATATAAAAAATATAAAAAGCGCAGTTTCATCTCAGAAGAATGTGAGAACGAATGACAAAAACTTACTCGTTGATTTGAAACTATTACTAAAAGGTCCTGTATTAATTGCCAATGTTCTTCCGGTATTTACCGGTTTTTGGTTAGCGTTATTTGTTTCAAACGCTTCCTTCTATGAGTACTTTGATGTGTTCGTTTTCACGATCATTGGGAGTACACTAGTAATGGCTGGTGCACTAGTTCTTAACAACTGGTACGATGCTGATATTGATGCGATCATGTCGAGGACGAAACAGCGACCAACAGTAACCGGCAATATTTCGCTAAAAACGGTATTAATTATAGGGATTACGCTAACGTTGCTTGGATTTCTTTTCTTATTTTTCACCACTGTGGGGGCAATCTTCTATGCATTTATTGGCTGGTTTACCTATGTGTTTTTGTATACGATGTGGTCAAAACGGAAATATACACTAAATACGGTAGTTGGAAGTGTATCAGGGGCAGTGACGCCGTTAATTGGCTGGGCAGCTATAGCCCCCTCCAATCATATCATTCCGATCATCTTATTTTCGATCTTGTTTATTTGGCAAATGCCCCATACATTTGCAATAGCAATGAGGAAATATGAAGAATACAAAGCAGCGGGGGTTGCTATGCTCCCTGTTGTTCGGGGATTTAAAATGACGAAAAGGCAGATTCTCGTTTATGTCGCATGTTTACTGCCGTTACCTTTTTATTTACATGAGCTTGGTATAGTCTTCGTTGCGATTGCAACAGTTCTTAATCTTACTTGGTTAGGGATAAGCGTTTACGGATTGTTTACCAAGGACGATCAAAAATATGCGTACGTGAGCTTTCTTTATTCAGTCAATTACATCAGTATTTTATATGTGTTTATGATCTTAGTGACAATGCCGGTATTCAAGTAGTGAGACGAAGGACAGGGACTTGTCCCCCTGTTCTATGGAAAAATATAGTTAATAAACAATAATAAGGGAAATATTTGTGAAAATGCTTTAATTTTTTATAAATTCAACTGTCGATCGAAGCGATTAGTATGTGTATGCGGACATGAGGTACGTTATTTTGTCGAAAATGGCTATGTTTGAAAGTTAAGCGGACATTTGTTCCTTTATTTGCTGAAAACACCTTCGATTCGGGCTGATTTTTTAAAAATAGCGTACCAGATGTCCGCCAAAATCAAAAAAACGCTAAGATTCATAAAATAACGGAATAGATGTCCGTAAAAGTGTATCGGGGAGTGACAGGCACTAAAAAAATATGTAGGGATTGGACCTTGACCACTCACAATACTTTATCGGACGGACCAATCCCTTCGTCCAAACTATTCATTTAAAGTACTGGTAAGGCAAAGGAAGTTAACTGTTTGGTAATAACTTGCGGGGATGATCTATGAGGCTCGACTATTATAGAAAATTACTGTTTTTCATTAATCAACTGTAACACATGTTGGTGTTCTTCTTGAATTTTACCAAATTGCTTCATTTCGCTACTGAGTTCGAGTTTAGTATCATCTAGTTTTTTCATCATACTACCATAATAAAAGGCGACTTCCTTACGCATTTCTGCTTGCTCAAGGGCAATTGCGTCTTGTCCACTTTGTAGGTTAGCTTGACCGCTTTCTAGGTTAGCTTGTCTTCTTTGGAGGTCTGCTTGAGCCCTTTGAAGGTTTGCTTGTCCTTCTTTTAAAGAGATAGTGTCTTCTTTTAATGAACTGATCTCCTTTTGCATAGAAGCTTGTCCTTTTTGAAGGTCAGCTTGTCCAGTGTCTAAAACGTCTAATTTAGTTAATATTTGCTTTAACATTTCTTCCATGATTTCACCTCCTTTTTTGATTATTATAGTACGTCCACTCAACAAATTTCAATCCTTTTTATATTGGGACAAGGGAAAGATTTGTTTCATCAGAAAAGTATAAAATTTTAGCAATGATGAAAATTCTGGATGCTCATTATTAAGTTCCTAACGTAAGTGCAACTACGCCCCTTTTTAAACGCTTAACTCTCAAAAAGCAAAGTAATTTAGTTTTAGGAAGTCTGATTTTAAACAAGGCTTTTCAAATAAACATTGTAGTAAAAAGAAGTTTTTGGTGACTTAAATAAGCAAGAGAGCATCTCTTGCTTATTTTAATTTTTTCCTACCTCTCCGTAAGTTTCATAGAAGTTGAAGTTACAAACTTCACAATTGAGTGTGCCATCTTGTATAAGCGCTTGCTTTTTTCTCTGTTCTATTAATCGGCTATTTCGCTCTTTTATTTTATGAAGACGATAAATTTCCTTGCCTTCTGGAAAAATTTCTTCATCCAATATTGCCGCCTCAGGTTCATTAAAAGATATCTTCCCATTCCTAATCCAATCACCAATTTCTATTTCTTTTGATAATAGTAAAAAATCATGCTGCGATATCTCTCGAGTAGTAATCACAAAATTTCCCCAAGACTTAAGACTCCGTTTTTGACCAGACGTATTTACTCCGTTGAACCAATCTAACCGTTCTCTGATTTTAGGGTCTGACAAATCAATAGGATCATCATATACTACCAAGTCTTCTAATTCAGCAAACCAAATAAAATCAATGTAATTTGGATTATCTTGCAGCTCGGGTCTTTCTACTGGAGTTTCTTTTAACACCGCATGGGCTTGTACTGACTTTGTACGAGACGTATAAAATAAAACCATACTTCCTTTTTCTATGGATGCAGGATCAAGAGTTTTCGTTTTCCTGAAATTTGTTCTGTTAAATCTTCTTTCTTGCTCAAGATCTGAATTAGGTTTAATAAAGTATTGCACGAAAGTTGTCACCACCAACAAAATAAGTTTGTGTTTAGTATGGAAGGAGTTATTTTTATTATTCTTTAATTAAAGAACATTAAAGGTAAATCGAATGTTAAATGGTAACTTATTTTTCTTGATAACATTGTATATTTGGATATAAGGCTATTAATTCCTACGTAAAAAAACGATATCGTTTTTTTACGTTATAAACCCACTTAAACAATAGGGAATGTTGTTAAGAGGAAAAGGAGAAATTAACTTATAGGGAACGCCCAATAGAGATAAATTAGTAGAAGGTTTGCTATGATTTCTAAAGGAAGGGAAGTGTTTTTTCAGGCGGTTTCGAATTCAAGTTGGGCTAATGAAGGCTATTTAGTTGCGGTAGATATTGATACGAGCAATGATAATTTAATCCACTTCGGGGAGTTACAGGCACCACTAATCAATAAAACTTTGCCGTAAAATGGAAAATAGAGCGGAATTATAGTAGAATATGTAAGTAGAGTGATAGATTTTGTAAAATTCACAAGATTGACATTCAGTGCTTCAATTCTTGAAATATATTAATTATATTAGCTTTTCGCGAAAGAGGTGAACGACATGGCTTTTTCTGTTCCAGAAACAATTAGACAAACGGCGACGGCAGGGGAACGGTTACTGTTTCACACGTTAAAGCAGTACTTGCCTGATGATTATATTGTTTATTTTGAACCTGAAATTCACGGGAGACACCCAGACTTTGTGATTCTTGGTCCTGATTTAGGGATGGTAATTTTGGAAGTGAAAGATTATACGAAAAATACACTCTTTCAATTAAATCAAGATGAATGGATCATTCGCACTTCATCTGGTGAGCAAAAAACGGTTAAAAGCCCAATGAAGCAAGCACGTGACTATATGTTTCATATCTCAGACGTGTTGAAAAAAGACAAGAGCCTCATTCAACTAGAGGGGAAATACAAATTTAATTTAAAATTTCCGATGGGGTACGGTGTCGTTTTTACTAGGCTTTATCAAAAAGACTTTGTAAAAGACGGTCTGTTTAGCATTATCGATCCTAATCTTGTTTTATCAAGAGATGAAATCGATCCTGACAACGAAAACTTTTCTGAAGAAATTTTCATTGAAAAAATTATTAACATGTTCGTCGTCCCGTTTCGACTGAATCAATCATTAACGAATGATGAAATACGAGCGATCCGCTATCATCTATTCCCAGAAGTTCGAATTAGCTGTGAGTTTAAGCAACCGGTTCCATACCAAGATCAGCTGTTACTTTCACTACATGATATAAAACTGATGGATCTGCATCAAGAAAATTTAGCGAAACAATTAGGCGATAAAAATCGTTTAATTCGAGGTGTCGCGGGGAGTGGTAAAACGCTTATATTGGCGAGTCGTGCCAAGTTACTATCGAAAGATCATCCCGATTGGAAGATTCTTATTTTATGCTACAATATCTCACTTTCACAAAATATAAAACAAATGATTAATCTCATGCTGCAAGAACCAGATTCTTTATTTGATTTTGACTTTAATGAAAATCCAGAAGGGAAAGTAGCTAATAAAAATAACATTACCGTTCGTAATTTTCACGAATGGTTAAAACACGATTTGAAAATTAACGAAGGTCGTCTCCCGACCGTTTTAGAAAAACTTGAAAATAATGAAGTAATCTTACCGAAATATGATGCGATCCTCATTGACGAAGGTCAAGATTTTCAGCCGGAATGGCTAAAACTCGTTAGCTCTTTATTAAATCCGACGACACAATCGCTATTACTCGTCGAAGACCGTGCCCAAGTAATCTATCAGAGAAAGCGCTCGTACGTAAAAGATACTGGCTTAAGTTTTCAAGGTCGTTCGAAAATTTTAAATATCAATTATCGCAATACCGCCCAAATCGTCGACTTTGCCTGGGATTTTTACCAAACCCATTCATCGCTAAAAAAGAAAGTCGTCGAACAAACCGTCGAAGGCATTGAAATCATCGCGCCACAGTCAACAAGACGAAAAGGCCCAGAACCTGGCATTTTAAAAGCCGAAAATTTCACGAAAGAAATGAAGATCATCGCCAAACAAATCACAATACTCCATGAACAAAAAGGCGTTCCTTACTCAGAAATGCTCATCTTGTATCGCGTCAAGCGAACCCACAAAGTCAACATCATCGACACGATCCAACGAGCCTTAAAAAACGAAAAACTACCTTACTATTGGATTACCGAAGACGAAACATCCAAGCGAAACTTCGACCGCGACGAAAACACGATCAAAATTAGCACGATCGACAGCAGCAAAGGCCTCGACTTCCAAGCCGTATTCGTCGTCAACCTAGACAACATGCCTTTCCCACTCGAAGAAAACAAAGAACGCGAAGTCTCACTCCTATATATCGCCATGACACGAGCAAAAGAATACTTATGTGTCTCTTACACTGGCGAGTCAGAGTTTACCGCGTATTTTGAACAGGTGAAGGAAGAGCAGATATTAAAGAAAAAAGAGCATGACCAGAAGAAAGGTAGTTAATATGAATGAAAAAATAAGCCAAATCATTCACTTAGCGATCAAAGATGTATGGTTAAATGATCTGAAGAACGATTATACAAACCACTTTCTTCTCAAAGAAGATTCCTTAAAAAATGCATTCTATTTTCATCTCAGAACTAGATTAGGAGAAGCTTTTTTGAACGAAAATCATCTCCGTATTTTCACAGAGTATTATGTTGAAGGTGAAAGAATCGATTTAGTCGTTGTTGAAATAGACCCTGTAAGAGCAGAAGGAAATTATTTGGGGGATGTTGTAAAAAGAGTATTAGCCGTAGTAGAAATGAAATATAAAGGGTGTTTTGTTAGTGATACTGTATTTTACAAAGATATAGAAAAAGTAATGTCATTTATAAATAGTTGGGGCAGTAACACAAGTCATTACATAGCATTTTTACAAGAAAAGTATTTTAAGAGGGAAGAAGTAGTTAACTGGTTAAGTGACGAACAAGCAGTGACGGCCAGTGGAAAGTTGACAGAGTTGTATGCCTATTGGGATGAAGATAGTGATGAGGCCGTGTGGAGGGTGGTGGAGTATTAGGTTTTGTGCAGTTAAATGAATGAAAAAGCACCTAATACGTTGTTCATTCTTAGAAAATGGTATTATTTCGGTATTATGGCTTGTGTGGCAAGATCCTAAAAATAGCTTATATCATGTCGGTACATTATCATATTTTAATGGGAAGTATGAATTTAATTATACAGATGCGACTGATGAGTAAATGAAGCTAAGTGAAGCACAATCAAATGGATATATGCTACACCCAGCTTTTCCAGACCCACATAAAAAATATATATCAAACTGCCTTTTCTCTGCTTTTGATCGTCGAATACCTTCCCCAGATCGACATGATTTTTCAGCAATTGTAAAAGATCTAGGCTTAACTGAAAAAAGTTCTAAAATGGACTTGTTAGAAGCGACAAGAGGTCGACTAGCCAATGATTCTTATTCGTTTGAACGTGCACTACGGGTAGAAAGTGATGGTAAGTTGTTGCATACTAGTTTCTTTAAAAACGGCATGCGATACTGCCATTTACCTGATAATTGGCCAACGTTTTTGCAAATTGGGACTGCTGTAAACTTGAAACATGAGTCTAATAACAAAGTAGCCCCCTATGCAGTAGGAGTATATACTTTAACTGGTACACATATTGGCTATGTCCCAAGGTTTTACTCTAAAGCTATATCCTCTTTATTAACTGATGGCATTGAACCTAATGCCGTAATAACGTACGTTAATGAAAAATCAACTCCACATTGGTGGGTGAAGTTGAAGTATGAAAGTGAAATCTCTGGTACACAGAGATGGATTTATGATAACTTAAAATCTGCTTCAGAAATTTCACAGCATGTATAAATATTTAGCCAGACGCTGCACTTTCTGCATCAGTCTGGTTATTTATATATTAAAATTTATGAATAGGACATTCTATTAATCTCATAATCTTAAATAAAAAAGGAAGGATTTGAGATTAAGTGTTAATGGTAAAATATTTATCAGCAAATGAAATCAAGGTCAGGCATCAATATTTACCAGGACGTAACACTGCTAATAAAAAGTATCCTATCGTTATAAAATCGGAAAGACCATTAATGCATGTGTACGAAGATGAAGATGGCAATTACCTTTTATTCAAAGGAATTGACGTATACCATACGTTAAAGGTATCAAATAATTCATATAAAGTTCCATGCCAGATTCATTGTACTACATTGAATTTATATGATTGGACCATTAAGCTTTTACAAACCTCTTATAACGAAAATGTGTATTGGAAAGTTAAGTATGAGTTAATTAAGGTGTTAATAAATGAGGATAATAAATCTTCAGTACAAATTAGCCGAGATAGTGGTGTTGATATAGAAGAAATTGAAAAACATATCGTTGATTCAAAAGTTCCAGATCATATTCAAAATCTCGCTATTAAAAACAATAAGGAAAAACTAATTAATGAAATTTACAAAGAAAAGTGTCTAACTGAGGTTTGTAAATCTTTGTTATACGAAGCGGTTTTTTATGAAGAAACTCTTTTAACTGACACTAAATTTAAGTTATTTAAGAAATATATTAAATCAGGGTTTAAATTTAATCCACTAGCAAGTAACGCGTTAAAAAAACTTAATCAAATTGTAGATAAAGACACTGCTTTAAAGTTTTATTGGTCTTCATTAAATTCTGACCCGCCACCTTACTTTTACCGAAGTTTTTACTTAACAATATTAGATATTAATCGAAATAAAGAAAATAAACACGTTAAAATACAGACATTTTAAGGTTGGGATAAAATTAAGAAGTGCGGGATATAAGCTCATATCTTCTTTAGTTTCATAAAAAAGTCTTACAGGAAATGTAAATTTATAAAAAAATAAATTAACCAAAACAGCGACAATCCCCATTGTCGCTATTTTTTTGCAGGTTTTCCCACCTTCCTGTCGAATAGGTGGTATTGTAATGGAAAAATATAGTTAATGAACAATAATAAGGGAACATTTGAGAAAATGCTTTTATTTTTTATAAATCCAATCGGCGGATCAGATTGATATGCTCGTTTCTTTTATTAAGTGGAGCGGCCTTCGCTGTATTATCAAAGTTGAGGTTTATACTATAAAAGAATAATAGTTTTACGGATATTAGGGTGTCGGAGAGTTGAAGGTTTAAATATTTTTGAATGAAAATCACTCACAAATATTCACAGAGTACCACGTTTAAGGAGATGTTTTGAAACATGATTATTCAAGACCTGCACTCAGTGGCACCACTATAATTTTTTGGCCGTGAGCACAAAAGAACTTCCGTAAAATGGAAAATCTAGCAGAAATATAGTGGAATATATATAAATATAGCCACAGATTTTTGTGAAATTCACAAAGTAGACATCGTGTGCATGATATAAAGAGCTAAACTTACTTTTCTTAAATAATACAAAGAAAAACTTAGGCTTTCTTGGAGAGGTGTTATTGATGCGAGAAGCATATCATGTTTTAGAGAAAAAGATAGAGTCGCTACCATTAAAGCTCACTGGTCAAAATGTAAGACATTATAAACAACTTGCAATAAAGGGTGTTTACATTTGTCCTTATTGTGAAGCACAATTAATTGTCAAATATGGTGAAATGAGAGAAATACACTTTTCTCATAAACAATCGGAAGCTTGCTTGGAATCCCGAACTGCTGAAAAGGCAGAAAAAAAGTATCGTAACCAAACCGTTAGAGAGAGTGAAGCGCATAAAACATTCGTTGATATTTTTATTGATGAGTTAAATGTAGCATCGAAAACTAACCGGAACGTTCGTGTTGATTACGGGTACCGTGCCAAAAAAGAGTTGAATTACTTCCCAGATATTTGGTTAAAAATCAATAATAACGAAATTGCAATGTCCGTTGTGACAAATGTAAGCGCGAATGAAGATCCTACGTTAGCGAAGGATATTAAAAAGCGTCACAAATACTTTATTGAAAATGGAATGCATCCTGTTTGGTTTATTGAAAGCAAAGAATTGGCAATTGAAAAAGAAAAGCAATCCATCGTTTTATGGGAAGTAGAAGAAAGCATTGCTCTTAAGACGAAAGAAGATAAAAAATGGGAAGAAGATTTGAAAACAATTGCTACTGATCTATCGTTTTTTAATCTTTATAATTACACACCCTCCATGCATAGGTTAAATATCAACGTACAAAGTTTGTATTATGTACATTCGTCAGATGGTGGAATTTCTATTTCTATTTATCGCTTTCTGAAGGACAGAAGTATTAAGCCATTTAGAGCCTTCTTATTAGGTGAGGGTTATGACATCCCATTTTCTAAAGCGTTAGTTATAAATGAAGGTAGGCTCAACTTAAGCAATCCAATTATTGATAAAAAGAATAGGGAAGATTTTATAGCCCATTATAATTCATTGGTAAAGCAGCATCAAGAAAATGAGCGGATAAAAAAAGAGTATGAAGAACAACAAAGAAGAGAATTAAGTAAAAAAAAGCATGTTGAACAACAGCAAAGAAATGAAAGAGATCGTAATAGGGCATTAGAGGAAAAAATAAAAAAACAAAAAAGAGAGGAAATGCAGAAAAACTTAAATACATTACTTGAAAAAGCTAAAGATTATTTAGCTAACATCCCATTTGAAAATTACAGTGAAGCACAATTATGGTCTAAACAATCTATGTTCATATCTGATTTTAAAATCAAATATATGAAAGGTAAATACTTAAATATCGATATTGATAAGTTTACTTTTAAAATGGAGCAGTTAATTGCTGAACAATTTGTAGCTAAACAACCACTTAGAAAAGTTAAACAACAAAAATTAAAAGAAGAGATGTTAGCAATTGTAGAAAAAGAGTTTAATAAAAAGAGTTTAGATTATTTGAAAAAAAATACTTTGGCTACTGATCCGTATATATCGATTCCTTTATTTGAAAATATGTTAACAAAACTAAGTAACTATGCCAAAAAAGCGAATTGGAAGTTCCGTGTAACTGATTGGATAGACCGCTCAGACATTGGTCAATGTTTAATAAATATCATTAATGAACGCGAAAAAACCGAAGGACAAGAATTAAGGCGAAAGCTAGAACAAGAACAACTAGAGAAAAACAGACTTTGCGATGAAATAAAGGACATGCAACAAGTTGAAGGTGTCCAACTTGTTGAAAATGTCGATGAACTAAGAAATTCAGATTTTAAAAAAATCAAAGAGCAACATAAATTTGTATTGAAATTATATGAGAAAAAGACAAGGCTATCATTATTTTGAAATTGAATGGCTCATCATACTACAAAGCAAACGAATGGTCAATTTCAGGGAGTTACCAGGCTCGCTATATATCTAATCACATTGTATGAACTCATTAAGAGGATGCTCGAACCTATTGGTAAACTTTGCTATAATTTGTAGAGATAATAACCAAATAAGGAGCTTTTAATTATGAACAACCCATGCCCATTCTGCACCCCAGAAAACATCGTTTTATCCAACGAACTAGCATACGCGATTTTTGACATATATCCAGTAAACAAAGGACATCTATTAATCATTCCGAAACGTCATGTGAGTGGCTTTTTTGATACGACGACAGAAGAGAGAGAGGCGATCAATGAGTTGCTGGAACAAGGAAAGTCATTACTAGAAGAAAAGTATCAACCAGACGGCTATAACATCGGCATTAACTGTGGCGAAACGGCTGGTCAAACGATCTTTCACGTTCACGTGCATTTAATTCCACGTTATGAAGGGGATATGGAAAATCCGAGAGGTGGAGTTCGTGGCGTAATTCCGGAAAAAAGAATTTATTAATACTAAAAGGAGAAACGAATATGCCTACCTACAACAAACTCGTCCGCGATCGCATCCCTGAAATTATCGAACAAGCAGGGAAGAAGTATACATCTTCGACTTTAAATGACGAACAGTACTTAAAAGAGTTAAAGAATAAAAGCTTTGAGGAGCTTGAGGAATATACATATGCAGCAAATGACACTGAGGCGATTGAAGAGTTAGCGGATGTGCTTGAAATTATTCATGCCTTAGCAACTTGCCATGGCGCAACCTTTAAAGAACTAGAAGAAATCCGCCGGCAAAAAGCCGAAAAACGTGGTCGCTTTCAAGAGAAAATCTTTTTACATGAGGTCGAAGATGACTAAGGCGCAATTAATTACGGAACAGTTAGTCGAACATCTCGTCCAAGGTATCGAACAGGCCTCAAGTATTTGTATATTAACATCCTTTGTGATGAAGTCGGGCAGTGACATCCTTCGTGAGCCGTT
This sequence comes from Anaerobacillus arseniciselenatis, assembly GCF_001865995.1. Lineage (GTDB taxonomy): Bacteria > Bacillota > Bacilli > Bacillales > Anaerobacillaceae > Anaerobacillus > Anaerobacillus arseniciselenatis. The sequence continues at coordinate 25,723 of NZ_MLQQ01000045.1, read as the reverse complement.
AAGAAAAGCCGCAGAGCGTGGAGCGGATATTAAAATTTGTACAGGGGATTACTTATTTATCACCCAGCCGGAAGCGTTAAAAACATTAATGAATATTCATGAAAAAATTGAAGTGCGTTTATGGCAAAGCAATGGGACGTCATTTCACCCGAAGGCTTACCTTTTTCAATTTAATGACGAAGGACATCTCATCGTCGGTTCGTCCAATTTATCAAGATCGGCCCTAACGACAGGGGTAGAATGGAACCTTTCGTTATCGGAAAGTCCTGACGTATACGCTGAAGCGCTTGATCAATTTACAAAACTGATGTATCACGAGCGAACGATCGAAGTGAATGAAGAAACGCTGAAAACGTATGAAGAGACGTATGAAAAATTTCATCAAAGTCACCCGAACCTCGTTCGTACGTGGACGAAACGAGAAGAAATCGAATTAATGTTACCGACACCAAAGAATGAAGAACCTGAAATCATCCAAGAACAACAAGCACCATACGGGGAAGAAATCACTCCACGTTTTGCCCAAATTGATGCCCTTGATGAACTAGAAACGACGTTACAAGAAGACTATAAAAGTGCACTCGTTGTCATGGCCACTGGATTAGGGAAGACGTATTTAGCAGCATTTTTTGCTCAACACTTTCAACGTGTTCTTTTTATCGCACATCGTGAAGAGATTTTACATCAAGCAAAAAACTCATTTGAACACGTCAACCCTGGAAAAACGTACGGGATCTACAACGGAAAGCAAAAAGAAGGACATGCTGACTATGTGTTTGCCTCGATTTTCACATTAAGTATGAAGCAGCACATCGAAGCTTTTTCAGCGGATGAATTTGATCTCATCGTCGTTGATGAGTTCCATCACGCGGCAGCGAGTTCGTACCAACGAGTGTTAGACTATTTCCAACCGAAGTTTTTACTAGGCATCACAGCAACGCCTGACCGAAATGACAATAAAGATGTTTATGCGATTTGTGATGGCAACGTCGCGTTTCGGATCGACTTTCTCGAAGCAATCCAACGACAATGGTTAGCGCCGTTCCATTATCATGGCGTTTACGATGATACAGACTACCGCCAAATTACTTGGCTTGGTAACCGCTACGCGGAAGAAGAACTGTTGCAAGTACAACTACGAGAAGATATGGCTGAAAGAATTTTAAAAGCGTGGGAAAAACATAAGCAAACGCGAACACTCGTATTTTGTTCATCGATCAAACAAGCCGACTTTTTAGCGAATTATTTCAATGAAAATAGCTATAAAACCATTGCCCTTCATTCAAAGCAAGTGGAAGTCGGGCGTAAAAAAGCGATTCAATTACTTGAAACAGGGAAACTTGATGCGATATTTACCGTCGATTTGTTCAACGAAGGAGTCGACATTCCAGCCGTTGATACACTTCTATTTGTGCGCCCAACCGAATCACTAACCGTTTTCACCCAACAAATCGGTCGTGGATTACGACTACACGAGGATAAAGATTATTGTGTCGTCATCGACTTGATCGGAAACTACCGAAATGCTGATGTGAAACTAAGCGTTCTTGATACGGCTAGAGAAGCAAAAAAGACCAAACAAATACAACCAGCAGTTCCTGCGGGCTGCGTTTTTGAGCTCGACACACAAGTCATCGACCTATTAACCGAAATGGCCAGAAAACGCCAACCACGAAAAGAAAAGTTAAAAGATGATTACTTCACATTAAAACAAGATCTGGGCAGAAGACCGACGTACTTGGAGTTACACTTAAAAGGACAGTCAGAAGTAAAAGATTATAAAGAATTTGGATCTCTTTTCGGCTTTTTGTATTGGGCTGATGAACTAAGTAAACGTGAAAAAGAGGTGTTTAAACGTTATGAACCGTGGCTTGTTGAAGTTGAAAAAACTAAGATGAGCAAAAGCTATAAAATGGTCGTATTATTAGCGATGTTAAATAGAGGCTTTAGTGACTGGTATAAACCTATCACGGCAAAAGAAATCGCACCTTTTTTTCATCAATACTTAACTGAAAAAGAGTATCGAAAAAAAAGGGATTTCTCTGACAAGGGAACAAAACGCCTCTGGGAATATAATGAAAAAGAAGTAAGTAAATTAATAGTTGAAAATCCCATCACATTTTGGAGTGGGAGTTCAAAAGGATTAGTGACGTTTGAAGATAACCAGTTTGCGTTAAACTTTGATGTTGTCGTAGAGGATGAAGAGATCCTTTATGAATGGACGAGGGAGATTTGCGAGTACAGGTTGCATTATCATTTTGAGAGAGTAAGTAAGTTTTAAAATGTTAGACACGCTCAATATTTGTTGGGCGTGTTTTTATTATCAGTATTTTGTACGTTATCTTAAATAGAATAATTAAATTATTTTTCATCATTAAATTTTATTAAGTAAAATTACTTATATCATTAACCTCTATTTTAACTTCATAATAGTCTTGATTATAATAAGCCTAAAAATAGTTAACTAAATGTCTCAGGTTAATATTTATGAAGTGTTTCTCTCAAGCTTTCCTTTTTATAAGCCGTATAGTAAGATATTATAATATAATAAAAAGAAGAGTAATTCTCTGAAAAACATATCATTTTTTAAAGGGTGAATAGGTTGGATAATAGTTGGGGCGGTGTAAGGGAAGGTTCTGGAAGAAAGAAACTTCCTGAAAAAGATAAGAAAAAAGGATATACATTTCAACTAACATACGACGAAATTACTTTTATAGAATCATTTGAAGGTAAAAATAGAAGCGAATCGCTCAGAGAGCTGGTCGATGAATATAAAATCTTGAAAAAACAAATTGAAAAATCAAATTTAGAATGATAGAATGAAATAAAATATAGTAGAGGAGATCAGCTTGATGGAATATAAAGTTGGTAGTTTATTTGCCGGTATTGGGGGCATATGTTTAGGGTTTAAAAATGCAACCCATGCAGACGGCTCTTATAAAATGGTATGGGCAAATGAAATTGATGAGTATGCTGTAGAAACATATAAGAAGAATTTCAACCATCCTATGATTGATGGAGATATTGAAAAAATATTGCAACCAGAACGGGAAGAGAATGAGGAGTTACGATCGGATTATTACAAAAAGCGTGAACAAATCTTACAACATCAAATCGATGTGCTTACAGCTGGTTTTCCTTGTCAGGCGTTTAGTATTGCTGGGTACAGGAAAGGGTTTGATGACGAACGCGGAAACCTGTTCCTAAGTATCATCGACCTGATTCAACAATTAGGAGAAAAGCATGAGAAGCCAAAAATGTTGTTTTTAGAAAATGTGAAAAATTTGAAGTCTCATGATAAAGGAAGAACATACAAAGTTATTAAAGAAAAGCTTGAAGAAGAAGGTTATTATGTAAAAGAAGCAGTGTTGAATACGAAAGAGTTTACTAGATTGCCTCAAAACAGAGAAAGAATATACATCATTGCTTTTCGAGATTCGATAGAAGCGACAAATTTTACGATGTTTGAGAATCTTGAGAATTTTAAAGTGGAACGGAATCAAGTAGAAAGAGTTGAGGCAATTGACGGTGTTTTAGACTTACATTTAACAAAGGAAAATGCTGATAAATATTACTATACAAAGAAAAAATACCCTTCATACTTTTTAACGGAAGAAGAATACAATAATATAGATGAAACGGAACGAAAAGAACATAGAATTAATATCGACGAAGAAATAACAGAAGAGTACCAGTTTTATCAAGTAAGAAGAGGGATGTACGTTAGGAGAAATATGAACGGAGTATGTCCAACACTTACAGCAAACATGGGTACTGGTGGTCATAATGTTGCATTAATCAAAGTAAGAGATGGCGTCAGAAAATTAACTCCAGCAGAAACATTTAAACTGCAAGGATTTCCTATTGGTCAGGGTTATGAACTTCCAAAGGATTATAAAGGTCGCCCATTTTCTGATGGAAGGTTATATAAGCAGGCTGGTAATGCTGTTTCAGTAGATATGGCACAATTAATCGCTGAAGAAATGCTAAAAGCGGTGACAATTACAAAAAAACATTTCTATGAGGATGTTATAGTAACAAATTAAGTATAATTATGACGAATAGGTGGAAGGTTAATTTACTTCGGTAAACTAACCTTCCATTTTCATTCATTAATAACATTTGCTATAATTACCATATATTTGATGTGAGGGTGGATAGCGATGTTTTATATAAGGGAAGCAGCTGACAGAAAAAGCGAATATATCGATTTGTTAAAAGAAGTAGGTTCACTTTCTAATCTTTTTTCAGAAAATCCGGTTCCATACTTATATTACCGCGCGGCAGAAAATATCTTTTGCCGTGCTTTTAATGCAGAAAACTTATCTCGCGGTGATGTTTCTGCTGATGCAGCGAAAAATAAAATAGGTATTGGATTAAAAACATTTATGCATGGAAATGGAAAGACTCTGCAAAAAGTAGCAGAATTTAATAAAGATGCGAATACGTTTGAAGGAAAGGAAGCTGAAGAAATTGCCACGATCATTTCTGAGATGAGAAATGACCGACTTCAGTTTACAGAAAGAGCATACGGGTTAAATGAGATGATTTACCATATGGTGACAAGGGAAGAGGGGAAGTTTCACCTCTTTGAAGAACCAATGGACCATATAGATTTATCTAGCCTTAAAGTGTTAAAGCGTACAAAGAATGCCGTATCATTTAAGGATAGACATGCGGAATATAATTTTTATATTCCGAAAAGCACTTTGTTTAAAAGGTTTATAACAGATAAAGCGATAGAAACTTTTGATGTAGACATACTAAAAGATCCATTTACTCATTTGTTAAATAAACCTGAAGATACACTCTATCTTGTAAAGGAAAAAGAGGTAAAAGAAGAAACTTTTGATTATGTATATCTTCCTTTATATTCTCCAAATAATGGTGAAGTTCATATAAGTAGTGGTTTAAATCAGTGGAATGCTAAGGGGAGGAAGAGACATCATGATGAACTATATATCCCTGTACCAGTGTGGATTCATAGGGATTTTAAAGATTTCTTTCCATATCAATTAGGGAGCGGACAAACAGGTACACCATTTACTTTAAAACTCCCAGATGGTATAGAGTACACTGCTAAAATATGCCAAGAAAACGGAAAAGCCCTAATGACAAATCCAAACAGGTTGCTCGGTCACTGGTTGTTAAGACACGTACTTCAAATCCCAGTAGGTAAACTTGTTACAATTGACATGCTAGAAAGTATTGGGATTGATTCGGTTAAACTTACGAAACTCTCAGATAATAAGTTCAGAATTGATTTTGCAAAGGTTGGTTCCTACGAACAGTTTGAAAATGAATTTAAAGATAGCAAAAAATAAAACCATAGATCCAAGTGAATAAATATGTGTTTTCATAAAATATTAGCCCCCCTTCATTATATTAATCAAGCAAAACCTGTACAATTTATTCTAGCAGTCACAACATTTCATCACCTTAACGTTTAATGTCTTTTTCCTTAATGATTTAACATACATTCGCTTATTTTTTTGGTTAAGGAAAAACGATTCGGAAGGGGTGGACACTAATGAGATAGAATTATGCGATCTTATTAAGAAGGTGAAGGAGGAAAATTTGGCTTTGTTGGTTTAGTTAACGCTAATAGTATTTAGGATGTTTATACCTGTTGCTGGAGGGTCTTAAATTATTGCAAAAGTACTCCTCTAGCTTTTCGGTAGATTGTTCGATGTCAATATTAACTTATGAATTCTTTTCTTTTAGTTATATTAATAATTAAAAGTTATATTTTTAAGGAGTTGGAAAAATGCAACAACCAGAGCCTCAATCAATCAATTTTTCAACATTACTTACTGACATTAAAAAAGGTTTAATAAAAATCCCACAGTTCCAACGTGAGTTTGTTTGGTCGTTAGAGCAATCTGCACAACTCTTAGATAGTATCGTTAAAGGGTATCCTATTGGGAGCTTTATTCTTTGGGAAACCAAAGAGCAGTTAAGGTTTATTCGAAATCTTGGTGGAGCCATTTTACCCTACACACCTGAAGGTCATTCAACTCAGTATGTATTAGATGGACAGCAACGTATGACAACGCTTTTTGCTTGTTTTGAAGGATTAAGAATTAACAGAAATAATAGGGAAGAGGATTTTTCCAAAATTTATATCGACCTAGAAGCGGAAGTAGAAAATGATGAACCGCTTGTCATTATCGACATAGAGGGTAGAGAGGAGAGCGAGTTAATTACACTCCAGGATTTACTCTTTGGTGGGAGGAAAATTTATAGAAATTATGATGAAAAATATGATGAGAAATTAGATAATTATAAGGAGCGTTTCCAGTCATATCGTTTTTCGACCATTTTACTAAGGGATGTGCCTATTGATGTGGCGACGGAAGTGTTTACGCGTCTAAATGTTGGAGGAAAAAGTTTATCCGTTTATGAAATTATGGTAGCAAAAACCTTTGATCCTAGTAGAGATTTTGATTTAGAGAAGAAATATAAACAACTTACTGAAATCTTCGAAGAAATAGAGTATGATACAGTTTCTGCATCGACCATTCTTCAATCTGTGGCCGTTATTTTAACAAAAGAATGCACAAAATCAGTCATTCTAAAGATACCGAAGTCAGATTTTATAAGTAATTGGAAAGAGGCTATCGAAGCGATTAAATCAGCCATCGATTACTTCCGAAATTTTTATCGAATTCCAGTTTCTCGAATACTTCCGTACAATGGTTTAATTGTACCTTTTGCGTATTTCTTTTTTTATTATAAACATCGACCGTCTGGAAAGATAGCTGATTATCTTCAAGACTTCTTTTGGCGAACTTCCTTGTCCGAACGGTATTCAAGTTCATTAGAAACACGAATTAGTCAGGATATCCGTAGGATTGATCAAATTCTTAATGGGGAGTACCCAAAGTATGATTATCGAGTAAATATTGATCCTAAAGAGATTATTGATAACGGTTGGTTCAGTGTTGGACGTAGTTATATTAAAGCAATTCTATGCTTGTACGCTTTTCAACAACCGAAATCATTTATGGATAACTCGATTGTATCTATGAATAATAATTGGCTTAAGCAAGCGAATAGTAGAAACTATCATCATTTTTTCCCGAGAGCTTTTCTTAAAAAAAGAGGAGAAGAGGAAGTGCGAATTAATAATGTGTTAAATATTACTATTGTCGATGATTATTTAAATAAACGGAAAATTGCAGCAACCGCACCATCTGATTATATGAATCAATTCCGAAAAGAAAATCCACAACTTGAAGACACAATGAAAACTCATCTAATTGATAATATTGATGAATATGGCATTTGGACAGATGATTATAACACTTTTTTTACAAAACGAGCGGAAAAAGTTAGTGAAGAATTAAAAAGACGCTTAATATTATAGTTCGAATGCGTGAAAAATTGTAGTAAGTTTATTACATAGTTCATAAAGAAATGCTGGTAAGTTTACTAGCGTTTCTTTTTGTGCTTAATTTAATTCCGAAAACATAGTATTTATAATACATTTTAGTCAATGTAATTAAGTTAATCTCAGGCAATCCTCAAAAAATTTTTTTCCACACAAATGCCCCACTACGCAGTAGATCAGTCATCTTTCACTAATTAAATCAATTTTAAAACATCTTGTCCTCAGAAATATCCTTACATTTCCTTTCATATATCTAATTGAAGTGCTTTTACTGACAGCTTAGATTAACGAAAAGAGGGATGTGTAATGGCAAAGGTTGTTTCATTTTTGAACATGAAAGGTGGGGTAGGGAAGACGACGCTTACTTATAATTTGGCTTGGTATGCTGCGCACAATAAGCATCATAAAGTGTTAGTCATTGATCTTGACCCACAGTCTAACCTATCACAATCGTTTATGGGCGATGAGGGGTATCAGCAATTTTTAGAAAATAATGATGAGTCTGTCATTGATGTTTTTGAAATAAGTAGAGGAGAGTTTAACGATGAAATCATTCATATCGTCGAAGAATGGACAGATGGGAGTTTAATACATATTGTCCCTTCTAAAATTGAACTTTCAAGGACGTTGAAAAATCCGACGATGAAAGAACATAAATTGCGCAAGTTTGTTAACACCGTCAAAGAAAACTATGATTTAGTTTTAATCGATTGTCCACCAACTGATTCAATTCTTTCAGTCGCCAGTTATTTATCAAGCGACTCATTAATCATTCCCGTCAAACCTGAAAAGCTAGCGATTATCGGTTTGCCTCTTCTAGAAAGCAGCATTGCAGAATTTAATAATGACTATAGAGGTGAGTTTGAAATTAATGTAGCTGGCATCATTTTTAACAATGTGGAAATGGGTGATCCCCCTGAAAGTCGAATTTCGAAAAGAGAAGTAAGGGCGATTGCGGAAGAAAACGATTGGTATGTCTTTGAAAACGAAGTACGTACCTCGAAGGCTTATGTGAATGCGATAAGAGAAGGAAAACCGATGTTTCATGCGTCAAGAGTGAGAGAACACGTCATGGAAGAGTTTTATGTAGTCGGTGATGAATTTTTACAAAGGATTGGCTTATAATGACACAACCATCAAAGCTATTATTATTAGAATTGATCATGTTAAAAGAAAAGTACAATCAAAAGGCGTTCTCCGAAGTCAAACAAATCCTTAATAGTGAGGATCATGCCATTTTAACGGAAATCATAGCCTCATTACAAGCTCTCGACAATAAGAATAAAAAAACACCGACTGCTCCAAAACAAACCATCATTACTGCGGCAAATGAAAATGTAGAAATTTCAAATGAAATAGAAAAACTAATAAGAGATAAAGAAACATTTAAGCGAGTAAAAGAATTGCAAGACTTCGTTTCTCAAAAAGTAAAATTAACGGCCAAAAAGAATACGAAAGAAAAATTAATCGAGATTTATTTTGAAGAGGTAAGCAACTATTCTGAAGCAGAGTTACAAAAAGAAAAAGAGTTATTAAATGAGATAAAAAATTCTAAACAAGATGTGTCTGCCTTTTTAGGAATGGCAAAAGAAATTGTTAAATCGAGAAAGAGGAGCGATAGTTAAGACTCTTAAACAAAAGATCTCTATGTCGATTGTTGTTTTAGCAAACCCTAAATCAATCGATAATAGGTCAAAGGCACCGAAAGATATCCAAAAATCGATCATTAAAGTAGATCAGCTAGTCGATTTCTTGTCAAAAGAATTTACGGCATTAAAAAAGAAACTTTATGCTTGATAAGCAAGTGTACGAAATTGCAGACTTTATATCGGAAAATCACCAACCAAAACCTTTGGATTTAGTAAAGTATTTCTTGGAGACTGACGATGCAACCGCAACCGTTGAAGTCGAGGAAAAACCCGAACCGGTTGAAACTGTCAATGAACAACCTTTAACAGACGAGGATCTCAGTATAGAGTTAAAAGCATTCAGGTTAGCTCAATCGAAAAAAGAAAACGTCAAGGCGTACTTAATATTCTATAACTCTACCTTAGATGAACTCGTCGCTGAGAAACCATCTACGAGTGACGAACTATTAAAGATCAGTGGCTTTGGAAAAGTGAAAGTAGAGAAATATGGAGCAGAGATTGTTGAGATTATAAAAAAGTATGTTTAGTTTCAAGCACCCGTACTGGGTGTTTCTTTTTTATTAATTAAACAAAATCCATCTGCACAACACCTAAATCTTATTGAAAAATCGATTGTTTTTGTCACCGCTTCCCCTCCTAAACCTGTACTTATATAGTAAAGACAAAATTTTAATAGGGAAGAGTGGCAATAAGTGAAAGAGTTAGATGTGCAAAATGCTTTAATTATTAATCCGATTTTAATAGAAGAGGGTTTGACTTTTAAGGAGCGTGAAGTTTGTTTAAATGGCAAGCGGTGTGACCTTTTGTTTATTGATATGGGTTAGCGAATAATCCAGATGCTAGGTTTATGTTAGTTGGTTTAGATATTTTAGATGGGTTGGAAGAGGGGCTTGTAAAAAAAGGTTATGAGTTTAAATTGTTAGATGAAACCGAAATTTCTAAGTTGATTTCATAGCTTATGCACGTGACTTTTCAAGGGAAACCTAGTGCCAGTGAAAATGACGATAATGACTGGTTAGACGAAGTGCGCTCGCTCGTTTTCGCCATACGGCAAAGTTGAAGTCGATCGAGATGCAACAAACGTATGTAGAAGATCGCATTGATTTTTTATTAACAGAAGTAACGAGAATGAGAGAAAGAATAAACCGGTTAGAGAGTTTTGGTGAGAGGTGAACACCTAAAGAAGCGAGCGGGATCTCTTGCTTCTTTCAGGTCGCCGATTACCGCAATTGAAATGTACCACCTCTGACATAGCATTTACCACCAAATGAAAAAAGTGTACCATTGAATGTCCGCCTGTTTTACCACTGGCTGAAGTCCTGCTAGTTGAGTGAATTTCATAATTACCAAAAACGAGTAGTATGAAACTATATGTAGTTGCGAGCCATTAAACAACTACATTATAGGCTTGATGGCGAAAATATCGAATTATGAAATTCACTTAAGATTATAAAAGATGTTATAAATATTTTATTAATTTTCATATAAGAACAGTTTTTGCGAGCGGTCGAGATTGCTTTGTACTGCGTAGTAGACTCAATACTGCGCAGCAGTTGTTTTCATTTTTAGGTGAATTTTGAAATGATGATTAGGCTACCGAGAAATTATCGACAGCCGGATTGTTCCGAAAGAATCCATTTTGTTACGCCATATTCCGCATAGTCTGGGTAAGCTTTAACTCCAGCAACTGATCAAGTAGTGATTATATGTCCAGATTTTGTGGTAAATGTTAGTATTACTGCGGCGATACTGTTTAATAAACCTTTAATATTTACGTTAACCATACTGTTTCATTCGTCAGTTTTTAACGCAGATAGTGGTGAATTAGGAATTATTCCAGCGTTTAAGCGACACACCAATAGCGTCTTTAGCTACTTCTACAATTTATTCACTATCATAATTATTAACCACGTCTGTAACACGCAACTATTTGTCTCGATTTCTTACCAATTCTTTTCAATGCTCTTCAGGCCTTGTCTTTTTGCGTTAGTAGGTTCTTGTCTATATCCCTTTCTAATAAATATAGAAAGGGGGCGATTTTACATGGGGAAAGACTTAATTAAAAATTATCTTAATGGTTTAGAAAAGGAATTAGCAATCGGTAATTTTACAGAACATTCGTTTAGGCCGATACTAAAAAGCTTAATTGAATCTATAGACAAGGATATAGTGGCGATAAACGAACCACAACGGATTGCATCGGGGGCACCAGATTTTCTAATTACGAAAAATAAGTTCCCATTAGGTTATATCGAAACTAAGAAGATAGGTATGGATCTAAATGCAGTTGAAGAAAATGAACAACTTACAAGGTATCGCCAAAGCATCTCAAACTTAATATTAACGAACTATACAGAATTTAGATGGTATTCATCAGGTGAATTGAAATTGTCCATTGAAATAGCCAGCGTTAACGTTAATAATAAATTAAAAAAGAGGCCTAGCCAATACGAAGATTTTTTAAAATTAATTATAGTTTTTTTTGGTTCCTTTGCCCAAATAAATACTCCTGAAGAACTCGCTAAACGAATGGCTACATACGGAATATACATCAAAAGAGAACTACATCAATTACTCGAACAATCAAAAAAGAACGTCAATTCATTAAGACAACAACTAGAGGGATTTAGGCTCATCTTATTGGAAGAGTTAACTGAAGTAGAGCTTTCTGATATGTATGCCCAAACTATCTGTTATGGATTATTTGCTGCACGGGTAGCCATTCCTAAACAAGATAAACTAACTAGGCATAATTCATCTGATGTAATACCAAAAACAAACCCCTTTTTAAGAAAGATGTTTAATCAAATAGTTGGGCCAGAACTACATGATAATGTCATATGGATAGTTGATGATTTAGTTAAACTACTTAACTCAATAGATATTAAAACAGTATTAAAATCCTCTGACGATCCAATTGTTCATTTTTATGAAACGTTCTTGTCATATTACGACGCATCAATTAAAACTCTAAGAGGAGTTTATTTTACACCAAAACAAGTTGTTTCATATATGGTTAGAAGTGTAGATGCCATTCTGAAAAATAACTTTAATCTTGAAGATGGATTAGCTGATTCGAGCTTAATTAAAAACGAAAATGACAAGAAATTACATAGAGTACAAATTCTCGATCCTGCTACTGGGACCGGTACTTTCCTTAATGAGATTGTGCAAGAAATTTACAAGTCTTTTGTGGGAAATGAGGGTATGTGGTCAGGATATGTATTTAATCATTTACTTCCCCGCCTATATGGTTTTGAATTGTTAATGGCACCTTATACCGTTTCTCATATGAAGCTAAGTCTTGGATTACAAAAATTAGGTTATGATTTATCAAATGATGAAAGGTTAAGGGTTTATTTAACAAACACCCTAGAAGAAGCACATGAGATGATTGAGCAACCATTATTTTCGTATTGGTTGGCTGAGGAGGCAAATGCAGCAAGAAAAGTAAAGAGCGCAGTACCTGTTATGGTTGTTATTGGTAATCCTCCTTACTTTGGTAATTCTGCAAATAATAATGAATGGATTAAATCACTTGTACAAGATTATTATTTTGTCGATAATAAACCACTTAATGAAAGAAATACAAAATGGCTTCAAGATGATTATGTGAAATTTATAAGATTCGGTCAGTGGCGAATTGAGCAAACAGGCACTGGAATTTTAGCGTTTGTTACTAATCATGCTTACCTAGATAATGCTACCTTTAGAGGCATGAGAAATCATTTAATGAAAAGTTTTGATGAGATTTTTGTGTTAAACCTTCATGGTAATGTTAGGAAACAGGAAAAAACACCTGAAGGAGAAACAGACGAAAATGTTTTTGAAATTGAACAAGGAGTAGCAATTACATTTTTTATTAAATATAATTCCGAAATGTCTGACGTATCTGCTATATATTATAAAGACTTATGGGGAAAACAAATCGAAAAGTATAAGTTTCTTGAAAACAATGACTTGTACTTAACAGAATGGATTAAAATTAATCCAATAGAACCTCATTTTTTGTTTGTACCTCAAGATACAAGTAATTATGAAGAATATCAAAAAGGATGGAAGATGACAGAAATATTCAATGTATATTCAAACGGAGTAGTTACAGCAAGAGATCATTTTACTATTAACTGGTCACCAGATGAAGTCATGGATAAAATTAGTGATTTTGTCAAAATTGATGTTGAAAGTGCAAGAGAAAAATATAAACTAAGAAAAGATGTAAGAGATTGGAAAGTTAAACTAGCACAAAAAGATATTATAGATTCTAAATTGGATCCTGAACTAATAAAACCAATAATGTATCGTCCTTTCGATATTAGGCATACTTACTACACAGGAAATAGCAGAGGTTTTCTATGTATGCCAAGAAAAAAGGTAATGGAAAATTTGATTAATGGTAATAATATCGCTTTAATCACATCACGACTAACCAAAGGTGAGACATTCAAACATGCATTTGTAAGTAGAAATATAACTGATGCTGCTTTACTTTCATCAAAGACATCAAACAACGCTTTTGTATTCCCAATCTATTTAATCGACAATGATGACTCAACTTTGATAAGAAAATCCCCTCCTCATCATAATTTTAATTATAAATTTCTTAAGTATATCGAGAAAAAACTAGATGTAAAGTTTGTGAATAGAAAAAGAAATACTAAAAATGAATATACCGGCGAAGACGTATTAGGTTATATTTATGCAATTCTGTACAGCAATGGTTTTCAAAATCGTTATAATGAATATTTAATAAGGGATTACCCACATATACCTATAACAAATAATTTTGAATTATTCTTTAAATTGTCTGAATTAGGTAATCAATTAGTACATCTTCATCTATTAGAAAAGCAGGTCAACATTGTTACGAACTTTCCTATAGCGGGTACAAATAAAATAGATAAAATATTGTACGAGGAAGTAAAAAATAATAAAGGTAAGGTTCATATTAACAATAAACAGTATTTTATAAATGTGGAAAAGGAAGTTTGGAATTATGAGATTGGTGGATACAAACTGTGTCAGAAGTGGTTAAAAGATAGAAAACAGCGAATGCTCTCTTATAATGATCTTCTATATTATCAAAAGGTAGTATCGGTAATAAAGGAAACTATACAACTTCAAAATAGCATAGACAATGTTATTGAAAATAGTGGAGGATGGCCAGTTAATGGATTTCAATAAATTTGTTAAAAAGGGTTAAAGAAAAAAACATATTCTTTCTATTGTTTATTTCACAGTACAAAAATACTATGCAATAAAAAGTGATCTTCCTCAACCTGGCGCGATTGCGGAAAACTATAAGCATTATTTTTCGATAAAAATAAGCGATGGAACGGTCTCTTGCTTCTTTCACGTATAAAACAAAGCGAGCAAGGGGTCTTTGCTATACCTTATCATGTACCTACTTCATATAAAGAACAGCCGCTGGGACGAGGAACCCCTGACTCCTCGTCCCTACTGCAAGTCTGTCATCTCATAGACTCAACCCCATTACTCCTTGCTTATTTAAAAATATTGTTTTAAAACGAGCGGACGTTAGCTAAACTTCCTCGCTTTTAGGACAAGGGCCTGCACAAGTTACCACTGGAACTTCCCGATAGTAAAGTGCATTACATATTTTTAATAACTCATATACAATATTTTCCTAAAATCATGTACAATTGTAGTAATACTTTTGGTGAGGGGGATTTTAGTGACAACAAAAATGGTGACTGTTCAACAGTTTTCTAGATCGGTATATTCACTAATTAAGTCTGAAAGAGATCATTATACATTAAGACCTTTCAATCAGTTTCAACCACTTGATAGTATGTGGTGGATCATTCCATCTAAAGATTGGCCAGCATATGAGAAAGCGAAGTTCTGCTTTTATAAAGAAAATAAAACAACGGACACCATGCTTTTTTCAGGGATTCATATTGAAAAAGGTAGAACAGCATCACTAAGTTCAAAGGAACTGATGGATCATCGTTGGGCTTGGAATTCACTTGTTCAAAGTGAAACTTTAGCAGCACTTACAAGTTCCCTCGTAAGAATTTCTGGGAAGTATACTCCTTTCATTCAACTAGATGCTCATATTACAAAGGATGACTACCATAGTATTCAATTTTCTTTCCAACCTAACGGTCAACTCATAAAGCAGCCGACTAATCGTAATGAGGAATTATTTGAAGCAGTAATGGAGGAAACAACATTAGATGATTTATTAACGAGATGTACATTAGATCCTACGTTGTCATATGTTTGGATTGATTTGTATATCGGTGTTAAGCTCGATTTAAAAGATTTTCATAGAGGAGAAAAGGATGAGCATTTGATTTATCAGGATGTTTTAAAAGATTTAGAACAGTTTGTTTTGATTTAAAAGTAGAGGTGAAACGTAAATGGAACTAGAAACAATAACAATTGAAGTCGATGAAGTGAAGTCGGGTAAAGTAAACATTATTTCTTTTTATCGAAAAGGTCAGTTGATCGATCGCCCGCCGTTACAGGCAAAACTGAAATCAGAGGAATATCACTATCATTACCGCCACCATTTAGATGGCGATGATTTAGAGCGGCTAAATACACGATTTCCTACGATTTTCCCGTTTGATGATAGAAAAAGTATTAATGATTGGGCGGATGAAATGAAGCGCGAGTTTCAAAGATTAATAAGTGATGGGCGTTTGGATAGACAGGTGGAAAAAGACGGAATTATTTATGAGATCCGGTTAGTGTGGGTGAGAAAATAAAGGGACGAGAGGACAGGTGTGAGTCTCAAACCATGGGCACGTAGTTTTTATATGAATAGGAAGCAAATGCTGTACGCTATTAAAGAATTATGTCACTTTTTGCATCGGAACGGACAAAATTTTTAATAGAAAAGAGACCGTACGTTCGTTATAATGGATGTAGTAACTACATAAAGCGGATGGGCGGTTGACCATCTCCCAATAGAAGGGAGGTGGGAAGAGTGACAATCTTTGAGGCAATGAATATAGCACTTCAATCGAATTTAGTATTGATAGGTGTCATAACATTGGTTTTATTAATTGTCAAAGAACGAAAAAAGTAACCCGTCCAACGCCAGACCAAAGGTTAGGATGAGTTACTTTTTTCAGTAGCTTACTTAATGTAATGGTCACCGCTCTTCTAGCGGATGTAGTTGCATCGACCGGACGTTCGTAGCGTTCGGTCATTTTTATTCTAGCGTGTATCTAGTTAAATTATACATGAAACAGTGGTTTTTCATCAATAGTTCACTCATTTTTTTAGCTGTTTTTTATCACATGTAGCATTCTGTGAAACATCTTATGAAACAAGATGTTTCGAGGAGTGACAGGCACTTAAAAACCGTTGAAGTCGAGGAAAAACCCGAACCGGTTGAAACTGCCAATGAACAACCTTTAACAGACGAGGATCTTAGTAAAGAGTTAAAAGCATTCAGGTTAGCTCAATCGAAAAAAGAAAACGTCAAGGCGTACTTAATATTCTATAACTCTACCTTAGATGAACTTGTCACTGAGAAAACCATCTACAAGTGACGAACTATTAAAGATCAGTGGCTTTGGAAAAGTGAAAGTAGAGAAATATGGAGTAGAGATTATTGAGATTATCAAAAAGTATGTTTAGTTAAAGCACCCGTTTTGGGTGTTTATTTTTTATTGATTAAACATAATCCATATGCACAATACCTAAATCTTATTGAAAAATCGATTATTTTTGTCACCACTTTCCTTCCTAAACCAGTACTTATATAGTAGAGACTAAAATTTTAATAGGGAGGAGCGGCAATAAGTGAAAGAGTTAGATGTGCAAAATGCTTTAATTATTAATTCGAGTTTAATAGAAGAGGGTTTGACTTTTAAAGAGCGAGAAGTTCATTTAAATGGCAAGCGGTGTGACCTTTTGTTTATTGATAAGGCCGGTAAAGAGTTGTATGTAGAGGTGAAATTGAAAGTTTCATATCATTCTGTCGGGCAGTTGATTCGATATGATGGGTTAGTAAATAATCCAGATGCTAGGTTTATGTTAGTTGGTTTGGATATTTTAGATGGATTGGAAGAAGGTCTTGTAAAAAAAGGATACGAGTTTACATTGTTAGATGAAACCGAAATTTTTAAGTTAATTTCACAGCACAGCACGTGACTTTTCAAGGGAAATCTAGTGCCAGTGAAAATGACGTTAATGACTGGCTAAACGAAGTGCGTTCGCTCGTTTTTCGTCATACGGGAAAGTTGAAGTCGATTGAGATGCAACAAACGTATGGAGAAGATCGGATTGATTTTTTATTAAAAGAATTAACGAGAATGAGAGAAAGAGTAAATCGGTTAGAGAGTTTAGGGCAGAGGTGAACACCTAAAGAAGCGAGCGGGATCTCTTGCTTCTTTCAGGTCGCCGATTACCGCCATTGAAATGTACCACCTCTGACATAGCATTTACCACCAAATGAAAAAAGTGTACCATTGAATGACAGTCTGTTTATCGCTAACTGAAATCCTGCTAGGTGTGTGAATTTCATATTATCTAAACTGAGCTATAACAACTATATGGAGTTGCGAGCCATTTAAGCAACTACATTATAGGCTTGATGGAGAAAATATCGAATTATGAGATTCACTTAAGTTATAAAAGATGTTATAAATATTTTATTAATTTTCAAATAAGAACAGTTTTTGGAAACGGTCGAGATTGCTTTGTACAGCGTAGTAGACGCATACTGCGCAATACTTGAAAAGTATATATGTACTAAACGTAGAAGAAATTAAAGGGGTTATTGAACTTAATTCTAAAATTTAGAAAGTTAGGGCCAATGACAGAAAATTTCAAATGGAGATGTTTTTTGTTGACGTTTATTGCTTTTGAGGACTTTCTCAACTTTTTATTTCTTAATGGAATTTCTGAATTTATCTGAAATAGACTCGGGCATAATGTAATTAAGAGGTGGATGGAAATGAAAACTTTTTTACTCGTCGAGGATGAACAGATATTAGCAAAAAATATTGCTTTTTTTCTAAAAAGAGAAGGCTATGAAGTTGATGTGCAATTTGATGGAGAAGAGGGTTGGGCTTCATATTTAGGGAAATCATATGACCTTATATTGTTAGATTGGACCTTACCAAAAAAAGATGGGTTGGAACTCTGTAAGCAAATCCGTAAACAGTCAAATGTTCCAATTATAATGATCACTGCCAAGAGTGAAATTTTAGATAAGGTTATATGTTTAGAGGTGGGAGCAGATGATTATATCGTTAAACCATTTGACCCAAGGGAATTATTGGCTAGAATTCATGCACTATTAAGAAGAAATGAAACATCGAGCACTCACACGGACGTGGGACACTTGCTTCAATATGATGAACTTAAGTTAGACCGAGAAAAGTTACTAATCATTTTCAAAGACCAAGTTATGCCACTTACAGTCAATGAGTATAAGTTGATGGAAATGTTAATGAAAAAACCAGAAAATGTTTATTCTCGAGAATTATTATATGAACAAATTTGGGGTGGTTTGCTCGGATATAGTGATCGAACTGTTGATGTTACTATTAGTCGATTAAGGAAAAAACTAATGGAGCTTTCGGGGAAGAAATATTTTCATGCTGTAAGAGGCATGGGGTATCGTTTCGGAGGAAAATCATGAAGCTTCAGTATCAATTGTGGCTTATTTTTTCAGGCTTATTTATTGTTGTTTGTTTCGCTGTATATGTATTCATATCAAATACGTATGAACAGCGGTTGCAAGTTGGATATGAACAATTATCAGTTGCTCAAGGCTATACGATTTTGGAAAGAATTAAAAACACATATCCTAATTCTCCAAATCGCAGTGTGGGTTACCTGCGCACATACAGTGAACAAACAAACAGTCGCTTAATTATGTTAGATGATGAGAAAAGGGTATATGCTGATAGCTATCAGCAGCTTGAGAAAAACGCTAGAGTTAACCTTGATATATTAAATCGCCAAAATATTGCTCCTTCCTCTCTCTTTATAAAAACTGATTCTTTTGGATATGTTCAATATACTATATTCTCCTTTGAGACGGTTGACAGTGAAGGGTATTTATTAATGGTTCAAGGAGCAGATCAACTTTATGATGAATTAACCTCCTTTCGAATCTGGATGATTCGAACCCTACTGGTTGCTGTTTTTGCGTTCTTTTTTATTACCTATTTTGTATCGAGTTGGTTTTCTAGGCCTATTCGTAAAATGATAGCTCAATTGAAGAAAATCACTCCACAAAAACGTGAATTTTCGGTGAAATATCAGCGGCAAGATGAGATTAAAGAATTAATAGATGCAACACAAAGTATGGTAGCAGAATTAAATCATTATGATGAAAGGCAGAGACGTTTTTTGAGTACATCCTCTCATGAATTAAAAACTCCACTGGCTACTATGCAGTTTATTCTAGAGAACTTGCCATATGTTCGTGACAATGAAAGAACTTATCGCGAATATATACAAGATCTATCATTTCAGATTCAAAAAATGAAACAAATGGTTGACCAATTACTACATATAAATCGTCTCTGGGACCAACCACTCAAGCTTGAAACTTTATATACTCAAGATGTAAAGGATTATCTTCTGCAGACATTTCAACATATTGCTCGTCAGAAACAAATATCATTGGACTTTAATTTTGATCAGGTCAAATTATATGTAGATCGAACATTATTTCTGCGGGGACTTGAAAATCTAGTTTCAAATGCTATTCGTTATTCAGATCAAACAAGAGTTGTAAAAATTAGCATTAAAGATGATAACCAGCAAATCAAGATCAGTGTTTGTGACAACGGGATTGGGATTTCAATAGACGACCTTCCTCATATCTTTGAACCTTTTTACCGTTCAAATGATGCAACAACCTGGAACCAAGAAGGGAGCGGATTAGGCTTAACCATCGTAAAGCAAATGGTAGAAATGCATAAAGGAAGGATTAACGTTGATTCAGAGAAAAACATAGGTACATGTATCTACATACTATTACCGAAAGGATAAGTAACAAAAATGTTACACTTCTTAAATTTTTATGATACAAAAGATGACTATTATTATAAGTGAGCTTAAGAAATAAATTAATGTTATTTTTATTTACAAAAAAATTAGGAGGGATTATTATGAAAAAACAATTAACCCTTATTTTAATGGTCATATTAGCTTTTAGTTCAATCCTAACCGCTTGCGGTAAAGATTTAACTGATCTTAATGACAATCAACGAGAGGATAAGGAGCAACATAATGAGGAGGAAGAACAAGATGAGCAAACTGTTCATGAAAAGGATTTATCCCCAACACCTGATGGAGATAAAGAAATACATGAAGTCGTTCTATACTTTTCAGATAACGATATGATGAGTACTTATCGTGTTAAATCAGAAGTGGAAGTGAGCAATGAAGAACAAATAGCTAAAGCCGCATTAGATGCATGGGTTACTGGACCTGAACACGAAGAATTAACTGGATTAATTGATTCAGAAGTGATTATCGAATATGTTGATGAAGTTGATGGGATTGCCCATGTGAGTTTTTCAAAAGAAATTCAGTATAATAACCTAGGTTCAAGTGGAGAATTGATGTTTGCTGAACAGATAGCCATGGTTATGCAGCAATTTGGATTTGAGCAAACTCAAATCTTAGTTGAAGGAAGAATTGGGGAAACCTTGCTTGGACATCTTTACACTGGAAAACCAATCGTAGCCAAAGAACCTGAAAGCTACCAATGGGTTGATGAAAAAGATTCGCAGGAGATAGTATTGCAAAATGTAGCATTCCGAATTTATGAACCGGCACCATACACAAATGTAAAAGATCGTATCGTCGTAAGAGGATTAGCCCGTGTTTATGAAGGGACTGTATTATATGAATTTGAAGATGGTCACTTTATTCTTGATGAAGGGTTCACAACAGCTACTAATGGAGCTCCTGAATGGGGGGAATTTGAGATTATTATTGAACTAGATGACGTAACTAATTATTCAGGTAGAGTAATACTATATGAAGAAAGTGCGAAAGATGGATCTAGAATTAATGAATTGAAAATTCCTGTTAATGTAAAGGACTAATCGTAGCCCTATTTATTGTTCCATAATTGCTAAGAATGATGTAAATAGAGATTCAGAAAAATCATATTTAAATAATGTATTACGAACGGATGCTTATCCACAGTATAATTTTCCACCGTATTTAACGTAAGTAAATATATCAAAATTTCCAGTTTTGTATCCTTGTAGCATTATTTACAGGTAAGTATTTATAGTTTTCAACGTAAGATATGATAGGACTTTACTTGGAGGGGTATGATAGGCTCGTATGCCTGATGGAACAACTGCGCCAGCCTTTCAAGACCAATCATGCCCACAGAGGCTTAAGTCAAGTCCTTAAACGCCATATCTATGGATACATCTACACAAAGATAAAAGGTGCACAAAATTAACGTTTTACTGATACTGTAGATAAGCTCCTTTAGTTTAACAAGAACTGTCATTTATAACAGGATCTTTTGCTTCGCAGTACAACGATACTGGAATAGATTAATCCTCTAAAGAGACGATTGTTTTTAAAGTGATCGTCTTTCGTATTTGACCTATACTGCGCAACAAAAGTCATCTTTTTAGAGGACTTTATGAAATAATGACTTATGACTTAAGCAAACGAACCAGTTTATTGGAACAAGCTATTTCTACTGTTGTGACGCTATCAGGCAGAATCTTAAAGATATTATTTCTTGACCATGTACTATGGTACATGGTTTATAATTGCTTTAGAGGTGGAAATAATGAATTACCTAATTAGTGAGCTTGCCGATAAGTGTGGTGTAAATAAGGAAACAATAAGGTATTACGAAAGAAAAGGATTACTATCTGAACCCGCAAGAACAACAGCAGGTTATCGAATATACGCAGATGATTCTGTTAATCGCATTTATTTTATTAAGCGAATGCAGGAGCTTGGATTTTCTTTAGGAGAGGTTGATAAATTACTGGGTGTTGTTGATAAAGATAATGAACGATGTATGGATATGTATGAGTTCGTTGTAGAAAAAATCGACGAAGTGCAACAGAAAATAAGTGATTTAAAAAGAATTGAGAAAATGCTTTTAAATTTAAAAGAATGTTGTCCAGATGAGAAAACTATTCACCACTGCCCTATCATTGAAACCTTAATGAAACAGAAGAAAGCGTAATTTAACTAATAATGAAAGGATCGGTAAGAAATTGAAAACAAAACTTGCAGCAATAACATCATAAATAACTGTATTTTTCGCTAGTTTTTGATGAATTTAATTTGCAATATCGGTACCACTTGGTCTAGAGTGATTGATTATCATTTAGTAAGTAAAAATTAGGGAGTGATTAAAATGGCGGATTGTTGCGGTAATAAAAAAGTGCTAACGATGGAAAAGGACCAAGAGTGTCCATTCTGCAAAGTGAAGGGGAAAACTGTAAAGTTAATTACTTTAAAATCAATGCTTAGACCAAATAAATTAGAAACGCTTAATGCAGATGCAGTTCATTATTTTTGTTCTAACGAAAAATGTAATGTAGTTTACTTTGATACTAATAACAAAAAATACGTAAAATCTGATATAAAAGTTCCTGTATTTCAAAAAGAAACTTTAAACACAGTCCCAGTTTGTTATTGCTTTGACTGGACGAAAGAGAAAATTAAAAAATATAAGGAACAAGGGGAAGTAACAATACCTGTTGAGCATATTAAGCAAAATATTAAAGAAAATCGTTGTGGTTGTGAGGTGAACAATCCTCAAGGTAGTTGTTGCTTAGGGAATGTAACACAATATATTAAAAGTCTTTCTAACTAGAATTATTCCATTGATATTATGAAGAGACTTTAACCGTGAGCTTATGTGAATAAGAAATACAAAACAAATTCATTTACTGCACATTATAAGGATACTTGTAATTAAATAGTCATATGAGGCGGTCACTTTTTGGAGTGATCGCTTTTTCGTATTAGACCTATACTGTGCAACAACGAATTTTATGTTTGGCTTAATTTTGTCTTTTAATATGCATTTAAAAATGAGCTGTAAAAAAGAGGAGTTACTTCAAAAGGTGCCTTATATTAAGTACATGGTACCTTTTTTGTTTCAAAAAATCATTTCCATATTTATGAAATGGTGACAACGAATCGTTATTTTCTGGTATCATTTTAGTATGAAGATTGGCGACATTGTGAAAATTTTCACTTAAAGTAACGAGCAGTTTAGCACAATAAACTGTAAAAATTTATATTCATTAAAGGAGAATTATTTGCGTTCATATTTTACCTTTAATGGAGCATTCTAATGTAAGAAAGGAGAATGCTTCATGATGAGAAGAGGAAATAAATTTGATAAGTTATTCTTAAGAGTAACGACTGTTATTACATCGATTAGTTTGCTATATTTATTATTTAGGAAACCTCCGATTAAGGATTGGGTTTTGGCATATTTATTTAATGCGGTTACGAATTTATTTATTGACAGTTTCCTCGCATCGTACAAAATAGTGAAATATCCAGTTCGTTTTTTTCCGAAAGTATTTAAAAGTCATATACTATTCGACTTATTGATATATCCAACATTTACGATACTATATAATCAAATAACTGAAAAAGATAAATCTTTCGCCATTTTTTTGAAACTACTGTTCTTTACAGTCCCTATGTTTTTTATTGAATATTGGGCAGTCAGGAAAACGAATTTAATCAAATGGAACAAAGGGTGGAAATGGTATCACACTTTCATAAGTGTTACTGTAAAGTCATTAGTAACACGTGGTGTCGTTGGAGCTTTAAGAAAAATTGATAAAGTACAGCAGAAGGACCAAGGGATATGAAACATATTGCTATGGTATTGATACTATTACTTTTAAATATAAAATATAAGACTTGGAATAAGTTTCGTGCAAATGTTCCTTCGCTTATTTACGTAACATTAATAAATTGTTTTTATTATATTTTTTGTCGTAGAAAGCTCTTGTGGGAATTTCAAACTGAGGATATCTCTTTAAAAAAGGTTAGATTGATACAGACATTTATAGGAACGCCATTAATTACACAATTATTCCTTTCATGTGTACCAAAACAATCAAAAAAACTAAAGGGTCTATATTTGTTTTCGTGGGTTATTAGTTCTACGATAATGGAATGGTTTGCAAACAAAAAGTTTAAAATGGTTACCTTTTATAATGGTTGGAATACTAAATGGTCAGTAATGATATATCTGAAAATGTATTTGTTTAGCTATCTACATAAAAAAATCCATTTATTACTTGGGTACTAACTTTCCTTACTATGGAACAATATGTCCAATTGTTTAAAATTCCATTAAGTATAAATATGTTAAGTCTCTCATCAATTAAAGATTCGTTCATAATTAACTTTATAGATAAAAAATAAAGTATCCTTTTGTATCGTGAAAAATTGTACTTAAACTATCGAGGGCAATAGTTTAGTAAGCTGTCGCTGTTGTGGTGGTGCTAACGAGCAGAAGAGCAAAACAAGATGAACAGTCTAGCGAGCGTGTGTAATATCGCGTGGGGACTGTGTATTATTATTAAAACTTAATCATGCAAGACATACTACGAACTCTCTAGGGTGGAATGGCCCCCTCGACCTTTGCAGATACTAAAAAGCTAAGTTGAAAATTGATCATTGCTGAGCTAAGCGGACACCAGGGACGTTATTTCACCAAAAACATATGTTTTTAAGAATTATCGGACATGAGGGACCTTAAATGGCAAAAAACGAAGCAAAAACTGCTGATTTAGAGGAAATAAAGTCTGTGGTGTCCGCTAAATTGTAAAAACGAATCAAATCTATGAAATAAGGCCTCTCATGTCCGGAAAAATTGGTAGAGTGCGCAACACAACAGCGATTGACGTACAGAAACTACAGAATTTGTAAAGCCCGCACATCAAAACGCAGATTGACACTTCGTTTTTACAGTATTTGTCAATGATCCTCCGTCACCATTTTGTTGCGCACTCTCCCCATGCTGTACAATATCCATCTTGAACTAACGTAGCATTAGCTGCAAAAATTTATCGCTGCCCTTGTGTCGCTAACGGGGAGGGTTTCTTGAAAAAGAATTTTAAGTATTATTAAAACTGTTAATGGAGGTAAAAAAATGAAAAAGTTAATTTATGTTGTATTTATATTAGGCTTATTAGGAATAATGACTGGTTGCTCACAGGACAACACAAGTATGGAAATAGACGAGGACTTGTTAGAGGGTAAGTTTGATGATTTCAGGGGTAACATCGAAAAATTTAATTATGAAAAGGCAGACAAGTTATACGCTGAAATAACTGAAACTCTAGATAATAATAAGCAAATCGAAAATAGAGATGTTTTGAAAAATTATTTAATATCTTTTTATCAGGTTATAGAAAAAGGCTTTATCCCATATGAAGAATTTTTAATGGATTTACCTAAAGGTTATGATGGTATTCATAGCGATATTTTATGGAGAGATTATAAAATAATTTTTGAAAATGATTAAAGCTACCGTTGCTGTCGTTGTGGCACTAACGGAGAGCGTTACTGGAACAGTGACATTGGCGCTTTCTTTTAGTATTGAGCAGGTTAATTTAAAATAGTAAAGATTGGGGGATAGAAATATGTTAGAGAAAATAAAAACAAATAAATTCAAGCTAATAGCAGGAATTCTTGTTGTGTTGATAGC
>NZ_MLQQ01000044.1 GCF_001865995.1 Anaerobacillus arseniciselenatis | reverse complement strand
TAATTGCGTTTGAAAAAGTATTCCGTATTCACCCGTTATTAAACTATACGCTGATAAAGAAAGTACAACTAATGCTAAAATTGTTTGTATTATTTTCAACCATAATTTCAATCAAATTCCACCTCCTATTTTTTTTACAAACCTGCTTCAATACTGCGCTTGGAAGAGGATCCGTCGCAACGACAGCTTATTTTTTACTAATGTATAAATGAATGACGTTTTAATTCTTTGGCATAGTAAAAGTTGTTGTAATACTTTTATCTTTCTCTAATTTTTCATAAATTTCTTTTATTACTTCTAATGCCCTTTCATTTGAGTCATATTTTCCTAATACCCTATCCCAAAAAACAAGGAAACTTCTACTTACAATACCTTCTATGTTGGTCCCATTCGCTGTCTTTCTAATTCTAACTTCTTTTACATTTAATAAATTATTCTTATCTTGTGTGATTATCCATAACATTAAATACTCCCCTCTCTTTCAAAAATTTAGCGATAAGCTTTACTCAGTTATCGCATATCGTTTGTTTAAGAAGAAACTACTTTTTCTGTTTAGTTTCTTCCCAAATTTTTCGGGCAACTGGCAAACACTCTTCCTCTGAAAAGCTCCAACCAAACGCTTTAGTAAAAATCTGTGCAATGCCATCTGAAAGAGTATTTACAGTGTCAACATTACTTAATAAAGAAACAATTCTTGCTATTTCAAACTCATATTCATCGTCAGGTGCAGAAGGCAACAACCCAACAGGGTCCCATTCATTAACTATCTTTTTTACTATATTAAATGTCGCATTATATTTCTCTTTAAGATGTTTATTTGACAATAAAAAATCTCCCCTTTAGGTTGCACAACAACTAATTCCTTTTTTGAACTAATGCTCTCGTTAGTGAAGCTATTGGTATAATTCGATTTCTTTCCCGTTTTCATCAAAAAGTATAAACTCGTCAAGGAGAGGATTTTCAAAATTATCTGGTACTTTTTTGTATATGAGAAATGATTTCTCTGTTGGTACGTTTATTTTAAAGTTATGTTCCTCTATTCTTGAATTGACCGAAATGGAATTTATCTCCATATTGGGATTTTTTCCATATAAAACAATGTACTTCCCTCTATTTGTTTCCAATATTTGATGATGTATTATGTTCGAGCCCTGTCCAGACGAGATTATTTTCAACTTACCGTTTATTCCTTTAATTAAATTGGCATATCCATAGTTTCCTTCTTGTAATTGAAATAATGATACATATGATTTTGTATTTTCAAGTTGCACCACTTTTAATACATTAGGTTCAAGAACTTCCACACTACTCCCTCTATTTAGCCAAACTTTTAAACTTGATTGAATAGCTTCTTTATCATTTTCAATCTTATATTCATTAAAATAGTAAAATGAAAATCCAATGCTAATCACTATAAGAACAAAGAATATTTTTATTTTCATTCCGACTTTCCCCCCCTCGTTATTCCATTTTCCATCTTCCACTAGTCGAGTAGAAGAGAACCTCTCTACCTTTTTGGTAGATTGTGTTCTCCACCCTCCCAGAACCGTGCTTGCGCTACTCACGCACACGGCTCCTCCTAGTTACCATTCACAAAAAATAACTTGTAATTCCTGCTATCCTTACTAGTTTTGTTTCCATTTACTCGTCCTACCTCTGTGTGTAGGTCTACCTCTGAGTGTAGTAAATGTGTCCCTAGCATGGGTGGTAACTGGGTAGCAGCCTTTCCTCCATCGGCATTACCCAACTTCATTGGTACTACGCTGCTATCCGACTCCCTATCTGGCGTTTGGTTTCCTTACTTTGTATCGTTTGTACACCATACTCTTCTATCTAGAAAAGACCGATAGGGTCTCCCGAGTTGCCGTATCATATCAATGTGTTACGTGCCAAGGTCTCTGACCCCAGAGAGGTTTCATTCCTCTTGCCATTTACGAAGAATGAAATGTTGCTTTCTGTCGCAGTTAAAACATCAGCCCTCTCGATTTACTAACATTATGGGGCTCAATCCCTTCAACCATTGGCTTTCGGCCCGCAACCTAACTGTCTACGCTTAAAGACTAAAGTTACCTTTAGCCCTCCAAGACTCGCTACGAGTGAATGGCTAGTTCTTGCTCGACGGGAATCCCACCCGTTATATGATACGACCTAGGCTCGGCCGCACAACTGCTCGTTAGTTTAAGTGAAAATATTCACAACGTCATAAGTATTCATACTAAAATCATACCAGAAGATAACGCATTTGTTGTTATTTTTTTCCACAATATTAACGATTTTTACTGCGTAGTATAACGTCAAATACGTAATACAAGAGTTACCCCATAATCTTTAGGATTGAAGTGGTAAATGCCCTGTCATTCTTTGGTACACTTTTTGTCATTTGGTGGTAAATACTTTGTCAGAGGTGGTACATTTCAATGGCTTTAATCAGTTAAAAAAAGATTGATTAATCTCTGCTTTTTTAAGTAAACTAAAAAAGTTGCTATTATTCATGTACAAAGCGTATTAAAAAAGGAGTCGAAGTTATGTCAGCAAAGTTTGATAACGGTGATCTTGTTTATGTTGTGAATGGTCGTCATAAAGGATTGAGAGGTACAGTCGTTCATAATGAAGGTCCTCTTTTGTGGGTGAAGTTTAATAAAACTGAGGTTGTCGATAGTGTTCATGAAGATCATATGGTAAGGGCTTAATTAAACGATATATTTCAATAACTTTTAACCATGCATTTGCTAACTCGTTTGCAAGTGGTGGTTTTATTTTTTGTCGCGATCATCGAACCATCTAACCTATTCTTCCCCTTAAAAATCCCCGAAAAATACACAGATAAAATTTTTAGGTTAGATGGTTACATAAGGCTTAAAATTCGCTGTCAGGCTCTATTGAGCAAATAAAAAAATAATATAGTTAAATTTTATATGAAACACTCATGCTTAGCAAGATTTCCAATATTAAGATTTATAGAGAAAAAAATCATATTAACCACCGTGATACGTTTAATAACTATTTTACTAATATTTATTTTGCTTACGCTACCTATTTCTAAACATGTTTTTTACTGCATCTATCTTTTCTTTACGTTTTTTTCTCCTTTCTGCGAAAATTTCATTCTGATCCCTTACTCGAACAGGTCTCGCTACCGTTCTTAATTCTATAACTTTATTTTTTTCCATTTTACCATTTCCTTTACTAATAATAATGTGGTCATATAATAAAGAAGCTAGCAAAAATGCTAACTTCTAATGAATTAATCACTATAACCTAACCGTTTCATTGTTTCATCCGAGCGTTTTAGAGCCATAGCCGCAATTTGTTGGACTTCTGGTTTTGGTGGTACTTTTCCATTAAGAGGTACACGAATAACCCCAATATTATTTTTTGGTTCATTCTTTAACGTTCTTTTTCTTAATAATGATAATATCATCATCTATCACCTCTCTATATACTCATTTTACCACTATCTTTTAATTTTTTAAAGACCACAATATATTGTGCATATACCCTTAAAATCGCCGTTATTTCTTCTTTTTCACCGATAGTAAGCATTGAATAGAAAGAATCTGCTAAATGAAGATTGATTACTCCAATATTTTTATAAGTATCATCGCCTAATTCTCTAATAGGCATACCCATAATCCCTTGATACATCTTATGTTTATCCGTTGTAGGACCATAACCATATTTCTCTGCATCTTTCGAATAAATATCCGGAATAATAATCATTTCTGCTTGATCAATAACTTTTCCTGCAAATTTTTCACCACGCTTAACAGGTTTTCTCTTAACTCTATTTAAATGATACTGACCTATAATTGATAGTTCATGATTATCCTCAAGCATGATCGAACCTTGAATAATCTGACCATTAAAGAAACGCATATTTGCTATTTCACTTACAATTTGATCCATAATTATTTCAAATTTGTGGCGTGAACTATCTGGTTCCATCAATGATGAAACAAATAATTGATTGATACGAATAAAAGAATTTAGCACGTCCGAAGGAAATGCTTTAGTCACAGATAATCTTTGAATAGTATTTTTTAACGAATCGATGTTATTTTTTAATTCTTTTTCACGTAATTCTATTTGCTCTCTCATTTGGTGCTCCATATATGATTCTAATGTGAGAAAATCCTTCTCTGCTAATTCTATTGAATAAAAACGATTTTTGACCTTCCCTCTTCTAAAAAAATTTACTGCCCAAATTAAGTTAAGCTCTTTTGAAATCATATTGCTTCTTGTTTTTGCACCAATCTGTATTAGAATAAAATACGTAACGATACCATACAGTATCCACATCCCATATTTCTGAAACTCTGCATCAAAAAGTGTGTAGGTATCTAATGTAAAAAATTTAATTAAAAAATCACCTGTAGCAAAAAGAACGCCTATAAACAGTGGTATATTAATTAGCTGAAATAGTGTCCATAGAAAGTTTGCTACTAACTTAATTGTAAAACTAAGAGCATTCTCTCTAATTACATGAATCTCTGGAGTAAATTTTCTTTTTGCAATAAACTCAGGCATCAAATCTCTTACCTTCTCTTGTAAATTATTAAACATTTAAATCTCCTCCTCTGAGCGTAAAAAATCCATCTTTACATGAACTTAAATCGCTAACTCGTAACAACCTAAAACGACATAATTTCATTGACTAATTTAGGCTCGTCCTCTTTAATCCACTCGACTGCCTTTATTAAAGAGATAATTTCATCCTGCGAATAGTCTCCTAAGGCTAAAGTAACTTTAACTTTTTCAAATTTTCTACTGATATAACCAATAAATGAATGATCTTCTTTTAGTTGATCAAACTCTGGATTAAGCCAATCGTAAATTAATTGTCTTGCATCTTGTTCAATTGAAATCCATCCTTTTGCAGCACTATGGCTCCATCATATGAGTGATTGGTTGGTTTTACCATATTTCTTGAAATATCGTAACCCTCGAACTTCCAGTAGTCAATAATCGCTTTTACTTCCTCTTCTGAAATCAAGTCGTACCCCGTCTCTTCTTGAATATATAAGAATTTTTCAAGCATAAGCTTTCTACCTTTTACAGATAATCCCCCTGGAAGATACTCAAAGTCCTCTGCTCGATCAAATTCTTCATACTCTTTTTGTTTTTTCATTTCCATATATTCAGAGACGTTCATTCCTTGATTAAAATAATCACCTATGAGACGCATTTGCAATTTTTCATCTTCTAGAAAAGATAAGCGCTTTTGGTGCTGTTTCCTCCATTGACGTCGTTCAAACTCTCGGTATCTTACGTCATTTCGCATTTCAATAAGTTGTTGCTTCCATTCATAAAGTAGCATTAATTTGGTATGTCCTTCACTAATCAACCCTTCAAGCATATTGTCTTTGTTAAGCCCCATTGCAGGACATGTCCAACAACCTTGCCTACTTCCCATACCACATGCCTTCTTTTCTTCTCCTGCGTCCTGTAAGCCACATTCCAAAAAGAACCCCTGACCATATTGCACCTCAAGTTCTGAGGCTTCTATCCCCCAAGAAAATCGTGTTGGCATAGATAGAAACACTTCGTCATTGGTCATATATTTAATAGGCATATAACAAAGGATTTCATCTGTGAACTGACTATGACGGGAAAACTTTGTATCCTTTATCTCATGAGTTTGAATTGAAGCTGCTCTTGCTACAGACTCATCTAAACGAGTACCAAGGATTTGTACTACTCTTGTGGTATCTTGATCGAAAAATGATAATTGGCCCGCCGAAGATACGGAAAAACCTACATTCATTTCAAGTGGTGAAGCATCAACAATTTGCCTTACTCTCTTTTGAACTGGTTTTTGCTTCATGCGATGACTGCACCAACGCCCTCTTTTTTTAGGGGTAATGACAAGCAAACCTCTTCCCAGGGTATTATAAAAAAAACGATCCTCCATATCTGGAGTTGATACTTCTGCTATAATAGGTAAATCCATTTCAGTAGCAAATATTTGTATTTTTTTCATCGATTTTTCCATAAACCTAGTCATCATTGGAGTTTCCGCTAAGGTATTAACCATTAGTACAAATACTGGTTTATGACGCTTCTCTCTCGGTAAAGAAAGCAACATTTGAAAAGTATATTCTAAACAAAGGCTAGAATCTTTACCACCTGAAAAAGAAACGATCCAAGGTTTTAAATCATTTAAGTACAACTCTTTCATTTCTTCAACAATGCTATTCACTTAATTCCCTCCCTTAAAGTAAAAAAGAGAAGAAACAATGTTCCTTCTCTCGTTCAGTAATTTTCTATTCTTCATTATCGTAATGGCATCACTAACCCAAATTGCGTTGCAGCTTCAATATCAGGACGGATAGTAACAGGTTTCATCTCTCCAGCAAATTGGAGCCTAACATTCTTACTAGTCATCGATTGAAGAGCGTCAATTAAATAGTAAACATGTAACTTGATTGAAATTTCTGATCCTGTTTGCTCTACAAACAACTCTTCAGAAAAATTCGTGATCTCTGTTTTACATTTAATATTTAATGTGGGTATAGTCCCCTCCTTCACTTGCGTAGTAATAATTTTCCCATTCTTCCCAAGAGCTATTTTCATGCGTTCAAGAGCTTTTAATAGTTCTTCTCTATGCACTACAATTTCACTCTCGTTTTTTACTGGAATTGACTGAGTGACATCAGGAAAACTACCTTCAAGAAGTCTAGTAGTAAATAAAACACCTTCTGCTTTCAACGATAGTTGATTATCCGATATTGATAACTCAACTTCTTTTTCATCCAATAATAATGCAGTTAACTCTTTGACTGAACTTTTTGGAATGACCACATTCTTAAATTCTTCCGTTTCTTTTAATACAGGAACGGCAGTAATCATT
Organism: Anaerobacillus arseniciselenatis; assembly: GCF_001865995.1. GTDB lineage: Bacteria > Bacillota > Bacilli > Bacillales > Anaerobacillaceae > Anaerobacillus > Anaerobacillus arseniciselenatis. The sequence continues at coordinate 87,964 of NZ_MLQQ01000044.1, read as the reverse complement.
AACCTAGAAGAATCGGTTGCGATTAATGTTAAGTACTTACCGTTTGAAACGATATGTACTCCTGTTAATATGGGTCTGTTTTCAGTAAGTGAGCAAGCATGAATGGTAGATGACAGTGCATCCGCAAAAGTCGGAGCTTCCACTTGAAAGATCTTACCTTCTGCATACCGAACTGGCTTCGGATACTCATCGACAGCTAAAGTACTGATACCATATGAACTCTTCCCTACTTTGATCGCAAGTCTTCCATCCTCAACAACGATTTCTACATCACCACTCGGAAGTTTCCTCAACATATCTAAGAAAATTTTCGCTGGAGCGACAAAAGAGACCTCTTCATTTGTTTCTGTAATGTCCTTTGCACTTAATTCAACTGAAGTTGTCTCATTCGTACCACGAATAGAGATTTCATTCTCTTTAGCAACCACCAAAATACCTGACCTAATTGAATCAGTTTTTGTAGATGCAGCAGTAGAAGCCTTTCCTACAAGATCAATAAACGTTTTTGTTTCCTTAATTTCAAGTGTTGTCATTTTTCATTTCCTCCTAAATGTGTAATTATTATCAATACCTTTGATAGCTTCATAGAACGCAAAAAAGCCCTATTGAGAGGCATACTCCTTCCAAGGATAAATGCCACCCAATAGGGCTTATAACTTCAAAATCAGGCTCCATGAGCAAATAAAAATAATGATAATGTTATTATACTACAAGTATAGAAAAAGAAAAACAAAGTTTACAATTTTATCAAGAAAGGCTATACCATCTAAAACTTGCCGATCTCTTCCTTACTACAACGAAGTCTAGAATCAGAAAATCCCACGAACACAACTTCGTGAGATTTATTGCAATAATTACTAGTAAACTAAAGGTAAACATATTATAATTATAGGGAATGTTATGGTTTACTTTTAACTTAGATGGTAAACTTATTTTTAACAAGTAATTTCGGCCCTTCTTTTTCAAAGTTCGATTTCAACCATATGTCTTTTTTGGAAAGCTTATGATTGAAAATTACTTGGATTTAATAATTAAAGCAACCTACTTTATTTTACTTGTTAGTATTATAACAAAAAAGATACACGTAAACAAATAATTATAATAGGAGATGAAAAATATGGTTGATGAGAAGAAAAAGCCAGACCGTAAAACTTTTAATCCTGGAACGGAATGGATAGAACGATTTGATAAAATTCAAGAACAATTAAATAAAGGAAATAGTGACTTATTTCGTGCTTGGGTGATGGAATTAGAAAAAGACCTTGTAACGGGTGAATTGACATCGATGTCACCTGATTTGGCGAGATCCTTTGAAGAAGATTTACGTAAGCTAACTGATGCACTTCAAGTAATTAATAATCTATTTGTCAATCAGATGAAAGGATTGGATACGAAATTAGAAGCTGAACGAATTAAGCAACAAACTAAACACGAAAGAGAAATCGCAGCTGTCGAAACTGAAAGTGCAAAGGTCCGAGAAGAGAATGCAGAAATCAAAGAAGAAATAGCACATTTGAAATTAGAAAATCAATCTATTAAAAATGAAAATGAGAAACTTCTCCCAGCTAATGAGCAATTAAAAAGTTCAGTTGTAGATAAAGAAAATATTATTAGCGGTCTACAAGCTGATGTATTACGCCTTAATGAAGAAGTAACAAAATTACAAGGCATGAAAGAGCAAAACGAAAAATTATTAAGTCAAGTTAGTGAAATGAAGGATACTGTCAATGATTTAGTAAATCAATTAGAAAAAGCGAAAGATAAATTAAGTGTGAAAAAAACTAATCATGAAATCGCTATCCAAAATTTAGCCGATAAGATGGCGTTTGAAAAAGATAAGGCATTACTAGAATTAGAAAAGAAACACCAAGTGGAGATAACGAAAACTAATGAAGTTTACAACGAAAAGATACGTGAGATGCATTTAGAAATAGAAAAAATCAGAAAAGATTATGATGGAAAACAATCTGAATTGATTAGTCAGTATGAACAACAGATCAAAGAGCTAAAAAATAAAAGTAATGAGTAAAATAAGTAAAACATCAAATGTTTAAATAATGCAATTTCAAGTCTCAAAGGGTTACACGGGGCAATGAATTATTTAACATTTATCAACAAGATGCACAAATACGTATCAATCGAAAAATAACCTAACTTAGTGAGGTCCTTTTACAATAGTGTACAAAGGGCTTTTTGTTTTAGAGGAAAATAAAAACGTATATACCATCATTGTATATACGTAGAAAGGCACTTTGTGCTATTGCATTTCTTCATTAATTACTTTCTTTTTTTCTTTTTAAATAAGGATAAAACGGACTTCTTTTTTTTCATTGGTTGTAAGTTCTCAAATAATTCTTTCCCTAAAGATTGCTTTGCCATACTAGAAAATATTTCATCTAAAGTGTTTGCTTTCTCCTCACTTAACATCTTCCATACGCTTTTCCCTTCCATAAGGGCATTTTTTACTTCTTCTAGGTGAGGAAAATAGTAAATTTTCTTTATATTATTGTATGCTTCTGATAAGTTTTCTCCAAACTTCTTTATTAAGTATTCATTTGAATGGTTACAGAGTAATGTTATTTTATGGGTTAGATTTTGATCGTGAAGAAAACGAACAATGCTATCTTGACTCGCATTAACCCTTGCAGGATCAAATTGCGTTGATAGAAAAATATGATTGGCTTGACGTAAAATAAGTTTTTCATTTTCTTCAATAAGCCCATCAGACAAATCATATAATAATATAGGTATTTGCCTTGCATAACCAACTAGATAGGCACTTTTCATTAAATTCCATTTAGTTAAAGGTACACTTGGATTTTGAACCAAATAGGTTACACTATCCACATTGATACTCATTCCTTTACGAATCTCTTTTTCTTCTTGAATTAGTTCATGCCAACTTTGCCAATCATCCTTTATATAGCTTTTACCATTTATAAGTTCAAACCAAGAAGAACAAGCGTATGGACTTTCCAATACACCTACTTGAAGTTGAAGATTTGAAAGATATTCAGCAAACATTTTTGTTAAAGTTGAAGAACCACTCCCCTTTACAGCACTACCGAAAACAAAAATTTGTGGTTTTACTATAAGTTGTTGAAAAATAGGTACTTCCACTTCTACTACCTTTCCTTCTTTTGGAATAGCGCCTGTACGCATTAGAGTTTCTGCTTCTTCTTCTTCTGCTGCTCTTTTCTTTTCTCTCAATTTTTGTGAAACACTTTCGACTTGCCCTCTAAATTTCTCAATATTTTTATAGGAAGGTAAATCAAGGATTTGCGTTAAATAGTTTTCTGGAAGTTTACCGTCATGAAAAATATCAGTAATATTATAAGTTGTTAATTTTGTTAAAAATATTTCATCAATTGAACGATCACAAATAAATACAATACGTAGGTTATAGCTAAAACGTCTAATCTCTTCAATAACTAATTCCCACTCTTGATCAGAGGCATCCTGTTCTTCACTTTCACCAACTAAATCATCTCCAACAACAACTAAATGTGGCGACAACTCGTTAATTTTATTAATAAGCGTCCTTCGCGTAGTGACCTTCGCAACTACTTTTGCTCTTTCAGTTTTTTCTAGATCCTCTCTTATAAATTCATCTAAATGCTCGTCCCCTGTTGCCAGGATAACTTCTTTTCGCTCCATTCTAACAACCTCCCTTCATCTTCTTTAATAAAAATTTCTAGTGAATGTCGAAATTCAATAAAAGAAATATATTGTTCAAATTCTAATCCATAGTAGACTAATTTTAATACATGAAACCACACATGCTCAGAAACGTTTATATCTCCATTTTCCATCTTAGAAATACTACTTCTATTAATTCCTATTTCATTTGAGATATCGGTTTGTGTTAATTCAAGTAAAGTTCTGAAATGAGCAAGACATGCTCCCTTTGTCCGTGGAAGTAATAAATTTAATAATATACCTTCTGACTTCATGTTGTATCATCCCCCATCAAACATAAAGACGCACTTCTCCCCTACTTATGAAGCTAGGTAAGAAATGCGTCTTCCGCCCGTTTCTTTTTCATTAAAGTTTGTTGTTATTCATGATTTTTCTTAATTAAAAACTTCTATGAAACTTCATTCTTTCATAAATATTTCTAATAATTTCAACTCTATAGTGAGTAGTTGAAGTTGTCATAGGATTAACTTCAGGATGGCTTGCTTGAAACGTAAATACGTACTCTCCTTCTTCGATGTAAGGAAAGTCTTCTTTCCACAATTTAGCGGTCCAATGCATTTCCATTTTATCATCATCATACGTTTGCATCGTAAACATTGAATGAGGAATTTGAATAACCCCTACACTACCACCGAAATTAATTTTCCCCCAAACTCTTTGAGCTGGTTTTGTGGTTAAATGAATAACAAATTTTTCTCCTGCTCTAAATTTATTCGTATTTTCATTAAATCCATCATCAATCCAGCGATTTTTCCATTCTTCCGTATGAGTTACAAGGGCTTCAATTCCTGCAATACTTACAACAATTCTTTTAGATATGACACCAACACCACCTTGATCATCAGTAACAGTTAGTGTAACATCATACCACTCTGATCGAGCTTGAAATACAGGGTATTTTTCATTACTTGTAGTTGTTGTTCCTTCTTTACTAGTAATCTCCCAATCCCAACTAACAATGTTACCATCAAGATCGTAAGATCCATCAGGATTTAATTCGATATTTTCTCCTAATGTCGGCATCAATTCGAACCAAACAAACTCAGCGATTGGTAGAGAGTTAGGTGGTTTAGGATTCACAGTTATTTCATGTAGAGCAGGAACTAAAGAGCGTAATCCGTTATTGTCATAAACATGAAGCTGCACTTGATAAATTCCTTCTACTGCATTATTTATGATCGGATTTTTACTTGTTGAGTTTGTTACTACACCACTTGGAGAAGTAATTTCCCATTCCCAAGCCGTTATATTTCCATCTACATCGTAAGATGGCGTTGGATCTAATGTAATTGTATTTTCAGATATTGGAAATTCAGGTGTCCAAATAAATTCTGCATAAGGCTCTTTTGGTCCTTGAACTACATCTACAGTGATGGTTTTTGAACCCGACGAACTTGTTAAAGGGTATGGCGGATCATCAAAGACCGTTTGTGTAATACGATATTTTCCAACTCCCGAAAATAAAGTAAAGTCTATTGGTGGATATCCGACTTGCCATGTACGAATCGGGAAACTCCCACTTACATCTAACAATTCTACTTTCCATGAGTAGTTAACTAAATTATGACCATCAGGGTCGTAAGAACTATCCGTATAGGTTGCAAGTTTGTCTACTTCAATTGGTGTCGGTGATAATGAAAAATCAGATACTGGAGCACTATTTCCAATCACTTCAATGTTCTCTTCGTAAATGTCTGACCGTAAGGATGGTGGAGTATTGGGAATGTCTTGGACAGTTAAACCAATAACATACTTGCCTTCAGGTAAGTTCATTGAACTAAAGCTTGTTGGCCAACTACTTAACGTTTTTAAAATTGACGTTTGACCTTGCCTTCTTACCGTTATTTCATAGTTTGTTAGTGGATCACCGTTAGGGTCATAACTGCGATCAACAAAATCTAACGTTTCGCCAACTTCTACAATACCTTGAACATCAAATAAAGCCACTGGCTTAATGTTCAAATTCATCGTGGATATTCGCTTGGTAATGGTCGCATAAGCCCCATCAACATCTTTCACTTGAAGCGTGACATCATAATTTTTTCCAACCTCTAAATGTTCCGGTGGCGCACCATCATACTCAATATCGTCCACAGAATAAGATAGCCATGTATGCTCGACAATCCCTCTGTCACTTCGATTATCTTTATGATCAGGGTCATACGATAATGTAGGATCTACATCTAAACGGTAATTATCTGCTACATCGATGTTAAAACCGAAATCAGCAATAGGTCTACGGTGAACATTGATCTTATATTCCCGCTGCACGTTATGATCTGACCATTTTCGATAGTCAAAGAAACGATCATCGCCCCAATAAACAGGGTCATCCATTGCTCGTAACTGGACGGTGTAAGTACCAGGTTGCGTTAATGCTACTGGACTATCCAACCACAAGCCACTTTGTGGAATTTTTGCTGTTGGATCGTCAATTTCTCGTCCATTTACTTTAAACTGATCATGAGTAAATTTCCATTCTCGTCTAATTTCAGGATCATTTTCAAAATCACTATAGGCTGTAGTGTAATCAACTCGATCGCCTAAAACAATGGTCAAGTTTTCCGCATTTTCTTCAATCATATATTGATTGATAAAGTAATCTTCAATATCTCTAAGATTACGGATTAAATAGTCGGCATCATAAGGCTCATATTTGCCCCAACCTGATCCTTGAATTGCTAATAATTCTGCATTTAAGCGATTTTCAGGAATAGCTCTATTCCACGTAAATACATTATCATTATTCGCTTTAGTCGTTACGCTATTCCATTTTGAAGTGTTATTTTTCCACGTCCAAGCTTCATTATCAAAGCGAATGTAATAATTATTTGCATCATCACGGTATGTTTGATTAACAAAGGCTTCTGAAAAATCGGTAGTATCTACTTGTTCAGTAGATGCTAAACCTTGATTTTCATAACCAACGACGACATATCTCCAATCTGAAACCCACCGTCTTAACGAAGCCGAATAATTTGTATGGGAGTATTCGGTGATCTCGTTACTAGAATTCGTACAAGGTGGAGAGTGAGAATGTTCTACCCAATCGGAACGGTCATCGTCTCTTAATTCAGGATAATCAGGATCAACCCACCAATATCTGTAGTAACACCAAACAACGACATAAACATCCGTAGACGACTGACTAGTTACTTCCCAACTCCCACTGTAAGGGCTTGTCCCACTATAGGAAGAGTATTGATAACTACCATAATCAACCCATCCATACACAGGTATGTTACGAATTCCAACCCCATCTGTATCTTCTTGATGATAATATGAATTATCAATCGTTACATTAGCATCTATTCCTTTTTGCTTTAAGGAAGTTTCTAATCCCCCTGCAAGAGATGTTAACTTATTTTTTGCCGTTGTATCAAAAGAATAATAATAGTGATCGTAAGTTCCACCACCAGGAGCTGAACCTGTTAAATGTTCCTGAGTTGCAATGTCAAGTCCCCCAAAGTTAAGGACAATGTCTACTTTGTTATGTCTTGTTGCTCCAAAGTCTATAATAGGTGGTGCATTATCTACTTCTACAACTTTATCTGTTTCAGGAATGTTAAAGTTAGCATCTTGCATATAGATACTAGCGTTACCATCGCTATTTAAGATATTTGACTGATCTTTTAGGTAGTGTTCATCCAAAATGAACTCTTCTAATGTAGGTTGCCCGAAATCTTCAACCACTTCCAAACTAAAGTGATAGTTGCCTACTTTATCAGTTTCAAAGGTTACTAGTTTTTCATTCCCCTCTGAAAGAATTTGTCTTGGACCATCTTGGTCATTAATGAAACCATCGTTATTTGAATCGTGACGAACATACCATATCCGTTTTTTAATGGTATCACCGTCAGGAGTAATTGATTGATCGCGCAAGGTGAAAATAGCATTACCTGTATTTTCATCACGTAAAGCTACTTTCTTATCAACGGTAAATTTTGCTTCAGGTGGTAAATCATCCTCAACGACAAAGGTTTTCGTGACAATATCAGAAGTTTCGTTATAAATGTTGGTCACAGATAATGTTGCCTCATATTCTCCTGGTTCCCTTACTAATAGTTCTCTATTAGATAAGTCACTTGACGAACGAATTTTAATTCCGCTAGGGTCTATTCCTGCCGTTAAAGGACGAACTGTCCATTGTGATCTTGAGTAATCAATCGGTGCTACATGGGTGGGAGAATAATAATCAGAAGCTGTCGCATCTAAGATGATTTTTCGATTAATTTTCAAGTCACCGCTTATATTCATTCCCGCAGTAGGAATTGTCGGTAATATTGTTACACTTCTCGTTGTATGGTCACTATCTCCATCATCATCGGTTACTTCTAAAGATGCATAAATAACTTTAGGAGACGTCACTCTACTAGAGCTATAAGTTAAACTACTTGGCATTCCATCTACTCGGAAATCCCTTGATACAATCATTCCGTCACCATCTACAGATTGGTCTTGAAACGTGAACGTTTCTACCCAATAATAGTCAGGGTCGGCATATAGCATAGCGACAGGGGGCATGTTTGGAATGACACTTGGATCAAATTCCGGTTCTATCCCTGGGGGATAGACTTCAGCTTTAGTGATTGAAGTTGAAGTTACAACCGTTCCATCATCTAAAAATGCTCTAGCACGAACTACATATTCTTGGATATATGCATCTGTTTCAAAACGTTCTTTTGGGATCACAAAAGAAAATGTAGACGATTGTTCAAAGTTTTGTGCTGCTACACCTGAGTATTCTTTCGTTTGCAATTGATCATTGCCTTGTTCTTCTCTTGCTATTAATTGATACGATGTAATTTGGGAAGGATCGCCAAGCCCCATAATCTCTCCATTTACTGTAACAGATACCGTTACATCTTTAGCTGTCTGATCAGGACCAATGATAGTCACCGAAGGTGAAGCACTAGCAGTCGTGATCATTGTTGGTGTAGATGGTTCTTCAACAATTAAACTAATCGTTTTAGATACCTTCTTTGGTTCTGTATCTCCGAATTTCGAATGAATTTGAACCATTCCTTCAAGAGTAACTGAATGCGTACCTGGTGCATATTGATCTCTTGAAAAACTGACTTGTTGGTCAGATAGCGTTGCATAACGCTGACCAGAAGTTGTCGCTTTATTACCTTGAAACGTAGCTGATAATTCAGTGATGTGATTATATTGCATTAACCCCGATAGTAACGCTTCAGCTTCTAAAGTGACATTTGCTGTCGCAGAAACCTCTGAAGCACTGATAATATAAGTTTCTTTATCAGTGGTCATCGTTCCATCGACAAGAGCTTGAGAATTATCTACAAGAGACGGAACAACAAAAGTTGCATACCATATTTTCCCTGAACTAGCTTGATGTTGTGTATAAACTGATCCTTCTCCGCGCCATGTAGGAGCAATATCAACCCTCGCCTTTGCTTCGCTACTTATATACGAGTAATACATGGGGTCATCTTCATCGGCGCCATTTCCTGTCCATCCACTATTTTTTATGTGTTCTTTAATGCTTGGGTCCTGAATGCGACTCCATTTTTCCATTGCATCACTTATGTTGATATAGTTAAATTCTTTTGGGTGACGTCCACTTGTGGAGTCAGGTGGGAAACAACTATTCGTTACTAGATCGCCTTGTTGGTTGTATCCTAAATAACGACGTTCACTACTATTGCCGCATAAGCTTTTATATTTCGTATCACCTTCAGGCTCTCCCCATATGATCTGATTATACGTTTGATACGTATTCCAATTGGCTTGTTTACCATCAGGGAGTGTATAGGGCATTTCTAAAAGTTGAAGATACTCTTTAAATTCTTCTTCATTATCAGGATAAGCAAACACTTCTTGTGGAAAGAACATCAATGTTTGAAATAGCATTAAAAAAACCATTAAATGAATAAGGATTGGCTTTTGTTTTCTTCTCATGAGTTACCTCCTTTCTCTAGAATATATAAACTCGCATCTTAATAAAATATGATTTATTAAGGTGCGAGGATTTAACTTATTTAGAAAAATCAACATAAATAGCTGAATTAGCTACAAAAACGGTCACTTTAGTTGAACCAAAAGCTTTTGAGAATGTCTTTTCCTCATTGGTTTTAGGTACATTGTATTGATACTCCTTATGAAACTCCATGATGTATTGATACATGTTTTTCCCTTTTTGTGTCCCAAACAACGCTTCTAAACTTCCTTGTAGTTTTTCACCAAAAAAGACAGGATTAAATGTATCTGTTTGAGCGTCATACCACATATATTCTAAAAACAAAGTAGCAACAATGTCTGAAGCTCTGTCCTTTGTATGTTTTTGCTCCGTATATAGATGAATAGTAAAAGGTTTATTTCCGTATTTAGCTGCAACAGGATTACCTGCAAATGTATATGAGATAGCATTAGGGATTGAATCATTCCAATCGTTGTAGTTCAACAACAAATATCTATCTTCATCTAGTAAACTTCTTGCTGCATTCATCACAGTAGCGTTTGAGAAATGCTTTTCACTCGGTAATATCCAATTTCCTGAGCTGTCTTTGAAATACATGACCCCTTGATCGACTTTAAAATCATCAGAAGAAGCATATAAGTATAAATCTCTGTCCTGGAATACTGACCCTTTAATTGCTCTAGTAATGAATGTAGCCATATGCGCTCTTGTCGTTTGATCTGCTGCGCCAAACTTGCCATTCCCATATCCAATTGTTACTTCAGATGCGGCTAACGTCTTGATGTAATCTCTTGCCCAATGATCATTTCGAACATCGGTAAATTCCTTTGGATAAGTGCCTGTTAAATCAAATGTGTTGACTAAAACCTTTGCCATTTGACCTCTTGATAAAGTATCCTCTGCTCCGAAATTTCCGTCACCATACCCGTCGAAAATCCCTAACTCTTTCGATTTGTTGATGTAAGCTAAGTCCGGGTGATCGTTAGGGACGTCCGAGAACTGAGATACGTTCGTTGTATTTACATCACCACTAATTGCTTTCACCAACATACGCGCTGCTTTGCTACGAGTGATCGGTTCACTTGGCTTAAAGTAATTTCCAGTTAGCGCTTCAGCTACCTCCATCCCTTGTAGATATTGAATGTCCTCATACGCCCAATGATTTTGACTGATATCTAAAAAATCACTATTTGCTTTTGCCATTTGTGGAAGTAATACAAAACTACTAATAATTACGAACATCAACAACGTAGAAAATGTTTTTTTCATTTGTTTCTCCCCATTTCATTTAAAAAGTTATATAGCACTGTATACATTTATTATATCACCTAATCAGGTTATATACAACAATATTTACCATATATTGTACAAAAAAGGAGAATTATATTAAAATGAATTTGAGGTGATGAAATATGCTTTTGTGGAATCTAGATAACTATATGAAAAAGAACAATTTAAGTTCTCAAGATGTAATTAGTAAAACCGGAATACACCCAAATATCATTTCTCGTATTAAACGGAACAAACAAAGAAGAATAGATCTAGATGTACTTGAAAGATTACTATTAGGTTTAAATTGTTCTCCAAATGATTTGCTTCGAATTGAGTTTAAATCTGAAGGTTAGCCATCTTTATATTCTTGAACTTTAGGAAACTGTTGAATGTTTTGTGAGTTATAAACCTTCGTTTCCACAATATACAGTAGACTCGGTCCAAAAATAACTTTTTCAAAAGTTTTACCGTTGATCGGTCGTTGGTGTGTGTATATATATGGAAACTCAATTGGATTACCCGATATAGGATCTATAAAAGAATGATCAATACTCACTCGTTCTATCAAACTTATTGGGTCTGTAAAATAATAGCCATGTAAAGGTATTAATTCTTCATCAACAGGTAAGTTTTTTGACAATGTACTTTTAAAAGCTTCATTACTTTCAGTATCACTAAAAACTATATATCCTTCACTCGCCAGTTCTTCGTCTACGAATAATGCCGCATCATGCACCGCGTGATCTAGGGCATATGACAAATGATTATATGCTCTTTTTTGTAAATATTGATCAAATTCTAATCGAAAATAAACCATCGAGGATGCAAATATCATAAACACTAGCATTAACTTCCCCATAATTATCCCTCTTTAGTTAACATATTCACTCATTCTAGAAGAATAATGAACATGATATAATTGTTCTTGAACACTAGGATCTAATATATTTGTAATTAGTACATTTGTATATAAATTTGGTACTTTAACTCCACCTTCAATATAATCACCCCTGAAAGTAATATCCTCTGTTAAGAACAACTCTATATTATCTTCTGTGTAACCTACTAGACCCAGGAGTGTATAAACTTCTTTCTTTATTTCTTCTGTGTAATAACCTTCTACAGATGCAAATTCTGTAGCTCTTTCAATTGCAACTTTAGCAACATTGCCTCTTGTTTCTTCAACTGTATTAAGAGTTGGTTGATGTAAAATAATTAACATTAGTGGAAAAACAAGGTATAGAACAAATAATTTACCCATTTTTTACCTCCAGAGTTAAATAAATAGGGAGGCACCCCCTATTTATTTAATTATTAAACGTTTCCATCGTATTATTAGCTTCTTCAATTATCATTTGAGTACTGTTTTTCATATTCACTGCATCCTTATGAATACCATCCGCATCAAACAACGTACTTTTTCCTGTCGTCACACTCAACAAAATAATCATTAATAATACAAGCAATTTCCCCATAAATAGTTACCTCCATTAATTTTTTATTTGAAAGGGAGTTAGTTTACCCTCCAATCAATATCTGAAAATTATTAATCTCATTCATCGTAAGCCGATGCCATAGCCAAAATGCTACAAACGGATTAATTACTACAAAAAAACCTCCAACAAGTACAATTGCATAGATCACCGCATGTTTAATAGCTAAGTAATCTTTTAAGCTTTCATAAAGTGAATTTGCAAACTCACTTTTTCTAAGTTCCAGTTTTTTTATTGCATTTTCAACTGAAGTATTTTCTACTTCTTGCATCAATAATGCTAAATTTTTAGCTTCCTTTGTACCTATTTCATTTGAAAATAGAGCCCATGCTTCCTCATATTTATAATCCCTAAGTAATGGCAGCATATTTTCTAATGTTGGACGAATTTGTTTAAAGTAAGGTCTAAGCGAATAAATCAAATGATAGAGATTGTCCAAATTCTTCCCCTTTGTATGAAATTCGTTCATTATTTCATGATAAAGTTGATAGTTTTCACTATTCTTTTTATTATCTATGATCTTTTTAAATAAAAGTAAAAGATGATAAGAAGGCATATTTTTAGTTGGTTCCATTATTATTGGTATAGATGCGATTACATAAAACCATATACTCGGCACTATACTAATAGAAAAGATATTATTCATTAAAAAGATAGCCAAAGCTACAATTCCAAAGATCAATCTTACTAAATTGTAATGAACACTATTTATCCATGTTGGCAAGGACATCGATCTAAATAATTCATCATATTTCTTTGACTTTAAATAACCATTGTTAGCCTCAATTTTATTTCTTACGTAGTATGATTTAAATCGAAATCTTTTCTTTGTTCGTACATCTTTTAAACTAGACATTAAAAAAATGTAACTAATGTATAAAGGAATGGCTAAAACAATTAAATAGATCCATGTCGAGTTACTAAAGATCAATTATTTCCCCTCCATTTCTACAATCCTTGTTTAGATTTGTTGAGAATATAAGCCATGACTAAATTAATTGCACCTAATATCATGGTTATAATAAATACTTTTAATCCTAAAGGTGTACCAAAATGGTAGTAATAGACATTTCCCCCTGGAATTAAATACTTATCTCCCAAGAAAATAAATAAAAACGTTAATGGAATGGGTAAAAAACCTAAAAAGGTTGCTTCTCTCCCCTTTGTTTTACTCTTTCGATTAATTTTATTAAAGTTAGAAAGATCTTCTAATATGTGCTCTAACGTAATTTCTACGTTAATTCCTTCTTTAATAGATTTTAAGATAGACCTTGATAAGATAATTCCCCAGTTTTTTCCGATTTGGAAAGCAAAAACTTCCGAAGCATAATCTTGATCTTTTTCTGTTCCATGCATACGTATAAATAAAGACGTAAATATTGATTTAAGAGGTCCATGCGTCGAATCAGTAAGATCCTTTAAAGCGTACAACATATTGTAATTATGCTTACGGTAAGATTGAAGTAAAACCTCTATCGCATCTCCAATCGTTTCATACACACTGTCTTTAATCTTCATTAATTGAATAGACATAAAAATTAAAGGCAACAAAATACTAAAAAACAGCGCAGAGAAAAGACTTAATTTCCAAGTTTCTAATAGAACCCTTAATATGACTGACAAGAACACAAATAATACAAATTGACTATACAAAATAGTTGCAAAATGTTGCACTTTATAACCAGGCACAGTTGTTAGTAATAAAAAATGGTATTTTTTAAAGAAAGATTTCTTTAAAAGAAAGTCAGAATATTTTTTTGCCTTCATCTCACTACTGGCCTTAAATCGACCTTGTATTCTCTTGGTGTCAAAACCTAGCGCTAAAAGTAGAAAGAATAAAGATAAAATTCCAAGTACAATTAATCCAATATAAAGAATAGTTTTATACTCCATGCGACCTACCTCACACAGTGACCTATTGTCACTTTTTCCTGTTTAACCATCGGATATTTTTTTTCTAAAAGAGATAATTTATTTTGAAGAATTTGCATCTCTTTAGGAGTTGTCTGTTTCGCTATTCTTTTTAATCTTTCAGGAATAAAACTACAAAATCCCCAACTATTTAATTCCTCATCATAGTTCATAATTTTATACATTTTAAGTTCTGAGGTCTTAGAATCAAAATCATAAAATTGTACAGATGTAACTCTTCGTTGTCCAGGTGAAATTTCTGACATCGAAACCGAGAAATGTACATTTCTTGCAAAAATTCGGTATACGTTATTAAAATCCAACGATATTGAGTTGTAAAGCATATATAAAGAGGTTAATATTTCAGGAATATCTAAAGGATCGGAGTCATGTAAAGTACCACTTACTTTTTTAATTCCTTGTAATGAAGCCCTTCTATATAATCCAGCTTCATATTCTCTTATTTCACCTATTAAAACGTTAGTAATATCTTGCCTTAACAACGATGCTGAAACAATTTTCTCAAATTCTTCTCCATCAGCCAGTACATGATCAACATCTGATCGAGGAAAAATATCTCTCACGATAAATTCAGGGTTTTTCTCACAATAAAGAGTTCCTAACCCCGAGTACGCAAACTGCTTTAAAAATGTCATTAACATTGTACTCTTGCCACTTTGCGGAGGACCAGCTATTGTTGAATTCATCTCAAGAAGAGCTAAAATTTCAAAAATCTCAATGGCCTCCTTTGGAATTGTCCCTAATTCAGCCTGCTGCTCAAATGATGGTTTTTTCACTATTTGTCTACGAAAAGTTATTGATGGCTCTCCCACCTTACGATCAGGGATCATAATTGAAACACGATAACCTTCATTAGTTCTTGTTTCTAATTCAGGAGAATTAAAGCGATTTAATTTATTATATTTATCAATGTTGCTTAAACGATGACATATTTCTTCAACTTCTTGTAGATTTCTAAATGTAAAGTCTAAACGTTCATACCCACTAGTAGTTTTTAGCTTAATATCTACTCCTATGGCTTTAATCCCTTCTGCTTCAGGTCTATATTTAAATACTGCTAGTGGCCCCCAACCAAAAGTAACTTCATAGATTGCATCAACTAATGTAGGATAGTATGACGGAAATTGTATTTGAGAATATCCATTTTTTGAAAGGTAATCTTGTATATCCTTTTTAATTATGTTTACTGCATTAGGTTTTCCGATCATCGCTTCATGATAAATAGGAACAAAATCATTTCGATGTTTATCTCTTTCAACTGAATCTTTATACTTCTCGTGAATATACTCCTTAGTCAATTCACATGTTTCATAAAAACTATTATAGGTGGAATGTTTCTGCTCCTTTAATGAATTTAGATGCTCAACAACGTCTAACTTATTTCTTTGCTTTGGTGACTTATATTTGCTCAAAGTATTTTCCATCAATTACCCTTCCTTCCTAAAAATTTTTGTTAGGAAAAACGGTTTTTTACTCGAATTATCTTTATCTGCTATATTCATTAAAGCCTTTGTTATGTTAATGATAGAGGTATAATATCCCTTGTGATTACCGTTCGCTATAAATCCATCGTTATATACATCATCGTTAGCTTCTGACACAAAAGGTAAATTACCTAGTAAGGGTATCTCTAACTCTACTTGTAATTGCTTTGGTGTTATTACAGCTCGGGACGAGTATTTATTTACAATCAAAAAGCGATTATTAGGCTTAAAATTTACACGTTTAAGAATTTGCTCATTCCACCGTTTATATTGTTGAATGGAAGCAATCTCTTGTGAAGAAATAACAATATGAGTGTCAGCTATACTTAGTCCAGTTAAAGGAAGTAAATTATCATAAAATGATCCAATATCTAATAGAACAAAATCATACTCATCCTTTAGAATGTCAATCATATAGTGGATAGGTTCTTCAGTATAGTTCACAGCATTATAGAAATCTCTATTACCAATTAAATAGTCAAACCCTTCCACCCCAGTTAAATACTTTTTTATATCATCAGATTGTTTTAAAACCTTATTTTCAAGTAGCGGATAAATTTGATCTAGAGATTGATTAGTATTAACAGTTCTTATTTCACTTGGGTTATACGGGTTTAAACCTACAACTACTACCCTCCGGTTGTATTCACTTAATACTTTCGCTACACCAAAACAAAACTCTGAAGATCCCACCTGATTATGAGTACCCATAACCGCATAGACATTTTGATAGTCAGAGTTCGAACCTAAGTCTTTACCTAACCAATTTGTTTTCACGAAATAAACTATTTCTTTTTCTATAATATCCTTACTCACAACATCAATTGAATGAGTTGTACAAGCCTTTTCAAAAAACGTATCCTCACCTATTTTGACTAATAACATTATCTTAAAGTTTGGAAACCGTTCTCTTAATTCAATGAGATCAACAGAAGCCAATTCTCCTTTATCTAAAATTAAGGTGTTAAAATTCATACCAATATCTTCAATTTCGTGTACATTTTCTACTTTCTTTACTTCATCTATTTGTTCAAGGGCCTCTTTTATTATCGGATTCTCGCTTAATATAGCTATTTTCATAAAAGCCTCCTAATAACTAAATATAAATTTATATCCCTGATCGTAAAGTTCTTCAAGTTTCTTAAATTCCTCACTTTTTAAACTTAATTCAACTTGTGTAGGACGAGTAGTTCCCTGTAACCGATCTGAAACGCCATTTACGTCTTCCACTTCACGATTGTTATTACTTTTCACATAAATAACAGGAATTTCTTTCAATATCGGATCACTTATGATCGGAAGTGGAAATTCATTTTGTTTTTCTGAAATGACAGCATAAATATTAACCTTATCAAATCGACGTAATGATCCTTGTAACTGTAATATCCAACTGTTAGGAATAATAAAGAATTGGTGTTCTTCTGTAGGACGTAAAAAGGCCATATCTAACATATCGCTTGTAAAGAAACTATTTTGAGAAATTTTTACGTTTGCTCTTTTACCAACAACCTTATTTTTTTGAACTAATATTTCAGAGGTAAAAAGATTTTTGGGAAAAACCGCTACATATACGTCGTCATTTTCGATCATTTGATTGATCTCTATATCTTCTTTTGCTAAAACTACTTGAATAGAATTTAACTCATTAAAAGGATCAGTAATAACAAAAATTGCTGTTCCTATAAAAATTAATAAAAATAAAATTGATATAAGTAAGTTTTTATTTATTATTTTTTTCAAACCTTATTACCTCCATTTAATCTTTCATAAAATCCATATCAAATTTTTGTATTTCCGCTTGGTTTCCCTCTAAGTGTTTAGCTACTCTCCATGAATGACGAAATTGATCAATAAATTCACCAACTAGAAATAACTGCATAAACTCCTGTTCAAAATTCGAATAAGAGGAAACAATCTGATCTATACCTTCTTCGGTTGAAATGCTCCAAACTAAAACACTCTGATCAGAATCTTGAAAGAACTTTGGTAATGAACCGTTATTTGAAAAATATTTTCGGTAACTTGATTGCTTTCTCTTTAAAAATCGTAAAGGGTTTTGACCTTGATTTAACCGTTCAACAATAAAATCCATTTTTCCAGCTGGCGTATCTAACTGGAAAACAGCATGAGGCGATTCTAAATCATTCGATAAGAAGGGATGAAACAAAAATTTCTCTTTTTCAATAAGTCCCCTTTTTAATAATTGAATACGTATTTCGTTTAAAGTAGGATAAAAAAGTTGCTGCGTAATTGAGGAAGCCATGTGCAGCGGATTGGGTACATCTGGCATACCTAAGCTATAGCTTAAGAAATTCTTAGCTGCAATTCCTACAGACCAAACATATTCAGTCTCATGGTCCTCACTCTTTAATTTCCAACCTTCCAACCAACCATTTTGTTGTAATACTCGAAGCCTTGTACCTAATTTATGTCCTTTTATTGCACGACTATATAAAAGACGCAGCTGGCGTTCAGTTAGAAATCTTGCATTAGACAATGTAACAGCAAGATCAAGATCTAGTTGAGATATTTGACCTGTTTGGACACGGTGCTGAATAATATCTAAATGAAGATCAGGTCGCCTACTCCATCGAAACATTTCAATTTCTACTGTAGGATCATCAAGGAGCGGGACAGTTCCTTGTTTCGTCTTCCAAATACTCATAAGCCCTTAGAGGATACCGAAGCTACGTTGATTTAATAAATTAGCAAAATTCGCTTCGACTTGTTGAATATTGATTTTCCCACGTTTCTTCTTCTTATCTATAAATTTAATCGTTCCTTTGCATAATGTACCAGGTGGCAAGTAGTCATTATGCTTATTTCTTAGATTGGAGGTTAAATTACCAATTAAAGATATTCCGTTTGATAATTCACAGTAGTAAGAGTTGTAACCACTTGCTTGACCAGTTACTTTAAAAGAAATAAAATCTCCTACTCTACAATGACTATCAATGTTATCCCAAATTGAATCCATTTCTTCTTGAAGAATTGATTTCCGACTTAAACGGATACGATAATCAATCTTTTCCTCGCTTCCATTTAACTTGTCGATGGAAATGACATTTGCTTCTACAATTGTCCCTAGCGATAACAATTCACGTAAATTTTGAACTCGTTTAAAATCCCATTCTTCCGGTGGAATTAAGCAAGGATATCCTTGAACTTCTACATACACAAGTCCATTATCACTAACTCCAGTAACCGTACCTTTAATACGATCACCAATTTTCACGCTCTCAACAAATTGCTTCGAAACTTTCTTTAAAGCTTCGATACGGCTTACAGATACTACACCATCTTTAAGATCTTTAACGATGAAAGGAACCGTTGTAGAAACAAAACCATTCAAACTCGAAATATTACGTTCGATAAAGTCTTCCTTTCTGGCATAAACTCGTTCGCCTTGATAACCAATAACTACTAATTCTTCTTGTTTCCCATTCACATCTACTTTACGAATGGTTTCAACAACGCCGTACTGGACCCACTTTCTGTCCCTACTTTCCTGCAACATTTCCTGTAACATAGCATTCATAAAAAATTTCCTCCTAAAATGTAATTGAAACAAAACGAAAAAAGACACATACTGCTCCCCTTAATCTAAAGGAGAGAAATATGCGTCTTCCGCACTATTTCTAACAACGTAGTAAATAGTTTATATAATTGTTAAGTTTTCTCAGTTTGTCTACTGAAATAATATCTGATAATAAAACAAATTTCAACCTTTTTTATATATAATTCATTGAAATTATCGCAATTTGTAGAAAACAAGTGATTTGACTGAAAATCTAATCATATAACACTATATATAATATATTTTATTAAAGAAAACTAATAAAAGAGAAAATCCTACTAAAGAAAAAAACTAAGTTCTATTATATAGATACTGCATCCCTTGGTATTACTATGGTTAAGGTGATTTTTGAAATATAAAACCGTTATTGACAGGATGAAAAGGTGCCTTAAAGCATAAAAAATCGAGATTGACACTAAGAATAACATATAAAACCAAACTAATATTAATACAGGATTTATTTATATTTATTAACACTATTTTTTGGGTAGTTATTAACAGAATTAACACTACTCACAAAAAAAAAATTGGTTTTTTATGGTTTGGTACTTAATAATAGCGCTCAGAAACTAGCAAGTAACTAATCACTTTATCTTATTGCTGCTTTATATTAAAATAATTTGTTGAATTTATCGATTGACAATATGGTAGAATGGCTAACAAATACTTAAAGACACAACAAATAGCCCTCTTAAGTTAGATTTTTTAAGAGAGCACACTTACCGTTGTTTAATTTTGAAAATTCAGAGAGTTTGGAGAGTTAGCGAGAATAAATTTTTCAATTTTTAACTCACTACTATCTACTGTTGGTTGAATTGGCTTTTCACGTTCAATCCTACAATTAAGCCAGTCGTAAACATGCTCTTCCCCTTTGTCTAATTCGAAAAGAATCGCATGATTTTCCAACTCTCTATAAGTGTTAACGTCAATTCTACGTCTATAAGCATAAGCCCTATTCCAGTGAATAACTTCAATATTCGATAACTGATTATCAAAACAATAATCTTCAAAGCTAGGCATAATGTATGCAGAAAACTTTTCCTCTATCGCTTGTTTCATGGACTTAAACATTTTTCTTATCTGATCATTGCTATATCGGCACATTGCATTAGAAAATTCGAAAAGTCGATTTTCAATTTCAACATCTTTTAATCCTGGAGCAATAAATTTAAAAATCCCTAATTCATGAGCTAAGTCTCTAATTTCGCAATCGCGTTGTATACGTGCTTCTTTCATAATTGTATAAGCAAGATCAGAAGGGAATTGACCATTTTTAGTAACAAAGGCTTTGATTTGACGTAAAACTTGACGAATGACCCTAAAGCCTAAATTTTTTAAGCAATTTACTAGTAATGCCATTTGTTCTTTTAATTCAGCAATACCTAATTCCATCAATAACCGTTCTATAAATTTCGCTTTTCTTGGGTAACGTACTGGCGCCTTAATTGGATCACGAAACTCTTGACCGTCAGCAGCTTTAACTTTGTAATCATCATGCAAGCCAAAGTATACTTTGTGATAACGTCCGCGATGTTTTTCTAATTTTGCTACAGCTAGAAATCCAGGCTTGTCCTCCGCAGCTTCGGTTAACTCATCCAAGACTTCACGAATTTGGTTTGGTTGATTTTTCTTTAGTAATTTAAACAAGCCATTTTCTCCATGAATACCATGAAAAATAAAGGGCTGTTTCCCTTGTTTAATTGCCGTCATTAAGAAGGCTTTTCTTGCAGCTAGAGAAAGATTAGTAAATCTAGATGTAAAAACTTCTTCGGAAACAAGACCATAACGGTGAAGTTTACCAGTTTCTCGATTAATAAAATGATTTAACTTGTATGTATATAAGCCTGTAATTTTATTCTTTTTTGCAAATATAAGCTCTTTAGTAATAAATTTATCAATAGAAATATAAAACTGAGTCTTGCTTGGTGGTGTTTCAAAATATAAGCATACTTGATGATAAATTTGATGGATCGTTGTTTCTGTAATTGAACCGTTCGTATTACAAATTTTATGTAAGATAATCATTAGGTCAAGATCGGTATTGGTAACACGCTTTAAATCATAAGAAGAGTTAGAGTCATGGCTTTTATCATCAAATAAACGATCAGTAGTGATTAATTGCTGCCAAAACTCAGTACTAATAGCAACTGGAGTTGTTTCTCTTCCCTCTAAACCTAGTTTATTTTTTAATATAGCCATTACTCAACCCTCCTTTGTAAAAATCAAAATAAATATATCGATCAGATGTAGAATAATAAGCTAGCAACTTGAAAAATTGCATTCTAGCTAGTATAATTAAGATAAGATAATAGCAATTTAAACAATAAGAAAGTAGCCCTTTTAAAAGTAAATTTTTAAAAAGGTTTTGTTTTTATTTTTTTTAAAATGTTCTGCCTTATTGATTTTTAATTGCTAGACCCACGGTTACCAGCCGTGAAAGTACAACCAAATTGTTTTTTCAAAGAGTGTTACCAGCACTCTAAATTTTTAAAGTACACTTCCACTTACCAGGTGGAAGTTTTTTTCTTTTCAACAATTCTTTTTTACTAACTTCAATTATCGGCAAAATAATCCAATAATCGCTAAACTATATTCGTAGTCTATCAGAAAAATTTGGTATTTAAAAGAGGTAAGAAGGTACGTGAATTTTGTAAAAAGCTATTAGCACCAACGGATTGCACAGGTACGTGGATTTTGTAAAAAGCTCACTAAAGCCTTATCTCCGTAGTAATTATTTTAACCTAAAAAAATTTTCAGAAAAATTTTAGGCAGAAGGTACGTGGATTTTGTAAAAACTCCATACAAAGTACGTGCTTTTTGTAAAAAGCAAAGAGATGGTACGCGAATTTTGTAAAAATCTTTAAGAGTTATAACAGGAAGTGACATAAATCGACAATATCAAACTAGTAAATTGGATGATTAAATCATAGAATACTTAAAGAAAGTACGTGGATTTTGTAAAAAGCCAATAGAAGGTACGCGCATTTTGTAAAAAATAAAGAGAAGGTACGTGCATTTTGTAAAAACCATAAAGAAAGTACGTGGATTTTGTAAAAAGGTCAGTAAACGAAAGGAATAAAAAAAAGAAAAGGTGAGGTTATCCTCACCAAAATAATTAGGCTTCTAAAGCAATAATTTCAATTTTTTGTAAATCGGCAACTTCTGATTTTGAGAGTGGTGTTAAAGTAATATTAAAGCTGCTCCCTACTCTTTTGTAATCTTCTATTAATACGCCTGCATTTTTGAAATCTTGTAATGATGATTCTATTTTTTCAAGATTGCTTTCTAATCGCTTTGATCTGAAGCGAATTCGATCTGTAAAAAAACTATAATCATAGCTGCTTTTTAAGTTTCGTTCGTTTACATAAGCATCAATACGCTCTTTCTGGAAAGCATAAATGAGTATTTTCGATAGACTATTCTCTAATCGTTTAAAAAACGGGCTATAAATCGCAATGGTTTTCCTAGTCACAATTCGTTCATGGAGCTTATCGGAAAATTGTATCTCAACATATTTCCTTCCCGTTAGCTCATCAGTTTTTATTTCGACATATTGAAATAAATTATAAATAAAAGATACATGAGTTTTATTGTCTTGACCAACAGTTGTTCCCTCAAAGCTGTAACGACCAATCTTTTTCAAGCGTTTTTCTATTAGGTCATATTGTTTTTGACCGGAGTGACCATATACCTCGATTAAAAGACCTCTTAGATCAACAATAATCTTCTTTTCTGACAAAAATAGGTTATCCATCTCTTCCATGATATATTGCAATATTTCGTTATCAATCGGGTCAGGTGGCGATACTTTATCTAATTTTACTTCTTCACCGTCACCTAAATCAAAAAAGAATCGAAAGAAGCGGTTATCACTCAACTTACTATCATTGTAAAGTTGAGTATTGTTTTTTCCAGGTCCTATTTCAATAACTTCTTTTCCGTCTGCCTTTATCATTTTTTTGCCGTCATCTGAGAATACTGGATTATCCACCCATTCTTTAGGGCGAACGGTTAACCAATTATTTTTAGGATTTTCTTCTAAAAACTCACAAATAATATTTACAATATCATTTTCAAAAGCTTTTTCAATTTGATACATTTGTTTTTTATCTAAGTAAGGAAAATCAGTTAAACGGGACTTTTTATCTTTCGCCCATACTTCATATTTCTTAAGTTGATTTTCTATATAAATGTCAGGTTCGTCGAAATGAAGAACACTTTTAACGTCCTTATCGATCCCGTTTCGTTCGATGATGTTTGCCATAAATTCTAATTCATCTTCAATAGGGTTTGGTTTATTATTTTCAACATCAGTCTTTAGTTTTTTAAACCAATTTTTTTTAGTTGTTTGACGCTTCCTGTGAAAACTGCTTTTTATTTCAAATGGATCTACTAAGTTATCAGCACTATAAAAGTTATCTTGTAAGATATTTCGAATATACGTATGAAGAGCTTCTCTTGAATCCCCCTCTTTAGTAAGGATGTGTTTAAATAACTTTTCTATTGTTTTGTCACCAATCCTTACAAGTAAATCATCTATGGCCATCTGAGGAATGTTTTCTACACTGATACTCAATGTTCTTACTCCCCCTTTCAATAAAGTCAACCTCCTTTTATTTTAAATCTAGTCTGTTACTATGTCTATGTTTAAAAACTAGTATATTGTTGCTACTTAATCTCTTTATGTATACAAAAAGCACCACCGAAAAAAGGGCATTACCCTCTTCTCGATGGTGCTCCCATCCGAGATATAAGTTGATTTCCTTATTAGGTTATCATTACCATACAATACATCAACCACCTAATCAAGACGAAGTACCAACTTTTCAGTTTTACTTCTTCGAATGGTGATTAAAAATTCTAATCTTCATCTGTTTCTCTTAGTTTATTTAAAAAGTTTAACGCTTGATCATCTAAAGGAACATCTTTTAATGTACTAGACTCTTCTGTTTTTACTGGCGATAAATCTTCGTCACTGGTTTTCGTTTTAGAAAAAGCAGAAGTAAATGAATTACTTTGTTTAGTAGCAGTATTTTTATTTGAAGTAATCTTTTCTTTTTCCTTTGAGCCAAAGGCAGCTGAAAAGCTTGTTGTTGGTATAGACTTCTTTTCCTCTATTTTTGCAGCAACAAAAGGTGATGCAACAGCTGGGGGAGGTGTTTTCTTCTCTACTACTTCATCAGGTACAACCTTAGATTTGATCGTCTCAGTCTCTACCGGAACATCTTTTAATTCTTCTACAGCTGCAGCTACTTCATTTCTACTTTCCTTAAAGTACTTGTCTCTACTAGGTGCCGTTCCTTCACCTTGTTGAACATAAGTTTTAAAACGGTCATTAGAAATTGTATTTGAATCATCATTAATAGTCTCAGTATTTTCCTCTTCCGCATTCAAACTTGCTAAATCTTTATGTAAAGAAGTATGTTCATCTTCATCCGTATTCTTTACAAAGTCGTTTTCAGTCTCTTCTTTTTTCCAATCTTCTAAAAACATCTCTAATGCTTTGTTATTAATAGCCTTTTTCCATTTTTCAGCCTCAGAAGTATCAACAAAATCACCTACAGCTCGAATGGCTCTCTTAGAAGATTTATCATCCACCAATCGAATATACGAGTAACGAAATTCTTGGAACATAATATCATCAGAAGTCGCAATTTCTTTTTCTTCACGATTAAGCGTTTCTGCCACTGAAAAACTTGGAGAATCCATGTAGGATGGTGAGAAACTTTCACGAGTTTGAAGTTCCTCAACAACTTCTGTACCCAAATATTTAGAGAGCATTTCCGTATCATACAAACTTGTACCTCCGTATACAATCGTATTTCGGATTGTACCTAACATCGACTCGGTGAAGTCCTTACCGAACTTAACACCAAATTGCGTTAACGATTGACATGCAACTAATGGAGCGAATTTATATTTACGTCCTTGTGATGTTAGTTGTAAAAAATCTTCATTCATATAATCATAAAATTCGTCAGCATAAAACGAGACCATAGGACGGGTTTTCTCAGTTCCTTTACGACGAAAAACAGCATTTTGGACACAAAGTAAAACTAGTTTACCAAAAATAGAAGATAAAGCTTTAAGATTACCAAGATCAGTGTTAACAAGGAGAATTCCGCCCTTTGTAAATATCCTATTTAGATCTACCTCATTCTCTGCATAAAGTATTCTTGCAAGATAAGGGTTTTTGGTAATATCCGATAGTAAGTTTCTTGTTTGACGAGTAAATTCGAACTGTAAATCATTAACCTTCAATTTACCTTCGTGTTCATGGCCACTAGGATATTTTTCAACCATACCGTCACGAGAGGTTTGAATAGAAAGTCCTTCATTTCGGAACCACCGAACTATTTTCTTTACAATGATCCAGTAGATACGTCCATCTTGATCCATGTTGTTGACTTCATCGTCTGTTGGAACCTTTTTCTCTAACTCTTCTAGTAGGTCCATTGCTTTTCTAGGATCTTGGTATAAATCATCTAAATCTAAAATGGTGCAATCGTCACCTTTTGAAAACTTAAGCAAATATACATAATGTTTTAATACACTTCTAGCTGCCTGCTTGAAAAACTCATCTTTCGTTTCGGCAACTGATTCTAAAACAGCAGTGATTGTCTCTACAACCTCCGAGGTAGGACCAACCATCATATTAAACCCCGGTGTCTTCGGATTACTTGGGTCTAAGTAAACAATAAATTCTTCAGGAATATTGTGGTCTTTTACTAATTCATAGGCATCATCACAAAGGTCTTTAGCAGGCTCTATGATAATCGAACCTATTAAGTGATTAGCCATCTTCTTTACAAATTCCTCAGTTCCAAAACCATAACGCTTTTTATAAGTAGGATAAGCATTAATCATTCTCTGAATGTGTCCTAAGTCGGTTTTAAAAGCTGTTTTAATTTTTATTGAAGTTTTACCAGAACCAGGAGGCCCGATTAACAAAGTCCCTAGCTGCCTACTTTCGCCTTGCATAACGACAGGTGCATTTGTTTCTGCGTTTCGTGCTAGTTGGATATCAGGTAATTGGTTAATCGTTTCATCACCAAATCGTCCCATCCATCCACGTTCAAATTTATAGGTTCTAAACCACTCTTTTATTCTTGTATCTTCTTGATATTGACCAATTAACCATAAAGTAAAGGAAACCATAACAGCAATAGGGATGAACATAAGTAAAAACCCAATAATTTGTAATGAGCTGATACTCATAATTTCTTGGTATTGTGGCTCTATCGTATAGTGTAAAGAGACTACCTTTTCATACCCCATCACTTTAATTATACGTAAGCTATAAAAGATAATAATTAAACTAGAACTTATCCATGTAATACTAAAACTAAACATTCGGCGGAGAACAGTTTTATTGGTATTGGATATACGTGTACTAAAAAGCCACGTGACCCAAATCCATATCATTGCAGCTGCTCCCCATACATAAGAGAAATTATCAGGAACTGTATAAAACGAGTAAGGAGCAAGATACCCGACGATAGGTATTGTTTCCTGAACAATCACCGCATCCCATTTGGAACGTAACAAAAATACAGAAGTACTCATCAATAAAAATGAGTATAAAATATTTATACTAACAGCATGAAGTCCAATATTTATGACTGTGGGCAGCCTTCTATTTTCAGTCAAAAAGCGAATAAATGGATTAGTTGTCACTACAACACCACCTCTCGCCAATTTACTTTTTTATTCTTACGTTCTTCATAGTAAGCCATCCCCCATGCGCCATGTTCCTCAACATCTTTAAAAGAAACATAGAAAATATCATCATCTGTTGTTTTTATATCATGGTAAAAGGTTGTATCAGGATATAAGAGAACGAATTTAATCTCAGAGAACTCAGATAGATGCCCTTCCTTGATCCAACGCTTAAGAGATTGTATTTTAATCATAGGATTTACCCATCCTGGCATTGCATAAAATACGATTTGTAAGGTAGGCTTGCTATCTATTTGTTTCATAATGAGGACATCAGGACGTAACGGCAACTTTAAGTGTGTTACTGATTTGTCTATATCAAGAACGGATGCTTCCCCATTCTCCATACTGCTACTATAAGATTTAACGAAGTGTTTTAGTTGCTGCTTATTTGTCATTTCCTCATTTGCTAGTAAATCCTTGTCTCTTTCAAAGTATAGAGAAACAACATCTTGTGTAAGTTTGTGATCCCCCTGAAATAATTGTATTTCATTACGAATAGCTTCTAATTCAAAGGCATAACTCAAGGTATTCCGAATTGAACGGTGTCTCATTTCACCATTTTTTGCAGAATTGTGAAAAACTACAATAGCTTCGGGTTTATATTCGTCGGGTAACTTTCGGTAGCTCTCCCATTTATCAACTAACTCAGAACGGTTCATTGTACCACGATCACATTCCACACAAAGTAATGGTTTGTATTCCATTTTGCTAAACTGTTCTTTTCGATAAAGGTAAGGATAAAGCAATGGATTATTTGTTCGATCTTCATCAACCATTCTCTTGATTTCTTCATCAACTTCGATAAATAGCCAATCTGGTTTAACTTTTATTGTTTCTTCATTTTCTACAAAGGGAAAACGTCTCCATTCACAATGAAATAGTTCTGGTCGTTTTGCCAATACATCTATGACCCACTCCTGCAATTCGTAATGATGGTTGTGTTGATGCCTCACTTTTAAGTCATCAACAGTGTAATGTTCTTTTCGTTCATCTAACTTTGGCTCATACTCCATCACTTCTAAGATGTTTTCGGTCAATATACGTAGACCAAAAGACGCCAAGCTATAAATATGAATAGGTCGTGATTTGATCCCTGTTCTCAAATTAACCGTAAGAAGCTTTCGGTCAGCTAAAGCTTTCATTCGATTACGAATTGAATTTTCATGAGCGTTCGGAAACCATACTTTTTTAACCTGAGTAGGAGTTAATGCACGATGTTCATAAAGAGCTAATAAAATCTTGTAATCAACTTCTGCGTTGCGTTCAGTATACATACGAGACTCTGCTAGTTCGTAAGATTTATTCCGCTTTGAAGTCCTTCCTTCCCCATGATCTAATATTGTTGGTTCTTTTTCACCATCATCCAGCACCTCTTCTTGTTGATGTAACTGTTCACTTGTTTCCATGATATCCTCCTTCCAAAAACAAAAAAAGACACAACAAACACTCCTGCGATCAGGAGTTGTTCATTGCGTCTTCCGCCTCTGAAACAATTGAAATTAAAAATATTTTTATTTATTTAACAGTACAATGTGGTACACCATTTGTCAACGAACTAATGGGATTAGTAAAGTACAACTATTCTATCAAGATTAATAGCTAATATTTTTAATGAGAAATAAACTAAAAAACAGGGTTAAAATCAGGGGTAAGAATCTGAGGTAAATTATTGAAAGGCGGGTAACTATAGATTACTTGGCTTTGCTCTCCATAATTCATTTAAGAACATAGGGGGTTAACAAAATAAAGTAAATAAGCAAAAACCAATAAATATCAAGGTTTTGAGTGAATTCATTATCTTTATGAAAATCCCTATGACTATAAAATTTCAATTAAATCCGTCTATGCAAAAATGCATTAGTATGTGCATTGTTATAAGCATAGGGTAATGTCATAAGGTTATATCATAGATTTATATAATATGGATAATACAAAATAATACTATGCTTATTCATAGCGAAATTCATACGAAAAAACGATTAGGTTCATCGATAATTGCATAGGAGCTAAAGGGAAATTGTCTGCTTAACTCTTATAAACTTTTAGAAAAATTTAGGATCAATTAATCACTGGAGAAATAATAGTTATCCTTCGATATACTCCGTTTCATTATTGCTTACCAAAGTAAAGTAGTAGTTTGATCAAGAAATATTAAACGTGTCTTAAATCCACGCTGATATTCAAAATAAAACGTAGTATAACGAAATTCAACGAATTAGATGTGAAATCATACGGAATTAGCATCTTAAAAGAATATAAATTTAAATAAAGAAAGATAATAGCTCGGCATCCAAGAATTTAAAATACTTAATTATTAAAATCTCATCGAAAACAAGTAAAGTTAATGATAGATAGTTTAAAAACAACGTAGTTTAACGAACTACAACTAACTATATTGATAGAAACAAAATTTAAAAGAAACTCCCTGACAACAAGGGAATAAACACCTTAGAGTAGCATTTATTACCGCAATTATTAAGGCAATAAATACTAATAACCGCAATAATTACTGCGTTTATTGAGGCAATGAACTAAACATTGGTAAATTAAGGCTTGACTGCTAAATATATTAAACATATGATAGTATTGAGGCAATAATTAAGAGAATAACTACAAGAATAAATGCGTCAATAATTACTGTATACATTAAGGCAATAAGGTGGTGAAACATTTGGCCAATCTATCAGTTGATTACATATTTGATATTTTTACAGAACGTATGCAACAAGAAGGAATATGGTTCATGCTAGCTTTAAGGGATGCTCATAAACCTCTACTTAAAGAACAATTAAAAGAGGAAGTTAATAGAATTTATATGGAGAAAAAGAGTTTTTCTGACAATGAACCTAAACCACTAGTTACTTCAAGATATGTACTCGATCGCTACACTCAACGACTCGAGGGAGCTGGATTAGTAAATGTAGATGAAATTGGAAAAGCCCGACTATATTCATTATCGGACTTAGGACGTCAATTTCTTGAATATACTAGAAATAAAAGACTATCAGAAAAAAATAACTAGGAGGAGAATTATATGATAAATGTTTCAGAGGTAAGCGCAACTCAAGGGTTGCAGCAGCAACTTTTAAAAGATAGTCAGGTCGATATTAGTATGAAGTTTGGATTTTTAGGCTTAGGTATGGGCGGTTGTTCTATTGCCGCAGCTTGTGCCGATATTGAAATGGGAAAGAAAAATATGAAATATCCCTACACTTCTCTACTTATAAATACAAACAAAGTAGATTTGGACAAAATTGAAGCAAAAAATTCTCTAATCAAGAAAATGATCATTGGCAACGGCAAAGGTGCTGGTCGCAATCTATCTGTCGGAGAAGAAATTTTTAAAGATAACAAAGAGAAAATTCTAAATGAAGTTAAGACTCAATTTGAGGGATCTGATTTTATATGGATTGTCGCTGGCTTAGGTGGCGGTACAGGCACAGGAAGTATTATTCAAGCCGCTGAACTTCTTTATAGAAATGGTTTCCAGAAAAAATTCGGTTTAATACTTACTTTACCTCGAAAATCCGAAGGTAGAACTGTCTTGAGTAATGCGCTTGAAAGACTACAAACCATTACAAAGCTTATGTCTTCTGCTCTTGGTTCTGTAATTGTGGTCGATAACCAAAAGCTTTACGATTATTACACAGACTACCACCCTAACGCTAGTGTATCTGATTACTTAAAATTCAGTAATCAATATGTCGCAGAAACATTACATGAATTAAATATTGTAACAGCGTCCTTTAAACCTTATGGCGAATATCATTTTGACAGTTCAGAGTTTGAAAATTTAATTAAAACACCTGGTATCCTCCACTTATCAAAATTTAGTGTCCCAGCTAATAGTGTTGATACGGAGCAAAGTTTAACTTATGTAAAGAAACTAGAAGAAAATATTCATAATGGGGTTCTATCAGATGGATTTAAGATCGACAAAGCTTCACGTTTAGCGATTAGTATAGTATCCAATGAAAATAATGCTAAAAGAATATTTAATATGCAGTTTAACAATGCTATTGAGCACAAAGTAAAAGAGATCTCCCCTATTGCATCAGAAAGACCTGTTGCTCAATATCAATACGATATTCGCAACAGAAATGAGGTTTACTTCTATGCTGTGTTTGCAGGATTATCGTTACCTTCTTCAATTAAAGAGTTAATTGTGGAAAATCAAAAACTCGAAGAATTAGAAAATGCTATTAATGAAGATGAAGATGATGTTTTATCTGCTCTATCGGGATTTTCACGTAGCACAAAAAAAGAAATAATAGAAGATGATCCATTCAATTCTCTTGATTCAACCAAGAAAAAGAATGAGGACAAAAAAGACGTAGATCCATTTGATTTAATTTAATATTAAATATAGGGACAGACATTTAGTTTGTCCCTTATTTTAATTGTAACAAGAAAAAATTTCTACACATTCTCTGGTAAATAAGAAAAATACATTTTGGAAGAAAGTTTGTTCAAAATGTATTTTTCTTTATTATTTGATATTCAGTTTTTAAAATAAAGATTTCCTCATTTTCTTAATAGGTTCCAACAACTTCAGTAAGCGCTCTTTTTCCTCCAATGCATCTTTTGCCTCTTGCTTGATCAGTTCCAGGTAAGTTTTTTTATCTTTATTTATACCTTTTAAACCGTCTACATCTCCTTCTACTTGCATCGTATTTCCTAATATATCTACAACAACACTTTCGTCATCACAACAAACGATTACTTTCACTTTATTTGTTTCTATAAACTCGTAACTATGCTGTACTTCTTCTTGATTTAACCATAAAGGTAGTTTAGGTTTAATCTTATTTCCTTCCACTTCCGTTATTTCATTTCAATAATAAAATCTAGCAATTATCATAAAAAGTTTTATTTTATTTGCTTACTACAGTTATCTATTTAAATTTAATTATAAACAATATCATTACACTTATTATTAATTGATTTTGCACGAATAAGTTGGAATATTGTCCAATTCACTACATACAGAATAGTTTTTAACGAAAAAATTCGGTAGAGTTCGTTTTTTTAACGAAAAAACTCGTTATACTTCGTTGGTTAAACGAGTTTTAACTAAGTATAACGATAGACGATTTCGTTATAAATGAAGGAACTTAATACTAGACATAGTTAAACTTAGTTGATTTTCGTTAAATGTAGTTAGGTAAAAAAATTCGTTCATTTTCGTAAAAGGTATATTTTTTAGGTGGAATTTGTTATTATTTTGTTTAGAAGATCACAAATGTGAGTGATTTTCAACGGATAAAATCGTTTGGTTTCGTTTTGTTGAAATTGGTATAGATTGGAGGAGATTCGTTTGTCGAATGAGATTAAGATTTTACCTAATGAGTCTGATTTACTTATAAGGATACAAGAAGAGTTAAAGTATGATAATCTATTTAATCTAATTATGGAACGAGATCAATTAAAAAAAGAGTTATATCATCCTGACTTTATAAATGCTTTGGAACAGGATTTGCACAGATGGTATAGTGTAGCGGAAGCAGGTAGGGTAATTGGTGGAGAGAAGCGCATTCCGCCAAGTTCTATTACTTATTATATTGATAATTTAAAGGAGTACATTATCCCAGATGATGCACCATCAAATAAATATATTCGATTAAATTACCTTTCTCTAATTAAGATTAAAATGGTCTTTTTACTTAAAGACGAATTTAGGTTAAATGGTTTACGAGCAGAAGTGGGGATTACAGGAAAACCAACTACTGTACCAAATAATACTCCATCTAATTATGGAGATATTAACCTGGAGCAAATGAAAGAGAAATTAGAGAAATTTGAAGCAATGAATGAAGTTTTATGGGGGTTATTAGTCGAAAAAGGTGAAGATGGTAATCCGAGCTTAAAAAAACCACTTAAGTCTTTACTAACTTCTGAAACACTTTTACTCGAAGATCAAAGTTCTATTTCACAGAAGATTGAAGAGCAGAGTGAAGTTATAGAAAAGTTAGTTTATGAAAACAATGAATTAAAAGAGCGTGTAGGAAAAACAGAAATACATTCGTATTCTTTAGTTGAAAAGTTTGAAGAAGATCAAAGTTCGATCTCGCAGAAACTTAAAGAGCAGAGTAAAGCTATAGAAGAGTTAGTTCATGAAAACAATGAATTAAAAGAGATTATAGGAAAAGCAGAAGAGCATTCTTCTTCTTTAGTTGAAAACCTTGAAGATAAGGAAAAAGAGAGAGAAAGAATATTAGAGAGCGAAAAAAAGATTAATAGTCTTACAGAAATGATTAGAGCGAGGCAGCAAGCAGAAGAAGAGTGGGAGAATCAAGGTTTGATAAAAAAGCTAACAGGAAATAAAAGCGAGTTTATCGATAAAAGGATAGAAAGTTTACTAAAGAAAACGAACAAAGATAACTGATTTATGGAATATTAATAGGTTCAATAAATAATGAAGGGAAGAAGATCGCAATCATCACAATTAAGTTGCAACCTTCTTTTTTAGTACCCGATAAATCAGTTAATTAGCTAGGATGCTTATAAATTATGATGATCTATACTTGTTTTTTCTTTTACGATTTCTTTTGCGATTTCTTTTCTCAACTTATCAATATCAATGTTTTTAACAATTCCTTTTGCGATGGCCGTTTTAATTGAGTTGGAATTAACTTTAGAACTAACTTTAAGAGCTGCCTTTTCCGTAAACTGTTTTCTAACTAATTCAGGGCTAGAGTTACTGTAAAGAGTTCTTAATATATTTTCTGATATAGTTTTTGAGAGGTTATCGATTGTAATATCGTTTTCAAAACTTTGGGACGCTGAAATTAGTAAGGTTAAGGATATACCAATAAGGACTGATGAATAAGCAATTACAGTTGAATTTTCGGAGTAACTACTTACTATAACGGTTGATGTTACAAATAGCCCAAAATAAAATGACATGTAAACTATACTAGCAAATCTCTTAAATGAAATAATTTTTTAAAGAAAAAATAAAATGAAAAAGTTATTAAGCAAAATATAATAGCAGCCATTAACTATACTTGAAAGCCTCTATCCCAAATTTCATTAATTAGTGTATTTTCTAATTCCATTAACTTTCCCTCCATGAAAATAAATTATTGTTATAAATCAATTTCATAACGTCCAAAAAAACCTATCTATATTGCTTATACATTATAAAACTGATAAACTAAAAACGAGGAATGAATCGTCATATTCATTCCTCCTAAGTGTGTAAGAGAAAGCTAGATTTAGAAGGCGTTCTATTTCTAGCTTTCTTTTCGTTTTGTTTGACGTTTGATTTCTTCAATCAGTTCTAACACACTATTTTCAATAAAATAAATATTGTCTTTAATATTATGTTCTGTTCCGATCATGACTAGATCGATTGAAAGTTCTACTTCTATTCCATCCTCATAAACAAAAATAAGTTTGACGTCAGTATCTTTCCGCGTACTCTTATATCCATCCTTTATATTGTAATCGTACCTTGCCGACATTAAAGTTCCATTCCTATTCACTTCTCTCATTATTTTATAATTTGCATTGTCAAAGTACGGATCTTCTGAATAAGCCCATAAATCATCAGAGTATCTTTGTGGAATAAAAAAAGAAGTAAATAATTCTTCATTCTCTTCTATTAAAACCGCTATGAAGAAATTAAGTGTTTGGTCTATATTTTGAAAAACCTTTAAAAACTCTTCGTTATAGTGGTAACCTGCATCATCATCTTCTTCAGAATGATCATTTTGTGATAGGGAAGTTTCTAATTTTTTTATAATTTCTTTACCTTGGTCAATATTTACATTATCTTCATGGCTTAAATTAATGAATAATAACAAGCCACCAATTATAAATATTGAATAAACAATCGAAGTCACTAATAATTTATTCAATTTCAATGATCCTCCTTAGAAAAGGAAGCACGTAGACACGGGCTAAATTACCATTCAATTAATCCGCTTTTAGTAGGAGATATGGAGTTCGTTTTATTCGAATTCCAACCACCATTATTGTGAATTTCGAAATGAAGATGTGCTCCTTTACTTCTCCCGGTGTTGCCCATCAGACCGATGACTTGTCCTTTTGATACATGATCGTGAACTTGGACACGTCTAGAACCACTAGCCATGTGTGCATAAACTGTCTCCCAAACCTCCCCATTTATATTATGTTTAATGAATATAGTCTCACCATAACTTGATGAAAAGTAAGATCGACTTACAATGCCATCTGCACTTGCAACAATAGGAACAACTTCCGAGCTCTTTCCTATATCTACTCCATGATGGATTTTTCCCCAACGATGCCCGTAGTCAGATGTAAGTGGGCCAATAGCCGGTCTAGTAAAAATTCCTTCCGCAATAGGAGGTAGTGCTCCTTGCGAGGTTTTAAAAAGAGCAGCAAAGTGGATAACGTCAGCTACATAGTTTTCAGTAGGATTGATTTTTCTTAACGCTTCCTTGTTATTATTTTCAAAATCATTTTCACTTAGGAGTTGAGCAATTAAAAATATTTCAATTTCTAAAACATTTAAATTACTTTTTTCATCGGATAGGGTGAAAAATTTAGTTTCAACATAGTGTGCTGCTGCTATAAAATACCATGGAATGTTATGAGTTTCTTCTGCTTTTTTATATATCTCCATATACTTCTGTGTAATCATCATCCTCATACCACCGTTTAAGAAAATATCAAAAAAATGCCCTTTATACCCATCTAGTGGGATATTGTTTTCTTTAAGAGCCTCGACTAGTAGCATAATCGATGAATTCTCTAATTCTAAGTTTATAAGTACTTCATCAAATTTGGTATAATCATGTTCAAAATCTTTTGCATCAAAAATCCATTCTTTTGTTTTTCTTTTATACACTTCAACTTTCTTGTTTCCTTCTTCTATTACATCAACTAACTTAAAAGAATTGTTTAGATCAACCTCTTTATAATAATAGGTTTCATAACGATTCCAGGAATGTGCATTTTTTAAGAATGTTACTTTCTTACTTTCTAGTTTTACGCTGGTGTCTATATCTGATTCTACTTCTACAATAGGAACTAAAACGGTTTTTGTCTTTGTTACATAGTCATAAACCGGGACTTCTTGATAACAAATGTTAAGAACTAACTCGAAAGGTAAACTATTAAATTCATCTGACGAACAAATGACTTTAATTTCCTTTCCAACTTCTTCTAACGCTTCGTAAGTCAATTCTTTAGGCGCTGTTTTTGTTACTTCTTTAGTAGTTGTAGTAACAATTTTCACCTCATAAGTATCTTCAAAGTCTTGATACGTTAAGTCAGGTGATAGCGTTTCTACAATGGGGGAAAAATTGACATCCCAAGGGTTTAAATCTTCTTGAATAATTCTCATCATATCTATCGAGCTTACTAGTTCAATAGGTGGTCTATAATTGGTTTCATCGCTTGAGTTAAAGATAAGTGTTTCCAATTCTGAACGTACTTCTTGTTGACTGATAGGTGAGTCATCGTCGATTAACCCCAAAGTTGGAGCAAGTAGGAACATTGCTCCTCCAATGATAATTAGAATGGCTAGGATAATAACTGTAGGTAATCCAAGTACAGTGGTTAAAGCGGCCATTGCTGCTAAGAATGCTTTTATAATTAAAAATACTAATTTTAAAAGTATTTTCTTTAAAGCAAGTATAATGGCTTTTGTTATTTTTTTCTTTATATATTTTTTGACTTGTTGCTTACCATAATCTATCCCTTGTTGAATATTCATCATTTATTCCTCCCTTATACCTTGTTTGGTGGGGAGTTTTTATTCAAAAATTCTTGAATATTTGGTTGATTTGCTTGTTGCTCAACAGGTGCTTTTTTCCATTGGTTTGCACCACTTCCGTTATTCGCTGGTACCTGATTTATAGAATATTGTGATGTAGATGGTTTGAAACTTCTAATTCCATCTTTATTAGATTCTATTTTATACTCTTGAATTATCATTTGATCATTAGGTAAGGATGGATCTCCTGACCTCATGTTCGTTCTAGGTACTAATTGGTTATTTTCACCTTTTTCGGCTAAATAACTACCTTTATTTGATGTAACTACAGCGTAGGTTTTTTTAACATTTAAACGAGCTAAATCAATATCTTCTACACCTTTTCCGGCGTATTTAGTAGCTGTTTCAGAACCCATGTGGTAGCCTATACCTCTGCCATACATCGATTCACCAACGGCGCCACCAGTTTTTTGGAGTACCTCATTTCTTCTATTAGGATTGTTCTTAAAGTCAGATGACACTGTTCCTTCTTTTAATCCTCCACCAATCCCAGATAAAGTCGCTTGAACTCGATTACGACCTTGATCCATAGAAGATTGATAATTTTGATTAAATCCTTGTTGTGCATTTCTGGCTTTTCCTTGAATACCTTTAGCTCCAGCATATGAGAGAACACCCGATCCGTAACCTGCATTTTTTCCAACTTCAGATCCACCTTCCGCGGCAAAATGACCAGCAATTGGATTAATTCCCATTCCTGCTGCATAACCACCAGTTCGCAACATAGCAGATCCTACTCCAGATGCTACATGACCAAAACTTCTCATATTACGAGTAAATTTATTAGGTGAAGCATTCAAGTGTCCTGTACCACCATATTGGCGACCATTACTTTCTGAAGTTGGAGACATTCCACCGCCTCCGCCACCATTAGGACCATTAGAAGTCCCTCTTGGTCCGTCATAAACTCCTTTTCTTTCCGCAAACGAGTTCATACTACCTTGGCGAATATCGTTTGCAGCTTTCCCCATATGAAGTAATGAACCAGCCCCAGCTAATGTTCCGACCATGGCAAGGCGACCTGCGTTTTCACTTGTTGCCCCCATTGCAAAACGGATCGATTCAGAAACAGGAATAAACAACGCTAACGCAATGATATATGTAAACCAATCTTCCGAACCATCGAATAGCCAAAAGTACAAGAAAAATGTAGCAGCGTGTATTACTTGCGCCATGATTTGCGCCCAAAGCTCTCTGAACGCTGTACTTGTAGTTCTTTCGAGTTTAGGAAAAAACATAGCTGATATCCATAAAGGAGCTAATATGATTAAAGCGCTTATTATAAATATTCGTTGAATGTAATAGGCTTTAAACCAAATAGATACTCCCAAGGAGAAAAACGAAACAATAGCGTTTTTAATTGGATTATTACTAGAGTTATCTAAGTCGGTGAACGTGATTTCGTCACCTGGACTTTTTGTACCATCAGCTGAAGTTAGTATATCGGCACCTAAGTCAGTTAGACTTGTAGGTTCTGAAATTCCTGATTCAAACAAACTTACACCGTACATGTTAATTGTAAAAAAAATGTTCATTATCGGGAAGAATTGGAAAAGCAATACTATTGCTATGAGAATTTTTAATCCATTGTCCATTAAATCCACTTTCATGCTTGCAGAAAATCGTCCATAGACATTTTGAACACCAATTTTCATGATAGATGTTACGAGCATAAAACTAACGATAAAAAGCATCATGTGAAATCCAGTTTGAATAGCATGGGCAAACTGTTCTTGTGTATATAATCCCCAAATAAGTCCATCACCTTGATAAAAAATATAATAAGCAGGTTCGTGAATGCCTAAAAATGGACTGAGTATATATTCAAAGAACATTGCAACCATCCATTCAAACGGTTTCATATACCATTTTTCGCCGGAAGCATAAACAGGTGTTGGAATAGTCAAAAACAACACGAAAAAGAATAAGGTATAAACTTGTATTTTACGATCACTTATTTCCTTAAGCGTCCTTAACCCCATGCAAAGACACCCTCTTTTTCTTCAGTAGACATTTCAGAATTTTCATCAATAATTTCATCAACTGAAGGCATTAAACCATTTCGGATAAGATAGTCAGGGTCGGTATCAATAAATGCTCGCATTTCATCACTTACATTGACTTTAATGTAAGCGCTAGACCCACCAACACGTATAATTCCTTCACCTTTCGTTTGATCGTTTTCAGATTCAGAAGGTTTTCTACAGATAATTTCAAGTTCTCCTTCAGATAAGTTAAAGATCGATTGCAATTCTTCTTTTTCATCATTATTCATTGCACCAATACGTAAAAATAGAGCAGAAGTTGCTTGCTTTACGACAGCTTGTCCATTCGGATCGTTTAGAAAAGGTTTTAAGTCCTGTGTGATTATATCTACACCAGCGTTATATTTACGAGAACGACGAGCTAATTCTTCAACAAACAACATGGCACCATCGATATGTTTCATACGCCAAGCTTCTTCAATTTTAAGTCGTTTTCGATATTTACGTAATGAAGGCCGTTTAACAAAATACTCCCAACCTAGAACAGTTAATACATAAAATACAATGTCGTAAATATCTGAGCCTTCAATGGCTTTAATGTTAAAGTTCACCCAAGGGATATCGTCTAATAAATTCTCAATTTTTTCGCCTCCAAATTGAGTTTGACCATCAAAGATAATTCCGTCTGGCCGATCTCGTAAATAACCACGAAGGACCTTGAGTAACCTTCTCGAATCAAGGTCAATCATCTCTTGAAAAGTTAAATTATCTAAGTTATAACCGCTTGTATTATTTTTAAGTAGTTGTTTATATATATCGGAAAGAGTAAATTCTACTTTACGTTGCTTTTTATAAATAATTTCTCCATTTTTCTGTCTAACGGGTCTTTTCTCTTTTTCATAAAGAGACTCTGGATCTTCTGTAATTCCCCAATCCTTAATTACATCAAGAATTGCCTTTTTTATTAATTCTTTTTCTTGAGAGTTCATTCCGTCTAGTAATTTGTTATAAAAAGATACTAATCGTCCGACCTTTGATCCTATTGGAACAATTACTTGTGAAACACGACGACCATTAGGTAATGTGTGTTCAACTTCTTCTTCCGTTAACGCACAAGGGTTGATGGTGTTTTGTCCACCCTCACGAATTTCAACTTCTTTTCCACCCATTAAGACACAAATTGGCCCGTTTTCTCCATCAGGATCAATAGAAAAAATTCGATTGCCAAGAAGAATCTGAGAAGAAGAAATATATTTATTAGAGAACGACTTACCACTTCCAGAAGTTCCAACTATAAGAGATGAATAGTTTTCTAGATACGGAGCAAATACATTTAAAAACTCCATGTTACGATTATGTAGGTTTTCTCCTAGAGGTACACCACCACTGAACGGAATTTTTGATGAATAAAATGGTGAAGTTGCAACAATAGCGGTACGGTCAAAAAATCTTTTATCTACTGTAGAAGCTAACATATTCGGTGATAGTGGTAGACTAGATAACCACCCATCTTTCTGTCGGTTATAAAGAGGTCTTAAACTATGCTCGTTATGTTCTACAGAGTCCTGGATTAAAATCCCCATACTATCAAGTGTTTTGTCATCTTCTCCGAACAACGTTACAGCCATAGTTCCTAAAAAACCATCATTATATCCATCAGAAATTTCTTGTAATAGATGATCTGCTTTATCTCTAGCTTTGATCGCTTCAGTAAAATCTATCTCATTTCCTGCTTTTTGCATTTGTAACGCACGAGCTGCTTCGTCTGTTACTGCACGTTTATATTTGTTCACTGCTTGACTCTTCGTCAATTTCGAAAGATGAAAGTTTATATTTAAAGCTCCAGCTCGAAACAAGGTATCTAATTCTCCAGTAGAAATACTTGTGTTACCGAAGTTTAAGATATACGAGCGAAACGGATATTCTTTTCCTGCACGTTGTTCAATTTGATAGCCCCTGTCACGAATATCCATAGGGATATGAAAGCCTTCTAAAGCAATTTTTTCTATATAACTCTCATGTTGAGGATCTTCATTAGTTCTATTTTTTCTCTTATTGTTTGAATTTTTTTCTTCAATTTCATCTACTTTTTGTATTTTCTTTCGTCTAAACAACTTCACGCTTTTCACCCTCTTCACTTTCAATATCATCTACATAAACGCTACTTTTAGCATCCCCTGTTACAAATGGTGATAATAAACCTTCTTGAGCCATCATATTTTTAAAACGCTCTAAGCTTGAAGTTTGTTTATTTACTGCAAAGTACAAAGCTTCATACATTAGGTATTCATTACAAATGGCACTTTGTCCACCCATAGAGTTATAATTTCGCTGAATAATAGATGCCACCCGATTAAACTCATTCCTTACTTTCATAATTATTTGATCTTCTTCTAAATCTTCTAATAATAATTCGCTATACTTTAAATCGATACGAAAGTAAGATTGATAGCCGTACTCATCAACCGTTTGTTGCCAATACTCCATAAAAGGAAAAAACATACTTTGCGCATAGCGTTGAGCGATAGGATTTAGATTTCCAAAACTTTCTTGATAAGGTTTTAATTGTTCAGAGAGATCAATAGGTCTAGACTGGATATGAATACCTACATTTACTTCACGACCAGGACCAAGGTTAAGTTGAGCTAATAAAGTTTCAAAAGCAAGGTCAGTTTGTCGTTGTTCGTTTAAACTTCTTAATAGATAGTTAATATCATCTACTCGAATAAGTCCTAAGAAATTACGACCTGTTTTCTTTTCAGTATCAAGTTCAACAATATCCCCATACATAGCTCTAATTCCCATCAATTCTTGAAAATTTCCATCTATCTGAGGTGCATCTTGAATACTATTCTTTTTCTTTTTTTTCTTCTTTGTAAGTTGAAATGGATAAGATTTCCCTATAATCGGAAAAGAAAAAATGAAGATTACAATCCCGATCATAATTAGCATAATTAGATTTGTAAGCATTTTATTTCCTCCATAGTCCTACTTGTTTTTTTTTATGGTTAAACTTGAAAAGTAAATAACGATCATAAAAAAGAGAAGTATCCTTGTTTTTGTAAAAAGCAAAAACAAGAAAAGGAATGGTAATAGGAGTAAGGAAAGCTAACAATAACACAGTAGTGATAAAAGAGAACCCAGCAAACAAAACTTCTGAGCCGATAGACATATAGATAAGACCCCCTACGAGTACATATAAACTTTGACGCCAAGACATACTTTTAATGACTTTTCTCTCGGTCTCGGTATCGAATGGCATTGTTGTTTTCAATTTATTCACCCCATTCTTTGAAGCCTTATATTTTTGTGAAAAGAGCCCCTACTCTTATGTGTAAGGGCTCTTAAAAGGCAATAAGAATATTAATTCGATTGATTAATAAAATAGTTCGCAAGATCAGGAGCTTTCATTACAAGTATGATGCCGATAACAGCGGATATTAGAGCCGATACACCAAGAGCGCGCTTCTGAGCATTACCAAGGGACATACCAATAATAATGGCTGCAATAATAATAGCAAATACTATAACGAGCACTCCAATAACACGGATATTAGTAATCCATTGTTGGATAATAGCGTTAATATCAGTAATATCACCGCCTGTCCCTCCTTCAATTAACGGTACTGATGCTGAAGCTGTTTCTGGAGAAGCAAAAAAACCTAAGATCCCCAAGAAAGCAAAAACAGTGAGATACGAAAGTACGTTTTTAACTTTTTTCACTACAATTCCTCCTATTTTTTTAGATATAAAAATTTTATACGCCTAAAGAACCATTTATTGACGTATAAAACGCAAAAAAAACGCAAAATAAGCCCCGACAAGGAGATTATTTTGCGTCTTCCGCCAAAATAAATCACAATAAACTGTAATCGTATTTAATTTTACATTTACAATTTTACAAAAAAAAGCTTCATTAGACAATACTTTTATTGTATATTACTAAAAAATAGGATATAATAAATATACGATATACATATATATGTATATCGTATATAAGGGGGGAGAAATTATATGCACTTAATTTTAGGGTTTATTATTATATTTATATTTTCAGTTATTTTTTCACACTTTCAAGGGTTTATAGATTTTCTAATTGATATTGGATTATTCCCTGAAAAGTATCGAAAGAATGCTAACTTCGATATTATGATGATTTTCGTTTTACACTTTTTATTCATGGCCACGGCATTTATCGGCGCAGGGATACTATATGTATTCGGAGCCTCTCTAGATTGGAACCTAAATAGAAAAATAAAAAAAGCAAAAAAAACATCTCAAAAAAAATACGGTACAACTGCTCCTTATTTTTATTTCTTAGAGCCAAAAACGATTCTTACCGCGCCACTCGACAAATTAAATTACGTTTGGGAAATTAATCAACAATATTTGTATGAGAAATATGAAGATTGGGATAAAGTAGAGGAAATCCTAAAAAACCTTTCTAACATCGAAGAATTAAAACTTTATCATGAAGCGATCGATTATTACAGGTTACCTGATATTCCAAAAGAATACGAGATTTTCGGAAGTTATACGGACGAGGAATTAGCGCAATTTCAAAAATAATATGAAGGAGGCACTACCAATGTTGACCAAAGAGCAAATAAAACAATTGAGAGTTAAAACTCCAACACCGATAAAGTTATCCTTTATTCCCATTTTAGTTTCAATGGGATATATAGGAGTATTTATATTATTAACTCAATACGTTAGTAACGTTACTATATCTGTTTTATCATTTTTAGCCAGAAGACCCCCACTTCAAGGAGATTGCGAGTAAGTGGTGGATGAATGGCTGGCTTAAACTTAACATTTCCAAAACGAACTTACGTTCTCGGTATATGGTATAATCGTGATAGAAAGCGAGGTGAAACGCATGTTAGTGAATAAAGCTTATAAGTTTCGTATCTCTCCTACAAAAGCACAAACCGAGCTCATCCATAAATCGTTCGGGTGTTCAAGATTCGTATTTAACTTCTTCCTGGCGAAACAAAATCAGAAAGATTTGTATTGGTCCATTGTGGAAGAAATGAAACAAAGCGGGCAACTTCCGTCTAATGTTTGGAAAGGAGAATTCTTCAACAAATACGAATCAGTCAAAGCGGTTCGATTATTAAAGAAACACTACCCTTTCTTAAAAGAGGTTGATAGCATTTCGCTTCAAAAATCCGTCGAGAACCTTCACGATGCCTACACTC
Organism: Anaerobacillus arseniciselenatis; assembly: GCF_001865995.1. Taxonomy (GTDB): domain Bacteria; phylum Bacillota; class Bacilli; order Bacillales; family Anaerobacillaceae; genus Anaerobacillus; species Anaerobacillus arseniciselenatis. Next base: position 43,889 of record NZ_MLQQ01000044.1, on the reverse strand, counting down.
GCTACTACAAAAAGCAAGCAAAAGTCCCTCGGTTCAAGTCAAAGAAGAACAAGGTTCAGTCGTATACCACCAAGCAAACCAACGGGAATATCGCAGTGTTTGATCGACACATCAAGTTACCAAAACTAGGACTTGTGCGGTATGCAAAAAATCGCAAGGTTGAAGGGCGAATAATGAATGCGACCATTCGACGTAATCCGAGTGGGAAGTATTTCATATCGATACTCGTTGAAACAGAAGTTCAAGCGTTACCCAAAACACATTCAGCTATTGGTGTCGACGTAGGGTTAAAAGATTTCGCTACGCTTTCGAACGGAACGATTTACCATAATCCCAAGTGGTCCCGAACACTTGAACAACAGCTCGTAAAAGCGCAGAGGATTCTTTCAAGACGAACCGTAGGTTCTTCCAACTGGCACAATCAACGGATCAAAGTGGCTCGCATTCACGAAAAAATTACTAACGCGCGCCATGATTTCTTACACAAAATCTCTACCGACCTTGTCAAAAACCACGACATCATCGGGATTGAAGATTTGTCTGTGAAAAATTTGTTAAAAAACCACAAACTCGCAAAAGTCATTAGTGAAGTCTCTTGGTATCAATTTCGCACCATGTTGGAGTACAAAGCCATGTGGTATGGCAAACAAGTCGTTGTCGTAGCCAGAAACTTCGCAAGTAGTCAATTATGTTCGTGTTGCGGCTATAAACACAAAGACGTTAAAAGTCTCGCTTTACGTGAGTGGGAGTGTCCAAAGTGCCAAACCCATCACCAAAGAGACATTAACGCAGGAATTAACCTTCGTAACGAAGCGCTACGATTAACTGTCGGGACGGCAGGGATCGCCTAATCCATATCTGTTCGATAGAACGGAGTTCTTAGGAAGCCCCCCACTTCAACGAAAGTGATGTTCTTTCGTAAGTGGAGGGTAGTTCACAAGCTTCCTTCACCTTATCTTTAGTACTTTGCTTTGTATATGTCATAAAACATCCTCCTAAGTGTAATTTAATGTAAATAAAAAAAGACCCTTACATTCGCACCTAAATAGGTAAAAATAAGAGTCTTCCTAAGTGTAATCTTTATTCAATTCCGAACTTTTCTAAATACTTTTGAACGGAAGCATCTATGTGCTTAAAAAAATTCTCTCCAGTTTCAAGTAGTGGTTTTGCTTCTTCTGGAGATATTTTATCCTTACCGATTTGCTTAACTATTTCTAAATCATAGTTAATACGGTTTGATCTTAAACACAAATAACAATTACCGTAATCAACAAGCATATAGAAGTAAGGTGTTTTCTTACTGAGTGAAATATTTATTATGTTCACATCGTCATGTAATGGGTGTAGGTTGGATATCACGCCCTTTGCCTCCTAATTTACAAGATTTTATGCAAACCGTCGGATTTGAGATCTTCTAATCATTTGTTGATGGAAAAATTCAGATTGTTTTATTTCACTATCTTTTTCCATTACAACAAAGCGTAAACTAATATCTTTAATCTTCCTAAAACTTTTAATTTCCGTTGGAGAAAAGTATCCTTTTGCAATAAAGTCGTCAATAGTTTTCATTGAAACTTTACCATATTTCATAAGGAACTCGTTACCAAAGTGATCATAAATAGAATTGTTATAAAATTCTATCTCCTTATTTCTTAGTTTACAAGTTCCGTAGGTAGATTTCAATGTGAGAGATTGTCGAAGAAAAGGACATTTTGTTATTTTTTCCATTATTTTATTGTAACTCATTTGACGATCCTCAAATAAAGTTTTCTGATTTAAAAATTCAGATGCCAAATGATCGATATCCTCTATAAAAGTATACTCTTCTTTATCAAGATGCTTTTTCCCCTCTTTATTCAGATAGAACTGAGCAAAGTATTCTTTGGGCTTTTGAAAGGCTTTTAGTTGAGCTAGAATGTCAGCACCTTTAATTGATTTTTCCTTCAATGACACGGTTTGTGGCAACAATCCATAATCATCAAGAAATTCTTTTAATCCTTCCTCATCCGTTTCATAGATTGGAACAGAAACAAATTTCGCAATTAAGTTATGAGGTAATTCATACCGTTTAAGATCCCCATCTTCAAATTGCTGTTTAAGAGTTTTCTTAATTGTTTCTAGTTTATTATCAGCAGTCTTCATTTCCTTATATAAACCACTTTCAAATACGTCTTCCATCATCTTAGCTGCACCTATAACTACTGGTTTTTCATTGCAGATGTTTGTATCTTTTTTTCCCATATTAATTCTCCTCCTATTATTAAATGTAAAGAAAAGAGAGTTACTAGGTAGCAACTCTCTTTCATAATTTCTATTAGCGTCCAAACGGATAGTTCGGATCAGCGTTACCGTTGTAATTTTGTCCAAATCCACCATCGTTATAAGAAGAGCCAAATGGATTTGAATTTTGCTGTCCATAACCTTGTTGCTCATAATCATTCGGTACGTGTTGTCCACTTCCATTTTGATTATTAGAAGAAGATCCTAAGTAAATAACCTTCTCTGCATGGAATTCAGGGATCGAGATATTCTTCCCTTCAAGATTTCTTTTACGTACGACGACTTTTGCTTCGGCATAGACTTGTCTTCCTTTAGACAGATATTTAGCTGCATCTTCTGCTTGCTTATCCCAGACCACAACTTGTACATACTCTGTCTTTTTCTCACTTTGAACATAGTAATTTAATGCGATATCTAAATTAGCAACAGGCTTTCCAGATGCCGTTTTTCTAAGTTCGATATCCTTTGTAAGATTTCCTAAAAATTGCGCGCGATTTAACATATTAAATTCCTCCTAAATGTGTAATGTAATAGATTAATAATTAATAACGTTTAAGCAGCAACTTTGATCACATCGTTAATGATAAAGTTTCCACCACCGTCCTTTTCGGTTGATACAGCAAGAACGTCACCATCCTTAAAATTAAGCGAACGGATACGGTCTTTTACACCATCAATAGCAAAAAGAACAGCTTTGCTACCACTACCATCACTTAAAATTACTTCCAAATGTGTGTTGTAATCTACCAACTTCTTGAATGTGCATTGAATCATGCCTGATGGTATTTGTTGCTCCTTAGGTTGTGATTGTTTTGATTGTGCTGGACTGTGTTGTCTTTGTTGATTTTTCTGAACTAAAGAAGGTGGAGTAAAATATCCATAAATATTCTTCTTTTTATCAGAAATGTATTCATCGCTAGGAGTTGCTTTTTGAGGGGTTATATCTACCCATTTTGCATCCTCAGAATAAAGATACCTACCAATGTTCAGAAGTACCGCAGCTCTTTTAAATGCTGAGCTGATACCTCCTTTTGTAGCTTCTATATTAGTGCGATCGGCTCCATCCCATTTCGTTATAGAACGGGTTTCTGAAATCCAAATACGAATACCTTGAAGAATACCTCCACCTGGAAGTTCTTCAACAACATTTTCCCAACGGTCCCAACCTACAACTTCATCCAACCTATTCATAATGGCCCTTGATTGTACGTAAGGAACAATAAGAGCTTTTGGTGGTTTGCCATTCTTCCCTTCAAATACCTGTTGAGCTCTCCATTCAATTTCATCAGATGAAAATGGCGCTCCTAAATTTTGAAAAACTTCATCAGTGTGTAGTTCTTTCATAAAAATTCCTCCTAAGTGTGTGTAATGATAAAGTTTATTATCTTTCTGACCACGACAAAAAACCCCATCGGATTTGTGGACAGACTTCTTCTAAGAAATCTATGCCACCCGATAGGGCTTTTATCTTGGTAATCAGGCTCAGAGAGCAAATAATAAACTTTATACAACAATTATATCGAAATATTCATGTGCAATCAATAATGTATCTATGAATATATTTAAAATTATCAAAATTGGTGTTTAATTAATCAATTCTTTTAGTGTAGACTTCATAGCTTAATATTATTTATATTATTATAACTCGCGTTAATTTGCCTTTTAATCTTCACTGAGTAGATCATCAATAAATTTATTAATAGCACTTTTGATATTTAATGAGCTGTCCATAAAATCCTCTACGATCATATTAATAAGAAGACCTAAAGTAATTTTTTCTTCGTAAAGATTATTTTTATTCATAAATTTTAAAACGGCTTTTAACTGCTGTTTACGATTAGGATCAAGGTTAGAATTAATATATGTTTCAATATAGCGATGAACGATTTTAGAATTTTTTAATGCTGCATCTAAAAGAAGTGAGGTTGCACTAGAAACCGTTAAATCTAGTGTATAAGCAAGATCCGATAAATGTTCATATGATTTTTGTTCAAAACGTAAAGATACCCTCTTTTTGTTACCTTCAATTTTTAAAGACCTCGAATTAAATAAATGACTTTTATCTAGGGATCGTAACAATGTCTCCCCATGCCAATAGTCTCTTTTAAAGTGTTTAGATAAATATTCAATAACGTTTATATTCGCTAGTCCTTCTTTAATGACATTTTCACCAACGTCTTTAATGGGTGTATTGGTAATGTAACTTAAACGACATAGACATTCATAAATTTCAATACCAACTATAGGTTTAATATCTTTCTTTTTATCTGACCTTGTAGCTCTCATATTTACCCCTCACCTATCCGTAAATTATTAAAAAATTAAATCTTAAGTCTAGGACACATTCCTTTTGTTCCAGTTTTATAAATTCATATTCTGATAGGGAGGTAGATATGTATATTTTTATTAAAGATGGTAATAATGATTGTTAAAAGCTATGGGAGGTTCATTATGGATAAAAAAATATCTAAAGAGAAAGCTGCTAAGTTAGCAAAACGTTGTATAGATTTAGCAAAAAAGTATAATTTGCCTGTAGATAAAAAGAAGTGATAAATACATCAATATAAATATCTATAATTTTCTAATTCTAAATACATTGAGGATAACTAATTATTAAAAATAGAAAAACGAGAACCATAACCATCGGTTCCCGTTTAAGAATAAATTTATATTAAACTTTACAATTTATTAAAAGATGATAAAAATAATGATCATTAATGAGGCATAGAAAATATCTTTATTATCCAACTTTAAACTTGATACCGCCTTGTTGTTTGAAGACATATTTGATTGGTAACTCTGTTTTAGGTTCGTTGGAGATACTTGATTTATATTCGGATATCTCTTTTTTATGGCCACTCTTATCATTCTCCTTTTTTGGATCAATCGGTTGATTTAACCACATATTATGATCATCCACCGTCCAGTTAGGTATTGGTAATTTCATATGTTCTTTTAAGTAAGGTACTAGTAGCATTTGATATTCGAGTGAATGGGCAGCTATAAATAGTGCAGCTCTAATAATTTGTTGACGATCTAATTGGGTCGATTTGGATACTTCACTTACAAACGTACGATAATCATCATCATATTGTACAGCTGGTCTATACATGTTTTTCCTCCATTTTAATTAGACATCATTTAGTTTTACTTAACTTCATGAATGGCTTGATTTTCTAGTAAATCTTTTAAATATCGCTTCCCTTCATCAGATAAATACACATTCTCGTTATTTAGTAGATAAAAAGCTAAGTCCTTTGTCATTGCGTTTCCTCCTTTTTTATTTCTTAATTCATGATATTTTGTACTGCTTGTCCAATATGCACACTTTTTTAGCAAAAATCACATTTTTGTGATTAAAGGACAACTTATTGGTCGATAATGTTGCTAATGAATAAGTTAAGGAGATGATATTTTATGTTTGGGCTCGGCAAGAAGCGATCAAAGTTCGGAAAGTTTCTTGATAAAAATTCAATTACGCAAATAGAAATAGCGAAAGAAAGCGGAGTAAACCGAAATACTATTAGTAGGTTAGCGAAATCCGAAGAATATTCTTGTTCTATGAAAAATTGGAAGAAAATTATTAAAACGTTACGAAAAGCGGGTTATGATGTGGATTACGAGGATTTTTGATCCTAGAACTTCTCCGGAGATAACGAAGAATACCTAGAAGTAACATTCAGCATATTGAATATGGAAGAAGGTACAATAGAAAATATTTTAAACAAAAACTTATACTCATATAAGTTTATATAGTAAATTCAATTTTTGACTTCCTGCTAATCTGAAATTACTTACATAATGAAAAAAGAGAGCAGCTCCCTTTTTTCATTATGTGAATTATTATTTTGTTTAAACTACTTGGAAGTTTCTACATAAATAATTAAGTAGTTTTCTTTATTGATTTTATTTTCTTATTTATTTGAGTTAAGAATAACTTCATAATGCTTTATTGCATTTTGTTGAGGAGTTGAATCTAATGTAAGTTTTAAATAAAAATCACTTCCGGCCACAGGTATATAATGTTTATTACTATCGATTTTTTTTGAAAATTTCACCTCATATTTGTTTTCCTTGTGGGTGATAAGGTTGAGTTTTCCTCCAATATCCAAGGAACTGTAAGGAGTAATTCTCCGAATAAAAAACTTATTATTATCAGTCTTTACAATTTCACCTATAGTATAAATATCATTATTATTGTGTTTAGAGACAACTAGTTTCTCATCTAGTGAGGTATATAAAAGCAACATAGTTACTTTAATAGATTCAACTTTAGCATAGTTTTCTAAAGCACTGTCAATAGTATTAAATGTTGGTGTATTATTGGTTTTCGCTGTATTTTGATTAGAAATTTCGGAATTGCAACTCACTAGTATAGAGATAATACAAAGTAATAATATCTGTTTAATTAAGTTATTCATAAAATACTACCTAATTTTTCTTAATAATATTCAACATAATACCATCCATCAGGTTCACCAGTCATTGGGACCGAAGCAGGTGACTGTGCTCTGATAGACTCATCATATATTACTATACCATCCATCGTTTCAAGATAATTTCCGTAAGTAACATTAGACAAAGGCATAAAGCGTATTCTACCTGCTTTTCCGGGTTCTAATGGTATTGTATATACAGTCCCACGTGTCACTGTTGTATTCCACGAAAAGCTTACCCCAGCTTTAATATAGTCTTTCCATCCAGATTCAACATTTACACCAAACTCTTCTGAGACTGACCATCCGACACTTGATTCAATAGTACAATCAGTTCCGCCGGAAGGACAACTAAGCCATGCACTTATATGGAAAGAATCACCCCAGTATGTTGTAGAAGAAGTTTCTTCATAACTTTTTTGAATATTTATCATAGGGCTCACTAGACCAAATTCATTAATACTATTTATTTCTTCATCTTTTTTTTCTTTTTTTTCCTTTTCTTCTTTTTCCTTAGCCTTATCAGTTTTATCTTTTTCATTTAATACATCTCTGAATTCTTCAAGAGAGGCTTTAACCTTTTTGCCATCCTCATCAAATTTATGTGGAGAACCATATTTTTTGTCAGTGTCAGTATCGACAATAACATCACCTTTAATAATATATCTTTTGGATTGATGTTCTTCAGTAGTTTGAGCTTGTATTGATAATGACATAGAAATAAAAAGTAAACATGTTAAAAGTAAAGAAATGATTTTTTTCATTGTTTTATTACCTCCAATATGAAATTTATTACTCTAAAAAAATCAGAAAGCTTATTATTTCTTAATGACAAAATTCATATAAGCAACACCTCCTCAATAGCTTCGTTATATCCAAATCATCCAAATTGTGATTAAATAGAACAAATAGTTTTATACTTCATAAGGTAAATCATTTGGCAAGTACTCTATAAAACTTTCATGAGAATAGGTTTGAAACCCACCAGCTAATACAGCAAGAACGATTGCTAGACTTAGAAATTTTTTCATTTTTTCTACCCTCCTTAAGTTAATAGTATTTAAAAAATATGCTTTAGAGTGGTGTTGCACATGGATTTAAGGGCTATAGGTAAAACAATAGTTAAACAAAGAAAACTCTTAAGACTAACTCAAGCGGAGCTATGCAAGGATATCTGTTCCCAATCAGCTATAAGTCAAATTGAAAAAGGTTCTATAAACCCTTCATTAGAAGTTCTATATTTAATTGCTTTAAAACTAAACATTCCATTAAACTATTTCTTAAATCTGATATTGGAAGAAAACTATGATTATATGGCTCAAATTGTCTCTGATATTGAGGGATTTAACTCAAGTCAACAGTTTGATAAGGTGTATAAGTTGACTTTATTAGAGATCGAGAAATTAAATGTCAATGAAGTTACCTGGTTCTCGTTATTTTTAACTTGGCAAAATACAATTAGCGCTTATAAATTGAAGAAAGTAGATTATAAACAATGCTTAAATGCATTAATCAATATTTTGGATAAAAAGTATAAGTTATTATTAAAAAAAGATTTTCTTGGAGAAAGAATTATAAATAATATTGCATTTATTTATGCTGAAAATAATGAATATCAAAAGGCATTATTTTATTACAAAAAGATCACTTCTAATAACTCCAAAAGGAAACAATCAACAATAGATAATTACGATACTTTTTTATTAAAAGTAATGTTTAATAAAATAAAAACGGTATATGACAATGGTGAATATACTGTTGCGTTGAAATTAATACATGAGGCAATAGTAAAATCAAAAGAACTTAGAAATATGTCATTTTTAGGCAACTATTTTTACTATCAAGGACAGTGCTATGAGAAGTTAAATCGTACTCATAATGAAATATCTAATTGCTTTAAGCAAGCGGAATACTTTTTTAGGTTGTTAGATAAAAATTTACATTTAGAAATTCTTCTTAAATTAAAGGGAGATTACTTATAACAATAATGGGTTTGTTTGTATTGTTTAGTAAATATTAACAGATGGAATGAGTGGCTACCATAAAATATAAGTAGATTAATATTTTTGTTTTACTAGTTTTGAACAAATTTTAATAGGGTGTGTTAGAAAATATATCTAACGCCACCCTATCTACATTACTTCAAGTCGTAACTTGCTTTATTCTTCAATAACTTCCATCACTTCCTCGCAATTAGGACAAAGCTTTTTTGGGATTATTTCAATATGCCATTCAATACAATCGCATATTGGACAACGATACTCAATAAACATTTAATTCACTCCAACATTACTTCTTTTTTCTCAAATGCTTTGGTAAATGCTCAGTACAATAGTCAAACTTAATTTGTAAGTTAAGAAGATTTTCTATTTCCTCTATTGAAAGTTCTTTATTACACTTAATACAAGTTCTTTCAGAGTTGAGTTGAGGATCAACCTTTGTAATTTTGGGATTTACCTCTTTCCTTTTATCGGTACTTAGTGAGTCTTGTTTCATTCCAAAAAACGTTAAGGCATCTCTAATCGCATCTTTGGTCGCTGAGCGAATAGCATAGTGGCGGTTAATCATTTTTCCTGAAGTATCTACCTGGTATTTAGAAAAGCCTTCACCATGATGAGAACGGCCCAATATGGTGACTTTAACAACGGTATGTACAAGTCGATCTTGGTCATAGAAAACAGGCTCCCCTACTCGCTCGTGTGACCAATGCTGCCCAGCTGCTTCATTTAGTCTTTCAAGATAATAAGCGATAGGGATATAAGTACCGTGACCATCGCTACGTGGTTGCTGCACTTCTTTAGGAAAAGGAGCCCTTAATTTATTCATTAGTTCTCTAAAGGTATCATTATGATCCATATTACTTAATCTCCTTTCTAAGTTACGCTTGTTCAGCAGATACCTTCGGTCCATACTTCACTTCATTCGCATATATCTCTATAAATGTACGATTGTTCTCTTTATCTTGCCTACTTTGAATCTTTCCAACAACTGTAGCTTCCTGCCCTTTCGTTAAATAGTTTGCTACCGCTTCAGCATAGTTTCTCCAAACGATAATTGGAATAAAGCTTGTCTTACCATACGGATCTTCAGTAGCAAGAAAAAAACGACACACAGCTACTTTACTTTGTCCCTTATCAATATATTTAAGTTCTGGATCAGCTGTTAGGCGTCCAGATAACACAATATTATTAATGTCTGCCATGACCACCCTCCTGAATAAATTATATAAATAATGTTAGAATATAAACTTATTAGAAATTAATTTATTAATTTGTTCTTTTGTTAAATAAATCTGACTTATTTGTTCATCGACCTTTTTATTATCTATTAAATGTTTATCAGTTCTTTTTACCGCTAAAGATAGAGGCATCTTAACCCAATCAATATCTGCGGTTAATTCTTTAAACATTTCAACTTGCTCTCCATTATCAGGATTAATATATTTAGCCGTAATATGGTTAACATAACGGTGTGTCCCAAGGGGGGAATGCTTTGTACACCTAATATTATTAACCCATACAACTTCATCAGATGGTAAATATGCTATGTTCGCTTTATCCCATTCACGAAAATATAGATTTCCAGATTGCTTTGCTTGATCTAGATCAAATTTGTAACAGAAACAATGGCAACCTTCAAATAAGTTCACCGTATCATCAGGAATAATAACCTTCGATTTAGTTACTTTTTCTATGAAAGTATCTAAATGTTTTATTGTTACATCAATAAATTTACCGGAGTGAGTATAAGCGTTTTCTTTAAATGAAAAATATGGATTAATAGTAAAACCATCTTTAGCTAATCTAGTAATTCTTACTAACCTAATATCTCCATTATTTTTGATAGGAGATGAAATATGAACTTTTAGATTTCTCACTTTTCTCAAAATTTCTTTATAAAAATTCATTTAACACCTCGATCTTTAATTAAATTAATTTTAATAATTAACAGAAGGAAACCTCGAGATTATGTTTTCAGCAAATCTAAAACACCTTTTACAAACACTTTAGCAGCTTTAACTGAATAAATAGCATCTTCCACAAAGCGTTCCTTCCATTGAAGCGCTCGGTCAAGATCAGAAATACTATACACTCTTGATTGTTGACGAGTGTGTATTCGCTCCCATTTGTCGATTAAAAGCGTTTCTACTTCAATAGGTTTATTGTATTCATTGACGCCCTCACAAAGTTCATTACGGCCAACGTAATGGAAATACGTATTGCTACAAACCCAGCCATAACGATTGTCCATTCGCTTATAAAGCTCCTTCATGGAGAGAGGACTTTCTTGCTGCAGCTCGTCAATAATGAAATATCGAACAACATCTTTTATTGAAATTAGCGATCGTAAAAATTCGCGATCCACTTGCGGTACCATTTGTACCTGTAGCTTTTTAGAAGATATCATTAGGTCTAACTCCATGACCTCAAGTGCGTGTAAGGTAACGCTAATCCTACTTTTAAGATCATTACGACGTTCTATTTCTTCCTGGTGTCCACTCTTTGTAATGGAGTAAGAAGCCACGCCTTCCCCCTTCACTTCAACAACTTCGCCCTTATCGCACAATTCTTTAACATGTAAATAAACTTTATCAATTGAATAAGATCGACGTGTCATACCTGGCTTTGTCGGTGGAGAAGATTCATTTTCAAGAGCATTGTATAGTTCTTGCATGGTAAGTGGGATATTCTTCAGTTTATATAGAACAAACCATTGAATAACTAACTTTAAAGATAAACGCTCGGACATTTCTCCTCCTTTCTCCTTTTGTTAAAGGTAATTTTTTTAGATTTTCTTCCCTAGTAAATTGTTACTTAATGGACTTTTTACGAGTGTAATCTATAAAAATGATCGAATCTAAATTATTAATGACTGATATTTAAGTTGATCAACTCATGTGAACTTACAAACTAACGAACATATTTTTATCTTCCGAATCGAAAAACGGATCTGAAATATACCTCCAAAGTTGCAAAAAATCGCAATTCTCCCTTTTTGCAGCTAAAAAAAGGAGGTATTTTTGTTGAGAAAATTAATGTATAATAAAAAATCTTTTAATCTTCTTATATTTGTTCAAAAAAATGATACAGCTCGTTTAATGGTGAATTTAGTACGTTTGTTATTAAAACTTGGGGACTTTTAGTCCCCTTCTTAATTCCAATAATCAATTCTTATTATTTATTTAATGTGTCACTTGCCAACGGCCACACTCTGTACATGGAATAATCGCTAATTGAGCCAATTCCTCTTCAAAATCTTCAAAACTTGGTAGCCCACTTACCATCGATGCTACTAACTTATAATCCTCTTCATCATCGTAAAAGTTAAATATGTAAGCATAGGACATTCCAGTATCGCTCTTACAAACGTCACAATCTGTGTTTACTTGTTGGGCAGCATGAGTAAATAAGTGTGTGTACTTCAAACAAAAATCTCTGATTTCCACCTCGTCAAAAGGATTACCACAACCAGAATCGTAATAGTCATGAAAAAGATTGACATCTAAATACAGCTTCTTATCCATTCACTTCCCCATCCTTTCTACTAGTTTAATATCCACCCAAACAACCAATATTATCCACTTCCATTATACTACACACCAATTACCTGTACAATACACTAGGGGAACAACCAATCATATTTTCCCCTCTCACTCTTCCCTCCGCTTCTTATTCCAGCTACGATCTTTTATGTTTTATTACTACGTACTTATTTCATTCCCACGTAGTAATTCCATTTGTACGTACTTATTTTATGTCGGTTTGGGAGTGGGATCTTTTGCGCGCTGCTTATGGTGGGGAAAAGGAGAAGGGCGTGATGAGTACATTGGGGGTTGAGGGGAACGAAGGATGCGTGAAGGGTGTGGGTGTTCCCCTACTGTACAGTGCAATAATTGACGCTGTGACGACGTATCGCCTATAAAACTTGTAAATGGTATAATATAGCAATGTGGTAATATCTATTGAAAATGAGGTGTGCAATGAGTAAGTATAAGTATGAAAAGAAAGATTTTATCTATGTTATTGCTATATGTATTATTACATTAATATTTGTGATTGGAAATTTTTATTGGAGAACTGAGTCATCAGGAACTACCTTAAACAATGTTGCTACTGGAATATCCATCGTCTTAGCAGTAGTTGCAATCGTGATCACATTAGTAAATGTGGCTGGGCAAAGAAATGGCATATTGGAGATCAAAGATACCGCTGAAAAACTAGAAGCACTTCACAGAGAATCTTACGATCTATATCAATAGCTATCTTTAGATATTCGAAACATTGATAGCTTGAAAGAAACTTTACAAGAAACTGTTGAAACAAGTAAGGGCATAAAGGTTGATATATCAGAAGCTATTACTCAATTAAAAAATGAAAATCCAGATGAAAATATAGATAGTGTTCTGCAAAAGTTAGAGGATATACAGGGTAGACTAGATGAAAAGGAATTTGAAGCGTCTGAAATAGCATCAACATTAACTGTAACTAAAAACAACAATGTTTCAGAAAAAATAGTCACTACTATCGAAAAGTTTATAAAAGACAGGTATCCAGCTGAATATAGAATGAACAAGGAAGATTTTATCAACGAAGTTAGTGATCAACTAAAGTACTCTAGAATTACTATATTACGGTCAATACGTAAACTTGAGCAAGAAAATAAAGTTCAGACACATCAAGACTTATTAGATGTAAATGTTAAAGGACGCTTACCTTGGCAATAATTTGCACGTTTCAGCTAAAATAAATTTGTTTAATAAAGGGGAAGCGTCAGGAAAATGGGTTTAGCGTTGTAAATCCGCATTTTTCTGACGGTACCCCAATTAGACTTGTATAATGAAGAGGTCAAGAGATAAGTGCATAAATTGCACATTTTACGTAGTAATTATTTGTGTTGTTTTAGGGCCGAAAAGTGATGTGCCACTATAAGTTAAAGAAGTACTCATATATCTAAGTGCAGGTGCCTCTGTCCTAACCATATAAGAATGATATGGTTAGGACATACCAATTGTCTAATATTTATGGGTCTAATAAAGAGAATGTATAAAGTACTGGCTCCTTAACATAACTTCTCTTCTCTGCAGAAGAGCTGCAACTTATTTAATTATCTAACCATTTTCATCAATTCAACAATACACTATATATTAAGAAAAAATTTCGTTCGGAGTGTAGAAAATTGGAATTTAGAAGAGGAGTTATCTGCATAACTAATCATAATTGGAATAAAATATTATCAGTAAACAGTATATCTTTTTTCATGCGTCTGGTGTTTGGTTAAGAAGAAACAGTTTTAAAGCTGTAGATAAGGGTGAACCAATCTTTTTTGTTGAGAAGAAAAGTAGATTATTACGGAGATATTGTATATTCGAGAGGTTCGAAGTAAAACCAACTAAGGTGTGTTGGAAAAAATATGGTGTTTCAAATGGTGCAAAAACTTTGAGACTTTTTATTACAATTGCATTTTCCAAATGAAGAAAAGGGTTGGAATAAAGAAATCGGTAATATTATTATTAAAGATATTCGTTGGGTTAAAAAGGAAATTCCAATCCATGATATAAGAGTAAATTTTCCAAAAGCTACAGTAATGGGAAGAAAATAAGTTTAGAGGAAGTTGGAATTTTATTATCTCATTTTATATCAAATTAAAAAGGCCATGAGTTTTTGAACGAAATCACGGCCTTTTCCATTATTTCCTTTTCAATTGATTGTAAATACGGTTTCTATCTTTAGAAATCAATAAAGAAACTAAATCCTGATCAACAACACATTTTAAATTTATACCTAGAGGATCAAGTATAGCCTGCATAGCAGATGTATTCCGTTCATGAATTGCAGGCGCAGAAAATATACCATTTACAACACTTCCACTATTATCCTCTGAAAATAACTTTATATGATCTGGAACAGAAGAACCTTCTGCACTAAATTGTGTAGATTTTGGTTTTATAGTAGTCAATTCCAGAATAAAGAATTCATTATTTATCATAAATACAATATCTGGTGTACCAGTCTTTCCACCAGGTGCGGGTCTCGGGAGTCCAAATTGCCCAATTCTACCATTCCAAAATACATCATCAATTATCCCTTCTTCTCTAAGTAAATCTAATAACTTGTAGTATAGAAATTCATAATAAGCACCTCTAAGGTTCTTATTATGAATTAAGTCTGTTCCAATAATATTCTCAATAATTCCTAAGTAAGAAGAGTAGTTGCTATCAAAGGTCTTTGAAGCTGAATGCTTAATAATACTGGTAGCAATGTCATTTATAGATTCAATTTTCCCGACATTAGCAGTAACACTAAAATCATAACTATCTACTGAAAAATCGGGAGTAATCGTAACCCTACTCAAAGTATTACCATCTTTCGGACTCATGAGAACAATATCATAATCTTCTCTTAAGAACATAGGAGCAATTAAATCAACATCTTTTTCAACTAAATCACCTGTCAACATTACTCCATTCTGTTCAACAGTCATTATTATGCTACCATTACTTTTATTTACAAGACTGATATCTCTGGGTGGTATCAGTCTTTTGGGATTTCCGATATAATCAATCCATAACCTTAATCTATTTCCAAAATCATAGACCTCTGCACCCTTATATTTATTGTTAAGAATTTCCTTAATATAAGTTTCATTCCCTGCTTTAATCTTTATTGCTGACTTTTTATCCTTATTTGAACTACCTGGATTCGGTATCTGAACTTTAACTTTTTCAATTATGCCTGTATTATGGCATAAATTCTCAAAGTATAAAGCAGAAGGAGCCTTTACAAGTGTTATATTACCAATATGTGTTCCTCTGAACAGTTTAATATCAGTATCCCTATCAACTTTATTTTGTTTCCTAAACTTTTTGATGTTATTTATAACAAGTGGGATTTCATCCTCGCCCCTTATAGAGAATACAAAATAGGCCAATTCTTCACGATCAAGATACCCTAATTCAAGCAACAGTCTTAATACTACTCTAAACGGAAAAACTAGAATATTTTCACAATCCTTCAATATAATAGGATTGGTTATTTGTAGTTTTTCGAATTGCTCAAGAATAATAGGAGAGGTCTCAATCAACTCACCACTTTTCTGACCATCACCTAAAGTACCAATATTTTTGATATTATTTTTATGATAGTCATATAGCTTTTTTCCAGAATCAGTTAGTTTTACAGTATTCGGCGTAGTACTACTATCTATATATAGTAAACCGAAATACTGTGGAACCGATGCAAGAAGTGTACGAATTGATTGATTAGAGGGTGATCTCTTTGCTCTAACTGCACCACGTTTTCTTAAATCATTTCCAAGATTGTTTTGTTTTTGTTCATTCCATCGTGTCTGATCGTAATTCCTATTGATTAACGACTCTATTAAACAAATAGTTTGATGAAGGCTT
This sequence comes from Anaerobacillus arseniciselenatis, assembly GCF_001865995.1. Classification (GTDB taxonomy): domain Bacteria; phylum Bacillota; class Bacilli; order Bacillales; family Anaerobacillaceae; genus Anaerobacillus; species Anaerobacillus arseniciselenatis. The sequence continues at coordinate 27,770 of NZ_MLQQ01000044.1, read as the reverse complement.
CCACGCTTCGGAACAAGCCATATCTCTTTACTTCTATTTTTTTGTACCATAAATAGCCTCCTGAATGGTTATATATTACAAATTATAACATCACATAGTAAAAAAAGCCTACCACTTTAATAAGTTAGGTAGACTTTTTCAAAACAATAACATAATCTTTATTTATTTTTCCGCCTTGTTTTCCTCTTGGAATTCTCAAGTAATGATTCTGGATAACATAACTAAAATAAGTATCTAATTGGAATCCAACCGATTCCGCTATGTCACAAATAATACTCCAGCTTTCAACAATAACCTTTCTTATCGTACTATCACCGATAACAATACAATACTTTCCTTCATCTACTAAGACGTTTTTAACTTCTATCAAGTTTTTTCTCATATCTTCAAAGAACTTTTTAACAATAATAGCTCTCTTTTTATCGATCGGCTCGATACTATAATATACATCTTTAAGCTTTTCACTGAAATCTAAAATAGATAAGTCTTCTTGTTCTTTTTTAGCTACAATATTCTCAGTACCAACATATTCTCTTTTCTTACTTCTAATTGTTTCTTCTGACTCTAATTCCAACCATAGGTTTTCTAGTCTAAGTGTTCTTGCATAATCAAATGCATTTATATAGGGAGGAGAAGTGATTGCAATATCAAATTTAAATTCTGTTTTAATATTTAATGCATCCCCATCTAACAACTCCGCATTCCCTATCGTATTACTATGAGCAAATACTGAAAGTTTCTTCATTGAGGATAAATATTTTGCTACAACAGCAGGAAAAAACACAAATGGATTGGAAGCAACTTTTTCAATCTTATTAGATACATACGGTTTAGGTGATACATCATCCGCATTCGAGCATTTCCTTATTGAACTTGCCAGACACACACTTAAAAAATCTACAATCTTTTGATTTTCTAATTTACTTATTTCACTTTTAATAAGTCCAAGTTTTTGAACATTTTTTTCAGAAAACCAATGATAAAGGTTACTAATTCGTGGAACAAAAGGATTTTTATAATCCATATAAGATTCTTGATATTGTTGAATCAATTTATTTATCCACTCTCTTATATAATCAATTTCTGTCATATCTAATGGAGTAGTTTTAACTTTAATTAATAACTTCGCAAAATTATCTATTTCTGTTCCATAAGCATTATGTCCGTTTATAGCAGCCTCTAATAAGGTAGTCCCGCTACCACTAAAAGGATCTAAAATATCTGCATTACCTTCTCCAGCATACTTTTTCATAACCCATCTTGGTATCTCAGGAATAAATTTACAAGGGTATTTAAAATACCCGTGTGTATACGAGTTTGGATTTGGTTGATTTATTGAGTATGTTCTACCATTTTCTATATCAACTGGTAAATTTACAACTTCTATAACTTCTTCTAATTGCTTTTTTACTACTTCTTCTTTAAGCATATAACACTTTCCCTTAAAAAGTTTTTTTGTTCTTTTGTAATGTTATACTGTTGTGAACTTGTAATTATATAACGTGCAACTTCTATTCTGTTTATCTCAAACCCAACCTTTTCGGCGAAAATTGTAAACAATAAATCGGTTGGAACTACAACTCCACCATAAGAAGAGTTACTAACCACAATATTACAAAATCCACCTTTTTCTAATGCAAAATAACACTTTTCAATGATTCTAAACATGTCATGAAAATACAATCGTAACATAATTGGGATTTTTTTGTCCCATAGTTCTTTCTCACCTACTTTATTTAAAACTTCCTCCAACAAAGGAATAGTATAAAGGTTTTCATTATCTTCTTTTAAGTTCGCATTAAGATGTGATCTCAATGAAGACTTTCTCAATACTTTCAAATCCGCGTAATCAGAAACAAAATCACCAAACCACAATTCTAATTTATATATTTCTGTATAATCAAAGCAGTTTGCATAAGGTGGTGAGAAAATAATTCCTGTGACACTATCGTTTTCAACATACTTATCCATGGTAATAGAAGTATCATTATACAGGCTCACATTACGCTTCAGCTTGCTCGAAATAAGATCTGAATACATACATGAATATATTTTATCTAATTTGTAGTAAACATCCTCTTCTGTAAGAATAATAGGTTTCTTTAACTTTCTCTTCTTCAAGCCATTACCTGCTTTTCTGTAATTAGATAACTCCTCTATCGCAGATAACCAACCTAGCTTCAATAAATCAATAACCTTTGTATTTACTCCTTCATTTTGGTAATCAACGATATTTTGTTTGATTTCCATAAGTTTACTCTTAACTTCATCGTTGAATACTTTATCCGCAAAAGACAATCTTGGGAGTAAATACTCTTCGTTTTTTTCCTGTATTGCTTTTTGATATAATAATTTAAATAATTCTACCTCTTCGGTGGTGTAAGCTTTTAACTTAACGTCACTTAAAAAGTAAGAAAATGGATTTACCTCAAAACCTACCCCTTTATATCCTAATTCATTTGCACCAACCAGTGTACTTCCGCTACCAGAAAATGGATCTAATATTATACCTGAATCTCTTAAAGCTTGTTCTTTAATTAGTCTTTTGACAAGTTCAATTGAGAAACCCTCTTTATATCTGCACCAACGTTGAAATGGTTTTTGTAGATCGTCTGAAAAATTAACCTGACTGATATATGTGGCATTATTATTCTCTGGATAGAGAACATTATAACTTTTCTCATGAACACTATAATCTATCATATTTAAAAACACCTCTTAGATGCATTTTACTATACTTTTGTCGATAATTGTTGTAACTATTATTGGATATACCTAGTTTACACTATTTTAGATTAAACAGAAAGTACGTTCTCTTACTACATATTTCAACTTTATAAATATCCCTACCGAGCAGCGGTATTTATTAAAACACTTAAAAGAGTTTGTCTGAACATTAAAGACACTTCCATATTCAACCAAAAATTGCTAAATCAATTGATACCAAGCTATATCAACTCTATCAACGCAACTGTTTCAACAACCGTGTGCAGCAAGTGGGAAAATATTCTTTTTTATTACAATTAATTGGTGTTTGTAAAGGTATATTTTTTAGGACTACTCATAAAAGCGTTAAAATTCCGTTTAAATAAATTATTAATTCAATTTATAAACGTTTGTAAAATAAACACTGCCTTTTAGTCTATCTACTGTATAATTAAGGAAACAAGATAAGTTGATTACAGCCACAAGAATTTACCATCTCTGCCATGTTTTTTACCAGCAGTTGCCACGAAAATCACCACTTACTGTCAACGTGTTTACCCATAGAAAAAAGTCAAGGATTTTAAAGTGAAAAAAAGCCTAATACCCCTTTGAAAGTTTATCGAGGAATTAGGCTTATGGTCTTCCGCAATCATGCACTTATCTATTGAATAGTATCGTTGTACTGCGCAATAATTAAGTGTTATTTGAACAGTAGCAATCTAATTACAACTATTTATCTTTATTCTTGAATCTTTCTTAATGACCATTTTGACCATCTTTCATCGTACTCAGTAATTACTGTTCGTAACTCCTCACCTTCGGTCACATAATCATTTATATCATGAATATAGGTGTCAGCAATTTTACTGATATGAATATATGCAGGATACACCTTACCATAGTAATCTATTAATCCATTAACAAATGATTTTGATGTTGCTTTAACTTCAAAAGAAACTACGTCACCTATTTGCGGCTTTTCAAAACGTTTCATACTATAATCATGCTTCTTCCCAACAGATAAAGCAGACTGAAGAGCTTGATGTATCATGATTCTCCATTCATCTGAAATTATTAACCTATCATCCCCCTTATGTTGCCATCTATACATTTTGGATGCAGGGAAGTAGTTCCCTATAAACCCCAGTCTATACAAATCATTTAAAACAGCATTAAAATTTGTAGCCATAACGCTATCAGCAAAAAATTTACTTATCCTATTTCTTAACTGTTCGACAGAAAAAATTGATTTAAATCCAGTAAATACATTGATTATGTCTTCTATTTGTTCAGAAGTATACAGAGCTCTCATTTCTTCCCTAATTTCATTTAAACTGTCAAGAGAATATTGTTTATGTAGACTTGAAAAAACGGCTTGTGAAAAAGAGGTACTATCACTATTAATACTATTTTGGGCAGATATAATAAATCTAACTATATCTCGCGGTTTATTCCAACTATTATTAAGAACATAATTTGAAGGCTCAATATCATGAATGGTTTCTGGGAACCAATGTGCAATAATTTCTTTATCACTTCTATATCCCTCGTCATCTTCACACTCACTAATTGCAATTCTTCTTAATAAAATTTGCATTATTGGATGACTAAATGAATTGGTATTATTATAATTCCATTTTAATGGCACCTCAAAACCTGAGGTAACTTTATTTAATTCTTTAGACACAATGAATCTAGAAATTGCATTTACAATTTCAGATCTAATAGAGCATATAATCTTTATATTTTTCATAGTAGATGAAGAAAAAATCGAATTAAATCTTTTAATAGTAAAAATTAAATCTCTAATTAAATATAAGTCTCTTTTAAATACTTCTTGATCTCCAAAATATGCTTCAAGTTCATCAACAAAGATATGATAAGGAATATCTGTTTTTGTTACTTTAGAGAATGCATTCTCTGCATCATCAACTAATTTAACAAAGCTTGAATAATTGTTCTCCTTGGAATCTTTACTTAGGTCTACATCCATCTCAGGTGCAATTGACACCCCGGTTGGATCGGTATAGGGTATTGCTAATTTAATCCTATTTGGAATTACACTCTTTTTAATATTTATTGGTCCTTTGATTTTAGATACGATGTTTGTGAAATTAGACCATTGTTCATTATCTAAAAACAACCCCCCATTAAATCCATCATTATCTGCTACTATTCGTTTAAAAAACAACCATCTCCAAATATATTCAAATTCTGAATTTTTTAACAAAGTGTCTTTATCAATGGTAATAGATGATAATCCTCTTTTTGAAAATTTATCAAACTCTTCCTTCTTTAGTTCGGCAAATTCTTCTTTAAAGAAAACAAACGATGAACAAGCACTACTATCTTTTTCTCTTATCAAGTTATCTAAGTAGAATAGTAAAGCTGTTTTACCTGTTCCTTTGTATCCTGAAATAAAGCAATGATTACCAGTTAATAATGACTCTAAATCGCTGTTCTGAGGTACTATAAATGTTTTTATAAATCCGGATAATCCTTCAAAGTTTATCTCATCTTTAGCATCGGGTTTTCCCGAATAAATATCTTTCACTGTAATTTTCTTCACACAATTATGCCCCTTCTTTTTCATTTTGACTTGATTATTCTCTTCAAGGATCAACCCTTTGCATATCCGTACTTGCCTATATAACCGATTAATAGATACCACTAGGACCCAATCTATTATGCTAATTAATTTAGGTCCATATATATATCAGTATCAGTATGGTTGGATTGCGAATTAATCCTCTAAATCTTCGTCAATAAAATCTTCGTATGGTAAAATTTCCTCACTTTTAATTTCATATTCCAACTCGATAACCCCATCCTCCAAAAACATACGGTTTATAGCTTCTACTGCTGATCCTTCGTAAGTACTTTCTTCTTCAAAAATGACTGACATTACGAATGTTTGCTTTTTATATTGCCATTTTCATCTTCCTCTCTTATTTCACATTTAGGTTGGACTGTGCGTCAATGACTTTGTTTATATTCTATGATCTTGTTAAAGATGAAAGTCTTGTCCAACTAGTGACCCTTACATAAAGATCTAAATGATATGGACAGAATTTTAATTCATGCTGCAAAATCGAATGCTTAAGAAATTCCATGAAATTTTTATCGCTTAAGAAATGCAACAAATTTACTTTCATCTGCTCTCCTTATTTATCTAAGACCTCGAATATAGTCCACTAAGTTCTTTCTCCAGCAGAAAAATCAACATCAAGAAGTGGATTTTTTTCATTAAAATTATCTTCTTTGATACTTTGTTTTTCCTCAATAATGACTTCTTTTTCCCCACCACATGATTTAATTATTGTTATATTAGTGTTGTTTTCGATATGAACATTGATAGTTCCATTATTTTCTGTAATATTAACTTCCTGATGATTATTAACATTATTCGTAATGTCATTATTAACTTCTATACCATCACTACCTGCAAAAAAACTAATGATGGTTATTAATGAACTAATAAAACCAACTAACTGTATATATGAATTAGAATTAAGGACATTTACCATTGATTTTATGTTATTGCATAACGTAATTACTAATTCGAGATAATCCTTATATTCATTGTGTTCGGAGCCAGCCCTAATGTCGTTATTTAGTGAAGGTTTGCCTTTAATCTTGTCGGAGGAAATAAACAGAAAGAGCCGTCAGCTCTATTGACCATAGTATAATGGTCAATAGAGCTGACGGCTCTTAAACTAGAAAAGGAAAAGGTTATTTGTTCCTCTTTGCTTGGCGGCCCAGAGAACAAATAACCTCTCACTACTATGTCTATTTTACTCGAATGTCCCCTTACCTTCAAGAAGTATATGAAATTCATGGAAACCTTTGATGAAGATGTCTTTTGTCCATGTTGTGGAAGGTTAACTAGAAGACACGGACAATATGAAAAAACGATTCATCTTAAGCATCAATCCTTCCGGATTCCTATCATGCGAAGAAGATGCCCGGATTGTAATAAAACCTTTTCGTTAATGCCTTGTTTTACTTTCCCATGGGGAAGGTTTGCGAATCATATTTATGAATTCTTGGGAAGGTGGTTGATGGAGGGCGTTCCTATTTGTCGATTGGCTGAATGGTTAACGACTTCTTTTGTTTCAGTGCTCTCTCTTAAAACTCTTTACCGTTGGAAACGTCGATTTCAGGATTTCTGGGGGAAATGGTGGATGGATCAAAGAAAGAAATGGACATTAGAGTTTCAAGAAGGAGAAGGTGTACTATCTTTTTATCGGCAAGGGATTAGTTCTAACGAAGAGGTACAACTTCTTCTCGCCTTCTTTTTTGGCGAAAATGGTTCGGTTCCTTGTAAAGGAAGACTTTTCTCCATGATCAATCTCCGCCAACAATTCTTTCATAGGTGAAGTCAGTTGATGCGTCGGGTCTTTTAGCTGAATATTTCTCTATTACCATTTTCTTGCTCCACAAAATATGTCCCTACCTCAGTGAATGAAATTCGAGGAAAATGGGGGTGCATCCTATTTTATGGAATGAGAGGAGAAAAGGAGATGAATGAAACGTTACGAAACGAGGTAGCTGCCTTTCGATTTGGATTAATTGCCCCAATCGTTCAACGGCAACTACAGCCTGGGGAGAGGTATGCCCTATTGAAAGAAATTGCGAAGCAAAGATACACGATCCCAGGTAGTGAAAAGAATACGGTAAGTATTCGATCCTTGGAAAGATACCTTCAAGCGTATGAACAGGAAGGGTTTGAAGGACTGAAGCCACAACTAAGAGAAAAAAGAGGAAGTTTACGGAGTCAAGATCCAGAGGTGCTAAAACGAGCAATAGAGTTGCGAAAGGAATTACCTAGCCGAAGTGTTGAACAGGTGATTCGTATTCTTGAGATGGAAGGTAAGGTTCAGGTGGGTGTTCTAAAACCACGTACTCTATCTCGTTATTTTCAAGAAATGGGATGGAGTAAAAAGGATCTTTACCGTGCGGTAAAGAAGGAGTTTCGCCATTTTGAACATGATACACCGAATGATTGTTGGCAGGCGGATACGCAGCACACCCTCTATTTGCCTGATCCGAAAAATCCAGAAAAACGAAAAAAAGCTTATCTGATAGCGATAATCGATGATCATAGCCGCCGAATTATGCATGCCGAATTTTTTATGGAAGAGAGATATCCTCGTCTAGAACGTTGTGTTCAAAAAGCCGTTTTGAGATTTGGTGTTCCCCATCTTTTCTTTGCGGATAATGGTTCGGTGTATAGTGCGAAACAGTTTCAAATTATGTGCGCAAGAATGGGAACGAAACTCGTTCACGCAAAGCCATATTCGCCAGAATCAAAAGGGAAAATTGAAAAGTTTTTTCAATTTGTAGATAGCAGTTTTACAGGAGAAGCAAACTTATTAATTAACCAAGGAAAACTTACGACATTAAAGCAATTGAATGTCTACTTGCGGTCTTGGTTAGAGGCGTATGATAACCGAGTTCATCGTAGTACGAAGCAAACACCTAAAAAGCGATATGAAGTACAGTTGGAACATACCCGTCACCTCTCGGCAGAAGTCTTAAAAGAGATTTTTCTTTGGGAAGAAGAACGAACCGTAAGAAAAACAGCGATTATTGAACTGGAAGGAAATCAATATGATGTAGATTCCTCCTTGCGTGGAAAACGAATTCAAATTCGCTATAATCCATTTGACCTATCTATGATTCAGATATGGAAAGATAACGAACGCTTTGAAAATGCGAAACCTGCGGAACTTCGAAATCAAAGCCACTCCAAATTACCAAATGATATAGATGATGATCACACTCCTGTTGAAGTTTCTAGTTTCTTGGAACAATTGAAAAAACAACAGGAAGAAGAAAAACGAAAACAAGTTGGTATCACCAGTTTTTCCAAGTTAAAAGAGAAACAATCAAGGGGGAATGAAAAATGTTAGACTTTTTTGAAATGAAGGGTGTCCCTTTTACACGTGAAATTTTGGCAAAGCATTTGTTTGACTCCTCCTGCCAAAAGGAAGCTGCCGCCAGATTAGAATATGCCGTGCAGCACCGTCAATTTTGCCTTTTAACTGGGGAAGCTGGGATGGGGAAATCAACGGCCATTCGGTCATTAGTTCATCAATTGGATCCCATTCATTATCATTACCTATATATCTGTGATTCGTCCTTGACCCCAAAGCTTTTTTATCGAGAAGTTCTGCAGAGCTTTGGCATCCAACCCGCCTTTCGATCAACGGATGTCAAGCGACAATATCAATCATTAATGCTTGATATCTATGAAAATGAGAAAAAGCTCCCTGTCATTATATTAGACGAGGCTCATCACTTTTCCGAATCAATGTTGCAGGAGCTGCGTTTCATTCTGAATTTTAAAGAAGATTCAATGTCTCCCTTATCATTGGTAGTGGTGGGACAGCCTAGTCTACGAAATCTACTAAAGGTGAAACAGCTAGAGGCGATTGATCAACGTATTCAAATGCGGTATCAAATGAGTGGTTTAACGGAAAAAGAAACACATGCCTATATTCGCCATCAGCTAAAGATGGTGGAAACACCCCATGAAATTTTTTCGGAAGAAGCCATTCAAGCTATTTATAACTTTAGTCAAGGAATTCCAAGGAAAATCAATACACTGTGTAGTCAAAGCTTACTAGATGCCTTTATTCAAAGCAATAAGATAGTGGGAGAAGCTCATATTCATCGGGTGATCAATGAACTGTAAAAGGGAAAGTGCTCAGTATTATGAACAATTGGAGGATGGGATTGCCGAAATGGAAGCAACCGTTGAGCGATTAAGAATGGAAATACAAGAGTTAATGGAAATAAAAAATGCTTTATATCAATTGAATGGATTACTGAAAGAAGAGTTGAAAGAATAAATCAAGGATTTTCCTTTTTAAAATTTCGACAACTAATCTGTCTTTTATAAATGCCAGTGGCATTGAGGGTGACCCTTATTCAGTTGCCACGTCACTGCCACTGGCAAAACATCCGACATCGAAGGTGGCTGCGGACATCATTGGTAATTTCCTGTTCTTCTTGTGATAATGTACTGTTATCCGATTCAATAACTCCCTCATAAGCTTCCTGTAGGTCATTAGCTATTTCATGAAATAAATTACTATCAATTGAAATACTAGAGTAATCCACTCTATTTTCCCAATACTCCTGTTGTTTACTTAAAGTTTCAAGTGTTGCACTCATTTTTCTGTTCAATTCTACCCCTTGAATTCCTAACGCTCCTATTGCCTTAAGTGTTGGACTTAATTTTCTATTTAATTCTATAGCTGAACTTCCTAATGCTTCAAACGTTGGACTCATTTTTCTGTTCAATTCTACCCCTTGAATTCCTAACGCTCCTATTGCCTTAAGTGTTGGACTTAATTTTCTATTTAATTCTATAGTTGAACTTCCTAATGCTTCAAACGTTGGACTCATTTTTCTGTTCAATTCTACCCCTTGAATTCCTAACGCTCCTATTGCCTTAAGTGTTGGACTTAATTTTCTATTTAATTCTATAGCTGAACTTCCTAATGCTTCAAACGTTGGACTCAATGCTTTATTTAGTTGTAATTGTTGGTTTCTTAGTTCTTCCATAGCTGGATTATTGACAATATCATTCATTCTTTCTTGTTGGTTTCTTAAATTTTCAAAGGGGTTTTCATTATCTTTACTCATATATAACCTCCATGTGAATAGAGCGAAAATTTTTAAATCTATCAACTACTATTATATCAGTTATTATGTCTATAATTACAAATTTAGGGCGACGTGAAAATTTTTGCAAAATTAATATTCTACATAAATAAATACTGTAAATATGTTAACTGATCATAGAAGAACTCTTTCACAAAGTCATTCGAAACTGTAAGTACTTGTTGGGGTCCTGCCGACAAAACGCGGATATTATACGGTAAGACATTTACCGGAAGTTAAAACCTTGATTTTTCTACGCTAAGGAGAAAAATCAAGGTTTTGTTTATATTCTAAGTGGGCGCAGGGAATGGACAGAGTTTGAAATCTCAGGTTTAAATGAATATTCACCTAAGAAGTTTATGTGTTCCCATCCCAAAGGAGATATATGAGGAAGTAGTTCCTCTTTATATTTTCCTGTTGTTTTCAAATGTTCAATTGCTTGTGATAGATACACGGTATTCCAAATACTAATAGCATTAATAATGAGGTTTAAGGCGCTGGCACGTTGTAATTGATCTTGTAATGCTCTTTCTCTAAGTTCCCCATGTTTCCCAAAGAAAATAGCTCGTGCCAAGGCATTCATGGCTTCACCTTTATTTAATCCACGTTGGATTCGCCGACGTAATGTTTCGCTAGAAATATAATCTAAGATAAACAAGGTTTTATCTATACGTCCCATCTCCCTTAAAGTTGCTGCAAGGCTATTTTGACGAGAATAAGAACCTAGTTTTCCCATGATGAGAGAAGCAGAGACTGTTCCTTTACGAATGGAATGTGCCAATCTTAATACATCATCATAATTTCCCTGAATGATCTTAGTGTTAATTCTTCCACGTAGCAACTTCTCCATTTCTGGATATTGGTCTGGCTTTTCAAATGAATAAAGTTTAGAATCTGCAAGGTCTCGTAGTCTTGGAGCAAACCGAAATCCTAACAAATTGGTTAACCCAAATACTTGATCCGTATAACCGGCCGTGTCTGTATAATGTTCTTCAATATGCAAATCGGTCTCATGATGTAATAGACCATCTATTACATGAACAGCATCTCTTGCGTTGGTGTTAATCACTTTAGTATAGAAGCTAGAAAATTGGTCACTGACAAAGCGATAAATGGTTGCACCTTTCCCCGTTCCATAATGTGGGTTTGCATCAGCATGTAAAGATGAAACTCCTACTTGAACACGCATACCATCTGAAGAAGAAGTTGTCCCGTCTCCCCAGTACGATGACAAACTTAACTTATGTTGAAAATTAACCAGAACTGCTTGTGCTTTATTCATGGCATCTTCATATAAACGCCACTGTGATGCTGTGGACATTTGCCGGTAAGAAATTCCTTGTGTCGCTTCTGCCATCTTAGTAAGACCAATATTTGTTCCCATAGCCATGATAGCTGCCATAATCGCTGGCTTTTCTTCTTCTTTTGGAGGATGTAACGTGGAAGCATGAAGAAGTTGCTTATCGAACCCTGTCCAACTTGCCACTTCCATAAGTAAATCAGGCAACTTCACACGAGGTATTAACTGATATAGAGATAAACTATATTCTCGTGCTATTTCTGGAACGTTTTTCTCTAAACGATGGACATACAACCGTCCATCCTCAAAATTAACCCCATCTAATTCTGTGATATTAGCTTTAATCCATTCAAGCCGATTATGTAATGCATCCATTTTCTCTACCAAGTACTCATCAACAGAAGGAGGTGCGGAAAGTTCATTAATTTGTTTGTTTTGCTCCCATGTTTCTTTTGCCACTAAATAATTATCAAAATCTTGGTGTTGACGACTTCCTTTAATAGAAACGCTACCTGAGCGTACAAGGTTCCTTAACTCGGTTAGAACAGCCATCTCATAATATTGGCGATTAACATTCCCATCATCATCATAAACATGCTTTTGCCAGCGATTCGAAACAAAGTCCAAAGGAGCACCTTCTGGAACTTTTCGTTTATTGTGCCTGTTCATCTCTTTAATTGTATCAATAGCTCGAAGCAATGGCTCCCCTGATTTTGTAGAAGTGAATTCTAAGGATTCTAACAATGTTGGGGTATATTTACGTAAATAGTTAAAGCGAAATTTTAGCAAGTCTAAGTAGTCGTAATCCATTGGCCGCGACAATTGCTTTGCCTCTTCTATAGAGTTCACTAAGTCCTCCCAAGGCATAATAGCCTCTAATGCTTCAAATGGGTCTTTACCTTGTTCTCTTGCTTGAATCAGTGCTGTACCTAAATCTGCAAAATGAATAACCTTTTCATTTACTGACTTCCCATTTAATTTCTGTATCTCTTCTTGAGCTTTACGCCCCTTTGACAACAATAAAGTAATTTGTCGATCATGTATCTCAAATGCATGATCGGTAAGGTTTTGGCTAAGTTGTAGGAGATGTAAAATTAATAGTGCAAATTTTTTATTTTCTTTAAACCTACGGAATGAACGTGGCTCATATTTGGAACCTAAGCGTGCTAACTGCAAGATCCTATTTGGATGAATTTTTTTAATGTCCACATTAAGTTGCAAAGCTCGTATGACTTGTAGACGTTGTATAACCTTTAAGAAAGCATCTGGAGAAGATTGGCCAGGAACTTCTCGCAACCAAGCAAGGGGTGTCTTTGAATAGGTGGAACTTACATCAAGCAAGTGATCTAACTTTGGTTTTTGAGTTTCATTTAATGTAGAACTGATAGATTTAAAAATTCGTTCTTCTGCCCGTTGACGTGCCTCCCATACAATCCTTTCTATTGTTGTCATGGCAGGCAAAATTACTTTTTGTCTTCGCAATTCTTCAATTGTTAAGCGAATCAAGTAATCTGTATTTCCATTCTCAAGAGCGCGTTGAAGTGTATATTGTGCAATTATTCGATAGGTCCCAAAGGATAAATTTTGATAGCCATAATGTTGCCGAAGTTCCTCTAGGTGTTCATTGCGGGTTGCTACCCGTTTTGCATACTGTGTATATTCTTGAGGGGAGACATCAATTTGTTTCGCAATATAATCGAGTATTTGGCTGGGAATGTCTTTAATCTGAAATAAATTCCAACCTGGATACCGAAGGACAGCAAGTTGTAAGGCAATCCCTAAGCGATTATGGTCTCTGCGATGCTTATTAATAAATGCAAGATCTTCTGAGGTAAAAGTATAGTACATTTCCATATCATGCTCAGTCATATCATCAGGAAAAGACATAAACATATTTCGTTGATCAAGGGTCAATAATTCTTTCCCTCTCATGTTATGCCTCCTCGCTGGATATTCTTCTCTTTCCTAAGTAACGATATAACGTTGTTGCTCCTATTCCTGTAGCTTCTTTAATTTGAGTTAAGGAGTAGTCTTTACTTTCATACATCTTCATAGCAAGCATTACTTTTTTTGATTCAACCTTGGGTCTACCTCCATTTCTTCCCCTAGCTCTAGCTGCCGACAGCCCATCTTTCGTTCGTTCACTAATGATATCCCGTTCTAATTCAGCTATGCTGGCCAACATTCTGAAAAAGAATCGCCCCATAGCTGTTGTTGTGTCAATTTTATCTTGAATAGACACGAAATGGATTTCTTTTGCTTCAAACTGTTCCATGAGTTCGATTAGATGTTTGGTACTTCGACTGATACGATCTAATTTATAGACAACCACTGTGTCGCCCTTACGGAGAATTTTAATAAGCTCGTCCAATTGAGGACGGTTTTTCTTCTTTCCTGATTCTTTTTCTTCAAAAATCTGATCCACTTCATAATAATTCAAGGCATCAAACTGTAATGACAATGACTGATCTTGTGTACTTACCCGTGCATATCCAAATTTCAACACAAATCCCCCCTTACTTAATACATTTACTATACCAAAAAGGGGGATTATATAGATATATTGGTATTTTGATTTTGGTTATATTTTTGGTTATATATTTTAATAGTTTTTGATTATTTTTTAAGAATCTTTTTTCCATAACCAAAAACGGTCGTTTATAAAATAGCCTTGGTTTCTACTTGAACTTTTAAAAAGTCTCTTATTCAAAATTTTTAATTCACTATCCCGTTCATCCAGTTTTTATTAAATGATTGGAGAGAACATGTTGAAAATATTTAATCGATCATCTTTTTAAAAAGGGATATTTTCTATGCTTATTATGAGTGCAGGTTATTTTGAATTAACGGATATTAACACCTGCACTTGCATATCCCGCAATAATGGCAGCTATATCCAGACCAGCTGTGACATTTGCTGAAAAGACCATTAATAAACGAGTTTCTGTAGTGACGGGTATCGATAATCCCTGAGTTATACCGTGGCTAATCGTCCCTATTGAAATTAAACCTGAAAGAGATGGGTTTAATGTTACGACAGCAGTTGGAATTGGACTGAAACTGTTGTTTGGTGCGGTTGAACTATATAATCTTGCTGTAATTGTAACAGTTGAGCCAATAAGGGATAATGCTACTGTAGTGCTGAAGTATGCAGCTATCGACGTAATTGTTCCATCACGAGGTGCCGAAAACGCAAAGTTAAGAAGAGTGCCTCCTGCACCTGTGAGATCTATAGATCCACCAGCAGTGCTAATACCGGAAATGGAATTTCCAAACCCAATAAGAGCTGAAGTATTAAAGAGTCCATCAAGTACAGTAGTAAGTGTTACAGGAAGACCGGATGCATATGGAATGATAGCACCGGCAGATACAGTGGGTTTAGGGCAACAATGTAGGTTCATTTTATTACAATTTCCACATGAACACCAGCTATTAAAATTCAAATCAAACACCTCCAATCCATTTACTATAAAATATTTAAGTTGATTATTTTTGTTTGTGTGATTGTAAATGTTTGTCAAAATAATTAATAAAATAAATTAGGATTCACAGCAAGTTTTAATGGACGGAAGTCTTGCAGGAGGGATAACCGTTAATTTTTCGGAGGTTCAATTCGATAAACGCAGTTATGGGTTCAGACCTTTTCGATCGGTACACCATGTGATAGCAAGAATACCATTGTTCATAAAACAAATATGAAATATAGAGAAACAATTGATTTAATAATATGTAATAAAGAACTGATTAGTGGTTAGAGCCCATTGTTTTAAAAAACAATGGGGCTCTAATTGAGTATTGTATTGTTACTAATAAACCTAACCTACACGATAACGTGGTGTAATACAAAATTCACCTACAGCAGGAGTATCTACTGTTGCAGTAACCGCAGTAATATTAATTGCATCGAAATTTGAAACCGTAAATGTGGCACAACCTCCAGCAGGAATAGTTAATGTTCGAACGGTAACACCACCGGTACCGGCAGCTGTGACACCTCTTACGAAAGTTGCAACAAAATCAACACTTCCACAGTTTTTAATCATCCCCGAAGCAAAAAATCCTGCACACATAGCAAAAGGATCTGCAGTAAAAATGGTTGTTGCCGTATCATCAGTTAATCTAAAGTCACAGCAAAGTTTATCTTGAACAAGTTCCTTCTCATTACAACAGGTCAAACAACAATTATCCTTACCTTTACAATTACAACTCATTACTTTATCAAACACCTTTCTTTATGAACTTGGAAAATCTCTTTAGAGATACCCAACTTTTTAATATAGTATATGCGTGATAAGAATCTTTTGTATAGGTTCCTAGTCCAAGTTTTTCGCCCTATTTCGTTAAACTGCTGTAAATCAAATCTCTTATAGAATACATACAATATTCGTAACAATTTATTTATAAGGGAGGGCTATTCATGTTTCCGATATCCCATTGTTTTATTTCGCCTTGCATCAAAGTACCTAAAGTATTTGATTGGGTAAATCGAACAACGATCATTAAATTACATGAGGAAATACCATTAGAAAAGAAAAAGGTTAAGGATGTTTTATGTTGTGTTTTTCAAATTCCTTGTGGGGGAAAAGAACGTTCAACTTTATGGACATCTTACGGAATTTACAATATCGGAGGTTCAATTTGTATTGAATATAAAAAAGGGTGCGGAGAGCCATTAGATGTTTTTATCAATCAATTAAAGGTTACTTCAATACCGGAGGGTAGTTCATTTACGGCCACTTTTTCACGTCTAGAAAGTGTGGAAATTCAGTGTAACGGAACGGATGTTACAGGCGTCTGCTGTGGAGATTTTAAAATCGCAGTTTATATTGACACAAAAAATAACTGCGACCTACATTCCCATCGAGATATCCAGAGAATTGATTGCTTTTTATCAGACTGTCATGGGAATCCTCTTTCTTTAGCTGATCCTCGCACCGTTCTTTGTAAAGAACTTATTTCACCTGAAGAACGTGCGAAATTTGATTTCTTTACACCTGAAGGAAATAAAACTACTCTACACAGAGTAGAAATACTAAAGCAAGGGTTTGTAACTATAGAGATTTTTAACTATAAGAATCAGCTTTGTAAAAAATGTACTATCCCTTTCTCTGATATTGAAACTTTCTTTTTATGTGCTCCCTCAGGCACAAAAATTGAATGCGAAATCACGAATGTGGACTGTAAAGCTCATATTGTTCCCTCGCTTAATAAGTCTTCACCTTGTTTAAAGATTGAAATTATATTAATAATATGTCAAAGTGTTGATTCCGTAGCAGACGTCAAAATAGAATTTAATGGAAAATACTGCCAACCAAGAGAAGAAATTATGAAAGAATGTGACTTTTAAATATCTTCCCATTAAAAAATTCGTTCAGACTTATGATAGTGAAATGATTTATTTGGTCTTTTTTATTGGATTGTTTTCTACTCAATGGGATACGACTAATTTGAGGAAAACCTACATTTAAAATAGCGCTAGATCATTACAGCCCTTTGTTTGTAATGATCTAGCGCTATTTTACGAGAAAAAAGCCGACATTGATTTTTAATTCTGGTCTTGAATGTCTTGCTCAATCTTCTTCAAAATAGCTTGGAGAAGTGTGTATGTCTTCCACCTATAAAGGGTTCACTATTGGAAATCCATGAGGGATTAAACAATTAATAATATTGGGGCGATGACTTAAGTAGGTCATCATCCTTTTTAGTTTTGTTAGAGAATTGCGAAACAACGCACTTAAACTACTTCTTTAGCTTAACAAGTCAAAATAAAAGGTCAGTTCCTTTACAGGAATTCGACTTTTTTTAGGTTGAAATTTGCTTAGCGTATAATATATGCGTTTTGTCGGCAGGACCCCTTGTTGCGCAGTAAGCGTCTTTTACGTAACAAGAGTTGACCTGAATCATTTTGCAGAAGACCGATCTTATTCAAAGTCATTCAGTTTTTATAAAATTTTTTCTTCTAAAAACTATGATTTTATATCTAATTTCACCGGACTGCACCGGTAAACAGTCTGTCATTACTTGGTACACTTTTTATCATTTGGTGGTAAATGTTATGTCAGAGGTTGTAAATTTCAGCGCTGAATTCAGATAAATGGGTGATTATTTGACTAATACAAAAATTTTCGGATACATACGAGTTTCCAGTAAAGATCAAAACGAAATACGTCAACTTCAAAAAATGATGGAATAAAGAAATTGATGATCGTGATATTTTTATGGATAAAGCAAGTGGAGCAAATTTTGATCGAATTCAATATCAAGCATTACGGGATCGAATTCGTGAAGGAGATTTAATATACATTGATGCTCTTGATCGATTAGGTCGTAACTACGATGAAGTTATTTCAGAGTGGAAGTATATTACTAGAACCATAAAGGCTGATATTATTATTCTTGAAAATGAAACATTGTTTGATAGTCGTAAATTTAGAGATATGGGTGATATGGGTAAGTTAATGGAGGATCAATTTTTGTCTTCGTTAGCCTACGTGGCTGAGCAGGAACGAAAGAAGATACGGCAACGACAGGCAGAGGGATTGCATCGGCTAAAATTCAAGGGAAACATTTAGGGCGTCCAGCTGTTACTTTAAGAGGCTTGAGTAAAGAACAGACTAGGGCGTTGCATGATAACTTTGCGTTATGGGAAGAGAAAAAAATTACTGGAGTTCAGTTCATGAATTTGTTAAGCCTCAAGAAAAACACATTTTATAAGATAATGAAGGAATATAAAAGCACAAAGCCTACTCCAGTATAATATTGTATAATTCATATGGCGTCCTACTAATTTAAGGGTCCTTGCGCTGCAGCTTCGGACACACCTCGTATAATACCAAGAGGTATCTTTTTTGTCCAATCCTCAAATTTCTTCATCACAGGAATGTTCCTTTGATATACTACTTGTCCTATTATTTATTTAACTATATTTTCCATATAATTTATAGCTTCGATAATAAAATTTAATTTGAGTGGGGTACCGTCAGAAAAATGCGGATTTAAAACGCTAAGCAATTTTATGGGTAATTTTCTTTCTAACAAGGCTTCAGATTTATTACGTCTATCTACAGTTTCCTTTGTTTTTGTACTTGACAGAAAGTTATTTTTATTACCAAACAACAATATATAGTGTTTTTATAAGATATGTACACACTATATATAGATTAAGTTGGACAACTTTGGTAAGATACAAGAAGTAGAACAAGACATTTTAGATTAATGAAACATCAGGCTAAGCAAATAATAGTATTACAGCCAACGCTCTTACCCAATGATTTATTTGAAGTTCCAAGGTAAAGAATATAAATCAACACTAATAAACAAAAAACTAGTTTATTGTAGAATTTTTTCATTTTTTCTTACAAAATGGTATAGAAATTTAAATTTAGGAATATAAGTATAATATAGAGAGTAATAATAAGGTATCTATATTTGGGATACAACTGTCCAAAAAAGGAAATAAACACCAATTACGCTTGATTACCTTATTTGCTACGTTGTATAATGTCCGAGGGTGCTTACACCTAGAAGTGTTTTGATAGAATAGTTGTAATTGACTAATAAAAAAGAAAGAGAGGAAAAACATTGATTACCAGTAATTTAATTACTCCTGGGTTGGGAGGTGGTTAAGGTGACAGGAACTGAACCATTCTCAATCACTATGATTTTGATAACTGTAATGACAAGCTCAATTTGGAATCTCGCAAGCTTCATTTTCGATCAACTCCAACGAAAAGAGTTGTCAAGTAATACGCCAGTAGGAAAGATTTTCAAACAAATTGCAAGCCATTGGACGATATACATCTTTTCTATTTCATTTTTAATGTTGTTGGTAGATCGTCATTGGATTAAGCTTTCACCAAAGGTTTTTGCAAGTATTGTAATTTTAGTAATAATTTCTTTCATAATAAAAAAGAAAATCCAGCAATTAAATGCTAGACAAAAAAAGAGAGATGAAGCATTTGATGAAATCCGTAAATACTTCAATGATAAAAACAAACACAGAGATCATGCATAAAGGGACAAGTTGGTGCAAACAACTATATCCTCGCCACTTCTGGTGCAAACAGATGTGGCTTTTTCCTTTTTAATCTAAACTATGTTAAAAAGATCTTACTTAGCACACAAGAATTTAAAAAACGAGTCCTATTTTATCACATACTAGGTAAAACCTCAACTTGACTATGTTTAGTCTAACAAAGCACTATCAACTTGACAAGTATTTTTATTTGTGGAATCTCTATTATTTTATTGATTTAATTAAGAAATCTTTAGAATTATTCTATGTTTTCAATTAGTATCTAAAATTGAAAAGATCAACACAAATTCTATTTGTCAAGTGAATATCTTCCATAGTATAACCCTATTTTCATCCCTCTATACACTTTTAAAGTTAAAAAAGAGATGCTCTACAGCTCTTAGTCATATAAATTATTATTCATTTAAAACTCTATAGTATTTTTTCTAAATTTCATCTTCGTTTCTAGATTTACTTATTAGCAAATTATCTTTTTCAACAACTTCTAAAACTTCTTTGTTTTCGTGAATTCTATTAAAAAAATCTTTGACTAATTCGATATTCGTTAATTCTTCCAAGTATTCAGGATCATCATAGGAATTCCTCAACATCTCACCGATCTCGTTAAGATATAGGGCGGCTACCTTTTCAGCTATGAATATATCTCCATGTTTTTCAGGAAAAGTCATTCCATCTGTATTACCAATCATAGCTTTGGCAGCTTTAACGTGTAAGTCAAGACCTCCAAAATGAGCTAGTTCTTGGTCGTCAACACCTTCCACAGTAATTTTTAGATTATTTCCTTTGCGGTCCACCGTATTAATTACACTCATGCCTTTATCCATTATTTGTTCTCTCCCATCTTTTTATTTAACAATTTTTCCTAGTAATAGGTTACTTTGATCTTAAAATTAGCCTTCTATTAAAGCCATTTCCCTTCGGTATTGTAATAATAATCTTTATCAAGTACCCATATATTATTGCTATCAACCTCTACTGCATATTCTACACGATATCTCTCACCAAATTTTTTATGAAAAATTTCAAGTGTAGGATCTATTTTATATATGTTAGGATCATATAAATAAAAAAGAGAATTGAGTGATTTTTTAGAATAACGACTTTTCCAATTATCAATTTCATTAGTATTAAAGTGCTGGAATATTGCTGTATATGTCTCAACAGGTTTGTTTGCAATAATTTGGTTGCTGTGAGTGTATTTATTTATTATCGCAGTGTATAATTCTATTTCCGTTTTCTCTTTTGGTATTTTTACTTTGTGAGGATATTGAAATGTGTAAATAGGATCTTCAAGCGTGTTAAATACTGTTAAATAAGATAAATCACGAATAACTGTTAATAAAAATTCCGTTACAGAGATAACTTTTACATTATTTTCCCTTATATAGTATGATAAATTTTCTACCTTTACATGGTCAGGTATAATCAGCCATGATTTATTCAGATTATTTTTTTCTCTTCCTATTGCCAATGTACAAATATCCTCTATAGTAGGTTTTTCTGTAATTCGTATACCCACTGTTACTAAATCGCCTTGTTTTGGGCATGGATACTTAAAGGTAAAATTTAAATAACCGCTGTGATGGACTATTTTCAACCCAGCTAACTTCAATGCGGTATAAACAGTTTTTTTTAATTGTTCCTTCACATTAGTAGACACCTTTCTCTTGTTGACTTTTGAACATTGTTAGATTACAACAGATTCTTTTAGATGTATATAAATTTATTTTTCCTTTTAAGGCTTACCGCCATTAAAATTGCCGGTAAACCTTCAGAATTATAATGATAAGAAGTAAAATAATGACGTTATTTGGATCCTGGGCCAGATTAAAATTCTGTTTATTACAAACAGCGTTCTCTGAGGAAATAATCCAATAATTATCGCTAAGTCTTACTGAATTCGGTTGTGAAAAAATAGTAAAAGAGAAGTTTACTGGTACTATTCAAGATCGAAGAGACTTCATCAAATTTTTGATGTGATCAGGAATGGTGATACAGTTGTAGTGGAAATTATCTCCCGTTTAGGACGTAAACCATTGGATATCCTTTATTATTCAACAAAACAACGGGACTTGTCAAAATTGGATTTGGATTAAAGTTAGCCTTAGATAAACAAAATAAGTAAACGCAAAATAACGCCAACTTGTTAAAAGGGGGGAGTTATTTTACGTTTAGATTAAACTTCACCTATCGCCTTGGAAACGCCTTTAGACGGTAGGGTATATTTATATTACGAAATTAACGATTTCCTTTCTCGTTTTCTAATCGGCTGACGTTTAACTAATCGATAACATTTTTCTATCTGTTTATATTCGCTTTCGTCGATTAATACTGCGTGTGCGATTTTGTTTCTAATGTTGGGTAATTTGTAAAGGAGTTTTATTTGATCTTCAGTAAAGTGTGGCAACGTGTTCGGGTAGCGGACAAAGTAGGATATGCGGGTATGCAATGCTGTTTTTGTTTCGTAACGTTGTAGTAGCCATGTGTAACCATATTTCTTAGTTAAATTTGCGACAATCATTCGGTCTAATTTAACTTCAATTTCGTACAACATTCCGTAGGCACTTTTCATATATTCTAATTCTTTCTCGTTCATAACGTGGCTCCTTTCGAGGTTAAGGGGATATCTACATTATACGATAGACGGGCGATAAAATCATTCTGAAAATTAAATTAATTTTACGGTGAACCTCCTGTAATTCCTTTACCATCTTGGAAACGCCCTTAGATGGTGTATCGTGGTTTCATCCGCTAAATTATTAACCACATTCCTCCACATTTACTTTGCGGTCTAGAGCAGCAACCCTGTCATTAAGTCGGTTAGTAAAGATAACCACCACGAGTTTTCCTTTGAAATTTACAAAATAAATAATTTACCTCCTCTATTAATATATCTATTCTTTTTATTAAATAATCAGAGTTACCTTTATGGTTCTACTATAATTTTTATCTTCATCACCCTTTAAACAGAAAAAAGGGAAGAAACCCACGCATGTCAAAGACATACAAATGAGGTTCTACCCTTTTTTTCCGATTTTAAATTAATTATATTATGCGGTATTTACAAGATATATACAAGCAATCATGTGACCTTAATTAATTACAGCATTTACGTTAAACGGTTGGTCATATCCTGCATAACCTGGTATCGACCAAATGCCAATTTCTTTTGATTTTGCTTTCTCCATTGCTGCCGTGTATTCCTTAAGATATTTCGTATCTTCATATATGTAACGAACAGTCAGGAGTCCTTCTTCTAACATGATTTTTTGAATGCTCTCTCCTGTAGATAGAAAACCGTAGATAAGTAAACGATCATATTTATCACGACTATTACCAACGCCTAGTTCAAGTAATACTTCTTTTCCTTGCACAAGTTCATTTAATCGATCACGAGCTTCCTCAGCAAAGGGCATCGGTCCTCCCTTTATCTCACTGGAATCTACTAATAGAAATCTAAGCTTTTCTTCTTTCCCTGTAGAGCGAATAACAGCCGTGCAAGTATCTCCATCATAACAACTTGTAATCGTGCCTTCCACCAAATTTTCTTCATTTACACTTTCAGGGAGATATTCTAATACATTTGTTAAATCTGTAACCCGACCTTCAATTTCACCTTTTATCTTTTTAATAGTCTCTATGTTTTCACCTAGTTGTTCTACTTTATCGGTTATTTGATTATTTTCTGGAAACTCTAATTCTGCACAACCATTTATCAAAAATATTACCATAATACCTAAGAGTAACTTCTTGTACATACAGCTTCAACCTCCATTATGCAAATTGGTAATTATCTTGTTCCTGCATGACAATTTCTTCAAGAATGCTCATAATGTTAAGATCAAAGTCTCCTTTATCCATACCCTTTTTCATAATATCAAGCGCTTCCTTTTGTGAATAAGCTTTACTGTTTTCACGATACTTTCTAGGCATCCTTAATGCGCTATAAACATCAGCAACCTGAGCTATTCTTCCCTCAATCGGAATTCGATCTCCACCTACATTAAAAGGATAACCACATCCACTTAGACGCTCATGATGACGTAAACAGAATTGTACAATATCATTACCAAAACCTAAATCTGAGAGCGTTATAACTCCATGTAACACATGCTCTTTTAATCTATTTTTTTCCTGTTTTGTAAGAACGTCCCCTGACTTTAATGGATGATCTGCCATACTGATTTTACCAATATCATGAAGTAAACCAGCTAGAAAATATCTACTTGTATCATAACCTAGTTTTTCAGCTATCTTCGCTGCATAATATCCCACTTCAATACTATGTTGCGCCGTTTCTCGATCCCGAAGCGTCAAGCAATGAAACAGAGCTAATGCCTTCTCCCATTCCATGTCTCCTTTAAATACTTCCTTCATCTTAACAAATTCATAGTTAGCTTTAGTAAAGCTCATAAACACAGCTCCTCCTATTTATTTTACTTAAAAAGCACGCAAAATCCCCCTATAAAGGTGAATCTTGCGTGCTCCGCTCTTGATCCTTATTACTTGTTTCAATTACTTTATTAAATTCTTATTTACTTATTTTGTTACTTAAAATATTATTAATTTTTTTCAACAAAATCAATAACATATGTGAGCGAATTATAATTTTCTGCATTTTATTTTTTAAAACTTTCATTTTTATCAATAAATGTAATATTTTGATAGGTTTTGTCGAATTTGTTAACTTACCTTATCCCATAATATAGAATAGTTATGTTGTTCACAATGCGAAGTGAGGTAAGGGTAATGAAAACAAAGGAAGCAAACAGAGAATTAGAATTTAAGATAAATAAATTACGTCAAAAAATGATAGATACAGCCAAAATTAGAGGGTTCAATCATCCTGATACAATTAAATGTAGTCAAGAACTTGATAACATTTTATATAAATACCAAGTATCTAAACGTTAGAGACTTAAACTTTTGAACAACTCTCATTATTATTTCACTTTGTTCAATAAATGATCTAATTCCTTAGAGTATAAAACGGTTTTTGGGTGAGTAAAACCATAATGTAAAGCATTCTCAATCATTTTTTTACGCTTCATTTCAATCGCATTCAGCAACTTTTCTTTTCTCATACATTCACCTTCTATTCGAAGTATTAAAATGGTAGCGGACCTTTAGATTTTCCTAACTTTTGTGTCTCACTAATATTTGATGGATCTAAAATTTCCCCACATGATATATCAACTAGAGCATATCCTTGCTCGTCTATCACATTAACTAACGATTGTTGATACTTCATCCTTAAATTATTCAGTTCTAATGGTGTATACAATGGGTGACTTTCAAATATATTATTTTTCCATATATAATTCGCTCGGATCAACGTACAAAAATTTAATAACTTGGGTTCAGTTTCACTAACCACAAGTGCAAGTACAGTTTTGTTATCTATCGCAATTCTTATATATGTGTACACTTTAACCCCTCCTTCGATCCTTATCTATCGCTTCGAAAGGATTTAACTCCACGTACAATTATTTCATTCAGTTGCTCTTGTATAGAAACTGAGTGCTCCGAAGCAAGTTTTTCAATCTCTGTATATAATTCTCTAGGTAAATGAATATATTGACTAATCATACTCGATTGCAGTTCCACTATATCATCACTTATTTTATTAATTTCTCCTTCAACTAAATATCTTTTTAATAAATTAAAACACTCTTGCTGGAGAGAGATCTTCCCTTGGCGGCAGCGTATAAAATAATCCCCATCATTTTGTTCAAAGACTTGGACATTTTTTACTCCCAATTCTTCTATAAGGTTGAACAATATGTTATACGTTAGATGTTCAGGGTTCCGCGGAATAGGTAATCGAAATGAAACAAACCCTTTTTTTGTTCTATATGGTTTTTCTGGCCAACTCGATGACCATTGAACAAACTCTTCAAAACATGGATGTATCAACGTTCCATCTGTTTTTAAAAACACAATAGGTTCCGTCTTAACAACACGAATTAATTCATCTTTATAAGAAAAAAGATCAAATAGTCGTAGATTATGATTATATAAATGAAGTTTATCGCCAAATTGAGCAACACTACTATGAGTTCTTACCTTTAATTGACTTCTAAATTTGATGCATTCTTCTTTTTTAAATCGTCGCTCTTTTTTATTTCCTATTAACACGAGATCGCTATCAATCTCACCTTTTAAGGCTAGACTGTTTAAATATTGTGGTGTCACCCCTACAATCTCTGCAGCTTTACGTAAAGAAATCCCTTCTGGCTTAAGCATTTCCTTTATTCGTTCAACCTCATCCTGAGAAAAACGATAGCCTCCGTCTCTCTTATAGGTATCTTGATTAATCGGTAAAATTATTCCCGTTTTTACTAAGTAACGAACCTGGCGTTCTGTTCTATCAAGTTCATTTGCAGCTTGTAAAAGTGTAAGATACATAAACTTCCCTCTCTTAGTAGTTACTAATTTATTATTCTGAGACAATCTCAGTTGGATATAAATTTTCTAACTCGACCTTACTAGTACGGTCATAAACTGGAATATAACATTCTTCATCGTTTCCGTAAACACTGTAAATGTAACCTGACGGCTCTTCATCTCTTCCCACTGGAACATTTAGCATAGCAGATCTTGTTTCCGATAAAAAAATACGTTGTTCACCTCTATCTAAGCTAAGGTTGTACCATTTCGATCCATCAAAATAAGGCTTTTCAAAAAACTCGACAACATCTAATGATATAAAAACAATTGGCGTTTTAAACATTGGTATAACTCCTCTCGTAAAAAGGTTGTAAATACTTCCTATATAATAGAAGAAACTAGGTAATTTTCTGGCATTGGCATTAAACATATCCTTTTTCTTCTATGGTATTCATCATTTCTTGTTCCTCTAATTTTGAATAGTTAGTGCTAAAAATTCTATCTGCAATCGCCCATTCTATAGCTTCTTGGGTTTTTTCATCTTCATTCCAAATAGTTTTTAGTTTGAACATTTCATCATAAATATTTAAACTTTCATTTTGTGAAAAGCTTTTTTTCATGCATCTGTCAGATAAATTCTCAAATATCTTCTTTTTATTCACTCCCATTAAGGACCACTCCTAATTTACTACCGACTTTTTTATTTATTCAATTAGTTCAATTTCATACACTAATCCCAAGCCGTCAACATCATTTCCAAAACGGATCTCTCCATATGTACCTCTCTCATTACACTCCCAATCCCAATCTTCATTCGAAAATTTTTTGCACTTCTCTTTAAAAATGTCAATAGCTGCTTCAATACTATCCATTGCTTCTAGTTCAACTTTTTGTATTGAAGGCTTAAAATTTTCAGTGACCCATTCCTTATTCATTTCTTCACTTTCATTAGTAATTAATGAAAACCGGTATTTTTTATCCCACATATAATTCACTTTCCTTTTCCCTAAACAGACTTATTTTATTTCTTTTTCTTCAATATGATAATGCGCTACACTTCTACTTTCTTTTTGATCCCTAACATAATCTTTAGCTTTATTAGAAGTAGAGAAAACTTCAATAAATATACCATCTTCAAATACTATAAATACTGTCTTCATAAAATACCCACCTCGTTACATTTAAACACCCTCAAGGGATTAACAACTACCTATTTCTGTGAGTCATTAAATTCAAACAGCTGCAAACCATTCCCCAGGATCACATGAGTAAGATTTTGAGTCGCGATTTTCAAACTTACCGATATAAATCACTTTGTCATTTTCATTTATTTTATAAAACACTCTTGCCCTTTTACATTTTACCCGTTTTACTTCTTTATTACGATTTAATCCACTGTAATTTAAAGAACTAGGACGAGGATCTTTAGAAAGAACCCTAATTGCATTTTCAATCATCTCTTTTTCTTTTTTATTAAATTTAGACAATTCTTTTTCGACACGTTTGGAAGAAAATTCAATACGATACATTTTACCTCACTCCCTCTATAAATATTGATATACCAACGGTTTGAGCCGTTGGAGAAGTACCAAAAAAATATTTTTCGACACGACCTCTAACATTATTTTTATAATATGTGAAACTATGCCAATTGGTGGGTACGCT
>NZ_MLQQ01000043.1 GCF_001865995.1 Anaerobacillus arseniciselenatis | reverse complement strand
TCATTATGAAGTCCTCCTTGGTTAACTAAGTTAGGGGTCATCTCGGTGCACGATTTGACACCCCGTATCATACCAGGAGGGCTCTTTTTTTTTCAAGTCCCCGAAAATCCTTCTAACAGGAATGCTCCTTTTTGAAATCTTGTCTTATTGTACATAACCATTTAGCATATTGATTTTGATACACAATATGACAAGCAAAATGTTGTAGTAACTACCGTTTTAACGGTGTCTCCCCAACATTTCAATAGCAGCAGCAACAGTTTCTTGTGCCATAGTTCCCGTTAGCGTGATAAAGCGAGAGCTCCTTTACTCTTGGATCGTTAATGGCATAACTACTATAAAGCTATCATTAAAATCATACTACTAAATGTCCACATGATTAGTGCAAAGAAGACACAAGTGGTCAAAATCGCATTATCTCTTTTTTCTTCATTTTCTTCCTTTATAAATTTTAAAACTAAAAATAAACTCCGTAAGAAAATAAACGAAAATATTGGCATCAAATACAAAGCTGATATTAAAATTATAGTTCTCATAAGACCTCCATAAAAATGCTTTTCTATAGTATATTGACTCATTTTTTAGAAGACTGTTTTTTGCATTAACGCTTCCGACGAACTTTACCGAAGTATTTCTACTTCAATGTTCTAAAAAAAGTTAACCATTTTCCCTTTTTTTCCTTATCTCCCAAGAAGCGCGACAACAAGAACTATGGCTTATTGCGCTAACGCTTTAGTTTAATTAGCATATTTCTTCTTATTTTTTATTTACTAAACTATAAATCAATAACGCTGGTATCCCAAAAACGCAAACAAAAATCAGGAACATTATAAACCACTGAAATAGAAAAAATATTGCACCATTCATTTTCACTTTTCCTTTCAAATTTTCTCAATTAAATTTAACTAATTAGTTATTTTTCTCATAATCCACTTATTTTTCTGATTTGTTGATTTAAAACTTCAATTTCTTTAGTAGCTGCATCAAAACTCTCTACAATAATATTACTTTGTAATGCGAAGATTTGTTCAAGAGTAAGAGCTTTTTCTTTTAAAACAGTAGCAATGTCTAAAATTTGTTGGTGATTAGTAATTTTGGACACATCTTCTAATAGGAGATTCAAGGAATGTAACTCGTCTCTGAATTTTCTATGTCTGTTCTCACCAGCATATAATCTAGTTAAAAAGGCATGTATACGATAGGGTTGATTATTTAAATTATTTGATATATTGTTAAGAGCTTGTCGGTATATTTTTTCCTCTTCTTCGGAAAAAGTAGCTTCATACATTTCTAATGTGTCTGAAAATTTATATAAATTCGTGACATATAATCTAATCTCCTGATGGAATAGTGTTTCGGTTAGGAAGTGATTATTTTTTTCTTGTTGTGCTTGATAATAATTAATGGCAAAAAGAATAACGGAGGTTGTTAATATTAATATCAAAATGTTTTTTACCCTTTTTATACTTAATCCCCCAATAATTATTTTTTATTTATTTCTTCAAGAAGTTCGATAATTTTTTTGTTTTGAATCGATTGTTCCCTTAAATAACTAATAACTGTCCCTATACCAATAATGACAAAAATAATTAAAATCCACATACAATTTCCCCTCTCTTATAAGCTATTACACTTTCTACTAAACTCAATACTGAAACTAAGCGTTACCGCAGCTATTGAAGGAACGCAAAAGTTATTTTAAGAAAACATTTTATTTCGATCAACCCATGATATAAAAATATCTATAATCTCTTCTAAATTTTCTGGACCATCAACACCAAAAAAGCATAAGCTATTCACTTCTTCATCATAGCCGACTGAACACTGTATCCAATTATTTTTATTACGATCTAGCTTTATAGAATTAAGTGGTTTGTTCTCAACTTCAGTGTTTTCAATGATAATCTTTACCTTCCACATTAATGAATCTGTTGTTTCTAAAAACACTCCACCATTTTGCTTCTCTTTCCGCTGTTCATGATGCCATGCTTGAATCCAGCTTATTTTTTTATGTAACATCCATTACCAGTCCTTATACTTTTTTTACATTTTTTTCTACCACTAAATATTAACATAATTCAAAATTTATTTGTTTATAAATTGAAAAAACGAGCTGAATTAATTACAGCTCGTGATTTTACTATTGCAATCCGTTAATTTGAAAGTTGGTTTATTTATTACTTCTAAACTTCAAAAACAATATAATAAAAATTAAAATGACTAATCCAATCAGAATTGGGTTTCTTATAATAAATTCCATGATAACATCCCTCCACCTTAAAACTTTCTACTATTTTGCTCAATACTAAAACAAAAGCGTTACTGCCACTGTTCAAGTAACGCAATCCGTTAATAGAATAGAGAAATAGGTTTTACCTCATCCCTATTTCTCTTTTAAATTCATTTATCTGTTGAGATTGACTGGCTGTAAAATCCTCAATTATTTCTTGCTGACGCTCATTCCAGCTCTTCATTGGATTTTCATTTTGTTCATACTCCATTAACTTTTCCCTCATTACAGCATGAGCATAGGAACTAAGCATATATTTATTCCAATATTCATCTTCAGAAATTCCTAATTGTTCAATCTCTTCTTGAATGCTAATCAGTGCCTCTTTAACATTCTTAGCCTCTTCGTTCTCCAACGCCTCTCTAGTTTCCTGAGACTTCTGCAACGCTTCCTCTTCTGAAACATTGATACCTACGTCAATTGCCCTATTGATTACTGCTACTTCATTCAATTGAACACGAAACGCTTCTTCATCTGCTTCCTCTTTGGTTAGCCCTCGTTCATCTTGAAGCCTCTCTGCATATTTTACATGTTCCTCTAATGAAAACTCGCTATTAACCCTACCCCCTTGACTATCTTGATTAACACTCGACGAGTTACCACATGCTGCCAATAATAAAACAATAATTAAACTTAAAGCACTAACACTAACATTATTGATAATAAATCTCCCCTTTAAAAACTATTTACTTATACAACTATTACATTCAATACTTCAATAGTTTTACTTCCGCTGCTCCAGTAAAACTTTCGTTAACTAAAAAAGGCATATTTTAAAGTCCTAATCAATTGGCGGAATTTGCAACAATATTTCCTCATTACGTTCCACGATATTCTCTATGAAATGAGCTAACTCTCTATGTTCGTCTTTTAGCGTTGTATTTGTTGTGCGAAACAACTCATATTTTTCATTAAATTTATTAGAAACTGATTGTAAATTTTTATTAAATTCACTTAAGTATTCCTGTTGTTCTTGTGATAAGATCTGCCCCTCATTACGATAAAAATATTTTGTTACCGTATTATTCACTTGTTGTCCAAGTAGAATAAAACTTCTAGACAACTCACTCATTTCATTACTTGGTAACCCGCCATTTAACCTCAAATATTCAGAATTAGATACCATCCATAGGTAGTTTTCTTCATTTTCAAAGTCTTCAATTACCTTTTCCATATTATTAGTTAATTGTTGAAATTGATTGACATATTTATTGAAATGATCATCATTAATAAAATCAATATATTTATTTGATGTATATAATGCATTAAATAAATATAGGTTACCAAATAAACTTAAAACTAACATTATTCCTATAACTTTTTTATTTCTTATCAAACTATTAAAAATAATTTTCTCCCCCTTAAATATTTAACGGTTTTGTTTCTTTAACTTTATAAAGAAAGCGATCACCTTAGTTGATGATCACTATTTTTCAATTTTCTTATATTTAACCAAATACGGTTCAATAAAAAAGATAATTGCTACACTTACCAAAAATATTATAATATTAATACCGTTCGAAAAATAATCAATTTTTATCACAAAAAATGTAACAAGGATAAGGATAGACCTCAATAACATCGCTACAATATAAGATGAAATAGTAATCTTATATTCTTGATCACAGTTGGAACATTCAACCTTTGGACGAATAAATAAGTTACTTGTTGACTTACCAATTTCTCTCCAACTGAATTGTTTTTTGCAAATAAGACATTTCTGTATTTTAATAATTTACTCCCCCTTACTTAAAAAAGGCTAAACGTAATTTCACCATAAAATTCCATAATCCCTTTTTACCTGTACGTATTTAGTTACATTTCTACGTAATGATTCAATCTTGAAAAGAGCCGCACACTATCATTTCAATATTAACATTATTTACCTTTTTGTTGTTAGAAAATTTAAAAAAGCTTTACTTCATTTTTGAAGTAAAGCTCTCTATTGTTACATACGTCTCTTCACAAATGTTATTTTGTTATTTTTTTGATAATAAACGAACTAATAGCCAAATACCTCCAACAAATACAGCAGTAATAATCAAAATCATCATTAAACCTGGAATACCCACATTAGTTAACAAAACAAATCCCCCCTATTAACTTTGCTAATTGCTTCGTTAGTGAAAAGTAATATTGAATTTGAAGGTTGTTTATTTATTACTGTTACTTCTAAATGTCAAATACAATATAAAAAAAATTAAAATGACTAATCCAATCAGAATTGGATTTGATATAATAAATTGCATGAAAACATCCCTCCATAAAATTTGCCCTAGATAAAAAATCGACTTCAATGCAACAAGAAAAACTTAGTTGCTATTGTTTCACTTAAACGTTCGTTTCTTGAAGAAGCTACTTTTTCATTAAGGAAATAACTAATAATACTATTCCAACTACTAAAAATATCGGAGTAAAGATGTTATCAAAAAAAGAATATTCTACGATAGTCGGATATGAACCCGCCGTCTTTATTAGCGCAAGCCAGTGTACAGTAGAGCTCAATCGTTCAATTGAATAAATTAAACCACTAGTTAAAATAAATACAGAACCTAAAATTAAACTTGTGTTTTTATT
Source organism: Anaerobacillus arseniciselenatis (assembly GCF_001865995.1). Lineage (GTDB taxonomy): Bacteria > Bacillota > Bacilli > Bacillales > Anaerobacillaceae > Anaerobacillus > Anaerobacillus arseniciselenatis. The sequence continues at coordinate 1,060 of NZ_MLQQ01000043.1, read as the reverse complement.
CATCTGTTCCCCCCTCTTTAATTTTCTGCTCAATACTGAAACAAAAGCGCCACTGCTACTATTCCAGTAACGCGTTACTTTAACTGAATACAATCACAATTTGCTATAAAACCTACCAATTGAGGTATTGATGTTGAAAAACTATAGAAGGATCTTGTATATCTTTCATCATCTCCACCCAATACGTTCGTTTAATTATATCGTTAGAAACAGTATAGCGACTGGACACTTCATTCCATGCAACGGTGGTTTCATATATGAGTTCTAACATTGATTGCACTTTCGTTGGGAATGTGATCGAATCCAGTCTATCCAAGTTATCTGCTAAGAAATTCTCTTCTATATATTCTAAATAATTGGCTATTAAGTAAGATGTGTTTTTCGTTGCGTTTTCTAATCCTTGCGCACGACGAGGATATATGGCTCTACCCATTTTTTCCATTTCATAACTAACATCTTCTATTACTTTTAATGCCCTATTTAGTTGTTTCCATTGAGCATATGGAATTTGATTTTCAGTCATTGCAGTATGTAAAATGCTCGAGGCAAGATGCATCTCATTTTGGAACGAATGCATCATTTCCATTAGATGCGGATTTAAATAGTCTTGTTGATTACTCACCTCACCATGTTTCTTAAAACCGTAAAAAACACTAATTAATAATAGTAAAATTAATAGATAATATCTCTTTTTTGTAATTTGAACCACACGCAATCCCCTCAAATCCGTAAAAAGTTAACATATTGTTGACCTCGACACGTTAAAGCTCTTTTGACTTACATAATTTGAACTAGAGATACCCGTTAGCTTAATAAACCATTTATACTGACAAATAAAACAAACCCAGAACAAAGAAAAAGAAAAATACTTGTCACTTTTCGTTTCTCTTGAAATTGAGTAATTCCCAAAACTAAAAGCATTATCCCTAAGAGTAATTGCGTTTGAAAAAGTATTCCGTATTCACCCGTTATTAAACTATACGCTGATAAAGAAAGTACAACTAATGCTAAAATTGTTTGTATTATTTTCAACCATAATTTCAATCAAATTCCACCTCCT
>NZ_MLQQ01000042.1 GCF_001865995.1 Anaerobacillus arseniciselenatis | reverse complement strand
AGCGTACCCACCAATTGGCATAGTTTCACATATTATAAAAATAATGTTAGAGGTCGTGTCGAAAAATATTTTTTTGGTACTTCTCCAACGGCTCAAACCGTTGGTATATCAATATTTATAGAGGGAGGAATGGTATTATTAAATCATTTCTAGGTCCATTTTATTTATCGTTAGCGGCAGCTATTTGGGGCGGACTATACGTTATCAGTAAATTTACTTTTGATACGATCCCACCGATGACTTTACTTTTTATTCGTTATGCAATGGCTTCAGTCGTACTATGGTTGATTTGCTTTTATAAAGGCATTCCTTTGTACTTAAAAGAAAAACGTAGTTTACTCATTCAAGTTGGTTTCGTCGGGTATTTCGTCTCGATTGCTGCTCAATTCGTCGGGACTAATTTAACCTCTGCACATATGGGGTCATTAATTACTACACTGTCGCCTCTATTTTTATCTTTATTTGCGATTTTTCTTTTGAAGGAAAAAATGAATAAAACTCAAGTAGTCTCGATGATTTTAGCGACGATTGGCATTTTTGTCATTATCGGCGTACCTGGAGCTGGCGGCTACGGTGATCAAGGGCTTGGTATTTTCATTTTAATCATCGCCTCGATTACGTGGGGGTATTATTCAGTGATTTCAAGAAAAGCGTCGCGCTACTATTCACCATTACAAATCACCACTGTCGGTATTATGCTTGCGACGATTTTTTCTTTCCCACCCATTTTTGTCGAGATCAACCAATGGCACTTTAGCGATTTGTTTAGTATGCCAATCATTTTAAGCGTTTTATATGTAGGAATTATTTCAACGGCACTCGCCTTATTTAGTTGGAATAAAGGGCTACAACTAACGCCAGCGCATCAAGCTGGACTGTTCTTCTTTTTACAACCAGTTGTCGGAAGCTTTTTCGGTTGGCTTTTCTTAAAAGAACAGTTAACTGCAACATTTTTTATCGGAAGCTTATTTATTTTTATTGGCGTTTATCTCAGTATGAATCAAAAAGCTCCCAAAGTAAGCTTTAAAAACAAAGAAAAGGCAGCGGTTGAGGGGCCTATCGCTAAATAAAAGGCGTAGTTCCGCCTATACTATTAAACAACAAACTTATAAATAATGATCGTATAAAGGAAAGGTGACCCATAAAGCAAAGTCTTTAACGGGTCACCTTTTTTATTTTCATTTGTAAACGCTCTAAATTACTTTATAGAAATAGTACGTTCTTATTTATTTTCATCCTTAGCCATTTGGTCGAGGCTTTGTTGAATATCATCACGGATATCTTCCCAAGCTTCTAACCCCACAGATAAACGAACTAATTGATCAGTAATTCCCATCGATAATCTTACATCTTCCGGTACTGGTGAATGGGTCATCGATGCCGGGTGCTGAATCAGTGATTCTGGATCTCCTAAACTAACAGCAATTTTAATCATTTGCAAATTATTTATGAAACGCTGAGTTTGTTGCTTCGTTCCATCAATTTCAAAAGAGAATAGCCCTCCACCATGTTTCATCTGCTTTTTCGTAATCTCATAATCAGGGTGACTCGTATCTCCTGGATAATAAACCGCTTTAATCAATGGCTGTTCTCTAAGCCACTCAGCTAATTTCTTCGTGTTTTCACAATGTCTATCCATACGCACTGGCAATGTCTTTAACCCGCGTAACAACAGCCAAGCATCAAACGGCGCCAATATTCCACCAATATCCTTTTGAGTGGTCATCGCAATATGGCTAATTATTTCTTTCGTACCGATCGCAAGCCCGGCAACAACGTCCCCATGACCACATAAATATTTAGTCGCACTATGAACAACGACATCACAACCGATCTCAAGAGGCTTCTGCAAATATGGAGTACTAAACGTATTATCAACGACTACTGGGATGTTATATTGTTTGGCAACACGAACCACCATTTCAATATCAATCACTTTCATCGTTGGATTAATAGGTGTCTCAAGATAAATACATGCTGTTTCAGGACGAATCAACTCTTTCATTTGTTCTTCGGTTTCCATCGTCGAAAAATCATGAGAAATTTGGTACTTCTCTTCCATTAAAGTTAATAATCCGTAAGTACAACCGTAAATCCCTTGTGAGACAAGGACATGATCATTTGCTTTCGTTAAAGATAGTAATACTGCAGAAATCGCAGCCATTCCAGAACCAAAAGCTAAACAAGCTTCTCCTCCTTCGATATCGGCTACCTTTTCTTGTAAAGCAGTAACTGTAGGATTTCCTAACCTTGAATAAATGTAACCTTCCTCTTCACCAGCAAAAAACTTTTCCCCTTGTTCTGCCGTATCAAACGTGAATGTTGATGTTTGATAAATGGGTGTTGATAAACTCCCTAAATGGTTTTTGGAATCATAACCACTGTGAACAACCTTGGTTTCAAAATGTTTTGATTTTCTCTCCATTTATTTCTCCTCCTATTTCTCTCTCTATTCATTTATACCATAAGCTATCGGGAAACTAAATGGAAACGCTTACTTTCAGAAAAAACAGTTTATTGATCTTAGAAACATAAACTCATAAACACTGTACAAATAGGAAATACTTAATGATCTTAAGGCAAAATTAGACATGTAGTTTCTTTTTTATGCTACAATGGGTTTGATATGGACTATTAATTAGAGGTGACAAAGAGATGCCAAATGAATTTTTCATGTGGTTTATGCTACTATGGTCAGTATTTATTTTTGTACTGATGTGTATCGGCGGATACTTTATGTTTCGTAAATTTTTAAAGAAAATGCCAAAAGAAGATGGTAAATCAATCTTAGATTGGCAAGATCACTATATCGAACAAACGAAACACTTATGGGATGAAGAAGGAAAATTATTTTTAGAGGAACTTGTTGAGCCTGTCCCATCGCTATTTCGAGACGTCGCTAGAGATAAAATTAAAGGGAAAATAGGTGAGGTTGCCTTAGCGGAAAAAGCCGATGTCATTACAAGAGACCTTATTATTAAAGGTTATTGTTTAGGTACACCAAAACGTGATCATAAATTTTTAATCAAAAAACTAAGTGAAAAGAACATCGATAAATCGTCTTATAACCAATACTTACAACTCTAATAAGAAAAGCGCAAGCGCCTGCCTAAACAGTTGATAGTATAAGAAAAAACTTGGATCACCGCCAAGTTTTTTCTTATTTTTAAGAGATTGCGCTCATGTTTTTCGTTGTTAATTTTGTACTGGAATAATCTTATCGTTAACAGGATCTTCCTGTTGCTTCATTTTCTTTAATTGCCGCTCTAATTTTTTAAAACCGATAAACATTGAAACACGCCACGGTACAATCATCCCATAAGCAACGATAAAGAACATTCCACTTAGTTGCACTGGATCAATATAAAACCCTAATACGTATTTCAAGAATAGACGAAATAATAAGAGTCCAATTAAAATAAATAAAAATGCTTTCGTTTTCTTTAAGTAAATTTGATTATTTCTAATTTCAAACTTCGATGTTCTAACTAGAAATAACGAAAAGAAAAGTCCTAATACTAACGCTTCTAACACTTGAGTAAAGCTTATTTGCGCAGGCTCGTACAAGAACATAAAAAAACCGGTCGACATAAAGAGAGGTGGTAAAACTATCTTTTTTACAGTAGCTGGTTTTTTCGTTGCTTTCATCCGTATAAAAAAGGCCATAAATGCCATGAAAATCGCCATTCCAGTTGCTAAATAGGTCATAATGCGGAAAAACCTCCCCTAAACTTAACACTATAAACATAATTATAACATAAATTAAATTATTTTAGCATTAAAAAGATATAAAATAAACATTGTAAGCATTTTAATATAATTACCTTTATTTTGTAGTTTACTTAAAAATACACAAATGATACATATATTCTTAAAACCAAATATGTAAAAAAGACGGTTTTCTTTCATTGCGCAAATATCGCTGGGATATAAAAACGTTTGAAAGAAAGACCGTCGAAAGTTATTTTATTGAGTGAATTTCATAATCACCAAAAATGAGCCACATCACCCAATATATAGTTTGCGAATGGTTTTGACGCAACTATATATTGATCTTAGTGGCGTGAATAATGAATTATGAAATTCATTATATTAAAATTTGAAAACTTACTTTTATTACCGTTCAAAGCGTCATACCGAAAATGGTCCTAATAGCGCTTCAACAAGGAATAAAGATAGCAATAAAAAGATCGCAAGTACACCATGTTTTTGCTTTTTAAATATAATCATTAAACTACATAAAAATAAACTATAAAGGATCACATAGTATACGTTCAATGGGTGAAAAATAATGTCATTATTAAGCCAACCAAACTTGTGAAATGATGCTGTGCCGTAGGTTTTTAAAACTAAATGACTTACGATTAACTACGCAAAGCTAGCAACGGCTAAATGGTCTATAATTTTTAATGACCATTTTTTAGAAAAAAAGTAATACAAAAGATAACCTCCGCTTATTACAGCCGAAATGAGCAAAGCGTTTGGTCAGAAAACAACAAAAAAAGCTAACTCTTAAGCTGCACACTCTCCTAAACAAAGAGTACGCGCGACTACCGAGTTAGCCTCCTTATTAAAACTATATGTTATACAACATCATAGCCTTGGTCATCAATTTCATTTTTTAGTTGTTCTTCAGTTACTTTAGAGCCATCAAACTCAACTGTAACATTTTTTGCATTTAAATCTACTTCTGCACTTACTACACCGTCAACCTTTGATAATGCTCCTTCAACAGCACTCTTACAATGACCACAAGTCATTCCTTCAACTGAAATAGTTACTTTATTCATTTTGCAACATCTCCTTGTTTAAGATATTTTTAGTTTTATACTTTATAAATGTAAAGAGTTACTCACTACGGAAATAAGATCAAAATAAACTATCCTAAGATTTTGAGAATTGTTGTATCACTTTCATCAATTCTTCGATGGCTTCGTCGCCTTCACCTTCGGCAACCGCTTGACTAACACAGCCACGAGTATGATCTTCAAGCAACGTATAGCCTACTTTTTTTAATGCTGCTGAAACAGCCGAAACTTGTACTAATACATCAACACAATAGCGGTCGTCTTCAACCATCCGTTGAATACCTCTAACTTGTCCTTCAATTCTCTTTAAACGGTTAATTAATTTCGCTTTTTCTTCTTCTCGTCTTTTAACAGCAGGATTTTTCTCAGGATGTAACGGAATATTTAATAATTGTTCTTTTTCCATGTTTTCACCTCTTTATTCATACCATACCCCTGCTATGTATTTTTGTCAACCGTGTTTACATATTCAGAGGTTGTTACCGACTCTATTTCTTCTCGATCGCCTTGCTGAAGTAAATACATTTTATGATAAAGGCCACCTTGCTCGATTAATTCGCTATGGTTGCCCCGTTCTACAATTTCACCTTGATGTAACACTAGAATTTGGTCAGCGTCTTTGATCGTTGAGAGGCGGTGAGCGATAGCAACCGTCGTTCTACCCATTTGCATCTTTTCTAATGCCAGTTGTATTTCTCCTTCTGTTTCTGTATCAACATTGGCAGTCGCTTCATCTAAGACAAGAATACTCGGATTTAGAGCAATCGTTCTTGCAAATGAAAGTAACTGCCTTTGCCCACTAGAAAGCGTCGACCCTCTTTCACCTATTTTCGCTTCATACCCCCCTGAAAGTTTTTCGATAAACGGATGGGCGTGAACGAATTTAGCAGCATTAACGACGTCATCTTTCGTTAAATTGTCGTTATAAAATTTTATATTTTCTTCAACAGTCCCAACAAACAAAAACGGATCTTGGAGGACAAGTCCCATTTTTTTTCTTAATTCATCATTTTCATAGTGATCGATCGGCACGCCATCTATAAAAATATCACCTTTCACCCCTGGATAGAAACGCATTAATAAATTAATGATTGAACTTTTTCCACTTCCAGTATGCCCTACGAGAGCCACTGTTTCTCCTTTTTTCGCTTTAAAAGAAATATTTTTCAAGACGTTATGTTCACCATCATAAGAAAAGCTTACGTTGCGAAACTCAATTTCTCCTTTTTCAATTTTCGGTTGCCCATCCCCTCGTTTTTCAGGTGATACTTCATGATGATCAAGGAGGCGGAACACACGACTCGCCGAAACTAGCGCTTGTTGGAAAATTGATAACCTCATCATCATTTGATTTACAGGTTCAAAAAAACGGTCTAAATAATTGATAAAAGCATATAAAACCCCTATTTCAATCGGGCTATTTAAAGATGTGACACCAAAATAACTTAACACTAAAATTAGGGCAATAATGGAAATGAAATCGACGGCTGGTCTTAATAGAAGCCCGTCAAGTTTAATGCTTTTTAACCATGCTTTTTGATGATCGTCATTGATCGTTTCGAATTCACGACGTAACCTTTTTTGCTGGCGAAAAATTTGAATGATCGTCATCCCTTGAATGGATTCGTTTATTTTTGCATTGAGTTGACTTAATTTTTCACTCATTTCCGCATAAAATTTCGAACTAAGTTTACGATATAGTTGCATTAAAATAAACAACACAGGTAATAAAAACAAACAGAAAAATGCGAGCTGCACATTTAAGTAAAACATCGCAGCAAAAACACCGATTAAAAACATTATATTTTGTACGTAGTTTGACAAAACACTTACGTACAAATCTTTAATCGTTTCGGTATCATTTGTAATTCGTGAAACAAGTCCACCAGTAGGAAACTTATCGAAAAAAGCTAAACCTAAGTTTTGAACTTTTTCAAAGACGTCAATACGAATTTGTTGAATGATTTTCAGTGCTATTTTTTGAAATAGAAATAGTTGCACATAAGTGATTGCAACACTCGCAAAATGTAGCCCTAAATAGCCTGCCGCAAGTAGAAACAGTGGCTGAAAATCAAAAATCCTCGGTGTTAAATAATCATCAATAAAAATTTTAATAAGGATTGGCCCTAAAATTTGCGCACCAGTTCCTAGCATTAGTAGAAAAAAGGCAATTGTAAGCCAACGTAAATGAGGTTTCGTATAACTTAACAGTCGACGAAAGACGATTTTCTGATCCATCGGCTCAAATAGTAGTGACTGTTTGTTTTTATGATTCATCATTTGAGCCCCCTTGTTCAACGAGCGTCTCCAGCTTTTGTTTTTCATACATCTCTTTATACCAACCATCAACAGACATTAGTTGCTCATGATTTCCCTTTTGAATAACTTCTCCATTATCTAAAACGACAATCGTATTCGCATGCTTTATTGCACTTAAACGATGCGCTGTGATCATTGTTGTTTTATCTTTACGAACCTCTCTTAATGCCTCTAGAATTGCTTCTTCCGTTTTCGCATCAACCGCTGATAAACTATCATCAAGGATTAATAGTTCAGGGTTTGTTATTAGAGCTCTTGCAATCGAAATTCTTTGTTTTTGCCCACCTGACAAGGTTACACCTCGTTCACCAACAACCGTTTCATACCCATCAGGTAGTTGAACGATATCTTCATGAATAGATGCAAGCTTTGACGCATCGATAATTTCAGTTAAGCTCGCATCAGGCTTTGCAAAAGCGATATTATCAGCAATCGTCGCTGAAAATAAAAAATGATCTTGTGGAACATAGCCGACAGATTTCCTTAAAGCTTCTAACGTATAATCATTTATAGACCTTCCGGAAAAATAAATGACTCCATCGTTTAAATCGTATTGGCGCATAAACAACTTCATTAATGTCGTTTTACCACTTCCTGTTCTTCCAACGACTCCTAGTGTTTCTCCTTTATTTACTTTAAAGGAAACATGTTGTAAGGCAATCTCTTCCTCTTCGTAAGCAAAACGATTTACATGAAACTCAATATCACCAACAGGTGGTTCATTTTTCACTGAATTGTCGTCAGTAATGTCGATCTTTTCACTTAATAGAGATGATATACGGTTATATGATGCACGTCCACGCTCAACGATGTTAAACAACCAACCGAAAGCAAGCATTGGCCATATTAATAACCCTAAATAGATCGTAAAACTTGTTAGCTCACCAATCGATAACTCGCCAGCGACTACGTATCTAGCTCCAAAAAGAATCGCCAAGAAAAAGGAAATCGAAACGATGAAAGAAATCGTTGGATCAAACAATGAATCTACTCGCGCTACTGCGATATTTTTTTGAACAACGTCATCGGACTTTTTGCGAAACGACTCTACATCATCTTTTTCATAACCAAAAGTCTTGATGACTCTTATTCCAGACATACTTTCTTGTACTTTATCATTTAAACTAGAAAAAGCTGCTTGCGCTTTCCCGAAACGCTTATGTAACAACGAACCGTAATAACTTGTCGCAAGAGCCATGAACGGCATTGGGATTAAGCAGATCAGTGTTAGTTTCCAGTTAATTGTAAAGGCCATCGTCAAAATAACAAACCCACCCATTGTAAGTGAGTCGACGAGAGTTAATACCCCGACACCTGCTGTTTGCTCAACTGCTCTAATATCATTGGTCGAATGTGCCATTAAGTCTCCTGTTCTTCGATTATTATAAAATTTAGGGGACATTTTCGTAAAATGTTCGTAAAGTTGATTGCGTAGCTTTCTTGCTAGTTTAATAGAAGCACCGAAAATCATTATACGCCACAAAAATCTAAAGATATATACTGCAATTGCTATAACAAATAAAACTCCACACCAATAAATCAAAATCGAAGTCGTCAATGTGCCTTGCTCAATATGGTCAACGATGACGCCAACAATATATGGTGGAATTAAAGATAAGATCGACACAATCGCTAATAAAAGAATACCGGTAATATACTTCCTTTTTTCTTCTTTAAAAAACCACATCAAATCTAAAAATACCTTCATATTTTCCCCTCAAGTCTTCTCTATTTTTTCAACTTTCAAAACACAAGCAAACATATTTTATCAAACTTATTCAATACTTAGAAGAAAAAAGTTTTCACTAAAGCCCCCAAATGTTATCCACAAATGATTTGTATTTATTTCCTGACAAATAAAAAACACTCCAAAGGGAGTGCTTATGCTTTATTACTTCATTTGACTATTCATAGCCTTCATCATTTGGTTGATTTTTTTCTGCGATGGGTTCATGCCCATTTGCATCATCATCACTCGTAACATTTTTTCGTTAATAGGTGGGTTTTTCTTTAAGTAGTTCATCATTGTTTTGCGGGCAATAAAAAAGCCAATCGCAGCACCGGCAATTAAAGATAATACGCCGATTAAAATATTAATCCACATGCTTAATTTCCTCCTTGTAGTTATGGCTACATCCAATCACGATAGACAGCCATTTGCATCCAATTAATTATAACCTAATCAATTGTCAAATTAAAGTGCCTTTAAAGTTTTTTTAAAAGTTTTTGTATAATGAAACTAGAGTTTATAACTAGCGATTAAATATAATTGACTTGCTTTACAGGGTTTAACCATCCGTAATTTTTATTACCAAAATCAACCGCAAAAAAGCAAGAGTTTACTTTTCGTAATATTTCAAAAAAAACGGTCTCAGCTTGATAACTACCACTAGCAGATACTGTAATAAAATGACCGTGATCTTTAAGGACTGCCTTACTCTCTAACGCCTTGACATCTAAATAGTAATGCTCATTAAGTACATAAAAATCCGATCGCATTTTTAACGTTTGATCAAGATTTTTTCGTATTTTTAGTGATGGAAGTGTCGAAGAAATATATTTAATTTGCTTTTGAACGATCTCTTTTAATTCAGTATTCGCTGTTTCTCCTTCGATAAAAAGTTGAAAAATTAACCACTCTTTTCCAAAATAATTGGCGGCAACTTCAGGCTCTAATAAATAAATGTGATAATGCCTCATACAATTGTCCTCCATTCATTCATTTCTACATATAACTATATAGCATGTCCATAGAAATGGTTGTCAAACAGTGGAAAATTATAGCACTATTTTTGTCGAAACGAAGATGTCAAATTATAGAGTAGCTAAACGAGCAATGAGCTGAATGTTTAAAATTGACATTCAAAAAGGAAAAGGTGTCCCCTTCCATGTATCAGTCATGTTGAGGTACTAAATATCGACGAATATTCAATTACAACGTCTCTATTTAAGAAGTAACCTTTTTGGAACTGACACTTACGGGACACCCTCAATTAAATTTATTTTTCCAACGTTGTTTTTAACTTAGCAACTACATTCTCAACGTTGAATCCGTATTCTTCCATTATTTTTTCCCCTGGCGCTGAGGCACCAAATTGATCAATGGCAATTACAGCACCGTTATCACCTACATATTTATGCCAGCCTAAAGATGATCCCATTTCAATTCCAACTCTCGCTTTTACATCTTGTGGAATGACTGAGTCTTTATATTGTTGTGACTGTTTCTCAAAGCGGTCCCAACTTGGCATGCTAATTACTGAAACATATATGCCCTCTTTTTCAAGTTGCTCTTGAGCTTTCACAGCTAACTCAACTTCTGAACCGGTAGCAAGTAACAATCCATTTACATTTCCTTTAGCTGGAGAAATCACATATGCACCTTTTTTCACACCTTCATATGCATTGTCTTTCGTGTCTTCTTGGGTCATTAAGTTTTGACGAGATAGTACTAATAGTGTTGGTTCGTCTTTACTTTCAAGCGCTAACTTCCAAGCAGCAACCGTTTCATTACTATCTGCTGGTCTAATTACCGAGAGTCCTGGCATTGCACGAAGAGCCGCTAATTGTTCTACAGGTTCATGCGTAGGGCCATCTTCTCCGACAGCAATACTGTCATGTGTAAACACGTATGTGACAGGTAACTTCTGTAGTGCTGATAAACGAATTGCAGCACGTAAGTAGTCAGAGAATACGAAGAATGTTGCACCAAATGGCTTCACTCCACCGTGTAGAGCCATACCGTTTAGCGCTGCTCCCATAGCAAATTCTCTTACACCGAACCAAACGTTTCTACCACTGTAATCTTCGCGTGTGAAATCACCTTCGCCTTTTAACATTGTTTTATTAGACGATGCTAAGTCAGCAGATCCACCAAATACTTGTGATACATTTTTAGCTAAAGCATTTAAAGCTTCACCTGAGGAAGAACGCGTTGCAACGTTATCTTTTCCTGCTTCATAAACTGGTAAGTTTTGATCCCATCCATCTGGTAGTTGTCCACTCATAGCAAGCTTAAATTCACGAGCTAACTCTGGGTATTTTTCTTCATATTGTGCTAATACATCATTCCACTGTTGCTCTTTGTCCAGTCCTGCTTCCTTCACGCTTGTAAAAAGTTCAGAAACTTCTTCTGGAATATGGAATTCTTGTTCGTACGCCCATTTATATGTTTCTTTTGTAAGTTTTACTTCATCTGCACCTAGTGGCGCTCCATGAGAAGCTGATTTACCACCTTTATTCGGCGAACCGTAACCAATTGTTGTTTTCACTTCAATTAATGTTGGACGCCCGTCTTGTTTTGCAAGCTCAATTGCTTTACTGATCTCTTCAACATCATTTCCATTTTCAACACGGATTACTTGCCAACCGTAAGCATTATAACGATCTTCAACATTTTCGCTAAATGAACGATTTAATTCACCATCTAAAGAAATATCATTTGAATCATATAATACAATTAAGCGACCAAGCTTCAAGTGACCGGCTAGAGATGCAGCCTCTGCTGATACACCTTCCATTAAGTCTCCATCTCCACAAATTGAATATGTATAATGATCAACAACTTGTAAATCATCTTTATTATAAACACTAGCTAAATGTCTTTCAGCCATTGCCATTCCGACAGCCATAGCAACCCCTTGTCCAAGTGGACCAGTCGTTGCATCTACTCCTGGAGTGTGTCCAAACTCTGGGTGACCTGGTGTTTTACTCCCCCACTGACGGAAGCTTTGTAGATCCTCTAAAGATAAATCATATCCTGAAAGGTGTAATAAACTATATAAAAGCATAGAACCGTGTCCTGCTGATAATACAAAGCGGTCCCTATTAAACCAGTTTGGGTTATTTGGGTTATGATTCATAAATTTTGCAAACAGTGCATATGCCATTGGTGCTGCCCCCATTGGCATTCCAGGGTGACCTGAGTTTGCTTTTTCAATACTGTCAATTGATAAAGTACGTATCGTATTAATTGCTAATTCATCAACGTTCATCGTCATCAGTAGTTCATCCTTTCATTCCTCATTTAACATTTTATTACGTTTTTCATCATATACTTTCTTTCACAATTTAACAAGGATATCTCTGGTAAAACATGAAAATTTGACGAAAAAAGTGTTGTTCGTATATAGAATAAAGCTACTTGTATAAAAATATACAAAAATCAGCATAAAGAAACGAAATTGACGAAAATAATGTAAAAGACGGAGGACTTCCTCCTCTTCGCTGTTCATTTCTTAACGAAATAAGACAGCTCATTAAAGACAGCTCATTCAGGAAATCCCCCGTCTTTTTTACACACAAATAAATAGCTTTCTATGACGTCATCCTATTTAATGTCAGTTACTATTATTAATGCTTTAAGTTACGATTTTGTTTACTCGCCTTAAGTTTATCCGGCGTTACGTCCTCCCCTTCTTCATCAACGACTTTAATTGAATGAAGTTGGTTTTTAAACGAGGAGCGAAACGTTTCGATATACTCTTGACGTAATTGTTGTTGCTCCTTCAACTCTTTATTTGTAAGCTTTTCATTTTTCGCTTTTTTAGAAAGCTCGTTTATTCGATTAATCTTTTCTTTTGATAACATTTTATAAGACCTCCAGCATACTCATAACATATTTAAAAATGTACACGAAATGAGGAGCTTTTTCAACTTATAGGATGTATATATACTACTATTTTCATTCTAAGTCACTATTAGGACGTGAAACCTCATCATTGAATTCATTCATATATTGTTGATAACGACGGTGCACGGTTGCTTTTGATACGTCGTACCCGAATCCTCTAAGCGTAGCAGCAATCTCACGAAAGGTTAATTCCATCTTTTTTAGACGTACGATTTCTTTTATCGGGACTTCCTTTTTTGAACGTCCACCTAAAGTAGAGTTACGTAAATTTTTTTGAGGGTTATATCCTTTTTCAAGTGCTTTTTTCATACCACGTTTTATTTTTAAGTTATGTAATTTTCTTTGGTACTCTTCAACAACCCCAACAATTTCTAAAACCATTGTTTCCGTCTCTGATAATCTCAATTCACCATTATCGTTAATTGTTTGGATACGAACTCCGTACTTCGCTAACTGATGAACTAAGGCAATCTTTGTATTCCCTCTTCCCAGTCGAGTTTCATCTTGAATAAGTAACACATTTGCACTATCCTTTTTAAAATATTCTAATAGTTCAAAGATACCGTCCCTTTCAATTTCAAAACCACTTGCTTTTTCTGTAATCACTTTAATGATTTGGTAGTCATGTTCATTAGCTATCCTCACTAGTTCTTCTTCTTGACGTTGTAATGAAGAATGTTGAGCTTGTTTATCAGTGCTTACTCGACAATAAATAATTGCTTTCATTTATATCCACCTTTTCTGTTGCATGTTGAGGAACTAAAAGTTTCTGACCAGGATAAATAATGTCATGATCTAAGCCATTATGTGACTTCACTAAAGAAAGGTATGCTTGTGTGGATAGTCCATCAGCATAATTACTAGCAATAGACCAAAGGGTATCTCCCTCTTTCACTTCAATTTCTATTAAAAGTTCATAACTCTCCTTTGTCGAGTCATTCACAGACATAAACATTAGGAAAATAAATATAAAAGATAAGATAATAAAACTAATATCTTGTAAAGAGTGGTTAAAAGATTTAAACATTAAAATCACTTCACTTTCTAATAATAAGAATACTTGTTCTCTTTTATGTTACAAGGAACATTTGTTCTTGTCAAGATTTTTTAGAACTTATGTTTGCATACGAACAAACGTTATTGTATAATTTATGTAAGAACATGAAATGTGAGGTGCAAATCATATGACGAAAGTATCGAAACGGCAACAAGAAATCCTTGAATACATAAAAGATGAAGTACGAAAAAAAGGATACCCACCATCAGTTCGTGAAATTGGAGAGGCTGTAGGTTTAGCTTCCAGCTCAACTGTCCACGGACACTTATCACGTTTAGAGAAAAAAGGGTTTATTCGAAGAGACCCAACAAAACCACGTGCGATTGAAGTTTTAAACTTAAATGAGGAAGAAAATGAGACAGTAGCTCCAACTACCGCGACTACATATGCACCGGTCATTGGGAAAGTTACTGCAGGTGAGCCAATCACCGCCTATGAAAACGTCGAAGATTACCTTCCACTACCAGAAAAGTTTGTTGGCGACGACAAAGTATTTGTTCTCATCATCCAAGGGGACAGTATGATTGAAGCGGGAATTTACGATAAAGATATGGTAATTGTAAGGCAACAACAAACTGCCAATAACGGTGATATCGTTGTAGCGATGACAGAAGAAGATGAAGCAACCGTTAAGCGTTTTTTCAAAGAAAAAGACTTTATTCGATTACAGCCTGAAAATTCATCGATGGAACCTATTATTCTACAAAACTGTTCAATTCTCGGAAAAGTCATTGGCGTTTTCCGTAACGTTCATTAATAAAGGTTAGAAAAAGCGAACCAGGAAGCAGTGCTCATTTAGGGATATCTGCGGAAAAAAATTAAAGAATAATGCCTTATTTGGGGCTGTCCAATAAGTGTCTGACACCATGCAGATCTTACTAAATATAGACATATAAATTTATTATCCGTCTATATCTAATGTCTAACGGTGTCAGACACCTTCTTTGGGACAACCCCAATTTTACATTCTGCTCCAGAATAAAGAGGTACATTTTATAGCAATTGTAATACGCTCGTTTGTTGATTTTTATGATCGTTATATATATCATCGTTCAATGACTTCACTTAAGAACCTCCACTCTTCTTCCAAAAAATCAAAATAAAATTTACGCTGATCACCCACAAATGATAACAGATTCTTTACCAAGCGTTCATTACTAATGATATTGTTGACTCGATAAGGATAAATATCGCTTCGTATTCGAACCCCTTTATCACGTTCCATATCCATGATTAGCTTATTTGTATCTAGGTCAATTCCAATATTTAAGAAGTAGTGCTGAAACGATTGTTCAAACTTCTCTTTAATACTATCACTAATCATTATCACATATTCTGACTTTTCAGTTGCTAGTTGGTTAATATCGCTTTCATCAACAATTAACTCCCCACTCATTTTTAATATCTCAAAGTAATAGTCGCTAATTGATTCCGTTAGCCATTTAATGTTCATATTCTCACATCTTTCGAGAAAAATTCTATATATATATATGTATGTATGTAAAAATATAGATGTAAGTGAAAAACGTATCATAAATCGATCCGAATAAATAAAACGAGGGTGCCCCATAAGTGATTGACACTCATAAGACACCCTCGCTTATATATTATTTAAACTATTTTGACTCACCTCTAAAAGTAAGCTTTACAAATTTGCAATTAATAAGAAGTAATATATTGCTCTCGCTCCCACGGATGCACTTGTGTTCTAAACATATCCCACTCAATTTCTTTTGCTTCTACGAAGTGTTCTAATGCATGAGCACCTAAAGCTCCAGAGATTACTTCATTCTCTTGAAGTTTGTTAATCGCTTCTTTCAATGTTGCAGGAAGATCGTTAATTCCTTCTTCAACACGCTCTTGTTTGTTCATCACATAAATGTTACGGTCTGTTGAAGGTGGTGGAGTAAGTTTATTTTTAATACCATCAAGTCCAGCTGCTAGCATAACCGCCATTGCTAAATACGGATTAGCTGCTGGGTCTGGGCTACGTACTTCTACACGCGTACTTAAACCACGAGAAGCTGGAATTCGAATTAACGGGCTACGGTTACGCATTGACCACGCAACATAACAAGGTGCTTCATAGCCTGGAACTAATCGTTTATAAGAGTTTACTGTCGGATTAGTAATCGCTGTGAAAGCTTCAGCGTGTTTAATCGTTCCTGCTAAAAATTGCATCGCTGTTTCACTCAAACCAGTTTCAGTAGATGGGTCATAAAAAACATTTTCTTTCCCTTTAAATAAAGACATATTGCAGTGCATTCCTGAGCCATTTACTCCAAATAACGGCTTCGGCATAAACGTAGCATGCAACCCATGCTTTCTTGCAATTGTTTTAACTACAAGTTTAAATGTTTGAATATTGTCGCATGTCGTTATAGCATCGGCATATTTAAAGTCAATTTCGTGTTGCCCAGGGGCTACCTCATGGTGAGAAGCTTCAATTTCAAATCCCATATCTTCAAGCTCTAAAACGATATCACGGCGACAATTTTCCCCAAGATCCGTAGGAGCTAAGTCAAAATAACCACCTTTATCATTTAATTCTAAAGTCGGGTCGCCCTTTTCATCGACTTTAAATAAGAAAAATTCAGGTTCTGGACCTATATTAAATGAAGTGAAGCCCATTTTTTCCGCTTCTACTAGTACACGTTTTAAAACTCCTCGAGGGTCACCTTCAAACGGTACACCTGACGCATCATAAATATCACAAATTAAACGAGCAACCTTTCCTTTTTCACTAGTCCATGGAAAAACTACCCATGTGTCTAAGTCCGGATATAAGTACATATCAGATTCTTCAATTCGCACAAACCCTTCAATTGATGAGCCGTCAAACATCATTAAGTTGTCTAACGCTTTTGGTAATTGACCAACTGGTATTTCTACGTTTTTAATAATCCCTAATAAATCTGTAAATTGTAAGCGAATAAACCTTACATTTTCCTCATCAGCCATTTTCATAATGTCTTCTCTAGTAAACTTTGGTTTCATAATTTAATAACTCCTCCTAAAATTTTGTGTAATTTATACTAACCATCATTAAACAGCAACTTCGTTTACTGAAAAGATGATTGGTAAGCTATTAATGAAAAAATCTTGATAACTCTCCTTGAATTAACGAAGCCTTTCCAAATCGCCCCGCCATCATTAGTTCACTTTTTAAGTAACTTCGCAGTTGTTGATCGGTAAGCTCTTTTCTTTCGGGAGAGTGAAAGCTTTCAACTTTCTTTGTTTTCTCTGCTTGTTTCATGGTAAAGATTTGTTTAATGCCAGAAATGTTAACTCCTTGATCGATTAATTCTTTTATCTCTAATAAACGATCGACATCATTGAATGAAAATAACCGTTGATTACCATCAGTACGAGACGGTTGGATTAAACTATGCTCCTCATAATATCGAATCTGTCTCGCTGATAACTCCGTTAACTTTTTGACAATCCCAATTGGGAAAAGGGGCATATTTCGTCTAATATGATCTCCCATTTGACTCCCCCCCTCTGATTTGTTATTTCAAGATTACACGATGTCACTTAAGGTGTCAATACATGTGAGCTTAGTTAACATAAAAACTATGTCAGATTTTCTAACATACCAAAACCTTCTTATCGACGACCCACGACCACCTAATAAAAGGCACCGCCTCCTCGCTTCAGCATAACCATCCACTAACCAACTTTCCAACTATCCAACAAACCACTAAATCAAAAAATCAGCCTTATCAATAAGCAATTATAAGCTCTTGATTAGGCTGACCAATCTTTTATAATTTTAGTAATCCATTATTCATTAAGTGATCAACGGCAGTAAGGATCCCAATTTTCACATGACTATATGTTAAACCACCTTGGACATATGCAATAAAGGGAGGACGAATTGGTCCGTCAGCAGAAAGTTCAATGCTCGCTCCTTGGATAAATGTTCCTGCGGCCATGATTACATCATCTTCATATCCCGGCATCGAACTAGGGTAAGGAGTAACGTGAGCATTAATTGCTGAAGCTAGTTGAATACCTTGGCAAAAGGTAACCATTGTTTTTTCGTCATTAAATTGAACAGATTGAATTAAGTCTGTTCTATCGGCATCCCATTTCGGATCTGTTTTAAATTTTAGCTCTTCAAGAAAAGCTGCAGTAAGAACTGCTCCTTTTAACGCTTGTCCAACTACATGAGGAGCTAAAAAGAAACCTTGGTACATTTCTTGTAAACTATATAAGGATGCTCCCCCTTCTTTTCCAATTCCAGGCGCTGCTAAGCGATAAGATGCTAAATCAACTAAATGTTCTTTACCAACAATATAGCCACCGGTTTTTACGATTCCACCACCAGGATTTTTAATGAGTGAGCCTGCAATTAAATCCGCTCCGACATGACAAGGTTCTATTGTCTCGACAAACTCACCATAACAATTATCAACAAACACGATTACATCAGGCTTTACTTCCTTAACAAACTTTACCATTTCTTCAATTTGCTTGACCGTATACGAAGGCCGATTAGCATAACCTTTCGAACGTTGTATCCCAATCATTTTCGTATTCGGCTTTATTTTTCGAGCGACTTCTTCAAAATTGATTTCACCATTTGTCGTAAGATCAACGCAATCGTAAGAAATGTTATACTCTTTAAGTGAACCATTACCATTTCCTCTTATTCCGACGACTTCTTCTAACGTGTCATAAGGTTGCCCTGTAATATAAAGTAATTCGTCATTCGGTCGCAAGCATCCGAACAAACAAGTGGCGATCGCATGTGTTCCTGAAATTATTTGCGGGCGTACAATTGCTGTTTCTCCTCCAAAAACTTTGGCATAAATCGCTTCTAACGTATCTCTACCGACATCATCGTAACCATAGCCAGTGGATGGGGTAAAGTGAAAATCAGCAACTTGATGCGCGCGGAAAGCTTGTAAAATTTTTAATTGATTCGCCTCAATTGTTTCATCAATTTGTGTATGTATATTTTTAATTTTTCCTTCTACTTCTTGAACATATTGCTTTAATATTTGACCATTAGTAAAATTCTCGTACATGTGAACTCCTTTTAAACTTTGTATTGTTGCAACTGTTTAAATAGAGATGAAGTTGGTGATACATATACTTTTAAAGCATAGCATTCCTCATCCTCTATCCATTTTTGCTCCTCTATGATCGCTCCACTTTGGCATCTCGATAGTAATTTACCGTTGTTTGCTGGTATTTTAACACTAAAGTAACTGAGGGTAGATTTAATTTCTTCTTCAATTCTCGCTATTAACTTTTTCAAGTCTTCCTCTTGAAGTGCTGAGATCAACATTGAATTTTTTCCATCGGTAGGTACAAAATGATTCGTCATTTTGTCTTTCTTATTATAAACAGTTAACATTGGCACATCTTTAACGTTTAACTGACCTAACAGTTCCATTACTGTCTCTTCATGATTGTAATAATCATTACTTGAAGCATCAACAACGTGAAGCAAAAAGTCAGCTTCACACACTTCTTCAAGCGTGGATCGAAATGCTGCGACAAGCGTTGTCGGAAGGTCTTGAATAAATCCTACCGTGTCGGTTAATAACGCTTGAAAACCACTAGGAAGCTTGATTCTTCTAGTTAGCGGATCTAATGTCGCAAATAGCAAATTCTCTTCAAGAGCATCTGCTACAGTTAGACGGTTATGTATCGTTGACTTCCCAGCATTCGTATATCCTACTAAGGCAATTTGTAGTGTTCTGTTTTCTTTTCTTCGTTCACGATATAGGGCACGATGCTTAACGATCGCTTTTAACTGTTCTTTTATTTCATCCATTCGCCTACGTATATGGCGACGGTCGGTTTCTAGCTGTGTTTCACCCGGACCTCTTGTTCCAATCCCACCACCGAGCCTTGATAGAGCATGTCCTTGCCCCGCTAGTCGTGGTAATAAATAATTTAACTGCGCTAATTCAACTTGAAGCTTACCTTCTCTTGATTTTGCCCTTTTCGAAAAAATATCTAAAATAAGCTGGGTTCGATCAATAATTCTTGCAGTAACTTTCGCTGACAAATTCCGAACTTGACTACTCGATAATTCATCGTTAAAAATTACTACATCAATTTCTTCCTCATCAATTAGAGGGATCATTTCGTCTAATTTCCCTTTTCCTATATAAGTCGCGCGATCAAAACTATGTCTATTTTGAACAATCGTGTTAACGACTTTACCCCCTGCAGTTTTCGTTAACTCCGCTAATTCTTGCATAGAATAGCTAAATCGCTCTTCATCTGCATCCGTTAATTTACAACCTACTAACAACACATTTTCTTCACTATAATTTCTTGTTTCTCCCAATGCTTCACAACCTTTTTCATCACTTCTTTACTTACCATTATAATCATTACCAATACTTACTATAAGCTTTTCACTATAAAAAGCCAAGCATGATCTAAATTATTAATAGGTTTGTTGGTTTGGTTAGATTAAAGAGGAAGTCACTTCGACTTTTACATATAAAAATTAAAATGAGTGCTTCGAGACATTATAAATCTACGAGCACTCATAGTTGCAATAACGAACAAACTTCAAAAACAAGTCACATTTACATCCGTTCATTTGGCTTTTTATCTAATTTAAAATCATCTTTTGTTAATGTTAATAAATTTTGACGATCGTATTGACCACTGTATAATAACCTTACCGCTTGTGCTCTAACCGCTTTTTCAATTACATTTCGTATTAACCTGCCATTACTAAAGTTAAAACTCCGTTCAACTCGTAAACTTTGAATATAATCTCGTAGCTTCCATTCCGCTTCCTTAGAGATTTCATATTCCCTTTCCTTAACCATTTTTTTTGCAATCGCCATCAACTCATCATTCGTGTAATCAGGAAAATTCATCGTTATTGGAAAACGTGACGGTAAGCCTGGATTTAAAGAAAGAAAATTTTCCATTTCTCGCGAATAACCAGCTAAAATGAGGACAAAATCGTGTTGTTGATCCTCCATCGCTTTCACTAATGTATCAATCGCTTCTTTCCCGAAGTCCTTTTCACCACCTCTAGCGAGTGAATACGCTTCATCAATAAATAATATACCACCTACTGCTTTTTTAACTAAATCTCGTGTTTTTTGGGCGGTATGTCCGATATACTCTCCTACTAAATCAGCTCTTTCTACTTCTAATAAATGTCCTTTCGAGAGCACTTCCATTTCTTTGAAAAGTTTAGCTAACAACCTTGCTACTGTTGTTTTCCCTGTCCCTGGATTTCCTTTAAATATCATGTGCAGCACTTGATTACCTACTTTTAAACCTTGTTCCTTACGACATTTATTAATATAAAGCCAAGCATAAATCTCCTTGATAAAATGCTTCATTTCTTTTAGTCCGACTAACTCTTCTAATTCCTTTTCAATTTTTTCGAGAACGTAATGCTTTTCTCTTTCCGCTTCTGTAAAGGTATCTAAAGTGTCTGAGCCCCTTTTTAACTCTTTGTGATTTAAGACAATATTGATTTGGCCTCGTGATTTTAGTGACAAGGGTTTATCCAAATGTTTTCACCACCCTATCAGCTTTGTAATAGTTATGAGTGTAATTTTCAACCGAATTTATAACCAGTATACTCACTATCATAAAAAGTGTGACAAATGCCTAAGGCTAGGAAAGACTCAGTCGCCTAATTATATTTATTCTGCTTAATTTGACAATAAATCTGATAATATATATTTAAGAAACAAGCATACAGTTCAACACATTAATACGTTGGGAGGGATTTTTGTGGAAATAATTCAGAGTTCAACTTTGCCTAGTTTTGCACAACACTATTTATTATCTTTAGTCAAAAAGAACCGCAAAGCTTCGACAATAAAAAGATACTTATACGATCTTGAAGATTTTTTTGTATGGCTTCAGATCGAAAAGAAAAGTCAATCTTTCTCTACATGGGCACAATTAACCCCAAGAGACATTGAACAATATCTTGACATCTTAACTAGTTCAAGAAAATATCAACCACGAACAACGAAACGAATTATTACAGTTTTAAACCAACTCTATAAATATTATGACAACCAAGGGTTATCCAAAAACCCAATTACAAAGATTCATCAAATTGAAATTGGTGAACCTCGTTTAAACGAGAATGATTTTATAAAAGGCAAAGAAATTAAACAACTTCTCCCAAGTATTCGATCACTTGAAGGATTAACTAATAATCAAATAAAAAAGCGACACTTAATTGCAAGCCGAAACGAATCGATCATTACGTTATTTTTAAAGTACGGTTTAACTCTCAAAGAGTTAACGAATATTACGATGACAGATTTACACTTTGAAACAAATTCACTTATCATACCTTCAAATGATCGGCAACGTGAAATAAAACTTTCTATCGCACATAAACATCTACTTTATGATTATTATGAAAAGATTCCTAAGCCAGTTCGGCCACGATACCATGAAAATGATCCTTTTTTTGTTGCTTTTGATTTTCAAAGAGGGACATACCGGTGGGTTTACGAAGAGGACAAACCAAAAAGACTTACTGATATTGCTGTACAAAGGATGATCCAAAAAGAGGTAAAGCGAAGTGGATTGAGAAAAGGAATTTCCGCCCAACATTTGCGCAATACGTTCATCTTATCAAAAATCGATGAAGGAGTTTCGATGAAAACACTTCAACAATTATTAGGATTAAAAACAGACATTTCGTTAAAAATGTATTTTAATTTTTATGATTCAGATAGAAAAGCGAGGGGGAGGGGGAGCTAGACCGCATTAAAGTTCAATATTTTATAAATTCTTATCTGTTAAAAGAAAGGGGCTGTCCTATAAATGTCTTACACCATGTAGAGCTTACTAAATATAGACGAATAAATTAATTATCCGTCAATATTTAATACCTAGCGGTGTCTGACACTTTCTTATGGGACAGCCTCTCCTAGTTCGATTTTAAATAGTCAAGCTTTTATGAATCCTGATTTAACGGAATATTTTTCTGTGGCGAAAATGTTGAAATCGCATGCTTATAAACTAATTGTTGTTTTCCTTCTGTTTCTAAAACTACCGTAAAATTATCAAATCCTTTAATTAAACCACGTAGTTGAAATCCGTTTAATAGGAAAACAGTAACTGGAATACCCTCTTTTCTTAGTTGATTTAAAAATACATCTTGAATGTTAACCGATTGTTGCTTCATTGAACAGTCCTCCTCAAATATCTATACTTTATAATTTCGCTTTTTTTATAGTCTTTCCTCTATAAATTTTTGAATTTCTTGTTTCTTTTCGTTAAAATTTGTTTCTGTGATTTCAAACCAATCAATATCCATCTTATTTCGAAACCAAGTTAATTGTCTTTTAGCATATCTTCTTGAATTTCGCTTTAGCAATTCAACCGCTTCTTCCAACGTCAGCTGCCCTTCTATGTATTGATAAATTTCTTTATATCCTATAGCTTGGACAGATTGACAATTTTTAACACCATTATCAAATAACTTTCGAGCCTCTTCTATAAGACCATCCTCGACCATGATATCCACTCTCTTGTTTATACGGTCATATAACAACTGACGTTCCATCGTTAAACCGATCACCACTAAATCATACTCACTTTCCTGCGGTTGGTCCTTCTGGTAATCATGAATCGTCCTTTTCGTAACATGAAACACCTCTAATGCCCGAATAACTCTTCGATAATTGTTAGGATGAATTAAGTCATAGCTTATAGGATCAATATCTTTTAATTTTTCATGAAGCGCGACCGATCCATGTGTTTCAACGAACACCTCTAAAGTTTGACGATACTCTAGATCAGTCGGTACATCTGGAAAGTGATAATCATAAATCACTGAATTGACATACAAACCAGTACCACCAACAATCAGTGGTAATTTTCCTTTATCATTGACCTCGGTAATTAAAGGCTTAACTAACTGTTGGAATTCTGCGACCGAAAAACTTTCGGTAGGATCTTTAATATCGATTAAATAGTGCCTAATCCCTTGCATTTCTTCTTCAGAAACTTTTGCTGTACCAATATCCATGCCTTTGTATATTTGCATAGAATCGCCACTAATAATTTCCCCATTAAGCTTTTTTGCTAATTCAACACCTAATTTTGTTTTTCCTACGGCAGTAGGTCCGACAATTACAACTAGCTTTTCTTTCATGTGATACTCCTTTTAGAGTCCAATCATAATTCAATTGAAGCATAATGGAATTTGGATGTTGGACGTTTAAATACATTAAAACCAAAACGATCAAAGCGTGTACTTTTCCAATGGTCCTTTAAAACAACACGTTGACGAGCTACCCGCTTTGCCTCTTCAAGCGTCTCTTCGTCGAGGGGATCTGAAAGGGTAAACTGTCTTATTTTATTGATTCCATCGGATTTTTTTACTTGGAACTCGAACATCGGATCGAAATATACGACATCAAAAGAGTTGTCTTTTTGAGAACGAAGATATTCGAAATTTTTCATCTCGACAACGTCAATACGTCTCATCGCTTCATCCATTTCTTTTAAACCAGTCTGCCAATTTAACAGACCATGTCTCACTATGTACGAAAGAAAGCGGTTCCCTTCTACTCCAACAACATGCCCTTTTTTTCCAACTACTACGCTTGATAATATACTATCAGATGCTAGCCCTAATGTACAATCTACAATAGACATTTCACTCGACAATTTACTTACTTTTAAAAAAGGATCAATCTCCCCTCTAAAAAAACGTTTCACTCGAAACATCGCTGAATTTGGATGAAAAAACAGCGGTTCGTTAAGGCCTAATTGATAAATAGAGAGTCGATTTGAACCTACAACAAGAACATCACACTCATATACATTATATAAGCGAGGAATCGGCTGATCATTTCGATCGATGTAAGGGATATTAAGTTCTGTAGCAACACGTTTTGCTTTTTCAGTAATTTGTTTCGTTGTACGAAGTGAAGTCGTAGCAATCATGTTTCTCCTCAATCGTAGTTAACCTACGTCTTTCTGTTTTCTTTTATGTATTATAGTACCTTAAGACCACCGTTGCAAATTTAAATGAAAAAACTTGGCAATCGCCAAGTTTTACATTATTCGTTTAAACATTTTTTCCATTTCATATGTTGTAAAATGAATAAAAATAGGCCTACCATGAGGACATGTAAAAGGATCCTCACACTTTCGGAGCGTTTCTAATAGCGAAAACATTTCATCGTTGCGTAAATAGCGATTGGCTTTTATCGCTGCTTTACATGACATTAGTATCGCTGCTTCCTCTCTAAATTTTCCTAAGGTAACTTTATTTCCATTCATTACTTCTTCTACTATTTCTTTAATTAAATCTTCTTCCATTCCACTTGGAAACCACGTAGGGTGCGACCTTACAATAAAACTTTGTTGTCCAAACGGTTCCATAAAGATGCCGAGTTTTTTTAGAGCATCATCACTCCTTTTAATTCGTTCCACTTCTGCTGATGTAAACTCAAAAGTAATTGGGACAATCAAATCTTGCAACTCTTTTTTATCTTCAGCGACCTTTTCGCGAAAATATTCGTACTTTATACGCTCTTGGGCTGCATGTTGATCAATGATATATAATCCATTCTCATTTTGAGCTAATATATACGTACCGTGCATTTGACCAATTGGATAAAGGACAGGAACTCTACTTTCAAACGAATCGATATTCGTTTCTGCCGTTTCTCCATGTGCAACATTTATATCTTCCACCACATCTATAAACTCATCATCTGCGTTA
Source organism: Anaerobacillus arseniciselenatis (assembly GCF_001865995.1). Lineage (GTDB taxonomy): Bacteria > Bacillota > Bacilli > Bacillales > Anaerobacillaceae > Anaerobacillus > Anaerobacillus arseniciselenatis. The sequence goes on along the minus strand of NZ_MLQQ01000042.1, from coordinate 278,582 downwards.
TTTACCTGAGGATTTTGAGTTTGACTAAACGTTGTCCCCTCGTCTTCTCGGTTGAAAGTCTCACGCAATACTGATGCTTCAGCTCGTACTCGGCTTTGTTGCTTCGGTTTTTGATCAGTTAAAACGTTAGGTATAGAAGAGACATGATCATTATCATCACTTATCGGTGAATGCTGCAGCGAAAAAGAAATTTGTTCAGATTTTTGTTTTTCTATAGAAGGCTTCTTAACTTCCGGAATTAGCTGCACTTGTTTAAAAGTTGATTTAACGGTTTCAGTGACAAGTTTATTAAGCTCATCTTCTTTACTAAGTCGCACCTCTAGTTTTGAGGGATGGACATTCACATCAATTAATAACGGGTCCATTTCAATTTGAAGAACAACGATCGGATAACGACCGATCGGTAACAATGTATGATACCCATCTTGAATGGCTTTTGTTAACGGGAAGTTCTTTATAAAGCGATGGTTAATAAACGTTGACATGTATTGACGTGTCGCTCTAGTCACTTCCGGCTTGCAAACATAACCTGAAATCTTAAAATCTAACGAAGAAGCCTCTAAATAAACCATTTGTTTTGCGATATTTATTCCATAAATCGCTGCTATAACTTGCTTTAAATCTCCGTTTCCATTTGATAAAAATACTTTTTTCCCATTATGATCTAAGCGAAAAGAAATCGCAGGATTAGCTAAAGCTAACCGATAAACGATATCTGTAATATTACCAAGTTCTGTATGAATTGTTTTTAAATATTTTAATCTAGCAGGTGTATTGTAAAAAAGGTTTGTAACCGTAATCTCTGTTCCCTTCCTACTAGAAGAAGGGCTATTTTCAACGATTTTCCCACCTTCAACTACAACATTCGTTCCAACCCCCATCCCAGTACATGTTTTCAACTGTAAATGAGAAACAGATGCAATACTAGGAAGAGCTTCCCCTCGAAAACCTAACGTTTTAATGCGGAAAAGGTCTTTATCAGTGCGAATTTTACTCGTTGCATGACGATGAAAAGCTAAAAGACAATCATCGCCTTCAATGCCATCACCATTGTCAACGATACGGATTTTTTGTAATCCACCTTCTTCAACTTCAATATGGATCTGTGTACTACATGCGTCTATCGAGTTTTCTACTAATTCCTTAACGATCGACGCTGGGCGTTCAACAACTTCTCCTGCAGCAATCTTATTCGATAAAAATTCGTCTAATTTAACGATTTTCCCCACAACTATCACCTTCTTTTTTGGAAAAGCACAAGCAACATGCTTACCTTCTCCTCTGCCTATTCTTTAAGTTTTTTCTGTAGTTCATTAAGTTTTTGAATTGCTTCAATCGGTGTAATGTTTAATATATCTAACTTTTTCAAGGAAGAAACTACTTTCTGCTCATGGTCAGATAAGTTTGAACCTGTTTGTTTCTTTTGCTTACTCTCTATCGTTTCGTTAAATAGATTTAATTGTACTGGCGCTTCATTAGCTACGACAGTTCTTTCTTTTTCAGTCACTGGCTGATTTTCTAAAGTTGTTAATATCGTTTTGGCGCGAGAAATCACTTGCTCTGGTAAATTAGCTAGTTGGGCAACATGGATCCCGTAACTTTTGTCAGCTTGTCCATCAACAACTTTGTGTAAAAATACGACTTTCCCATCCTCTTCAACAGCACTTACATGAACATTTTTTAGCGCGGGAAGTTCTTGTTCAAGTGCTGTCAATTCGTGATAGTGTGTAGAAAATAACGTTTTCGCACTAATCTCATGATGAATATATTCGACGATCGCTTGCGCCAGTGCCATTCCATCATACGTAGACGTACCTCGGCCAATCTCATCTAACAATATTAAACTTCTTTCTGTCGCTTTTGCGATCGCATTTTTCGTTTCTAACATTTCTACCATAAATGTACTTTGACCACTTGCTAAGTCATCAGCTGCACCGATTCTCGTAAAAATTTGATCAAAAATCGGTAAATCTACTGAATTGGCTGGAACATAGCAACCTACTTGTGCCAGCACAGAAATCAAAGCTAATTGGCGCATATATGTGCTTTTACCGGCCATGTTTGGTCCCGTAATGAGTAATATTTCTCGCTCTTCATTCATAATCACATCGTTAGCGACATATTCTCCTGAACTAAGCACTTTTTCCACCACAGGATGTCGACCTTCAGCGATTGAAATATGGCGCTCGTCATTGAACTTCGGTTTCGTATAACGGTTTTCTTCACTAACTAACGCAAAACTTTGCAACACATCGAGCTCGCTAATTTTTTGGGCGACGTCTTGAAGCTTAGCAATATACCCTTTTACGTTTTCACGTATCTGTATAAACAGATCATATTCTAGCTGTTCGATTTTATCTTCTGCCTCTAATATAAGTGCTTCTTTTTCTTTAAGCTCAGGGGTAATAAATCGTTCAGCATTTGAGAGTGTTTGTTTTCGTTCATAGCGCCCTTCTTCAAGGTGAACTAAGTTCGCTCTCGTTACTTCAATGTAATAACCGAATACTTTGTTATATCCTACTTTTAACGACCTAATGCCTGTTGCTTCCCTTTCCTTCTGCTCTAGTTGAGCAAGCCAACTCTTTCCATTTCTACTCGCATCTCTGTATTGATCTAACTGTTCATTATAACCGTCAGAAATAATTCCTCCATCTTTAATAGAGATTGGTGGGTTTTCTTTTAACGAACTTTCTAACATCAATAATAAGTCTTCACAAGTGTCAATATCATTTACTAGTGTATCACCATAACGATTATTTAAGTTTTGTACAGTAGTAATGATATTCGGAATTTGTTGTAATGAACGTCTCAACTGTACTAGCTCACGCGCATTAACATTCCCGTAAGCTACTTTTCCAGCAAGTCTTTCTAAATCATACACTTCTTTTAAAAGTTCGCGGAGCTCTTCTCTTCCGAAATATTCATCAATTAACGTTTCTACCATACTTAATCTATTTTCAATTTTTCCTTGATTTAATAACGGGCGCTCGAGCCAATACTTTAAAAGCCTTCCTCCCATTGCCGTTACTGTTTTATCAAGTAACCAAAGAAGCGAGCCTTTCTTTTTCTTCTCACGAATTGTTTCTACTAACTCGAGGTTTCGTTTTGAATGAAGATCAATTCTCATAAAGTCAGTAGGTGAATAGTAAACGACAGGCTGCAAATGGTCCAAAGAACGTTTTTGAGTACGTACTAAATAGGCACATAGACGCCCAAACGTAACAATCAACTTTTGTTGACCTAGGTCATTACATAAGTTAAGTAAGCCTTCAGGTGGTTCAACCGATTCTTCGTATGAAACAGTGACTTGTAACTGTTGTGTCATTTGCGTTAATTTCTCTTCTAAAATGTTAGGTGCAAAAATTACTTCTTTAGCACCTGTTGTTGCTACCTCATTAATAACTTCCTGCCAACTATCTTGTAAAACTGTGACATAACTTTGCCCTGTCGTTAAATCAGTCATCGCAAAACCGTATGTTTCATCAGAAAAGTCAGTCACCGAAGCAATAAAGTTATTCTCCTTTTCTTGAATTACTTTACCTTCCATCACTGTTCCTGGTGTTATTAATTTAACTACCTCTCGCTTAACGACCCCTTTCGCTTGACGCGGGTCTTCTGTTTGTTCACAGATCGCAACTTTATAGCCTTTTTCAATTAATTGTTGAATGTATGCTTCAGCCGAGTGATATGGAACCCCACACATCGGAATGCGTTCCTTTTCTGCACCGGTTCCTCGACTTGTTAACGTAATTTCGAGTTCTTGAGATGCTTTTTTCGCATCATCAAAAAACAGTTCATAAAAATCTCCTAAACGAAAAAATAAAAAGGCATCTTTATATTGTGCCTTAATTGTTAAGTATTGTTTTATCATAGGCGTATGTTCTGCCATACAATGTTCCCCCAAGTATTTGTTTTCATCAATAATAAGTATAACATATTAACTACAAATCTCGACAGTATCCCTTCAGTTTTTTCAAGCAATCGATATAGTCAATAAATAAAGAAGATCCGTTTACATCTTGAAAAGAATCCTTATTCTCTCTAGCCCAATCATCTATTGAAATCTCACTTTTTTCATTGTTGTAATAGTTATAGATTTCCTTTTGCTTCAATTTCGTAATATTTATTTTATGAGTATTATTTATAATAAACTCAATCCATTGTAAAATCGGGAGGGCGTTCGGAATGAGGGAAAACCATGTAGATAATACTCTATATTCAAATCCATCATAAGGGTTCGCTCGTACTGACCCTAATCTTCCATAATGAGAACGTCTTTGTAGTGATGGTTTACGCTCAATTAAGGAAAGCGGGATCGCTAAAAACGTATCTAATGATACAACATCTTGGAACGTAAATGGTACGTTTCCGAAATGAAGATGTCCTCCTAGGAAAAACCTCTGTTTTGGATTAGCATCTACTACTGTTTCGTACTGGTACTTAGATGTTTCTTTTAATACTGTAGAGTATAAACCGTTTAAGTTTTTATGTAACTGAGGGATATGTACAGAGGGATCTGGCCTAACTTCAAATATTGGGTGATACACTCGAAGGTTATTAAGGGCAATGGCATCATCAAATCCAATTTGTTTATTTTTGATCGCCCCTCCATCTACATATTTTTTAGTTTTTTTATTTCGGATCATAAGTTCTAGGTCCGCCCCAAAAGTAACTTGTTTTTCTTTTTCTCTCCTTACCTTTCGGAAAATAACCTCTTGTTCTTCAGCTGTTAATTCGGTTACTTCAATAGGACGTATTTTTATTACGATCATTTCTTTTTTCCCTGTCCGTTGTACAACACACTCTCCTAACGGGATATGCATTAAGTACAAACATTGCAAAGCAAATTCTGTTAATTCTTTTTCATAATATAACCTTTCACCACCGATTTTTTTCCATTTAAATGGTTGATTGAATACCATTGCTGAAGAATCTACACACCGTTCTATTGACAATAGCGTAAAATGAAACGCTCTTATTTTTAATTGCGTTTTCTTCGCATTTTTCAGTGAGCCTACATTTATTTTATGGCTTTTCAATACAGAAATCGGTAACGGTTTTAATTGATAATTAATTCGTTCGTGAAAATTCTTTATTTCATTAGAAAGTTTCATCCCACTCACCTCCTTCTAGTGGTTTTGTATAAAAAAAATAGGAAGAAGTAAACTTCTTCCTCCCATTCTTATTATTCTTCTAATTCACCAGCTAGGAAGTTAGGATCTAAGTCTTCAAATTCTTCATCTTCTACGTCATAATCCCAGGTTTTTGCATCTAGCTCATCTGAAACGCCATCTGGATTTACATAAACACAAACCTTCGTTTCTCCAATAACTTCGACTAAAAACTCTCGCTCTACTTGAACGATGAAACTTGTTCCGTTCGGAGCGATCGTTGCTTCTAGTGTGTTTGGTTGTTGAATAGCTCTTGCGATGACTTCTAAATCCTCAGATAACACATTTTTGTCTTGAATTGTAAGTGGAACTACATCTGTATAAGTAACAGTCTCGGTTGCAACTTCTGTTTTTGTGTTGTTACTGTAAGAGAACCAAGTGTTAATATCGTAACTTCCACGAACTTCGATACAATCTCCCTTTTTTTCCGCTTCGTACTTATGGTTGATAATCCAGCAACCTAAAATACTTGACGGCTTATGGGAAGGGCGGATCGTATGACTAGCTTGTGAGAATTTTCTCCCTTTTCCACAAACGGCTTTTGCAAAAATCTCTCTGTAATTTAAATCGTTTTCTGTTTGTGACATATGTTTTTACCCTCCTCAAACAATTGGTTGTACTCCGTGAAGCAGACCGTTTTTTAGTCAGCCTCCCCAAACAGTCTTCACTTCCATCCTATGCAGGACAAATGACTATTGTGCTAACTATTTGGTTTAATGAAAAAAAAACGTACGATGACTTCCTTAATACATGATATTAAAGCATATGTGAAAACATTCGTAGTTGTGCTAATTTCATTTGCTTTTTCATTTATATATATGGGAGACTCGCAGATTTAATGATAAAAAATGAAAATATATTTTTAGTACGGTACGTGAAATTTTAATTTTTCATACAAAACCTTCATGGAGGATATTCCGCCAACATCTAATATGAAAAGGCGGACACTTTCCCTCACTTCGCAGTGACCTTCTTACGAATATCAGAGGCTCGTTCACGAAAGTATCCGCCTTTTTTCATACAAAAAAAATCTAACTTTAACACTAATTAAATAGTGCAAAGCTAGAATTTTTATTATTTATCGATCATCACATTTTAATGAATTTCATAAAAAAATATTATCGCCATTAAGTATCTATTATGTAGTTGCGTAAATTCGCTCGCAACTACATATAGTTTGATATGGGCTCATTTTAGGTAATTATCAAATTCATTTACTGCCACAATCTTTTTTTGTTGTCGTTCCTTTTAGGACGTCGCCACCTGTTGACTTAATGATTTCATCGGTTACCGTATTTGATATCGTACTCGCTACGAGCTGCAACATTCCATTAACATCCATTTGTGATTGCTTAAATTCTTTCACAAGTGGAATTTGATCCAGCTCGTCTTGTAAAGAGTCAATTTTTTCTTCTGCTTTTTTTAAAGCTTCTGTTTTCCCGTAATGTTGAAGGTTTACAGCTTCCTTTTGCATTCTCTTTATTTGGCTAATTAACTGTTGTACTTGTGGATGGTCATTTACTTGTAATTCTGCTTTTTTAAAAAAATCGACTTCTTCTGTTTCTGAAATCATTTGTGCAATTTCTTTTGCTTTTAAAACAATCTCGTCTTTTGTATACGTTTTATCCATTAAGACCTCACCTCTGCCTCTTCAACTATGTGACCATCAAGTGACCACGTTTTTGCTTCTGTTATTTTAACATAAACAATCTCGCCAATCACAGATTTAGATCCGCTAAAGTTTACAAGTTTATTCGTTCTCGTTCTTCCTGATAAAATATCTGGATTTTTCTTACTCTCACCTTCAACAAGAACTTCTACAATTTGTCCTTCAAGTTGTTTATTTTTACGAGCAGAGGTTTCATTAATGACTGCATTTAAACGTTGTAAGCGAGCACGCTTCACATCTAAAGGAACGTTATCTTCCATTTTCGCTGCCGGAGTTCCTTCTCTAGGAGAGTAAATATACGTATAGGCACTATCGTAATCCATTTCCTTAATAAGCGAAAGCGTATCTTCAAATTGCTCTTCTGTTTCGTTTGGGAAGCCAACAATAATATCTGTTGTAAGCGTTGAATTAGGAATTCTTTCTTTAATTTTATTGGCTAATTCCACATACTGTTCTCTCGTATACTTCCTTGCCATTATTTTTAGCATCTCAGTATTACCACTCTGAACAGGTAAATGGATATGCTCTACTAAATTCCCACCTTTAGCAAGAACTTCAATTAAGTGATCATCAAAATCACGCGGGTGACTCGTCGTAAAACGTACCCGTGGGATATCTATTTTACGAATTTCATCCATTAAATCACCAAGACCGTAATTCATTTCCTCAAAGTCTTTCCCATAAGCATTGACGTTTTGTCCTAATAAAGTTATTTCTTTATAACCTAAACGTGCTAACTCACGAACTTCGGCAATAATATCCTCTGGTTGTCGACTTCTTTCTTTTCCTCTTGTATATGGAACAATACAATAAGTACAAAACTTATCACAGCCATACATAATATTGACCCAACCTTGTAGTTGTCCACGACGAGCGCGAGGCATATTTTCAATAATATCGCCTTCTTTTGACCAAACTTCGATGACCATTTCTTTATTAAAGATCGCATCTTTAATTAAATGCGGAAGGCGGTGAATATTGTGTGTTCCAAAAATAAGGTCTACATGCTGATGTTTTTGTAAAATTTTATTAACGACCGATTCTTCTTGAGACATACAGCCACATACACCGATCACTAAGCCTGGCTTTTCTCTTTTCAAAGGCTTTAAGTTACCAATTTCACCAAACACTTTGTTTTCCGCATTTTCACGGATCGCACACGTATTTAATAAGATCACGTCTGCATCTTCTGTTTCACCTGTTGGTTCAAAGCCCATTTCTAACAAAATACCAGCCATATTTTCTGAATCATGTTCATTCATTTGACAGCCATACGTACGCACAAGGAATTTTCTTCCTTTCCCGATTGAACGCATTTCTTCTGGGATATCAAAATCATAATGGACTTTTACATCCTCTTTCCCACGGCGTTTAGCCTCTTTTAAACTAGGCTGTGTAAATGTAGTTTGGAAGTATTGTCCGTAATCTTTTTTCTGGCCGGATTTTTTGTCCGCAGAAGAAAGATCCAGATTTATCGTCATTTTCTTTTTTTGTTGTTCATTCATCGCACATTCTCCTTTGCTTTAAATTAAATTGCAATACAATACTCTAGTATAACGGCTTAGTGGTATAAACTCAATAGTAAGAAGATTAGGCACATAAGCTCGTAGCGAAATCACCGCCTTTTTTCATACAAAACTCTGATCGCAGATATTTCGTTACATCTAATATGGAAAAGGCGGGTGCTTTCCCTCACTTCACCATGACCTTCTAACGAATCTCAGACGTTCGTTCGCAAAAGCACCCGCGTTTTTTCATACAAACCGTCATAACGAACATCGTCACATCTAGAATGTAAAAGTTCGGTGTGTTTCTTCCAACTTCCACTAACCAACAAAAAAAGAGGAGTCTAGTCCCCTCTTCACATATAATACAAATTAAATTATACCTTAATCAAAAAAGAAGTTATGGGTGTAAAACTACTTTACCGCACTGTCCTTTTATCATTAAATCAAAGCCTTTTTCAAATTCTTCTAGTTTTAAATGATGAGTTATCATTGGTTTTAAGTTTACTTCAGTTGATTTTAACAGGCCGGAAACTTGTTGCCACGTTTTATACATTTTCCGTCCAGTAATACCATGAACGGTAATTCCTTTAAAAACAATGTCATTGGTAACATCGATTTCTACAGGACGAACTGGCAAACTGAGAATTGACACAACACCACCATTTGTCACCATTTTAAAGCCTTGATCCATGGCTATTGGGTGACCACTCATTTCACATACGACATCGACTCCATTGCCATCTGTTATTCTATTGACAACACTAAGAGGGTTTTCACGCTCTGAATTAACTACTGAGGTCGCCCCCATCTCTTTCGCTAATCGAAGACGGTAGTCATTTAAATCAAACGCAAATACATGTGATGCACCACAAGCTTTAGCAACCGTTACTGCCATTAAGCCGATAGGCCCGCAGCCAATAATAGCTACTGACTTCCCCGCGACACCTTGGGCTAAAACAGTGTGGACCGCATTTCCAAATGGCTCTTGGATAGAGGCAACATCTAAAGGCATCGATGGATCGTTTTTCCATAAATTCGTTGCTGGTAACACAACGAATTCAGCAAAACAACCATCGCGATCAACCCCAATAATTTCAGTATTTTTGCAGATGTGTGCGTTACCTGATAAGCATTGCGGGCATTGACCACATACGATATGTGTTTCCGCTGAAACGTAATCACCTACATTTACATTTGTCACATTACTTCCAACTTCTTCAACAATCCCTGAAAATTCATGTCCGAAAACATAAGGGGGATTTACTCTACTTTGTGACCATTCATCCCAAGTGTAAATATGAACATCTGTACCACAAATTGATGTTGCTTTTACTTTAATAAGAACTTCATCGTCCTTTATTTCAGGTATTACGACTTCCATTAATTTAGCTCCAAAATTGCGTTCATGCTTCACGATTGCCTTCATTTTTCTCCTCATGATGAACACTCCTTATGAGTAAAAGTAGTCGCTTTCATTGTATTTACAAATATTTTAGCACCTTAGTAATTTTCAGTAAAGTGCACTGTCCACTCCAGAAAGACATATGGGTTTTTGTAGAGAACTTTTCGGATTTTTTCAGAAAAATTTAACTTATCGTCAACTTCTAGCAAAATTTTAGTTTTTCTTTTACTTCCTCACGACCTAACTTATAAAATGCAGTAGAAAAAAAAGACGCTCCGTAGAACGTCTTTTCTAAATGATATATACACTTACATAAATTCAGTTAATAATCCATCAAATGTGTCTTTTTCTAGCGAGATGTTTTGCTTCACTAGCCCAGTTTCAGAGAAACCATTTACTAACTGCTCATAAGATGGACGTTCTTTATTTTGGTATATTAAGCCTGTAACTAAACCGTTATGATCCATTAAAGTGTTCACAGCTTGCGTGCGATTTGCTGGGTCATAGCCTTCGATTGCATCTAGCTTCGTAATGTTTTCTTTAAACCACTCATACGTATTCACTTTATTAAATGTAACACACGGGCTAAAGACATTTATTAACGAGAACCCTTTATGGTTAATTCCTTGTTCAATAATAGAAGTTAACTCTTTTAAATCGCTTGAAAAGCTTTGTGCAACAAATCCAGCACCAGAAGAGATTGCTAATTCCATAATACTAATCTGAGACTCAATAGAACCTGTCGGTGTACTTTTCGTCTTGAATCCTTCCGCACTACGTGGTGAAGTTTGACCTTTTGTTAAACCGTAAATGTGGTTATCCATAACAATATAAGTAACATCGATGTTTCTTCTAATTGCATGAACTGTATGAGCCATTCCGATCGCAAAACCGTCACCATCTCCGCCTGAAGCAATAACAGTTAAGTCACGATTAGCCATTTTTACTCCTTGAGCAATAGGTAACGAACGACCATGTATACTGTGAAACCCATATGAATTAATATACCCTGAAATACGACCTGAACACCCAATTCCTGAAACTACTGCAAGGTTTTCTGGCTCAAGTCCAACATTCGCTGATGCTCTCTGAATAGCAGCCTGCACTGAGAAATCTCCACAACCTGGACACCAATTCGGCTTGATATTATTTCGGAAATCTTTGAATGTAGCCATTTATAACAACTCCTTGCATTGAGTATAAATTTCAGAAGGTAAGAATGGATTTCCATCATACTTTAATACATTTTCTAACTTACAATTAACATTCATTTTAATAATGTTTGCTAGTTGTCCAGTTGCATTGTTTTCAACAACGACAACTTTCTTTGCACGGTCGATTAACGGTTGCAGCTCATCCGTCGGGAATGGATGAACTAAACGTATTTGAGCGTGGTTCACTTTTAATCCATCTTCCTCAAACCGTGGTAAGACTTCCTCAATCGTGCCTCTAGTTGAGTTAAATCCAATAATTAATAAATCAGACTCCTCGTGAGGTGCATTCGTGAAAATCGGGTTAGAGAAATTCTCATGTAATCTATTAAGCTTTGTTAAACGCTTATTCATTTGATTAATACGGTTTGTTGGATCTTCAGATGGTTTTCCTTGCTCATTATGCTCTACACCTGTTACGTGGTGGATACCATTTTTCATTCCAGGTACTACTCGAGTAGAAACACCATCTTCAGTTAATTCATATCGCTTGAAATAATCATCTATTTCAGGTAATTCAGCATTAAAATCAAATTTCCCTCTTCGAATTTCAACACGACTATGATCTAAAGGTTCTACCGTTTGCTTACCAAGTGCTAAAGCTAAATCAGTAAGAACAATTACTGGACACTGGTATTCTTCGGCAATATTAAACGCCTCTGCAGTGTCATAAAAAGATTCTTCTACAGTACTAGGCGCGATCACTACTTTCGGAATTTCACCGTGCGTACCGTAAATCATTGACATTAAATCGGATTGTTCCTGTTTCGTTGGAAGTCCAGTACTTGGGCCTCCACGTTGAGTATTAACAATAACTAAAGGAATTTCCGTAATACCAGCTAAGCCGATCGCTTCCATCATTAATGATAAACCAGGACCACTTGATGCAGTTAACGTACGAACTCCAGCATAATTACCACCGATTGCCATCGTACAAGCTGAGATTTCATCTTCCGTTTGTATAACAGCCCCACCAAATTCTGGCAACTTTTTCGTTAAGTATTCCATAATTTCAGAAGCAGGTGTGATAGGATATGCTGGCATAAATCTTGCTCCCCCAGCAAGAGCACCTAAAGCCACTGCATGGTTTCCGATCATAAACATCCGCTTTTTACCATCTGCTTTTTCAAGTTCGAATGATTTTGCTTGATCACCAGCAGCTTCTTGTAAAAATTCAGCACCACGTTTAATGGCTTCCATATTCTTTTCTACTACTGAACTTCCTTTACGAGAAAAGATTTCTTCTACTACTTCACGGTATACTTCGTGAGATAAACCTAATATTGCACTAGAAGCTCCTACCGCAACCATGTTTTTCATTAGAGAAGTTCCTAACTCATTAGCGATTTCCGTAAATGGAACCGCATACAATGTTGCATTTGAGTTTTCAGGAACTTTCGGATCAAACTTCGAGTCTGCAATAACAACTCCACCATTATTTAATTCATGAACATTAACATCTATCGTTTCTTGATCAAAAGCTACTAAAATATCTAAATCATCTGAAATTGAGTTAAGTGCTTTCGTACTTACTCGTATTTTATTGTTAGTATGTCCACCTTTAATACGAGAAGAAAAGTGACGATACCCGTATAAATAAAAGCCTTGACGATTTAAAGCTATGGCAAAAATTTCACCAGTACTTTCAATACCTTCCCCTTGTTGTCCTCCAACTTTCCAGGAAAGTTGATTGATCATGTTCTCCACCCCTTTTGGTAAATGACAGTATCTTTTGTCACAACATATAGTAGAAATTGTGACAAATTTGTTAAAAGCTCTGAACGATTACAATGATAGACTTAAAAGACCGAAAAATCAAGAATTTCTTGTTTTTTAATTAGGATAAAATATAACCTACTTTTTTGTCACATGAAGCTTAGAATTTCTAGCTTAGCGCACAGGTTATGTTTGCTCCTTCCATGTCAAAAATTCAAATTAATTTTGACAGTTAGGTTTATTTATTGCAGCACAATTTATGTAAAGCGAAATTTATCAAAAATGGTTCATCGATATGTTGTGATGCAATAAAAGGCAAATATAGTAACTCCTTTTACACTACAATTATTCTTTTTACTCTATCGTTATTCATTTAAAAAAACGTCCTACCATCTCCACTCAAGAGAAAGCGGTTTCAAAAGAGCGTCATGCTCCCTTTAAACGAATGATCTAGGCTTCATTTGACCATAGCATCACAACCTTCTGCTGTTACAAATTTGACAAACAAAATTAAATATTTTGTCACATTATAAGATTTCACCACTAATGATGAAAATCCTGCAAAAAAATTAAAAAGTTTTAATTACACTATAGCGAACACCAATTAGCGTAACTATTGTTTATTTTAACATTCATCTACTAGTAATGCTAATATTTATTTGAAAATTTGAACTTAATTTAAAAATACTTATAAACTTTAATGAATTTCATAATTCAATATTTTCGCCATTAAGTTTCTATCTGTAGTTGCGCTAAACCGCTCGCAACTACAGATAATTTGATATGGCTCACTTAAGGTAATTATGAAATTCACTAACTTAAAAGAGGTTGACATTTGTCAACCTCTTTACACTACCTAGGTTCAATAATTAATTTTATTGCTGTACGCTCTTCTCCATCAATTTGTATGTCTGTAAAGGCAGGTACGCAAATTAAATCAATTCCACTCGGTGCTACGAATCCTCTCGCTATTGCTATAGCCTTAATAGATTGGTTTAGTGCGCCTGCTCCAATGGCCTGAATTTCCGCAGCACCTCGTTCACGAATAACACCTGCAAGGGCACCAGCTACTGAATTTGGATTAGATTTTGCTGAAACTTTTAATACTTCCATTTCTGAACCTCCTTAATGATATAAGACAATGTTTATCATTAGTGGAATGATAAGATCTTCTTCAGTGTTTGTAATGTGCTCTCGGTACTTATATTGCCTTGTACAGTATATATTCAAAAATGAACGCGATATTCCTAAATTCAACAAATAGGTAACAATAAAAACGGAGACTCGTTGGGAAGGTCCTCGAAAACTAGTGGCTTCCACCCATATGGAGGTCAGTCAAAAAACGGGTGATCTTCATTAATAATAATTGGTTTTATCGATTTTGCTGCACCGTTTTTCTCATCAATATCAATAATAACACCATTTAATTGCTCTCTTCCTTTTGCTACTTCAAATTTAACTGGCAGGCTCGTTATAAACTTTTTCAACACCGCTTCACGCTCCATTCCTAATATGCCATCATAAGGGCCTGTCATGCCAACATCAGTTATATAAGCTGTTTTGTTCGGTAAAATACGAAAATCACCAGTTTGAACATGCGTATGCGTTCCTACTACCGCAGAAACTCGTCCATCTAAGTACCATCCCATCGCCTGTTTTTCACTCGTTGCTTCCGCGTGAAAATCAACAAAAATAATCGGCGTTCTTTTTTTAATTTCTGCAATTAACTGATCTACTTTTTTAAATGGGCAGTCTAGTGGTGGTAAAAAAGTTCTACCTTGAATATTAATAACACCAATTTCTATTTCGTTCACTTTAATAATTTTATATCCTTGCCCAGGCACTTCTTCTGGAAAATTTGCTGGACGTACTAAATTTGGGCAATGGTCAATTACTTCTATAAGGTCTCGTTGATCCCAAGTATGGTTACCTAAGGTTACAACTTGTGCACCTAAGTCAAGAATTTGTTTATATATTTTTTCAGTAATTCCTTTTCCTGATGCCGAGTTTTCACCATTTACGATCGTGACCGTCGGTTTATATTTACTTCTTAGTTTTGGTAAATAAGTTGTAAGCATCTGGCGACCAGGAGAACCTACAACATCACCAATAAATAATATTCTCATTTTTAATGCACCTCTATGTATGTACTTTTGTTTTGGATTTTATCATATATATCATTTTAAACCAATGAATATCAAATTCACAAAACCCATTATTTATAAATCTCGTTGGTTCTTTATTTTAACTATAGTAACCAACGCATAAATGAAAAAATAAAGTGGCGGGTGGCCACTTTATTTTGCATACTCGACTGCTCTAGTTTCACGAATAACGGTTACTTTTATGTGACCAGGGTAGTCAAGCTCTTCTTCAATTTTCTTAGTAATATCACGTGCTAGGCGATAGGATTGACCATCATCAACCATTTCAGGCTTGACCATAATCCTAACTTCACGCCCTGCTTGGATGGCAAATGTTTTCTCAACACCATCAAAAGACTCAGAAATTTCTTCTAGCTTCTCTAGACGACGAATATACGTCTCGAGTGTTTCACGTCTTGCTCCCGGTCTTGCTGCTGAAAGGGCATCGGCCGCTGCAACAAGACTCGCGATAATAGATGTCGCCTCAGTGTCTCCATGGTGTGAAGCAATACTATTAATAACAACTGGATGTTCCTTGTATTTAGTAGCTAATTCAACACCAATCTCAACATGACTTCCTTCTACTTCGTGATCAATCGCTTTACCTATATCATGGAGAAGTCCCGCTCTTTTCGCCAGTTGAACATCTTCCCCTAATTCTGCCACCATAATTCCAGCTAATTGAGAAACCTCAATCGAGTGTTTAAGAACATTTTGTCCATAACTCGTTCTAAATTTAAGGCGCCCTAAAATTTTGATTAAATCTGGATGTAAGCCATGGATTCCAACTTCAAATGTCGTTTGTTCACCATATTCTCTAATCATTTCATCAACTTCACGTCTTGACTTATCCACCATCTCTTCAATACGAGCTGGGTGAATTCTACCATCTTGAACTAACTTTTCAAGAGCAGTACGGGCGATTTCCCTTCTTATTGGATCAAATCCGGAAAGAATTACTGCTTCAGGTGTATCATCAATAATGAGATCAATTCCAGTTAATGTTTCAAGTGCTCGAATGTTTCGGCCTTCGCGTCCAATAATTCTTCCCTTCATTTCATCATTAGGAAGATTTACTACTGATACCGTAGTCTCAGCAACGTGATCTGCTGAACAACGTTGAATAGCCAGTGAAACAATTTCTTTCGCCTTTTTATCTGCTTCTTCTTTCGCACGGCTCACTAAATCTTTTACCATTAATGCTGTTTCGTGAGTTAACTCATCTTTAACGTCTTTCATAATAATTTCTCTAGCTTCTTCTCTAGTGAAACCTGAAATACGTTCTAGCTCAGTTTGCTGCTTTTGTAAGAGTTCCTCCACTTTGCTATCCATCTCTTCAATATGTCGTTGTTTTTTGGTGAGAGCTTCCTCTCTCTTTTCCAATGATTCCTCTTTTTTATCTAAGGTTTCACTTTTACGGTCAAGGATCTCTTCTTTTTGTACCAAACGATTCTCTTGTTTTTGAATCTCATTTCTTCGTTCACGAACATCACGTTCAGCATCTTGACGTAATTTATGGATCTCGTCCTTTCCTTCAAGGATCGCTTCCTTCTTTAGTCGATCTGCCTCACGTTTACTTTCTTCAATAATTTGTTTTGCTGCATGTTCCGCACTAGAAATTTTCGCTTCTGCAATGGATTTTCTAACAAGATATCCAACAACTGCACCTATGGCCACAGAGACAAGCAAAATGAAGATGAGTACAAAAATGTTGTCCATACTTTCACCTCCTCTTGCTATCTAATTGTTGGGTTTTCATCATACATTATTTCATTCATTATCGGTGTGCACATCCAGCACAGGTTACTTTTCTTACGTTTATAAAAAAAATAGCCAATAGTAAAATGCGGTATTCTTCACAATTGTATAATTGGATAATGTTATTGTCAAGCTTTGTCAATATTTATAAGTTCTAAACGTTAAATCAAGTGATTTTACAGAAAAACAATAAACTTATTTTTCCATACAAATCCAGCATGACGAAGCATCGTCACCATCTAACTTGAAAAGGTGGATACTTTCCCTCACTTCGCTGTGACCTTCTACCGAATCTCAGACGCTCGTTCACGAAATCATCCTCCTTTTTTCATACAAAACCTTCATGACGATTTATCGTCACTATCTAGAATGTATATGCCGGACAAACAAACAACTAACTTACCAACAAAAAAAGCTAGAAGCAGGGGGAATTATTTCGTCATAAACTTCTAAATGCCCCTCGGCTACTAGCCCTTTTAATATATTATTTTAAATCTAAAGGTACATCTGCAAATTCATCTTCTGAAGGTGCATCTACTTTGATTTCACCATTTAATCCGTAATGTTCACGGATCTTTGTTTCAATTGCTTCGGTAATATCAGTATTCTCCTTCAAAAATTGCTTAGAATTTTCTCTTCCTTGGCCTAAGCGCTCTTCATTATAGGAATACCATGCACCACTTTTTTGAACGATATCTAGGTCAGAGCCAATATCTAAAATTGACCCTTCACGAGAAATCCCTTCACCGTACATAATATCAACTTCAGCTACTTTAAATGGTGGAGCTACTTTATTTTTTACTACTTTTACTTTTGTTTTATTACCAACCATGTCATTACCTTGCTTTAAAACTTCTGCTCTACGCACTTCAAGGCGTACAGACGAATAGAACTTCAGGGCACGACCACCTGGAGTAGTCTCAGGGTTTCCAAACATTACTCCGACTTTTTCACGAATTTGGTTAATAAAGATCGCAATCGTTTTTGATTTATTAATAGCACCTGAAAGTTTTCTTAATGCTTGCGACATTAATCGAGCTTGTAGTCCGACGTGACTATCTCCCATTTCCCCTTCAATTTCTGCTTTTGGAACAAGCGCAGCTACCGAGTCGACAACTAAAATATCTACAGCTCCACTACGTACTAATGCCTCTGCAATTTCTAAGGCCTGCTCACCTGTATCAGGTTGTGAAAGTAATAACTCATCAATGTTTACTCCTAAATTTTGTGCATAAACTGGGTCAAGAGCATGTTCTGCATCGATAAAGGCAGCTTGTCCACCTTGTCGTTGTACTTCAGCGATAGCATGAAGTGCTACTGTTGTCTTACCTGAAGATTCAGGGCCGTATATTTCTACAATTCTACCTTTCGGGTATCCACCTACTCCAAGGGCTATATCAACTGCTAATGCTCCAGTAGAGACTGTTGATACTTTTCTTTCTGCCTGTTCCCCTAACTTCATAACAGAACCTTTTCCAAACTGTTTTTCAATTTGTCGTAATGCCATATCTAAGGCTGCTTTACGATCACTCATAGTTTCATCTCTCCTTATATATATTAATTATTATTTATTGTCTCAATCAAAACTACATTACTATCATAACTTGTTTTTTGAGATTTGCCAATAGCTTTCCGAACATTTATTCGTATTTTTTTATTTTAAAAGCGAAGGTGCCTTGTTCAGCTTCGAACAGCGTAGGAGGTCCAGCAACGTTTTGCCTCCTCTCTGAAACTCTTCATGAATAGGCAAACCTTGCTGGACCGAAACGATCGAGAAGCTAGGTGCTAGCGCTAGACAAGAAAAGGGAAAGATGCCCCTCGGGCAAAAAAAAGGCCTAACACCCTTAAGCATAAAATAACGTTCAACGAAAACACAAATAAAATGTTTTATGTGAAGTATTTTATAAAGGATCCAGCCCTTTTTAATGATATTTATCAAACTAGAATTTCTTTGTTTTTTTCGGTCTTGGTTTTGCGGGTTCTAAATTAACTCGAGCACCATTTAACCGTGAATAACGAAGCGCCTCATAAACAAATGGTGCACTGTCTTCTGGTACCTCTACAAAGGTGAAATTTTCGAATATATCTATTCTACCAATTGACTTTGGAGCAATCCCAACAAGTTCAGCAACTTCATCTATAATGATTTTAGGAGTGAGCTGAACATTTCGTCCTACGTTAATAAAGAAACGAACCATTCCTTTTGCCGCACCAGTATCACCAAAATTATAACTGTCATCATCTGCTTCAAACTCATGATGGAATGCAAGTTTCATAAGCGCACCTACGACTTTTTCTGGCGAGTGCTCACTTAACATTTCATTGACTAACGGATTGAAAAAAGCAGGTTGTTCATTTGACTCGATAATATGAACTAATTGCTGCTTCCAAGATTCTTGTTGCTTCTCTACGACATCTTCAATGCTCGGTATTTCTTGAGAAGGTAAAGACATTTTTATTTCAGACTCAATCGAACGTAAATGCTTCATTTCTCTTGGCGTAACTAACGTCAATGCTAAACCTTTTCTTCCAGCACGACCGGTACGCCCGATACGATGAACATAACTCTCAGGGTCTTGAGGTATATCATAGTTAATAACATGTGTGACATTCTCTACATCAATCCCACGAGCAGCAACATCTGTTGCTATTAAAAACTCAATCGTCGTATCACGAAACTTTTTCATAACGCTGTCACGTTGCATTTGTGTTAAGTCACCATGAAGGCCATCTGCCATGTAACCTCTCGCTTGTAATGCTTCTGTAAGCTCAGCAACGCCTTTTTTTGTTCGGCAAAATATAATTCCTAATTCTATATCCTCACTGTCAATGATACGGCACAGTGACTCTAGTTTATTTTTCTCTAACACTTTAAAATATACTTGATTAATGGAAGGCGCAGTCACTTCCCCTTTATTAATCGAAACTACTTTAGGTTGATTCATATACTTTCGTGACAGCTTCATAATTTCATTAGGCATTGTCGCTGAAAATAGAAGCGTTTGACGGTCAGTATTTACTTCTTTAAGTATTGATTCAATGTCTTCAACAAAGCCCATATCTAGCATTTCATCAGCTTCATCCAACACCACCGTATGAACTCGATCTAACTTTAAAGTTTTTCTACGAAGGTGATCTAGTACTCGACCAGGCGTTCCAATAACAACATGAACCCCCTGCTTTAAAGCGCGAATTTGATGGCCGATTGATTGACCACCGTATATCGGTAATGTTCGAGTTCTTTTATGTTTAGATAACTTTTGTAATTCCCCAGCCACTTGAATAGCAAGTTCTCTTGTAGGAGTTAAAATAATCGATTGAACATAAGGAGCATTCGTCACTTTATTTAATAAAGGAATACCGAAGGCCGCCGTTTTTCCAGTCCCTGTTTGCGCTTGTCCAATCACGTCTCCACCTTCTAAAATAACCGGTATTACTTTTTCTTGAATAGGAGACGGAGCTTCGAAACCCATGTCCTTAATAGCTTTTTTAATATCATTCGAAATTTGAAAATCATCAAAATACATCATTTTTATTGCCACCTTTATTAAATTGTTTCAACAAACAATACAATCCATGTTTAGCAGATCTACTTTGGATCTGTTCTCTAGTACCTGCTAGTTTTAATGGATAAGTCTTTGTATCTCGACCTCTTGTAGAGACCGCAATATATACAGTTCCTACCTCTTTTTCCTCTATTTGTCCTGGACCAGCTACACCAGTAAAACTTATGCCTACATCTGTATCAAGTAACCGTCTTACATTTTCGGCTAATAACTTTGCACACTCACTGCTCACTGCACCATATTTTTCAAAAACTTCACTCGGTACTTGTAATACGGATCGCTTCACATCATTACTATAACAAATGATGCTCCCTTTATAAACTGAAGAGACTCCGGCTTTTTCAGTTAACGAAGCACAAAAGGAACCGCCTGTATAACTTTCAGCTGACGCAACCGTTATATTACGTTCTTGTAAAAGCGCTAACGTTTCATCAATCAAAGAAGTATCATCATAGCCGTAAAAGAACTTTCCTACTCTTTTTAAGATCTTCTCTTCAATTTCATCTAGAAGGCTATTACCTACTTGAATATTATCATGCTTAACGGTTAAACGAAGCGTCACTTCACCATCTTTTGCTAACGGTGCAATCGTTGGATTTGTTTGCGTTTCGATTAAATCTAAAAGTTCCGTTTCAAGTTGTGATTCACCAATATCAAAAAAGTTTAAAACTCTCGAAGTAATTTGTGTCGTTTCCTCAAGCTGGGACAAAATGAACGGTAACCCGTAATTAATAAACATCGGCTCCATCTCTTTTGGTGGTCCCGGTAAAAGGAGATAATGATTATTTTTTTCTGTAAAAGCCATACCAGGCGCCATGCCATGATCATTGGCTAAAACGGTAGAACCTTCAATAATTAAAGCTTGCTTACGGTTGTTTTCGGTCATGGTGCGATGGCGCCGTTTAAAATATGCTTCAATTCTATTAAGAGCCTCATCATCAGTCACTAAAGGACGACCAATAACTGAGGCAATCGTTTCTTTTGTGAGGTCATCTTTCGTAGGTCCAAGGCCACCGGTAAAGATAATTAAATTTGACCGTTTTTCGGCTTGTGATATCGTCTCTTTTAAACGATTGGCGTTGTCACCAACAACGTTATGATAATATACATTTACACCGTAGTTTGCTAGTTGTTTCGATAAAAATTGAGCATTTGTATTTGAGATTTGTCCAAGTAATAGCTCTGAGCCGATTGCAATAATTTCTGCATTCAAAAAAAATTCCTCCAAGTTACTTAGATTTTAAAATAATATGTTTGTTTTTTACAAAGTAATCCCATCCGGAAATAATCGTTAAGATCGTAGCGATCCACACAACAATCGTCGCAAACGGAAAACCAATAAGTTCAAAAGGTAAATTATGTAGCATTAACGCTGCAACAGCAATGATCTGGAATACCGTCTTCCATTTACCTAAGTTACTCGCTGCAATTACTTGTCCATCCGCTGCTGCTACAAGGCGAATACCGGTAACTGCAAACTCCCTACTAATAATGACAATAGCAATCCATGCAGGCAATAGCATTAATTCTACAAGAGCAATCAAAGCCGCTGTCATTAATAATTTATCTGCTAAAGGGTCTAAAAACTTGCCAAAGTTCGTTACTAAATTATACTTTCTTGCATAATAACCATCGAGCCAATCTGTGCTAGCAGCGATGATAAAAAGTAGTGCACCAATTAAATGGGCAACCGGCAAGTCATAATTCACAATTAAAATACTACCTAAATCTATTGGTGCTAATAAGAAAAACATAAATAAAGGAATAAGAATAATTCTTGATATTGTAATTTTATTCGGAATGTTCACGAGTACCTCCTAAAAGAAAAGCATAAGCGCCTAGCACAAGACCGAAAGAACTGGAATATTCCCCAAAATGACACTTTCGGGAGTGGAATAATATGGTTTATGTACATAGCCGCTGGAGCTAGACATCTTTCAAAGTTCAAATTTTATACTTTCTATCTTTTAAGAAAGCGTAACCCTTGATCGCACTATCTTAAATAACTTGCTTATCGCATATTAACGAATTGAGTCGGGAACTCCAAATCCAATTCCTTTACTAATTGAATCACCGCTTGTAAATCATCAATATTTTTTGCGGTAACACGTATTTGTTCATTTTGAATTTGCGCTTTTACCTTCAATTTCGAATCACGAATTGCAGTAGTGATTTTTTTCGCCCGGTCGGCGCTGATACCAGCCACTAGCGATACCACTTGTCTGACCGTACCACCAGAAGCCTTTTCTATTTTTCCAAACTCCATCACCTTTTGTGACAAACCTCTTTTAATAAATTTCATTTGTAAAATATCAATGACACTCTCTAATTTATATTCATCGTCAGATATAATCGTAATTTGCGTGCCATTTGTAAGTTCAATGTCACTTTTGGAACCTTTAAAGTCATATCGGTTTTTTATTTCTTTTTTTGCTTGAACAATTGCATTATCAACTTCTTGCATATTTACTTCTGAAACAATGTCAAATGAATGTTCCTTAGCCATTTTCATCTTCCTTTCATCAACGATAAATTTAATTTTAACATATTAAACCAACGATGTGTAATCTTAGCTAATTTTCACAAGAAAAGCGCAAGGCGCCCGCCTATTTGACTTTAAAAAGAGCCATCTTTAGATGACTCAATTTTCACATTTGTTATTCAGCATCTTCTTCAATGAAATGGAAAGTAACTTTTTGGTGAACGATATCTAAAGGGAACTCAAAATATTCGTCATTTATATATAAGTTCACCTTGTCGGATGCACCGAAATTAAACTGGATCGTTTCTTCTTCTGAAAAGTCGAATTGTAATGTTTCTCCACCATCTACATTCGCTGCATGAAAAGTCTTTCCTTTCCGGTTATCAATACCAATATAACTTTTGCCGTCTAGTTCGATCCTAAAAGTAAACTCTGTTGCATTGATTAAATTGTAGATTGTTTCATTTCTTTTAGTTTCGATTAATTCTAACTCTTGTTTTGGAACTTCTTCAACAATTTCTTCTACTTCTTCCTCCTCAACCTCAATTTCAGTTTCTTCCTCTTCTTGAGGGTTGAGTGCATCCTCATCTCGGCCACCTTCAACTGGCGACTCTACAATGTTATCAGATGGCAACTCATTCTCTAAAGCGGTATCACTATCATTTTGAAGGAAGTACCAAACTCCTATTAATATAGAAACAATGAAAATCACCGCAACAAAAGAGGGCAATAGAGCTAAAATTTGACGGGTTTTCTTTGTTGCTTGAGCTTTACGCGACCGAACCCTGGGTGGTATCTCGCTAACTTGTTTATTAGTTGCAGGTAGCTCATTGGCATATTCGTCAAAAAGCTCATCTGGATCAATCCCTACCGCTTCAGCATAACTTTTAACAAAAGCTCTTGCATAAAACGGTCCAGGTAATGTATCTAATTTACCTTCTTCAATTGATTGTAAATACCGTTTTTGAATTTTCGTAATCTCTTGAAGCTCTTCTAACGTTAGTTTCTTTTCTTCCCTTGCACTTTTTAGTCGTAGCCCTAACTCTGACAATGCTAACACCTACCAACTTTAACTAATATCAAATGAGGAAAATCCTGAATCAATAACCTCATAAGTAATCTTCTCATCGTGGTTATTTCTTAATTCTATTATGTAATCAAAATCGTCCAATGTATACTCTGTTTCTCTTACAAAAATATCGGGATGTTCAATAACCTTTGTTGAAGCTATTCGCATAACTTCGTCAACGAGCATGCGATGTTTTTCTGTTGCTCTCATCGTCGTAACAATTCCGTCGATAATGTATATATTATTATCCGTCAATTCGTCATCAGCTAATTGACTTCTAATCGTTTGTCGAAGTAAGGTTGAAGAAATAAACGCCCAACGCTTATTTGCACAAACACTTGCAGCAACAATCGATTCCGTCTTTCCAACTCGAGGCATCCCTCTAATCCCGATAAGTTTATGTCCTTCTTTTTTAAATAGTTCAGCCATAAAATCGACAAGTATCCCTAATTCATCACGGACGAAACGAAAGACTTTCTTTTCATCACTATCTCGTTCAATAAAGTGACCATGTCTCACCGCTAAGCGATCGCGAAGTTTCGGCTCCCTCACTTTAGTAATCGAAATATTATCCATCGTGTTTAATATCGTTGTTAGACGTTGAATTTGAATATCGTCTTCACTTCGAATTAACATTCCACGTCTCATATGGTCGACCCCATTAATCGTGACGATATTAATGGAGAGCATTCCTAATAGCGTTGCAATATCCCCTAACAATCCAGGGCGGTTTTTATGTATTTGATACTCTAAATACCATTCCTTTTTTGTCATCGTTACTCCTTTCTTTTAACAGTTAAGTTAGAAAAGCACAAGTGCTTCGGTCCCCGTCATCAAATAGGAAGTGATCTATTAGACGTTACTTTTGTTAAAAACAAAAAAATTGTAGAAAAAAATAAAAATCCCTTTTTTATATCATAATTCATTTTTTTTATGAATGAAAGTGATAATTGTATGATATTTTAAATAGGAAGAAATAAATTCAAAAAACATCAAAATTCCCTAGTTAAACCTTTAATTTTAACAAATAAATTCTTCTTTTTAATAGAATGAATTTCATTACCAAAAATGAGCCGCATCACGCAATATATAATTTGCGAATGGTATTGACGCAACTATATATTGATCTTAGTGGCGAGTATAATGAATTATGAAATTCATTGAATAAGAAAAAAAATGGGGTGTTGCAGCTATTGCAACACCCTAGTAATTAACTACATTCCTTGATTGTTTTGAACTAACTTAACCATCATATTAGCAATAGCATGTTGTTCTTCTTCAGAAGCAACATTCCAAAGGTCTGCTAACACACGTTCTTGCTCATTTTTCGGATCAACTTGCTGTGCTAAGTATTCTCCTACTTGATAAGCAACATCACTGATGACTTGTTGGCTCATACCTTCTTGCTGTGCTTGTTGCATACGATCGCCTAAAAAGCCTTTCCATTGTTCCCAGTTATCTAATACAGACATTGTTGTTGTCCCTCCTTGTTTTTAACTTCGGTTTTATTTTGTCAAAAGAAGAGCGAAAATATACGAGTATTTTTTCTTGACTAATAATGTCAATATATATTCAATAACAGGAAACAATTTTTAAGCGACAGTTTCGACACTAAAAAAGGGCCATTTATTTTACTTCATAAGACTTTCAATATTTTTTTGTTAACAATACCAAGCCCCATTTATACTTATAATCTGTCCGTTTATATAATTACTTTTATTAGAAGTCAAAAAAACAACTAAATCGGCAACCTCGTTTGGTGAGCCTAGTCTCCCCATGGGTATTTCACCACAAAGAGTGTCAATTTCCTCTTCAGAAAAATCCTCTAACATATTCGTTGCAATCGCCCCGGGAGCTATCCCATTTACTCGTATTCCACTAGGAGCTACTTCTTTGGCGAGGGCTTTAACAAACGTATTTTGCCCACCTTTTACCATTGAATATAAAACTTCACAAGATGCGCCAGTTAATCCCCAAATAGATGAAATGACGATAATATTACCTGCTTTATTTTCGATCATTGTCGGTAATAGTGCTTTTGTTATTAGAAACGGACTAGTAACAGAGTGTTGAACAATTTCTTCTATTTGAACATCTGTCATGTCTGTCACTAATCCAACATAGCTCGTGCCACTATTTAAAATGAGACTATCTATCGGATGGTGAATAGACTGAATCATTTTTTCTACGCCAGCTTTTTTCGATAAATCAGCTTTTATTTTCCAAACGTTCACTTCTTTAATTTGTTTTATTAATTCATTAACAGTTTGTTCATTTTCGTGATAATGCAAGTATAAATTATAACCTTTATTTGCTAATTGTAATGCTATTTCACGGCCGATACCACCACTTGCACCTGTAATTAAAGCACACTTCAATTTCCCCTCAACCTTTACTCATTTTTTTATACTGCTTTACTTAGGTAATACTTGGCATACGGTAAACATTTCAGGATCAAAATGCTCTTTCATTTTTTGTTCTAGCTCCTCGACCGTTAGTTCTTCAAGCACCTCTACAACATCAAACAAATTCATTTCGTTAAATTGATACCTTGTAAATTGATTGGCAATAAACTCTGGAGAATTTAAAGAGCGCATATACGCTCCAATTTTTTTCTTGATTGCCCGCTCAAATACTTTTTTATCTAAAGGCGTATTAACGAAAGACTGAATTAATTTTTCAAGACTAGTAACTAAGCGATCAGGCTCTGTCGTATCGCCACCGATAATTGAAAATCCAAAACCAAGCTCAGCCGAATAATCAAATGAGAAAGTGTTGTCAATCAATCCTTCATTATATAATTGTTCATAGTTGTTTGAACTCTGACCTAGCATAATATCCAACAGAATATTAATCGCTAGCTCATGTTTTAACAACTCATTTCCTTGTCTGTTTGGATTCTTCTCTTTAAAACCAACTAAACATTTTGGTGTTTGAACAGACATTCGAATAACTTCTTTCTTTTTTGCCACTTTATCTGGCTCGGAATCAAAAATACGTTGAATATCTCCCATTTCTTTAAACGTCTTTTTACCTTGATTTTTCTTTACGAGCTCAATAATTTGATTAGGTTCAAGGGAACCGACAACAAATAAAACCATATTTTTCGGGTGGTAAAACGTTTCATAACACGTATAAAGTAAATCTTTCGTTATTTTATCAATTGATTCAATCGTACCGGCTATATCAATCTTCACTGGGTGATTTTTGTACATATTCTCAATCACGCCAAAGTAAACTCGCCAATCTGAATTATCATCATACATCGTGATTTCCTGATTGATAATCCCTTTTTCTTTTTCAACACTTTCTTCGGTAAAGTAAGGGTGTTGTACAAAATCTAACAGTGTCTGAAGATTTTTTTCGATTTCCGAAGTACTGGAAAATAAATAAGCTGTACGCGTAAAACTTGTAAATGCATTCGCTGAAGCACCTTGTTTACTAAAAAGTTGAAAAACGTCTCCTTCTTCATCTTCAAACATTTTATGTTCTAAAAAATGAGCAATCCCATCAGGAACCTTCAAAGCCTCTTCTTCCCCAATCGGTACGAAGTGATTATCGATGGAACCATATTTTGTCGTAAACGTTGCGTATGTTTTATTAAATCCTTGTTTCGGTAAAATATACACTTCAAGTCCGTTCTCTAGAGTATCATGATATAACGTTTCATTTAATTGTTCGAATACAATTTTCTCCATTTGTTATTCCTCCTTTCCTTTTAAAAAGTATATCGTATCTAACTGAATCTGCTCTGCCACTTTAACAATATCCTCTTTCTTGACATTATCAATTCCTGTTAACCAATCACTAACAGAACGTGTTTTATTAGCAATACTATTATGATAAAGCAATTCTACATGACCTTTAGCTACGTCTATCGTTTCGAGCACCTGATTTTTCAACACTGCTTTTGTCTGAACAATTTCTTCATCCGTAAAGTCCCCGTTTTGCATACTTCCTAGCTGCTCTTTAATAATCGAAACAGCTTGATCATATTTGCTAAATTCGATTCCTGACATCACCATTAAAATCCCTTTATGACTTTCGTAACGCGAGGAAGCATAATAAGCTAAGCTCGCTTTTTCACGGACGTTTATGAATAACTTTGAATGAGAAAAACCACCGAAAATACCGTTAAACATCTGCATTGCAAAGTAATCATCATCATTAAATGTCGTATTCGTTCTAAAGCCAATATGGAGCTTTCCTTGCTTTATATCTTGCTCTTCAAAAACAACATTTTCTTTTGAAACCTCTTGCTTTTGCTTATTTTCCACTGAATTAGTAATCGGTTTACGATCACCTTCAAAAACAAAATAGTTTTGAACCATTCGATTTATATCACTGTTATTTACATCACCTACAACAAACAAGTCAAACGAATCATTTGTCAGCATTGAATTATATTGTTCAAACAACTCTCCTTCGGTAATCGCATCAAGCTCATCTTCATAACCCCATACACTAAGACCATACGGCTCATCTTTACACATTTCTT
Organism: Anaerobacillus arseniciselenatis; assembly: GCF_001865995.1. Taxonomy (GTDB): domain Bacteria; phylum Bacillota; class Bacilli; order Bacillales; family Anaerobacillaceae; genus Anaerobacillus; species Anaerobacillus arseniciselenatis. Next base: position 250,388 of record NZ_MLQQ01000042.1, on the reverse strand, counting down.
CGGTGACACGCATATTCGCATAACGAAGTTTATCATCAAAGATCGATTGAATTTGCTGTTTTAAATTACGTTTTTCATTTGTGACTACTTGAGATTTAAATACCCCGGACTCTAAAGTTGGATGCAATATAATGTCAGCCAACAGCTTGATCGCCTCTTCTAAAAGAGGAGTTTTATCTTTTAAGAAATTTTCATTCGATACATCCATCCTAAATGATAAAATTTGATTTTCGCCTTTTTTACCAACATCTACAGAGAGGGTCGCACCGTACAGTTCATCTAAATAACTACGAATTGCTTTCCTTGTAGGAAAACGCTCAGTTCCATTTTGCAATATATAAGGTAAAAGCGCTCGCTTTGTAACCGCTTCCCTTACTAAGGGGGATTTAATATGTAATACAATCGTATTTGTTTTGTATTTTTTTGTTTCAACAACGTGAAGATTGATCCCATTAACTTCGGTTTCTTTCACTTCATTATTCATATTTTCCTCACTCCTTCACTTGTTTAAGCTCTTCTTTTAAATTTAGACATAAAGTCGATATTATCTGCCATATATTATTCCCTAAAATTGTAATATTTAAAGAAATAATATCATAAAAACTTCATAAATAGCTCGATACCACCATATTTCATGGGAAAATTCGGTATACTGACGAGCATCGTTCACGAAATCATCCGCCTTTTTTCAAACAAAACCCTCATGGCGGTAGCCCTCCACCATCTAACATAGAAATTCGCGCGAGGGTCCTAACCAACTTTCAAACAAAAAGAGACCCTTGGAATATGGATCTCTATTGTTAGTCTATACACGTTTTCGTAATACATGAAACTTAAATTTATCTGCACGAAAATAATTTATGGAATAAAGAATTGGTCGTTCTTCTTCGTCATAATGCATTTGTTTCAAAACTAATAACGAAGACTCAGGATCACATGATAAAATTTCAGACACTTTTTCATGAAAACCTAGAGGTTCAATTTGTGTAATCGCATATGCGATGGTTGTACCAGCTTTTTCAAGTCGATCAAAAATCGATTGCTCGTGATGTGATTCATCATGTGGTAAATATATTTTTGGAACTTTATCTAAAACAATAAACAACTGGCTCACCGTCAGCTGTTCGAACCCTCTCAACGACGGTTAGCTCTTCTAGCTCATCTAATTGAAATCGCTCACAGTCATCATTGGTGGTCATTTCAATATTCGATGATAAAAATATCGTTCCCGGTTTTTGATTCCCACGTTTGATCATTTCTGTAATACTAAATAACTCCTCTATTCCAGAACTAAATAATGGTTTACTACAAATAAATGTCCCGACACCATGACGCCTTATAATAATATTCTCATCTTCCAAAATTCTTAAAGCTTCACGAAGAGTTGCACGACTAATTCCAAGTTGCTTCGATAACTCAAACTCAGAAGGAAGCCTCTGTCCCGCTTCGTATACCCCTGCTTCAATATCACTTTTGATCTTATCAATTACTTGTAAATACAATGGTCTATGATCAGCCTTTATCACAACATCACCCCCTAACGAGAAAAGCGCATGCGCCTTGGAGCTAGAAAGCTCTCCAACTTCAAAAATTTAAATATACACCAACGTTTTATTATCTACTACTATTATTTATCAAAAGCTATGCATTATGTCTTCACTTTTCATCCTGATGAAACATCATCTTCAGCTTTTTTTGAAATAAGTACTTCCCTAGGTTTACTTCCTTCATATGGACCAACAATCCCACGCGCTTCCATTTCATCAATTAAACGAGCTGCCCGTGTATATCCAATCCTAAATCTACGTTGTAACATCGAAACTGATGCCGTGTTCATTTCCACAACTAAATCAACGGCCGATTCATACAGGTCATCGGCAACTTCTGTAGTTACTTGTTCTTCATCTTGTGGAATCATTTCTTCTTGATACTGGGCCTTCTGCTGAGCAATAACGTAATTAACAACATTTTCAACTTCGTCATCTGATAGAAATGCCCCTTGAACACGTATTGGTTTTGAAGCCCCAACAGGTAAAAATAACATGTCTCCTCTTCCTAATAGTTTCTCTGCTCCCCCCATATCAAGGATCGTTCTTGAATCTGTTTGTGAGGAAACCCCGAAAGCTATTCTCGAAGGAATATTCGCTTTAATTACCCCTGTAATAACATCTACCGAAGGTCGTTGAGTCGCTATAATTAAATGAATACCTGCAGCTCGAGCCATCTGGGCAAGTCTCGTGATACAATCTTCTACATCACTAGAGGCAACCATCATTAAATCTGCGAGCTCGTCCACAATAACGACAATGTACGGTAGTAATGGTTGTTTTGCTTCACTATTTTCATTTTCATTTTTGATTAACGTATTATAACCCTCGATGTTTCTTGTTCCTGTGTGTGCAAACAGTTCATAACGACGTTCCATTTCATTAACAACTTTCTTTAGCGCTTGTGATGCTTTTTTCGGTTCAGTAACAACCGGCGCTAATAAATGGGGAATCCCGTTATAAACATTTAGTTCTACCATCTTTGGATCAATCATCATTAGTTTTACTTCATGAGGCTTTGCCCTCATCAAAATACTAACAATGATCCCATTAATACACACACTTTTTCCACTACCAGTAGCACCGGCAACTAATAAATGGGGCATTTTGTTCAACTCAGCCAAAATAGGGTCGCCAGAAATATCTCTTCCTAACCCAATTAAAAGTTTAGGAGCATCTGCTAATGAGCTAGTTGCATCTAAAACTTCTTTTAAAGTAACAATAGCAACTTCTTGATTAGGAACCTCAATACCTATCGCAGATTTACCTGGAATTGGTGCTTCAATACGAATATCTTTAGCAGCTAATGCTAATGCTAAGTCATCTGCAAGATTAACGATTTTACTAACTTTCACGCCGATATTAGGATAAACTTCATATTTCGTAACAGCTGGTCCTAAGTGAACTTTAGCCACCTTAGCTTTCACTCCAAAGCTTTCTAACGTTTGTTCAAGCTTTTTAGCATTTCCAGAAATATGTTGCCGTTCTTGAAACTGGTTATTTTTTTTGGGGCTATGTAGTAACTCTAATGTTGGTATAATATAATTTTCATTCGTTTCTTCTACAACGATCAATGGCGCTTTTCTTGTTGGAACAGCGTCCATTTCAACAGTATCTTCAACACCGCCACCGGGAGTAGTTTCATTTTCAGTAGGAACATTTTCAGCTGTGTCAGATTCATAGGAAGACTTACTAGTAAAATCATAAATAATAGGTTCCGGTTCTCTTGAATCGTTATCAGATGATTTCCCACTCTCACCATTTACAACTACAGTAGGAGTTGTGTTTTGTTTCTGCTCTTGTTTTTTCTCTTCCCATTTGTTTACAAATTTCTGTTTAACATTTAATAAATACTGTTTTATTTTGTCATTAACAGTGGTGAATGCAGAACCAAAACGAGTAATAAAACTTAAAGTTAAATCAGTTATTGATTTTCCAGTAATTAAAATAATGCCCGTTAAAATAATAAATAATGAAAAAACAATCGTCCCACTCGCAGCAAATAAAAAATGAGAAATAGCAAAACCTACTGCCCCAATCATTCCTCCACCTAAATCTGTAATGGCGGTGTCACCCGTCAATTGTAACCAATATAATTCCCAAGTGTTGCGGATAACCGATCGGTCAACAAACTCCCCTTGTTGTGAAAAAAGATCAAATAAACGAATGTGACTTAATAAGACAATCGCAAAAATGAGCAAATAAACACCAATAAGTCTTCTCGTTAAAAAGTTCGGAATTTCTCTTTTAATCATTAAGTAAAGTGAAGTTACAAATAAACCGATCGTTATGACTACGTGCCATTCACCTAGAAAAAATCTAAACAAATGAGTCAACCCTATTCCGACACTTCCAAGTTTCGCAAAAGCAACTGAAGCGAGTACGATAAGGAATAATCCGATAAGTTCAAAGGTTAGCTGTTTCTTCCACTCTACTTTCTTTTGTTTTTTTCTTCTAGCCATTGTTTCACCTCTATAGGCTAATTATCTATATATTTTCAAGTTACTGTCATAAGAACTTTATTGAATGAAGAAGCAGCCGTATTAACGGCTGCTAAATATGCTAGTTCTTTCTTGAATATGCTTATTATACCATAATAACAACTTTAATAACTAGAAGAAATGTTGGTAAAGTAAGGTTTATAACAAAGAAATCATTTTTCCTGGTGTATAACTTTCATTTAAATAAGCAAAAGGATCGGAGCTAATAAGGCGCACGACTCTAAGTTCATGATCAGATACTTGTTCTACTATTAATTGACCTTCATTAATATCGAGCGTCATTTGCTTTGCGTGTGTATTTTCCTCAGGGAAAATAGCTTCTTGGGGAACCGTTGTATACAAAATCATTGCACCAACTCTCCTCCTTCACTTCCTTTTCTTTCTTCAATTAATTCATTTAATTTTTTAATGGCTTGTCCAAGACCTCCGACTTCATTTATCATTCCATACTTTACTGCATCAGGACCTACAACATTAGTACCGATATCTCTTGTTAAATTGCCTTTAGAAAACATTAATTCCTTAAACTTATCTTCGGTAATTGTGGAATTTTTAGTTACAAAATTAATGACTCTTTCTTGCATTTTATCTAAATATTCAAATGTTTGCGGAACACCGATAACTAAGCCTGTTAACCTAACTGGATGAATTGTCATCGTTGCCGTTTCAGCTATGTAGCTATAATCGGACGCAACAGCAATTGGCACACCAATAGAATGTCCACCACCAAGCACTAAAGTAACTGTCGGTTTTGACATCGATGCTATCATTTCAGCCATCGCTAAACCTGCCTCTACATCTCCACCTACAGTGTTTAGGATAACGAGCATACCTTCAAGTTTTTGGTTTTGTTCTGCAGCAACTAGTTGCGGAATAATATGTTCATACTTTGTCGTTTTATTTTGTGGTGGCAATTGCATATGTCCCTCTACCTGTCCAATAATAGTAACGACATGTATATTGGATTGCTCCATTTGCGGAACGTTCGTTTGACCTAGTTGTTGTATTTTTTCTACGACACTTGATTGTTTTTGCCCTTTTTGATCATCTGGTTGTGTTTCTTGCATACGGTAATCCATTTATATCCTCCTCTTTTAAAAAGCTATTCATAGTATGAGGAGAGTTGAATGTAATTATGAATTTTTGTTTAGAAATGTGCTTAATTTCATACATATCATTCATGACGATTAATAGTCATCATCGAACATGTAAAGGGAGGGTGCTTTTTTCATACAAAACACTCATGTCGGACATTCCGCCACCATTTATTATGGAAAAGGCGAATGATTTCCTTCACTTCGCTTTGACCTTCTTGCGAATCTCAAAGGCAAGTAACTGACTTCGATTACACCTTGAGACACATCGAAGCAGAAGCTTCATGTAGCTTTGCGACGAGGAAGCCCGCTACGAAGCGTTACTAGCAGACGCAGGAGCATCGTTCACGAAATCTTTCGCCTTTTTTCATACAAAACTCTCATGGCGGCATGCCGGCCGTCACCATCTGAGATGTATATTCAATGGTTTTTTCCAACTTTCCAACTAACCAACAACCCAACTTTCATAAAAAAAGAAGGCTTCCATATTTGAAGCTTATAAAAAACTTCATTTAGGACACCTTCGTACATTTCAGCTTTTAAATTACTTACACTTCCATAATAATTGGTAAAATCATCGGTCTGCGTCTTGTTTGTTCAAAGAGGAAGCGACTAAGCGCGTCTCTTATATTGCTTTTTAACGCAGACCATTCATTAATATTATCATCGATACATTTATTAAGCGTTACTGTCACCAGCTTATTCGCTTCTTCTAATAATGTTTCACTTTCTCGTACGTATACAAAACCTCTTGAAATAATATCTGGTCCAGAGACAATTGCATTATTTGCTTTGTTTAATGTTACAACAACAACTAATATTCCGTCTTTTGAAAGCAAGCGTCGGTCTCTTAATACTATATTTCCAACGTCACCAATACCAATTCCATCGATAAGAACATTGCCTGAATGAACTTTCCCATTAATTCTTGCTTCATTATTCGTAAACTCTACGACATCACCTTTGTCGATTAAAAAAGTATGCTCCTTTTTTACACCACATGTATGTGCAAGTTGACTATGAATATGTTGCATGCGAAACTCACCATGAATAGGAATAAAATACTTTGGTTTCATTAAATTTAGCATCAGCTTTAATTCTTCTTGACAACCGTGTCCCGTAGTATGAACGTTTTTTTGTCCAAAAACTACTTCTGCTCCGGTGCGATAAAGTAAGTCAACAATTTTTGTTACCGACTTTTCGTTCCCCGGGATCGGTGTTGCAGAAATAATAATTGTGTCAGTAGGTCTTATCGCAATTTGTTTATGAGCCCCTTTAGCCATTCGTGAAAGGGCTGACATCGGTTCTCCTTGACTACCCGTTGTTAAGATTGTAAGTTCGTCATCTTCATATCGTTCAACATCCTGTATTTTTATTAATGTATCAGTTGGTACGTTCAAATACCCTAATTCAATAGCGATCGAAACGATCTTTTCCATACTCCGACCCGATACGGCTACTTTCCGCTTCGTAGAAATGGAAGCATTAACGACTTGTTGAATACGGTGAATGTTCGAAGCAAAGGTGGCTACAATGACCCTCCCTTTAGCCGTGTAAAATGCATCGGTAATTCCTTGCCCTATTGCACTCTCAGAGACAGACACACCTGGCCTTTCCGCATTTGTACTGTCAGAAAGTAAGCATAACACTCCGTTTTCTCCAATCTCAGCCATTTTTCCTATATCAGAATAAACACCATCCACTGGATTTTGATCAAACTTAAAATCTCCTGTATGAACAATTGACCCTTGGTTTGTCTCAATACATACGCCAACAGAATCGGGAATACTGTGATTAGTTCTAAAGATATTAACTGTTGTCGTACCAATGATTAGTTTCGTTTTATTATTTATGATTTTAAAATCAACATTTTTATCTAAGCCATTTTCCTTTAGCTTTTCCTTGACAATTCCGAGAGTTAATTTCGTCCCGTAGAGTGGCACATTTAGCTGCTTTATTACATACGGAACAGCACCGATATGATCTTCATGACCGTGTGTTAAAATAATCCCTTTAACTCTATGTTTGTTTTCTAATAAATAAGATATATCTGGTATGACAACATCTACCCCAAGCATATCATCATCAGGGAACATTAGGCCTGAATCGATCACAATAAGGTCGTCACCCACCTCAATAACATACATGTTTTTTCCGATTTCTCCTACACCGCCCAAAGAAAAAACACGTACTTTTTCTAAACCTTGCTTTGTCAATTTAATTGTTCCTCCCAAATTTACTTTTTCTAATTCTTTCTTCCGATTAAAAAATTCTGATAGTTTTAGCTAACTGAGTGAATTTCATAATCAACAAAATGAGCCACATCACGCAATATATAGTTTGCGAATGGTTTTAACGCAACTATATATTGATCTTAGTGGCGAGAATAATGAATTATAATATTCATTATTCTATGCTTAGCTTAGCCAAACCGAATAATCTATTATATATTGTTTAATCCGAACTAATCACTTGTTTGTAGTATAACTTATGTTCCAAAGAGAACACAAGAATATTTATGTAGAAGTGGAAAATATTTTTCTAGCAAAATAAAAAGGAACCATGCTTTCTTATACTTTTACTAAGTATAAAAATAATCTAGGTTCCTTTGTCGTCTATTTGATTAAATGCTCATAAAATATTACTTGATAATTTTTGCTAGCTGTTCCTTTTCAATTTCTGTTAGTGGGATCAATGGTAACCTTACTCCGCCTACATTGAGTCCTTTTAGGGCTAATGCGGCTTTTACAGGGCTCGGGTTTGGTGCGATAAATAAAGATTTCATTATTGGCAACAGTTGTTGATGCAGTTTTGCTGCTTCCTCTATTTCACCATTATTATATGCTGTAACCATTTGTTTCATTTCCTTACCTATTACATGTGCTGCAACAGAAACGATACCATGACCACCTACAGCCAGGAGTGGTAAAGTCAAACTATCATCTCCACTGTATACATAAAAATCATCAGAAGTATTAGAAATAATCGCTGTAACTTGGTCTAAGTTCCCACTAGCTTCTTTCATAGCAACGATGTTTTTGATTTTCGATAACTCAACAACAAGGTCTGCTGACATGTTTACGATACACCGCCCAGGAATATTATAGAGCATTACCGGTAATGTTGTACTATCTGCAATTGCTTTAAAATGTGCATACATCCCTTGTTGAGAAGGTTTATTATAATAAGGAGATACGAGCATGACCCCGTCTACCCCTACATTTTCTGCTTGTTTAGTTAACTCGATCGAACCACTCGTATTATTAGTTCCTGTCCCTGCAATTACAGGAATACGACCGGCAACTATTTTAACAGAGTGTTCAAATAGTGCTATTTTTTCACTTGCCGATAACGTAGGAGATTCACCAGTTGTTCCTGCAACAACTAATGCATCCGTTCCAGTATTTATTAAATGTTCAATCAACTCTGTTGTTTTGTCAAAGTCAATTTGCCCATTTTGATCAAAAGGTGTTACCATTGCAGTAACGACTTGCCCAAAGTTCACGTTAATCAATCCTTTCAGATAAATGTTAAACTAGTTGTTTTAGAGGGCCTGATCCAACTTAAAGATTTTATGCAATGCGTTAACTGCTTTTGCTTTATCCTCTTCTTTAACTAAAACCCAAATCGTCGTATGTGAATCTGCAGATTGAAGAATTGAAATATTCTCCTCAGCAAGACTTCCTACAATTTTTGCTGTAACGCCTGGAACTCCTGTCATGCCAGCCCCAATAGCTGAAACTTTTGCACAATTTCTCGTTACCATCGGTTCGTAACCCATCTCTCTTAAAAGTTCGACTGCCCGATCTGTATTTTCATCCATGACCGTGTAAACGACACCCATGAGATTAATATTGATAAAATCAACACTTATACCTTCATTCGCCATCGCCTTAAATACTTGCGATTGTAGATTGTATTGCCCTTCTTTGGCGATCACTTTAATTTGTGAAACATTAGAAACATAAGCAATCCCTGTAACTAATCTTTCTTCTACATCCATGCCTTTTTGTTGTTTTAAGCTTGATGTTACTAACGTACCTTCTAGATCTGAAAACGTAGAGCGAATCCGAATCGGCACTTTTGCATTCATCGCAATTTCTACTGCACGAGGATGAATGACTTTTGCTCCTTGATAAGCCATATTACATATTTCATTATACGTTACTGTATCAATGGGTTTTGCTTCGCTAACAATTCTTGGATCTGCTGTCATTAACCCTTCTACATCCGTAAAGATATCAACCCACTCTGCTTGAATCGCCGCTCCAATAGCGGTTGCTGAAGTGTCACTTCCACCACGACCTAAAGTAGTTAATTCTCCATTTTCTGACATTCCTTGAAATCCTGTAACGACTACACAATCATGTGTAGTTAATTGTTTTAATAATTTATCGCAATTCATTTCAACAATTTTAGCACTAGAAAAGTCCTCATTTGTTCGAAACCCTGCTTGCGCACCTGTCATTGACATCGACTTTAAATTGTGACTTGCTAATAAATTACAAAATACAACCGATGAAATTAATTCTCCACACGACATTAATAAATCAAGTTCTCGTTTTTCTACGAATGTTTCTTCGTGGGCATTTACTAAACTCAGTAGCGTATCTGTCGCATAAGGATCTCCTTTTCTACCGATAGCTGAAACGACAACGACTACTTTATAGCCTTGTTTCACTGCAGATAAAACATGTTGTGCCGCTTGAAATCTAGATTCCTCATCTTTTAATGAGGTCCCACCAAATTTTTGAACGATGACCTTCATGTTACACCTCTTTGTTCCTTATTATTCACATAATTATTTTTAAATTTAATTTAAAGAATTTCATAATTTATTATTACCGCCACTAAGATCAATATATAGTTGCGTCAAAACCATTCGCAAACTAAAATATTGCGTGATGTGGCTCATTTTGATAATTATGAAATTCACTTTTTAATGGCGAAAAAAGAGAAGGCTAACATAAAAGAGCCGATAGCTCACTCAAGATAAACGTATTTGTTTATCAATGATCACCACTCCTTTAAAGATGATGGGCTATTTCGCACTTTTTGTCTGCCTTCCAAAACTTTTTTCAAATTATTATTTTAATTAATGAATTTCATAATTCAATATTATCGCCATTAAGTATCTATAATGTAGTTGCGTCAAACCGTTCGCAACTACCTATAATTTGAAATGGCTCAATTTACGTAATTATGAAATTCACTTTAATAAACCTAATTTTACTAAACTCTCAGAAATTTGAACCGAATTCCAAGCTGCACCTTTTAATAAGTTGTCAGAAACTACCCACAAATGGAACCCTTTCTCATTATCTAAATCTTGACGAATTCGACCAACGAAAACGTCATTTTTATTAACACAATTAACTGCCATAGGATAAATTTGATTTTCAGGGTCATCTTCTAAAACAACCCCTGGAGCTTCTGATAACATAGATTTCATTTCAGAAACTGTTAACCCTGAATTCTCAACTTCAATAAATAATGATTCAGAATGACCTGTTTCGACTGGGATTCTTACACATGTAGCTGCGACTTGTAATTCAGGCATATTCATAATCTTCTTTGTTTCATTAATCATTTTCATTTCTTCAAAAGTAAAACCATTATCTTGGAATTTATCAATTTGCGGAATCGCATTAAACGCGATCTGATAATGCTTTTCATCACTTCCACAAGGTAATATTTCAGGAGTAAATTCCTTACCGTCTAAAATTGCACTCGTTTGCTCTTCCATTTCTTTAATCGCATTAGCACCAGCACCACTTACGGCCTGATATGTTGAAACAATCACTTTTTTCATACCATATTTTTTGCGGATCGGCTCTAATGCCACCACCATTTGAATTGTTGAACAGTTCGGGTTAGCAATGATTCCTTTATGGTTACGGAGTTCTTCTTCATTCACTTCAGGAACAACTAATGGCACTTCTGGGTCCATCCTATAAGCACTCGTATTGTCAACGACAATCGCACCTCTTTTTACAGCTTCAGGTGCTAATGCTTTGGAAATAGAACCACCTGCACTAAATAAAGCGAGTTGCACTCCTTCAAAGCTGTCCGGAGTAGCTTCTTGGATAACAATTTCTTCTCCTTTATATGTTAACTTTTTTCCAGCTGACCTCTTTGAAGAAAGTAAAGTAAGTTTTGAAATTGGGAAATTACGTTGTTCTAAAGTACGGAGCATTTGCTGCCCTACAGCTCCTGTTGCTCCAACTACTGCTACATTTAATCCTGTTTCTGTTGCCATTTTTTAAGGCTCCCTTCTTTTGTTAAAAATAGACCGTTGTGTTAACTGTTTTAAAACGTGGTGTTATGATTCTATTAAATTCCGATGTTATTAACACGTTTAGCCTTACAGTTGTTATTACTTATACTTCATATGAGTATAATCCAATTAGTATGAGTATTATCTTATCATAATCTATTACAATTGAAAACGTTACGTCTATTCTAGGAAGCCTTGATTGGACTAAATCTATGAATCTTTATATTTTTCAATAATAACTGGCTGGAGTTGCCTTCCTTCTATCGCAGCTTCAATTGTATCTTGAAGAGAAGTCATTCTAGCAACTAAAGAGTTTGGTTTTTTGAACGGGTCATCTTGGCCGTAAGGAATAAAATAAATATTTTTTGTAGCCATTAGTTTCATGATATTCATACCGTTTAACCCTAACGCATCATTTGTAGAAATTCCTAACACAACAGGACTTAAATTTCTAAGCGTTGCTTTCGCCGCCATTAACACCGGTGAATCTGTCAGCGCATTGGCAAACTTACTAGCTGACGCTCCTGTTAACGGTGCGATGACCATACAATCTAATGGGGTTTTCGGTCCAAAAGGTTCAGCTTTGACGATTGAATCAACAATTTCTTCATCAGTTATTTCTTTTATTTGCCGAATCCAATCGTCGCTAGGGCCAAACTTAGTATCTGTCGATTTCACTGTATGAGTGACAAATGGCGTTACTTTTGCACCAGCTTCTACTAGCTTCTTCATTTCTGGGATCACTGCACTATAGGTGCAATGTGACCCAGTCAAACCAAATCCAATATGCTTACCTTTTAATGTCATGATTGTTCCTCCTCAATATTGTTTTGTTCTTCAAGCAGCAATTTGGAAAGAACATTGGCAATAATTTTCCCTGCTGTTTTCGGAGCGACAATACCGGGTAATCCGGGAGCGAGTAAAGCTTTAATCCCCCTTTTTTCAGCGTAGCGGAAATCTGTTCCACCTGGCTTTGAAGCCAAATCGACAATGAGTGCACGTGTAGGCATTTTTGAGATGATATTTGCTGTTAAGACTCTTGCAGGAATTGTATTTATACAAACATCGGTTTCTTGAACTTCATTACTAAGATTCGATAATTCAATAGGCTCAAATCCCATTTCATAAATTCGAGCAAGAAGTTCGCTCTCAAGTGCCGCTACCTTTACATCTGCTCCTAACGCATGAAACGCTCTTGCTACACTCATCCCAACTCTGCCAAACCCTAAAACGACAACGTTAGAACGATGAATGGTGATATCTGTATTTTGTATAACCATCATAAGCGTACCTTCCATTGTAGGAACTGAATTATAAATCGCAACATCATCTCGTTCAAAAAGCTCTACAAGTTTTCTGTCGGATTCTTGAACAATTTTTTTCAAGTATTGATTACTAATTCCTGAAAATACATTACATTTGTTAGGGGTATCTTTTAGATGCTCTGCCTTTAGAACAATCTTTTCATTGCTAAAAATTGTTTCTACTTCTCCTTCATTGCTTGTGCCACTTACTGGTAGTACGATAACATCAACGGTTGTAAAATCAACATCCTCAAGTTGTACTTTACTAGCCCCAACAAACCCTTCATCAAGTTGATCAAAGCCAATTAATGAAATTTTTGCATCGAGTTCAATTAGTTTGCGGATCACTTCTAGCTGCCTGGCGTCTCCACCAATTACCGCAACATGTTTCCCTGTTAACATCGTTCCTCCCCTTTCTCACTGTCGTTTCATTTCCTAAACGTTACAGGGGGAATAATTTCTATTTAATTCAAAATCATATTATGTATAAACGCCCTAATCGGTGAATAAGAAGTTAATTTTAAAATATTCAATGAATTTCATAATTCATTATTCTCACCACTAAGATCAATATATAGTTGCGTCAAAACCATTTGCAAACCATATATTTCTTGATGTGGATCATTTTTGGTAATTATGAAATTCACTCATTAAAAAAACTGCCACATTAGTGACAGTTCTTGCTTGCACAACTTCTTACTCTTTATCAACATCAATAATAATCATATCTGTTCCTATTTTAATGATTTGTCTCCAGTGAACGGTGACTTCTTTTTCTTTTTTTCCTCCTAAGCCGAACCACTTCATCGACGGGATGATAAATGACTCAATCTTACCTGTCTCTTCATCAATAACTAAATCTGTTTGTCCTAATACTCCTAGTCGTTCACCTTTATCATAATCGATGATTTCTTTTCCACTAATCTCGCTTAACCTCACTGTTAGTTCCCCCTTCAATTTTTATAGTATTCGAATGCTATGATTACCGGACTTTTGGAACACCCTCTACTACTATATTTTTATGAGGACAAAACAAAAAATACCACTATCGAGTGGTATTTTTGTATTATTTAAAGTGTTACCCCTTTAGGGAGCTGACCAGATGGGCTAATTAATGCTAATGAGTACGGTTCACCAAATAATTTTTGACTCAATTTATTCGTACTGTCTATAGTAACATCGTTAATCTCATCAATAATTTCATCTAATGAGCGATGACGCTTTAATAGCAATTCATTTTTCCCATTTCGACTCATTCGACTGTTTGTACTTTCTAAACTAAGCATGAGGTTCCCTTTTAACTGCTCTTTTCCTTTGTTTAATTCGTTTTCAGTCATTCCTTTTTCCCTCAAATTCATTAACGTGTCCATGATCGTTTCATAAAGTTCATCTAGTTGAGAAGGAGCAGTGCCACTGTACAATGTCAGCATTCCATTATCATGAAATGAAGAGTGATAAGAGAAAACCGAATAGGCTAAACCTTTCTTCTCTCTTACCTCTTGAAACAATCTGCTACTCATACTTCCACCTAAAATATTATTTAATAGTACGAGACTATATATGTCGTCATGTCCTATTTTCAAGCCGTTAAAACCAAGACAAAGATGTGCTTGCTCTGTATCTTTTTGGCGTACTTTCTTTTCCGACATGAAAGCGGGTGTAATATATTGGCGCTCTTTCCCACTTTTCTTTACTGCACTAAAAATTTCTTTTACTTTTTCAATAAAACTTTCATCTACATTTCCTGCAACAGAAATAACAACATTCTCTGCTGTATACTGGTCATCCATATAGTCTCTTAAAGTGCTTTCTGAAAAAGATTGTAATGTTTCTTGTGTTCCAAGTATCGGATAGGCTAAAGAGTGTGATCCGTAACTTGCTTGTGCTAATAAATCATGGACGATGTCATCAGGAGCATCTTCATACATTTTAATTTCCTCAAGGACAACATTTTTTTCTTTTTCTAATTCTCTTTTTTCAAACTGTGAATCAAAAAACATATCCGATAAGACATCTAGGGCGATATTTGCATGGTCATCTAACACCTTTGCATAATAACACGTATACTCTTTTGACGTAAATGCATTCACTTGGCCGCCGATCCCGTCAAATGCTTCGGCAATTTCTTGTGCTGAACGTTTTTTTGTCCCTTTAAAAAACATATGCTCTAAAAAATGGGAGACCCCGTTCACTTCTTTTTCTTCAAAACGTGAACCCGTACCAATCCAAATACCGATCGAAACCGATCTAACTGTAGGAATTTTTTCTAAAACGATTCGTAAACCATCTGGAGTTTCAAACTTTTGTATCAATCTATTTTTCCTCCTAATATCTCAATATGCTTCGGGGAACTCATTAGTCGTCGTCGTTCTTTCTTCACTAAGAAGGTTCGATACTGTACTTATTTGGTACCCCTTCGCTTTTAAACCTTTTATTAGTTGCTCCAACCCTCCGGTAGCACTTGCTGTCGGATGCATTAATATCATCGAGCCTGGCTCTACTTTTTGTAAAACTCGATTTGCCATGGCCGATGGCTCAGGGTTTCGCCAATCGACAGTATCCAATGTCCAAAGGATCGTATACATATCCATATCTCTTGCAATATCAACGACATCTTGCCGGTAACTTCCACTTGGCGGCGCAAACCATTTTGGTTTAATATCCAACGTTGCATGGATAACTTCATTCGTTTTACTTATTTCATCTTTAATTCTTGCGTTCGTTAATTTCTTTAGATCCGGATGTGAATAAGCATGATTACCAATTTCATGACCTTCATCGACAATCATTTTTGCTAAACTAGGATTTTTTTTCGTCCATGAACCATCTAAAAAAAAGGTCGATTTTACACTATGTGCATTCATGATCTTTAACATTGAAGGTAGGTACTCATTCCCCCAAGCGACATTTACAAGTAATGTAACCATTGGCTTTTCTGGATTTCCACGATAGATCGGCGAAGGTGGTAAGTCACTTAAATGAACTTCAGGTGACGTTTCTTTATACACTAGTTTTCTTTCTAAAAAAGTACCATCTTTTCTCATCTTTTCGTATGAAGCTTCAATATCAATTTCAAGTCCATTAAGTCCTGGTATCGCTTTCCACACTTTATCAACTTTAGCATTAATAGGGGCTACCTTTTTTTGATCCGCATATTGTTGTAATTCCATAAAAAGAGGATCGTTAAACGTTGCTACCGCCTGACTGTCTCTTTTAAGCTCTTGTATGTAATTTGTTGTATATGGATTTTGAATCGACCCCATTGATAAAACAAGGATAATAAAAAAAGTGCACATTTGCAAAATAAACTTCTTCATCATTAACTGTCCCCCCTTGTACTAAAAAATATGCAAAGGATGGACGAGGTAGAACAATTGAGTTTTGAGTTTTGAGTGGTGAGTTGTTGAAAGCAGTGCTTCGCAGCAATAACTAAAAAGTAACTCAACACTCAAAACTCTACATTCATAACTTATAAAAAAGGAAAAGAGACTGGCTAAAAGCCCCAGCCTCTAATATTAACTTTCTTGCTTGTTTTGTTCTTTTAAAATTGCCTTACGCGATAAATTAACTCTTCCTTGGTTATCGACCTCTGTTACTTTAACGAGAATTTCATCGCCTATTGAAACAACATCTTCAACTTTGTTTACTCGTTCTTCAGCAAGTTGGGAGATGTGAACGAGACCGTCTTTACCTTTAAAGATCTCCACAAAGCAACCAAACTTTTCAATACGTTTTACTGTACCGAGATATGTTTGCCCCACTTCAACTTCGCGAACAATGTCTTCGATAATTTGTTTCGCTTTTGCATTCATTGCTTGATCTGTAGAAGCAATAAACACCGTACCATCTTGTTCAATGTCAATTTTAACACTAGTTTCTTCAATGATTTTATTAATGATTTTACCGCTCGGCCCAATAACATCACGGATTTTATCTGGATTAATAGACATCATTAAAATTTTCGGAGCATATTGAGAAAGCTCAATTTTTGGTTCATTAATAGCTTCAAGCATATTGTCCAAAATGTGTAAGCGGCCTGTACGAGCCTGCTCCAAAGCTTCTTCTAAAATATCACGGTTAATTCCTGAAATTTTAATATCCATTTGTAGGGCAGTGACACCATCTTTTGTTCCTGCTACTTTAAAGTCCATATCTCCAAGATGATCTTCCATACCTTGAATGTCTGTTAAAACTGTGTAATCTTCGCCATCTGCAATAAGTCCCATGGCAATCCCAGCAACTGGAGCTTTAATTGGTACACCTGCAGCCATCATCGCTAAAGTGCTCGCACAAATACTTGCTTGAGAAGTTGAACCGTTAGATTCTAGCACTTCTGATACGAGACGTATCGTGTATGGGAATGTTTTCTCTGACGGAATAATTGGTTCTAAAGCACGTTCTCCTAAAGCACCATGTCCGATCTCTCTTCGGCCCGGACCACGAATCGGACCTGTTTCACCAACACTAAATAACGGGAAGTTATAGTGATGCATAAAACGTTTCGACTCTTCAATCCCTAATCCGTCTAAAATTTGCACGTCACCTAATGCGCCCAAAGTACAAACACTTAATGCTTGAGTTTGACCTCTTTTAAACAAACCAGAGCCGTGTGTTCTTGGTAAAATATCAATTTTAGAAGAAAGAGGACGAATTTCATCTTTAGCTCGTCCATCAGGGCGAACTTTCTCTTTCGTAATTAATCGTCTTACTTCTTCTTTGACGATCTTTTGTAAAATTTCTTTTACTTCATCAAGGTCTATCTCTTCATTTTCTTCAAAATGGGAAATCGTTTTTTCCATCACTGAATCAATTGCAGCTTGTCTAGCGTGCTTTTCTTGTACTTGAACAGCTTCCCTTAAATCACTATCAGCAAATTCACGGACTAATGTATTAAGCTCGGCATCGACTTGTTGTAATATTACTTCCATTTTTTCAATTGGTCCTAATTGACGGATAACCTCTTCTTGGAAAGCAACGAGACGTTTAATCTCTTCATGACCGTACATAATTGCTTCTAACATTACTTCTTCAGCAACTTCATCCGCACCGGCTTCAACCATGTTAATTGCATCTTTCGTCCCTGCAACGACTAAGTGAATATCACTTTTCTCAAGTTCATCTGTTGTAGGGTTAATTAAAAACTCTCCATCAATACGACCAACAGTGACGCCAGCAATCGGACCATCAAAAGGGATATCAGAAATGCATAACGCTAATGAAGAACCTACCATTGCTGCCATTTCAGAAGAACAGTTTTGATCATTACTCATGACAATACTGACAACTTGTACTTCATTACGAAATCCATCTGGAAAAAGCGGACGAATTGGTCGGTCAATTAATCGACTTGTTAAAATTGCATTTTCACTCGGACGACCTTCTCGTTTTATAAAACCACCAGGAATTTTCCCAGCTGCATATAAACGTTCTTCGTAATTCACAGTAAGGGGGAAGAAACTTAGTGGCTTAGGAGATCTTGAAGCAGTAGCTGTAGAAAGCACCGCCGTCTCTCCATATCTTACCATCACTGCTCCATTTGCTTGTTTCGCGAATTCACCAATTTCAAACGTTAACTCGCGACCTGCCCAATCCATCGAAAATTTTTGTGTTTCATGTTCCATGTGTACGAGTACTCCTCTCGTCTTTCAAAATTTAATTTTCATTTCAATGAATTTCATAATCATTATTATCGCCACTAAGTATCTCTATGTAGTTGCGTTAAACTGCTCGCAACTACATAGAGTTTGATATGGCTCAATTTAGGTCATTATGAAATTCATCCATTTACTATACACTTATTATTTCCTTAAATATGTAAATTAAAAAGTATTTTAACAAACAAATTAAAATACGATATTTTAATGAATTTCATAATCGTTATTTAGCACCACTAGATGTAACTCTTGATGTGGTTAGTTTATTGAATATTATGAAATTCACTCAATTAATAATATTTTCCAGTAAATAAATCTAACAAAAAAGCGAGACGAATCCCGCTTTTTCCTACTATCGGCGTAAACCGAGCTTATCAACTAGGTTACGGTAACGTGTAACGTCTTTGTTACGTAAGTACGTAAGTAAGTTACGACGTTGACCAACCATTTTTAAAAGACCACGACGTGAGTGATGATCCTTCTTGTGTGTACGTAAATGATCGTTTAACGTATTGATTTGCTCCGTTAGGATAGCGATCTGTACCTCTGGAGAACCAGTGTCAGTATCGTGCACTTTAAACGTTTCAATAAGTTCATTTTTACGCTCTTGCGATAATGCCATCCTAATTCACCTCCTTTATATTATCCCCTATTACCTAGCAAACGTCGGTGATTCGATTTTGCCAAGTAACGGTTTTGTACAAACGTACATTAATAAGAATACATGGTTTAGCTATAAATTGCAAGAACACAAGTTTAATTTATTTAAAATTTGTTGTGCTTCTTGTTTATCCTTTTGAATTTGCTCAATTAATTGCTCGATCGAACTAAACTTCTTTTCGCTTCTAATACGTTCAATCCATTGAACCGTTACACTTTCACCGTAAATGTTGTCAGCAAAATTAAATAGGTGAATTTCTACAGCAAGTGCAGCGCTACCTTCTCCATGAAAGGTAGGTTTATAGCCAATATTACATACTCCTTCATACGTCCTATCGTTTATTTTTACTAAAGTAGCATAAACTCCCTCTTTCGGTAGTAAGAACCCTTCTGACTTTATATTTGCTGTCGGAAAGCCAATTTCCCTTCCTCTTTTCTCACCATGAACAACTTCTCCAACGACTTCATAATATCTTCCTAAAAATTCACGTATTTGCGATACTTCACCGGCAGCTAGAAGATTGCGAATGTGAGTAGAACTTATTTTCTCTAAACTTTTCTCTACTTTTGAAATCGTCGTTTGTGTAAATTCATTCCTCGAGTGAAAAGGTAATGTCTCCATCGTCCCTTTTCCTAATTTTCCATAAGAATAATCAAAACCTGCAACAACATGCTTCACATTTAAACCAATTAAGTAATCATCGACAAACTGTTGTGGTGTTAAATTAGCAAACGGTAACGAAAAATCTACTATATATAGAACATCGACATCTAACTGTTCGATTAATTTAATCTTTTCAGGTAAGGGACTTAAATAGTTCATTTTTTCTTTTCTTGTACGCAACACTTCTTTTGGGTGTGGATTAAAAGTCATAACTGCACATTGCATTTGTTTTTCTTTAGCCAACTTTTTAGCTGTTAATATAACCTTTTCATGTCCTAAATGGACTCCATCAAAAAAGCCTAATGCAATAACTGTCGGTTTGATCGTTTCTTTTTTCAGCTGATGAGGATGTGACAGCATTATCGTTTTCAACGTTTCCACCTCAATCTAAATTATTATAAGAAAAGCGCAAGGCGCCCGCCTACATTCTTCTCCTTCGTTGCTCAGAAAACCTTTTCTGGTTTCATTAGCCCCGCTTTTGTTGGGTGCTTTTGATAGATCGCTAAACATTCTCCATTCTTATTATAAACGGTAAAACGATTTTCAGCTATCCCCTCCGGAAATGGTAATACTGCTCCATTTGAAATTTTAAAAGCGAGAGTATCATTCACTTCAATATGTTTTAAAAATGATAGTGCATCTTCAAGTTTAAAAAGTTTTTGTTGTAAATCCCCTGCTTTAAACATAGACTCTATTTGTTCAAATGTTATACACTCTTTTAATGTAAAAGGTCCAGAAGCTGTTCGTACTAGAGCTGACATATGAGATGGGTAGCCTAACTGTTTACCAATATCGACAGCTAATGTACGTACATAAGTTCCTTTACTACAATGGACTCTAAATGAAAACTTTAGCTTATTTCCATCGAACAACTCTGGCTCCGTAAGGATAGTCAAATTATGTATGACGACACGACGACTAGGGCGCTCGACTACTTGCCCGAGGCGTGCATACTCGTATAGTTTTTTCCCATTTACCTTGACCGCAGAATACATCGGAGGAATTTGCTCGATTTCACCAACAAATGAATTTACGACTTCCTTTAATTGTTTCATTGTCACAAGTTCTTTTACAGGTTTTTCATCAATGATTTCTCCAGTGAAATCTTCTGTTGTCGTAGAAAATCCAATCGTAACTTCACATTCATACGTTTTCGAATAATCAGACATATATTGAGCTACTTTCGTTGCTTTCCCTATACAAATTGGTAAAACTCCAGTAACTTCTGGGTCTAGCGTTCCAGTATGACCAATTTTGCGAGTTTTTAAAATTCCTCTTAACTTGGCAACACAATCATGTGAGGTCATTCCTTTCGGCTTATGCAAAGGTAAAATACCTTGTAATTCCATTTGTATCACCACTTTATATTTATTTAGAAAAGTTGAAATAAACAGTTATGTGAGTGAATTTCATAATCACCAAAAACGAGTCACACTAAACAATATATAGTTTGCGAACGGTTTTGACGCAACTACATATAGTTACTTAATGGCGATAATATTGAATTATGAAATTCATTAATGTAGAAATTAGAAAAACCTTGGCCGTCAACAAAGAAAAGAGGAGATAGCAGAATACTATCCCCCTTCCTTTGCCAAGTTTTCGTTATTAATCGTCTTGACGGTTGATCTCTCCTAGAAGTGAAGCAATTTTATTACCATACTCGATTGACTCGTCAAACTTAAAAAGAAGTTCTGGTGTTTTTCTTAACCTTACTCTTTTACCTATTTCAGAACGAATAAATCCAGTTGCTTTTGAGAGTCCTTGTAATGTTGACTCTTTTTGCTCGTCACTCCCGAGTACAGTAATATATACTGTAGCTTGTTGTAAGTCACCCGTTACATCAACTCCCGTAACGGTAACAAAGCCAATTCGAGGATCTTTTAAATCTCTTTGTAAAATTTCAGTCATTTCTTTTTTAATTTGTTCAGCAACTCTATTTGGACGAACACTCATAATATCACCTCATAAGAAAAGCACAAGCGCCTTGGTCACGAGCGAAAGGACTGAAATGACCGAGCTCGTAGGCGCTGTAGCTAGACAGCATTCAAAGTTTAAATTTAAAGCTTTATTAAATTTAAAACCACTCAAAGTTTGTAATGGTTCGTTCAATTTCTGGTGTTGAATCGATTAAAGCTAATGCCTTGTTAAGCTCTTTTTCAGCAACAACACGATCACTTGCGACAGTAACGATACAAATTTCCGTTCGTTGCCATAAATCTTGATAGCCTACTTCTGAAACTGATACATTTAGTCTTTGCTTTAACCGAGTTATTATACTTTTAATAACTGACCGTTTCCCCTTAAGGGACTGTGCATCGTAAATTAAACATTCACAAGATACAGAGCCAATCATTAACGTTTAATCTCCTCCATCACGTACGCTTCAATAATATCGCCTTCTTTGATGTCATTAAATTTCTCAAGTGTTATTCCACACTCATAGTTAGTTGCGACTTCTTTAACGTCATCTTTAAAGCGCTTAAGAGCACCAATCGAACCTTCATAAATAACAACGCCATCACGAATTAAACGAACTGTAGAGTCACGAGTAACTTTTCCTTCAGTAACGTAACACCCTGCAATTGTTCCTACTTTAGATACTTTAAACGTTGTACGAACTTCAACTTGCCCGATCACTTTTTCTTCAAATTCTGGATCAAGCATTCCTTTCATAGCTGCCTCAATTTCATCAATCGCATTATAAATAACGCGGTGAAGACGAATATCTACTTTTTCGCTATCTGCTGTTCGTTTGGCATTGACATCTGGGCGAACATTAAAGCCAATCACTATCGCATTTGAAGCACTCGCTAAAATAATATCAGATTCAGTAATCGCACCTACACCTGTGTGAATAATATTTACCTTCACACCTTCAACATCAATTTTTTCTAATGAACCACGCATCGCTTCAACAGAACCTTGAACATCAGCTTTAATAATGACATTAATCTCTTTAATCTCACCTTGCTGAATTTGATTAAACAGATCATCTAAACTAACTCTACTTGTTTCAGAACGCTCAGCTTCACGTTGCTTCGTTGCACGAGCTTCCCCAACAGAGCGAGCTGTCTTTTCATCTTTAAATACTAAAAATTGGTCACCTGCTTGTGGAACGTCACTAAGACCTGTAATTTCTACAGGAGCAGATGGTCCAGCAACTTTCACACGTCTCCCTAAGTCATTGACCATTGCTCGAACTCGACCAAACGTATTACCAACAACAATTGGGTCACCTACATGAAGCGAACCGGATTGAACTAGCAATGTAGCTACTGCTCCTCGACCTTTATCAAGCTCCGCTTCAACAACAGTTCCTCTTGCATAAGCTTTAGGGTTCGCTTTATATTCTTCAACTTCAGCAACTAGTAAGATCATCTCTAATAGTTCGTCGATGCCTTCACCTTTTAATGCAGAAACCGATACGAAAATTGTATCTCCACCCCATGCTTCAGGAACTAAACCGTGTTCTGTTAACTCCTGCATCACTCGATCTGGGTTCGCACCTTCTTTATCCATTTTGTTGACGGCAACGATAATCGGGACTTCTGCTGCTTTAGCGTGATTAATCGCTTCAACCGTTTGCGGCATAACTCCATCATCAGCAGCAACAACAAGAATGGTAATATCCGTTACTTGAGCACCACGAGCACGCATCGTCGTAAATGCGGCATGGCCTGGTGTATCTAAAAATGTAATTTTCTTACCAGCCTCTTCTACTTGATAAGCACCGATGTGCTGTGTAATTCCCCCAGCTTCACCAGCAGTTACTTTCGTGTGACGAATTGAATCAAGCAGCGTCGTTTTACCATGGTCAACGTGACCCATAATTGTCACAACTGGTGGTCTTTCTTGAAGGTCTTTTGGATCATCAGCTTCCTCATATCTTTCGAAATCAGTAGTTTCTAAAATGATCTCTTCCTCTACTTCAACTCCGTAGTCACTGGCAATCAACTCTATAGAATCTTTATCTAATTCTTGGTTTATAGTAGCCATAACCCCTAAAAACATTAACTTCTTTATAAGCTCTGATGGCTCTTTGTTAAGTTTCTTTGCAAGGTCTCCTACCGTAATTGAACCAGAAAATGTAATTTTTGAAGGAAGTTCTTTAACTTCTTTCTTTACTTCTACTTGTGGCTTATGGTTATTATTTTTATTTTTGTTTTTGTTACGTTTTTTGTCATTTTTCTTTTGGTTGAAATTTCCTGCTCCACCTTGATTGTTTTTTGTGGTTGGCTTTTGCTGTGCATTACTTTTCTTAGAATCATTAGCCTTTGGAGCTGTTTGCGCAGGTTTTTGTTTCACCTGTTTTGAAGCCTCTTTTGGTGTTCCTTCTAGTTGTTTTATCGTATCTTCTGTAATAACAGACATATGGTTAGTTACCTCAACGTTCATCGCTTTTAGTTTTTCAATAATTTCTTTACTTGATAAGTTTTTTTCTTTTGCATATTCATATACTCGCATCTTCCTCATTTGCTTTCCTCCCTTATGAACCTCAACTTGTTCATCCGCATTTCAAAAGCTTTTTTATAAAATTGAAAGGAGCTTTTGTGCAAATCCTTGGTCGGTTACGCCAATAACCACTCTTTCATGTTTCCCAATGGCCATACCAAGTTCTTGCCGATCAGCCACAAACTTAAGAGTAACATTATAAAATTTACACTTGTCTTGTAACTTTTTTTTCGTTAAATCTGAAGCGTCATTAGCTACAATAACAAGATGTACGTTTTTTTTACGAATGTCTTTAACAACAAGTTCTTCCCCAGTTACTAGCTTCCTAGCTCTTGCAGCAAGCCCTAGCAAAGAAAACCATTGTGGTTGTTTCATTAAAAGTCTCCTTCAGTTCGATCTTTAATTAGTTGGTCGTAAATTTCAGAGCTTACTTTAACATTTAAGTGCTTAGAGAAAACATCTCTTTTTTTCGCCTCAAGGAAGCATTCCTGACTATTACTCACATAAGCTCCTCTTCCGGATTTTTTGCCAGTAAAATCAATCACCACTTCGCCCTCAGGTGTACGCACAATTCTAACCAACTCTTTTTTCGGCTTCATTTCATTTGTAACTACACATTTACGAAGTGGAACTTTTCGCTTTTTCATACTTTCTCCACTCCTTTATTGTTCTAGCTCATCATGTCTTTCTTCATTAAGGATAGGATCCTCATTTACTGTCTCTTCTTCATAGCCTACTACATCATTTTCATTCGGGTTGTATAAGCCTAAGCTCTCCGCTTCTGATTGGCTCTTTATATCAATTTTCCAACCTGTTAATTTAGCCGCTAGCCTTGCATTTTGTCCTCTTTTACCAATCGCTAAAGATAATTGATAGTCTGGCACGATGACTTGTGTCATTTTTTCCTCTTCATTAACTTTTACTTGAACAACTTTCGCAGGGCTTAAAGCATTAGCTACATATTCAACTGGATCTTCTGACCAGCGAACAATATCAATTTTTTCTCCTTTAAGCTCATTTACAATCGTTTGAACTCGCTGCCCTTTTGGACCTACACAAGAACCTACAGGATCAACTTCCGGATTCGGAGCGTGTACAGAGATCTTTGAACGATCACCGGCTTCTCTAGCTACTGACATTAATTCCACAGTACCATCAAAGATTTCTGGGACTTCTAATTCGAATAGTCGTTTTAGTAAGCCAGGGTGAGTTCTAGAAATTAAAATTTGAGGACCTTTTGTCGTTTTCTCAACCTTAGTTATGTAGGCTTTAATACGATCGTTATGCTTATATGTTTCGTTTGGCATTTGCTCACTTAACGGAAGTAATGCTTCTACTTTCCCTAAGTCCACATAAATAAAACGACTATCTTGTCGTTGAACAATTCCCGTCATAATATCTTCTTCACGATCAATGAAGTCAGAATATATAATTCCTCTTTCAGCTTCGCGAACTCGCTGCGTTACTACTTGTTTAGCAGTTTGTGCGGCAATGCGCCCAAAATCTTTCGGTGTTACTTCAATTTCTACAATATCATCAACTTCATATTGTGGGTTAATTGCCTTTGCAGCCTCTTCAGAAATTTCTAGTCTTGCATCAAACACTTCTTCCACAACTTGCTTTCTCGCAAAAACACGAATACTACCATTCTCACGGTTAATGTCCACCCGGACATTTTGCGCTTGATTAAAGTTGCGTTTATAACCAGAAATTAAAGCTGCTTCAATAGCTTCAATAATTATTTCCTTACTAATTCCTTTTTCTTTTTCTAACGTCGTTAATGCATCCATAAAGTCACTATTCATGGACCTTTTCTCCCCCTTTCAATTTAGAAAACTACAGCTAATCTTGCGCTTGCTACTTTTTCATATGGAATAGTTACTTCAACAGTTCTAGTTTTTTGCTTTGTTGCAATTATCAACTGCTGACCATCAAAGGTTACAAGCTTGCCTTCAAATGCTTTTTCACCGTCAATTGGTTCATATGTAGTCACATAAACATTTTTTCCTAGTGCTTTTTCTATATCTTTTTGTTTTTTTAATGGGCGTTCAGCACCTGGTGATGAAACTTCCAAAAAATATGCTTGCGGGATTGGATCGTGCTCATCTAAAAGCTCGCTCAAACGTTCACTTACTATACCACAATCTTCTATGTCTACTCCTGTATCAGAGTCAATAAACACACGAAGGAACCAGTTCTTCCCTTCTTTCTTAAATTCAACATCCACAAGCTCGAGTTCTAATTCAGTTAATATAGGTGTCACAAGATCTTCTACAGTGGTAGTCACTTTCTTACTCACAAAAAACCCTCCTTACTAGAAAAGCGTATGCGCCTGCTTTCAAATTGTATCCTAGATTAAGTTAATTACTTGTATGTAGAGAATATTATATATCAATAGCTTTATGATCTATTATGCCCAAAACAAAAGACATCTATATACAAGAAATACGCAACTTTACAAGCTTTCATTCATTTTACTTACTAGCTTTTGGTAGACTATGCAACATCACATAAGCTTTTTTAGTAAAACGAAAGAGTGGGTTTCCCCACTCTTTTTGCGCGTAACTATTATAAGTATTACCTCAAAAATATAACATAACCCCTGAAATTATGCAAGTTGGGTCGTGACTATGCTTCATTTCATTAAAATAATGAAAGTTGATTTGAATCTGGTAACCCCTCAAGACACCCATGCTCATCGAGGTTTTCTAAAACTGTTTTCGTAATTTTACTCTTTTGTTGCAAATCTTCTTTTGATAAAAATTCCCCATGATCCCTGGCTTTGACAATGTTGAGCGCAGCGTTCGTACCAACGCCTGTCATCGCATTAAAAGGAGGAATTAATGTATCTTCTTCTACGAGGAATTCAGTAGCACTTGAACGATACAAATCAACCTTTTTAAATGAGAACCCTCTTTCACACATTTCAATTGCTAACTCTAATACAGTCAAAACACTCTTTTCTTTTGGTGATGCATCTAAACCTTTTTCATTAATTTCTTCAATTTTAGCACGGATCGACGCTGAACCTCGAATCATCGTATTCAAATCAAAGTCATCCGCTCTAACCGTGAAGTATGCAGCATAAAATAAAATTGGATGGTGGACTTTAAAATAGGCGATTCTCACTGCCATTAATACATATGCCGCGGCATGGGCTTTTGGGAACATATATTTAATTTTCAAACAAGATCCAATATACCAATCAGGGACATTGTTTTTCTTCATTTCCTCAATCCACTCTTCACTTAAACCTTTCCCTTTTCGGACACTTTCCATAATTTTAAAAGCTAATGAGTGCTCTAAACCTTTATAAATCAAATAAACCATAATGTCATCACGACAGCCGATAACATCTTTCAGCTCGCACGTCCCATTATAAATAAGTTCATTGGCATTGTTCAGCCATACATCTGTTCCGTGAGACAATCCAGAAATTTGGACGAGTTCACTAAAAGTTGACGGTTTCGTTTCCTCGAGCATTTGTCTAACAAATCTTGTTCCAAACTCCGGAATACCATAAGTACCTGTTTTACACATAATTTGCTCTTCTGTAACCCCTAGAGATTCCGTCCCACTAAATAATTTAAATACTTCAGGGTCATCTGTTGGAATGGTCTTCGGATCTATGCCACTTAAATCTTGTAACATCCGAATTACGGTCGGATCATCATGCCCTAAAATATCAAGCTTTAAAATATTGTCGTGAATGGAGTGAAAATCAAAGTGTGTTGTTTTCCACTCGGCCTCTCTATCGTCCGCCGGGAATTGAATTGGGGTAAAATCGTATACCTCCATGTAATCAGGTACAACGATAATACCACCTGGATGCTGCCCAGTTGTTCTTTTTACACCGGTACAACCTGAGACGAGTCGATCTATTTCAGCACCTCTCATTTGAAAGTCGTTGTCATTTTGATAACCTTTCACGTAACCATATGCGGTCTTTTCGGCAACTGTTCCAATGGTTCCGGCTTTATATACATTATCAACACCGAATAATTCTTTCGTATAATTATGAGCTCGAGATTGATAAGCACCAGAAAAGTTAAGGTCGATATCAGGTACTTTATCTCCTTTAAAGCCTAGGAACGTTTCAAACGGAATATCATGACCATCTTTTACATACTTTGTCCCACATTCCGTACAATCCTTATCAGGTAAATCAAATCCAGAACCAACAGATCCATCGTCAAAAAACTGTGAATGATGACAGTTTGGACAAACGTAATGTGGTGGTAGTGGATTCACCTCTGTAATTTCAGTTAATGTAGCAACAAGTGATGAACCGACAGAACCACGCGATCCAACTAAGTAACCATCATCTAAAGATTTTTTTACAAGTTTATGAGAAATTAAATAAATAACCGCAAATCCGTGACCAATAATACTCTTCAATTCTTTTTCTATCCTAGCTTCAACTATTTCAGGAAGGGGGTCACCATATATGCTTTTAGCCATACCGTAGCTCATCTTTCTGATTTCTTCATCAGCACCTTCGATTTTCGGTGTATAAAGATCGTCAGGAATCGGCTTAATCTCCTCTACTTGATCGGCGATTTTTTGCGTATTACTTACGACAATTTCCTTTGCCTTTTCTTCGCCTAAAAATTGAAAACATCCTATCATTTCATCTGTCGTTCGAAAATGAACTTGTGGTAACGTTTGTTTATTTAGCGGATTAGCTCCGCCTTGACTAGCTATTAATATTTTGCGATAAATCCAGTCGTTTTCATTTAAATAATGGACATTTCCTGTCGCAACGACCGGCTTGTCTAATTTCTCTCCTAACGCAACAATCTTTGTCATGATATCTTTTAATTCTAATTCGTCACGAATTAGCTCTTTTTCAATCAAATGATAATAATTAGAAGGGGGTTGAAGTTCAAGGTAGTCATAAAATTTAGCAACCTCTTCTACTTCATCACTCGATTTTTGCATCATCCCTTCAAAGACTTCCCCTTTGTCACAACCAGAACCGACAATAATTCCTTCACGATATTTTTGTAATAAGGATTTTGGAATTCGCGGTGTACGGTGGAAAAACTCAAGATGAGAATATGACACAAGTTTATATAAGTTTTTCAAGCCGATTTGATCTTTGGCAATTAAAATGCAATGAGATGGTCTTAAACGATGAAAGTCACCTTTTCCCATGTTATCATTCAATTGATCATGAAACTCTATATCACGCTCAAGGCAATCTTTTACTAACTTCCATAATAAATAACCAGTCGCCTCAGCATCGTATATCGCACGGTGATGACTAACTAATTCAATATCGAATTTTTTACAAAGGTTGTTTAATCGATGGTTTTTTAATTGTGGATATAAAAACCTCGCTAACTCTAACGTATCAATGACGGGGTTAGCACAATCATTAAAACCAATTTTACGAAACCCTGCATTAATAAACCCCATATCAAAGCTAGCATTGTGAGCGACTAAAACATCGTCACCAATCCATTCTCTAAAATCTTTTAACACATCATCAATTTCAGGAGCATCAACAAGCATATCGTCGGTAATACCTGTTAAATCGATAATTGTGTTTGTTAATTTTTCATGGGGATTTGCAAACGATTCAAAACGATCAATAATTTCTCCTTCTTTTACTTTGACGGCCGCAAGTTCAATAATTGTATTATAAACAGCAGATAACCCTGTTGTCTCAACGTCAAAGACAATATACGTCTCTTCTTTTAATGATCTTTTTTGAGTGTTGTAAGCAATCGGCACTCCGTCATCGACTAAGTTCGCTTCTAAACCGAATATAATTTTAATGTCATGTTTTTTCCCAGCCCCATAAGCCTCTGGATAAGATTGTACAACTCCATGGTCTGTAATGGCAATCGCTTTATGGCCCCATTTACTCGCTTGTTCTACTAGGCGACTAGGTGAAGTGACCGCATCCATCTGACTCATTGGAGTATGCAAATGTAATTCAACTCGTTTTTCATCTTCTGGTGCTAAGTCTTGTTTTTCAACGGGTTTAACTTCATTAATATCTTTTGCAATCATCACTAAGTCGCGTACAAACGTATCGTGTTGAATGCCTCCGCGAACCTTTACCCAAATTCCTTTTTTTACAGCTTGGAGAAGTGCTACATCTTCTTTGTCATTAGAAAATATTTTCACTAAAATTGAATCGGTATAATCAGTAATTTTAAACGTTAAAAGGGTTCGCCCACTTCTTAACTCTCTCGTTTCCGCATCAAAAACATATCCTTGAATAGCAACCTTCTTTTCTTCGTCAACAATATTTTCAATCGGAATAATATCATCTTTAATTTGATAACCAATCGTTAGAGTTTCACCTGATTGTCCAACTTTTTCAGCTCTTTTTTCTTGTTTTTGTTTTTCAATCATCGCAGCAACCATTTTCGAATGATCTTCTTCTTGTTTCTGCTGCACAAACTGTTGAAATTCTTTTTTAGACTCTTTAATCTTTGTCTCAATTTGAAAATAAGGAAAACCGACGTTCAAAAAAGATTCTCTTAAAGGTTCTTTTAGTTTCCTAGCTAGTGCAGTTGCTTCCGTTTCATTTCTCACATTTATGATCAGCTTTTGACCTTCAATAATAGGTGTTTGACCTTTTAAAAACTGTATTATGGATGGCGATATTCCCTCTAAACTATCAATAATATGCGGCCAGTAGTCAACCATACTTCTTTCATCAACTTGTTGCTCGATATAGCGAATGGTAAACGATACTTGGGCGATGTGACCAAATGCTTGTCCCAATTTTTCACTAAAAAGTTGAAAAACTTGAAAAGGAATAACTCTTTGTAGCTGAAAATCAAACTGCCACTTCTTTTCATTTTTATAAATAGATAGTTTGTGTATAAGTCCATCATGAAAATACTTTTGTGAGAGGTCCTCAGGAAACAAAATTTGTTGGAGGAGTAATTGAAGTCGCTCTTTCCGTATTTGTGTTTCTTCGTTCATAAATTCCTCCCCTTTCATTAATAGTTAATGAATTTCATAATTCAATATTATCGCCATTAAGCATCTATATGTAGTTGCGTTAAACCACTCGCAACTACATATAGTTTGATATGGCTCATTTTAGGTAATTATGAAATTCACTCAGTTTACGGCAAAAATATTGACTCAAAAGGAAAGTGTCAGTTACTTAAGAAGCTATTCATAGACTTTGTAATAAACAAATCTCTATAAATAGCATCCACTTAAGGTAACAGACACTTATGAGCCAGTTTCTATTATATCATTAGTTAATTACGCTAAGCGATCATTTAATTCATGTAAAACACTAATAAGTTCATTAGTGCTTACTTCTAGTACTTCATCCGTTTTTCGGTTTTTCACTTCTACAATACCATCAGCTGCTTTTTTACCGACCGTAACCCTAATTGGCAAGCCAATGAGATCAGAATCAGTAAATTTAACTCCAGGACGCTCTGCACGGTCATCAAAAAGGACATCAAATCCTGACTGTTTCAATTGATTATATAAATCTTCTGAAAGCTGCTTTTGCTCTTCATTTTTCATATTAATTGCTATTAAGTGAAGATCAAACGGTGCCACAGATGTTGGCCAAACGATCCCTTTTTCATCGTGATGTTGTTCAATTGTAGCAGCGAGCACTCTCGTTACACCGATCCCATAGCACCCCATGATCATTGGCTTTGTTTTTCCGTTCTCGTCGAGGAATACGGCACCCATCGCTTCACTATATCTTGTCCCTAATTTAAAGACGTGACCCACTTCGATTCCTTCAGCAAATTTAATGGTGCCTTTTCCATCAGGAGAAGCATCTCCTTCTTGGATAAACCTAACGTCCATATATTCTTTAACAGAAAAATCTCTTAGGGGATTTACATTTTTAAAATGTTTATCTTTTTCATTTGCTCCGCAAACACCATTGACGATATATTGAACAGCCTTATCCGCTACTATTTCAACCTCTTGTGAGTCATTAATTGGACCGATAAAACCTGGTTCGCAATTCATATATTTGATCGTTTCCTCCGTTGATGCTAATTCAACAACTTGAGCATTATAAAAGTGTTTAATTTTAACATCGTTTACTTCGTGGTCACCACGTACTAAAGCTAGAACCGGTTTTTCATCAACAATAAACAACACCGCTTTAATCAGCTTATTTTTGCCTATATTTAATGAACTTTGGAGTTCATCAATCGTTTTTAACTGAGGAGTATCGAATTTTTCAAGCGAACTTTCTTTTTCATCACTGTTCTCGTATTTTGAAATTACTGGTGCGATTTCAATATTGGCAGCATAACTACTAGTATCTGAGTAAGCAATCGTATCTTCTCCGATGCTTGAAAGAACCATAAATTCATGTGTATCTTTACCACCCATCGCTCCTGAATCTGCAACTACAGCTCGAAAATCTAACCCACATCTTTTAAATATGTTCGTATAAGCTTCAAACATACTTTCATAACTTTTGTCTAAACCCTCTTGGGTAGTATCGAAAGAATAGGCGTCTTTCATAATAAACTCTCGTGATCTAAGAACGCCAAAACGGGGTCTTCTCTCATCTCTAAATTTCGTTTGAATTTGATATAGCGTCATCGGTAACCGTTTATAAGATTTAACGTCATCCCTAACTAACGTCGTAATAACTTCTTCATGTGTTGGCCCTAATGCGAACTCTCGTTTATGACGATCGAAAAAACGCATTAACTCCGGACCATAAGCGTCCCAACGTCCGCTTTCCTGCCAAAGTTCCGCAGGTTGAACAGCAGGCATTAATAATTCTTGTGCCCCAGCAGCATCCATTTCTTCTCTAACGATGTTTTCCACCTTTTTAAGTGCTCGCATGCCTAATGGTAAAAAAGAATAGACCCCTGAAGCTGTTTGTCTAATTAACCCTGCACGTAGCATTAACTGATGACTACTCACTTCTGCATCAGATGGCACATCTCTAAGTGTCGGACTTAAATAATGATTTTGCCTCATTTAAAACACCTCTATATATAGTTTTGAGTTTTACTATAAAAAGAATTTATTAATATCGTTCCATGTAACAACTAGCATTAAGAGCATCAATAATGCAAATCCAACAAAATGAACAATTCCTTCTTTTTGTGGATCCATCGGCTTTCCACGAACTGCTTCTAAACCGATAAACATTAACCTACCACCGTCTAATGCTGGTAATGGTAATAAGTTAATGATTCCTAAATTTATACTTAAAATTGCAGCCCATTGCATTAACACTAAAATGCCCATTTCAGCTGCTTGGCCAGTGTAATTATAGATTCCTACTGGACCAGATAAATGATCTAAGGTAAATTGACCAGTAATTAACATTCCTAAACTTTGGATGATAAGCACGATGAACTCGTATGTTTGCGTGAATCCAAACATCAGTGAACCAAGAACAGAAAACTCTGTCGGTGGAAATACACCGATGTAACCATCCATTTCTTCGTTAGGTCCGATACGCTCATGAGGAGTAACTGGTACTTGAAACACTTTACCATTTCTGTCTACTGTAAACATTAACTCTTGGTTAGGGTTTCTTTGAATGACGCTCGTTAAATCTGTCCACGTTTCTAATGGTTTTCCATCAATGGCAACAACGAGATCACCTTCTTCAAGTCCTGCTTCAATTGCTGCACCTTCAGGGATCACTTCTCCGACCATCGGTTTATCAATGGGGATCCCTTGAAGAAGAGAAAAAGCAAATAAAATGACAACCGCTAAAGCAAAGTTCATCGCGGGCCCAGCAAAAATAGCAATCGCTCGCTCTGTTAATGTTTTTGACCCAAATTGGCGGTTATAAGGTGCAATTTGCGTACGTTGTTCATCATATATAAAGTCAGCTTTCGGGTCTACAAAATACGTTTGAAGCTGTTCATCTTCCGCATAACCTTCGATCATTAACTTATGTTCTAAATCAATTTTCTCGACCGTAATTACTTTAGCTTCTGGGTGTTTCGATTTATTGTTGATAACAATATCTTTCACTTTTCCAGTCGCCGAAAAAACTAGTCCAATTTGATAACCCGGCTTTATTTCAATCATTTCTGGATCTTCTCCAGCCATCCGAACAAATCCACCTAGGGGTAAAAGGCGTATTGTATAAACGGTTTCATCCTTTTTATATGAGAAAAGCTTAGGACCAAATCCTATAGCAAACTCTCTACATAAAATTCCGGCACGCTTAGCAAATATTAAGTGTCCAAGCTCATGGATGAATACGAGCAATCCAAATATAATGATGATGGAAATAAATGTATTCATTAAACCACAACCTTTTTTTTATTTCACAATAATTGGTACTTTATTGTGATCTCATTTTACCATCAAAGTTTTTACAAGTTGACGTGTTTGGAAATCAATGTCTTGAATGACTTCAAGTGAAGGCGAAGCTATGTATGTGTGCTCATCAAGAGTGCGCTCAATCGCTTCTTCAATTTGTAAAAAAGAAATTTCCCCCTCTAAAAATAATGAAACAGCTTGTTCATTTGCCGCATTTAACACCGTCGGATACGATCCACCTTTGCGACCTGCTTCAAAGGCAAAATCCAAGCATCTAAATCGATCAAATGATGGTTTAGAAAAATGTAACTTCCCGATTTCTGATAAATTCAATCGCTTTTTACCTTCTAATTGTAGGCGCTCTGGATAAGTTAAGGCAAATTGAATAGGAACTTTCATATCAGGTGTCCCTAGTTGAGCAATCACACTTCCATCCATAAATTCTACCATTGAGTGGATGATACTTTCTTGATGTAGTAATACATCAATTTTTTCATACGACATGTCAAACAACCAATGCGCCTCTATAACTTCAAGACCTTTATTCATCATTGTTGCCGAATCAATCGTAATTTTTGCACCCATTGACCAATTCGGATGATTTAGGGCATCATCAACCGTCACATTTTTAAGCTCAGAACGGTCTTTATCGCGAAAACTTCCGCCAGACGCAGTTAAAATTAGCTTTTCAACTTCTTTTAGTCGCTCCCCTTGCAAACATTGAAATATAGCCGAATGTTCACTATCGACAGGGAGTAACTGTGTATTATATTTCTTAGCCTCACTCGTTACGATGTGACCGGCGGTTACTAACGTTTCTTTATTAGCAATCGCTATTGTTTTCCCTGCTCGTATTGCTGATAATGTCGGTCTTAGGCCGACACTACCTAACACCGCATTAACGAGAATATCAGCGTCATTGTTAGCCGCAACTTCTTCGATGCCTTCATTTCCATACATTAACTTTACGGTATTAGGAACTTCCTTCAAAAGTTTATCATAATCCTCTTTAAATTGTACTGAAACAAGCTTAGGTTTATACTCAATAATTTGTTTTAAGCCTAGCTCAATATTTTTCCCAATCGAAAGAGCTTCAAGTTGAAACTTGTCAGGGTGACTAGCGATCACCTCTAATGTTTGGGTACCAATTGAACCAGTAGCGCCTAGCAAACTGATTTTTTTCATTTTAAACTCCTCACACTTTAGTAATTCGTTCTTAAATATGTAAATTACTACTTAAGTCAATGAATTTCATCATTCATTATTCTCGCCACCAAGATCAATATATAGTTGCGTCAAAAACATTCGCAAACTATATATTTCGTGATGTGGCTCATTTTTGGTAATTATGAAGTTCACTCAAATAAACTGAAATAAGTATAAAATTGGCATCACAAAAATTAAACTATCAAAACGATCTAAAATTCCACCGTGCCCAGGTAGAATTTGCCCCGAATCTTTCACACTGTAATGACGTTTCAATGCGGATTCAACAAGGTCCCCTAATTGTCCTATTACAGAAACTACAATGATCATTAAAATTACCTTGAGGAGATCATCAAAAACGATAAAAAAAGAATGATAAATAAGACCGATAACGAGCGCACAAAAAAGCCCACCTAAAGAACCTTCAATTGTTTTTTTCGGACTGATTTCTGGCCACAACTTTCTTTTGCCAAATGACCTACCTGCAAAATAAGCGCCAGAATCAGTGGACCAAATTAAGAACAAAATAAAAAACACTAATGTTAAGCCTTGTTCAAGTAGTCTCGTCTCAATTAAAAAGTGAAAACCAAAACCTACATACGCGGAAGATATTAGTATAAATCCAACATCATCAAAGGTTATAGTGTTTTTCATTACTACAGTGAGAGCCAGTAAAATTAATAGAATTGATAAAATAAATTCTCCTCGACTTATATGTATGAAAGTATTTTCAAGCAACGTATTTGGAATCGTGACAGACAACAAAAGTAATAAGCTAACGATTCCAACAAACGAAGTTGGACGAATGTCTTTCATTTTTAACAACTCAACCATTGCAATTAATGCTAACGACATTATCACTAAAGTAAATGGGAGTCCACCGATTAAGACTAACAGTATAAATGCTATTCCAGCAATAACCCCCGTTATTATTCTCTCTTTCATTGGAAGTTCTCCTTTCTATATACCACCATAGCGTCTTGTTCGCTGTTGGTAAACTTCAATCGCCTCTAAGAAATGTTGTTCTGTGAAGTCTGGCCATAGAACATCCGTAAACCAAAACTCGGTGTAAGCAAGTTGCCACAACATAAAGTTACTTAAGCGAATTTCACCACTTGTCCTAATTAATAAATCAGGATCCCTTAGCTCTTGTGTCATTAAATACTGTCCAACTAGTTCATCATTTATACTTTGAGAATTAACTTTGCCGGTGTTCACATCTTCAGCAATTTGTTGTATAGCTGATACGATCTCGTCACGACTTCCATAATTTAAAGCAAAATTTAATACTAATCCTGTATTCGATTTTGTTTTTTCAATGGCATTATCGACGGCATTAATGGTATGTGCTGGTAAACTATCTTTGCACCCCATTAGACGTACCTTTACATTTTCTTCGATCAATTTAGGTAACTCAACGCTTAAATAACGTTCTGGAAGACGCATTAAAAAATCAACTTCATTTTTAGGTCTTTTCCAATTTTCTGTAGAAAAAGCATATAAAGTAAGGACTTCTACTCCTAAACTGTTGGCCTTTTTTACAATTTTATTTATAACACTCATACCTTCACGGTGACCAGCTATTCTAGGTAAACCACGCTTTTTTGCCCAGCGTCCATTTCCATCCATAATGATCGCTACGTGCTTCGGAACATTTTCTAAATTGACCCCTTCTATTTCTTTTCCTTGTTCGGCTTTTGCTTTCCATTTTGAGAGCTTATCAAGCATTTCGTTGTCCCCCATAGAAATTACTTATATTTTTACACGCTTTAACAATTGTATATGATAAATAACTTCTTCACAATGTTTTAGACGTATTTTATAAGAATAAAAAAACCCCCTGATAAAAATAGAGGGTCTATTCATTATTCTATTTTACATTGGAATATATTACACTTCCATAATTTCTTGTTCTTTATTATTTGCCACTTCATCGATTTTGGCAATTTCATTATCAGTTAATTTTTGTACATCGTCAGTGCTACGACGTAATTCATCCTCTGTAATTTCGCCATCTTTTTGAATTTTTTTCAATTCATCATTGGCGTCACGACGAATATTACGAATTGCCACTTTAGCTTCTTCTGCATATTTTTTTACTAACTTTACTAAGTCACGACGTCTTTCTTCTGTCAGCGGCGGGATCGTAATTCGAATCACAGACCCATCATTCGAAGGACTTAACCCTAAGTCAGATTTTTGGATCGCTCTGTCAATATCGTTAAGAGCAGTTTTATCATAAGGTTGAATTAATAATAACCTTGCTTCTGGGACTGTAACAGACGCTACTTGATTTAATGGCGTCGGAACTCCATAATATTCTACTTGTACTTTATCTAAAATCGATGGGTTAGCACGACCAGCACGTAATGTTGAAAGTTCACGACGTAATGCTTCGATCGCTTTATTCATTTTTTCTTCTGCTGATTTTAATACTTCTTTACTCATTATTCATTCCCCCTAACAATAGTTCCGATATTTTCTCCTAAAACAACACGTTTAATATTTCCTTCTTCCATAATAGAAAATACAATCAGTGGAATATCATTATCCATACATAAAGATGATGCCGTTGAATCCATGACTGCTAAACCTTCTTTTAAAACATCTAAGTATGTTAATGTATCGTATTTTTTTGCAGTTTCATCAATAGAAGGATCTGCACTATAAACACCATCAACTTTATTTTTAGCCATTAAAATAACTTCAGCCTCAATTTCAGCTGCCCTTAATGCGGCTGTAGTATCCGTTGAGAAGTAGGGATTACCAGTACCTCCGGCAAATATTACAACACGACTTTTTTCTAAATGTCTGATCGCTCTTCTTCTTATGTACGGTTCAGCAACTTGACGCATTTCTATAGATGTTTGTACGCGAGTTGGAACATCAATGTTTTCTAAGCTATCTTGAAGTGCTAAAGAGTTCATTACAGTAGCTAACATCCCCATATAATCAGCAGTGGCACGATCCATGCCTTTCGCACTTCCAGCCATACCACGCCAAATGTTACCGCCACCAACGATAATTGCTACTTCTACATCTAGAGAAACAATTTCTTTAATTTGTTCAGCAATCGATTGGATAACTGTAGGGTCAATTCCATAACCTTGCTCTCCAGCTAACGCTTCTCCGCTTAGTTTTAGTACTATTCTCTTAAATTTTGGTTTTTCCATTTTTACCTCCAGTAGTCAAAAACAATTTGGAAAAAGGGACACAGAGTGCCCCTGAATCAACTTACTTTTTAACTTGAGACATTACTTCTTCAGCAAAGTTTTCTTCGCGTTTTTCCATACCTTCGCCTACTTCGTAACGAATGAAACCTTTCACTGAAGCATCTTTGTTACTAACATATTTCCCTACTTTTTGATCTCCATCTTTAACGAAAGGTTGATCAAGTAAGCAAATATCTTCAAAGTACTTACTTAAGCGTCCTTCAACCATTTTAGCGACGATGTTTTCAGGTTTCCCTTCATTCAATGCTTGCTGTGTTAAAACTTCACGCTCACGTGCCACTTCTTCTTCAGAAACTTCGTCACGAGATACATACGAAGGTTTAATTGCTGCTACGTGCATTGCTACGTCCTTAGCTAATTCTTCATCATTAGTTCCTTCAAGAATCGTAACAACACCAATTTTTCCACCCATGTGTAAATAGGCACCAAAAACATCGTTGTCAGTTTTTTCTACAATTTCAAAACGACGTAATGAAATTTTTTCTCCAATTTTTGCAATCTGTGTATTGATATACTCTTGAAGAGTTGTATTTTCATGTGCTTGTCCTAAAGCTTCTTCAACTGTTTGAGGAGCATTTTTAAGAATGCTAGTCGCTACGTCAGCAACAAGATTTTTAAAGTTTTCATTTTTTGCAACGAAGTCAGTTTCAGAGTTCACTTCAACGATTGCCGCTTTATTGCCTTCAACTCCAACATAAGCTAACCCTTCTGCTGCAATTCGATCAGCTTTTTTCGCTGCTTTGGCGATTCCCTTCTCACGAAGTAGATCAATCGCCTTTTCCATATCACCATCAGTTTCAGTAAGTGCTTTTTTACAATCCATCATACCTGCACCTGTTTTTTCACGTAGTTCTTTTACCATGCTTGCAGTAATTGCCATTATTTTTCCTCCTTCAATTATGTACTAAATCACAAGACTTTATGGTTCATCTGCTTAGTATAGATATTTTTTCATTTTTTTAAAAGGGTGGTAAAGGGTAAAACCCTTTACCACCCTTTGAGAGCAAAATTAAATTATGCTGACGTTTCTTCACCTTGGTTAGCTTCGATAATTGCATCTGCAACTTTACCAGTAAGAAGTTTTACTGCACGAATTGCATCATCGTTACCAGGAATAACGTAGTCAATTTCATCCGGATCACAGTTCGTATCAACGATAGCCACGATTGGAATGTTTAATTTTTGAGCTTCTGCAATTGCAATGCGCTCTTTACGTGGATCAATGATGAATAAAGCATCAGGAATGCCTTTCATATCTTTAATTCCACCTAAGAATTTTTCAAGACGATCCATTTCTTTTTTTAGAAGGATAACTTCTTTTTTAGGAAGAACTTCGAAAGTGCCATCTTCTTGCATTCTTTCTAATTCTTTCAAACGAGAAATACGCTTTTGAATTGTTTCAAAATTCGTTAAAGTACCACCTAACCAACGTTGGTTAATAAAGTACATGCCACAACGCTCAGCTTCTTCTTTTACAGAATCTTGAGCTTGTTTCTTTGTACCAACAAAAAGTACCTTACCACCTTGAGCAGCTAAGTCTCTTACGAAATAGTAAGCTTCCTCAACTTTTTTGACCGTCTTTTGAAGGTCAATAATATAAATTCCGTTTCTTTCGGTGAAGATGTAGCGATCCATTTTTGGGTTCCAACGACGAGTTTGATGACCGAAGTGAACACCAGCTTCTAATAATTGTTTCATGGAGATTACGCCCATTCTTCACACCTCCTTTATGGTTTTATTTTTCCTCCGCTCGCATCCTCTTTACGTAAGACTACTAAGATA
The DNA here is from genome assembly GCF_001865995.1 of Anaerobacillus arseniciselenatis. Classification (GTDB taxonomy): domain Bacteria; phylum Bacillota; class Bacilli; order Bacillales; family Anaerobacillaceae; genus Anaerobacillus; species Anaerobacillus arseniciselenatis. Next base: position 209,754 of record NZ_MLQQ01000042.1, on the reverse strand, counting down.
ACCAAAGTAGCACCTTTACATAAATTAACGAACGTGTGTGATTAACACCGAGATTTACTATACCATACTCAGTTTTTAATGGCAAGTAGTAGATGGTTTTATTTATGAAATTTCAATAATAATTGTACTTCTCCATCACCAATATTAAGCGTTTTGGCAATTTCTTTCGTTGAATACCCCTGTTTCGCTAATGACAAAATTTGGCCAGTCGTTGACTGCTCGACAGTATCTTCTGTTTCCGTTATTTGTGGTGGCAAATAGTCCCCTTCAAGAACATCTTTATTAAGTTCGTCTTGCTCTGAATATATAGACTGCTTAACCGGCTTTTCTTGCACAGTGTTTTTTGTTCGAGTTTGTTCATACGTTTTTACTGTGTTAAATTGTAAATTTTCTTGTGTTTTCCTTTTTTGTATAATTTTATTTACAAGCTTTTCATTTTCTTCTTTCATCTCTGCAGTGTATGCGATTAATAAATCTTCAATTTCTCGTTTCATCTTTTCATTTTCAGCAGTGCCAGAAGAAGGCTTCATTGTATTAACTTTTTGAACTAGTACTACAATGATAAACAATGTTATTAAATGTAATAAAAAACTGATTGCTAATAAATAACCCATATTTCCTCCTATCAAGAAAAGCGCAAGGCGCCCGCCTATCGGCGAAAACCACTGGAAGACCTGCCCGTAGCGGTCAGGTTTTAGACCGCAAGGGAAGGACTGAAGTGGTCGAGCCGATGGCGCCTGAAGCTAGACAACTTTCAAAGTTCAAATATTAAACTTTAACTTTTTAAAAAGCGCAAGTCGCCCGCCTTTAAGAATAAATGAGTTAAAAGACAAGAGTTCTGTCCCTTAACTCATTTATTTTTAAAAGATAATAATTACCCTGAAAAGTCAATATGATTCCCTTTATACGGATGTATTGCATACGTTTCTTCGAGAGGACTATCTTCCATCCCTTGCTTTTCTTCCTTATTCGTTTGAGATTGAGAATGCCCACGTCTTTCATCGTCATTATTTAAGCGCTTTCTTTCACTTTCTGTCGTCTCTAACACTTGTTTGCGCTTTTTCTCGTCGGTTTTATTTTGTTCACTAGCGATATTCGCTTGAGAAACTTGGCCTCTTTGCTGAAGTTGATCTTGGATTTTTCCTACATTTTGGGTGCGAGGTATAGCGACTTGCATTTCAATAGCTTTTAAACTCATGAAATCCCCTCCAATTTCATCATTAAAGGCTTATAAAGGTCCAACTTTAATTTCCCCATCTTCTAAATAAATCTTTACAAACTGATGACTAGCAACAATTTTTCGTCGATACTTTCCAAAGTGGACGTCGACATTTGAGAATATTTTATTTTCAACCGTCAAAAACGCTCCACCGGATTGCGAGAATATTTCTTTTAAATCCTCCAACTTTTCCTTGGCTTCAATCATCGTATCATTGGCTTGATTAATGGTGTTACGAATACGCAGTTTCATAATTTTTTCTTTTGCAGATAAAGACGTACTTTTTTCTTTTTCATTTAAGTTTTTCAGTAAAATGAGTAGTTTTTGTAAATCTTCCTCAGATTTCTTTAAATGATCACTATATATTTTTTCTTTTTTCATGATTTCATGGTTTACCCCTAAGTATAAGGAGGTTTTTGTGTTATGTGTGTTTCCTACTTCTTTTACAGTAATATTCTTCGCTGCAGAAACATTTCCACCAACAATGTTTCCTTTACCTCTATTACAAAAAATATTTCCACCAGCTTGAACGTTACTATGTAAAATCGATTGAATAACGTTAATATCACCTTCAACTTCGACATTGGCTTGGTTAATAAACGATGTATGTAGGTCACCTTTCGCTTTTATTAAGCCTTGACCTTGACCAACGATTCCGGCTGATACAAAAATAGAGCCTTCCGAATTAAGAATAGCACTTTCTACCGTACCATGAATTTTGATATCGCCTTTACTTTTAATTTCAAACCCTGCTGGAACATTGCCACGAATTTCAACAGAGCCAATGAAAGATATGTTTCCTACTTTCAAATCTAAATCCCCGTTCACCTCAAATACAGGAAATACGTGAATTACTTTTGGTTCAACAGACATTTGTCCATCAGTCGTGGCAATTAATTTCAAACCACTATCATCTATACGAGTATTCTTACCGGTTCGTAGCTTAAAATCTTTTCCTGGCTTTGCAGAAATTTCCTCACCGAAAATGTTCTTCCCTGAGGTTCCAGCAGTCGCCGGGATTTTTTCTCCTATGATTTGCCCATGTGTCACAGATGGGATATTTAAAACCTGTTTTAAATCTACTTTACGAAGGTCTTCTTTATTTTCAATTTCTTTTGTTTCAGGGAATATTGGTTTTAAGAAAGCATCTACACCATCTACCGGTGAAAGGCCTTCCGCTATAGCTAGAGGTAAAGTAGCCTCACCTAAAGTAATTTTTTGAAGTAATTCTTCTTTCACGCCAAATACAATACCATGTTCATTAACAAAAGACTTTAATTCATCAAGAGTTAAATCGTCATCTTGTTCTAGTTTCTTTCTTTGAGTAATTGTAGCTTTCAACTTTTTCTTATCTACTTGTATTTCAAAAAAGTCATCTAGGTGGCTCATCTCATCAAATCCCCTCTACCCAAACTTCCTTGAAGAAGTACTTAATGCTCACGTTAAAAGACTGGCATTCCTTTCGAAAACACCTGTTTTAGTCGAAAAAGTGCTTTAGAGTGTATTTGAGAAATTCTTGATGTCGATAACCCCATAATTTCGCCTATCTCAGTTAATGTTAGCTCATCAAAGTAAAATAAACTAATGACTAGTTGTTCTTTTTCATTTAAACTTTCGATTACTCGAACAAGTTCATTATGTGTAGCTTTTTTTAATGTTTCTTCTTCCGGTGTTAGTGTCGTATGATCCTTTAACGTATTTTTATAAGTATCTTCACGATCTGAGTCCGTTGTTTTTTCATCGATGGAGAGTAAATTAGCTACAAAACTTTCGCTCATTACTTGAAGAACTTCATCCTCTGTTAATTCTAACACGTCAGCAACTTCTTTAGCTGTAACATAGCGAGAGTATTTTTGTTCTAACTTCTCGACGGCTGCATCGACTTTTTTGGAACGCTCCCTTAACGTACGCGGTAACCAGTCTTCTTGTCTAAGACCATCAATAATCGAACCACGAATTCGAAATGAAGCGTATGTATCAAATTTTAAATCACGTGTAGTATCAAACTTTTCTAAAGCATCATATAAACCAAGTAGTGCATGGCTTCTTAAATCTTCTTTGTTTACATTCCGAGGTAAACCTACCGATACCCTTTGAACATGATAATCTACAAGTGGTAAATAAGTTCGTATTAATTCATCGCAAGCGTCATTATCTCGTTCTTCAATCCACCTTTTCCAAACAAGATCGTCCTTCTCTCTTATACGAGGCATTTTCATCCTCCTTAATCATTTATAAGATCTTTAACATAATTAGTAGCTTTCTCGATATCAACTTCTGTATACTCAACTTTATTATTCGTAGCTTTTCCATCGTCTTTAGCTTCTATTTCACTTTTTTGTATTTGCATACCTTTAGTATCTTTCGATGCTATCATCCAAATCCAACGAAAGAAGTAAGTAATCAAATAAAAAGAAACAAAAGTAAAACAAGCACGTATAAAAGAAGTTAAAACAGTATTCGTTGTCATAGATCCTATAAATACTAATAAAAATGCAGTAATACTAAAGAAAAAGTTTATAATCCAAGAACCAATAAACATTAAATTTCTGAAACTCCTTGACTTACAGTACGAATCGATAACTTACTAGTTTCAGGGTCAAACTCAATTGTTCTACCACTAGTACCACCAACATCTTCACTTACAATACGAATTCTTAATTCTTTCAGCTTTTCTTTTACAGCGTCTACATTTCTCGGGCCAATTCTCATCATTTCACTTGAAGTAGAAAACTTAAACATTTGAGCGCCACCTGCTAATTTTGCTTTTAAGCGAGTTTGATTAGCACCATTGCTTTTTAATTTATCTAATAAAACTTCAAGAGCTGTGTCTGCATATTTAGCTTTATTCATCGAATCTGCTTTCGCTAAAGATGAACTTGGCAGCATAACATGTGCCATGCCACAAACCTTTAAAATTTCATCATAAATTATTACGCCCACACACGACCCTAAGCCAGATGTGCGGATCTTTTGTGGTGGTTTTGCCACATTTAAATCCGCCATACCCACTTTGACAATCTCACTCATTGATCGGTACTCCTAATGCTTGAAAAATCTTCTCGTAAGAGCCAGGATCAGGTAGTAAGAAGAAATGTCCAGTAGTCTTTTGCGAATTCTCATCTATTTTCTCTAATATTTCTGTATCAATGACAATCGCATAATCCCCTACTTGTGAAAGTTCTAATAGTCCGTAACTCAATATCGCTATGGCCATATCAATACTAAGAGCGGGTACAGACGGCTGTAAGTTAAGTTTCGTAAAATCTGAAAAAGCTGATAAATAAGACCCAGCTAAAATATTTCCTAATTCTTGTAAAGCTGATAACCCTAACTCTGAATATGGAGGGTGATTTAAATCAAAGTCTTCATCACCTGTTAAATATTGAATAAGTCTAGTGGCTTCATTAACAGGAAGCATAAAAAACATATTACCAGGTGCTTCGCCTTCAATTCTTAAGAAAATAGCTGCTACTACGTTGTCTGACCCACCAACCAACTCAGTGATCCCATCAAAAGAAGTAACACGAACTGAAGGTACTTTCATATCGATCGTTTTATTTAATAATTTAGATAACGCCGTTGCGGCATGCCCCGCACCAATGTTACCAACTTCCTTTAAAATATCTAAGTGGTGGGGTTGAATTCGATTAATGAAGCTCATTATCCATTTGCCTCAATGGACTTAATTTCTTTAATCTCTTTAGGGTTTAACACTTTCGCTAAGTTCAATAAGATTAACAGGCGCTTTTCCATTTTGGCAACTCCGCGTAAATATTCTGCCTCAATACCACCAACAACTTCAGGTGGTGGCTCTATGATATCGTTTGGTATATCAACAACATCATTAGCCGCATCGACAATTAAACCCACTTCCATATCACCTACAGCAACAATGATAATGCGAGTGCTATCATTACTTTCGACTTCATCGATGCCAAAACGATTTCGAAGCTCAATAATTGGTGTGACTACACCTCGTAAATTAATGACTCCTTTAACAAAATCAGGTGTTCTAGGTACCCTTGTAATATGTTGCATTCGTTCAATAGAACGTACTTGGTTTACTTCAACACCATATTCTTCATCTTTCAGTTGAAAAACAATAACCTTTATTTCATTTACTAAGTTACTTTCACTCATAAGTACCCTCCTAGCAATATGCCTTACCTTCAAATTTAATTATTTAATTAACGCATTACAATCAACGATCAATGCTACTTGACCATCACCTAAGATCGTCGCTCCAGAAATTGCAAATACATTCGTTAAATAATTTCCTAATGACTTCAAAACAATTTCCTGCTGGCCAATGAAAGAATCAACAACCAATCCAGCCATTTTTTCTCCTTTACGGACAATGACAATCGAGTGATAAGCATCTCTTTCGCGAGTTCTCGGTACATCAAAAAAGTCAGTTAAATTAATTAACGGTACGACACTGCCTCTAAAGTCGATGACTTTTTGATTATGTGCAGCTAAAATATCCTCATCCTTTACGATCGCCGTTTCAATAATTGAAGAAAGTGGAATTGCATACTTTTCGCTTTGAACTTCGACTAACATAACTGAAATAATCGACAATGTTAATGGTAGCTGAATTGAAAACGTAGTTCCCTCACCTAAAACAGAATCTACAGTGACATTACCACCTAAAGATTCAATTTTATTCTTTACTACATCTAGTCCTACGCCACGCCCAGATACATCTGTAATTTGATCAGCTGTACTCAATCCTGATGCAAATAATAATTCGAACACTTGACGATCTGTTAAACTCTTTTCACTTTCTTTTGTAACAACACCGTTTTGTATCGCTTTTTTTAACACTTTCTCACGATTTATGCCAGCACCATCATCTGAAACTTCAATAAAAACGTGGTTTCCACTATGGTACGCTCTTAATGTAATATTTCCTTCTTCGGTTTTTCCTACACTTAAGCGTTGTTGTGGAGTTTCTACCCCATGGTCAATTGAATTTCTCAGCAAATGAACGAGAGGATCACCAATTTCATCAATAACTGTTCGATCCAATTCTGTCTCTGCGCCGATAATTTCGAGGTTCACTCTTTTCTTTAAATCTTTAGCTAAGCCACGGACCATTCTTGGGAAACGATTAAACACTTGCTCTACAGGAACCATTCTCATATTTAAGATGATATTTTGTAAGTCCCCAGAAATTCTTGACATATGCTCGACCGTTTCTGTTAGTTCTGAGCTTTTTAAATCTCTGGCAATTTGCTCTAATCTACCACGATCAATCACTAGCTCTTCAAATAAATTCATTAAAATATCTAGTCTTTCTATATTGACACGAATCGTTTTACTTGCTGAGTTATTCGCCTTTTCTTGTTGATTAGTTTCTTTTTTAACGGTTTGTTTATTTGGACTACCTTCTTCTACTAAATCTTCTTTGACTGGAAGGTTTTCCTCTTTAGGTTGGTCTGCGCTACTAGTACTCTTATAAGTATTTATATCAATGGCTGTTACTTCTACATTCTCAATCTCGGAAACTTTTAATATACGATTTTTTACATCCTCACTCGACTCTTTCGTAATGAGAGTAACCGTAAAATCGTAATCAAAGTTTTCTTCTTCTAATACATCTACAGTAGGTGTCGATTTAATAATTTCACCGACTTGTTCTAATACTTCAAAGACCATAAACACGCGCGCTGCTTTTAAAATACAATCTTCTCTTAAGGAAATATGAATTTGGTTCACATGAAAGCCTTGTTCTGTTGCTTGAGTTAAAACTGTGACTTCAAAATCATCATATGTTTCAGTAGTACTCGTTTGCTCTGATGTATTTAACTCAACGGTTGACGATAAATTTTCTTTTAGTTGTTTTTCCTTAAGACTTTCTCCCTTTTCGATTTTTTCTAATTGAGAGACTACTTTAGTAACATTACGGCGTCCATCTCCACCACCCGCGATAGAAAATACCATCGCTTCTAGGTCATCGACAGATTCAAATACAACATCTAAAATTTCACTTGTAACAGAGATTTTATGATTTCTTATTCCGTCAAGAACATTTTCCATAATATGTGTTAAACTAGCTAAATCTTCAAAGCCCATCGTTGCTGCCATCCCTTTTAACGTATGTGCAGAACGAAAGATTTCATTAACAATTGCAACGTTTTCAGGTGAATTTTCTAATTTTAATAGATGATCATTCATTGCCTGTAAGTGCTCTTTACTTTCATCAATAAACATGTCTAAATATTGATTTTTTTCCAAGACATCTACCCCCTCTATCAACAATAACTTACAATAGCTTTTGCAATATCATTCAGGTGAACAATTTCATCAACTTTATTCGTGTTAATGGCTGCTCGCGGCATCCCGAATACAACTGCTGACTCCTCTGATTCTGCTATTGCAATCACATCTTGATTGTTTTTTAATTTTAATAAACCTTTCGTCCCATCTGAACCCATCCCAGTCATAATAACGGTGATAATTGAGTATTGATTAATATTGGCTAAAGAGTTCAACATCGTATCCACGGATGGACGATGCCCATTTTCTGGGGGTGTCTGATCTAGTTGAATAGCAAGTGTTGTCCCAATACTCCTTATCTTTAAATGGTATCCTCCTGGCGCAATATAGGCAACCCCTTTTTTTACAACTTCGCCATCTTCAGCCTCTTTCACCATAATTTTGGATAGATTGTTAAGTCGTGACGCTAATGACTTTGTAAAACCTACCGGCATATGTTGTACGATAAAAATGGGCACGTTAATATCTTCAGGAAGCTTTGTTAACACTTGTTGCAGGGCTTTAGGCCCACCTGTCGATGTTCCAATTGCAATGACCTTTTTATCTAATAATTTTTTTGGCTGACTCTTCGTGACTTCGGTTGGACGAGACTTTGAAACTTCATTCGCTTGTTTTTTTTGTAACACTTTTGTCAATTTTACATTTGCAGCCAGAAGTACTTTATCAATTAATTCTTGTTGCACTTTATGCAAATCAAGAGATATTGCACCAGACGGTTTGGCAATAAAATCTATTGCCCCGAAAGACATTGCCAAAACTGTGTTTTCTGCACCTTCTTTTGTCGTACTACTCACCATGATGACGGGTTTCGGTACTGTTTTCATAATCTTTTTTAAGGCATCTATACCATTCATAACTGGCATTTCAACATCAAGAGTAACCACATCTGGATTTAAGTCTTGTATTTTCTTTATGGCATCTTGACCATTTCTTGCTGTGGCAATTACTTCAATTCGTTGGTCCTCTTCTAAAAGATCGGTTATCATTTTTCTCATGAAGGCGGAGTCATCAACTACGAGCACGCGAATCAATTTATCTCACCCCCCTTACTATTCGTTATCTATCAGTAAAATATTTTTTGAACTTATTTAAAAATGTAGTAAAAGGAGGGGTTAATTCTTCTCGCTTTTCCCCTGTATACTGTTGCACAATTTCTTGGATTGCTTTACTTGGCTTACTTTCAGACGCATGGATCACAAATGGGGTCTGTGCTTTCACGGCCTTTAGTACTGATGGATCGTCAGGGATAATTCCGAGTAATCTGATTTCTTTCTGCAAGAACTGGTGCGTCACTAAATTTAGATTCTCAAACGTCTTTTTACCTTCTGAACTCGAATCGGCACGATTAACTAACAATGAGATCGGAATCTCTTGATCTTTTAATTGAATATACTTAATCATAGCATATGCATCAGTCACTGAGGTTGGTTCAGGTGTTGTAACTACAAAAACTTCATTTGCCGATAAAATAAAGTGTAGGCTATCTTTTGAAACACCCGCACCCATATCAAAAATAATATAATCGTAGTTTCCGTTGACAAGTTCTAATTGCTGTAAAAATCTTGAAAACTTTCGATGGTTTAATTGAAACATCGAGGATAGACCTGTCCCTCCTGCAATAAACGACAGGTTATCAGGCCCACGCTCAATAATGTCCCAAATCGATAACTCTCGTTCAATCATATCTACGATCGTATGCTTTGCGGATGTCCCCATTAATATATCAACATTTGCCATCCCGATGTCAAGGTCGAATAAAATGACTTCTTTTCCTGTTTTTTTCAACTCTAGAGCAAAATTCAAACAAAAATTAGACTTACCAACTCCACCCTTACCACTAACAACAGCAATAACGTTTGTTTCTTTTTCTGTATTACTTGCCATATGCAACATTTTTCGTAAATTTCTCGCTTGATCATTCATAGTCATCAACCTCTAATATACTATTTACTATTTGAGTCGCCGAGCCTTCTACTATATCATCAGGAACACTTTGTCCATTCGTAATGTAAGATACCCCTACATCATATTCATGAATCAAATTCAACATTGCTCCTCTTGAGTACGTTTCATCTTTCTTTGTGAATATTACTTTATTAATGTTGATCCTAGAAAATTGCTCAAAGATTGTGACCATGTCTTTATATTTTGAAGTTAGTGATAAAACTAAATAAGTTTCCATTTCTTCATTAAAATCGATGACTTTTTTTAATTCATCTATATAAAGTTGATTCAAGAAATTTCTACCTGCCGAATCAATTAAAACTAAATCGTAGTTTGCGAGTTTTTCTTTCGCTTGTTTAAAATCTTCAACAGAATAAACGACTTCCACAGGGACATTTAAAATTTTTGCATACGTTTTTAATTGATCGATCGCTGCAATCCGAAATGTATCTGTAGTTATAAAAGCTACCCTTTTTTTATGCTTTAAAACACAGTGTGCCGCAATTTTAGCAATCGTCGTCGTTTTTCCAACTCCAGTTGGACCGACTAAGTTTAAGTATTTTTTATTAAACTGAAAACCATCAATATCTTTTTCGTTTAAAAACTGGAGTAAAGTCTCTTTTGTTATATGCATTACTTCTTCTTCATTCATTGTTTCCTTATCTAAAATATACCATTTTTTAAGAAGCTTTTTCATTACTTCCGTACGTATCGAACTATCAATATCTTGATCAATTAATCGCTGGTTCATTTTTTTTAAACCGTCTGGATAGTCCTCGAATTGCGTGACGATCGAACTTGAAATTCCATTGACAATGTTTTTAAGTTCTTTTACTTCACTTGCAAGCGTTTCATCTTTTAAAGAAGGTTTCAAGTTACTTTCTATCGTGTTTGTCTGGGGTTTTACTGACGCAGACGGTTTCGAACTACTTCTGTTTGCCTGAGCTGATTTTTTAGGCACCTGCCTTCTAACAGCAGGTGCTGTATCAACTGCAGCAATTACTTCTATATTTTTTTTCGTAAAGAAGCCGAGAAAACCACCTGTTTCAACTTCTTTCGAGTTTAAAATGACAGCGTCGCTACCTAATTCTTGGCGAATTTTCTTCATCGCTTCCGACATAGATTTCGCAACAAACTTTTTCACTTTCACTATACATTCACCACCCCTACACTCTGAACCTCAATTGTTGGCTCAAGTTCATTATATGATAAAACTGGAACATGAGGTAAATACCGTTCAAGAAGGTGCCTAATATACATTCTTACAGCTGGTGAGCATAATAAAATAGGCATTTGCCCCATTTCATTCATACGCTCTACTTCATATAGTACAGCATCAACAATCGATTGCTGAGAATTCGGATCTAATGATAAGAAGTTACCATGCTCTGTTTGTTGTACCCCTTCAGCTACCAGCTTCTCTACTGAACCACTCATTGTAATAACATATAATGGCTCATCATGATTAGCGTATTGTTTCGTAATTTGTCTTGAAAGTGCTTGGCGCACATACTCTGTAATTAAATCCGTATCTTTCGTCATTTGCCCATAATCAGCTAATGTTTCAAAAACAATTGGTAAGTTACGAATCGATACTTTTTCTTTTAATAAATTAGCTAATACTTTTTGTACTTCCCCTACAGATAACGGGTTCGGTGTTACGTCTTCTACTAGTGTAGGGTAAGCCTCTTTTAAATGATCAATTAATTGCTTCGTTTCTTGACGCCCTAACAGTTCATGCGCATGTCTTTTAATCACTTCTGTTAAATGCGTCGATACGACAGAAGGCGGGTCGACAACCGTATAACCTGATAACTCCGCTTGTTCTTTCATATCTTCACTAATCCAGAGTGCTGGCATTCCAAAAGCGGGTTCCATCGTTTCAATACCAACAATCGTTTCATCGTCAACACCAGGACTCATCGCCATAAAATGATCAAGTAATAATTCCCCTTTTGACACTTCATTTCCTTTAATTTTAATCGAATATTCGTTTGGCTGTAACTGTATATTATCACGTATTCGAATCACAGGGACAATTAACCCTAATTCAATTGCCAGCTGTCGTCTAATCATAACGACTCGATCTAATAAATCCCCACCTTGGTTCGCATCAGCTAAAGGAATTAGACCATAGCCAAATTCAAACTCTATTGGGTCTACTTGAAGTAAGTTGACGACACTTTCTGGTGATTTCATATCATCCTGTGCTTCATCTTCGCTTGCCGCCTCTTCGGTTTCAACAAGTTTTTGATCTTCATTTTTAAGAAGGAAATAACCACCCGCTACTAAAAATACCGCAATAGGGGTCGTCAACCCCCAATTAATCGGTGTAAAAAAACCGAGTAACGCGATTGTTCCCCCTGCAATATATAACATTCTCGGATAAGCTAGTAATTGTTTTGATAAATCATCACCTAAATTACCTTCAGAAGCAGCACGGGTAACGACAATCCCTGTTGCTGTCGAGATTAACAATGCGGGAATTTGACTGACTAAGCCATCCCCTACGGTTAACAACGTATATTTTGAAGCAGCTTCTCCTATATCAAGCCCTTGTTGCATCATACCGATAATTAAACCAAATATAATATTAATAATCACAATAACTATTCCGGCAATGGCGTCTCCCTTAACGAACTTACTGGCACCGTCCATTGAACCGTAAAAATCAGCTTCTCTTTCAATTTTTAAACGCCGTTCTTTCGCTTCAGTGTCAGAGATCATTCCGGCATTTAAGTCTGCATCAATACTCATTTGTTTACCTGGCATCGCATCTAACGTAAAACGGGCTCCCACTTCAGAAACACGTTCCGCACCTTTTGTAATAACGACAAATTGAATAATAATTAAAATTAAAAAGACAACAAAGCCGACCAAAGCGTTACCGCCAACGACAAAAGAGCCAAACGTATCAATAACATTCCCGGCTTCCCCTTTCCCTAAAATCGATCTCGTTGTCGATACGTTTAATCCGAGTCGAAATAACGTAACGAGTAATAAGAGCGTAGGGAAAATCGAGAATTGTAGAGGCTCTTTCGTATTCATCGCGACTAAGATAATGAGTAAGGCAAGAGATATATTGATAATAATCAAAAAATCCAGCATACCAGGTGGTAGTGGAATGATAAGCATGACGACTATTAATATCACTCCTAATAGTACACTTAAATCTTTTGCTGACATTTCTTTCTCCCCTTACTTTTAGTGCGTGTTCAAAATGAGGATAATCAGAGTCAACGATGAAATTAGACATCTATGATTACCGGACTTTTGCAACAGCCTATTAAACTTTGTTTTTTATTCGATACACATATGCTAAAACCTCAGCTACCGCTTTAAATAAATCTTCAGGAACTTCATCTCCAATTTCAGCCTGATCGTATAAAGCTCTAGCTAAAGGTCGGTTTTCGACAGTAATAATTTCATTATGTTTGGCGATCCCTTTAATTTTTTGGGCTAAAAAGTCAACCCCTTTAGCAATCACGACTGGGGCATCCATTTTCTCGCCATCATACTTTAGGGCAACTGCATAATGAGTAGGGTTCGTGATCACAACATCGGCCTTTGGCACTTCTTGCATCATTCGTTGCATCGCCATTTGCCGTTGCTTTTCTTTAATTTTCGATTTGATCAGAGGGTCACCCTCTGTTTTCTTGTATTCATCTTTCACATCTTGCTTTGACATTTTAATTTTCTTTTCATGATCATAACGTTGGTACATATAATCTAAAACCGCTAAAAAAAGTAATAAAATTGCAACAGCAATTCCCATTGTCACAGTTAAGGTTCCGACAAAAACTAAGGAATCTGCAATAGGGATTAATGATAAAAATAGCACCTGATCGATACTGATCCACAATATTGTAAATGTAACTAATCCAACGAGACATATTTTCAAAAGTGATTTCAATAGCTCAACAATTGCTCGAATCGAGTAAATCCTTTTAAAGCCTTCAATTGGATTTAATTTACTTAATTTCATCTTGATCGCTTCTGGTGCAAAAAGAAACCCTACTTGAACATAGTTACTAATAACTCCTGCAAGAAAAGCAACCAACATTATTGGCGCAACGATCATTACCGCTTGACTAATTAATTCTAAAAATAAACTTTGTACATTTTCAGGGGTTAACGTAAATAATAAAAACTCTTGAAACATATATTGCATAAAAATAAAAATTCGTTCTCCTACAAATCCACCGATTAACCAAAGAAAAATAAATACTAATAAAAGAATAATAGCTGTATTAATATCGGTACTTTTTGCGACTTGTCCTTTTTTCCTTGTCTCTTGGCGTTTTTTCGGTGTCGCTTTTTCAGTTTTTTCTTGAGCGAAAAATTGGAGATCCATTCGTAAAAATGCCATTTTACACTCCTCCGTATAGCTGCATAAGCGTCCGCATTGTAATAATCATTTGATCGACTAAATGTTTAGTTACCGTAAAAAATGCTGGCATAACTAGGACAAGGAGGAGAAAGCCAACAAAGATTTTAATCGGAAAACCGATAACAAAAACGTTTACTTGAGGAACAGCTCTGGCGATCATCCCTAAGGCAACATCAACTAAAAATAAACAACCAACGATTGGCATTGACATTTGAAAAGCAATAATAAACATCGTGTTAAATGTTGTGACGACGTGCATTAGAATGTTTTCATTTCCAAAAGGTATGATCAGTTGATCTAATGGTATAAATTGATAACTATAGTAAACACCATCTAACAATAAGTGGTGCGCATCAATCGCAAGCAAAAATAGTAATGCAAAAGTGTACAAATATCCACCCATTAAAGGGGTTTGTGCCCCTGTTTGTGGATCGACTACATTCGCCATCATAAAACCCATTTTTATATCGATAAATCCACCTGCTACTTGAATCGCATACATCAATACCATCGCAATTAAACCTACGGTTAAACCTACGATTACTTCTTTAAATATTAACATAAAATAAAAATAATCAATTTCCATCACTGGCGGATCGATAGAGAAAAACATTAGCCATGCTAGAAAAAAAGCTAACCCTATTTTATACATAGCTGGTATGGTCCGATATGAAAAGAGCGGTAATGTGACTAAAAAGGCAGTTATCCGAACAAGAATAAGTAAAAAGGCCGGAAAGAACTCTACTATTTCTAGCATTAGCCAACAAACCTATGCAAGTTACTTAATATCTGTTCCGCAAAGTTAAGCATATTCGATAACATCCAAGAACCAAATACGATTAAACCAACCAATACCCCAACAATTTTTGGAATAAATGCAAGCGTCTGCTCTTGAATTTGTGTCGTCGCTTGGAAAATACTAACTAAAAGCCCAATTCCTAATGCAAGCATAAGAAGTGGTCCAGCAATTATTAGTACAGTAAATACGCCTCTCTCTGCCATTGTAATGACAAATTCTTGACTCAATCAAACCACCCTTTTAAAAGCTTAATAGTAATGATCTAACGACTAAATACCAACCATCAACCATTACGAAAAGCAGAATTTTAAACGGTAATGCAATCATAACTGGTGGTAACATCATCATTCCCATACTCATAAGAATACTAGCTACAACCATATCGATAACAAGAAACGGTACAAAAATCATAAACCCAATTTGAAAGGCCGTTTTCAACTCACTTATCGCAAATGCCGGTACTAATGCCGTTAAAGGAATTTCCTCGATCGAATTTGGTCGTTCCATTCCCGCATACCCCATAAAAAGCGCTAAATCTTTTTCCCTCGTATGCTCTGCCATAAAATATTTAAACGGTGTAGCTGCTCTTTCAAAGGCTTCTTCTTGGGTTAATTCATCATTAAAAAGTGGCTGCAAAGCATTTTCATTCACCTCTGATAGCACCGGAGACATAACAAAAAAAGTAATAAATAGAGCTAAAGCAATTAAAACTTGGTTCGGAGGCATTTGCTGTGTAGCGAGACCAGACCGAACAAATGATAATACAATAATAACTCTCGTGAAACAAGTCATTAAAATTAGTATACTAGGAGCTAGCGTTAACACGGTTAACAATAGCAATAATTGAATCGTTGCCGCTAAGTTTTGTGGCTCATCGCTAAATATATCTAAGGCAGGAATAAAGCTTACTGATATCATTATTGTTCCTTCTCCTTAATGGCAGAATGGGCCTTTTGTTGTGCATTCTTCACGTCTGATAGTTGACGTTCTAATACCCCTTTAAAATAAACACTAGAATTTTGTTTTTCTTCATTTTTTGGGGAGACTTTTGTTTGCATCCATTTGTACATAGAAGAAAACTGTTGTTCTACTTGCTGGCCCTCATAATCTTCTAATATCTTTTTTATTTCCGTCTCATCGTCTATTTCTTTTAATAACTGAATTGACTCACCGACACCAACGACTAATACTCTTTCTCCAACTCGTACTAGTTGAATAGAGCGATTTGCACCTACATGAACGCCTCCAATATTTTGTAACGTCCGGTGTGATTGATAAGATTGGGAACGTTTCCCTATAAAGCGGATCAACATATAAATCATTATAATAATGACGGCTAAAGCTAAAAATAATTGAAAAAACATCCCAAATAAACTTTGGTCTTGTAAAATATCTTCAACATTATTTTCGCTTGTTTGATTATCTACAATTGGTTGCTCATCATGATCGGTTTCCGATTCAGTCGGGGCTTGCCCTTCTTCATTGTTGAACCCATCCAAAACTGATTTATTATCTTCTTCATTCGCTTGGACATGTATATCTCCAAGCGAATGAGAAGTTACTAAAATAATCATCAAACATACTAAAATTTTCACAGTAGACAAAAGTTTAAAACTATTTGTCATCATTAATTATCCAATCGTCTTCTTAATCGCTTCAATTACTCGATCAGCTTGGAAAGGCTTCACAATAAAGTCTTTAGCACCAGCTTGAATAGCATCAATTACCATTGCTTGTTGCCCCATTGCAGAACACATGATCACCTTTGCATTTGGGTCAAACTTTTTTATTTCCTTTAATGCCGTAATACCATCCATTTCTGGCATCGTAATATCCATCGTCACAAGGTCCGGTGATAGCTCTTTATATTTTTCTACTGCTTGTGCTCCGTCATTTGCTTCTCCTGCAATTTCAAAACCGTTTTTTGTTAAAATATCTTTAATCATCATTCTCATAAATGCTGCATCATCTACAATTAATATTTTATGCGCCATCTTTGGTCCTCCTCTAATTTGAACTATAATAATTAATTTTATTGTAAATTTTTCAAACGATCTGTTTGACTAATAATATCCGTTACCCTGACTCCAAAGTTTTCATCAATAACGACCACTTCACCTTTGGCAATAAGTTTATTGTTCACTAAAATATCAACAGGTTCACCCGCTAATTTGTCGAGTTCAATAATTGACCCTTGCGATAATTCAAGAATTTCTTTAATTGATCGTTTCGTTCTTCCTAATTCAACCGTTACTTGTAGATTGATGTCTAGTAACATATTTAAATTCTTTGATTCGTTGTCGTTTAAACTTGGTGGCTCAAAATTTGAGAACGCAACTGGTTGAACATTGGCCGCTCTTTGGTTTTGACTAGCGTATGCAGGTCCGCCAAAGCTTTGCGGTTGCCTTGGTGTAGGCGGTTGTTGTTCATAATATTGACCTTGAGGTGCTCCGTCGTATTGTTGCATTTGAGGTACTTGTTGCTCATGCTGTTGTGGTGCTTGCTGTGACGGTTGTTCAAACTCAGTTACTTGCTCATTTTGTTCTTGATGTCCTTGATTTGGTGCTTGACTTACCGGTTCTTCAAGCAATTCTTCTTCATCACTGCTTGGGTTCATCAATTGATCTACTAACTCTTTTGCAAATGAAACTGTCACTAATTGCATAATTTGCGAATCAATCAAAGTCCCAACCTTTAAATTGAAAGATATTTTTACTAATATATCATCATCAGGTATATTTTTCGTTCCTTGCCCTTCTTTTACATCCATTAAATCTATTCCAGGCGGCGAAATATCGACTTTTTTATTAAAAATCGTTGACATAGAAGTTGATGCTGATCCCATCATTTGATTCATCGCTTCTTGAACAGCGCTAATCTCCATTTCACCTAAGTCATCTGAAGCTATTTCCGTACCGTCACCACCTAACATTAAATTAGCAATAACAGCTGCATCATGTGTTTTGATAACTAACACATTCATGCCTTCAAAGCCTTCAGTATATTTCACATGAATAGCAACATGTGGCTTTGGAAACTGCTCTTCAAGCTCTTGTTTAGGAATAACCGATACTTTCGGCGTCGTAATGTCTACTTTTTGATTTAACAATGTAGACAAAGCCGTTGCTGCACTTCCAAAAGAGATATTTCCGATTTCGCCTAGCGCATCTTGCTCAATAGAAGAAATATAGTCTTCTATATTAATAGAGGTTCCATTTTCATCGCTCTCTTCATTATCATCATTGTTAAGTCCATTTAACAATGCATTTATTTCATCTTGAGAAAGCATGTCACTCATTATTATCATCCTCCTCAATCATGTCCGTTATTTGAACAGCAATCTGGTCTTTCACTTTTCCTGGTTGACCAAAAAATTTCGGTGTATTTTCAACTTTAACGGTTAAAGGATCATCGATTAAACTATTCAATTCAATCGTATCACCAATACCTAATTGTAAAAACTCTTGGATCGTAATTTCTGATTTTCCTAACTCTGCCTTGACAACTAATGGCGCATTACGAACATTTTTTTCTAATGCTTCTACTTCCTCTGGTAAACGAGTTTTCTTTTTCGTTTGCATCCAGTAGTGGACCGATAATTTCGGTAAAATATCTTCTAATACGACGTGAGGAAGACAAATGTTAATCATCCCAGAAGCCTCACCTATAGCCGTTGATAAAGAAATGACGACAACCGTTTCATTAGGAGAAACCATTTGTAAAAATTGTGGATTAACCTCTAAATCATCCATATGTGGATCTATATCGACAACAGAACTCCACGCCTCTTGAAAGCTTTCAAGCGTTCTTTGAAACAATTGAGTCATAATCCTCGTTTCAATTTCTGTTAAATTATCTACTTTATTTACCGCCGTTCCTTTCCCTCCTAAAAGACGATCGAGCATCGCATAAGCAATATTTGGATTGACTTCAATTAAAAAGCGCCCGTCTAAAGGGTAAGGTTCAAACACATTTAATATCGTCATTTTCGGTACCGATCGAATAAATTCATCATAGGGCAGCTGGTCAACAGATGCAACTGAAATTTGAACGAAAGTACGAAGCTGAGCTGAAAAATACGTTGTTAAAAGTCTCGCAAAATTTTCGTGAATTCTCGTTAAACTTCGAATTTGATCTTTAGAAAAGCGAAGTGCCCGCTTAAAGTCGTACACTTTAACTTTCTTTTGAGTTTCTTCTTTTTTTAGTTCATTTGCATCCATTTCACCAGTTGATAATGCTGATAAGAGGGCATCAATCTCACCTTGCGACAAAACCTCAGCCAAGTGCCTCACCTCTCTATAGTAAAACTTTGCTTTTTACTCGTTAAGCAAAGCTGAACTTTCTTAAAATTATTCTTAATTATATGCTATTGTAAGACGAAGCCAGTCGTATACACATTTACCACATAGCCTTCTTGCATATATTCATTAATCTTTATCCGAATAGCATTTTCAAGCTTTTCTATTCCTTCTGATCCGGTAAAATCGCTCGAGCGCATTCCTGAAAGTTCACGAATAATGATATTCCTCACTTGAAAATCTCTTTTTTCTAACTCTGTTTTCGCTCTTTGATTATCTACTTGAATTTTAAACGAAACGCGAATAAAGTCGTTCGTTAACAAGTTTGTTGTAATTTCATTCGTATCCACAGATAATGCAATAATTTCATCAATAGTAGGCTCACGATCTGGATCCATTGTTTTGTAAAAATAATTGTACAAGACCATCGTTAAAACACCTATTAACGTTAAGGCGACTAAAATAACTAACATAATATTTACTAACTTATTTTTAAACAAATCACAAACCCTCCAAATCGCTGTTGGTCAACCTAACTATTCCTACCTTTTGATAAAACTCCGTTACTTTTAGCATAACATCGTCTTCTGAATCTAGCACAACAATTTTATTTCCATTTGATAGTGTTATTGTTGTATCTGGAAATGATTGCACTTGCTCAATAAAAATTGCATTTAACATAAACGGTTGACCATTTAAACGAGTAAGCTTTATCATATTAAAGATATTGATGGTGGCCCAAAAGTGTCTGACACAACAAGTATACTACTATAAGTAGACAAAAAGCTTTGGTGTATGTCTGTAGTAGCTGTAAAGCGGTGTATGTCAACTGTTTTGGACCACCCTCATTTCCTCCCTGTTAATCTATTAATCTACTATAACTATTGTATTAACGTTTTAAATTTACAAGCTCTTGGAGAATTTCATCTGATGTCGTGATAATTCTCGTATTGGATTGGAAACCACGTTGTGCAACGATCATTTCTGTAAACTCTTCAGATAAGTCAACATTGGACATTTCAAGCGAACTTCCCTGCATAACTCCTCGACCTTCACCGGCTAACCCGATATTAGGAACTCCTGAGTTATTCGATACTTGAAATAAATTATCACCTGATTTCGTTAAACCACCGGTGTTATTGAATGTTGCCATCGCAATTTGACCTAAAACGCGCACCTCACCATTTGTGTATACACCGTTAATTTCACCAGTTTGTGAGATGTTGAAGCTTTCAAGGAAGCCTTCAGAGTTTCCGTTGATTTCGTCGATGTCAACTGTGTTTGAGCCAGAAAATTGGGTAATAGAACTAAAGTCAATATCGAAACTCAATTGGCCAGCACCGTTCCCAGGTGTAAAGTTAACATTATTAATTGGATCAGTTGGATTATCTACTTGACCATTTTCGTCAAATTCGATATTGCCATTGCCATTATTAACATTTGTCCCTTCTGGTCCATTAATTGTATATGTCCAGTTATTTTCTCCTTGCCTTTCAAAGACTACTTCAATATTATGAGTTCCTCCTAGTGAATCAACAACGCTATACTGAACAGTAACAGGTTGTTCGGGATTTGCGTCTAAATTCCCTTTCAAACTAACATCTGTTGTTGCTTGAGGAGGTATTACTTCCCCTGCCTGAATCGCTAATTCTCCAAAGTCATTCATATCTATTTGGCCATCTTCACCTGGGCGGTAGCCTTGAACTTTCATACCATCACCAGTAACAAGCGTGCCTTCACGATCTAAATAAAAGTTTCCAGCACGTGTGTAATAAGAAAGATCACCATCGTTCACAATAAAGAAACCATCCCCAGAAATCCCTAGGTCGAGAGCTCGCCCCGTTGTTTGCAAACTTCCTTGCGTATGGATCGTGTCTACGGTTGCCATCGTCCCACCTAAACCAATTTGTTGCGGGTTTGTTCCTCCACGGTTATCTGTAGGATTACTAGCACCTGCTAGTTGCTGACTTACTAAATCCTTGAAAGTCGTTCTCCCTTTTTTAAAACCGTAAGTATTAACATTTGAAATATTGTTACCGATGACGTCAAGTTTTGTTTGGAAGTTTTTCATTCCACCGATACCAGAATACATTGAACGTAGCATATTTTTCTCCTTTCGAATGAGCTGCTTCAATCGGTCCGCAGCCTACAGCTTCCTTTCGGTCCAGCTGCTAATCAATTAATATTGTTCCATTAATGTTTGTAAAGACTTGGTCTTTTGCCTCTTTACGGTCTAGTGCCGTAATGACTGTATTATTTTTTGCACTAACAACAAGGGCAGCATCACGTAAAACGACTAAAGAATCGTGTACCCCTTTCGTTTTCGCTTCCTGAACTTTTGAACTTATTTGTGACCATTTATTTTGGTCAATCACAATCCCACGATCATTCAACCTTTTTTCGGCATGCTTACTTATCTTTAACTCGACTTTATCTTTTATTTGTGATTGAAACATGTCTTTAAATGATGTTGTCGAAGTTGCTTGCCTTTTTGGTGCCATTTTTGGCTTAGGCAGTTGGTGAAGCTGATGAGATTGAATACGATGATCCATTGTATCCACCTCCTTATTGTTTCTTATTACTACTCCATTTGTTTAGCAATATGAATTACTTGTTTTGTATCGATCGCTTGTCCATCTTCTAAAATTAACTTTGTTTTACCATTTTGAAAGCTGATCGCCTTTACGGAACTTTCTTGTATTCGCGTTGTTGTTTCACCTTTTGTATCCGCTACCGTCTGTTCCCACTTTATTTCTTTTCCAATTAAATTACTTTGAGAAAGAAAATGGCTATCTTTTTGCATTTCTATAAAACTCGTTAATGATTTATTCATTTGTTGCATTTGTTCAAGACTTGAGAAGTTCGCCATTTGTGATATAAATTCTTTATCTTCCATTGGGTTCGACGGGTCTTGATTTTGAAGTTGTGTAATTAAAATTTTCAAAAATGCATCTTGATCTAAACTACTTTGCCCTGTTTTTCGGTCATTTGTTTGTCGGTCAGCTAAAAATAAACTTTCATTAATTGAATTTACCATACGATCACCTAAACCTCTACGTTAATCGATTCATTTAAAAAATCTTGGAAACTATCTTCCTCATCGTCAGCCATACCTTGTTTTTGTTTTTGTTCACCATGTTGCTGACTATTACTTTTTTCTTCTTGGTTTTGTTTGTCAGACTGGTTGAGCGACTGCTGTTGTTGCTGCGTGTTAATTTCGATTTTATCTACTTGAATATTTTGAGCAATAAATGCTTGCCTCAATTGATGCAGTTGTGAATCAATTGCATTCTTTGCTGCTTGAGTTGAAGTAATAAGTTGTGCAACGATTACTCCGTTGTTTTGCTGCGTTAACTTCACATCTAACCTTCCGAGGTGCTCTGGAAATAATTTAATCGTTAGTTGATTTGCTCCATTTGGAAATTGAGCTAGTGAGCTTCTACCTAGTATATTTTGAAACTGTCTCATAAAGTGTTCAGTTGTTTGTTGATCAGCGCGGTTTTCACCAACATGTAAAACAAATTGTTGTAATTGTGAAATAGGCTGTTGACTATTTGTTAGGTTTAATCCTTGATTTACAACATTCAAAAGTTCAACGGAGTTCCTTGAAAAAGCAGCTAACACTAGTTGAGATCTATCGTTTTTATTTTGGTATTTATTGATAGCCTTAGCCAACTTTATTTTGTCTTCCACAGATAATAATTGTAAATTAGATGTCATTTGTTCAGCGCTCTGCTTTAGAGTATTTCTTACTTTTATATCTTTCAAATGTGCCTTATCAGTATGTTGTTGTGTTGAAAACATTAGCGGTAACAGGTTTGAAACATGGTGTTGTAGCTTTGAAGAAACTTCAGAAATCTGCTGTTCCACTTCTGTAATATCAACTTGAGCTAAATGAAGAAAAACTGCAAGAAGCTCAACAGGATTTTGTAAATAGCCTTCACCTTTACCAACGATATCCATTAACTTTTCGTTACTTTCAAACAACTGCTCAATATGAGTTTGTAGTTCTAGCGGCAACTCTTTCATAAAATTGTCTATAAACGGGATCGATAACGCCTCTTCATCCATTAACTCCTCATTAAATGGGAGCTCCTCTAAAAGGTTAATAATGAGCTTATGTAAACTAGTAAGCTCTTCATTTTCTACATCAACCATATTTATAGGAGTTACCTCGAGGCCTTTATCGGTTAATGAACTATTTAACATTTGTAAAAACGATCCCTTTTGGTCGACAGAGTCACTTAACGGCTCTAATTTATTTTGAGTTGTTTGTTTAGTTGTCATTTGCATTAAACTAATCGCATTCATTTTTTTCACCCCCTTTCAAAGTTAATGTTTTTAATTGCTACTTTAATGAATTTCACCATTCAATATTATCACCAATTAAGTATCTATATGTAGTTGCGTTAATTCACTCGCCATTAAATATAGTTTGATAGGCTTAAGTTTAGGTGATTATGAAATTCATTCACTTATTAAACTAATTAACTGTGCCGCTTCTTCTGGAGGTAACTGAGCTAATATATCTGCCTTCGTATCAGTTTTCATAAAAGATAAATGGATAGCAGCTTTATCATCAGGAAGTTCGGAAATAATTCTAGCGGCATTTTGTGGTGCCATTGCTTCGTATAACTTCCCAATTTCTTCATAGTCTGCGAATACTTCTAGTTGAGCATCTTGTAATTCTGCAAGCTGTGACATAAGCAAATCAATTTCATCTAATAGCGACTCAATTTCTTCTTCTTTTGAATTTACCGTTGTTTCTAGGCGGCCAATTTCAATTTCCCGTTGATTAAGCTTCGCTGTTAGCTCTTCGATATTCGCTTTTTCTTCTTCTTCTAAAATCTGCTCTTCCGTTTTTACATAGTTTGATAAAATAGGCACATTCGAAACTACTTGCTTCGTTTGGTCAATAACATTTACTCCCATAAAACTTAAAATGATGCTAAATAAAATTATTGCAAAAACAACAGGAATAAAAATGACCAGAAAAAACCATTGAATTTTACTGTATTGCTGCTCTTTCTTGTTCATTACGTCACCTAATTTCAACGATTCATAAATTGCTGAACAGAAATTTCATCCATCAAGAGATTTTCTTGTCGTCTCGTTTCTTCTATAAACTGTTCATATTTAATTTGTTTCATTTTTTCATATTTTTTTAATTCAATAGATTTATCTACTAAAACTTCTTCTTTTTGATTCATATTCGTTCGAGCTTGCTGCGTGTAATATTGTAATTGGTTGATTTGTTTTTGTAATTGATCCAAAACTAAATACGACTGTTGAATTTGAAATACATGTATACCTGTTTGTACTTGGTTATTATATTGACCTTCATAGTCTTCCTTTTTTTTTAATAGGTCGTATAATTTTGTTGCCACTTCTTCAAATTGCTTCGTTGCTTGCGTGAATTCTTTCTCGGCCTTTAATTTTTCATTTTCTCTCACTTCTAAAATTTTTTGCAACGTAAACTGAAATGACATTTTATTCTCCTTTACTAATTACTAAATTCGTTCACTAACAATTGAACGGCTTCATTAAAAGATACTTTCTCGTCAGTAGCTTGTTTTATAAATTGAATGATTTTCGGGTAAGCTTGTATAGCTTCATCAACTTCTTTAGAAGAACCTCGCTTATAGGCACCAATGTTGATCAAATCTTCAGAGTCTATATATGTAGCTAGAAGTTGACGCAAGCGATCGGCTGACGCACGGTGAGAATGATCAACAATGTCATTCATAACTCGACTAATACTTTTTAACGGATTGATCGCCGGAAATTGACCTTTATTAGCTAACTTACGATCCAGCACTAAATGCCCGTCTAAAATTCCTCGTACAGCATCAGAAATTGGTTCATTTAAATCATCACCATCTACTAAAACCGTATAAAATGCCGTAATAGATCCACTTTCATTCGTTCCGGAACGTTCTAATAATTTAGGTAAATAAGCAAATACACTTGGAGTATAACCTTTCGTCGTTGGTGGCTCACCGATAGCTAAGCCAATTTCACGCTGTGCCATCGCAAACCGAGTGACTGAATCCATCATTAAGGTGACATTTAACCCTTGATTACGGAAATATTCGGCAATAGCTGTTGCAGTCATCGCCCCTTTAATCCGCATTAAGGCAGGTTGATCAGAGGTCGCTACAACAACAATCGTTCTCCTTAGTCCTTCTTCCCCTAAGTCTCTTTCTATAAAATCGCGAACTTCCCTACCACGTTCTCCGATTAAAGCAATAACATTTAAATCCGCATCGGAGTTTTTGGCGATCATCGCCATTAGCGTACTTTTCCCAACACCGCTACCAGCAAAAATGCCCATTCTTTGCCCTTTTCCTACCGTAAATAAACTGTCAATAGCCCGAACCCCTAAACTAAGAGGATCGTGTATTCTCGGTCTTGATAAAGGATTAGGAGGTGGGTTGTCGGTCGGGAAAGGTCGTAACCCTTTGGGGAGATCATGACCGTTTAACGGTTGACCTAGTCCATCAATCACACTTCCTATTAGTGATGTTCCAACCTTTACTTCAAGAGGCTTTTTTGTCGCTTCCACTAGACTTCCTGGCCCAATATCATGAACCGTTGTAAACGGCATTAAAAGGACATTTTCATCACGGAACCCTACAACTTCCGCCATTACTTTTCGTTTAGGTGATCTTCCCACAGTAATGTAACATAGCTCACCAATTGATACTTGTGGGCCTTTAGATTCGATCGTCAAGCCTACGACACGACTTACTTTACCGTAATGTTTATAAGGATTGATAACATTTACTTCATTTATCAAATCAGCTACGTTCATAGCCGTCCAACTCCTTTAATTTTTCAAGAAGCGTTCGTTTAATCTCCGTTAATTGACTATCAACAGAAGCGTCGATTTTACCGTAGGCAGTTTCAACCGTACAACCGTGCTCATCTAAATATGCATCAGGGTAAATATATAAATGCTCGCAATTTGGTACTAGAAGTTGTAGTTCTTCTTTATGTGCCAACAC
The DNA here is from genome assembly GCF_001865995.1 of Anaerobacillus arseniciselenatis. Classification (GTDB taxonomy): domain Bacteria; phylum Bacillota; class Bacilli; order Bacillales; family Anaerobacillaceae; genus Anaerobacillus; species Anaerobacillus arseniciselenatis. The sequence goes on along the minus strand of NZ_MLQQ01000042.1, from coordinate 183,812 downwards.
TAACTCATACCAACTCGGGTGAATATACAGTTTGACATCTTCATGTTCTCGCACTTCATTTATTACAGCTTTTACGATGGAGAGCCACCGTTCATCATTTTCCTCAATCGTTTCTGTAAAAATCTTCTCTGCTACTTTTAGTGCTAATTGAATGATTGTAGGCTCGGCCTCATTTATGCGTTTAAAATAATCCGCTTGTGAAGCCGTAACAATGCCTTTGGCCTCTTCAATGATTGATTCATATTGCCTTTTTCCTTCTTCGAGGCCTTGTTGAAACCCTTCATTGTATCCACTTTCTTCAGCTTGCTTAAACATTTGTTCTGCATGTTTTTGCTGAGTGAGCATTTCATCATTCATTCGATCTTGGAATTGTTTATATTCATTTTCTGCTTCTTTTTTCATTTGTTCCGCTTCTTCAATTGCCTTTTCTAACTCTTGTTCAGCTAGTTCATTCGTTTCATTTACAACTTTCTCTTCATTATTAGAAGCGGCTTCACTATCAGCTTGTGTCTGTAAAATCTTTTTTAAAGCAATCGTCTTTTTTTCAGTATCGATTGTATTGGCAAAAGATGATTTTATTACTTTAGACAATAATATCATCTCCTCCACCTCTGGCGATGACAATCTCACCGGCCTCTTCTAAGCGTCGAATAACGGCAACAATTCTAGTTTGGGCTTCTTCAACGTCACGCAAGCGCACAGGTCCCATGAACTCCATTTCTTCCTTAAACGTTTCTGCCATACGCTGAGACATATTTTTAAAGACAACATCCTTAACTTCGTCATTAGCAACTTTCAGCGCTAACTGTAAATCTTCATTCTCAACGTCACGAATAACTCGTTGAATTGAGCGATTATCAAGCGTAACAATATCTTCGAATACAAACATACGCTTTTTAATTTCTTCGGCAAGTTCAGGGTCTTGAATTTCAAGCGCATCTAGAATGGTTCGCTCTGTGCTTCTGTCCACACTATTTAATACTTCAACCACAGCTTCTATACCACCTGCTTTTGTGAAGTCTTGTGTAACAGTCGCTGATAACTTTCTTTCTAGAATACTTTCTACTTCATTTATGATTTCAGGAGACGTACTGTCCATTAGTGCAATACGCTTGGCAATATCCGCTTGCATCTCTTGTGGAAGCTCTGATAATATTTGCCCAGCCTGAACAGACTCTAGATAAGATAAAATAAGTGCGATCGTTTGCGGATGTTCATTTTGAATAAAATTTAAAATTTGTCCAGCATCTGCTTTTCTTGCAAAATCAAACGGGCGAACTTGTAGCGTCGAAGTTAAACGATTAATAATATCCATCGCTTCCGATTCACCAAGAGCTTTCTCTAAAACATTTTTAGCATAGCCAATTCCACCTTGAGAAATATAGTCTTGTGCCATCGCTAATTGGTGGAACTGTTCAATTACTTCTTCTTTCATACTTGAATCTACTTTTCTAACACCAGCAATTTCAAGAGTTAATTTTTCAATCTCCTCTTCACTCAAATGTTTATACACTTGTGCTGATACGTCTGGCCCTAAGGAGATGAGGAGAATTGCCGCCTTTTCTTTTCCTGATAATTCCTTTTTCTTGTTAGTCAAACTTTTCCCCTCCTTAATCTTCAGATAACCACGTACGAACGAGCTTCGCAAATTCATCAGGCTTGTCTTTAGCCATTGTTTCTAACTGTCTACGTCTAGCCTTCTCTTCAGAATCTTGGTCTTCGTTAATATCCGGTATATCATAATCTACTCTTGTCGGAGCCGTCTCTTCTACTACTTCTTCTTTTTTACCTTTACGTAATAATAAAAAGATAAGGAAAATAATCAATAAACCTAATCCGCCGACAATATAGTACCAAATTGGTGTTTCGGCATCGATGACATCGTCAAAAACAACTTTACCGTCAAAGCTATGCGCCGAAACAAACACTTTATCGTTGATCTGTTCAGGGGTTAATTGATCGACAACCTCTTTAGAAATACTCGTTCGAACAATCGTACTTAAAATTTGGGTAATATCGTCGATGAGTTCAGGTTGCAAAGAGTTAGGGTCATCAGGGTTAGGTGGTTCGACCATAACTTGTATTCCAATATCGCGAACTTGATAAGGGCTACGCACGATGTCTCGTCTTATTCTATTCACATCATTATTTATTCGTTCTTCCACTCGTTCGTAGTCGCCAGCACCTGCTCCTGTAGCACCAGGGTATCCAGGGATATCTGTTTCACCGGTACCAGGTATACCGCCATCTTGAAACTCATCACCACTATACGTCTCTGTTATTCTTTCAATGCTAACTGCTAAACCCGACATATTTTCTTGATCAACAGGAGTAACTAAATCTTCAGCACGATTTTCCTTCGTAAAGTCAACATCAGTTGTAACAGATACTAAAACTTTATCTCTACCAACAAGTGTACCTAGCATTTGTTGAACTTGACGTTGAATATCTCGTTCAATATCTCGTTGTATTGTTCGTTGCTGTTCATAAACAGTTAGAGTTGAATCGATCATATTTTCATTTTGTAATTCTAAATACTCAAACATTTGGTTCATAATGACGATATTATCAACAGGGAGTTTCGGAACACTTTTGGAAATTAAATGATAAAGGGCCCTTATTTGTTGTTGATCTAACTGATACCCTGGTCGAATATTTAATAGTACCGATGCAGAAGCAGTTTGCTCACTACTAGACACCCAAATATCTTCTTCAGGTAGAGTAATCATCACTTGCGCATGTTGAACACCCTCAATATTCCGAATTAAGTTAGCTAATTCGGTTTGCATAGCAGCACGTTCCATAATGTTAAATTCGTTATCGGTCATTCCGAATCCCATTCGATCCCTAAACGTCGTATAATCAATACTTCCACTTTGTGGAATACCTTCTGCTGCTAATTCAACTTTTAAACTATCAACCATTGTTTCTGGAACAAGTATCGTCGTTCCGTTATCAGCTATCTCAGAGGAAATCCCTCTACTATCTAATTGGGCTTTAATTTCACCCGTTTCCTGAAATGATAAGTTACTGTACAACGGAACCATGCTTGTTCTTGAACCTAGCATCGAAACAACAATGAGTAGCATTATGAACAGTAGGATCGAACCGACAATCATCCCTTTTTGTACATTGGTTCGCTCGGTCCAATATTTAATTAGTTTGTCTTTGTATAGTAATAGTTTTTCGTCCATGTTTCCTCCTACTATGCTAACTCAAAATTTCAACTAAACTTGCATTCTCATAACCTCTTGATAGGCTTCTACGATTTTATTACGTACCTCTACTGTTGTTTGAAGAGTAATACTTGCTTTTTGACCAGTAATCATCACTTCATGTAAATCAATATTTTCTCCTCTTGCTAACTTTTCTGTCGCCTTCGCAGAAGCATGCTGTGCATTATTCACATTATGTAGAGCATCACTTAACAAAGACTTAAAATTATTTTGCGCTTCAGCAGAACTTAGTTTACGCGTCGGCTGAGTAGCACCTTGAATATTCATTACCGAATTAGGTCTATATGCAATCGGATCCATTTAAATCCCCCTATCCTCTACCAATTTCTAATGCTTTCATAAGCATGTTTTTAGTTGCATTTAATGTCGTTACATTCGCTTCATATGAACGAGTTGCACTCATCATGTCGACCATTTCTTTTAAAGGATCGACATTAGGAAGTTGTACATAGCCTTCATCGTTAGCATCTGGATGATCTGGCTGATACACTAACTTAAACGGTGTTTCATCTTCAACAATTCTGCTCACTTTAACCCCGTTACCTGGGTGGTCACTTCTCCCCATCGCTTTCGATAAATGAGATGAAAAACGATTTTCATTTGGCTGCATTTCAACCATTTTTCGCCTGTAAGGTTCCCATTCACCATCGACCATACGACCTCTTGTCGTATCTACATTCGCCATATTAGAAGATACAACATCCATCCTTAGCCGTTGTGCAGTAAGTGCTGACGCTGTCGTATTAAAACCGTGAAAAATCGTCATAATTATCTACCTCCTCCAACAACGGTTCTAATGTTATTGAACCTGCCATTTAAACGATCAATTAATGCATTATAATAAATTTGATTTTTGGCCATTTCCGCCATTTCGTGTTCAATATCCACATTATTACCGTTATGGTTAAACATCGTATTTTTGCGATCAACAACTACTTCAGCGCCCGAACTCTCTTTTCCGCCAAAATGAAAGTGTCTAGCATCTGTCCGGTGAGCATTTAGATGTTGGTTATTAATCGCATTATTCAATTGATGTTCAAATACTGTTTTTTTTGCTTTGTAATTAGGAGTGTCCACGTTAGCTATATTTTGAGATATTGTTTTTTGACGCATTGAAGATGCATTTAAAGATTGTTCTAAAAGTTGTTGACTTGGATTAGAAAAAATCTTCATAATAACCCCCCTAAAAAATACACTACTATTCGTATTGTATAATAACTGTTCTACGTATGTCTAACGTTGTTTAAATTTGTCACTTTTTGATTATAAAGTCCTAAAAAAATCTATGAATAAAGAATTATTGCATTTCAACGAATAGCCTATTCACTTCGTTTATTATACATTTTATATATATAATAATTAAGCAAAAGTATTTTCCATTTCTAGATAAAATAGCTTCGTAACAGGTTTGTAACATTTTTTTCGAATAATGTTCACAAAATCATCTATGTTCGTTCAACCTAACATTCCCATGCAAACCGACTCCTTTTAGAATGTAAAATACAGTGGACATTCATTCTAAACCTTCATGACGCTCGCAATCACCATCTAATATGAAAGGTCGGGCGGGTGTCCTAACCAACTAGCCACTAACCAACAACCCAACTTTCATAAAAAAAGAGCTGACATCGTTCAGTTTAAGGAATTCAGATGCTCCTAGTACATAGGAGAGACCCTCAAAAACCTTATACTTAGATGCCTAGCCCTATTTTAATCTAAATAAGTGTCGATCATTTAATTTGACTTTAACTTTTCTAACTCAACTAAAAACTTATCATTTAATACTTTAATATACGTCCCTTTCATTCCTAAAGAGCGCGATTCAATAACACCTGCACTTTCTAGCTTACGTAATGCATTTACAATTACAGAACGAGTAATCCCAACTCTATCAGCAATTTTTGATGCTACTAATAACCCTTCGTTTCCATCTAACTCTTGGAAAATGTGTTCAACAGCTTCTAATTCACTGTATGAAAGTGAACCGATCGCCATTTGTACAACCGCTTTACTTCTTGCTTCTTGTTCAATTTCAACGGTTTTCTCATGAAGGATTTCCATCCCAACAACAGTTGCACCGTATTCAGCTAACATTAAGTCATCATTATCAAATGAGTCAGTTAATCTAGCAAGAATTAAAGTTCCAATTCTGTTTCCTCCCCCATTAATTGGAACAATTGTAGTTAACCCTTTACTGAAAAGGTCTTTATTCTCAACTGGGAAGGCAGTAAATTCGCTTTCAACATCTAAGTTAGACGATGTTTCTGTAATTTTAAACAAGTTCGCCGTATATTCTTCCGGAAATTGACGATCTTCTAACATTTTTTTCATTCTTTCATTTTCAATCTCTTGTTTAATCGAAAAGCCTAATAACTTTCCTCGTCTACTAAGAATAAAGATGTTTGCTTCGATAACATCACGAAGAGTTTCAGCCATATCTTTAAAGTTTACTGGCTGACCAGCTGTTTTTTGTAGCATTTCATTAATTTTTCTCGTTTTTGTTAATAAATCCATTTCAATATCCTCCTAATGTGTATTAACACTATAAAATGTATTGGCTTAAATCTCGATTTTTGGCGATTGTTGCTAACTTTTCTTCTACGTATGTAGGAGTGATAACAATTTCTTCTAAGTTGATATCAGGAGCCTCAAAAGATAAATCTTCTAAAAGCCTTTCCAAAATCGTATGAAGTCTTCTAGCTCCAATGTTCTCTGTGTCTTGATTTACCTCTGTCGCAATTTTTGCTATTCTTTGAATAGCATCGTCAGAAAAGACAACTTGTATACCTTCTGTAGCAAGTAATGCTTGATATTGTTTAATTAAAGCGTTATTAGGCTCAACTAATATTTTCACAAAATCGTCAACCGTTAAGTTAGTTAGCTCAACACGGATTGGGAAGCGCCCTTGCAATTCAGGAATTAAGTCCGATGGTTTCGCTAGATGAAACGCTCCTGCGGCAATGAACAACATATGATCTGTTCGAACAGATCCATATTTAGTAACCACCGTCGAACCTTCGACAATCGGCAAAATATCTCTTTGTACACCTTCTCTAGAAACATCCGCGGTTGATTGTTGGCTTTTACCAGCTACTTTATCAATTTCATCTATAAATATAATCCCCAATTGTTCAGCTCGCAAAACCGCTTCTTGAGTTACTTCATCCATATCGATAAGTTTTTGCGCTTCATCATCCGTTAAAACTTTACGAGCCTCTCTTACCGTTAATTTCCGCTTTTTCTTCTTTTTTGGAACCATATTTCCAAGCATTTCTTGCATATTCATGCCCATTTGTTCCATTCCAGAGCCTTGAAACATATCTAAAAAGCCACTTGCTTGCTCTTCAACTTCTACTGTTACGTAATGGTCTTCAAGTTCTCCTAGCGCTAGCTGGTGTTCCAATCTTCTTCTTCTTGCCTGAATATCTTCTTCTTCGTTACTTTCTTCTTGCTCTGGTTGAGGTTGATTTTGTCCACCAAAAATCATTTCAAACGGATTTTTATAAGAGCTTTCCTTCTTTTTGGAAGGAACAAGTAGTTCAACAATGCGCTTATTAGCATTTTCTTCAGCTTTTCCCTTTACCTGTTTCATTCGATCCTCTTTCACGAGACGAATCGAAGTTTCAACAAGGTCGCGAACCATAGATTCTACATCCCTACCAACATATCCAACTTCTGTAAACTTTGTTGCCTCCACTTTAACAAACGGCGCACCAACTAGTTTAGCAAGTCTTCGGGCAATTTCGGTTTTCCCTACCCCTGTTGGTCCAATCATTAAAATATTTTTTGGTGTTACTTCATCACGTAGTTTCTCTTCTAATTGCGCGCGACGATAACGATTACGAAGTGCAATAGCAACAGAACGTTTAGCTTTATCTTGCCCAATAATAAATTGATCCAATTTTTCTACAATTTGTCGAGGTGTTAAATGATTTTCCATTCGATCGCTCCCTCTATAATGTTGAATATTGAGTTTTGAGTTGAGTTGAGTTAAGCTATGAAGCGCACTTAACCACCTTTCAAAATTCTAAAGTTGTTCTAAAACTATATTATTGTTCGTATATACGCAAATTTCTGCAGCAGTTTTTAGTGAAGCCATTGCAATTTCTTGCGCTTCAAGATGTGAGGCATATTTTTTAAGTGCTCGCCCAGCAGATAAAGCGTAATTACCGCCTGAGCCAATCGCTAAAATACCATCATCTGGTTCAATAACCTCTCCTGTTCCGCTCACGAGATATAGATTTTCAGCATTTGCAACAATTAACATAGCTTCAAGGCGACGAAGTACTTTATCACTACGCCACTCTTTCGCTAATTCCACAGCGGCTCTTTGCAAATTTCCGTTATACTCTTCTAACTTCGCTTCGAATTTTTCAAATAACGTAAAGGCGTCAGCAACCGAACCAGCAAAACCAGCTAAAACTTTTCCGTTATATAGTTTACGAACTTTTCTAGCCGTATGTTTCATCACAACTGCATTCCCAAATGTAACTTGACCATCTCCACTCATCGCACACTTCCCGTTATGGTGGATCGCAAATATCGTCGTAGCATGAAAAGAATGTTCCAAAATATCCCTCCTAAATAGAAAAGTAAACGCACCTCGGTTATCTTAAAACTAACAATGCAACCGTTTCCTTTATCGTTCTAAAAAATACACCCACTCACTAAAAGTCATATTTAATGAACATGAAACAGCAGCGTAACTTAATATGCTATGCTGCTTCATGAAAGATGAGAAAGGTTTAATATTTTTATGATATTCGGTTTGGAATAGTCCTTACCTATTTAAAAATAAACGTTTTTTCATTGCATATCATCTACTACAGTGTGTCCTCACCTCACAAGAGCCATTAAATCATACCACAATTCCACCCTATTTGCAAGAAAGTTTACAAACTCTTCACAAAATTCTGAATTGTATCTAATGCCCTTGTTGCTAATTGTTCATAGCGCTCTTTTTTATTTTTAATACGCGGTTCAATAGGAGGTAATAAACCGAAATTCGCATTCATCGGCTGAAAGTTCTTTTGGTTAGCAGTTGTAATATAACTAGCCATACTCCCTAGGATTGTTTCTTCAGGAAATACCAATAACTCCTTACCTTGTACTAATCTAGCTGCATTTAATCCAGCGACCAGCCCAGCAGCCGCAGATTCAACATATCCTTCGACCCCAGTGATTTGTCCAGCAAAAAAGAGGTCACTACATTCTTTATATTGATATGTAGGCATTAAAAGTTTCGGCGAGTTAATAAATGTATTACGATGCATAACCCCATAGCGAACAACTTCTGCCTGTTCTAGTCCAGGAATTAATTGTAAAACTTCCTTTTGTGGTCCCCATTTTAAATGCGTTTGAAACCCTACAATATTATAGAGGGTTCCAGATTGATTATCTTGGCGAAGTTGAACGACCGCATACGGTCGCTTTCCCGTTTTAGGGTCTTCTAACCCGACCGGCTTCATAGGACCGAACAAAAGAGTTTTCTTGCCTCTTCTAGCCAATACTTCTATAGGCATACACCCTTCAAAAAAGATTTCTTTTTCAAATTCTTTTAAAGGAACTGTTTCTGCACTAATTAAAGCATTGTAAAAACGGTCAAACTCCTCTTCGTTCATCGGGCAATTTAAATACGCCGCTTCACCTTTATCATAACGCGATTTTAAATATACCTTCTCTTTATCAATACTTTCCACATCTATAATAGGAGCAGCAGCATCATAAAAATATAAATATTCTTCACTTGTAAGCTTTTTTAACTTATTTGAAAGCTTTTCGGAAGTAAGAGGGCCTGAAGCAATCACAGTAGGCCCTTCTGGAATTTCATCGACTTCCTCATTGATTACTTCTACAAGTGGGTGTTTTTTTACTCTGTTAGTAACAAGTTCCGCAAATTCATGACGGTCAACAGCTAAAGCACCGCCCGCTGGAACCGCACAATCATCCGCTGAGCTGATAATTACTGACTGCAGATATCTCATCTCTTCTTTTAATACACCTACTGCATTCGATAAAGTATTAGACCTTAAGGAATTACTACAAACGAGCTCTGCGAATTTATCGGTATGGTGTGCTGGCGTTTGTTTTACTGGTCTCATTTCATACAGTTTAACCTGTATACCTTGATTCGCAATTTGCCAGGCTGCTTCACTGCCAGCTAAACCAGCTCCGATAACATTCACCTTAATTTCTGTCATTTATATTCCTCCAATTAAGAAAAGCGTCACAAAGAAGAAACGCATTAATTCGTTTCTTCTTCGTAATCACATTTTGTACATTGAACATGTACACCTTTTTTCGTCTTCTTTTCAACTAACATTTCGTTACATTTAGGACACGGTCTCGCAATCGGCTTATCCCAAGAAATGAACTCACACTTAGGGTAATTATCACAGCCGAAAAACGTCCTGCGTTTTTTACTCTTTCTTTCAACGATATTCCCATCGTCACAACTCGGACATTTCACACCTATTTCTTTGACGATCGCCTTTGTGTTGCGACAATTCGGAAAGTTAGAGCATGCCATAAATTTTCCATATCTCCCCATTTTATAAACCATTTCATGGCCGCACTGCTCACAGTCTTCTCCAGCAGGTTCATCCTTGATTTCGACTTCCTTCATTTCTTCTTCTGCTATTTTAAGGTTTTTCTCAAAATCATGGTAAAAATGATCAATAACCTTTACCCAATTCGTTTGTCCTTCTTCAATCGAATCGAGGTCACTTTCCATTTTCGCCGTAAATTCGACGTTCAAAATTTCTGGGAAAAATTCATTAATTAACTCTAATACAATTTCCCCTAACTCAGTAGGAATAAACCTTTTATCTTCTAATGCCACATAACCTCTACGCTGAATTGTATCAAGCGTTGGCGCAAAAGTGGATGGTCGACCAATCCCTAAATCTTCTAGCGTCTTCACGAGTCTCGCCTCCGTATATCGCGGCGGTGGCTGTGTAAAGTGCTGATTTGGCTCTATCTCTTCTTTTGAAATTGTCATTCCTTCCTCAAGGTTTGGTAATAAGCGATTTTCTTCCTTTTTACCATCATCATTTCCCTCGATATACACTTTCATAAAGCCTGGGAACTTAATTTTTGAACCTGTTGCTCGAAAAATAACACCTTGATTATTTATATCTACACTCATTGTGTCTAAAACAGCTGGTGCCATTTGACTTGCAACTAAACGCTCCCAAATTAATTTATATAAACGAAGCTGATCTCTACTTAAAAAACTTTTAATCGTTTTAGGGTCTTTAAATACAGCTGTAGGTCGAATTGCTTCATGAGCATCTTGTGCTTTCTTATCCTTTTTTACTTGCCTTTTATCTTTCGGTAAATATTCCTTGCCGTAATTCTCCACTATATATTCAGCTGTTTCTTTTTCAGCTGTCTCAGAAACTCGTGTGGAGTCTGTTCTCATATATGTAATTAAACCTACTGTTCCTTCTTTTTTACCAAGGTCAATGCCTTCATAAAGTTGCTGAGCGATCATCATTGTTTTTTTCGCTCTGAAATTTAACTTCCTCGCTGCTTCTTGCTGAAGTGAAGATGTCGTAAAAGGTAGGACTGGATTACGTTTGCGTTCTTTCTTTTTAACACTCTCGACAACAAAAGTATCGTTAAGCTTCTTTAAAACTTCATTAACTTCTGTTTCTGATTTCAATTCCGTTTTTTTGTTATTTAAACCATGAAATTTTGCTTCAAAGCTTTCAACACCAGTTTTAAATGTAGCTGAGATCGACCAATACTCTTCTGGAACAAACGATTGGACTTCTTTCTCACGGTCGATAATCATTTTTACTGCCACCGATTGAACTCTTCCAGCGCTTAGTCCTTTTTTTACTTTCTTCCATAATAGTGGACTTATATTATATCCAACTAAACGGTCTAAAACACGACGTGCTTGTTGGGCATCAACTAAATCCATATTGATCGGTCTAGGTGTTTTGAATGCATCTTTAATGGCTTGCTTTGTTATTTCGTTGAATACTACTCGACAGTTTGAATTTTCATCAATTTTTAAACTGTGCGCTAAGTGCCAAGCAATTGCTTCTCCTTCACGGTCGGGGTCAGCTGCTAAGTAAATTTTCTTTACTTTTTTTGCGGCTGCTTTTAATTCTTTCAGAATCGGCCCTTTCCCACGGATTGTAATATATTTAGGAACATAATTATTTTCAATATCAACACCCATTTGACTTTTCGGCAAATCAATGACGTGCCCCATCGACGCTTTAACTATATATTTCTTTCCTAAATACTTCCCAATTGTTTTTGCTTTAGCGGGAGATTCAACGATTACTAAGTAATCTGCCATATTTTGTTTCCTCCCCCTTTAGAGGTATATTAAATCTTCCCTATTATTAACCACTATTTTGCTATTTGTCAAACCAAATTATGAATACCTTTTCAATTTTCTTTTAAAAAACGAATAAAAAATCGCTTTAAACGGGACTTTTCGTTATTTACAAAAAAATTTTAATCATTTTAATTTTTTAACGCATTTAAAGTATATTATACTCGTTTATAGTTCATTTAAAACATCATTACTACATTTTGTCAACTTTGCCCCTTGTTGTATTAACCAATGATTTCCCTCGGTTCGTTCATCTAATATCGATCCTGGGACTGCAAAAACTTCTCTCCCTTGTTGAAGAGCTAAGTCAGCAGTAATTAAAGAACCACTTCTTTTTCTAGCTTCTATGACGATCGTTCCTTTTGACAACCCACTAATAATTCGGTTTCGCATTGGAAAGTTCCACTTTTGTGGTTTTTGATTTGGGGGATATTCTGAAATTAAGAGATGTTCCTTTGAAATAAAATGCGCTAATTTTTGGTGACAACGAGGATAAATATAATTAAACCCTGATGCTAGTACTGCAATTGTGTTTCGATGGTTGTTTAAGGCTACCATATGGGCCTGTGCATCAATGCCGACCGCCAAGCCACTGACAATCAACCACCCAGATTCGACTAATGGTGTGACAACTTTATTCAAACTTAATATTCCGTTACGTGATGGGCTTCTTGTGCCAACAACACTTATTTTATTTTCAAATGATAAATGCGATAAATTTCCTTTGCAGTATAGTACCCACGGCGGATCATAAATTTCTTTTAATAGGAGAGGATAGGTTTTATCAAAGATAGTAACTACATGAATGCCTAACTGAGGATATTTAGCGATATTTGCGGAAATAGATTTACAATGTAAGCCATGATAAATATTTACGATTTGATCATTTGATAAAGTGAACTTTTCCCTAAGCTCATCTTTTGAAAGTACAAAGACATTCTTTAATGTCGGATCAAATTCGAAAAATTTTTTTATCGTTAACCATGTAACGCCCCTACAAGCATGAATGCGAATCAACCTTTCTCTAACATTAATAACAATCACCCTCTATTTAATTTTTTAAAAAGAGGGTGACCCAAAAGTGTCTGACACAACAAGTAAACTACTTTATATAGACAAAAAGGCTTTGAAGTATGTCTATATGTAGGTGTGAAACGGTGTCTGACACTTGTTTTGGGTCACCCTATAATCGCTTAAACTTTATGAGTAATACATTTTTCTAATAAGTTGTTCTCTTTTAATGATGCTACTAATGTTTCACCCATAACCGCAGGAGTTTCAGCTACCTTTACGCCACAACTCTCTAAAGTTTTAATCTTTTCAGCAGCAGTTCCTTTACCACCAGAAATAATAGCTCCGGCATGCCCCATTCTTTTTCCTGGAGGTGCTGTTTGTCCACCGATAAAGCCTACTACCGGCTTCGTCATGTTCGCTTTAATCCATTCAGCCGCTTCTTCTTCTGCTGTACCGCCGATTTCTCCAATCATAATAACAGCATACGTATCTTCATCTTCATTAAATTCTTTTAAAACATCGATAAAGTTCGTACCGTTAACTGGATCACCACCAATACCTACAGCAGTTGATTGACCAATTCCACGTGTAGATAACTGATGTACTGCTTCATAAGTCAATGTCCCTGAACGTGACACAACTCCAACATGACCTTTCTTATGGATGTATCCAGGCATAATTCCAATTTTACATTCATCAGGAGTAATAACTCCTGGGCAGTTCGGTCCTACTAATCGAGTTTTCTTTCCTTCCATATAACGCTTAACTTTCACCATATCTAAAACTGGAATTCCTTCTGTTATACAAATCACTAAATCCAACTCAGAATCTACTGCCTCCATAATTGCATCGGCAGCAAACGGTGGTGGAACATAAACAACAGAAGCATTTGCCCCAGTCGCTTTTACTGCATCTTCAACCGTATTAAAAACCGGAATCCCTTCTATTTCAGTACCACCTTTACCAGGGGTAACACCACCTACAATGTTTGTTCCGTATTCAATTGCCTGTTGTGTATGGAACAGACCTGTCGCACCGGTAATTCCTTGCACAATTACTTTTGTATCTTTATTAATTAGGATACTCATGTTTCTCTCCCACCTTTCTATTTAACTAGAGATACGATCTTTTCTGCTCCATCAGCCATTGAATCAGCAGAAGTAATATTTAATCCAGATTCATCTAAAATTTTCTTTCCTAATTCTACGTTCGTTCCTTCTAAACGTACAACAAGTGGTAAGCTTAAACCTACTTGTTTCGTTGCTTCAACAACACCTTCAGCAATAATGTCACATTTCATAATTCCACCAAAAATATTAACGAAAATCCCTTTAACATTTTCGTCTGAAAGAATGATTTTAAAGGCTTCCGTTACTTTTTCAGCTGTAGCTCCGCCCCCTACATCTAAGAAGTTAGCAGGGTCACCGCTATAATGCTTAATGATATCCATCGTTGACATCGCAAGGCCGGCGCCATTAACCATACAACCAATATTACCATCTAAAGAAATATAGCTTAAGTCATATTTAGAAGCTTCAATTTCTTTTTGATCTTCTTCATCTAGATCTCGGAATTCAATAATATCTTTTTGGCGATAAAGAGCATTTGAATCAAAATTAAACTTTGCATCTAATGCCATAACACGCCCGTCACCAGTTGTAACAAGAGGGTTAATTTCAGCAATTGAGCAATCTTTGTCAACAAAAACAGTATAAAGTCCCATCATGAACTTCACAGCTTGTCCAACTAGTTCTTTAGGAATGTTTATATTAAATGCTAGTCTTCTCGCTTGGAAGCCTTGTAACCCTACTACCGGGTCAACAATTTCTTTAAAAATCTTTTCAGGAGTCTGTTCTGCTACTTCTTCAATTTCAGTACCGCCTTCTTCAGACGCCATCATTACTATTCTTGAAGTCGCTCGATCTAAAACTAGACCTATGTAATATTCCTTTTTAATATCACAACCTTCTTCAATAAGTAAGCGCTTAACTTCTTTACCTTCAGGGCCTGTTTGATGAGTAACTAACGTCTTTCCTAAGATTTCGCTAGCATATGTACGGACCTCTTCTAAGTTCTTTGCTACTTTAACTCCACCTGCTTTTCCTCGTCCACCTGCATGGATTTGGGCTTTTACTACATTTACACTAGAACCTAATTCTTTAGCTGCCTCAACGGCTTCGTCAACTGTAAATGCAACTTTCCCGTTCGGTACGCTCACACCGTACTTTCTCAGGATCTCTTTACCTTGATACTCGTGGATATTCATCGTCCATCCTCCTATCAATTGCAATTCAGAATAAAATACTATTACTCTATCGACCGAACGCTCATTTGGCAAGAATTCGGCAACAAAGCGATTGAATAATCTAAAAATTTATAACAATAAAGTTTTAAGACTACTCACAACTACTAATATACGACGTATAGTTTTAAAAATCCTCTTTTTTTTCAAAAAAAGTTACGATTTTTTTTGAAAAAAGTATTGATTTTTATTTTTTATAAAAATTTCATACATAACCCCCATTGCGGTTGTTTGTCATATTTAGCATCAAAAAGTAAAAAGGCGAATGATTTCCTTCACTTCGCCGTGACCTTCTATCGAATCTCAGACGCTCGTTCACGAAATCATCCGCCTTTTTTTCATACGAAACCCTCATGATGGCAATCCCGTTACCAAAACTGTTGACCTCACACCATAAATAACACCTTCGAGATTACTCCATGCTACTTTGCGACGAAGAAGCATGCTCTGAAACGTTACTGCACACTGACTTCAATAACATCATGAAATACCTCTTGTAGAAATCTTCATGAAGGTTTGTGACGAGTAACCGAAGGAGCATCTTCTTCTAAACATGTAAAGGTCATGTTTTTCCTGTCCAACTAACAAACTAACCAACAAACCAACTTACCAACTTACCAACTTACCAACAAAAAAGGCTACCTTATAGTAAAGTATCAGTTACCATCAGAAAACCAAATAAAGCAGAAATATATTTCAAACTATATTTAGTACTAATTAGTTGTACTTTCACCATCAAGGAAGCCCTTATTAAAAGTTTTAGGTTTAGCTATTTATTTCTTCGTTGATCCCTTTTTATATTTCCATAGCTAACATTAATCGTCGGGTGCATAAATATGTGATATGGATGTTCCTTTTTAGAACTAACTTCTTCACAATTGCCATTTTCAAAAAAGTCCAACTGTTCTAACGGTGAGTTTTCTTCCTCTGCCCAATGATCGCCAGACATAATCGCAGGGTCTGTATCAACACTCCAATTATCTAGAGGAGTTTTTGGATTCGGATCGAAGTTTCTTTTCTTTTTCATCACGATCACCACCCTTTTTAAGATTTTTTTTCTTTCCAATCAATGTACTTAATTCCCTATCTACCGTTGGGCGATGAACCCCAAATTCTTCAGCTATTTCTTCCCGGGAAAAATGATGTTGTAAATAGTGTTGTAAATGATTCATTTCCATAAAAAAGAACACCTCTTTTCGTAAAATGCTGACTGTAGGCAAAAGTACCTTTAAACAACAATCATTTTATTAATGATAGTTTACCCAAAGGTTCTATTTTTACGATAAGAGATGTTACCTTTATTAAATTAAGGCTGTTTCATAAAGATTGTTGCTTTTTGATCCGACTTAAAAAGCAAATAACAACCATCATATTAAAAAAGAGCCTAATGTAAGACAATTCAAAAAGAACATTGTTTAGGTTGACAGGCTGTTTTTACTTTTAGATTCAATTTCCAACGTCTTATTTTTATCAATACGATAAATAAACGCAAAAATTTCTGCTATCACTGCGTATAATTCCTCTGGAATGGCTTCGTTGATTTCAAGTTGACTTAGAAGCTGAACGAGACTAGCGTCTTCTTGGATTGGTATATTATGCTTTAGTGCTTCTTTTAATAACTCATCAGCTACAAAGCCTTTTCCTTTAGCAATAACTTTTGGGGCTGTATCTTCCTCATTGTTATAAGTTAGAGCAACCGCTTGTTTTTTTCCATTTTCTTCATTCATATTCTAATATCCACCCCTTGATAAGAACGATTTGATTGATAAAGATCATTGGAATGGCGAGGTATATTTCGATTTTGGTTATTTGTAGTTCGCACGTTCGGCTGACTCCATTTAACAGAAGAAAGGTGATAATTAAGATCAAATAATGCATTCTTTAAAGTAGGTCGCAAAGCATTTATAAGCGTCCCTGGCTTTTCATGCTCATTAATAACGTGTAGTGATACAATCCGATTTTGAATTTGTACATCAACAATCGTTTCCTTTAAATGATGTAGGTTAATATAAAATAGAATTCTACAATGGTTCGGGTCTAGTTTGCCACGTTCATTTTTTCTTCCTTGCCACTGGATCGTTAAATCGGTTGGTGTTCCTAATAATCTTAAAGGTACCATTACAGCATAATTAGTGATCGGACCTTCTTGATTACTTAAAAGTAGCTGTTGTCCAGTAATACGATGTAGGATCGATTCAACTTTTTGAGAAAGCGAGCTTGGTAAATCAAGTTTATGAGCTTCTATTAGAGACGACTTTAATTGTAAAAGTAATTTCTCGCTACTATTATTTTGTTGCTGAAAAAAATTTGATACATCACGTTCATATTGATAACCAACTAACTTTATAATTGAGGTTAGTTGCTTCAATAATGTATTGTCATTGTTGTATGAGAATTCATGGTCTTTTGAAAAAAAACTTAACAACGGTTGTAAATTCTGTTTTGCTCCCGTACCTAAAACTACACTACTAAATAAACGGTTAATTTTGCCTTGATTTATCAATGATATAATTTCTTCTTTCGATATTGTCGGCCAAAGAGTTCTAAGTTGTTTTTCATTAGCCACCGTTACCATTTCTTTAAGTTGAGCTAATAGTTGCTGAGAGGATGTATTATTTTTAATTACGCCTAACTTTACTAGTTCGTTTTGCCAATACTTTGATTTTGGTGATTGATCCCCCTCGGATAAAAACGAATTTAACGCCTCTACGACATAAGGCCGATCTAAATTTATAGTTGCTTCACTTCTTATTTTATGAACCATATCATAAAGTTGTTGCAAAGCAGGTTGTTTAGCACTTTCCCTTTGCAACACCCCGTAAATCTCTTCAAGCTGAATTGATAACCCCTTTCCATCGATAACACTTTGCATGGCCAAGAAGGTATTTGGAGTAATCGGTAAATTCCTTTCAATAAGGGCTTGTACGGTTGAAAAGCCACGCTCATTTGCCATACCGAGCTCTTTTAACGTTTGCGCTCCATTTTTAACTTGATCCCTAAAGAAAGGAACCTCTTCTTTTGCCAAATGACTGACAAGCATTTCATTAACCTTCGTATTACTCATACCTAACTGGCGTAATGCTTGTTCTCCATTGCCGCTATTGCGATGCTCTCCTTGCATTTCAAGAACTTTTAAAACTGGTATCCCTTCTCCTGGCTGCACTTGGAACCAATAACGCTTCCCAGCCGTTAAAGCAGCTTCTAGCTTAGCAGTAAGGGTTAATCCCCCTAATTGTAGAGAAGCTAATTGCCCTGGATACAACTTTGTAATTTTTCCATTAAATACTTGATCCGGCGTTAAAGAAACTGCTTTATGATGAATTGGGTCTAAACCTTTTAATACCGACTGCACCATATTCGTTTGAAACAAACCATTCACCACCTAGCATTGTTTAATTAGAAAGTAACAGACATCTTAATCAAGTACATAGCGACACTTCAGTACTTATTACCTACAATTGTATATGTCAAAATAATGTGTTTGTAAAACAGCGCTCACGAATAGGCGCAAATGATTTTCGATGTTCAACACAAATTCCATGTCGGTCAATGGCGTTTAAATGCTCTACAGTGCCATATCCCATATGTTTGTCAAATCCGTAATGTGGAAGTTGTTTTGCTAATCGCTCCATATATCTGTCTCGAGTTACCTTTGCAATAATTGAACTTGCAGCAATCGAAATACTTTTACTATCGCCTTTAATAATAGAAGTTTGTTCAATAGTAGTCGGAAGTTGCATCGCATCTATTAACAAATGCTCAGGAGTGACAGAGAGCTCATTAATTGCCTGTTGCATCGCGATTTTCGTAGCTTCATAAATATTAACACGGTCTATTTCTTCAGCACTTACAACCCCGATTCCGATACTAACAGCTTCTGTAGTAATTGTTTCATAAAAAGTCTCTCTATTTTTCTTATTTAATTTTTTAGAATCAGTTAGCCCTAATAACTTGAAATTTTCTGGTAATATAACCGCAGCAGCTACTACAGGGCCTGCTAAAGGGCCTCTTCCCACTTCATCAATACCAGCAATTAAAGAAATTTTCCTCATGCGTAATTGTTGTTCATATTTTAACATCTCTTGAAAATTTTCTTCCAACAACTGCTCTTTTTCTCGTTTCTTCTCCCATTTTAAAAATGCTTTTTGTACACCTTTTCTATTGTCCGCTTTTATTTTTTCTATAATTGAGTCACAAATCATACAATTTTCTTCTAAAAGTTGTTCCACTTCTTTAATTGATAAATTCACTTTAGTAAGCTCTCCCATTACTTAAAATTATTTTACTCTATATATTTTCATATCGGTAAAAATAAGGTTACTGTTTAACTCAACAATAGAAAAAGCTAGCCAAAATAAAGTGTTTTCTCAGAAAATAGACGATGTAACATTAAATAGGTAAAAAGTCTTGTATAACTGAGAAACACTTCTGGGCTAGCCTAAAGCTTTTATTTTTTTAGTAAAAAATTAAGGTTTTTCTAGTGTAATCTTACCTATTTTGCAAGATCGGAATTCTCTTAGAATTAATTCGGCAGCTTTATCATAGTCAATGTAACCACCACTCATTAGTAAGCCCCGATTTTTACCTATGGCATCAAAAAGCTCTACGATATCCTCATTCAATTCTGTTAACTTAAACCGTTCCATTAACGGCTTCGGATAATGCTCTTTTAAATATTTAAGTAAGAAGACAGCAACATCTTGAAAATCTAAAATTTCATCTTTTATTGCCCCTGTAGCTGCTAAACGGTAACCAACCACTTGATCTTCAAATTTAGGCCATAGAATTCCCGGGGTATCTAAAAGTTCTAAATCTTTTCCTACTTTAATCCATTGCTGTTGTTTCGTAATACCAGGTCGATCCCCAGTTTTAGCAATTTTCTTCTTAGCTAAACGATTGATTAATGTTGATTTTCCTACATTAGGAATCCCTAAAATTAAAGCACGTATTGCTCGAGGCTTCATACCTTTTGCTTTTAACTTTTCTAATAGATCTATAGAAAGCTCTTTAGCAGTAGCTGCAATCTTTTCGGTCCCTTTTCCCGTTTGCGAGTCAATAGAGATTACTTTAAAACCTTTTTGTTGAAAATAATGGCTCCATTGTTCAGTAACAGCAGAGTCCGCAAGATCTGCTTTATTAAGAAGGATCAGCCTTGGTTTATGACTAACTAGCTCATCTATCATAGGATTTCTTGATGAAAGTGGTACTCTCGCATCTACTAGTTCAAATACAACATCAATCTGTTTTAATTTTTCAGTTACTTCACGACGAGCTTTCGCCATGTGGCCAGGAAACCATTGTATTGTCGACATTGTTCCACCTACTTTGCTATTCTAATTTCAGAAAAAGGCCAAAAAACAACGTTCGCACTTCCTATCACTCGCTCATATGAAATAAAGCCAATATGACGGCTATCTTTACTATGTTGCCGATTATCACCAAGGACAAATAAATGTCCTTCTGGGACAACTGCGTGGCCTGTATAATCTTCTAACGTAAAGTCACCCGTAAAAGGTAAGTTATTCGTAGTTTCTTTATAGTCCTTTATATACGGCTCGTCATAAGCCTCACCATTAATATATAAAATATCATTTTCGTAAGTTATCGTATCTCCCGGTATACCAATCACTCGTTTAATATAGTCTTTTTCAGCTGTAGCCTGAAAAACAACGATGTCAAAGCGATCTGGTTTACCTATTGTATAACCAATTTTATTTACAATTAAACGGTCATTATTTTGTAACGTAGGCATCATCGATTGACCATCAACAACGATTGGCGCAAATAAAAAATAACGGATAATAAAAGCAAGCAACAAAGCAATAAAAATGGCCTTTAACCATTCCCACGATTCAGTTTTCGCATCAGACATATATGTATCCTCCATAAGAAAAGCGTAAGGCGCCTGTCTATCGGCGAAAACCACTGGAAGGCCTGCCCGTAGCGGTCAGGTTTTAGACCGCAAAGGAAGGACTGAAGTGGTCGAGCCGATGGCGCCTGAAGCTAGACAGTTTTCGAAGTTCAAAAATTTTACAATTTCTTATTTTTTAGAAAAGCGCAAGCGCCTTGCTTGGCTTTGGCAAGTTAAAATGCTAAAAAAATATAAACTCGGCGTTAACATACGTGGAAAAAAGGAGCTTGGTAAACCAAGCCCCTTCTTTTCTAATTGATTATCGAATTTCTTTAATACGAGCCGCTTTTCCACGAAGTGCACGTAAGTAGTACAGTTTCGCACGACGTACTTTACCACGACGCATCACTTCGATCTTATCGATCTTCGGCGAATGTAATGGGAATGTACGTTCAACACCTACTCCGTAAGAAATTTTACGGGCAATGAAAGTTTCACTAATACCTGATCCACGGCGTTTAATAACAACACCTTCAAATACCTGAATACGCTCACGAGTTCCCTCAACAACTTTTACGTGTACACGTACAGTGTCTCCAGGACGGAAAGCTGGGATATCAGATTTTAATTGCTCTTTAGTTACTTCTCTAATAATGTTGTTCATCGTATAGTTCCCTCCTTCCCTAACAGATGCTCTTTACAAAAAATTAGTTGCAGCGGAACATCTTGATACTGGCCTAAGCCACAAAGAATATATTAACATAATCGATACCATCATACAAGGTTTAAATTATTTTATTAGACTTTTTTATTACAAATGGCAATCCAAATAGCAATAATATTTACGAAAACACCCTTGCTTAACTTTTAATCTTCTATCTCTATAGATTGCAACCACAATTTTTCTTTGTCAGATAGTTCTCGAACTTTAATAAGATCTGGCCTTCTTGTTAGTGTCCGTTTTAGCGCTTCTTTATGACGCCATTCTTCGATATTTTTATGGTGCCCAGAAGTAAGTACATCTGGAACTTTAAAACCTCGAAAATCAACAGGACGAGTGTAATGTGGGTATTCTAATAAACCACTACTAAAAGAATCTGTTACTGCAGATGTTTCATTCCCTAAAACTCCTGGTAATAGTCTCGAAACACTATCTATAATTACCATAGCACCTAATTCCCCACCAGTTAGGACATAGTCGCCAATTGAAATCTCATCGGTAACAAGATGCTCTCGAATTCTTTCATCGTAGCCTTCATAATGACCACAAATAAAAATTAATTGTTCGCATTGAGCGAGCTCTTCAGCCTTTTTTTGAGTATAGCGTTCTCCTTGTGGACACAACAAAATTACTTTCCGATTATTCGTACCGACATTTTTTGTAACGTGATCGAGCGCATCAAATATAGGTTGCGGGGTTAAAACCATTCCCCCTCCTCCACCATAAGGATAATCATCGACGCGTTGATGTTTATCCTCTGAGAAATCTCTAAAATCAACAATATTATAGGACACAAGTTGTTTTTCAGCAGCTTTTTTTAAAATCGAATTACCAAGAACCCCAGTAAACATTTCCGGGAATAAAGTTAAAATATCAAAGCGCATTTATTCAAGACCTTCCATTAAATGAATAACCACTTCTTTTTCATTGACATTTACTTTTTTAACAACTTGTTCTATGTATGGGATCAATAAATCTTTTCCACCATTTTTTCTTTGAATCACCCAAACATCATTCGCACCTGGGGATAAAATTTCTTTAATCTTTCCAAGATGCTCTCCTTCTTCAGTCATAACATCGCATCCAATGATTTCATAGTAATAATACTCTTCTTCATCTAGATCTGAAAGCTGATCTTCTCTTATTTGTAAAATACCACCTTTAAATGCTTCTACATCATTAATATTTGGATAATTTTCAAAGGTTAACAAATTGAAATTTTTATGTTCGCGATGACTAGTTACGATGAGAGGTAACTTGCCATTTAAGTTTTCGTGTTCTAAATATAGTTTTGAGCCAACCGTAAATCGCTCTTCTGGAAAATCAGTAGTAGCGATGACTCGAACTTCGCCCCTTACTCCATGAGTATTAACAACTTTTCCTACATTAAACCATTTGATCATTTGCTTCTAATTTCCTCCTTCACGGATTTCATGAACAATGCCATCCTTAATAATAATTTCTGTTTTATTAATAAACGCGTCCCAATCGTCACCAATTTTTAATTCAAATAAGGTATCGACGGTTTGTTCTTTGATCTCTGTACCGATTTCTAAGTCATTTAACTGCCCTATTTGAAAATCAATAATCTTTACTTTATCGTTCCGTTCTTTGATCTCTTTATTAAATGAAGATTTGAGGGCACTTTGATATTCAAAGTTGTTTTTACTCGCTTTAAGCTTTTTATGTAACTGAAACTCAAGTTGTTTAATTTCTTTCTCTACTTGCTTTTTCTTCTTTAAATAATCTTCCATCATTAGTTGTTTCCTAATTTCCGTTAAAACTTGCTTCACAACAACTTTTTTAATAACTCTCATAATGCACCCCAATCATTAATTATAAATCACAATATAAAAACAATAGATTAGAAATTTATTTAATTTTAACACATTTTTATAAAATATTATAATTACAGGGTTTAGGCGCTGAAGCTAGACAGTTTCCAGTTTTTTATACTTTCTTATTTTTTAAAGTAAAAAGGGCAGAGGATAGCCCTCTTGCCCTAAAGTATTTCTAGATTTATACGCTTTTTATGATTTGCGCCAGCTGCATACACAACCGAGCGAATCGCTTTCGCAATTCGTCCTTGCTTGCCAATAACTTTTCCCATATCTGATGCATGGACTGATAGCTGTAAAGTCAAGGACTGTTCATGTTCAACTTCCTTCACATGAACGTCTTCGGGATGATCGACAAGAGCTTTTGCAATGGTTTCGACTAACTCTTTCATTTTTATCATTCCCCTTACGAAATTAGTAAGAAGCCTACGTTTCTTTTTGCTGAAAAGTATTAATTACTTTTCATTTTTTGCATTGTGTAACTTTTCCATTAAACCAACGTTTGAGAAAAGGTTACGTACTGTGTCAGAAGGCTTAGCGCCTTCAAGCATCCATTTTAAAGCTTTTTCTTCGTTAACCTTAAATTCTACAGGGTTAACTAGTGGATTGTATGTGCCAATCTCCTCGATAAAACGACCATCACGTGGTGAACGTGAGTTAGCAACTACTACACGATAAAAAGGTGCTTTATTTGAACCCATACGTTTTAGACGAATTTTTACTGCCATTTGTGTTTCACCTCCAAATTTAATTCACACAATTAGGTATAATATCATAAAACTCACTAGTTGAAAACTAGTAAAGTAAAAAAACTTTACATAAACGGAAATTTTAATTTCCCTTTTTTCTTTCCTTTAGCTGTCATACCTGACATTTGCTTCATCATTTTCTTCATCTCATCAAACTGCTTAATAAGTCGATTAACTTCTTGAATCGAAGTTCCACTACCTTTCGCAATTCTTTTCCTACGACTTGCATTTAAAATCGATGGATTTTCTTTTTCGGCTTTTGTCATCGATCTAACAATCGCTTCAATATGCCCTATTTGCTTTTCATCAACTTGGACATTTTTTAATCCCTTCATTTTGTTCGCGCCAGGCATCATCCCTAGTAACTCATCTAGAGGACCCATGTTACGAACTTGTGATAACTGGTCTAGGAAGTCATCAAAAGTAATGTCAGCCGTTCGCATTTTCTTTTCAAGCTCACGTGCTTTTTCTTCATCGACGGTTGTTTGTGCTTTTTCAATTAGCGTTAATACGTCGCCCATCCCTAAAATTCTAGATGCCATTCGATCAGGGTGAAACGGTTCTAAGGCGTCTAATTTCTCGCCCATCCCAGCAAACTTTACAGGAGTATTCGTTACCGCTTTTACCGAAAGAGCCGCACCACCACGAGTGTCACCATCTAACTTCGTTAAAACTACCCCAGTGATATCTAGTTGCTCATTAAAGCTTTCTGCTACATTAACCGCATCTTGACCTGTCATCGCATCAACGACAAGTAAAATTTCATCTGGGTTTACAGCATCTTTAACTTGTTGCAATTCTCCCATCAATGATTCATCAATATGCAGTCGACCTGCAGTATCAATTAATACATAGTCGTGATGCTCTTCTTTTGCTTTTTCTATCGCTTGTTTAGCAATTTCTACCGGACTTACTTGATCGCCTAATGAGAATACAGGCATGTCCAGTTGAGTTCCTAACGTTTCGAGCTGTTTAATCGCCGCTGGACGATAAATATCAGCAGCTACAAGTAACGGTTTACGATTATAGCTTTTTCGCAAATGATTCGCTAACTTTCCAGTAGTCGTTGTTTTACCAGCACCTTGAAGTCCTACCATCATTACAACTGTTGGTGGTTTTTTAGCAACAGCAATTTTGCTTTGCTCTCCCCCCATTAGTTTAGTAAGCTCTTCATTAACCACTTTAATGACTTGTTGGCCCGGCGTAAGGCTTTTTAACACTTCTTGCCCTACTGCTCTCTCTTTAACATTTGCAATAAAATCTTTTACAACTTTAAAATTAACATCTGCTTCTAGTAATGCTAATCGAACTTCGCGCATCATCGTTTTTACATCTGCTTCAGTTACCTTACCTTTTCCTTTAATTTTACTTAAAGTACTTTGTAAGCGATCAGCTAAACCTTCAAATGCCATATTTGTCGCCTCCTAGTCTAACCTCTCAAGAGAATCGACGATCAATAATATATCTTTATTCGGTACGTCTTTCTCTATCGCCGTTTTCAAATTTTCAATAAGCTTCGTACGCTCTTGGAATTTAGAGAAAAGGTTTAATTTCTTTTCGTATTCCTCCAGCATATTTTCAGTTCTCTTAATATTATCATAAACGGCTTGACGACTAACTTCAAATTCTTCAGCAATTTCACCTAACGACCAATCGTCAAGGTAATACAATTCCATGTATTTTCGTTGCTTCGTAGTTAGTAAGCTTTGATAAAAATCAAAAAGATAATTCATTCTCAGCGTTTTTTCTAACACGAAAACAACCCCCTGTTAAGTGAAATCCCTTTACAAGTATTCATAATACACGACAGTGAAATTAGTGTCAAGTTTTTTTCTTAACAGATACGAAAAGTGAAGGTGGCTTGCTCAGGTCCGACAAAAACTGGAGCCTTCACCCCACAAGGCGCTTTTTGCCTTTTGGGGGGAGGTGAAGTTTTCGAGGACCTAGCCACCGCAACCAGACATCTTGAAAAGTATTTGAATTTACAATTCAAAATTCAAAATTAGTGAAAGTAACGCTTTGTAGCATAACCTACAGCCAATTTTAAATTGTAAATTGTAAATTTTACATTTAAATTACTCCGTCTCCGCTTCTTCTAACACTTCAGAAAACAAGCCGTAAACAAACTGTTCTGCTTCAAATTCTTGGAGATCGTCGACTTTTTCTCCTAAACCGACGAATTTTACTGGGATATCTAACTCATGGCGAATGGCTAAAACAATTCCACCTTTTGCTGTTCCATCGAGCTTTGTTAAAACAATTCCTGATACATCGGTCGCTTTGCCGAATGTTTTCGCCTGATTCATCGCATTTTGCCCAGTAGTTGCGTCTAAAACGAGTAAAACTTCATGAGGAGCGCCAGGAACTTCTCGCTCAATTACTCGCTTTACTTTTTCAAGTTCATTCATTAAGTTCACTTTGTTTTGCAGGCGACCGGCAGTATCACATAAAAGAACATCTACACCGCGCGACTTAGCGGCTTGAACAGCATCAAACATTACCGCGGCCGGATCTGAGCCTGATTGTTGCTTAATGACATCTACACCGACGCGCTCTCCCCAAACTTCAAGTTGCTCGATAGCTCCAGCTCGGAAAGTGTCACCAGCAGCAAGGAGAACAGACTTTCCTTCTTGTTTATATTTATTTGCTAGCTTTCCTATCGTCGTCGTTTTTCCTACTCCGTTAACTCCGACAAACAAAATAACAGTCATTCCATTTTCTTGAATGTTTACTCTCGTATCTTCTTCTGACTTTTGTAATAACTCAGCAAGTTTTTCAGAAATAACAGGTTGGAGTTCTTCAGAACTTTTGATATTACGTGTTCTAGCAACATCTTTCAATTCGTCAATAAGCTCCATCACTGTAACTACACCAACGTCTGCACTTATTAAAAGCTCTTCTAACTCTTCAAAAAATTCTTCATCTACACTACGATAATTTTTTACGAGATCATTCATTGCACCTACAAAAGAGTCTCTCGTTTTCGTTAAACCGTCTTTAAACTTCTCTGTTACTGTATCTGTTTGCTGTGTGATTTTTTCTTTAAGCTTTTTGAAAAAACTCATTTTAATTCCTCCTAAGTATTAAAGTTTTGAGTTTTGAAAGCTTCGCTTCGAGGTTTGGTTTTCACCAACTCATCACTCAACACTCTTCACTCAAAACTCTCTTATCTCAAAACTAAGTAGTAATCAATTCACTCGTTTCTTCTAACCTGACTGATACTAACTTTGACACACCAGATTCTTGCATCGTCACGCCGTATAAAACATCCGCCTCTTCCATCGTTCCTTTCCGGTGTGTAACAACGATGAATTGAGTTTCTTTACTGAAATCTTTTAAATAATTGGCAAATCTACTTACATTTGCTTCATCTAATGCTGCTTCCACTTCATCTAACACACAAAACGGAACCGGGCGAACCTTTAATATGGCAAAAAGAAGTGCAATGGCGGTTAATGCTCGCTCGCCTCCTGATAACAATGCTAAATGTTGAAGTTTTTTCCCTGGGGGTTGAGCTACGATATCGACACCGGTTTCCAAAATGTTGTCTGGATGATTAAGTTGAAGGTCAGCTTGCCCTCCACCGAAAAGCTCTTTAAACACATTTTGAAACTGACTTTTTATCTGTAAAAACGTTGCTTCAAAGCGAGTTGACATTTCTAGATCCATTTCTTTAATCACTTGGAATAGTGTTTCTTTTGCTTCTTGTAAATCTCCCTTTTGTTCTGTTAAAAATGAAAAACGCTCTGACACGCGTGTATATTCATCTATTGCACCTAAGTTAACTGTCCCTAACTCATCAATCGCTAGTTTAATGAGCTTTACTCTTTCTTTTGAAGCCTTAGCATCATCCGGTAAAGGGTATTTTGCTTTAGCTGCTTCAAAACTAATTTCATAGTCAGTTGATAGCTTCTTTAGACGGTTTTCAAGTTCAACATCCAAACGGGTAACCCTCACTTCTTCTGTATGGAGATAATCAGCTAGCTGTTTTTGGTTGCGCTTCTTTTCCTTTAGCTCTCTTTCTAAGTCGTCGTGAGCATTTTGTATGTCGATTCTTTCTTGCCGTCGTTCTTGGATAAACTTGAAAGTAAGGTCTTTTTCGTAACGTTTCTTTTCTATCATTTCATCAAGAGATTCTTCTCCATTTGTGTTATTATTCATTTCTCTCTCTAAAAGCCAATATCCCTCCTCAGTTTCCTTTAACTCGCGCTCTAACATTGATTGCTCTTTTTCTAACGTAATTACCCGCTCTTTTTGATTTCGATACTGTTCTTCTTCTTTTGCTACTTTAACCTTTAGCTCGGTAATAAATTCATTTAGTGATTGTTTTGATGTTTGTTGTGTTTTCTTTTTTTCAGTCAATGTTTTCACTTGATGATCTAACTGTTCTTTTAACTGTTCTGTTTTAACTAAATTTTCGTTAAGTAAAGCTATTTTCTTTTCTATTTCAATAACTTCATGATCAAAATTAGCTTTCTCTTTATCGTATAAAGACAAGCGTTCATTTAAATTATTAACTTCAATTTCATATTCACGGAGATTTGCTTTCAATTCGTGCTCTTCAGTTCGGAGCTGTTCTCCTTCTTTTCGTAAGCTCTCTAATAAAACTTCTTTCGTTTGCCTCTCTACTCTTAGTTCATTAACTTTATTTTCCATCAATTCTGTTTGCTTTTCTACTTGCGCAAGTTTAGTTATTAACTCATCCAGTTCACGTTGGCGTCCTAAAAGCTGGCTGCCTTTTTGTTTTATACTCCCACCACTCATTGAACCACCAGGATTAACGACATCACCTTCAACAGTTACAATACGATTTTTATAATGAAGTAATTTAGCTAATTCGTTGGCACCTACTAAATCTTTAGCAACAATGACATGACCTAGCAAATTAGAAATAACCGAACGGTACTTTTCTTCAAAATTAATAAGATCAACAGCAACACCTATAAAAGCAGGGTGATTTTGTAGTTTTTGGCGATCGTATGGTGAAAAATCTCTAGCTTTAATGACCGATAAAGGTAAGAATGTTGCGCGCCCGAAACGGTGATTCTTTAAAAATTGAATAGCTTGCCTACCATTCTCTTCTGTACCGACAACAACATGTTGCATCGCACCACCTAAAGCTGTTTCAATTGCAAGTTCAACATTTTTCGGTACATTAATAAGCTCGGCAATCGCTCCCTCGATCCCTTTTAATTTCTCCCCTCTTGCTTTTAGTACTTCTTTTACCCCTTGAAAAAAGCCAGAAAAGTCGGCTTGCATCTCTTCTAACACATCTTTACGAGAGCGGATTTTTTGAACAAAACCGACAGCCTCAAAAAGTTGAACTTCCATTTGTTCAAACTTTTCCGTTAAACTTTCCAGCTGCTTATTAGTATTTCCTAACTTCAGTGCATGCTCATTTATAGATTGTTGTTTTTTGAGAACTTTTTCTTTTAATAATTTTTCATTTTTTAACAAATTATCTCTTTGTTCTAATAAAGCGCTATTGTTATTGTCTAAGTAAAAACTTTTTTGTTTTCTTTGCTCTAATTGTTCCTGTAAATACCTGATTTCATTGCGAATCGACGCTTGTTCATTTAAAACTTCAATATAATCAGCCTTCATTCTTTCAAGGTCAGTTTCAATATCTTCTTCTAGTGATGCAAGAACTTTCAATTCTTCACTTAATTGTTTACTTGTACTATTTAACTGATCTTTATACTGTATAAGCTTTTCGTTTTCTAATTTTACACTTTCTTCAAGAGTCACTTTTTTCGCTTTGAAATTATTGATCTTTTCAACTAAATCTTCTTTTGTTTGGTCGTAATTTTTTTTTCTTTCTTTTAAAACTTCTTTTTGTCCTTCATTTTTCTCTAGTTGTTCAATAGTACGTAAAAGTACGTCTTGAAGATCATTAATAGATTCATCAATCGCTTGTATTTTTTCACGAAAGTCATCGACCTTTACTTCTTCGACTTGTATTTGTGAAGAAATTTCTACTTGTTCATAAGAAAGTTGCTCAACTTTTTGCTTTTGCTGTTGCCACTGATTATGTAACTGTTCAATTTCGTAAACTAATAATCCTACTTCAACTTTCTTTAGCTCATCTTTCTTCTCTAGGTAATCTTTAGCCATCGATGCTTGAATTTTTAAAGGTTCAACTTGACCTTCTAATTCATGTATTATATCTTCAACGCGATATAAGTTCTCCTGAGTTTCCGCTAACTTTCTTTCAGCCTTCAACTTTCTTGTCTTATATTTTAAAACTCCTGCGGCTTCCTCAAAAATAACTCGTCGCTCTTCTGATTTGCTACTTAAAATTTCTTCAATCTTCCCTTGGCCAATAATAGAGTACGCTTCCCTACCTAATCCCGAATCCATGAATAGTTCATGGATATCTTTTAAGCGACAACTTTGTTTATTAATATAATATTCACTTTCTCCAGAACGATAAACACGCCTTGTTACACTCACTTCACTGTAATCAATGGCTAAATGATGATCTTCATTATTTAAAGTTAACGTAAGTTCAGCAAAGTTCAACGGTTTTCTCGTATCACTACCTGCAAATATAATGTCTTCCATTTTTGCTCCACGAAGTGACTTTGCTGACTGTTCCCCTAACACCCAACGGATTCCATCGGAAATATTACTTTTTCCACTTCCATTTGGTCCGACCACAGCCGTTACACCTGGTACAAAATCTATTGATGTCCGTTCAGCAAAGGATTTAAACCCGACAATATCTAACCTTTTGAGGAACATACTTCCACCTCATTATAATTGTATAGTGTTAATCAATATCTTTAACTTGTCTATTTTATCATATCTTTTTAGATAAAGTGATGATGTTTACACTATTAGTTAAAAATTTTATGAAAATCTTTATTAAGGTGGTACAATAACTATATATAGCTAGTTTCATACAAAACCTTTATGTCGGCTTACCTGCCGCCATCTGGCGAAAAACGTAACCACCAAAGATGGAAAAGGCGGGTGCTTTCCCTCACTTCACCTTGACCTTCTAACGAATCTCAGACGTTCGTTCGCAAAAGCACCCGCCTTTTTTCATAAAAAACGCTCATGACGATAACCGTCAACATCTATGAAGTATAAGTCAGGCGGTAGGCAACAAACCCAACTTTTACATAAAACTTAGCTATATAAATTCATCACCTTAAGAGAGGATGCGTATTATTAATGAATTTAAAAGAGAATAACCGCGAAAATATTGAATTTATGATTACAAATATTAAAGAGAAGTTACAAGTAGTAAATAGCGGAGCAATGAGGCCGGAAAGTTTTGATACAGAAAACTATGAAGATCTATTAGATATTTACGAAATGATCATGAGTAAAACATCTTTTAGCGTCAGTGAAATTGATGCTATTATATCAGAGTTAGGAAACCTTCGTAAAAAGTAATAAGAAAAGCGGATGCGCCTTGGGATAATATAAAAAGAGGTTAAAACAATAGCTCACACTTACATAAAACATTTAAAGGATAATTCGTTTTAAATGTTCTGTATCGTGAGTATTTGATTCAACCTCTTTTTCAGGTTATTTTTCTGTTAGTTTTTGTAAAGCCTTTTGCGCAGCTTGCTGCTCAGCTTCTTTTTTAGATCTTCCAACACCTAACCCTAATTTATTGTCGTTTAATATCACTTCGGATACAAACTCCCGAGCATGTGCTGGGCCTCTTTCTTGAACAATATGATATTGAATCGTTCCAAGCCCATCTCTTTGAATAAATTCTTGCAATTGGCTTTTAAAATCCATCATATGAGAAAAAGCACCTTCATCAATTTTAGGATATATTGTTTTGCTTAAAAATTGGTAAACAGCCTCTAATCCTTGGTCTAAATATAGCGCACCAACAAAAGATTCAAATACGTCAGCTAAAAGTGCTGGGCGTTCTCTTCCCCCAGTCATCTCCTCACCTTTACCTAAAAGTACAATGTCTCCAAACGCTAAATCGATGGCAAATTTTGCAAGCGACGGTTCACAAACAATAGCAGCTCTTAGCTTTGTCATCTCACCTTCACTCATTGTCTCGAATTTTTTAAACAAGTATTGAGAAACCGCTAACTCTAACACTGCATCTCCTAAAAACTCTAACCGTTCATTGTCGTCGAACGGGCGAATGCGATGCTCATTCACATAGGATGAATGAGTAAATGCTTGAATAATTAACCGTTCATTTTTAAACTGAACACCAAATTTTTCCAACACTTTTTCAAACTTTAATCTTTGTGCTCCTGTTAACTGAATTCGTTTTTCAGAACGTTTCGATGTTCTTCTGCGGATTTTCCTTGAAGATTGTTGCATAGTAACCTCCAGAACCTTTCATGCGTATTATGAAAGACTTCTTACAAGTGAAAAAGTCCTTATTTTTTCACAAAACTATTTAAAGAGGATGATCAATTGTAGTGGACGAACATAAGAATATGCTCGTCCAAGTTCAATCATCCTCACATGTTATTAACCTACTGGTGGCTGTTTATGTAATTAACAACATCTTGAACAGTAGCAATTTTTTCTGCATCTTCATCAGAAATTTCTAAATCAAACTCATCTTCAAGTTCCATCACTAGTTCTACTACGTCTAGTGAATCCGCTCCTAAATCTTCTTTGAAGGTAGCTTCAGCCTTTACTTCAGCTTCATCAACTCCAAGACGGTCTACGATGATTTTTGTGATTCTTGATAATACGTCTGCCATGAGTTCACCCCCTCTCAAAAATAGATTATTTATATCTATAATCCATACTTAATTAATGAATTTCATAATTCAATATTGTCGCCATTAAGTATCTGTATGTAGTTGCGTTAAACCGCTCGCAACTACATATAGTTTGATATAGCTCATTTTAGGTAATTATGAAATTCACTCAATTAAAAACCTATGTACACATTATAGGATAAAACAAGATATTAAACAATTAGTTCATTGCCATTCCACCATCGACATGTAATGTTTGACCTGTCATATAATTGGCATCATCGCTTACGAGAAAACGTACTACTGCAGAAATATCTTCTGCCTGTCCCAGCTTAGCGAGCGGAATTTGCTTTAACAATTCTTGCTTCACATCTTCTGACAACTCATCAGTCATGTCAGTTTCAATGAAACCAGGCGCAACAGCATTCACTGTAATGTTTCGGTTCGCCAATTCTCTAGCTAATGATTTTGTTAAGCCGATCACACCTGCTTTTGCTGCAACATAGTTTGCCTGACCAGCGTTCCCTAATACACCGACAACCGAAGAAATATTAACAATCCTACCGAAGCGTTGCTTCATCATTTGTCTTGTTACAGCTTTCGAACAGTTAAACACACCTTTTAAATTCGTGTTAATAACAGCATCCCAATCTTCTTCTTTCATTCTCATAATTAAGCCATCACGTGTTATACCAGCGTTATTCACAAGGATTTCTAAAGAACCAAACGTTTTAATCGTTTCTTTAACCATTGCATCTACGTCAGTTACATTGGCAACATCAGCTTTAATCGCAATCGCTTCACCACCAAGGGCTTTAATTTCTTCAACTACTTCATTTGCTTTGGCTTCATTTCCTGCGTAGTTTACTGCAACTTTTGCTCCTTGTTTAGCAAGTTGCAAGGAAATCGCTCTGCCGATCCCTCGTGATGCTCCTGTAACAAGAGCTACCTTTCCATTTAGCATTAAGTATTCCCTCCTTTTAAACTTTCGATTGCTTTATCCATCGTTTCACGGTCGTTGATCGCATATACCTTTACTCTACGATTTACTTTTTTTACTAAACCAGATAAAACATTTCCTGAACCGATTTCAATAAATGTATCAACACCTTGGTTCAGCAAATATTTTACTGTGTCTTCCCATAATACTGGTGAATACACTTGTTCAATAAGCTTTTGCTTTATATCTTCAGCTTTTGTTACTTCCGTCGCACATACATTAGCGACAACCGGAGGAGTAGCATCTTTTATTTGTAACGTATCTAAAACTTCTTGAAGCTTATTAGCCGCTGGCTTCATTAATGATGAATGGAATGGCCCACTCACTTGTAGAGGTATCACTCTTCGTGCTCCCTTTTCTTTTGCAACTTGAGACGCCTCTTCGACACCTTGTTTTGAGCCAGAGATAACGATTTGCCCTGGACAATTCATATTTGCTAGTTCGACAACATTTCCGCTTTTGGAAACTTCCTCTGTAATCTCAGTTAACAATTCACGATCCATGCCCAAAATTGCAGCCATCGCTCCAACACCCGCCGGAACAGCTTCTTCCATAAACGCTCCCCTTTTACGAACCGCATAAACGGCGTCTTCAAAGGAAAGTGCCCCTGCACTAACGAGAGCACTATACTCACCTAAACTATGGCCAGCTACATAATCTGCAGTAATGTTATGAGCGCAAAAAGCCTCTAATATAGCCACACTTGTTGTTAGTAGTGCCGGTTGCGTATTAATCGTAAGTGTTAATTCCTCTTCTGGTCCTTCAAAGATAATTTTTGATAATTCTACATCAAGCGTTTCGTCAGCTCTTTTAAAGATGGCTGCAACAGCTTCGTTTTCATCACGTAGTGTTTTTCCCATTCCAACTACTTGTGAACCTTGACCAGGAAATAAGAAAGCAATTTTACCCATGTTACTATTCCCTCCTTTTAAGCATCGTTTTTAACTACATCTTCTTTAATTGTTTCAACTACTTTTTCTTCTAACATCAAGCGTGTTTGTCTTACCGAATTCAAGATTGCATTTTCGTTTGATGATCCATGCGCTTTAATAACTGGAGCTTGTAATCCAAAAAGGCTCGCTCCACCGTATTCAGTATAGTCCATTTGACTTTTAATTTTTTTAAAGCTAGGCTTTAATGCTCCTGCAGCTAGCTTATTAAAAAAGGAACTTGTCAACTCTTGCTTCAATAAAGAAAATAACGATAAAGCAGTTCCTTCAATTGTTTTTAAAACTACATTTCCACTAAAACCATCACAAACGACGACATCAGCAACACCCTCTAATAAGTCACGAGCTTCAACGTTACCTATAAAGTTTACATTTGCATCTTTTAACAGCTCAAACGTTTTTTTAGTGAGTTCAGTTCCTTTATCATCCTCAGTACCAACATTTAGTAAGCCTACTCTTGGACTTTTAATATTACGAACTTTTTGCATATAAATACTTCCCATTATTCCGTAATGCAGTAAATGTTCTGGTTTTGCATCCATATTTGCTCCCGCATCAATTAGTAAAAACCCATCACCATTGAATGTAGGAAGCATTGGCGCTAGCGCGGGGCGCTCAATCCCTTTAATTCGTCCGACGATCAAAACGCCACCTGTCATGAGTGCTCCTGTATTTCCTGCGGAAATACAGGCATCAGCTCGTCCTTCCTTAACTTCTTTAATCGCTAAAACCATTGACGAATTTTTCTTTCTGCGAATAGCAGTAACGGGAGAATCTGTTGAATCAATTTTATCTTCTGTATGTATAATCGTAATTCTTGTTTTATCGGTAAGGTGTTCGTTAATTAAACTTTCATTGCCGATAAGAGTTATTTCAATATCTTGATATTGCTTTATTGCAGCTAACGCTCCTTTAACAATTTCTTTTGGAGCGTGATCACCACCCATGGCATCAATCGCGATCCTCATGTGCACCTTTCTCTCCTTCCATACGGTTGTCCGAACGATACATATGAAATTCTCCAGAAAATACTAATTCTTGTTCAACATAGCTATTTACTTCGACTTTCGTACGTTCTTTTTCATGCTTTGCAACTTTAGCTTTGGCGACAACTCGCTCTCCTTGTTGAACCCTTCTTGCGAAACGAACATTCGCCTTCGCAGTTAACGCTAACTCATCGTCAATAATCGCTACTGCTAACGAGTTCGCTTGAGCAAAAACGTGGTGACCTCTAGCAATTTTCGTTTTCGAAAAAACGTGTTCAGGTCCAATATCTAAAATGGAAATCGCTCTTTGATCAAGTTGTAAGTCAATAATTTCCCCGATCACTTCTTCAATTTCCAACGCTTTTACCGTATCAAATTGCTTTTCAGCAACATGCTTAATACGCTCTCTTAACTCAGGTATCGAAAGTTCTAAACGATCTAACCGTATTGTTTGTACACTAACGCTAAATGCCTCAGCGAGTGCTTCATCTGTAATAAATGGATTTTCATTGATCTTTTGATTTAATAATTGTTGTCGTTCCTTTTTTGATCGTTTCATCTTTCCACACCGTCCAAGCTTATATGACTAGGTACTAAAAGTAGTATATAAAAATTGTATTTCAATTTCAATAAAAAAATTAGTTAATCGATTTTTTCTCCAGATAATACGCCTTCTTCTTCTAAGTAAACCACTAATGATTTATACTCGGGGTCTTCCCAAAAACTTTTTGAAGAAACTAGTTTTGTCGCGTCATTTCTAGCTACTTCCAGAGCGCGATAATCATGAATCATATCAGCGATTTTAAATTGTGGTAAGCCACTTTGTTTTTGACCAAAAAAATCTCCCGGACCTCTTAACTCTAAATCTCTTTGCGATAACTCAAAGCCATCATTAGTTTCAGTCATAATTTTCATCCGTTCTTTCCCAACTTCACTTTTTGGGTTTGCTAATAAAATACAATATGACTGTGCTTCTCCACGACCTACTCGACCTCTAAGTTGGTGAAGTTGCGATAAACCAAAACGCTCTGCATCATATATAACCATCATGGTTGCATTCGGTACATTCACTCCAACTTCAACGACGGTAGTTGAAACAAGGATGTGAAGTTCATTTTTACTAAAACGTTGCATTACTTCATCTTTTTCACTAGAATGCAGACGCCCGTGCATTAGGCCCACGTTATAACTTTTGAAATATTGTTGTAATTGCGTATGAACTTCTATCGCATTTTGTACATCTAACTTTTCCGATTCTTCAATAAGGGGGCAAATCACATATGCTTGTCTTCCGTTTTCAAGCTCTTTTTCTACAAAAGTTAACACTCTTTCTAACATTTCATGACGAGCCCAGTACGTTTGAATCGGTTTTCGACCTGCCGGCATTTCATCAATCGTTGAAACATCCATGTCTCCAAATATTGAAATTGCAAGCGTCCTAGGAATCGGCGTTGCTGTCATAAACAGGACGTCAGGATTTTGACCTTTGTTACGTAAAGTTCGTCTTTGTTCAACACCAAAGCGATGCTGTTCATCGGTAATTACTAGACCGAGACGGTGAAAATTCACTTCTTCTTGGATTAGCGCATGAGTCCCAATAAGAACATCCACTTCTCCTTCTTCAAGTCGATTTAAAATTTCTTTACGCTTTTTACCTTTTACAGATCCCGTTAATAACTCAACCTTCAACCCTATCGGCTCTAGCAACTCATTCAAAGAGTGAAAATGTTGTTCGGCTAGTATTTCAGTAGGCACCATTAAAGCTCCTTGTAACTGTGCAGTTACAGTAGCATATAAACATATCGCCGCAACGACTGTTTTCCCCGAACCTACATCCCCTTGTAATAAGCGATTCATTCGAAAAGAAGATGACATATCAGTTAATATTTCAGACACTACTTTTTGTTGAGCAGAGGTTAAAGGAAATGGAAGTTTATTTATAAAGATATTTAGCTCGTTTTCTTTATAGCTAATAGAACTGCCACCACGATTTTCACGATGAAACTTTTTTAGCGCCTGCATTTTTAGTTGAAACAGCAAAAACTCCTCATAAACCATTCGACGTCTAGCGTGCTTTGCATCTTCAAAACTTTTTGGATAATGTAATTTATAAAGCGCATACTTTCTTTCTAATAATTTATACTCTTTGAGGAAATGAACTGGAAGATTTTCATTGATTTCATGACCAAACTGTTCGATCGCCGTATGGATCATTTTTTTTAAAGACTTTACAGTCACTTTCCCACCTACTGAATAAACAGGTTCATATCGATCCGTTTGAGTGGAGGCACCAATTTTACATTCATTTACTGTTAATGTTAAACGATGCTGATCCCACTTACCAGTTAGTGTTACCCGAGTTCCAACAACTAATTTTGTTTTTATAAAATGTTGATTAAAAAAAACGGCCGTAAAAAGAACATTTCCCGCTAAAACTTTGAGTGATAACTTAGATTTTCTCCTCCCATAAAAACGTACGACAGGTTCACTTTGGATAGTTGCTTCAATCGTTCCACGCTCTTCATGCTTTAATTCGGAAATATCTTTCGGCCGATAATCTTCATAGCGATACGGAAAATATTCAATTAAATCTTTCACAGTGAAAATCCCTAATGTTTGTAAATCTTTTGCTTTTTCTTCTCCAATCCCTTTTACAATTGTAACCGGACTATTTAACATAATTATTTTATCGGGCTAGCTCCAAAGATTTTCGCTTCTAGCTCTCTCCCTGTTGGAGTAGCCGCTAAACCTCCTCCAGCTGTTTCTCGTAAATCTAATGACATCGATTGACCGATTTTATACATTGCATCAATGACTTCATCACAAGGAATGCGACTTTCAATACCCGCCAAAGCCATATCTGCAGCTACTATCGCATTAGATGCCCCCATTGCATTTCTTTTTACACAAGGTACTTCGACTAGGCCAGCAACAGGATCACAAACAAGGCCGAGCATATTTTTTAATGCAATTGCCATAGCATGGGCTGACTGTTTAGGGGTACCACCCATAAGTTCTACAATGGCAGCTGCGGCCATTCCAGTAGCAGATCCAACTTCCGCTTGACAACCACCAGCCGCACCAGAAATCGAAGCGTTATTTGCTACTACAAGGCCAAAGGCTCCACTCGTAAACAAATAGCGAACCATTTGATCCCTGGACGGTTTCACTTTATGTTTTAGCGCAAATAGTGTCCCTGGGACTACACCAGCAGACCCTGCTGTAGGAGTTGCGCAAATCGTCCCCATCGCTGCATTCACTTCATTAGTAGCTATTGCTTTACTTACGGCATCAAGGTGGAAATCTCCTGCTAATGACTTGCCGGATTTAATATATTTTTGTAAAAGTACAGCATCTCCCCCAGTTAAACCTGAAACAGATGTTACTTTTTCATTAATCCCCTTTTCAATCGCTTCTTCCATCACTAATAAATTTTTATTCATTTGTTCAAAAACTTCATTGAAACTTCTTTCAGTAACTTCCATTTCCTGTTTGATCATTACATCAGAGATTAAGATGTTTTCATTATCAGCGATTTCTACTAACTCTGCAACATTACGAAACATTTACTTACCTCCATCAAATGAGTTTTGAGTTTTGAGTTTTAATTTTAAATTTAAAATTCTTAATCATGGATCTTTGTCACTTTAGAAATATACGGTAAGGATGAAACTTCTCCTAAAAGATGCTCATCAACATTTTGATCAACTTCGATAACCATCAAAGCATCTTTTCCTTTTTCTTTACGAGAAACTTCCATATGCCCGATATTTATTTCATGTTTAGCTAATACATTTAACACACTAGCAATAACTCCGTAACGATCATTATGAACGACTAATATCGCAGGGTGGTTTCCAGATAATCTCAAAAGAAAACCATTTAACTCGACAATTTCTATTTTGCCCCCACCGATAGATATTCCAACTAATTCTAACGCGTCTTTATCGTTTGTTCCTAGCCTTATTTTTGCTGTATTTGGGTGGTCAGGCACTGCGTCTTCTTCTTGTATTGTAATGCTGACCCCTAATTCTTTAGCAATTTCTAAAGAATGTTTAATTCTTTGATCAAAAGTATCAAAGTCTAATAATCCGCCAACAGTTGCGACATCAGTTCCATGCCCTTTGTATGTTTTAGCAAAGGAACCATAGTAAGAAATTTCAACCCACTTTGGCTGTTTTCCTAATAACGTTCGAGCGACTCTGCCAATCCTTGCAGCTCCAGCAGTGTGTGAGCTAGATGGACCAATCATAACAGGACCGATAATATCAAAAACCGTTCTATACTTCATGATAATCCCCCTATCATTTATTGTTTCTAACATTACTATAGGTAATTCTATTATAATCTATATACTGCATTTTGTTATTACAAAACAATAATTCTTTATATTGAAATAATTCAACTACACAAAACTACGAAAGCAGTGTGCATAAAGAACGCTCATTCACGAAATCATCCGCCTTTTTTATAAAATACCCTCATAACGATTATTCGGTATCATCTACAATAAAAGTCAAGCGGGGGCAAGGGGCAAGGCCTAATCAACAAACCAACTAGCCCACAAAAAAAGGTACCACGATAGCATCATACTTATTTCATTACTTTAAAAGTAACAAAATCGTAATTTGATGCGCGTGACACCTTTTTAATATAACATTTTTATTTTGCAAATGTAACTGATATAGCAATAGTTCCTGGACCAACATGTGCGCCAATTACAGGTCCAATCTCGGTAATGACCTCAGAACTAACCGTAAATTGATTGTGCATTTGTGACATAATTTCAGCTGCAAGATCACGGTCATTAGCATGAGATATTCCTACGTGAATAGGTTGTTTACCAAAATCATTCTCAAAGAAGCTATAAATTTTCGCCAACGCTTTTTTCTGACCACGAACTTTGTCATAAGGAAAAACTTCACCATCAGAATTCAGTGAAAGTATCGGCTTAATTTTTAATAAGGAACCTAAGACAGCAGATGCTTTTCCGATCCGCCCATTCTTTTGCAAATATTCTAAAGTATCAACCATAAAATATACGGTCGTTTCTTCTAAAAGTTCATTTAATCGTTCCATACATTGCTCTTTAGAAGCACCTGACTTTGCCAACTTAGCTATTTCAACAACGATAATTCCAATGGCGTAAGATGCTCGCTTTGAGTCAACAACAGTAACATTTATGTTGTCTTTTACCATATCACTTGCAATAAATGCAGATTGATATGTACCACTTAATTTTGATGAGATGTGGATTGAAATAACCTCTGCACCCACTTCATTCTTAGCTATATCATTATAAATTTGTTCGAATTGATAAGGAGCCGGCTGCGAAGTTGTTGGAATTACATCGTTCGCTGCTAATTTTTCATAGAACTCACTAGCGAAAAGGTCGACCCCATCTTCGTATGTTTCCTCTTCTCCAAAAAGAACTTTTAATGGAACGACAGTAATATCTAAATCTTCTAGTAAAGATTTTGGTAAATCAGCCGTACTATCCGTGACTACTTTCACGTTTGCCATAAAACAACTTCCTCCTCACATCCATTTATTCTACAGAAAAAATATAAGAATAAAGCGGTTGATTACCTTCGTATACTTCTACTTCTACATCTTCAAATTCGCTCTCTACAAAAGTTACAAGTGCTTCAGTTTCAGCTTCTGTTGTGTCCTCTCCACGAATAATGGTCAAAATCTCTGTTTCATCATCAATCATCGTTTCTAACAATGATTGTGTTACCACTTTTCGTTCAGGTCCAGAAGAAACGATTTGTTTTTCAGCAATCCCCATATAATCATCTTTTTTAATTTCAATGCCATCAATGCTTGTATCTCGTACTGCAAACGTAACTTGCCCTGTTTTTACAGTCGATAGAGCCCCTCTCATATCTTCTGCATTAGATTGTAGATCCGCTCCCGGATTAAAAGCTAAAAGTGCAGCAAGCCCTTGGGGTACTGTTTTTGAAGCTACAACGACCACACTTTCTTCTACAACTGAAGCAGCTTGTTCAGCAGCCATAATAATATTGCTGTTATTCGGTAAAATTACAACATTTTTAGCATTTAAGTCCGAGATCGCTTTAACAAAATCTTCAGTGCTAGGGTTCATTGTTTGACCGCCTTCAATGACGATTCCTGCCCCTAAACTTTTAAACATTTTAGAAATCCCTTCACCCATTGCAACTGTAATAATACCAAATTCAGCTTTTTCTTTTTTTGTTATTGGTTTTTCTTCATAGACTTCTTTCGTTTCATCGAGTAGGTGAGTGTGCTGTTCACGCATATTCTCAATTTTGACATTAATTAAACTACCGTACTTTTGAGCATGCGTAATTACATCACCTGGTTGTTCTGCGTGAATATGTATTTTAAGTAAATCTTCATCCGAGACAACTAGTAATGAATCGCCATGGTTATCTAATAAATTTCTAAAAGCTACCTCATCAAAAGGATTTTGTTTGATTTTATCTTCCTCGAACTTTACCATTACTTCCGTACAATAACCGAATTCAATCTCTTCAGTTGACATAAAGCTTTGTGC
Organism: Anaerobacillus arseniciselenatis; assembly: GCF_001865995.1. Classification (GTDB taxonomy): domain Bacteria; phylum Bacillota; class Bacilli; order Bacillales; family Anaerobacillaceae; genus Anaerobacillus; species Anaerobacillus arseniciselenatis. Next base: position 141,569 of record NZ_MLQQ01000042.1, on the reverse strand, counting down.
ATTTGAGTGGTGCTCCACTTCCACAAGCTCGTCCATGGAAGGAACATCTTGATCTAGATCAACGAGTTTTTCACCTTTTAATACTGCTAAAAACCCTTCATAAATAATAACTAGACCTTTTCCTCCAGAATCGACAACCCCTACTTCTTTAAGAACTGGTAATAAGTCGGGCGTACGCTCTAAAGAAGCCTTTGCTTCAGTAAGTGTAGCTTCCATAATTGAAATGATGTCGTCCGTTCTTTTAGCTTCTTCTTGAGCTTTTTTCGCAGAGTCTTTAGCAACCGTTAATATCGTCCCCTCTACAGGCTTCATTACGGCTTTATAAGCCATTTCCACCCCAGCAGCAAACGCTTCGGCAAACTGTTTACTAGATAACTCCTCTTTTCCTTCAACTGACTTAGAAAACCCTCTGAATAATTGTGATAAAATAACTCCAGAGTTTCCTCGTGCTCCCATTAATAATCCTTTTGCAAAAGCTCCAGCCACTTTTCCAACATGCTCTGGGGTTTGCTTCTTTACTTCTTTAACCCCTGATGTAATAGATAAATTCATATTTGTTCCCGTATCACCATCGGGAACTGGAAATACATTTAACGAGTCAACTAATTTAACATTGTTTGATAAATTAGTTGCACCCACTATAAACATTTGGGCTATTTTATCACCCTGTAAACTCTTAAGTGTCACTAATGCTCCTCCTTTAAACGCACTCTATAGGTTTGTCACTTTGACTCCTTGAACGAAAATATTCACTGAATCAACAGTTATTCCTAACATTTGTTCTAGCTGATATTTTACTTTTGTTTGGACGTTATGCGCTACTTCAGAGATTTTAGTTCCGTAGCTTACGATGATATACATATCAATATGAATTTCTTCCTCTTCTTCACGAATGATAACGCCCCTTGTAAAGTTTTCCTTTTTTAACAAATCAGTAAGTCCATCTTTTAATTGCTTTTGGGATGCCATGCCTACAATCCCGTAACAGTCTATAGCAGCACCACCGGCAATAACGGCTACAACTTCTTTTGAAACATCAATTACACCTAATTGTGTTTTCATCTTAATTGACATGATCGAAATCCCCCTTTAGATTGTATCTTCATGGCTAATCACATTTTACTATAATCAACCAAATTTTAAAAGAAACTTGTTTAATTCGTTAACAATAAGACAATTCGCATAAATGTTAATATGACAATCATTTGTTCTTTTTCATACAAAAAGCCAGCATGCCAACCGCCACCATCTAATGTGGAAAAGGCGAATGATTTCCTTCACTTCGCTGTGACCTTCTTTCGAATCTCAGAGGCTCGTTCACGAAATCATTCGCCTTTTTTGATCCCCCATGGTAGCATGCCAGCCGTCACCAACTATTATGTAAAAGTCCAGTAGTACTTACCTTTCCAACTTTCAACTAACCAACTAACCAACATTACACCTATTATTAATATATCCTATCATACCTAAAACATTTACTTAATTATCTTAATTATCTTAATTATAAAGGTGTCAAGTATCTCTCCTTGATAATTATTTTAAAACCTCTTGCATTCTTTTTTTTACTATGCTAATATTAGCAAGTATTTATAAGATGAATTTGAGTGTCATCTCATGGTTTACAAGGAGGTGCAATCATGGCACGTAAATGTGTAATTACGGGAAGAAAAGCTCGTACTGGAAACAAACGCTCACACGCATTGAACAAAACGAAGCGTAAGTGGGGTGCGAACGTACAAAAAGTTCGTATTATGGTAGATGGAAAGCCTAAACGTGTGTACGTTTCTGCTAGAGCTTTAAAATCTGGAAAAGTTGAGCGCGTATAATTTAGATAAAACTAATAAGTTTACTATTTTCCATAGCGCAACAAAAAAGCACCCATAGCGGTGCTTTTTTGTGTTTAACCTTTTTTAAATGAATTTAAAATCGCCCTTACAAATCCACCTAAAAACTTGGGTAACTTAATCGTATAAAATTTCATAAATCTCCCTCCTCAACATGGGATTCGTCGTTAACGGTACTACCAAATGAATAAAGAATAAAAGTCCTCAGTTATTATAAGTATATTCACCTTTTTAGAAATAGTACCTATTTTTTTTAGTGAAATTTTCGCCTTTACCTTTTATTCATTTATAGTTCATAGTTTGTCTAACCGTACTTCTCTACCACCATTCATATGCCGAGGAGTAATCATTAAGTACTTGTATATGAAAAAATACAAGCTAAAATTAACCTCTAATCGCTTTTATCGCCTGAGCACGATCTGATTCATTATAAACCGCGGAACCAGCCACTAAAACATTTGCTCCTGCTTCGATACACAATTTCGCCGTCTCTTTATTCACGCCACCATCTACCTCAATTTCAATTGATAAATTTTTCGACTTAGCCATCTCACTCACTGCATAAATCTTTGGTAGTACTTGTTTAATAAACTTTTGCCCACCAAATCCTGGATTTACCGTCATAAGTAACACCATATCGAGATCTTCTATAATATGTTGAATAGTATCTACAGGTGTTGCAGGGTTTAAAACAACACCTGCTTTAGCACCATTTTCTTTAATTAATTGAATCGTTCGATGAAGATGGGGACAAGCTTCAACATGGACTGTAATTATATCAGCACCAGCACTCGCAAATTGAGGAATGTACTGATCAGGATTTTCAATCATTAAATGAACATCTAACGGTAACGTAGTAACCGGACGTATCGCCTCAACAATTAATGGACCAATCGTAATATTCGGCACAAAATGACCATCCATTACATCTACATGGATATAATCTGCTCCTCCCCTTTCAACATCTTTAATTTCTTCTCCAAGCTTTGAAAAATCCGCAGACAGAATTGACGGTGCGATCTTTATCATTTTAGTACCTCCGAATTTGTTGTTTAATCTCTTCTAAAAAACTTAAATAATCTTTATAGCGATAATCAGTGATTTCGCCTTTTTCTACCGATTGCTTCACTGCACATTGAGGTTCCGAAGAATGCGTACAACCTCTAAACTTACAAAGCGATGCCAGTTCTCTCATTTCTGGAAAGGAGTCAGAAAGTGTTTCTACTTCTATATTTGTAAAATCTAATGAACTAAAACCAGGTGTATCCGCTACTAATCCGGTGCCGATCGGAATAAGTTCAACATGCCTTGTCGTATGCTTTCCCCTACCTAAATGCGTAGAAATTTTTTTCGTTTCCAAATTCAACTCAGGCTTTAATGCATTTAGTAACGACGACTTACCAACACCTGATTGCCCTGCAAAAACACTTGTCTTTTCATTCAACCAAGGCCTCACTTCTTCAATTAAATCTTCAATAAAAATCGAAGTTTGAAGCACCGTATATCCTAACTGTTGATAATCAGAGATATACTGGTCAATTCGTGACCGTTCTTCACTTTTTAGTAAATCAATCTTACTTACACATATAATTGGCTCAATATCATTTGCTTCAATATGGACTAAAAAACGATTTAATAGATGCGTACTAAATTTAGGCTCCATTGCCGAAAATACTAAAATGGCTTGTTCTACATTGGCAATCGGGGGGCGCACTAATTCATTATGACGTCCTTTTAATGCTAAAATGTACCCGTCAGTATTGTTTTCGGCATCAAATTTGACAATATCACCTACTAAAGGGGTGATCTTCTTTTTTCGAAAGTTTCCTCTAGCTCTACATTGAAATATTTCACCATTGTTTTCAACGTAATAAAACCCACTTAGCGCTTTAATAATCTTTCCTTCAGGCATTTAATCCTCCTTAATGGCTTCTTCATATGTTAACACGTAAGTTGTGTATTCATCTTCACCTCTTATATAAACAATGGCTTCTGCCACTTCATCAGGGTTAATCGTTACAGGAATTTCAAACGTTGTTAATTCACTAATAGGTTCATCAACATACTTAGAGTTAACATGACCGTCTGTCGTTGAATCGTTGTAAGTAATCGTCACGTAATAAACATTTCCGACAAGTTGGTCAGCCTCAGATACATCGACGGACACTTCCATTATTGTACTTATCGGCTCAGGTTCAGGTTCAGGTTCTGGTCCTAAAGAAAAAACGAGCTCTACAACGGTGCCTTTCTCTACATAAGTGCCTCTATCTGGGGATTGGTCTATTACTGTACCTTTAGGGAAACGTTCAGAGTAACGTTCCTCCGTAGTATCAGCAGATAAACCTTGGCTTTGTAAATAAGCTAAAACTTCTTCTAGCGTATCACCTTGTAAATTATCTAATCTAACTTTTTCTGCAACACTATACGTGAGGATAACCGTTGTTTCATCTGGAATAACTAGTGAATCAACTCGGGGAATTTGATTGAATACCGTATTCACATCATATTCATCGGTTTCTTCATCGTTTTTAATGATATTTTCTTCTTTAAAACCTTGCTCAAGTAACCTTCTCATCGCTAAGTCTTTATCAATCATCGTAACATCGATCATCTCTATTCTTTCTTTACCTTCACTAACAACTAGAGTGACCTCGCTTCCAACTTTTACGACTCTCCCTCCACCTGGGGTATGCCTTACAACACGCCCTTCCTCTATCTCATCATGAGGCTTATTTTCTCTTTCAACAACTAACCCTAAAGAGGTGAGCTCTTGAAATGCTTCTTCATACTCCATTTCGATTAAATCGTCTGGTATTGTTACTTCATCAACATGAAGAAGTCTAGGAACAATTGAAAAAGCTGCAACGATTGATCCGATGACTAAAAGAAAAGTGATAAGTATAATTGGTACCCATTTTCTTTTTTTCTTAATTTCATGTTTATTATTTTCAGGTTCACTCACATTATAAGGCTTGACTATTTTTGTTTGATCTTCATCCATAAAATGATTTTCTTTAATGATCGGAATCGCTTTCGTAGCATCTTCGTCATCCGTCGGAACAACAAACTTTTTCTCATTAAACCGATGCGGCTCTAAAGCCGTATCTATATCTTCTTCCATCTTTGTTACACTACTGTAACGATGAAAAGGATCTTTTGCCGTTGATTTTAAAATAATATTTTCAATGCTTTGCGGTAAAGCTGGATTAATTCTTCTTGGTGAAGGAACTTCCGTTTGTAGATGCTTAATAGCGATCGACACTGCCGTATCACCTGAAAATGGCACACTCCCGGTAACCATTTCATATAAAACAACCCCTAATGAGTAGATATCCGATTTTTCATTCACCATCCCTCCGCGGGCTTGCTCTGGTGATAAATAATGTACAGAGCCCATTACTGAGTTCGTATGTGTAATCGTTGCAGAAGTCATTGCTCTAGCAATTCCAAAGTCAGTAACTTTCGCTTCCCCTTTTTCACTAATTAAAATATTATGTGGTTTAATATCTCGATGTACAATGTGGTTTAAGTGGGCATGAGCAATCGCAGATGAAATTTGTAACATAATATTTACAGTTTCCTCAATAGGTAAGGCCCCACGTTGTTGGATCATTTGTTTTAACGTTAAACCCTCTACATATTCCATCACAATATAATACAAATCATCTTCTTCACCAACATCATAAATACTAACAACATTCGGATGCGATAAACTAGTAGCCGCTTGAGCTTCTCGTCTAAACCTTCGTATAAATTCTTCATCATCTGAAAATTGCGGTCGCAAAACTTTTACAGCTACATTCCGGTTCAAGATGACGTCATGTGCTTTGTACACGTTAGCCATCCCTCCGCCACCAATCGTTTCTAAAATTTGATAACGGTCATTAATTCTTTTACCTATCATCGACATCACCATCATTTGTTTCAGAGCCGTTATGATAAACGAGGGCGATCGAAATATTATCCTCGCCACCACGTTCGTTTGCCATCGTTACTAATGTTGTCACTTTTTCGTCTAAGCTAGTAGCCTCTTTTTGTATAACTTGAAACATTTCCTCATCAGTTACTTTATTTGACAGCCCGTCAGAACATAGTAGTATAAAACTTCCTTCATCCCAATTTATTGTCTCAATATCTATTTTTACTTTTTCCTCAGTTCCTAACGCTCGTAGTAACACGTTACGACGAGGGTGGTTTTCAGCTTCTAATTCAGTAATTTGGCCAGAGCGTACTAGCTCATTCACAAGTGAATGATCTATCGTTTTTTGGATAAACGTTTCACCATTCATTAAGTACGCTCGACTATCACCAATATGGGCATAAGTAATAAATTGGTTCGTACATACAACAGCTACTAACGTAGTTCCCATCCCTTGACATTGTGGATTATTTTTGGCATGTTCGAATATTTGAGCATTTACATCATTCACAGCCTCATTAAGCCAAGCCTCGATACTCGTCGGTGTTGATAAAGCTTCGGTCTCTCGCCATTTATTTGATAATATTTCAATCGTCATTTGGCTAGCTACATCACCAGCTTGATGCCCCCCCATGCCATCCGCAACTACAGCTAGCACAAAACCTTCCTTATTATGAATAAAACCACCATTATCCTCATTATGCGACCTAATTTGTCCTACATCTGATTTAAATGCTACTTCCATCGATTATCCCCTCGTTTCGTCTTTACGTTCCTTAGCTCTTAATTGACCACACGCTGCATCAATATCATGGCCTTGTTCTCTACGAATGGTAACATTGACTCCATGAGCTTTTAATATTTTTTCAAACTTATATATATCCTCTTTAGATGTTCTCACGTAATCTCTCTCTAAAACATCGTTAACAGGAATTAAGTTTACATGACATTTTATACCTTTTATTAACTTTGCAAGTCCTTCCGCATGTTCGCGCTGATCATTCACTCCACCAAACAAACCGTACTCAAACGTAATTCTACGCCCTGTTTTATCTATATAATAACGAACTGCATCCATAAGTTTTTCTATTGAATGAGCTTTATTGATCGGCATTAACTTACTCCTTATTTCAGCTGTAGGAGCATGAAGCGATATAGCAAAATTGATTTGTAATTTCTCATTCGCAAAATCATAAATTTTTGGAATGATCCCACTAGTAGAAACAGTGATATGTCTTGCCCCAATATTTAACCCTTTTTCATGATTAATCGTTTTTAAAAAGGCAACTAACGGGTCATAATTATCAAAGGGTTCACCAATACCCATAACAACAACCGAACTTACACGCTCTTCAACTTCATCTAAAGAACGTTGGGCCTCTAGGACTTGAGCAACGATCTCCCCAGCTTGTAAATTCCGTTTTAAGCCTCCTAACGTTGAAGCGCAAAAAGTACAACCAATACGACAGCCTACTTGGGTCGTCACACAAACACTGTTACCGTAATCATGACGCATAACAACCGTTTCAATCGAGTAGCCATCATGAAGTTCAAATAAAAATTTAATCGTCCCATCCTTCGCTTCTTGTTTGGTTAACGTTTTTAACGTTGTTAAATTAAAGTTATTCGCCAACTTATCCCGTAAATCCTTTGATAAGTTTGTCATTCCCTCAAAAGATGTTACTCTTTTTTTATAAAGCCAATCAAAGATTTGTCCAGCACGAAATTTTGGCTCTTTGTGATCTTTTAACCAAGCCTCTAAAGTAGCAAAATCTAAACTAAAAATCGATGTTTTTTCCGTATCCGTTTCCATTTCTATCATTCATTGACACACCTTTTTAAATTTTTTTCAAACTAGAAATAAAGAAGCCATCGGTATTGAAATCTGATGGTAAAATTTTTACCATTCCTTTGTTATAGAGGCCTTCTAACTTTTTAGGGAGTCGTTCTTTAAGAGTTTCATCTAACTCAAAATTACTATGCTCATTAAGAAAACTTTTGACCACTTCTTCGTTTTCTAAATCATCAATCGTACATGTACTGTAAACGATCGTTCCACCTTTTTTCAATAAAGGTGCCACAGCACTTAAAATGTCTTTTTGAATTAAAGTAATTCTCTCGATGTCCGCCTCCTGTTTTTGCCACTTTATATCAGGCTTTCTTCGGATAACACCTAATCCCGTACATGGAGCATCTACTAAAATACAATCGAAACTTTCTTTTTCAAAAACTTCATTTGCTTTACGACTATCCGTTGCTTTTGTATGAATAATTGACAGATTTAGTCTTGAAGCTTGTTCATCGATAAGCTTCACTTTATGTTCATGAAGATCTAAAGCACATATTTCCCCTTCATTATTCATCAGTTCAGCAATATGGGTTGTTTTACCACCGGGTGCAGCGCAACTATCTAATACTTTCATTTTCGGCATGGCCCCTAAAGCTCTAGCAACTAACATTGAGCTTTCATCCTGAATTGTTACCATCCCTTCTTTGTAAGCTGTTGTATTAGGGAGAGTTCCTTTAATTACCTTTATCGCATCATCTGAAAGGTCTCCTCTTTCACAGATGACCCCTTCACCTTCCAACTTCTCAATTACTTCATCGATATTTCTTACCTTCATTTTATTTACCCTAGCAGTTACCATCGGCGGTGTACAATTAATTTCGCAGACTGCTTTTGTTTTATCTTCTCCAAATTGATCGATCCATCGTTTCGTTAGCCAAATCGGATGACTATAACTGATAGCTAACTTTTCAATCGGATCTTCAATTTTATTAAAGGAAGGAACGCCTTGTCTCAAAAGAGATCTTAACGTTCCATTAACCATTGCCGATATTCCTTTATGGCCTTTTTTCTTGGCTAATTCAACCGCTTCATGGACGACTGCTCGTTCAGGAACTCGATCTAAATATATAATTTGATATAAAGAAAGACGGAGCAATACAAGAACCCAGTCGTCCAACTTTTTAAGCTTAATCTTTACAAATTGACTTAAATAATAATCTAATGTATTTTTTCTTTGAATCGTACCATAGACAATTTCTGTAAGTAATCCGATATCTTTTTCATTTATCTTTTCTCGTTTAATGGTCTGGTTTAAAAGAAGGTTAGAATACGCTTGATTTTTTTCAATTTGCAGTAAAATGTCTAATGCTACTTCCCGAACATTCTTTTTTTTCATTATTATTCTCCTAACATTGTTCCTACCCTTAAATCACTACCGGCACCACGTAAAAATTGCTCTGCTGTCATTCGTTTTTTTCCTGAAGGTTGAAGCTCGGTCACTTTAATATGTGTTTCGTCACCAGTACTGACTACAAACCCATCAGAATCAATAGCTACAATCGTTCCCGGGGCAGCATCTTGCATTTTTTTCACTTTTTCGGACCACCAAAGTTTTAAAGGTTGGTTTTCAATTGTCGTATATGCTACAGGCCATGGGTGAAGTCCACGAATTTGGTTGTATATAGCTTCCCCAGCTTGCGCCCAATCAATTTTTTCTTTTTCACGACTAATGTTTGGTGCAAATGTTACTTTTTCTTCCTCTTGTTTGATCGGTGTCAGTTTTCCTTCAACCAACTGTGGGATCGTGTAGCCTAATAATTCCGCTCCGACGATACTTAATTTATTATGTAAGCTTCCGACATGATCTTCCTCTAAGATTTCTACTTTAGCTTGTGTAAGAATATCACCAGCGTCTAGCTTTTCAACCATATACATAATAGTAATCCCTGTTTCTTTTTTTCCATCAATGATCGCCTGATGAATAGGTGCCCCGCCTCGATATTCAGGTAAAAGTGAGGCATGTACGTTGATACAACCGTATTTTGGTTTTTCAAGAAGTTCGTTCGGCAAAATTTGCCCGAACGCTGCAGTAACAATTAAATCTGCATTTAAATCTAGTACTTGCTGTAGGTCATCAGGTCGTTTTAATTTTTCAGGTTGAATTACCTTTAAGTTATGCTTTTGGGCCTCTACTTTAACCGGTGGAGGAGTTAATTGTTTTTTTCTCCCCTTCGGACGATCTGGTTGAGTTACAACTCCAACAATATCATATCCATCATCTATTAAACGTTTTAAGACAGGAACTGAAAAATCAGGCGTCCCCATAAATACTAATCTCATATAAACACCTCTTTATTTAATGTAGAATTAACAATTTAAAATTTACAATTATTGAAAGTAACTCTACGAAGTTTAATTAAAACTTAAAATTACTATTATACATAGCTACGAAGCATCGCTAGCGAAAATTTTACATTTTAAATTTTGAATTTTAAATGTAAAATTACATTAAAACGTACGGATTCATATCAATGGAAACTTGTAGGTCTCCTTTGTTCATCTCACGTTTATAATTTTCGGTAATTTCTTTCAAAGTTTTAACTAGTGTCGGTTCATTTTTGTATTTTATCATGCATTGGTAGCGATATCTATTTTTAATCCGAGGAATTGAGGCGACAACGGGACCTAAAACAATGGCCTGATTTGATAACGACCTTTTTACATATTCAGCTATTTTTCCCGTGACCTCAATGACCTTCGTAATCTCCTCGTGAGACACTTGAATGACCGTGACATAATAATACGGTGGATATCCCTGCATGCGTCTTGTGATCATTTCTTTTTCAAAAAATGCTATAAAATCATGATTGCGAACTAAATCAATGCTGTAGTGTTCTGGAGTGTAGGTTTGAATAACTACTTCACCAGGCAACTGATGACGACCAGCTCTCCCACTCACTTGAGTTAACAACTGAAACGTTCTTTCACTTGCTCGAAAATCAGGAAGATTGAGCATTGAATCAGCAGCTAGTACTCCGACTAGCGTTATGTTCGGAAAATCTAGCCCTTTAGCAATCATTTGTGTACCTAAGAGAATATCAGCTTTTCCTTCCGAAAATGCCGTAAGCAGCTTTTCATGAGCCCCTTTTTTCCTCGTTGTATCCACATCCATCCGAATCACTCTTGCACCTGGTAAAACTTTCGTTATTTCTTCTTCAACTTTTTGTGTTCCTGAACCAAAAAAACGAATATGTTCACTATTACAACTACTACAACGCTGTGGCATCCCTTCCTCATGACCGCAGTAATGACACTTTAGAGAGCGACTTGTATGGTGATACGTTAATGAAATGTCACAGTGAGGACATTCCGCTACATATCCACATTCTCGACACATTACAAACGTTGAATACCCACGTCGATTTAAAAATAAGACACTTTGTTCACCTCTAGCTAAGCGCTCTGAAAGCTTTTTGTAAAGCAATTGGGAAAACATCGATCGATTACCGCTTTTAAGTTCTTCACGCATATCAATAATTTCAACCGTCGGTAACTTTACGTCGTTAACCCTCTCTAGCATTGACAACAAGTGATAAACACCTTTTTTCGCTCTTGCATACGACTCTAAAGACGGAGTGGCACTACCTAATATTAATGGACACTGGTAGGCACTTGCCCGTTTAATTGCTACATCCCTGGCATGGTACCGTGGATTTTCATCTTGCTTATAAGTTGCCTCATGTTCTTCATCAATAATAATAATTCCAATATTTTTAAACGGAGCAAAAATTGCTGACCTTGCGCCAACAACTACTTTTACGCTTCCTTGTTGGATTTTTCGCCACTCATCATATTTTTCCCCTTTAGAAAGAGCACTATGAAGAACAGCAACTAAAGAACCGAACCGTTCTTTAAATCGTTGAACCATTTGCGGTGTAAGCGAAATTTCAGGTACAAGTACAATCGCCTCTTTCCCCTCTTTAAGAACTTCGGCAATAGATTGTAAATATACTTCTGTTTTTCCACTACCAGTGACACCGTGAATAAGAAACGTTTTATGTTCTTTTTGATGGATTGAATCGAAAATAGGTTGAATAATTTTTTGTTGATTCGTAGTTAAAGTTAATGGGGTCGTCCGTTTAAAATCACGGTCGGCATAAGGGTCCCTGGAAACTTCTATTTCTCTTTCTATCAATATACCTTTCTCTACCAGTGCCTTAATCGTACTTCGAGTTGTACTAATTCGTTCGATAAGCTCTTTTACCGAAATTGGTTGTCGGTTTTTTAAAAAATATTCGATAACTTGCTTTTGCTTTGCTGCTCGATTGTCTATTGTTTTCAACTCAGCTAAAAGGTCTTGCTCGTTATTAGGTTCAACGATCTTTACTTTTTTGTATGTAACCTTATCTTTTACAACGTAAATAACTTCTAAAATTGAACTCGTAATCGCTTTTTTAATCTGAGGGATTCGTTGTTGATGACCTTTCGTAAGCTCTTCCCAATCAATGACACTTTGATATTGAAACAAAGCCTTTAAATCATCTTGTAATTCGTTCATTCGTTCTTTATGAACGAGTCTAATTTCTTTCTTATATTTTGCTCGAAGTGCCGCTGGGAGCATAGCTTGATAAGCAGTAATCTTAAAACAAAGAGCACTTGTTGTTAACCAATCTCCTAAAGCAAGAAGTTCCTCCGTTAAGACAGGGGTAACATCCAAAACGTCTTCGATTGGTTTTAATTTGTTTAGATCTGTTACATCACTTATGCCAACAACAAACCCTTGGACTTTTCTTGGTCCAAATGGGACGATTACCCTCATCCCTCTCTCTATTGCCTTTTCTAAATGAGGAGGTACTTCGTAGTCAAAAGAGCGATCCGTTTGACCTGACGGTACATCAACGACAACTTTAACAATCATATTTTCAGTCCTTTAATAATTGTTCTATTTCGTTAAGTAAGTTGGCAGACACTTCTTGTTTACTCATTAACGGGAGTGCTTTGCTTGTCCCATCTTTTTTATAGATCGTAACGATATTCGTATCGCCTTGGAAACCAGCTCCTGCTTCCACAATACTATTAGCAACAATCATATCTAAATTTTTGCGCTTTAATTTTCCTTTGGCATATTCGTCAACGTTTTCACTTTCAGCAGCAAACCCAACTAGTAACTGTTTCGTTTTTTTGTCCCCTAGCGTTTGTAAAATATCGGTCGTACGCTCCATTTCAACAGCCCAATCGCTCGGTTGTTTTTTTACTTTTTGATCGTGAATGTTTTTAGGCCGATAATCAGCTACTGCGGCTGTTTTCACGACAACATCCACTTCTTCGTAACGCTCGATGACTTTTTCAAACATTTGTGCAGCGGAAATTACAGGCACAAACTCAACATTATCCGGCTTTTCGAGGTTCGTAGGGCCGGAAATTAAAATGACTTTTGCTCCCCTTTTTGATGCTTCTCGGGCGATCGCATAACCCATTTTTCCAGATGAGCGATTCGTAAAGTAACGAACTGGATCGATTTTTTCTTGTGTTGGACCAGCAGTAATCAAAACGGTTTTACCATTTATATTTGAGTCTATCGGACGAAAATACATATCAAGATGCATAATGATATCTTCAGGCTCCATTAGACGACCTTTACCTACGTAGCCACAAGCTAAATAACCTTCATCCGGCTCTAAAAAATGATAGCCACGTTCCTTCAATGTTTTCATATTTTCTTTCACTGCTGGGTGCTCATACATATGGACATTCATCGCTGGAGCTATAAATATCGGTGCTGTTGTTGCTAACAACATCGTAGATACGAGATCATCAGCAATTCCATTTGCAGCTTTACCAATAATATTAGCTGTAGCCGGGGCTACAATGACGACATCCGCCCAATCTGCGATGTCGATATGGGTGATTTTCGTCGCCTCTTTTTCCTCAAACACATCTGTATAAACGGTTTCCCTCGATAATGCCTGAAATGTCAAAGGGGTTACAAACTTCGTAGCACCCTCTGTTAAAACAACTTTTACGTTCGCACCTGCTTGTGTTAATTTGCTAGTAAGCGCACAAGCTTTGTAAACCGCAATCCCACCAGATACACATAATAAAACTTTTTTCCCCTTTAACATATTTGATCTCCTCCATACAAGAAAAGCGTAAGGCGCCTGCCTATCGGCGAAAACCGGTGGAAGACCTGCCCGTAGCGGTCAGGGTTTAGACCGGAAGGGCAGGTCTGAAGCGGTCGAGCCGATGGCGCCTGGAGCTAGACAGTTTTCGTGTTAAAATGTTATCCACAAATGATTTGTATTTATAATTTCCTAAACAACAAGAAAAGCGCAAGCGCCTTGGTAAGCTTCGACAAGCGTTGGAGGGCCAGCAACGCTTTGCCTCCTCTTCGATTTCCGCTCATGAATAGGCAAATCTTGATGGACCGAAACGCTCGAGAAGCTAGGCGCTGGAGCTAGACAGTTCCCAAATTTTTATACTTTCTTACCTTTCAGAAAAGTGTAAGGCGCCCGCCTATCGGCGAAATGCTCCTGCGATTACTCGTCGCAAAGCTGCGAAGAAATAACTCAGGCAGTAGCTTCACTGGAAGGCCTGCCCGTAGCGGTCAGGTTTTAGACCGCAAGGGAATGACTGAAGTGGTCGAGCCGATGGCGCCTGGAGCTAGACAATTCCCAAAATTCATAAAAAAAGAGGACTCACCTGTGGTGTATACCACCCCCATTAAAATATTAACTAGTGAAAACCTTTTTAAAGGTTTAACCTCTAAATAATAAATATGGGGGGTAAGACACCTTTCATGAGTCATCCCCTTTTACTCTTCTTCATCTTCTTTACGTTTAAAAGACAATTGTCCTGAAGAAATTTCTTCTAGTGCTTTACCGACTTGTTTATATGAAACCGGTTTTTCGATCATTAAGTCTTTTTCGTTAGAATCCTTTAAATAACGCGCTCTTCTTGAAGATACAGTTACTAACGTATACTTCGAATCAAGTTTCGTTAATAAATTATCAATAGATGGGTATAGCATTTACTCAACCTCCACTAATTGTTTATATTTTTCAATTAAACGATCTTTCCTACAATGCTCAGCAACAACAATTGCTTTAATTCTTTCGACCGCAAGATCAACTACATCATTTTCAACGACGTAGTCATATTTATCCATCATTTCAATCTCATCTTTGGCCACCGTCATTCGATTATTAATAAGATCTTCAGATTCCGTGCCACGATTTACAATACGACTTCTTAACTCAGCTAAGCTTGGCGGCATTAAAAAGATAAATACCCCTTCAGGAAATTGTTGTCTCACCTTTAACGCCCCTTGCACTTCAATTTCCAGGATGATATCTTTACCTTCACTTAACGTTTTTTCCACATAATCGACAGGCGTGCCGTAGTAGTTCCCTACATATTCAGCCCATTCTAAAAGTTTGTCATTTTTAATCATTTCTTCAAAATCATCTCGTGTTTTAAAGAAATAATTAACTCCATCTATTTCTCCTTCGCGTGGTGAACGCGTCGTTGCAGAAACGGAATATAATATATCTGTATCTTGCTGCCTAAGCGCGCCACATACCGTTCCTTTCCCTACACCTGAAGGTCCAGAAAGGACGATCAATAAACCTCTTTCTTTTTTCATGTCTACCTCCAAAATCTTCCATCAGAAAACTCCAGCTAATGGGTTATCAGCCGGAAGCGGATCGTTAATTTACTTATCCATTAATCTTCAGAAATATCATCCTTATTTGTCAAGCGTTGTGCCACTGTTTCCGGTTGAACAGCAGATAAAATAACATGATCACTATCGGCAATAATTACAGCTCTCGTTCTTCTGCCATATGTAGCATCAATTAACATATTACGTTCTCGTGCTTCCTGAATAATCCTTTTTATTGGAGCTGATTCTGGACTGACGATTGAAATTATTCGATTCGCTGATACGATATTGCCAAAGCCAATATTAATTAGTTTAATGTTCATTGATTTCCCCTGCCCATCTATATATTATAACCAGAACTTTGGTCATTTTAACACTTTTTTTATTATTAGGCTAACATCTATTCAATATTTTGGACTTGTTCTTTGATTTTTTCTAGCTCTGCTTTTAACTCTACAACTTGTTTATTAATATATATATCATTAGATTTTGAGCCAACGGTATTTACTTCTCGATTCATTTCTTGGACGAGAAAGTCGAGTTTTCTGCCAACCGCACCGCTCTCATGTTGTTCAATGATAAACATGAATTGTTCTAAATGACTCTTTAGCCTTGTTAACTCTTCGTCTATATTTGCTTTGTCTGAAAAAATAGCGACTTCGGTTAATACCCTACTCTCTTCAACTTCGAGCTTTTCATCTAAAAGTTCTTCCATTCTTTTTAATAAGCGTTGTTGATACGCCTCGATCACACCAGGAGTATGTTCCTCAACATTCGCTACTACCGCACCTAGTTTTTTTAGACGTTGTGTTAAGTCCACCGCTAGAGCAGAACCTTCTTTTTGACGCATTTTCAAAAGCTCTTCTGTTGCCTTTTTTGTAGCAGAAGCAATAAGTTCCACTAAAGTTTCTGATTGATTATCTTTTTCTAATACCGTAACGACATCAGGGTGAAGCAAAAGTTTTTCTAAGTTTAACTGTTGAGTCACAGCAAGTTTTTCTTGTGCCCTCTCATGAGTTAAATAAAATTCTTTAAGCAGATCCCAATCAACTTGCAAAGTTCTTTCAACTAACCCTTCTCCTTCAATTGTAAGGAATACATCAACTTTGCCACGCTGTACAAATTGATTAATACTTTTTTTTAGTCGATCTTCCAAAAATAAAAACTGACGTGGCATTCGAATTGTTACTTCTGAAAATCGATGATTGACTGATTTCATTTCTACATTAATTCGATAATTTTCATTTTCAATAAATGATTGACCATATCCGGTCATACTGACTAACATAATATCACATCCACAATTCTATTCTAACCAATTTTACCATTATCAACAAGTAGAGGAAATAGAAAGACTTAAAACTTATTCAAACAACGCTATTATAGCCATTTTGCATGGAAAACATCTGCCTTCTTTTCATACAAAACGCTCATGAGAGTAACCGTCACCATCTAATATGGAAAAGGCGAATGATTTCCTTCTCTTCGCTGTGACCTTCTAACGAATCTCAGAGGCTCGTTCACGAAATCATCCGCCTTTTTCTACACATCACTGTCATGACGGTGCAACGTTACCATTGAACATATCAAAGTCAGGGCTTTCCTTTCCAACTAGTCACTAACCAACAAACCAACTATCCATCTTTTCCACACAAAAAAGCTATAAGGTCAAATGAATGGTCCTTATAGCTCAAATTATAATTTTTGAAAACTCTACTTTTTACGTGCTAATAGTTATGATTTAATGCTTAAAACAGTTTTATTTTTCCCTCTATTAAAAATTTGGAAGCCTGCTAGAGCGACGGTTGGGACTGACGCTAATCCAAGTACTAATAACCATTCACGTACATCCAAGCCAACTGTATGGAATACTGGCTGTAATGGTGGGAAGTACATAACGACTAGCATTAGTGCTGTTGATGAAAGCACCGCCAATACTAAATATATGTTTTGGAACGGGTTTCGGTGGAATACCGAGTGCTCACTACGACAATCAAATACATGAATAAGTTGTGCCATGACTAATGTCGCAAATGCCACACTTTGCGCTCTAATTAACTCATCAGGATTTTGCGACAGTGTGATCCAAAACGCAATTAGTGTTACCACCCCAATCATAAAACCTCGACTAATAATTTTCCAAGCAAGTCCCCTTGCAAATACACTTTCCATTGGATGACGCGGTTTACGTTTCATGACATCATCTTCGGCTTGGTCGAGCCCAAGAGCCATTGCCGGTAAACCGTCTGTCACGAGATTAATCCATAAAATTTGAATAGCTACTAAAGGCAACGGCATACCTAACATCATCGCAAATAACATCACTAAAATTTCACCAACATTAGAAGCGAGCATGTAACGAATAAATTTTCGAATATTATCGTAAATATTGCGCCCTTCTTTAATAGCTGCTTTGATCGTCGCAAAATTATCATCACTAAGTACAAGTGATGAAGATTCTTTCGCAACATCCGTACCCGTAACCCCCATCGCCACCCCAATATTCGCTGCTTTGATTGCCGGGGCATCATTGACACCATCACCAGTCATCGCAACAATATGACCTTTCGCTTGAAGCGCTTTAACGATCTTCAACTTATGTTCTGGAGAAACACGAGCATAAACATAAATATCATCGACAACTCCTTCTAAATCTTTAACACTCATTTTTGCTAACGTATTTCCATCCATAATTTTGCCGTGTTCTGGTAGTATCTGTAACTGTTTGGCAATCGCCTGAGCCGTGATAAGATGGTCACCGGTAATCATGATCGTTTTAATACCTGCCTGGCGACATTCAATAATAGAATCTTTCACTTCTGGTCTAGGAGGATCCATCATCCCTTGCAAGCCAATAAAGGTTAAATTGCATTCTACTGCATCTTCTGATTTATAACTTACGTTTCTACCAATTTCTTTGTAAGCAATCGCAATCGTCCGTAGTGCTTGTGAAGCTAAATGGTCAATTGCTTCTGTTACATACCCATTTTTTTGCTTTGATAAAGTTTCTAATCTCTCATTCCACAAAATCCGGTCACTTCTACTTAAGAGAACGTCCGGTGCCCCTTTTGTAACGACAAAACGCTTACCATCTTGTTTGCGTTCAACAATTACACTCATCATTTTTCTTGTTGATTCAAACGGGAATTCTTCGATAATCTCATATTCATTTAACATTGTATCTCTTGAGATTCCTGCTTTATGAGCAGAGACGGCAAGTGCACCCTCAGTCGGGTCCCCGGCAATCGTATATTCGGTTTTCGTTTTAGAGAGGAATCCATCTTTCACTTCGTTTTGAACGACTTTTGCATTATTACATAAAGCGCCAAAGGTTAATAACTGCAACAATGTTTTTTCTGTTTCTACATTTAACTTTTTACCACCTTTAAAGAAGTCTCCCTGAGGTACATACCCTGTCCCTGAAACTTCCCAAGTAGTTCCACCTGACCATAATTTTGTAACTGTCATTTTGTTTTGCGTCAATGTTCCAGTTTTATCAGAACAAATGACCGAAGCACACCCCAATGTTTCTACAGCTGGAAGCTTTCTAACGATGGCCTTACGCTTAATCATCCGTTGGACACCCAGTGCTAACGCAACGGTCACAATCGCCGGTAAACCTTCAGGAATAGCAGCTACAGCAAGTGAAACCCCTGCTAAAAACATCGTATATGCGTCATGCCCTTGGTAAACACCAATAATAACTACTAGTGCTGTTAGGAAAAGTGCGACTAAAATTAAGACCTTACCTAATTGTTCGAGCTTACGCTGTAAAGGAGTAACCATCGTTTCTGCAGATTGCAATAGGTGGGCAATTTTCCCCATCTCTGTTTTCATCCCTGTTGCAACAATGACTCCTGTACCGCTTCCTTGTGTAACCATCGTTCCCATAAAAGCCATATTCTCTTGATCACCAATCGAAAGGTCCTCACCTGATAATACGTCTTCCGTTTTATGCACAGGTACCGATTCACCTGTTAATGCTGATTCCTCGATTCGAAGCCCTTTAGATTCGATAATTCGTACATCTGCTCCAACCCGGTCACCGCTAGCTAGTTTTACAATGTCCCCAACCACTACATCACTTGAAGGAACTTTTATCCATTCTCCGTCACGAAGTACCGTTATTTGCGGAGCAGATAGCTCTTTCAATGCAGCTAGAGATTTCTCCGCCTTTCTCTCTTGAATAAATCCTAATATTCCATTTAAAAGTACGATAAAAATGATCGTTATCGCATCAATATATTCACCTAATAAACCTGAAATCAAAGTCGCCACTAATAAAACAATGACCATAAAATCTTTGAACTGTGCTAAAAACAAGAAAAAAGCAGGAACACTGTCAGCCTCATCTAATTTATTTTGCCCCAACCTCTTTAACCTTTGTTCAGCCTCTTCCTCTGACAACCCTTGTGAAAAATGGGAATGTGTCATTTCTTCTACATCATGTATCTCTCTCTCATACCACTTCATCTTGCCACCTCGCCTCTAATCTTTAGACGTTTGCCTGTCCTTTACAAACTATCTTTATTCAAGCAAGTCCAAAAAAATGCTATACTATTTAAAGAAAAGTGCAGGTGGCTTGCTCAGGCCCGATAAAAACTGGAGCCTTCCATCCATAAGGCGCTTTTTGCCTTTTGGATGGAAGGTGAAGTTTTCGAGGCCCTAGCCACCGGAACTAGACAAGAAAAGTGGAAGCGCCTTGAACAGCTTCGAAAAGCGTTGGAGGGCCAGCAATGTTTTGCCTCCTCCTCGAGTTACTTCTTGACTAGGCAAATCTTGATGGACCGAAACGCTCGAGAAGCTAGGTGCTGCAACTAGACAAGAAAAGTGCAGGTGGCTTGCTCAGGTCCGATAAAAACTGGAGCCTTCCATCCATAAGGCGCTTTTTGCCTTTTGGGTGGAAGGTGAAGTTTTCGAGGACCTAGCCACCGGAACTAGACAAGAAAAGTGGAAGCGCCTTGGGGAGCCGCAATACATATTGAATAAAGTTATGGAGTGAATACTATGTCTTTCGACGGAACAGTAATGAATGCAATTGTCGCAGAACTTAATAACACTTTAATTTCTGGGCGAATAACGAAGATTTATCAACCTTATAAAACGGAACTTATTTTTACAATTAGAGCTAACGGCGTAAACCAACAGTTACTTTTATCGGCTAACCCAAGCTTTGCAAGATTACATTTAACAACTGAAAAGCTTGATAATCCTGCAGAACCACCTATGTTTTGTATGCTCCTTAGAAAACACCTCGAGGGAGGAATTATTGAAAAAATTGAACAGTTAGGTTTAGAAAGGATTGTGACGATCACCATCAAAGGGAGAAATGAGCTTGGTGACATTAGCTATAAAAAATTGATGGTTGAAATTATGGGGCGTCATAGTAATATCATTTTACTAGACGATAAAGATCAGAAAATTTTAGATAGTATTAAACACTTAGCTCCTGGAATAAATAGTTATCGCACAATTTTGCCAGGACACGAATATAAATTTCCTCCAGAGCAAGAGAAGCTTCATCCATTTTGCATTGATGAGGAAACCTTTCTTAAAAAAATTGATTTTAATGCTGGAAAGCTTGATTCACAAATTGTGCAGAATTTTTCTGGTCTTTCACCTCAGATTGCCAAAGAAATTGTACACAGGGCAAAACTAGCAAATAAAGAAACATTAACTAAAGCTTTTTTTGAGGTCATTAATCAAATGAAGCAAGGAAACTTCAGGCCTCAAATAACAATAACCGAGAAAAAAGAGTATTTTTCAATCATTGAATTAACTCATTTAAAAGCTACATCTCCGACTGTTTTTACATCAGTAAGTGAGATGCTTTCCCGATTTTATTTTGGAAAAGCAGAACGTGATCGCGTCCACCAGCAAGCGAACGACTTAGAAAAGTTTTTAAAAAACGAATACCAAAAAAATAAATCGAAAATAAAAAAGTTAAAGAAGACTTTAAGCGATGCGAGTAAAGCAAGTGAATACCGAAAAATCGGCGAGCTAATCACAGCCAACATCCATCAAATAAAAAGAGGGCAAAAACAAATCGAAGTTATCGACTTTTATGATGAAGAAGGAAGATCAATAGTTATTGATCTTGACGTACAAAAAAACCCTTCAGAAAACGCGCAAAATTATTTTAAAAAATATAATAAAGCTAAAAATTCATTAAAAGTTGTGGAAGAACAAATTGAAAAAACAGAAAACGAACTTGTTTATTTAGAGGAAATCATTGCTCAAATGGAAACTGCATCACCGAAAGATATTGCTGAAATTAGAGAAGAACTGATCGAAGGCGGCTATATTCGAAATCGTAATAAAAAACAAACGAAAAAGAAAAAAGAGACAAAACCAGTTCTGGAGGCATACAAATCTTCAACAGGATTAGAAATTTTAGTCGGAAAAAATAACAAACAAAATGAATACTTAACAAACCGCCTAGCACGTTCAACTGAAACATGGCTTCATACGAAAGACATTCCTGGTTCACACGTAGTTATAAAAAGTCCATCCGTTGACGAGACCACGTTAAAAGAAGCTGCAACAATCGCTGCTTATTTTAGTAAAGCTAGACAATCAAGTTCAGTCCCTGTCGACTACACACTTATTAAGCACGTTAAAAAACCGAGTGGCTCAAGACCCGGTTATGTCATCTATGATAACCAAACAACGATCTACGTTACACCAGATGAGGAAGTTGTGAGGAAGTTAAGAGTTTAATGCACAATTTAAAATTAAAAATTGTTAATTTAGCGTCGGCTAGATGCTGTTTACCTAAGTATAATAGAAAAAAGCTAGTTTTTTACAAGTTCTAGAGAAATACCTACCTATCTACTATATTTTTAAAAGAGAACGTTATGGCAAGTGCCGTACACGTTCTCTTTTTCTCTGTTTTATAAAATTAACTGCTTTCGTAAGACAAGCGACGTAATCAGTCCATCTCTTCGTGTTATTTCATGAAACTTCGAAGCTCTCCCCCTCACTAATTCTAAATTTTACATTTTAAATTTTACATTCTAAGTTAACCAGCTAAAACTTTAAACTGCGCCTTCACTAATTTATAATACTCTCCTTTTTGCTCCATTAGTTCATCATGATTTCCGGTTTCTAAAATATTGCCCTGTTCTAAAACGATAATGTTATCTGCTTCACGAATCGTTGAAAGTCGATGGGCAATCATAATCGATGTACGATCTTTTAATAACGTTCGTAACGCTTCTTGAATAATTTGTTCCGTCTCGGTATCGATACTCGCTGTTGCCTCATCTAAAATTAAAATTTGCGGATCGGCCAATAAAGCTCTTGCAAATGATAACAGTTGACGCTGCCCTACCGAAAGAATATTACCTCGCTCTTCTACTTCTGTGTGATAGCCATCTTTTAATTGTTCAATAAACTTATTCGCTCCAACCGTTTCACAAGCTTTGATCACTTCCTCATCAGTCGCATCAGGCTTTCCGAAGCGAACGTTGTCGATAATCGTCCCCGAAAAAATAAACGTTTCTTGGAGCACCGTACTGACACGCTGTCGCAAACTATCTAACTTAATATCTTTAATGTTATGACCATCAATTTTTACGCTTCCACTCGTCGCATCATAAAAGCGAGCGACTAAATTAACGATTGTCGTCTTTCCTGAGCCCGTATGTCCAACGAGAGCTACCGTTTGCCCCGCTTTAATTTCTAAATTAATTTTATTTAACGCTTTTCTAGTATCATCATATGAAAATTCAACGTCTTCAAATTGGATTTGCCCCTTCATATCATTTAACGATATTGCGCGTTCACTCTCTTTAACCGACGGCTTTTCATCTAAAAACTCAAAAATTCTTTCGGAAGAAGCCATCCCCACTAGTAATTGGTTATACACTTGCCCGAGCCTTGATATCGGTTCCCAAAACATCCCTAAGTAAAAAGCAAATGAAACGAAGATCCCAATATCAATGACATTTCCTTGGATTAAGGTTACACCATACCAAATTAAAATCGCGGTTCCAATCGCATTGGACATTTCCACAAAAGGACGAAACATCGCATTTTTTTGTGTCGCATCACGCCAAGCTTGAAAATTTTCTTCGTTCATTCCTTTAAAGAAACGAATGTTTTCCTGTTCTTGAGTAAAAGATTGTGTGACACGAATTCCTTGAATGCTTTCATTTAAATGAGAATTAATTTGTGATTGTTTTAAACGAACTAATTGCCATGACCGTCTAATTTTTCGTCTTAAGCCCGTGGAAATTAAAAACATGATTGGCAATATGATCATCACAGCCAACGTTAACTGTGGGCTTAAAAAGAATAAGATGACAATAATTCCAACTAGCATTAATAAATCCATTAATAAATTAATAACCCCGTTCGTAAATAAATCTTGCAACGAGTTTACATCATTTGTAATTCGCACTAAAATCGAGCCTGCGGAACGCTTATCAAAAAACTTATGGCTCAACCGTTGAATATGTTTAAATAAATTTTGCCGCATATCAAAAATGACATATTGTCCAAGTTCATTCATCCAACGAATTCGGTACGTATTCGCGACCCACGACAACAAATAAAGAGCTGCTATTAAGATCACTACTTTCGTTAACGCTTCAGCGTCACGTTCATAAATGACATTATTTAAAGCTACAACCCCAATCAAAATCGGAGTAACTAACCGTACCGCTGTGGATATGACCATCGCCAAAATCGCCAATGGTAATAACTTTTTTGAGTAAGGCTTCATATATCCGAAAAGCCGTAACATTTGCTTCCAATTAAAAGGTTTTTCAATCACTGTATCTATTGCGTAATGAAATCGGTTCCGTCCCCTACTTTCTTCTTGCTGTTTCATACACTCACCTTCTCACTTTCAACATTAAAAACAGTATCACGATCTTTGAATTGAATATTGTATATACGGCGGTAAATACCGATTTTATTCCCTAACAACTGCTCATGAGTACCACGTTCTTTAATTTCTCCATCTTCTAAAACTAAAATTTCATCGGCATGCATTAAGGACGAAATTCGATGCGCGATAATAAAAGTCGTTCTGCCTTTCATCACTTCTAAAAAAGCGACTTGAATTTTTGCCTCAGTTTCCATATCTACAGCACTCGTTGCATCATCTAAAATTAAAATACTCGGATCAATTAAAATCGACCTTGCAATCGCAATTCTTTGTTTTTGCCCTCCAGATAGTCCCATGCCTCGCTCACCAAGAATTGTTTCATAACCATCGGGCAGTTCCATTATAAACTGATGGGCATCCGCTCGCTTTGCAGCATCAATAATTTGTTCTATTGATGCATTCGGTGCTCCATATGAAATGTTATCTCGTATCGAAGAAGAAAATAAAAAGGACTCTTGCAATACAACACCAATATTTTTTCTTAAGGATGTGATTGAATAGTTTTTAATATTTTGCCCGTCAATTAAAATCTCACCGTGATCGGCTTCATAAAAACGAGAGATTAACTGAGTAATGGTTGTTTTTCCAGCACCAGTAGCACCAATCAAACCAATCACCTTGCCAGGCTCAGCATTAAAAGAAATATCTTTCAATGCTACTTCATTTTCATTACTGTTATAAGTGTGTGTGACTCCCTTAAATTGAACATGACCTTTTAATGTTTCAACACTAAGTGGACGTTCATTATTCGCAATATCTTCTTTTTCGTCGAGAACTTCTAAAAGTCGCTCTCCTGAAGCTTTCGATTGTGAAAAAGTATTAATAATGAATCCTAAGTTCATTAGAGGCCCGATAATATACCAAACTAAGCTGAAAAAGGCCACTAATTCACCAGGCGCAAGTTGATTATTAATGACCATAAAACCACCAAAGCCGAGTAATAATACGACACAAATTTGCCCGATAAGTTCCATTAATGGGAAGTATTTTGACCAAATTCCCGCAGTAGTAATGTAGTTATCTTTATAATCTCCGTTTTTATCAACAAACTTCTCAATCTCAAAATCTTCTCTCGATAGTGATTTAACGGTATTCATTCCACTAATATTTTCTTGAACCTTCGTTGTAAGTCTTGCAAAAGATTTACGAATCCCTTTAAAAGCCGGATGAACTTTTTTATCAAAACGATAAACAACAACGATTAAAAAAGGCATTGAAACCATCGTTACAAGAGCTAACGGAACACTAAAATACAGCATAATTCCTAAACTTAAGCTTACAATCAATACTAGATTAATAAGTTGCGCAAATCCGAATGATAAAAAGAAACGGAACCCCTCAACATCCGCAGTTAAACGCGACATGAGATCCCCCGTTTTTGCATTATCATAATATCGAAAAGGTAAATACTGCAATTTCTTATAAAGCTCATTCCTTAATTCGTAAACCGTTTTAATCCCAAATAAATCGCCCATAAATTGGTGAAAGTAAGTCGCTACCCCTTTAACTACCATTAACAAAATAAAACCAAATGCAACATACGGTACTAAGTCATAATTCCCGCTTATAATTACGTCATCAATCGTGATTTTTAAAATAATTGGATAAGCAACCGTGATCGCTGTTACGAAAATCAAAAAGAAGATCGAACCGATAAAATATTTTTTATACGGCCAATAAAATTGTTTAAGCTTAGAAAATGTATTCATAAATGCACCCCCATTATGTATAGTCACTATGTAAGTGAATTTCATAATTACCAAGAATGAGCCACATCACGTAATATATAGTTCGCGAATAGTTTTGACACAACTATGTATTAAGCTTAGTGGCGCGAATAATGAATTATGAAATTCATTGATGTGTTTAAACTTTCGAATCTAGGTATAATAATATTCAGAAAGTATTAAAAATACCGATAATATATAATATATCGGTTTTCGAAATAAATGACTACCCTTAAATTTCGTTATTATTTCGTAAAACTCACTATTTTAGCTCGTTTATTGGAGGTATATTCAATAATTCTGTTAATCCCTCCGTTTTCACTATGCATCTAGTAAAAATGGTTTGTGGCTAGTTGGTTTGTTGGCTAGTGGTTAGTGTTGTGGTTTGTTGGTTTGCGTATCAACAGAATTTTGCATAGTATATGGTGTGACGGACTAGCGACATGAGGATTTTCTATGAAAAAAGGCGGGTGCTTTTGCGAACGAACGTCTGAGATTCGTCAGAAGGTCAAGGTGAAGTGAGGGAAAGCACCCGCTTTTCTATATTAGACGGTGACGGTGTGTCGTCATGCTGGTTTGCTATGAAAAAAGGACTACCCAAAACATTGTCAATTTGTTTTGGGACAGCCCCTGAATTTCTAGTATAAAAACAATTTTTATTAAAATTTGGCAACGGTAATGATGGCGAGGTTATCCAACAATTCGATATTTTTAATCTCTCGAGCTCCTTTTTGCGTAAAATATTGCGATAGCTCATCTGTCGAATAACGGTGTCTACTCGTTGAAATCTTCGACCATTGTAATAATGTTTTTTGTTCGAAGCCAGTGATCCCGTGTTGTTCACAATATCGTTTCGCTTCTTCTTGGCTCATCTTCAACGATGGATTAAGCATGGCAATGACACCATCTTTTTTAGTAACTCTAATCATTTCGTCCATTGCAACTTCAGGCTCAGGAAGTAAAAACAGCACACATGTAGAAACTGTAATATCAAATTCACCTTCACTGAATGGAAGTTCGCAAGCGTCTGCGACGATAAAGCTCGATTTATTTTTACAGCCTTGTGATAAAAATAAATCTTCGCTCGCTTTCACCATTTCTTGAGATAAATCAATTCCAATTACTTGTTTTGCTTCATCTATACCTTTTAAAAGGAAACGACCAGTTCCACAACCTACATCTAAAACGACTTTCCCTTCCCAACTACCAATAAATTGTTTCAATTTTAGGTGAATACTGCTTAACCATGAGGTTGTTGCCATACCATCAAAAAAACGTACGAGTTGATCAAATTCTTCGCCATCCATTTTTCTCATTACCGATTCCCCCTATTTTACTAGCTCAATATTTTAAGAAAGCCAGTCAGTTGATCCAGGGTTTTCACGCCATTTTTTTAACTTTACCATGTCTTCTTGGTTAATAAGTTCAGCATCTTTCGCTACTTCTATTAATGTTAAATAGTCTGTAATTGTATGGTAACTCAATTCAGCTTCTTTTAACTGCGATATACCCTTATTAAGGTCATATGTAAAAATGGCTACGACACCAAGTACATTTACCCCTGCGGCTTTTAAAGCTTCTGCTGTCGTAATGACACTTCCCCCTGTTGAGATTAAATCTTCGACAATGACAACGTTTTGTCCTGCTTTCACAACACCTTCAATTTGGTTTCCTTTTCCATGCTCTTTCGCTTTTCCACGAACATACACCATCGGTAAGTTTAACTGGTCACTAACCCATGCTGCATGTGGAATTCCTGCTGTCGCTGTTCCAGCAATCACCTCAACCTCAGGATAGTGTTTACGAATGAGTTCTTCTAAACCAATCGCAACTTTACGACGAACTAATGGAAAAGAAAGTGTTAAACGGTTATCACAATAAATCGGCGATTTAATTCCTGATGTCCAAGTGAAAGGGGCATTCGGTTGTAAATGTACTGCCCCAATTTCTAATAAATGCTTCGCTAATTGTTGTTTCATACACTTTCGCTCCATTCTCTTTTAATAGTATTTAGTGCCTCATTTGGATTAGGACTTGCGGTAATGCTCCTCCCTACAACGATAAAGTCACTTCCAAGCGTTCGTGCTTCGGCAGGTGTCGTTATTCTTTTTTGATCATTCGCCGAATCTCCCACTAACCTGATTCCTGGTGTGACCGCTAGAAAAGACGAACCACAAGCTTCTTTCACTAAAGGAACCTCTAACGGTGAGGATACAACACCATCTAGACCACTATCTTTTGCGATATTAGCATAGTGAACGACGACGTCCTCAATTTTCCCGTTTATTTTTAACTGTTGTTGCATCACTTCTTCACTAGTACTTGTAAGTTGGGTGACGGCAATACAGCTTGGGCGCTCTTTTCCTGCGCTCGTTCCTTTATCTAGACCTTCCATTGCTCGCTCCATCATCAAACGGCCACCAGCTGCATGGACATTAACGAGATCGACATCAAGGCATGCGAGCGACTGCATTGCTTTAGCGACCGTATTAGGAATATCATGAAGCTTTAAATCTAAAAAGATATGATGGCCTTTATCTTTCAGTTTTTCCAGTAAAGAATTTCCGCAACTATAATAAAGCTCCATTCCGACTTTCACAAACAACTTTTCATGATCAAATTTATTTAAAAGTTCCCATACTTGGTGTTCCTTTGAATAGTCTAAGGCGATAATGATTGGACTTTTACTCATTTCCAGCTGCCTCCTATTAACTCGGAAATATGGGTTACTTCAAGTTCATCAAGCACACTTGGTAATTTGTCGATGATATTAGGGCAAACAAATGGATCGACAAAGTTTGCCGTCCCTACGGCAACCGCACTAGCTCCAGCAAGGAAAAATTCGACGACATCCTCTGCAGTACTTACCCCGCCCATTCCGATAATCGGGATCGAAACAGCTTGACTCACTTGGTGAACCATTCGAATCGCCACTGGTTTCACCGCCGGTCCAGACAATCCGCCAAAACCATTCGCTAAAATCGGTTTGCGTTTTTTTAAGTCAATGCGCATGCCAAGAAGTGTATTAATCATTGATAATCCGTCTGCTCCTGCTTTCTCAACAGCTACTGCCATTTCAACTATGTCCGTAACATTTGGTGAAAGCTTTACGTATACAGGAACATCAGAAACTTCCTTCACCAATTTCGTTAACTCACTAGCTACTTCTGGGTTTGTCCCAAAGGCAATTCCGCCTTCTTTAACGTTCGGACAAGATATATTTAATTCAAGTGCATGAACATTTTGGGCCTTGGAAATTTTTTCAGCAACTTCGATATAATCTTCGATTTTCGAACCAGCAACATTGGCTATAATCGGAACATCATAATTTTCTAGCCAGACTAGTTCGTTTCCTAAAACATGCTCTAACCCTGGATTTTGTAGGCCGATCGCATTTAACATGCCACTTGATGTTTCCGCCACTCGAGGCGTTGGATTACCGAACCTTGTTTCAACGGTAGTCGCTTTAATCGCGATCGCTCCGAGCTTACTTAAATCATAAAGTTTTCCATACTCTTGACCGAATCCAAAGCATCCCGAAGCTGGCATTATCGGGTTTTTCATTGATAGTCCAGGTAACTCCATATTTAATTTGCTCATAGTTCCACCTCTCCGATCGCAAATACAGGACCATCCGTACAAATTTTCTTATATGCATTTCTTGTTGGATCATTTTTCACATGACAAACACAAGCAAAGCAAGCACCAATTCCACAACCCATTCGCTCTTCTAGCGATAAAAAACCTTTCTTTTCAGGGAAACTTTTTTCTATCGCCTTTAACATCGGTGTCGGTCCACATGAATAAATCGTGTCAAAAGAAAGACCTTTTTTATCAATAACATCAATCACCGTTCCAGCCTCACCGTACGTCCCGTCCATTGTCGCTACATACGTTTCTCCTAACTTAGTAAACTTTTCTTCGTAAAAAACGTCATCACTTCCAGCAAAACCGAGTACGTGAATCACTTTCACCCCTGCTGAGACAAGCTGTAAAGATAATTCATAGAGTGGTGGGACACCGATACCTCCACCAATTAAAACCGCAACTTCCCCTCGTTTCGTTCCGTTCAATGAAAAACCATTACCTAAAGGCCCTAATACGGACACTTCTTCACCTGCCTGCTTTAAAGCTAGCATGCTAGTCCCTTTACCTTCTGCACGATAAATGACCGTTAATTCACCTTTTTCTTTATCGATCTTCGCAATACTAATCGGGCGACGCAGTAGAGGATCGGTTCCTTCACTGACTTTCAAGTGAAGGAACTGTCCTTGTGTAGCATAATTTACGAGCTCTGCTCCTTTTAAAACAAGCTCGTATACATCGCTTGCTATTTTCCTTTGCGAAATAATCTCCATATTTGCGACGATCATTGCGTAGTCACCACCGCTTTTTCTTCTTGGAACGATGGCATTGCATCAGCTGCAAATGTAATTAATTCTAAAACTCGTACTAACGCTTCTGCTGTATCCATACTTGTTAAACAAACAACTCCGTTTTCGACTGCTTCACGACGAATTCTAAAGCCGTCTCTTGCTGGTTGTTTTCCTTTTGTTAATGTATTAATTACAAACTGAGCTTCTCCTTGACGGATCACATCTAACATATGGGGCTTTTCGGCACCAATTTTATTTACAACGGTTACCGGTATATTCTCTTCTTGAATTCGTTTTGCTGTTCCTTCGGTAGCTAAAATATGATAGCCAATACGATGGAAACGGCGGATTAATTGTAGTGACTCTTCTTTGTCTTTATCCGCAACAGTAAATAGTACAGACCCATGTGTCGGAATGTTCATTCCTGATGCTACTAATCCTTTATAAAGAGCTTTTTCTATCGAGTAGTCTCGACCCATGACTTCCCCTGTCGACTTCATTTCTGGTCCTAACGTAATATCTACGTCACGAAGTTTTGCAAAAGAGAATACAGGAACTTTTACTGAAACATCACTACTTTCTTTTACGTACCCTGTCTCATAGCCTAAGCTTTGCAAATTAATTCCGAGGATTGCCTTTGTTGCTAAGTTGGCCATCGGAACACCAGTAATTTTACTTAAAAACGGAACTGTACGACTTGAACGTGGGTTTACCTCTAGCACATAAACTTCATCATCGTGTAATACAAACTGGATGTTCAATAATCCAACAATATTTAAACCTCTTGCAAGTTTAATCGTTGTTTCAATGACTTTTTGTTTCGTTTCTTCAGACATACTTTGCGGTGGATATACAGCAATCGAGTCTCCAGAGTGAACGCCGGCTCTTTCAATATGCTCCATGATCCCGGGTATTACGACCGTTTCCCCATCACATATCGCGTCTACTTCAATTTCTTTACCGATTAAATAACGATCTATTAAGACTGGGTGCTTCGGGTTTACTTTTGCTGCATTTTCCATATAACGAAGCAATTCTTCCTCAAAGTAAACAATTTCCATCGCGCGACCACCTAATACATAGGAAGGACGGACTAACACTGGGTAACCAATTTTATTCGCAATTTCAACCGCACCTTCGACACTTGTTGCTGTTCTTCCAAGTGGTTGTAAAACTTGAAGTTCTTGCAATGCTTGTTCAAACTTATCTCGATTTTCTGCGCGATCCATATCTTGTAACGATGTTCCTAAAATCGTTACACCTCTACTTTGTAACTCTTCAGCTAAGTTAATCGCTGTTTGGCCACCGAACTGAACAATAACCCCCGCTGGTTTTTCGTGATTAATGATGTGCATCACATCTTCCACTGCTAATGGTTCAAAGTACAATTTATCTGAGATACTGAAGTCTGTAGAAACTGTTTCAGGATTATTATTGATAATAATCGCTTCATATCCCGCTTCTTTAATGGCTAAAACGGTATGGACAGTGGCATAGTCAAATTCGACACCTTGTCCAATGCGAATTGGTCCTGACCCTAAAACGACAATACTTTTCTTATCAGTGATGATTGACTCATTTTCATCTTCATAAGTTCCATAGTAGTATGGTGTTGCTGACGCAAATTCTGCAGCACACGTATCAACCATTTTATAAACCGGAACAACCCCTTTTTCATAGCGAAACTTATAAACTTCTTCTTCAGTAACATTCCAAAATGTTGCCAAAGCATCATCAGAAAATCCAATTTCTTTCGCTTTTTGAAGGAGTTCTAAATGAAACGGTGCTTTTTTTAGCTTCGTTTCCATTTCAATAATTCCATTCAATTTATTTAAGAAGAAACGATCGATTTTCGTTAACTCCCATAAGCGCTCGACTGTATAGCCACGGCGAAAGCTTTCTGCGACAATAAACAGGCGCTCATCATCTGCTTTTTGAAGGCGATACTCAAGATCTTCTTTAGAGAGAGTTTTATGTTTTTCAATTTCTAAATGTAAGACGTTAGCTTCTAAAGAACGAACAGCCTTCAATAATGACTCTTCTAAATTTCTGCCAATCGCCATCACTTCACCTGTTGCTTTCATTTGCGTTCCAAGCGTACGGTTTGCTGCTTCAAATTTATCAAACGGCCAGCGTGGTATTTTGGAAACGACATAGTCTAAAGCTGGTTCAAAACTAGCATATGTCGTTTTCGTAATCGGGTTCATAATTTCATCTAGCGCATAACCGACCGCTATTTTGGCTGCAATTTTTGCAATTGGGTAGCCTGTAGCTTTCGAAGCTAATGCCGATGAGCGACTTACGCGAGGATTAACCTCAATAATGTAATATTGGTAACTATCAGGATCTAGAGCAAATTGCACGTTACAACCGCCTTCTATTCCAAGGGCACGAATAATTTTTAACGAAGAATTTCGTAACATTTGATACTCACGATCAGATAATGTTTGACTTGGTGCGACCACGATCGAATCACCTGTATGAATTCCGACTGGATCAATGTTTTCCATATTACATACAACAATCGCTCCATCCTTACCGTCACGCATCACTTCATATTCAACTTCTTTGTATCCGGCAATACTTTTTTCTACTAAACATTGCGTAACAGGGCTATATTTTAAGCCACTACTAACAATTTCTATAAGATCGTCCTCGTTATATACGAGACCACCACCTGTTCCCCCTAATGTGTAAGCAGGGCGAACGATAATTGGATAACCAATTTCTTCGACAAATTGATATGCTTCCTCAAGCGTATGAATAATTGCACTATCAGGTACAGGTTCATTTAAATCATTCATAAGTGTACGGAATAAGTCGCGGTCTTCTGCCTGCTCGATCGAGTGAAGTTTCGTTCCTAAAAGTTCAATATTATATTCATCAAGTATTCCTGACTTTTGTAGTTCAACCGCCATATTTAAACCTGTTTGACCACCTAATGTTGGTAACAATCCGTCTGGGCGTTCTTGTCTAATGATACGACTTACAAACTCATACGTAATTGGCTCAATATAAACTTTATCCGCCATTGACGTATCTGTCATTATTGTTGCAGGGTTTGAATTAATTAAAATGACTTCATAACCCTCTTCTTTTAATGACTGACATGCTTGTGTTCCTGCATAATCAAACTCTGCTGCCTGACCAATCACGATCGGTCCTGAACCAATTACTAATATCTTTTTAATATCTTCACGTTTTGGCATATCATTACCCCCTAGCTACAGCTTTTGTTTCGATATTTTTTTTCATTAATTCCATAAACCGTTCAAAAAGTTCATTCGAGTCTTCTGGCCCTGGTGATGCTTCCGGGTGATATTGAACACTAAATGCAGGATGCTCAGTATGTTCAATTCCTTCTACTGTTCCATCATTTACAGCTACGTGCGTTATCGCTAATTTTGTCTTTGCTAGCGACTCGGCTTTTACGGTGAATCCGTGATTTTGCGAAGTAATATCGACTTTACCAGTTACTAATTCCTTTACTGGATGGTTAGAGCCACGATGTCCAAACTTTAATTTTTCAGTTTTAGCTCCACATGCCAGCGCTAAAAGCTGGTGACCTAAACAAATTCCAAAAATCGGTACCTTTCCAATAAGGTCTTTTAATACTGCAACTGCTTCTTGTACATCCATTGGGTCTCCAGGCCCATTACTTAACATAATGCCATCAGGATTCAATCGTAATATCTCTTCACTTTTCGTATTATAAGGGACGACAACAACATCACAGCCACGATTGTTTAGTTCTCTTAAAATCCCTTTTTTCATTCCGAAATCTATTAAAACGACACGATACCCTCTTCCAGGGCTTGCATAAGATTGCTTCGTTGAGACGAGCGAAACTTGATTTTTAATTAATGACATACTTGTTAGTTCATTGACTGTTGCATCGACATCGACTTCCATAGAGCATAGTCTCCCTCGAAGTGTACCGTGCTCGCGGATCATTCTAGTAAGCTTTCTCGTATCGATCCCTTCCAAACCAGGGATATCGTTAGCCTTTAAAAGTTCATCAAGCGTTTCTTCATTTCTCCAGTTACTAGGCTGTTTTGCCGCTTCTTTTACAATTAAACCGTTAATTGAAGGCTTAATAGATTCAAAATCGTCACGATTAATCCCGTAGTTTCCAACTAACGGATAAGTTAATGTAACAATTTGTGCACAATAAGACGGATCTGATAAAATTTCCTGGTACCCAGTCATACCAGTATTGAATACAACCTCTCCTGCCATTTCCTTATCACTTCCGAATGCATGTCCTACAAATACTTCACCGTTTTCTAAAATTAATTGTCTTTTCATTGAACCTCTCCTCCTTTTTTCCAAACAACTTCTCCGTTTACCATTGTAAGTACTGGCCAACCTTTACATTCCCAGTTTACAAAAGGTGTATTTTTTCCTTTTGATAAAAATGTAGTCGGATCTATTTTTTCTACATCATCAAGATTTACTGCAGTAATATCCGCTTTTTTACCAACTTGTATCGTTCCATAAGGCAATTCAAACACTTCGCAAGGCTTTGAAGTTAATAGTGCGACTAATTCGTTTAAAGAAATGATGCCTTTTTCAACGAAATGAGTATATAAAAGTGGGAATGCCGTTTCTAAGCCGACAATGCCAAATGGTGCTAATTCGATCGACTCACTTTTCTCTTCTTCGGAGTGTGGAGCATGGTCTGTAGCAATAAAATCGATCGTTCCATCTAATAAACCTTCAATTAACGCTTTTTTATCTTCAATCCCTCTTAACGGAGGGTTCATTTTAAAATTTGGATCTATCCCTGGAATATCTTCGTCTGACAATAATAAATGATGTGGCGATACTTCTGCAGTTACACGGATGCCTGCTCGCTTTGCGTCACGAACCACTCTAACAGATTCCTTTGTACTAATATGACATACGTGATAATGAACACCCGTGGCTTCTGCTAGCAGCACATCTCGAGCAATATGTACTGATTCACAAACAGAAGGAATTCCTTTGAGCCCAAACCTCTCGGAGAAATCTCCTTCATGTACTGAACCTTTATTAATTAATGTATTTTCTTCACAATGAGCAACAATCGCTTTGCCAACTTTAGCTGCTTCTTTCATAGCATGTAACATCATACTTGCATCCTGTATACCGACACCATCATCCGTAAAAGCAAATGCACCCTCGCCGGCTAACTCTTCAAAGTTTGTTAATTCCTTACCTAACTCACGCACGGTAATCGAAGCATACGGTAAAACTCTCACAGCGGCGGTTTCTTCAATTCTTTGATTCAGCCACTGTAACTGTTCCTTTGAATCTGGAACTGGTCGCGTGTTCGGCATTGCTGCAATCGTTGTGAAGCCACCGCGAGCAGCTGCATTTGTCCCAGTTGTAATCGTTTCTTTATATTCACCACCTGGTTCGCGTAAATGTACGTGAAGATCAACAAAACCTGGAAGGATGATATTTCCGCCTACATTTATAACTTCATGGTTCGCTTCTGGGATTTCACTCTCGATTTTGATAATCACATCTTGCTCAATTAAAATATCTTTATTCTGTAGCGAACCATCTTTTTCAAGTAACTTGCCGTTTTTTAATAATTTAGCCATTAAAAACAACCTCCCCTTTATGTTGTAGTGCAGATTTTAATACTGCTTGTCGAACCGCTACCCCATTAGTCATTTGTTTAAAGATACGAGATCGTTCACATTCAACTAACGAACTCGCAATCTCAACATCACGATTAATCGGGGCTGGGTGCATAATAATACTTTTTTCTTTCATATTCGCTTCTCTAATTTCGGTTAAACCGAAAAGTTGATGATACTCTTCTTTCGATGAAATCATTTTACATGTATGACGCTCGTGCTGAATTCGTAGCATCATCATCACATCAGAGATTTTAACTGCTTCGTCCATCGGAATATAATTACCTTTCGTAATTGCCTCATCCATCCACTGCTTTGGTCCTGAAAAATAAACATTTGCTCCTAATCTTTTTAGTACATCGGCATTAGATCTTGCCACTCGACTATGTCGTATATCTCCTACGATGACGACATTCAATCCTTGAAAGTGTGCAAATTCTTGTTGGATCGTTAACAAATCAAGTAAAGATTGGGTCGGGTGATGACCACAACCGTCACCACCGTTGATGATCGGGATCGATATTCCATTTACTAGTTCATCAAAGTAATGATCTTGTGGATGACGAATGACAACAGCGTTAGCTCCAATTGCCTCAAGCGTCTTTACGGTATCATATAAGGTTTCCCCTTTTTGAACACTCGAAGATTGACTCTCAAAATCAAGTACTTGCAAACCTAACTTTTTCTCAGCTACTTCAAAAGAAAATTTCGTTCTCGTACTCGGTTCAAAAAAGAGATTGGCGACAAATTTATCATTTGTCGGTGTCCATATTTTCCCTTCTGCAAAAAGCTGTGCTTCCAGTAAAATTCCAAGAATTTCTTCATTATGAAGCTCCGTAATCGTCAGTAAATGTCTCATTTCACAGATCTCCTTTCAAGTTAATGAATTTCATAATTCAGTATTATCGCCATTACGTATCTATATGTAATGGCGTTAAGTCGTTCGAAACTACATATAGTTTGATATGGATCATTTTAGGTTTTATGAAATTCACTCAATTCCTAACTGTTTTCGTTTTCTTAGGGTACAAAAAAGCACCCAAATGATTTGATCATAAGGGTGCTCGAAAGAAGAGTAGTATTACTACCCCTAACTTCTGACGATTACACCCTTTTAAGTCTCTCTGTACTTATTTAAAGGATGACTATTATGCTGCTGACTTTTCGTTTCTTTCTTCTTCTAACTCTTCTGCAAACATTGCATTCATATCAACTTTTTCTCTTCCTGGTAATACAAGATTTAATACGATACCGATAATTGTCGCTAAAGCCATTCCTGCAATTTGAATATTATCAGATACTTGAATAAATGCTCCACCGATACCGATGACTAAAATAACTGATGAAATGATTAAGTTACGTTTTTTACCAAAATCAATTTTATTGTCAATTAACATTCTTAATCCACTTGATGCAATAATACCGAATAATAGGATGGAAACACCACCCATTACTGCTGTAGGGATCGTAGAAATTAGTGCAGCAATTTTTCCAACAAAACCGAACATAACAGCCATTACAGCAGCTCCACCGATAACGAAGACACTGTATACACGTGTTAGGGCAATAACTCCAATATTTTCACCGTATGTCGTGTTTGGTGGTCCACCAATGAATGAAGAAATCATTGTTGCTACTCCATCCCCTAAGATCGAGCGATGTAAACCTGGCTTTTTAATAAAGTTCTTACCTACAACTTTACTCAAGACCATTTGATCTCCGATGTGTTCAGAAATCGTTACGACAGCAATTGGCACCATGATCAATAAAATTTCCCATGAAAGTGAAGGTGTATATGTGACGAAAGGAACAATGAAGTCAGGCATTGCAATCCAGGCTGCCTCGCTAATTGGTGTCATATCAACAATCCCTTGAATATAGGCAAACGTATATCCACCAACAATTCCGATTAAAATTGGAATAAGTCCAAAAAATCCTTTAAAAAACATCGATGCTATTACTGTAATAGCTAAAGTTACTAGCGCTACTGTGAAAAGCGTTCCGTTATATTCACCAGTTCCTGGGACGTTCATTGCCATATCAATAGCAACCCCAGCTAAACCTAAACCGATCACCATAATTACAGGACCGACAACGATCGGTGGTAAAATGTTCATTAACCAGTTAACGCCACTCTTTTTTATGAATAATGCGACTAACCCGTATAGTAACCCTGCTACAAAACTTCCAACCATCGCTCCTTCAGGTCCACCAATCGCAGTTGCGGCAATAATTGGCGCAATAAATGCAAATGACGAGCCTAAATACGCTGGAACTTGGCCTCTTGTAATTAATAAGTATGCAAGAGTCCCTAACCCACTAGACACTAAAGCGACTGCAGGGCTCAACCCTACTAAATACGGAACAAGAATAGTTGCTCCAAACATTGCACATAAATGTTGTAAACTTAACACTAACCACTTATCTAATTTTGGTATTTCACGAATTCCTACTTCTTTTGTGTTATTCAATGTAAATCCTCCTCTATTTTTAATACATACAAAAAACCTCTTTGCTACACAAAGAGGTACGGTCTTCTACTTAAAATATACCAAGTGGCACACTTCAAGTTAGAGGAGTATACCCCCTTGCAAGCCTCTCTGGACTCGTTTAAAGGGAGGTTTTCTGTTCAATTGTTACTTCATCAAATTCATCAACTTCATTTAGTTTGACAACAATTTTTTCACTTTTTGATGTTGGGACATTCTTACCAATATAATCAGGTCTTATCGGTAATTCGCGATGCCCTCGATCGATTAAAACTGCTAATTGAATTTGCGATGGTCTACCAAGGTCTATAATCGCATCCAATGCAGCTCTTACGGTTCTACCTGTAAATAAAACATCGTCAACTAAAATTACTTTCTTCTCGCTAACGTCAACAGGGACTGACGTTCCTTTTAAGAGTGGCTCTTTATTTCCATTTTTATGAGATAAATCATCTCGATAAAGTGTAATATCAATTTCACCAACACTGACGTTAGAACCTTCGATTTCAGCAATTCGTTCAGCAAGACGATTAGCAATGTAAATCCCTCTAGTTTTAATTCCTATTAATACACAATTTTCTATCCCTTTATTACGTTCAATAATTTCATGGGCTATTCTTGTCAATGCTCTTCTTACCGCTTGTTCATCCAAAATAACGGTACCCTTTGCCATTTAATCACTTCCTTACATAGCGGTTGTCGTTCTTAGAAAAACTGATCTTTAACACCTTATTTACATTCATCTTAACATTTTACCCACAATTAACTTTCAGAGAATAATAAAACCTCTCACCAGAAGATGAGAGGTTTTTGAGCATACGATAATATCCAGATACACTAAATCTGTACCTGACCGTTCTCTAGTTCCTTCTCAGCCTCTCTGGACTGTAATTAAAGGGAATATTATGTTGTGTTGTGTTCTATTGTATTATTACAAACTTTATTAAAAGTGTCAACGAGAAATTTTACGAATATGATTTAATAAATGTTGGAAGTCTTCAGGTGCCTCTTTTTCGAACACCATTTCTTCACCTGTATCAGGGTGGACAAAACCTAAAACTGCTGCGTGTAAAGCTTGCCCTTCGATAGGGAGTTTTAATGTACGAGAAGGTCCGTATTTCGGATCACCAGCTAGAGGATGGCCAATATATTTCATATGAACACGTATTTGATGGGTTCTTCCAGTCTCAAGTTTACATTCTACAAATGTAAATTCATTGAACCGTTCTATTACGCTGAAATGAGTAACTGCATCGCGACTATTGTCATCAGTAACAGTCATACTTTGGCGATCTTGTTTATCCCTTCCGATAGGTGCATCAATCGTCCCGTGATCATGCGCAATCGAACCATGAACGATCCCTTTATATTTCCTAATTGTTGTTTTCGCTTTTAATTGGTTTACGAGCGAATCATGAGCTTTATCATTTTTAGCCACTACTAAAAGACCAGATGTATCCTTATCGATTCGGTGGACAATCCCAGGTCGTAATATTCCATTAATACCTGATAAATCGTTACAATGAGCCATTAAACCGTTCACAAGCGTACCTGTTAAATGGCCTGGTGCTGGGTGAACAACCATTCCTCTTGGTTTGTTAACGACAAGTAGATGCTGATCTTCATATACAATATCAAGATCCATTTGTTGGGCAACGACATCCAAAGCCTCTGGTTCTGGAACGTTTAAAATAATTTCATCACCGTATTGACACTTATAATTGCTTTTTACATTGTTACCATTTACTGTGATCACGCCATCTTTCATCCACTGCTGTACTTGTGTTCGTGACCATTCGTTTTCACCAGCTGCTAGCCATTTATCTAATCGCTCATTTGCAGCTGTTTCATCAATTAACCATGTATGTTGTTCCATTATTTTTTCTCCCTTGCGTTTCTTTCTTCTAAAAATATTTGTACCATTAAAATCCCTACACCGATCACTAACGCCATATCGGCAACATTAAAAATTGCAAAATCGTATGTGAAAATATAAACATCGATAAAGTCTACAACTTCTCCGCGGAACAACCTGTCAATAAAATTCCCTATTGCCCCACCTAAAACAAGCCCTAAAGATATCCCTAAAAGTTTACTTTCTTTCGCATGCTTATTCATATAGTAAACGACAAACACGACGACAATGACAGTAACGATAAAAAATAACCACATCTGCCCTTGTAATATTCCAAATGCCGCACCTTTGTTACGATGCGAAGTGAAATAAAGTAAATTTTCAATAATCGGAATTTGTTGCCTTAATTCCATTTGCGTGACTACAATCCATTTTGTCCATTGGTCTAAAATTAAAATTATGAGTGCTAGTATGTAGTATTTCACTATTGATCCTCCGCTTCTCCAATGTTGCACATCTCTATAGCATTTTAGCATAGGAGGAGTGGGAGAACAATCTTATTAGTGTAAACATCACTTAACAATGAAAATGAGGGTGTCACATAAGTGTCAGTTCACTAGAGACTTATGCTAAATTAAGGACTGCCCCATAAGTATATGTGTCTGACACTTTATTTTGGGGCAGTGCCATATTTAGTGTCTTAAACGGTGACTAACTCGCACGTTTGTTTAAGACATTCCTTTAATACGTATCGGTTTCTTCATCACTTGCTTCTAGACGGTCGATCTGGTCCATATAATGGTCGTAATGTACATTTCTTTGAATAGCGATATTTTCATCACCTTGATACCCAGCAATACTCGTTGAGGCAAAAGCTTCTAATTCTTCTACATATCCGACAAGCTCTTCCCCACTATCAAGACTTGAACCTTCAAACACCATTGAATTATCGTTAAAGCTAGCTACAGATTGCCAAGCATCTTCCGCATCGAACTCCGTTTCGCGATAGTTATTGTCAAAATTATATTTTTCAAACCCTTTTAAAACATCTTCTTCAACAGGTCGCTCTTTAGCAATAACCTTTTCTTGACTGTATTCAGCTAAGGTTCTCGCTGTCGGCAACGCTTGAAGCCGTTCGATTGGTATTTCTTTACCCGAAACTTCACATTTCCCGTACGTATTATTTTCTATTTTCTCTAAAGCA
Source organism: Anaerobacillus arseniciselenatis (assembly GCF_001865995.1). Classification (GTDB taxonomy): domain Bacteria; phylum Bacillota; class Bacilli; order Bacillales; family Anaerobacillaceae; genus Anaerobacillus; species Anaerobacillus arseniciselenatis. The sequence goes on along the minus strand of NZ_MLQQ01000042.1, from coordinate 100,180 downwards.
AGTTCTATGTCTTCATACTGTTGAGTAATGTGTTCAAAAAGAGCAATGTCTTTACCTCTTTCATACGTATCAGTTGCTGTGTCCGCAGGATGATTATCATATTGGGATAACTCTCCTGTAGAAAAAGACATTGTTTTATTTAAATCATAACGATCGACTTCTTTCATTCGTTCTTTTAAGCGGTTTTGTTCAGCAATTAATTGTTGTTTAATGTCATCATATTTACCCATCTTATTGGCCTCCTTTAAAAGATGGCTTCGAACATAGTTTGTCCTGATGAAAGTATCATTAGCCGATACAACAATTAGTAAATAATGCACAATTTGAGTTTTGAGTGGTGAGTTTTGAGTGGTGAGTTTTGAGTGGTGAGTTTTGAGTGGTGAGTTTTGAGTGGTGAGTTTTGAGTGGTGAGTTTTGAGTGGTGAGTTTTGAAAAAGCAAAACGAGGGCTGTTGCCCTGTTTTGCTTTTTCCATTGATTAGCTAAACATTTGCGCTTTTGATTTAAACAAATGCTTAGTTTTCTTTTTACAATATTGATAACTATTTTTAGTAATGATTTTTTACGATGTCGGCACAACTAGAACAAAGTGTTTTATGCTCTGTTTCGCTACCAACGGATTCTGAAACTACCCAGCAACGTTCACATGTTTCACCGCTCGCTTGCTCTACAGCTATAGCTAACGTTTCAAAATGTTCAGCTTCGCTCGGTGCAGATTCTTTACTTCCTACAAGTTCCGCTTTAGATACGATAAACAGTTTTTCTAAATCACCAATTGAAGTAAGAAGTTCTTTTACATCTTCATTTGGATAAAGTTTAATGGCTGCTGTTAATGATTTACCAATTTTCTTTTCATTTCTAGCATTTTCTAACGCCTTTAACACGTCATCACGTAACTCAATGACTTTGTCCCACTTTTCTTCTATAACTTCATCATAAACAGAAGCATCTTCTTCAGGCATATCTGTTAACTGTACACTTTCTTCTTCAACTCCTGAAATAAATGGCCATAATTCATCTGCCGTATGAGAAAGGATTGGTGCCACAAGTTTAGTTAATGACACTAACACATCATACATAACCGTTTGGATAGCACGGCGATTTAATTGCTCTTTATGTTGAATATAAAGCGTGTCTTTAGCAATATCCATATAAAAAGAGCTAAGCTCGATCGAACAGAAATTATGAATTTTATTGTAAACTCCTGCAAATTGATACTGATCATAATTCCCCTTTACTTCTTTAATAAGTTTGTTCAACTTAATTAAAATATAACGATCTAATTCAGGTAATTCCGTTAGAGACACTCGGTCTGTTGCTGGATTAAAGTCGTGTAAATTCCCTAAAAGAAAGCGGAACGTATTACGGATTTTTCGGTACACTTCAGCCACTTGTTTTAAAATTTTATCAGATACGCGCACATCAGCTTGATAATCTACAGAAGCTACCCATAGCCTTAAAATGTCAGCACCTAATTGTTTCATCACGTCGTTAGGGATAACGACATTACCTAATGATTTACTCATCTTTCTGCCATTACCATCTAGAACAAACCCGTGACTTAAGACAGACTTATAAGGAGCTCGACCCGAAACGGCTACTGAAGTTGATAAAGATGAATTGAACCAACCTCGATATTGGTCAGAACCTTCTAAATAGAGGTCTGCAGGTCTTTGTAACTCATCGCGCTCGACTAAAACCGATTGGTGCGAAGATCCTGAATCAAACCAAACATCCATAATGTCAGTTTCTTTCGTAAACTGCCCATTTGGACTTTGCTCAGATGTAAAACCTTCAGGAAGTAAGTCTTTTGCTTCCCATTCAAACCAAATGTTTGAGCCATGTTCTCTAAATAAATTTGAAACATGTTCAATCGTTTCGTCGGTAATAATCGGTTCATTGTCTTCGCCATAAAATACCGGAATCGGAACTCCCCAAGCACGCTGCCTGGAAATACACCAATCTCCACGGTCACGAACCATGTTAAATAATCTCGTTTCTCCCCATCCAGGCACCCAATTAACTTCTTTAATTGATTTTAACAACTGTTCACGGAAGTCTTTAATCGATGCAAACCATTGTGCCGTTGCTCTAAAAATGACCGGCTTCTTTGTACGCCAATCATGTGGATACGAGTGCGTCATAAACGATAGTTTTATTAACGCTCCAGCTTCTTTAAGTTGTTCGGTGATCGGTTTATTAGCAGTATCGTAAAATAACCCTTCAAAGCCAGGAGCTTCCTCTGTAAAAACTCCTTTATCATCGACTGGACAAAGTACTTCTAAGTTATATTTTTGGCCAACGATAAAGTCGTCTTCCCCGTGTCCAGGAGCTGTATGGACACAACCAGTACCAGCTTCTAAAGTAACATGCTCACCGAGAATGACTAAAGATTCACGATCATATAGAGGATGAATAGCTGTAACTCCTTCTAATTCACTACCCTTAATTTTATTTACGACTTCATAGTTTTCCCATTCTAATTCACTTACAAGAGTCTCGAGTAACCCAGAAGCTACTACATATTTTTCACCATTTACTGCCACAACCGAATATTCTAACTCTGGATGTAAGCAAATAGCTAAATTCGCAGGAATTGTCCAAGGAGTTGTCGTCCAAATCACAATTTTTTCATCCCCCGCTAAAACTGATTTCCCATCTTTTACATTAAAGGAAACATAAATTGACGGAGATCGCTTGTCATGATATTCAATTTCTGCTTCAGCAAGTGCAGATTCTGAGGATGGAGACCAGTAAACTGGTTTTTTACCTTTATAAATGTATCCCTTTTTCGCCATTTCTCCGAAAACTTTAATTTGTTGAGCTTCATATTGTTCATCTAGTGTAATGTAAGGATTTTCCCAATCACCACGAACTCCTAGACGCTTAAACTGATCTCGCTGACGATCCACCTGATTTAGGGCATATTCAGCACATTTTTTACGAAACTCAGCGACTGTTAATTCTTTTCGTTTCACTTTTCCACTTTTTGTGAGCGCTGTTTCAATAGGTAAACCGTGCGTGTCCCAGCCTGGTACGTAAGGGGCACAAAAACCAGCCATTGATTTATAACGAACGATAAAATCTTTTAATATTTTATTTAAAGCATGTCCAATATGTATATCTCCATTAGCGTAAGGAGGCCCATCATGTAACACGTATAAAGGGCGATCCTTCGTCCTTTCTTGAACTTTTTCGTAAATATTTAACTCATTCCATTTTTCTTGAACTTGTGGTTCACGATTAGGTAAATTTCCACGCATCGGAAATTCTGTTTTTGGCATTAATAATGTTTCTTTGTAATCCATTCGCTCTTCCTCCAACTATATAATTTTAGAAAAATAAAAAACCTTCTCTCCCAATAAAGGGACGAGAAGGTTTACCCGCGGTACCACCCTAATAAACAGTTTTTTGTACTGTTCACTTTTAATCCGTAACGTGAATGACTCGTCACAGCCTACTTAAAACTTTGCAAATTAAACGCTAAAAGTATTGTTCGGTGTGAGGCTTAAGGGTGATTTTCCTATTTTACAACTTCTTACCAGGCTTGCACCGTCCCTGATTCGCTAAAAAAGAACTTGTAAAAGTACTGTCCCTGTCTTCGCCTTTTTATAATTAATCGTATTATATGAAAAATTAAATGGAACGTCAAGCAGCTGATTAACTCTCTCTTACAAATTCATTTGTTTCATCAGCTTTACTTATATCTTCCCAATCATCACTTCCGAGCATTTCAAGTTGCGCCTCGATCAACATCTTGAATCTCATCTTATATACGGAAGCTTGTTTCTTTAACTCTTCAATTTCTAATGCAATTTTTCTTGATTTTGACAACGAATCATTAATAATACGATCCGCATTTTTTTCTGCTTCTTTAATGATAAGTTGCGCTTCTTTTTGTGCATTTCTCTTAACTTCTTCACCAGTTTCTTGTGCAATTAATATCGATTTATTAAGTGTTGATTCTATATTTGAAAAATGAGCTAATTTTTCATCAAGTTCTGCTACTTTATCAGCAAGCTCCTTTTTTTCCCGAAGGACGATCTCATAATCTTTAATTACTTGATCAAGAAACTCGTTTACCTCATCTTCATCATACCCACGAAAACCTCTATTAAATTCTTTATTATGAATATCCAATGGTGTTAAAGGCATTGATTTGCCACCTCCAAAATTAATCAAAATTTAAAACGAAGTACTAATATAGTAGCTAATTCGACATAAATAGAGAAGTTCCTGCTAATGCGACAACTATTTTCGTAAACCTACAGAAATTCTCCATTTATCTTTTTTAGTTTTCCCTAAGGTACATATAAGTTTACTTCTGCCTAAGCCACGTACTGATAAATAATCTCCATCTTCAAGCTGGAAAGCTGCTTGTTCGACCGTTTTCCAGTTTACTTTTACCCTTTTGTTTTCTATGAACGGGGCTATTTTAGAGCGAGATAATTGATATATCTCTGAAAGAACCACATCAAGACGTAATGAACTAACGGTGATCGTTTTTTCTATCCACTCTTCGTTCACAATTACTAAGCCTGAAAGTGGAATACTCTCCAACCTTATCGACGCTCGTCCAACATTTTGAAGGTTAGCTTCAATATAACTACTTATTTCGGAAGCAACAACAATCTGAACATTTTCTTCTTGTATATATATGTCACCAAACTTTTCTCTTTTTAAACCTAAACTCATCATAGACCCTAATAAATCACGGTGTGATAATTGCACAAATTTGTTCGCATAATGAACTTGAAAGGCTACTAACTGATAATCTTTTATATTCGGTTCAATATATGAAGGATATATAAAAGCCCGTTTCCGTTCTGCATTTATAGTGCCCCCTGAAAACTGTATGTGAACATCTTGGCCTTGTCCAATAATACTTGAGGCAATTTGCTGCTGCCTAGGATCCAAAAAGTCAGTTAATTTATGTACGAAACGGTCATTTGTAAATTCCTTCCAACCTACTACTTGATCAACAAATGATCGTTCTTCTGGTCGGAAGTGATCATAAATAGTCATACATATTCAACCCTTTTAAAACATTGAGAAGATTGCACTTACACCGTACGTAGCAAAACGTAATGCAATAATTGCCACGATTGGAGAAATATCGATCATTCCTAATGGTGGAATAATTTTTCTAAACGGCGCTAAATAAGGTTCAACAATCGACCCGATAAATTGACCAATCGATGATTCTCTAGCATTCGGAAACCATGACATTAAAATATACGCAATTACTACCCAAGAATATAAATACAAAAGTTGAATTATAATACCCTCGATCATACCCATTTTCTACCACCTACTTAATTAATATTTATTCAGAAAGAATATCCGAAATTGTTCCTGCAACATCAACGTTATCAGGAGTACAGAGAAAAATATTTTCTCCTAACTTTTGAATATCCCCTCCTATAGCATACACTGTTCCACTTAAAAAATCGACAATTCGTTTTCCTTGTTCATGCCCAATTCGTTGCAAATTAATGACTACAGCTTTACGATTTTTAAGATGATCTGCGATATCTTGGACTTCTTCATACGTTTTTGGCTCAATTATCATTACTTTTGTGGACTTTTGCACACTTTGAATACTAACGACATTTTGTTTTTCTATTTTTTTTTCTTGATTTCGTGGTAAATATTCTTCATCAATATCAATGGAGTTTTCTTTAGCCACTGACTCTTCATCTTCTAGTTCAAAAAAACGCTTAAATTTAGCTTTTAAGCTCATTTCATTCTCTCCCTTTAAACCTTAATTTATAATCCGTAAGTTTCAAAAAGAAGTATACACAATCTTTTTAGACTAAGACTAAGCAAGGCTTAATTAATTGCGTCACGCACTTTAATAAGTCTTAATTATAAATTTTTAATTTTTAAATTTCTTTCCCCACTAACGAAGTTCCGAGCCTTATAAAAGTTGCTCCCTCTTCGACAGCAATTTGATAGTCATTCGACATTCCCATAGAAAGTTCTGTACACGGGGCGAAACTTAAACGAAGGGCTTGTACATCTTTTTGGACTTGTTTAAGCCGTTGAAAATATTGTCTAGTTTCTTCAGGTTCTTCCACATATGGAGCCATCGTCATTAAACCAACAACTTCAATTAGTGAGTATTGTTCTACTGTTTTAATAAAATCAATCACTTCAGTAGCTGCTATGCCGTGTTTTGTTTCTTCGCCAGAAACATTTACTTGCACAAAGCATTTAACTTTTTTGGTAGCTCGTTTCTGTATTTCTTTTGCCAGTGACAGTCGGTCAAGAGAGTGAATATAATCAAATTTTTCAATCATTTCTTTGACTTTCCGGGATTGAAGAGTACCAATGAAATGCCACGTTCCTTTTCCTTCTAGCACTTGCCACTTTCGGTTACCTTCTTCTACCCTATTTTCCCCAATATGTGCTATGCCTGCATCTATTGCCTCAAGTGCCCTCTCATCACTCACATATTTCGTCACAGCGATAATCTTAACGCTGTTTACATCTCTTTGAACTCGTTGACAGGCCCGCTCAATGTCCTGTTGAATTGTTTCTAAATTCTCTTTTACTGTCAACGTAAATACCTCCTTTATTTCATTCCAATAAAACTCATCATTCTTCCTGTTCGTTCTTGGCGACGATATGAAAAAAACAGCTCACTTTCATTAAAAGTGCATAAATTAGAAACAAATATATGATCTTCTCTTATTCCTGCCTCTATAAGTAACTGTTTATTTAGTTGCTTTAAGTCTAATAAATATTTATTATTTCCAATTTCTTTGTACGATAAATCATTTGAGCTCGTGATAACATCGTTTACTTTATCAATTACGTAATGATCTACTTCATAATTTTGTTGTGAAATGGACGGACCAATAGCGACGTAAATCGATTGTAAAGGAATGTTTTCATTGTCAGACCAAATGCGGATCATATTTGGACCAATTTTGGCAACTGTACCTTTCCAGCCTGCATGAGCTAAACCGACCGTACTGTATATCGGAGAAAAAAAGTAAAGAGGAACACAATCCGCATAAAGACTTGCCAAAAGAATATTTTTCTCTGTCGTATACATTCCATCCGTACCTTTAATCGCATCATTCATGTGTAATGTACCGCTTCCACAATCAGCTTCTTTCACCTTTTTTATCTTATTGCCATGTACTTGCTCAGAGAATACCCATCGATCCAATGGAAATTCAATGTCATTTGCCAATTTTTTACGATTTCCAATAACTTTATCACACTCATCATCGACATGAAGGCCAAGATTTAACGAAGCGTATGGATTAAGACTATACCCACTTTTTCTCGTTGAAAATCCGACTACCGGACTATTTTCTAGCTGTCCGAACGGTTTTATCGTTAAATTATTTTGATTTTGTAAAACAAAAGGCTCATTTTGCACTAAGGACACTTCCCTACACCATTTTATAAACTAAAAAGCTAGTCTACATAGCTTAATTAACGCAATCTTTTTCTACAGCGAGTTACTTTATTCTAACATATTTTTCTATTTACAAATAGACTTTGTTCGTTTTAATCTTCTAGTCGAACGAGTATCACATCTGAACCAATTTTAATAATATTTTTCCATGGAATCACGACCTCTGTTTCTCTTCCTCCTAAAAAGGTAAGCATTTTCCCTGTTCCACCAATAATGATAGAATCAACCATTCCTGTATCTAAATTAATATCTAAATCTCCAATATGACCTAACACTTTCCCATCCGACACATTAACAATTTCCTTAGCTTGAATATCAGAAATCTTTAACATAATATCTTCCCTCCAATTCAATTGATTGTAATACATATATATGTACTAGCGCTCGATATATTTACATTTTAAAAAATAAAAAGAGGTAAACGATGACGTTTACCTCTTTTATTATTCAGGCTTTAGCGTGCTTATTCATTTGTTGAATGGCTGCCTTCTCAAGACGTGACACTTGCGCTTGAGAAATGCCAATTTCATCTGCGACTTCCATTTGAGTTTTCCCTTGGAAAAAGCGCATGTCTAATATCATTTTTTCCCTCTCGCTTAATCGTACCATGGCTTCTTTTAAAGCTATTTCTTCGACCCATTGAATATCTTTTTGTTTTTCATCACTTATTTGATCCATGACATAAATTGGGTCACCGCCATCGTTATAGATTGGCTCAAATAATGATACAGGGTCTTGGATCGCATCAAGGGCAAAGACAATATCCTCTTTTGGAACATTTAATACTTTAGCAATTTCTAAGATCGTCGGTTCGCGATCTCGAGATTTTTCACTCATTAATGAGTCTCTTACTTGTAATGCCTTATAAGCAATATCCCTAAGCGATCTAGAAACTCGAATTGGATTATTGTCACGTAAATAACGTCGAATTTCCCCTATAATCATCGGTACTGCATAAGTCGAAAATTTCACATTTTGACTTAAATCAAAGTTATCAATGGATTTCATCAATCCAATGCAACCTACTTGAAATAAATCATCAACGTATTCCCCACGATTGTTAAAACGCTGAATAACACTTAATACTAATCTTAAGTTTCCGTTGATTAGCTTTTCTCTTGCTGTTTCGTCACCACTTTGAAGTTCTTCAAATAATTGGCGCATTTCTTTGTTCGTAAGTACTGGCAGTTTGGCTGTGTCAACACCACAAATTTCAACTTTATTTCGTGTCAATTCTTTCCCTCCTTACAGGAGTTGATGTACAAGTGTAAGTATCTCCTCTGGTGGGAAAAATATGCACTACTTCACGTACGTGGAAATTACTTTTTCGTGAAATCATTGATAAACAAAGGAGTAAACGGCTAAAAAATTTTTTAAAAAAATAAATGCTGAATTTTGAGTATAATTTCTTGAATTAATGGGAAATGAGCTTATACTCCCTCATTAATTCAACTCTCAAAATTCAACATTCATCAACTAAACCATTTTATTAAATTCTTTTCTTAAACGTTTAATAATTCTTTTTTCTAACCTTGAAATATACGATTGGGAAATCCCTAATAAATCAGCTACATCCTTTTGGGTTTTTTCCTCTCCACCTGCTAAACCGAAGCGAAGTTCCATAATTTGTTTTTCTCTTGCATTTAACGTGTGAAGTGCTTTAACGAGTAATTTACGGTCAACTTTTTCTTCCATTCCTTTTGTAATGATATCTTCCTCTGTTCCTAATACGTCAGAAAGAAGAAGTTCGTTCCCATCCCAATCGATATTAAGCGGTTCATCAAAAGAGACCTCTGAGCGTATTTTATTATTCCTTCTCAAATACATTAAAATCTCGTTTTCAATACACCTCGACGCATAAGTAGCAAGCTTAATTTTCTTTTCTGGATTAAACGTATTAACCGCCTTAATTAATCCAATGGTTCCAATACTAATTAAATCTTCAATATTAATTCCTGTATTTTCGAACTTTCTCGCTATGTAAACGACCAAGCGTAAATTTCGTTCAATCAGCATCGATTTTACCGCTTTATCTCCAGTAGGTAATTTACTTAATAAGTGCTCTTCTTCATCTTTTGAAAGTGGTGGAGGGAGTGCTTCGCTTCCACCTATGTAATAAATTTCATCTGCTTTAATACCTAATTTCATTAATAGTTTGTACCACATTAATGTCAATTTTAATTTCAGTTTTTGCATTTATGAACCTCCTAAAGTTTTTAGAACATCATACTTAGCGAAGAACCGTTATGCGCTTTTCCCTTGTACAAGCATTTGAGGATGGAGTATACAGTGAAAATCGCCATCTGATGATAGATTAGTAAAGTTTAACCCTAAAACAACATTATTACATTGTAACTGTTCACCTTTTTGTAATGTAATTACTACTCGATCTGGTTTTACGCCGATAATAAACTGGTTGACTTGGCCGACACCTCGATAAGGAATAATACATAACTTTTCTTCCCACCCCTTATTGATTGAAAAAGAAGAGTCTCCAATCATTTCTGGATGTTTGGCTTGCTCGACTATATCTTTAGGGAATTTATTTTGCATTTCGTTCATATCTATTATCATAACAGGCCTTTTCGTAAGTGGATCTTGAAGTTGATTGCCACTATCAATTAACCCTTTTAAATGGAATTCAATTTCATTAATGGCAAGAGCAACATCTACAATCTCATCGTACTTAATTTTTCGAACTTCAATTTGCTCAAATCTTTTTTTGGAAAAATACCAAAGGATAGGAAATCCGATAATTACTAATAGCCAGCTTAAAGGTGTCCCTAATCCCGTAGACTTTGTTGAGACTACTCCATTCAAAATGACCATTTCGTTATTGAAAAAGTAATGTAGTGCAATAAGTCCACCTCCGCATATAAAGCTAACGAAATAAAAGGTTAGGAGATTTTGAATAAAGTAGGAAAATTTCTTGAATCCAAAAGTAACAACAACTATACATACTGAAAGAACTACCTTAAAAACAGGATGATAAAAAAGTGCGCTATAAGGTGTTAAAAGTAAAAAAATAATACTTGATGCCAACAGAGATCCTAATAGTATCCTCCACTTTACTAGAGTTCTCTTTAAAACGATTCCTGTCAATAATAGTAATAACAAATCAATACAAAAATTTAGAAACCATATGACATCTAAATATATAGCCATATGTTCTCCTTTCTAAAAAATGAAATAGTTCTTAAAGTGTGTGTTCAAATAAGGATAATCAATTCCAAATTTCCGAACATCCTCTAAAAGATTTGAGACTAGTATATATCAAATCTTATTTATAAGTCTGTCAGTTTATGCCGATAGAATAGAGGAAATTTTAGTGATTTTTCACTTTATTTGTCGCATACCGCTTAAACGCTGTGAAAGCACAGCATGCCACCAAGATTAATTTCAAACAAAACGCTCATGAAGATTTAATCGTCTACATACAAAAAGACATACTCGTTATGTTGATCACGATTACGTGACCAACATTTTTGAGTATGTCTCAGGTTATAATTTAAGAAAGTACACTATTTTCGACAAGCATTTGTATTTTTCTAATTATCGATTTCTACGATTTCTTAAGAAAGTTGGTATGTCCAACGTGTCTATCGACTCTTGTTGAGCTTGTCCTTGCGGTTTTCTGTCGCTTACATGAGTTTCCTCATGTTGTACTGGAGCTTTTTTCGTTACACCAGCTTTTACAGGTTGTGTTGGTTTTGAAATTTTCATATTTTCTTGATCACTAAACCCTGTAGCAATGACAGTTACGATAATTTCATCTTTAAGATTTTCATTAATGACAGATCCGAAAATCATATTCACTTCTTGATCAGATGCACTTGATACAATTTCTGCTGCCTCATGGACTTCATAAAGGCTTAAGTTCGTTCCACCTGTAATATTCATGAGTACGCCTTGCGCACCATCAATTGAAGTTTCTAATAAAGGACTAGAAATTGCTTTTTTTGCGGCTTCTGATGCACGATTTTCACCTGTAGCAACGCCGATCCCCATTAAAGCTGACCCTTTATCACTCATAATTGTCTTCACATCGGCAAAATCAAGGTTAATTAAACCAGGTACAGCAATTAAATCTGATATACCTTGAACACCTTGTCTTAATACATTGTCTGCCTCACGAAACGCTTCTAACATTGGTGTATTTTTATCAACGATCTCTAATAAACGATCGTTAGGAATCACAATCAATGTATCTACTTTTTCTTTTAAGTCGCTAATTCCTCCTGCAGCTTGAGTCGATCGTTTACGACCCTCAAATGTAAACGGACGAGTAACGACACCAACGGTTAGGGCGCCAATTTCTTTAGCGATTTCAGCGATTACAGGTGCTGCACCTGTACCAGTTCCTCCACCCATTCCAGCAGTGATAAATACCATATCTGAACCGGATAAAATCCCTTCGATATGCTCTTTACTTTCTTCCGCCGCTTTTTTACCAACCTCTGGATTAGCACCCGCACCTAAACCACGCGTAAGTTTTCCTCCAAGTTGAAGCTTATGCTCTGCTTTTGACAAGTGCAGTGCTTGTGCATCTGTATTAACAGCAATAAACTCAACACCTTGCAATCCATTTTCAATCATTCTATTAACGGCATTACTTCCGCCACCGCCAACACCAATAACTTTAATTTTTGCTAACTGGTCCATATCCATTTCAAACTCTAACATTATAAGGTCCCCCAATCAATCATGTCTCCACGAATAAAATCCATATTTAAATTACTCAAAAAATACTTTAAACCAACTAGAAACTTTCTTTTTTACATTCTGACCTTGGGATGTATCCTTCTTTTTAGAAGGAGCTTCATTTCTTTCTTCCGCTTCTTCATGCTCCAAGTTTCCTAGTGTAGTTGCAATTTCTTTACCTTGAATTTTCCCATTACGATGGGCAAATTGGATTAAGCCAACCCCATTCGTATACTGAGGCTCACGCACCCCAATATAATCAGGTATTGCAATTCTAACACTATTTTGCAAAATTTCTCTAGCTAATTCTAGTATACCAGGAATTTTTACAGTTCCACCAGTTAAAACGTACCCTCCAGGTAAATCCCCGTATCCTAGTTTATAAACTTCACTTTCAATTAGTTGAAACATCTCAGCTAATCTAGGTTCAATAATATATGATAGCTCGTTTTGTGAAAACTCCTCTTTTTGATCGCTACCAATTTTCGTCACTTTAAACATTTCTTCTTTTGATGCTAAGTCAATGTGGGCATGTCCATACTTCTCTTTGACTCGTTCAGCTTCTTCCGTGGAAATTCTAAGTCCGATAGAAATATCATTAGTAATATGATCCCCACCAATCGGAATTACTGATGTAGCTTGTAAGTTGCCTTGTTCGAAAATAGACACAGTCATTGAACCTCCACCTATATCCACAAGAGCAACACCTAAACCTTTTTCATCTTTTGAGACGGCTACAGACCCGCCTGCTAAAGGTTGTAGACAAATATCAGCAATTGAAAGTCCAGCACGCTCAACACAACGTAATAAATTATGTAAAACCGTTTTAGAACCTGTAATTATCGTTCCTTCCATTTCAAGACGTACACCTATCATCCCTCTTGGATCGGTAATTTCATCTAATCCGTCAACAATAAATTGCCGCGGAATTACATCTATAATTTCTCTTTCGGGTGGAATAGAAAAAACTTGAGCAGCGTCAATGACTCTACTAATATCTTCTTCTCCTATTTCACGATCTGCACTAGAAACTGCAACAACTCCGTGACACTGTTGAAGTTGTACATGGTTACCTGAAACACCAACAATAACATTCTCAATTGACATACCTATCATTCTTTCTGCTTGTTCAACTGCCTTGCGAATGGAACGAACAGTTTCATCAATATCAACGATAGAACCTTTTTTGATTCCTTCAGACACTGCATTACCTACGCCTATGATATTTAATGACCCATTAGTAATTTCTCCAATAATTACTCGAACATTAGATGTACCGATGTCTAAACTTACATAAGTTTCCTTGTTGTTCATTCTTTGGCACCTCCTTTAAATAATAAGCTTATAGTTCCGTTTAAAACAACCCCGTATAAGGATAATATTAGGGAAGGAAAATATACATTTGTACATCTATGGGAAACTTGGCGAGCCTAGTCCTTTTAAGAGCAGGCAAGCCTTAGTTTCACTTATACTTAAAAATTTAGAGCTTTTTAATAGGATGAATATCATAATTACCTAAATTGAGCCATATCAAACTATATGTAGTTACGAACGCATTAACGCAACTACATATAGTTACTTAATGGCGATAATATAAAATATGAAATTCATTGAAAATAATAAAAAGGTAAATTTTTTCTATTAATAAGTTAGTATTCAACAAATAGTTTCCATTCCCTTTTTTTTTTGTATAAACTTTCGAATTCTTTTAATAAATTATTGAACATTTTGGTGCGTTTCGTTCAATTTTCGGTTTGTCTATCTTGTTTTGCCGTCCATTTCGAAAGGAGTATGCGACGAATAACGGCGATATTATTAAATAAACGCACACCAAAAGCAAAAATAGCAGCTAAATATAAGTCTACACCAAGATGAACACCTAGAAAAGCCAAACCTGCGGCCAGTAAAATATTGGAGAAGAATCCAGTTACAAACACTTTCTCCTCAAACGTGTTTTGCAAGTGAGCTCGTATTCCACCAAATAACGTATCTAAAGCTGCCAAGACAGCGATGGACAAATAATTAGAATATATTTCAGGGATCCTAAATTCTGTCCAAAAGCCAAGTAATAAGCCGATAACTAACCCAACAAATGGTAACCACATTTTATGATTCCTCCTTTATTGGTTGTAAGTGGCGAATACGTAATGGCTGCTCGTATTCAGGTAATGTTATAAAATTGATCGGCGTTGATGTTATACTTAAGTTTTCAATCGCAAAGTACTCAACAGATTCAGAAACAATCATTTCATGATGAAGCTTTTCGGCTTCATTTGCAAGCACATATACTTTCAGTGGCAAATTTGGTATCCTTCTTGCATTGACGTGTGTAACATTATTAACATCCCTAATCGCCGACGTTGAAATAATTCTTTGATTTCCGATCGCTATTTCCTGCGCATTGTGAATGTTTAGCTCATTAATTAAAAACCTTAATAAATGGGCAGGTACTGTTTGCGGAATGAAACCATAATCAGTATACATCGGTTTTATCTCTAGAATAATACCTTCTCCACTTACTGCCGTTAAACCTGCGCGTTCTTTTAAATCGTTGATTGCATCTAACATTGCACCTTCTATATTATCTCTTTGCTTAAGTTGATTTAATAATGTTAATTGCTTCTCAATTTCTTGGTTCAACTCTTGTTGACGCTCTTTTTCAATCCGTAAATCTTGTCTTAATTGCAAAATATCTCGTGTATCGCGAACGACAGGTTCATTTGTCGTCTTAAATTGAACGGCAATCATAAAACCAATAATGGTCGTAACAATCGCAAAAATAAGCATACGATCTTTCACAAACATCACCCTCTCTCTGATAAAAAAGGATCCATTATAATAAGTTCCTTCTTTTCAATCTTTACTTCAACTTGATCAGAGAGCAATTGATCCCTTACTCCACCTGGCAAATGAAGCGAATCGTGAAGTTTATCCGGATCACCAATTGCGGTAATAACGAAAGGGGCAAAAGACGTATTTCCGTCAATTCGTATTACAGGCCCTACACATTGTATATAGGATTGATGAGAAATCCTTTGACCATTAATAGCAATAGCCTCTGCTTGTGTAACTAATAATTCATGGATTACTTTTTGAATATGGCCTTCATGAACAATGTAGAAATTAGGATTTTCACCGTCCGGAACATAATCAGCATCACTTAAGGTCACTTCAATCCCAGGCCCTTTTACTCCAACAGATCCTGTAACCATCCTAAGTTTATCAAGATCTTCTACTAAGTTAAAATACGCTCTTTCTTGATAAGCAATCTCTTCTTCAATCGTATTAATTTCAGCCTGAATGGCTCTAAGTTCTTCGGATAAATTTCGATTTAGAGATTGCTCAAACAATACTTGGTTTCTTAATTCATCCTCTTTATTCCACTGCCTCTCGGTAATAACTTGGCTATTTTGACCTTCATTTGCAAACTGATATGATAAGGCGACAATAAAACCCGTTATAATCAACACAAATGAAAGGATAACGTGATTACCCTTCACTTTCAATTGTTTCTTCCTCCTCATTAACAAATTGTTCGAAATAAGGATTCATTTTCATATGAATAATACCTCTTTTTTCCGGGTCTAGCTCTTTAACGATAGCTGGATAATCTATAATCCTTTTAGAAAAGTGACGTATTGTAGAGCTAACTTTAAAACCATCATTCATATAAAGAGTTATTCTTAAAGGGTCAGCTTCTACAGGAGTATAATAAATTTCTGAGATTCGATGGATGATGCTCTCAGGTAAGTTACTTAATTCGGCAGCCATTTCCGTTAATTCGTTGTTTGTCTCCCAATCCATTAACAACGGAGCATCTGAAGGGAAGTAATTTATAGGTAATTCTTGTAAAATTTCACCCGTTTCTAAAATCGGAAAAAACTTATTATCTACAGCTAAATACGCGACTCTTGAATACTCTTTAACATTAATCTGAACGGTGTGAGGGAACTTACGCTTCACACTTACTTCACTTATCTCAGTAAATGCACCTATTTCTTCAATAATTTTATTACTGTTTATTCCCCAAAAGCTTGTCCCATCTTTTAATTCACTTAACTTTATAATTTGATCATCTGATATATAATGATTACCTTGAATTTCAATTACCTGTACATTACTTAAAGGTGATTGAAAATATATAACAGTAAGTAATAAAACGAAAAAAAATGACAGATATAAAATCAATCGTCGGTTTGCTCTTTGTTTTCTTTCGTTTTTAAGTTTTGGAATTCGATCCTCTAGGGTTACGACCTTTTTTTGATCCATAACAACTTCCTCCAATGAATGTTATGTCAAAATATTATTAGTGCACGTTACATCCATTTATTATACTAGCTTCTTATTTCTGTGTAAAAAATAAATCTTTCTACAAAATCCTGAAAACGGCATATTAATATGCCGTTTTCAAGTCAAAGCAATGCGCTTATATCATTACGTTTACCTATTCTATAAATGTACCATAAAAACCTATTTATTTACATTTATTTTTAACTTTTTTCACCAATTAATTCAACCTCAGTCTCCATTTGAACTTGGAATTTCTTATAAACTTCAGCCTTAATATGATCTATTAGTCCTAGTACATCACTCGCGGTCGCGCCACCGATATTTACAATGAAATTTGCATGTATCGTAGAAACTTGCGCACCTCCAACTGTGTAGCCTTTCAACCCAGCTTCCTCTATTAACTTCCCTGCATGGTGAGGTAATGGATTGCGAAATACGCTTCCACAGCAAGGGAAATCCCACGGTTGTGTTTTTTTACGATATTCTTTATTTTTTTGAATTTCAGCAACAATATCTTCACGGTTACCATTTCGCAACTGAAAAATTGCCTCGACGCAAATCCCTTGATCTTTTTGCAGTCTTGAGGTTCGATATGAAAAGTCCATTTCGTCATTATTATACCAAACTTGTTTACCATTCGGATATACAACCTTGGCCTTCTTTAAAATTTTCGATATATCAGATTTATGAGCTCCGGCATTCATAAATACAGCACCACCGACGGAGCCTGGAATCCCCCCTGCAAACTCTAATCCCGATAATCCTTTTTTACTTAACATTGTGGCAAGTTTTATTAATGAAAAACCTGCACCAACTCTTACTTCTTCGCCGTTTACTTCTAAATGATCTATACTATCACTTATTTTAATCACTACACCACGAATTCCTTTGTCTGATATTAACAAATTAGAACCGCGTCCAACTATAAATACAGGAACATTATTTTTTTTCAAAAGCGAAATTGTTTTCGCCAAGTTAGTTTCATCTTTTGGAATAACTAATACTTCAGCAGGACCACCAATTTTCCAAGTAGTATGGTTCGCCAACAGTTCATTTTCTTTAATTTGGCCTACATTAGCTTGTTGTAGTTCTTTTATAAGTTGATCCATAAAATCCTCCCAAATGAATATTTCCTATAAATTAAATTTTTATGAACTTCGGTTTTCCAACAGCTTTTGCATTAACTCAAAAATTTCTTTGGCTGCTTCTGGTTTCCCTAGCTTTAAAGCAGATGTATGCATTTCATTCCACTGTTGATCATCGTTCATTATTTGATCAATTTCCTTCAATAGTTCGTTACCGGTCATTTCTTTTTCAAGCTTTAAGATTGCAGCATTTTTGTTACTTAATGCCCTTGCATTCTTCTCTTGATGATTGTTAGTCACATAAGGGCTAGGAATTAATATACTTGGTAAACCAACCGCAGTCACTTCCGCTAAAGTAGTTGCACCGGCCCGAGCAACGATCAACTGTACATTTTTTAATACCTCAGGCATATTATGAATGAATGGCTGTATTTGAATATTTTTAGGACTTCCTTGTTTTTTCACCTCTGCCATCACATTTTCATAATGAACTTCTCCAGTAACATATAAAAATTGATAGTTTCTCGTTCCAGCCTCATTTAAAACTTCTAAAAATGCATCGTTAATTGGCCTTGCCCCTCGACTACCACCGACGATAAGTACTGTTTTTTTATCTTTATTTAATCCAATATCAGTGAGCCGATCTTTTTCTCTTACAAGTGCGGCTTCTGTAGCCCTCGGATTCCCTGTATAAACAACTTTATTTTCAGGAAAAAATATCCTTGACTCCTCAAAAGAGATCGCTACTTTACTGACATAACGACTTAAAAATTTATTCGTTAGTCCAGGTACACTATTTTGCTCATGGATGACCGTTGGAATTTTTAATTTTGCAGCAGCATAAACAACAGGACCACAAACATAACCACCAGTACCAATTACGACATCTGGTTTAAACTGCTTAATCATTTTTTTAGAATCAGATACACCTTTTAGAAAACGCATCACCGTCTTCATATTGTCTAATGAAATCTTCCGCTTAAAGCCGGTAATATGAATTGTTTTAAAAGGTATTCCTTCCCTTGTTACTAAACTACTTTCTAATCCTTTCTCAGTTCCAATATATAAAAACTCGGCACTCGGCTCTAATTTTTTAATTTCGTTTATAAGCGCTAATGCAGGGTAAATATGCCCACCTGTACCACCACCACTAACAATTATTCGCATAATAACTGACACCTCCAACTAAAAAATGGAATTCTATCCATCTCTCCATTATATCTTATTTTAATTGTAAATATCACACTAAAACAAAAAAAGCCCAGTTAATTTAGGGCTCCTTTAGGGAGTTTTGAATTTTGAGTTTTGAGTGTTGAATTTTGAGTTACTGTATGCTCATGCTTCGAAGCTTTACCTACACAACTCAAAACTCTTCACTCTTAACTCAAAACTACTAATAACGGGCATACCGACTTATATTCAACAAAACACCAACGGCAACGAGCATTAATGTTAGTGATGATCCACCGTAGCTTAAAAACGGTAAAGTGATTCCTGTTACCGGCATAAGTCCAATAACTACTCCAATGTTTATCATTACTTGGATCGCAATGACACCAATAATTCCTACAGCAAACAAACTACCAAACAAATCTGGAGCACCTAGCGCAACACGAATTCCTCGCCATAATAATATACTAAATAATAAAATAACAAACGTACCGCCGATAAAGCCAAGCTCTTCTGACAAAATAGCAAAGATAAAGTCTGTTTGAGGCTCAGGTAAGTAAAAAAACTTTTGTCTGCTTTCTCCTAAACCGAGCCCCATCAACCCTCCAGGACCGATTGCATACAATGATTGAATAATTTGAAAGCCACTTCCTAAAGGATCAGACCACGGATCTAAAAACGAAGTAATTCGTTTTATACGGTAAGGCGCTGAAATAATAAGCGCAGCAAAACCCGCGAGACCAATCATTCCTAAACCTACAAAATGACTTAATTTTGCACCGGAAACATAAATCATTACAACACAAGTGCCAACCATAACAGCTCCAGTTCCTAGATCGGGCTGAAGCATAATTAAACCGAAGGCTAAAAGAACTAAAGATAAAGAAGGTAGAAGACCTTGCTTAAACTTGGTAATTTTCTTTTGGTTCTCAGATAAATATTTAGCTAAAAAAGCAATCATCGCAAACTTCATAAATTCAGACGGTTGTATTGAGAAGGCTCCAACTCCTAACCAACTTTGCGCTCCCCCTCTAACGAGCCCAACTCCCGGAATCAAAACGACAACGAGTAAAATAAAGCAAATGACAACTAATAATTTAGCATGTTTTCGCCACGTCCAATAATCAACATTCATTATAATAAACATCGCTACAACACCTAAGCCAGCAAAGAAAAGTTGACGCTTAGCAAAAAAGAATGCGTCGTCAAACTTATATGTAGCCCAAACAGCACTGGCACTATAAACCATGATCATTCCAATCGCTAATAAAGTAAGTGTTGTAATAATTATAATAAAGTCTGGTGTTGTTTTAGATTTAGGCAATGTGGAACACCTCATTCATTTTTGAATTTGGGCAAGCCCCTATTACCTATATGTATGCAGGTGCCGGTGATACATGTCCATTTATTTTTCTAATTTATAAACGGATTCAATGAATGTATCTCCTCTTTCTTCAAATGTTTTAAACTGATCCCAGCTAGCACACGCCGGTGATAGTAAAATGACATCTCCACTTTGCGAATGTTCATAAGCAATATTTACGGCTTCATTCACATTGTTAACCGTTTCAATAAATGTCAACCCAGCTTTTTTAGCAGCTAGTGCTAATTTTGGGGCTGTTTCTCCATAAACAACAATACCTTTTAATTTTTCAAGGGTCGGAATCAGTTCATCAAAATCATTTCCTCGGTCTAGTCCACCCGCAATTAAAATTACCGGTTGCCTAAAAGCAGAAACAGCCACTTTTGTTGCTAACATATTCGTTGCTTTAGAATCGTTGTAAAATTTTCTTCCGTTAATGGTTGTGACAAATTGCGTCCGGTGTTTAACACCGTTAAACGAAGATAGTACCTCAACGATTTTTTCTGTTCTAGCCCCAGTAACTTTCGCTGCACAAACGGCCGCTAAAATATTTTCTAAATTATGAGCTCCTGGAAGAACAATTTCTTCTAATGCAATAATCTTTTCATTGTTAAAATAAACATAATTATCGAAAATGTACGCGCCTGATTCAACGATTTTATTTACTGAAAAAGGGATTTTTTCACCCCTAACATTTGCAGATAATCTCATGACATCGTCATCATCCGCATTAACAATTGCGTAATCGTCGCTATAAAGGTTAGCGAAAATTTTAGCTTTAGCCGCTCCATATTCCTCTCTTGTTCCGTGATAATCTAAATGGGCATCAAATAAGTTTAAGAAGACGGCGACTTTCGGATGAAAGTTTTCAGTCCCCATCAGTTGGAAGCTAGAAACCTCAGTAACAATAATATGATCCGTTGTTGCTGTTTCCGCAACCTCACAGGCCACTGTTCCTATATTCCCAGCTATTAATGGCTGGCGTCCACTGTTTTTTAACATTCCATATACAAGCGTTGTCGTCGTCGTTTTTCCATTCGAACCTGTGATCGCAATCATTTCTGCTTCAGAAATCATGTTTGCAACTTCAACTTCTGTAACCACCGAAATCCCTTTCCTAATTGCCCCACTTATAAGAGGGTTAGAATAAGGGATACCAGGATTTTTGACAACTAAATCAAAATTTCTATCAAGTAAGTCCATAGGGTGTCCACCACAAATAACTTCAATTCCCAATTGATGCAACTCGCTCGCCTGAACGTTTTCCTCAAGTGGCTTTTGATCATTAACGACCACTTTTGCTCCTAACTTGTGAAGGAGTTTACTTGCAGCTAACCCACTTTTGGCAAGCCCAATGACTAAGATTAATTTTCCGGCATATAATTGTTTATTTTTCATTTAAATCCACACCTCTAAGTAAATTCCTAGTACAGCAAACACTAAGCCGACAAGCCAAAAAGTAACGACTACTCGCCATTCAGACCATCCTGATAACTCGTAATGGTGATGAAGTGGACTCATCTTAAATATGCGCTTTCCTCTTGTTTTAAAAGAAATGACTTGAATGATCACAGAAAGTGTTTCAATGACGAAAACACCACCAATGATCACGAGTAAAATTTCCATTTTTGTTAAAATTGCTACTGCGGCGATTGCACCACCTAAGGCTAACGAGCCAGTATCACCCATAAACACTTTAGCTGGATGAGCATTAAAAACGAGAAAACCTAGTACTGCTCCTACAACTGCTGCACAAAATAAAGCAACCTCTATTTGTTCAGCGTTAAAAGCAATAACAGCATAGGCACCGAAGGCAATTGCAGCAGTTCCTGCAAGTAAACCGTCTAAACCATCTGTTAAATTAACCGCATTTGAAGCCCCAACTAACATGAAAATAATTAATGGTAAATATAAAATGCCAATATCTATTCCGAAATCGGTTCCTGGGATCGCAATCTCAGTTGAAAAATTTAATTGATTAATAACAATATAAAAAATGACGGCTACGATTAATTGTCCAATTAACTTTTGTTTAGACGTTAATCCTAAATTACGTTTTAAAACTACTTTAATAAAGTCATCTAAAAATCCTAAGATACCAAAACCTACAGTGACAAGTAATAGTAAATAGATTTCAACAGTTAAATATGAATATTGCGCTACCATTATAATCGTTGCTATAACAATAGCTAGTAAAATCATTACTCCACCCATTGTCGGAGTCCCACTTTTCTTTTGATGGGACTTCGGTCCTTCTTCTCTTATACTTTGACCGAACTTTAACCTTCGTAAAAAGGGGATAATGATTGGTGATAAAGCTACTGAAATAGCAAAGGCTACAACTAATGTAAAAAACAGAAAATTATCGGGCATATTTAATCCCTCCTTCCTACGTACATATATCAGTGGAGAGTGTTTCTAGCTTCATACCACGAGAAGCTTTAATTAATACGACACTTCCATCCGTTAGTAAATTGATTAAATCACCTTTTGCGTGATCTTTTGTTTTATATGTTTTAATTTCAATTTTATCTTTATTTTTTTTCATTAATGCCTCACTTATCCAAGCACCTTTTTCACCAATGGTTATAAGATGTGTAATCGGTGCTGTGATCACTTCTGCAACTGATTCATGTAATTGTCTTTCATCTTTCCCTAGTTCATACATATCCCCTAACACGAGTATTCTTCGTGAAAAACCTTTAAGTTGCTTAATTGTCTCAATTGCGGCTCTCATTGACGTAGGACTAGAGTTATATGCGTCGTTTATAATTGTTGAGCCATTTAGCCCAGCCTTTTTTTCCATTCTCATTCCAGTTAACGTACAGTTGTCTAACCCTAATTGCATTGTATGTTCACTTAATCCTAAATATTTCCCAACAGCTAACGCAAATGTTGCGTTTTTAACATTATGCTTACCTAAAAGTGGTAAAGAGAAATGTAAGTTGACGTTTATCGAAAAATTAGTGCCTTCAGCCGCTTGTTCAATATTAGTAATTTTAAATTCGTTACCATCATTATAACCACACTTTAACGTATTTAGATCACGAGCTGTATGCAGTAATGGTTCATCTCCGTCAATAATTAAAACCCCATCTGTCTTCAAGCCATCAACAATTTCAAGCTTGGCTTTAGCAATGCCCTTCCTACTTCCTAGCTGTTCGATATGGGACTCACCAATATTGGTAATAATTGCAATATCAGGCTTTGCGAGCTTACTTAAAAAAGAAATCTCACCAAAATTATTCATCCCCATTTCAAGTATAGCCACTTCACAGTTGATAGGCATTGCTAAAATTGTTAACGGTAAACCAATATGATTATTATAATTTCCGGATGTTTTATGCGTAATAAATTTTTTCGAGAGAACTGCTTCTAATAAATCTTTCGTTGATGTTTTCCCATTACTTCCAGTTACACCGACTACTTTAGGGCTTACCTTTTGTAAATATATGCTAGCTAACTGTTGTAATGCTTTTAACGTATCTTTAACAAAAAAAATAGGAAAATCGCCATTTAAACCTTTAGGAACAGGTCTACTTTCGTCCCATAGGGTTGCAATAGCGCCATTATCAATCGCACCTTGTAAAAATTCGTGACCATCAAAGCGCTCACCGATAATAGGGATAAAAAGGCCATTATTTACTTGATTACGACTATCGATAAAAACAGAGTCTATATTTTTTTCTGTATCAATATCACCTGTAGATTTCGTTGCTATTTGTTTTAAAAAATTTATATTAAAGCTCATTACTACCGCGCTCCTTTATCGCCTCACTAGCAACTAAGCGGTCATCAAAGAAAATCGTCTCTCCTCCAATGATTTGATATGTTTCATGCCCTTTTCCAGCGATGACAATCACATCATTATCGTTTGCTCTTTCAACGGCGTGTGTAATCGCTTTTTTACGGTCGACAATTGAAATATGACTACATTCTTCCGTTAGACCTTCTTCCATGTCTTTAATAATTTGTAACGGCTCTTCACTTCTAGGGTTATCAGAAGTCAAAATTACATGATCTCCTAATTCACTGGCAATCTTCGCCATAATTGGACGCTTCGTTTTGTCTCGATCTCCGCCACACCCAACGACAACATAAACCTCGCCTTGAACAAACTCTCTTACAGTTAACAACACATTTTCTAAGCTATCTGGAGTGTGAGCATAGTCGACAATCACTGTAAAAGGTTGTCCTTCATCAACTAGTTCAAATCGGCCAGAAACACCGTCAACGGTTTGTAACGACTTAATAATATCATCGAGAGGTAACCCGTCTACAAGACATGTAGCCATTGCGGCTAAAGCATTATAAACACTAAATTTACCAATCATCTTTAATTGTACCGATTGCTTTTCTCCAAATGCTTCTACTTCAAAATACGTTCCTTGAGCAGTGATTTTTATATTTTTAGCTATAACATCACATTCATGTTCAATTCCATATGTAACAATTTGAGCAGCGGTCATTTTCTCGTATTCTTTAGATGCAGGATCATCTACATTTAAAACAGCTATTTTCCTCTGTTTATGACAATACGTATTTCCTAACTGGGCAAATAACAGCCCTTTTGCATGCCGATAAGCGTCCATCGTTTCATGATAGTCTAAGTGGTCTTGAGAAAGATTCGTGAATACAGCGATGTTAAAATCACAACCTCTTACTCTTCCGAGGTGAAGGGCATGACTAGACACTTCCATAATCGCTGTTTCAACACCTTGATCAACCATCTTCCTGAAACTTTGTTGTAAGGAAATAGACTCTGGCGTCGTATTTTTCGCCTCTACTTTCTCATTAGCTATTTTCATATACATCGTTCCAATTAAGCCTGTTTTAACACGGGCATCCATTAAAATTTTATCGATCAAGTGGGTTGTAGTCGTTTTCCCATTGGTGCCTGTTACGCCGATCAGCGAAAGTTTCGTTGTCGGGTGATCGTAAAATACATTTGAAATTACCGCCATGGCCCGTTTTGTATCTTTTACGTAAACAACCGGTACATCAACATCTAATTGCTTTTCGGCTAAAATGGCCACGGCACCTTTTTCTATTGCTTGATGTGCAAAATCATGTCCGTCTACTGTATATCCTTCAATACAAATAAATAGACTTCCGTCTTTCACTTGGCGGGAGTCCATTTCAATTGTGTTAATAACAGGATTGGAACTATTACTTTTCGAAAATTGCTGCAAGCAGCAAACAAGTTCATTTAGAGTCATCATTTCCATTAACCTCACAATCATTTAACTTATCTCTAGCGTAGCTATTAATCGCAGTTTTTAAACTTTAAAATCATCTATTTTTACATACAAACGCTCATGACGATATAGCCTAGATTGTAAATGCCGGCCGAATTCTCTCGCTTCGCTTTAAACTTCTATCGAATTTTAGAGGCTCTCTCGAGAACTCGGCCGGTCATTCCCCCCTACAAAAAAGCTTTCTGCGGGACACCGTCACCATTTAATATGTAAAAATCGGGCGATTTCCTTCTCTTCGCTGTAAACCTCTATCGAGTTTTAGAGGCTCGTTCAGGAAAGTCGCCCTCCTTTTTTTCATCAAAACTTTCATGACCATCACCATCTTAAATGTAAATGCCCGCCAAACTCTCATAACAGTTCATCATTACCTAATATCAAAAACACTAAGATAATACTCCGAAGCGATACTTTCATCAACTCAACACTCAAAACTCTTCACTCAAAACTCAAAACCCAAACACATAGCTACATTTTAATCGTCATCACTCGTTTTGTCACCTAATAAAATACGTATTGTTGAATTTTGGGCTACTTTCAACCCTGGATCAGGCGATTGCGCTAACACTGTATCTCCCTCACCGCTAACATCTAACCTTAATTCGTAATATGCTTGATTTATTTCTCTTCTTGTTAGTCCTACTAAGTCGGGAACTTTTACTAACGGTTGATCCGTCCATATACGTTCTTTTTCAATTTGATCTTCACGTTTTTCGACCCCCATAGCTCTTAAGCTATCACCAATGATCTTACCAACAATTGGTGCTGCAACAACTCCACCGAATTGGACCGTCTCTTTCGGGTTATCTATTGCAACGTAAATAACAATTTGTGGATCATCTGCAGGAGCAAACCCTATGAACGATACAATATGGTTATTCTCTAAATAACGGCCGTCCACTGCCTTCTGAGCCGTACCTGTCTTTCCTCCAACGCGATAACCATCAACGAAGGCGCCTTTACCTGTCCCTTTCGCTACCACATGCTCTAGTGCGTATCGTACTTGTTCACTCGTTTCATCAGAAACTACTCTACGCTTTAATGTCGGTTGGGTTAAATGTAATGTTTCTCGGGTGAGTGGGTCTATCCACTCTTTTGCGATATAAGGCTGGTACAAGTACCCCCCATTAATAGCTGCAGAAACAGCGGTCACTTGTTGTAATGGTGTAACAGATACCCCTTGACCAAAAGCAGTAGTTGCTTGTTCTAGTGGACCGACACGATCACGATCAAATAGAATCCCTTTTCCTTCACCTTGTAAATCAATTCCGGTTTTTTCTCCAAAACCAAAATCATCTATATAGTCAAAAAGACGGTCTTTACCTAACCTTTCTCCTAAAACAACAAAGCCTGGGTTACAAGAGTTTTGAACGACCTCTAAAAACGTTTGATGACCGTGCCCACCTTTTTTCCAACACCGAAGTCTATGACCAGATATTTCAATCGAACCACTATCGTTATAAGTATCTTTTTCTAAGTCGACTTCTCCTTCTTCTATGGCCGCAGCTAATGTTATAATTTTAAACGTTGACCCCGGTTCATATTGCATCCAAACAGGTTTATTTTGATTGAACACCTCTGGTGGAACGTTCCGAAAATTTTCTGGATTATAATCTGGTCTGCTAGACATCCCTAAGATTTCTCCAGTATTCGGATTCATGGCAATTGCAATCGCACCATCAGGCTTATAAATCGCTTCTGCAATATCAAGCTCACGTTCAATGATTGTTTGAACATTGGTATCGATCGTAAGTCTTAAATCTAATCCATCTACCGGAGGTGTATACTCATCTGCTAAATTAGGCATTCTCCTACCTTTTGCATCAGAGAAAAATGAAACATGCCCTTTTTGACCACTAAGCTTGTCATCATAATAAAGTTCGATTCCCGTTAAACCTTGGTTATCAATACCTGCAAAGCCAAGTACGTGTGATAAATAACTACCAAACGGATAATGACGCTTATTATCCTCTGCGATATAGACACCCGGAATCCCTAAAGCTCTAACTTCGGCAGCTAGCTGATTATTGATTTTTCGTCCTTCAGGGTTAATTCGAACAATCGACTCATTTTTAGTAAGTAACGAATATACTTTTTGATGATCCATTTGTAATACACTAGCTAACCTTCCTGAATCCTCAGCAGGATTTTTAATTTGTCTCGGAACGATTAAAACCGAAGGAGCACTAATATTAGTAGCTAACGGTACTCCATTGCGATCTAAGATCTCCCCTCTATTTGCTTCAAAAGGAATATCTCTACTCCACAAATCTTCTGCACCGTCGGTCAATTCGTCCCCTAACGCAAATTGCACATATCCTAAACGCAAAGTAATAACCATAAAGAATAACAAACCAAAAGTTAAAACGAAAACTAAACGTCTCCGTACAGTAACATTTGAAACACGCACGACACAATCCCCCTTAATATAGGTCACATTTGTAGGCTTGTTCCAAATGTATGCTTGTACGAAGTAAAATAGACTAACTATCAGTCAATTTTAACAACTTCTTCTTCCTCACCCACTAAACTTTCATCTTCATTTTCACTTCGAGTAGGTAAAGCTAGTTCAACTCCTAAATAATCGCCAAGGCTTATACTTCTATTTGGAGGCACACTTTGATGAGTAACGAAACCCGAACCTACTAAATTCACATTTAACTCTAAAATGTTAGCTAGTTTCATTACATCGCGTAACGACCACCCTAATATTTCTGGCATACTAAACGATTCTCCATCGGAACGAAGTAATACTTTTTCTCCTTGTATAAGCGTCGTACCCATTCGTGGTATTTGTTGTTCAACAATGCCACCCGAACCAATAACATGAACATCCAAACCTAGTGAAGTTAATTTTGCCTTAACAGCATCAATGCCCTGACCTAAATAATCTTCTAGAATAATACCCTCGTCGGCCATTCTTTCACTTTTTGATGTCTCTCTTGGCGAGATATTTAAGTATTGTAAACTATGTTTCATAACCGTTGTGAAAATTTGTGAAACTGGGGCTGAACCTTGTTCATATATTGTGATGTTCGGTCGGTCTACAGCTACATAAACAATAAGTTGTGGGTCCGATTTGGGAGCAGCTCCCATAAACGAATAAATATATTGTCCATGGCCACTTAAGTACCCTGGACCATCCGGATTGGAAATTTCTGCCGTGCCTGTTTTACCTGCTATTTCGAAGCCTTCTATGTAATAAGGCTTTCCCGTCCCAGCCGATGATGTAACAACAGTCTCCATCAAATCTAGTACTTGTTGAGCCGTTTCAGCCGAAATAGGCTCACCGACGACATTCGTTTCACCACTTTTTATCACTTCACCTGTATACGGGTTTTGAATTCGATCAATGATATACGGTTGCACCATTTTCCCTTCATTTGCTATTGCCGTCATTGCCTGAACTTGTTGAATCGGTGTCACCGCAGACCCTTGTCCAAATGCAGTTGTCGCGGCATCTATTAAATAAGAATCGGCAATTGCGCTAGTCGCTTCATTCGGTAGGTCAATCCCCGTTCTTTCCCGAAACCCAAATCGCTCAATGTAGTCATAAAGGCGATCAGGACCTAATAATTCTAGGGAGAGTTTAGAGAAGGCAACATTTGACGAGCGTTGAAATCCTTCATCAAATGGTATTTCCCCCCACCCTAAACCTTGGTTGTGGTCTCTTATACGCCTTCCACCAATTTGGTAACTACCTGATTGAAAAAGTTCTTCACCGTCGTAAACTCCTTCTTCAATAGCTGCCGCTAATGTAAAGATTTTCATTGTGGATCCAGGTTCGAAACGGGATGAAACCGTATAGTTTATAAAATTTGTAATTTCTTCGTAAAAATTCGGGTTAAAACTCGGACGATTACTCATCGCAAGTATTTCTCCTGACTTCGGATCAGCGACAATAGCCATCATTCGTTCAGGCTCGTACTGTTCATCCACTTGTGTCATCACTTGCTCAAGCGCCATTTGAATGTTAGTATCTAACGTCAAAAACACCTCATAACCATTTTTAGGAACTTCTACGATTTCCTCCATATTTGGAAGTCTAATTCCTCTTCGGTCACTTAAATAATTAACTGAACCATCTTCCTTAACTAAATATTCGTCTAAGCTTCTTTCTAAGCCCATTCTCGCAGTAGACATATCACGCTCTGTATAACCGATAACGTGAGATGCGAAAACTTGTTTCGGATAATAGCGCCTCGGCTCCGTGCGAAAAGTTATTCCCTGTAAGCCAAGTGCTTCTATTTCCCTCTTTTTCTCTAAACTTAAATTTTTTGTTCCTATACCTAACTCTACTTGAAACCTTCCTTCAGTCGATAACCTTCGATATAAGTCATCAACATTTCTATCAATGATAGGGGCAAGTTTTTCAGCGGCTAAGCGTGGATCATCGACTCTATTACTACTATTTTCGTCTAAAATGGCAACAAGGGTGTACGATGGAATTTCTTCAGCAAGCGAATTACCGGAGCGATCAAAAATCGTCCCCCTTTTTCCTTCTAACGTAAACGTCCGCGACCACCTTTCATCAGCAAGTTGCTCCAAGTCTTTTTCATTCACTGCTTTGGCAACTTGTATATACGCCACTCTACTCGCCAATAAAAAAAACACCAATAAAAAAATGATTAATAACACTACAGCTCTCAAATTCGTTTTATTAATATTATTTAATGTCCCCAACAGTCATCACCTTTTAATGCGAAAAACTAGTCCTAAATCAGACTAGTTTTGCACAACCTTTACATTGTTATCGTTCAATTCCATTCCGAGCTCATCTTTTGCTATTTTCAAAATCCGATCTGGAGCAGAAAGCTCTGTTACTTGTAGGTTTAGTGCTTCATTTTCGGTAGTTTGAGTTGCAATCGTCCTTTCTAATGTATGGATTTCTTTATTAACGATATAAATAGAAGCATATGTAGAGATTATAAAATATGTAGCAAAAACTAGTCCTAAAATTGTAGCGAAATACAGAAGGCGTTCTCCAATGGTTATACGACGTCTACCCGAACTTTCTCGTACTGTTTTCGTTCGTTGCTCTTGTGTGTGATCTGCGATTCTTTTTCGTTCTAATTGGCGTGCAAGATTGCTCATTCATCAAACCTCCTTTTGTTTTTCAGCTATTCTCAACTTAGCAGATCTTGATCGTTTATTTGTAGTCACTTCTTGATCAGTTGGAATAATCGGTTTTCTTGTAATCAATTTCAACGTAGGCTCATACCCCTCTGGAATAACAGGGATATTACGCGGTAATTCCGGCCCTTTACTCGCATCTTTAAAAATCGTTTTACAAATACGATCTTCTAAAGAATGGAATGTAATGACAGCAATTCGACCGCCAACTTTTGTCATTTTTATCGCCCCATTTAGAGCATCTTCAAAAGCTTGTAATTCATCATTAACAGCAATTCGGATCGCTTGAAATGTTCGTTTTGCTGGATGTCCACCTGTTCTCCTTGCCGGAGCAGGAATCGCATCTTTAATAATTTCAACTAACTCCCCAGTCGTCTCAATTCTTTTATTAGCACGATAAGCTTCAATTTTTCTAGCTATTTGCTTTGAAAATCGTTCTTCACCATACTTAGAAATAATTTTCATTAAATCGTGAAATGACCATTCATTCACAATTTCTTCCGCAGTCAATGGTGAGGTTTGATCCATACGCATATCTAACGGAGCATCATGCTGATAACTAAAGCCACGCTCTGCTTCGTCAAGTTGCGGTGATGAAACGCCAAGATCAAATAAGATACCGTCTACAGCAGTAATACCACAATTTGTTAATTCCTCTTTTAAATGACGAAAATTACTCCTAATAATCGTGAACTGTCCCTCGTATTGCTTTAACTTCTCTTCGGCATGTCTGATAGCAGTCTCATCTTGATCAAAGGCAAACAAATGCCCTGAACTTGACAATTGAGATAAAATTAGTTCAGAATGCCCCGCTCCACCAAGAGTACAATCAACATAAATACCGTCTTTTTTAATATTTAACGCTGCAACAGATTCTTCTTTTAACACTGTAATATGATCGAACATAATAAACACCTCTTAATCAAACTCTAGTACTTCTTCTATGTTGCAACAAACGAGAGCCGTTTATCCTAAATGAACTAGAAAATCGTTTTGCTCATCAACTTTAAAGATCAAAATCGACAATCCCTTCAGCGATCTCACTAAATGAATCTTCAGACTCGGCAAAATACTCCTCCCATGTTGACTTACTCCAAACCTCAACACGATTGGAAACACCGATCACTATACATTCTTTTTCTAATCCCGCATATTTACGTAACGGCGAAGAGATATTCACTCTTCCTTGTTTATCTAACTCACATTCAGTTGCCCCAGAAAAGAAAAAACGCGTAAAAGCTCTAGCATCTTTTTTAGTAAAAGGAAGAGCCTTTAATTTTTGTTCTAATTGCTTCCATTCACTTTCCGGGTAAACGAATAAGCATTGATCTAATCCTCGGGTAATTACGAAGTTGGGGCCTAACGCTTCACGAAATTTAGCAGGAATAATCATTCTTCCTTTTTCATCAATGGTATGGTGATATTCCCCCATAAACATGTGAAGTTCCCCCTCTCCCCACTTTATATCTCTAAAATACCACATCCCCCCACTTTCTACCACTTTATTTTTAAAAATTCTTTAAAACAAACAAAAACCCTGCTTTTGTCACAGGGTTTTCATTCGTCAAATTTTTATTGATTAACGGTTTTTCCTACTTTTTTGTCATTTTAAAAAGATTAATTTATGTTTTTCATTTAATTGTAGTGGCAGCTCAAATAGTCGCTCAATAAAATCAAAACCATACTCATTAACGTATTTCACAATATTTAAACTACGTTCTTGTAAACCACCATAAGGTATTATATTCGCTTCAATAAGGTCGAAATTTAAAAGCTCATGCTCATAGTTTTGTCGAACACTTTTTTCTAGTCTTCGTGCTAGAAAGGTAATTTCTTTTTTTAGCATTCGTTCATTTTTATGTGCCATAGCTTCCAACCCTTTATCATAAACAGCCACAAGATCTTTTAAAGGTTGATGAATTCTTTCCACATCACTAAGGACTTCGTGTAATGTTTCCTCAATTTGTTCTTTTTCATCCCAAAAAGAAAGCTGACCACGAACAGATGTAACACCTTTTATCATCACTTCTTCGGCTAATAAGTCAAACCGCGCTAATGTTTTTTCAATCTTTGGTTCGATCACTGTTATTGAAAGTCTCGGAACAACTGGCGGCACTTTATAATTGAACAAATGAAAAACTTCTTTTAAAGTTGCCCAATAAGCAACCTCCCCAGGCCCCGCTACAAAAGTTAATACTGGTAAAAGGAATTCTTGCATTAACGGCCTCGTCACAACATTGTTACTAAAGTTTTGAGGCTCTTTTGCTAAAAGCTCGAGAAGTTTAGTTTCAGAAAAATGAACGTATCCTCTTTTATCTGCAAAGTGGCCATCTTTCGTTTTTTGTAACAACAACCTAGTTCCGTTCAAGTGATAAAACAAATGCGAGTTGTTCTCACTTCGCTCAATCGGTTCTCCATACCCTTGGTTGTAAAGAGCATTCGCTCCATTTAAAAACATTTCATTTAAACGATCATTTTTCTTAATTAACTGCTCAAAAAAGGGAACTTCTAACTTTCTAAACTCTTCATCATGAGCATCAAGTAAGACAATTCCGCTTCTCTTACATAATCCATGAATGAGAAAGCTAAAAAAATCGGTATAAGTCTTACTTTCTTGAAGTGAGTTTTCAATCAACTGTTTAAGGTCAACCGTATTTTCTGTTTCTTTATTATCGCGAAGAACTTCTTCAATAAGTTTTTTGATCGCATGCTTATCAATATGTATATCCGAAACTGATTGCTTCAAATCATTTTGTTGCTCAACTTTGCGCTTAAACAGTTTTGCTACTTTAACACTATGTATGTGATTAACCTCATCAAAATCGTGATCCTCCCCAGCAATCCAAAAGACCGGAACTACAGGGATACCCAACTTTTCCTCCTGTTCTTTCGCTTGCTGAACGATTGTAATGATTTTATGTATCGTGTAAAGCGGGCCAGTTAACACTCCAGCTTGTTGACCACCAACAACAGTTACTGAGTTTCGTTTTAATAGCTTCTCTATATTAACAACGGTCTCACTTGAACAATTATATTTTTGATTAAATGCTAATAGTCGTTTCGTAATTTCACTTCTTTCATAGTCACGCGTCTGCAATTCTTTTGATCTTCTTATGTAGTTATCCGATTTGGTATAAGGGTAGTCAAAAAAAGATTCAATTTGAGATGCACCCTCAAAATAATCCTCCATTAATTTGGAATTTCTTTTATGATTTATTTCTACTACCTCCAAGCTATTCCACCTCTCTTTCTTATGAAAAATAAATTGTCGGTTGGTTTGCTTGTAAATAGTTAGAGTATAGCACGGGATTAATTATTTCGCCAACAAAGCTCCTTTATGTCCTTAAACTTATGTTGTTAAGACAATACGCACAAATAAACCGTAAATACTCAACAAAAAATAAGCAACGAAAAATAGTAAGAAGTTAAACCGTAAAATTCCTTTAAACAATTTTCCTAACTGGATATCATGCTGCAATTTCCAATGAATGACTGTAAAAATAATTGCTACTAAAAGAACGGTAGTAATTATTAACCAAAAATAGGATTCTCCCCATATTTCTAGAGCGATATAATAAACAGAAAAAACAAATAAAATCGTTGAACCGTCTACCGCTAACTTCAAAGACGCTTTTTTATTTTTAGTTCTTTTTACGTTGACAATATAAATTAAATAAAAGGCAAAAATCGGTAATGTTATAAATGTAGCTAAAATTGAAGCAAAAACGTTACTCATCACCTTCCCCCTTTCTTTGTAACTGCATTCCTTTAATACTATTGTATACAAATAAGTTATTTGGCAAGGATAACCCCTGCTCGTCTGCCTTTTCGAGTATGAACCCACTAATAGCATCAATTTCCGTTTGTCTACCATCTATAATGTCTTTCGCCATCGAAGATTGGTTTTGAGCGGTTTTTTCGCAAATTTTAACAATATTATCCCAATCATTATCGTTACATTTAATAATGAGTGATATTTCGTCAAATAAATTTTTCATCAATTGAAAATAATAACTATTTTTTATAAGCGCTCCATTTCTCACATTAAAAATGGCAGTAAGAGGGTTTATGACTCCATTAACGACTAATTTTTTTTCCATAATCTCTAACCAATTTTCGTGCTGTGATGTAGAAAACTTAACAGCGTTTAAAGCATTCCACAAGTTATAACTTAGGACACTTTTTTGTTGATAGCAGCCAATTTTTAGTTCGCCCTCACCAGTATGA
Source organism: Anaerobacillus arseniciselenatis (assembly GCF_001865995.1). Classification (GTDB taxonomy): domain Bacteria; phylum Bacillota; class Bacilli; order Bacillales; family Anaerobacillaceae; genus Anaerobacillus; species Anaerobacillus arseniciselenatis. Next base: position 65,522 of record NZ_MLQQ01000042.1, on the reverse strand, counting down.
CACACTTCATTATCAGACTTTTTTAACGCCCCATGCTCAACAATTCCGATAAATATATTATCTATTTTACAAGTCAACCTATTTAAAAGATTTACATGCCTCATCCCATTTTGTAAAAAAACGACAGATTTCATTTTATCACTAGATTTTAAAATATGTGGAAAAATTTTTTGTAAATGATACTCTTTAACAGCCACAAAAACAACCTCATCACCGAATTGTTCAACTTCAGAACAAACAACAGCTTCTACATCATATTTTTTAACAACTTTTCCTTTCCTTAAAATTAAGCCTTCTCTATTTAACTTTCTCGCTTGTGCTTTTGTTCTCGTATAAATTTTAACATTTACACGTAACTCGCTTAAGTACGCAGCAAAAAGAAGCCCTATAGAACCGCCACCGACAATTCCAAAATTCTTCATTGAACCTCCACCTTCATTTCATTTGGCTCTTCCCAATTCATAAAAAAACAGCCCTTCCATTTAAAATAAATTATAGCATTACTACTAAACCAAAGTACTATAAAATTAACAAATCTTTCATCCGCCTTTTTTCATACAAAACCCTACATGACGATTACCCGTCACCACCTAATATGGAAAAGGCGTGCGCTTTCCCTCACTTCACCTTGACCTTCTATCGAAGCTACTGACCTCAATCACATCATGAAATTCAACTTAGAATTTACTTCACGCGGCTTTGCGACGAGTAACCGCAGGAGCACTCTCAGACGTTCGTTCGCAAAAGCACCCGCCTTTTTTTCATACAACATAAGAATTTACAATCATTTTATTTGCATTTCAATAAATTTTTTAATAAATTTAAATTTATAGACAACTATATAATGTTTTTGTAGTAAAATAAGAGTGTAAAGGTTTTAAAAATTCAAAATTTGATGTGGAGGGGAAATTATGGAAAATTTAGAAATTAAGCGCTTACTAATTAATTATAAAACTCTAGAGGAGTTTGAAAATTTCAGAGAGTATGGCGCTCAGGAGTTATCAATGAAAGAAGACTTAAGAGCCAACATCATTGAAGGTGATAGCGAGTCTCCATTTTACGGGATCTACTACGGCAATAAATTAGTAGCTAGAATGAGCTTATATCGAATTGATAAAAAGTATGATTTTTACTTTGAACCGAAGCAAGATTATTTAGAATTATGGAAATTAGAAGTTTTAGAGCCTTATCGTGGCAAAGGCCTCGGCGAAGCTTTAGTTAACTTTGCAAAAAGTTTCAAACTACCAGTTAAAACAAACGCTCGTCAACGTTCAGATGAATTCTGGACAAAAATGGGCTTTAGCGGTCTTACATACCAACAGGAAAGAGACCGTGGCGAAAATCCTTATGTGTGGTTTCCAGAAGGCGTTAGTGAACAAGAATAAAGGCGAAAGTCCTCAGTGCTACGATAATTTTCTTAACGTATAAAAACAAGGGATTGACATTCATGTCAATCCCTTTACTTTTGAACTTAAGTGAGTTTCATGATTAATTTTTTGTTACAGACATTTGTTTAGCACGGTCCATTATGTCTATTAATAATTTATAATCTTGCTTCATCGTTTCATAATTTTCTTGGAGATCCAAGAGAGCCTTCTGCAATTTTTCTTTTTCATTAGAAAGGTCAGCGACTGTTTGTTTCAACTCTCTATTCTCGCTTTCGATATCGTCATTTGACGATAACAAATGTTTTTTAGCTACTAGAAAATTAATGACATCGTCTATACTGACATTTTCCGTGGGCATTTCGTTTTTCTCTACTTCCAACTTCGGCTTTATTACTTCTGCAATCTCTTCTGATACTTCAACATCACAATCTTTATTTTCATCAGAAAGTTTCGTTTTCTTTAAGTTCTTTCTCTGTTTCTTAGCAATCGCAATCGCAGCATCATATTTTTTTCTTACACAAGAATTCCATCTAAATCCACAAGCAGCAGCAGTCCTTGATAAGCGTTCCCCAACCTCTTCAAAAGCAGATAATTGAGTACTCCCCTCACGGATATGCCTTAACACGACTTCAGCTAACACTAAGTCTTCATCATTTGTCCAAGCATCTTGACGAACGATAGACATGTAATCCCTCCAATTTAAAAATCCTTTTTTACTATCTTTATGCAGATAATAGAAAAGATAGACTCTTTTGATCTATTAAGAATGTTCAAAAATTCCGGAAATCATAGGCCTTATTTTTAAACACGTATTTACTAAGGAATTATTGCCTTATTAATTTTAATTATGCACCAACAAATGCCCTATTTTTCATACAAAACGCTCATGACGACACAACTTTACTATCTAATACGGAAAAGAACGAGTGATTTCCTTCTCTTTGCTGTAAACCTCTATCGAGTTTTAGAGGCTCGTTCAGGAAATCACTCGTTCTTTTTTTATACAAAACCACCATGACGATTTAATCGTCATCTTCTAATAAGTAAATACCGGCCGAATTCTCTCGCTTCGCTGTAAAGCTACTGACCTCAATCACAACATGAGATACTTCTATGAGGAAGCAACGTGCAGCTTTGCGACGAGTAACCGCAGGGGCAACCTCTATCGAGTTTTATAGGCTTACTCGAGAAATCGGCCGGTCATTTTCATACAAAACCCGCATGGCGGCATGTCTGCCCCACCATCTAACGTGAAAATTCGAGCAGGGGGTGGTCCGAGCCACTAGCCACTAACCAACTGTCCATTTTAAATCATTTATTAATAAACCGCGCGACAGCATCATGGTGCTCAGGGGTTTCCCACAATGAAGAGCAGTTATCTATTTCGGCAAGTACTCGATTATGTATTAATTCTTTATCATACTTATCGGAATAACGACGTTTATAGGCTAGCAAAACCCCTAAATCTTGCTTCGTAAAGCGGGATAACCAATTATATAACTCCGCATTGTCATAAATATAATCAACAAAGCCTACACGTAATGCCTTTTCTGTATCGAATACCTCTGCAGCCATTAATAGTTGTATAGCCTCATTACGATTAATCCTTTCTAGTAAATATGTAGAACCCCCCCATCCGGTCGTAATCCCAAGTTTCCCTTGTATAAATCCTAACTTAACATTTTTAGCTGCTATCCTAAAATCGCACGCTGTTGCAATTTCACAACCTCCCCCTACTGCTGTTCCATTCAAATATGCAATGGTTGGTTTCGGAAAGAAAAATAGTCTCAATAAAACATTAGCCATTTTATTAAGCATCTTTTCAGCATCAACTTTCGTATATATCTCATGAAATACCGATAAATCTCCCCCGGAACAAAACGCTTCCGTTCCATTTCCAGTAACAACCAAAGCTTTAACATCAGTACGTTCTTCAGCAATCGTTAACATTTCATTAAAAAGTTCCATAACGTCATAGTCAATGGCATTACGTTTTTCAGGACGGTTAATCGTGAGCCAGGCCACTTCATTTTTCACTTCTAATAATACTTTTTTCACTAAAAAGCTCCCCTTTTTTGTCTGACTATTCATAATTTTATTATAAGTTTTTTTGATAGTAAAGAAAACTCGGTGAGACAAGCTTCAGAATGCATAAAAAACACTAGTTCCTCTTATACTTTTCAACAACAAAAAAACAGGAAGACAACTCCTCCTGTTTTTGTGACGTATCCGCCGAAATTATTTGCTTACTACTTCGTTACCTTTATAAGACCCACATTCTTTACATACACGGTGAGCAAGCTTTAATTCACCGCATTCTGGGCATTTTACCATTCCTGGTACCTCTAACTTAAAGTGTGTACGACGCTTATTTTTACGAGTTTTTGACGTTCTACGAAAAGGTACTGCCATGATTCCCACCTCCTTAAACTGGTAATTACAAAAAACTTAGCTTATTGCCAACTTTGGCTGAAGCCATAGTTTTTCTTATACTTTAACCCTTTAACGAAGTTAAACGAACTTAAAGTATAAAATATGTTAAAATGAAGGCCGGAATTGCCGGATACTTCTATTTTTAAACACATTACTTGTCATCAAAGAACTTTGCTAAATCAGCTAGACGAGGGTCTATTCGTTCTTTTTTGTTATCTTCCGTTAACAATTCCCAATCTTCACCTGATGGTGGTGCTTCCCCTTCTAAATCCTCACTAAAAATTTGTAGAGGAATTTCTAAAAGGATCGCTTGTTTAATATAAGGGAGTAAATCTACAGTATCATTTTCGATTTCATGCACGCCATCTTCTTCATCAAACTCTCCCCAGTCATCATGAAACTTAAAGACTTCTACTGTTTCGGTTTGAAAAGAAAATTTAGCATCTGCAAGTGTCCTTGAGCAAGGCAAAACCATTTCCCCACTAATTTCTAAAGAAAAAGTAACCGAATGGTTTGAAATACTACCTTCACCTTTTACATGAACTAACGATACTTCTCGAATCTCCGTGTCCATTTCCTTCAAATCACTTACATCGACCATTTCATCGATTTTTATTCCCTTATTTTTTAACGTATTAAGTTGCTGAACTGTCCATTTCATTATTTTCACCTCAAGACAACAAAGGTAATTATAGCCTTCGGAAAGTATTTTGTCAAGCTTTCTTCTTTACAGTACTTCTCTTTATTAATGACTTATTTTTTCTTTATTATACAAAACCACCATAATAAATTTCCTTCATCAATTAATATATAAAAGTCGGGCGATTTTCATACAAAACCAGCATGACGATAAACGTCACCATCTAATATGGAAAAGGCGGATGATTTCCCTCTCTTCGCTGTGACCTTCTAACGAATCTCAGAGGCTCGTTCACGAAATCATCCGCCTTTTTTCATACAAAACTAGCATGACGAAGCATCTCCACCACTTATTATAGAAAGATTGAGTACTCAATATAAAGAAAAAGGCGAACTTTAAACTATGCTAACGAATTGTAACATATATAGATGGTGTTTATAAATAAATTTTTTGTGATTAAATTAGACTTTGTATGAAAATGTCCGGCCAAACTCTTGAGTGAGCCTCTAAAATTCGATAGAAGTTTACAGCGAAGCGAAAGAGTTTGGCCGGCATTTATACAATCTAGATGGTGACGATATATCGACATGATGGTTTTGTATGAAAAAGTTTTGTATAATTTTCAGTAAACATGGTTTAAAGGAGTTATTTAAATGAACGTTACTGGTATTGTTGTTGAATATAATCCATTTCATAACGGACATGCTCTTCATGCCCGACAATCAAAAATAAAAACGAATGCTGATATTATCGTTGCGGTAATGAGCGGAAATTTTTTACAAAGAGGTGAACCTGCACTTATATCAAAATGGGCTCGAACGAAAATGGCTTTAGCGGCTGGAGTCGATATTGTCGTTGAACTTCCGTATGTTTTCGCTACCCAACATGCCGAAGTTTTTGCGCAAGGTGCTATTTCAATCCTAAAAGAAATTGGTGCGAATGCTGTTTGTTTCGGAAGCGAATCTGGTGAAATCTCTGATTTCACGTCGCTTAGTACTTTTATAAAAGAACACGAAAAGACGTATAGCACATTCATTAAAGAAGCATTAAAAGAAGGCTATAGCTACCCTAAGGCCTCAGCTTTAGCCTTTAAAAAACTTGATCAACAACATGAAGTGATCGACTTATCGCTCCCTAATAATATATTAGGTTACCATTATGTCAAAGCGATCTCAGAACAAGGAGCACAAATAACTCCATTCACAATTAAACGAACCAATGCACAATATCACGACCAAGAAATTCCAGAACATTCGATTGCAAGTGCTACTAGCATAAGAGAAACTTTAATAAAAAAAAATAAACAATTAACCGCGATAGAGCATGTCGTACCAAAAACAACTTATAATGAACTTAAAAACTACACTAATATGTATGATGGTTTTCAAAACTGGGAACAGCTATATCCATTTTTAAAATATAAAGTATTAACAGCAGACCTAAGTCAACTTCAGTCTATTTACGAAGCGGAAGAAGGGCTAGAGAACCGCCTCAAAAATATTATTACTAATACGATTAGTTTTCAGCAACTAATGGAGCAATTAAAAACAAAACGCTACACCTGGACTAGGCTGCAACGATTTTGCTTACATACATTGACGAATACAACAAAAGAGGATATGAGTATTCGTGAAAATACGTGTCCATATATTCGCATTTTAGGGATGACTAATAACGGTCGCAACTACATGAGTACCCAGAAAAAGAAGCTCGGCGTTCCGTTAATCTCAACGATATCAAAATTAGATCATCCGTTTATCTATATAGAATCTCGAGCAACTTCTTGTTATTCATTAGGGTATCCTAGTTCAGTACAAAAAAAATTAATAAAAGAAGAATATGCACATCCACCGATTATTGTTTAGTTTTGAATTTTGAGTTTTGAGTTCTTTGTAGGTAAATGCTTCGGAGCATTCGCTCGCACAACTCAAAACTCATAACTCCAACTTATAACTCTTCACTCATAACTCAACACTTCAACTCAACACTGCTACTTCGGATCAAGGTTTTCTAAAAATTCAATAGCTTCCTCAAATGTATCAACAGGAACTATCTTCATCTTCGCATTAATACTTTCAGCGGTTTCTACAGCTTCAACGTAATTTGATGTTTCAGAATCAAATTCATTAGGCGCAAAAAAGAAATGTGCTCCTGCACGCTCAGCTGCAATCACTTTTTGTTTTACCCCTCCGATACGCCCTACTTCTCCGTCTTCGTTGACGGAACCAGTACCAGCAATGTGATATCCTTTTGTAATATCACCATCACTTAACTGGTTAAAAATTTCAAGGGAAAACATCAAGCCAGCAGAAGGTCCACCAATTTCATCTGTATCAATCTTCAGAGGAGGGTTCACTTTTAATTCCCGTTTTGTTACAGGGCTTGTAATCCCTATACCAAACCTCTCACCGGTTTCGTCTATTTCTTCTGGGAAAGAGGCCACATGTAATTCAACATCTGTTTCTGCATCGTTTCGAATGATCGAAAGTAAAACGTCATCATTTTTTTGTTTTTCACCAAGCTCTTCTAACAAATCATCAACAGTTTTAACGGTTGTGCCATCAACGGCAACAATCACATCTCCTATTTGTAACGCATCATAAGCAGGCATTTCCTCAATCATCCCTGTAACAATAACACCATAATTTTTATAGTAAGCTTCTTTCCCTGCTTTTTTATAGGCAAGGATCGTAGCAATATCTTGAGACGAACTCATCATCATTAACTGCCTATGATGATATTGTTGATCCGTTTCTCCACTTCTTCGAATAAACTCTTCATGAATTAATTCTCTTGCATCACTCATATAAGCCCATAAATAAGTAATTGTATTTGCCTTCCCCATTCGTACTGTAGTCAACATAAATGTTCCTTCGTCTTTATAAGCATTTTCTACTTCGATCACCGTATTTAAAACTTTTGCATCACCAGGCTTTGTAAAATAGTAAGGAAATTGATAAAAGTTAATAAATAATAGCAAAACAATAATAACAATCCACCGTTTTTTAAATGGTGGTTTTTTTTCAATTATAGACATCCTATTTCTCCTTCCATTCCTCTAACAGATGTTGAATTTCAGGCAACTTATTTCTTGCTGCCTCTTCACCGTGGGCAATAATTATATCAACATTTTTAAATGCAGTAGAACTATATTGATTAATCATTGGTTTTATCATAATATCACTTTCAATTTCTCTCGTGCGAATCATCTCACGTTCCATGATATCCATACTTTGCATAATCACATCAAAGATGGAAGTTATTTTAGGTTCTACTTCAAAAAAAGATACATCCACTGCAATAATAATATCGGCATTTAATTTTTTAACTTCTGATACAGGCACACGATCTACTACCGCTCCATCAACTAAAAGTTTATCACCACTTTGTTCTGGAACAAATATTCCAGGTATAGAAATACTTGCTCTAAGCGCAGATGCAATATCCCCTTCATTAAATACTACTTTTTCACCTTTTAAAAGATCGGTAGCAACAATTGATAAGTCTATCTTTAAATCTTCAATACTTTGCCCCTTTGTTAAAATTCTAATTAGTTGCTTTATTTTTTCTCCAGAAATTAAACCCATTTTAGGAACAGTGAAATCTAAAAAATATTTCCTCTGAAAATGCAAAGCCATTTTTGCCATTTCCTTTGGAGTATAGCCACATCCATAAAACGCTCCTACAAGAGCCCCCATACTACTTCCTGCAATACAATGTATCGGGATATTGGCTTCCTCCAAAACTTTTATAACACCAATATGAGCAAAGCCCCTTGCACCTCCAGAACCTAGTGCTAAACCAACCTTTGGCTCCGACACAACCACTCCCCCTTATAACCATAAGTAAACTACAGACAAAGTTAGAAAAACAACACTCTTTTTAATTAACTGAGTGAATTTCATAATTACCATAAATGAGCCACACCACGCAACTATATATTGATCTTAGTGGCGAGAATAATGAATTATGAAATTCATTGAACTACCTCTAGTTAAGATTATAACTAAAAATCAACGTAATATCTCTTAAAATCATATGGTCTAAAATGCTTGTGTATACGTATATTGATTAATAGGACATGTATCATTGTACAACTATTCAAGGGAGGCTGGGCCATTGAACGCCTCAAAGCTAAAAACAATTATCCTCGCCATGAGCGCAACCATTTTAGCTCTTTCCTTAATGGTTTTTCCAAAGGAATCCTTTGAAGCGTCTATGCGCGGGCTTACGATGTGGTGGGAAGTCGTGTTTCCCTCACTTTTACCATTTTTTATTGTATCGGAGTTCTTAATTGGTTTCGGTGTTGTCTCCTTCTTAGGAAGTATACTAGAACCACTAATGCGGCCACTTTTCCGCGTTCCAGGAGTAGGCGGATTTGTTTGGGCAATGGGGCTAGCATCAGGATATCCTGCTGGTGCAAAACTTACAGCAAGGCTACGCCAAGAAAATAAACTTACAAGGTTCGAGGCCGAAAGACTTGTATCATTTACGAATTCATCAAACCCATTATTCATTTTCGGCGCAATCGCCGTCGGTTTTTTTCATAATCCCGCATTAGGAATTATATTAGCGGCGGCACACTATTTAGGAAATTTTTGCGTTGGATTATTAATGCGATTTCACGGTTATACAAAAGAAAAAAAACCAACTAAAGATAAAAATAAACGAATTTCACTCAGAACGGCTTTTCATTTACTTCACCAAGAACGCTTAAAAGACGGTAGACCTATCGGCAAAATTTTAGGGGATGCCGTTCAATCATCAGTAAATACGCTCTTAATGATTGGCGGTTTTATTATTTTATTTTCTGTCCTTAACCGTGTACTCTCATTATTAGATATCACTACATTTTTATCTTTATTTGTAACCGTAATTTTCGCGTTTTTTCAGTTACCTAATGAGTTAAGCTTACCATTCATTTCTGGACTTTTCGAAATTACGTTAGGCGGTCAATTGGCTAGTCAAACAAGCTCAGCTACACTTTTTCAACAAGTAGTAGTCACAAGTTTCATTTTAGCTTTTAGTGGTTTTTCCGTACAAGCTCAAGTGGCGAGCATTTTAGCAGAAACGGACATACGCTTTAAACCTTATTTTATCGCAAGACTTTTTCACGGAACGTTCGCAGCCTTTTTTACGGTCATTTTCTGGCAACCTCTATACGTTGATCAACAAGTGTTAGAAAAGGGAAGCAACACCATCCCTGTTTTTCTACAAAACGATACGTACTCATTGTTTTATAGAGGTTGGGATATGGTACTGCAATACGGATCGTATTTTACGTTAATTGCATTAATGGTTTATGTACTATTAACCTTTAACAAAATTACTAAAGTGTAATTATCTAGCTGAGGAAAAGGCGGACACTTTCCCTCACTTCGCAGTGAAGCTACTGACCTCAATCACATCATGTCACACATCTTAGCATAGTCTTCGTGCAGCTTTGCGACGAGTAACCACAGGAGCACACTCTTACGAAACTCAGAGGCTCGTTCACGGAACCATCTGCCTTTTTCATACAAAACTCTTATGACGTCACACCATCACCATCTAAGGTGTAAATGCCGGACGAATTCTCTCGCTTCGCTGTAAACCTCTATTTTAGAGGCTCACTCGAGAATTCGTCCTGACATTTTCATTCAAAACTCTCTTGGCGGCATGCATGCCGCCACCAATTAACATGAAAAGTCGGACGAGGCTCCTAACCAACTTTTACAAAATAAAGGCCAAGCGACTGCTTGGCACTATTATTTCTTTTATGTAATTTCACATTGACCGGTGTTCGATAACTATTATTTTAGTTCTGTATATTTTCCTTTTAACGCAGTTTCAACAATTTGCGGTACTAAGTCACCAACTGGTGCATTGTATTTAGCTATTTCCTTTACTATGCTTGAACTTAAGTAGGAATATTTATTGTTAGTCATCATAAAAAATGTTTCTACATCTTCATCAAGCTTTCTATTGATCGAAGCCATTTGCATTTCATATTCAAAATCTGAAACCGCCCTTAACCCTTTAATGATTGCACTAGCATCTTTTTCTTTCACATAATCTATTAAAAGGCCGTTAAATGAATCGATTTCCACATTCGGTAATTCCTTAGTCACTTCTTTTAATAATTCGACCCTTTCTTCTACTGTAAATAAAGGCTGTTTACTACGATTGTTTAAAACGGCAACAATTACCTTATCAAACACTTTCGCTCCCCTAGTAATAATATCTAAATGCCCTAAAGTTACTGGATCAAAACTACCTGGACAAACTGCAATACTCGCCATGATATAATCCCTCCTTTTTTATGTTAGTTTTGAATTATGAGTGTTGAGTTTTGAGTTTGTTTAGTATAGCTTCGTAGCTAAACCCTACTAACTCATAACTCATAACTCATAACTCTTAACTATATTTATAAATTGAAATCGCGGTATCTCCATATTTTTCTTGTCTATAACAAGTTAAACTGCCTATCATTTGATTTAATTTTACGGATGCGTCATGTTCTACAACAATTACCCCTTGGTTAGATAAGAGGTCATTTTCGCTTATGAATATTAACTCATCTTTTAGACGTTGCTTCGCATAAGGCGGATCAAGAAAGATGACATTGAATTTCATTTCTCGTTTTGCAACAGCTTTTAAAGCTCGTTTTGCCTCATTGCGATAAACTTCTGCCTTCTCTTCAAAATGACAACTTTTTAAATTTTGCTGAATAACTTCAATTGCTTTATAACTTTGGTCAACAAAAATCATTTGATCAATACCGCGACTTAACGCTTCAACTCCTAGGCCCCCACTACCAGCATACAGATCGAGACCTTGTCCACCTTCAAAAAAAGGACCGATAATATTAAAGATTGATTCTTTCACTTTATCTGTCGTAGGTCTAGTCCCTACACCAGGAACCGCTTTCAAAGGTCTCCCTTTACATAAACCTGAAATAACCCTCATAAATTTCACACACCTTATTTTCGTTACATTTGCCCATATCTTTTCCAATCCTACCATAAAAAATAAAAAATCTTAACAAATTATTAATAAAATTTTAAAATTAATCGAAAATTGCAAATAAAACAAATGACGTATATATCATTTTTCAATGGCCATAATAAAATTAGCAACATGAATATCTCATGTTGTTGACAACCGCGGAGAAGGCTTACGTTTCCCCATAAGTTCTTCCTCCGGTTTCTCCTCTCCCATAGCCTTGAACAAAAACAAACACTAATCGGTATTTGTTTTTGATATTAGGCACCTCGTAGGAAATCCTACGAGGATTTTTTTATTAGAAAAGCGCAAGCGCCTTGATAGGTCCGACAAAAAATGGAACCTTTCACCCAGAAGGCGCACTTTGCCTTTTGGGTGAAAGGTGAAGTTTTCGAGGGCCTAGGCGCTGAAGCTAGTCAGAGAAAAGCGCAAGGCGCCCGCCTATCGGCGAAAACCGGTGGAAGACCTGCCCGCAGCGGTCAGGTTTTAGACCGTGAGAGCAGGTCTGAAGCGGTCGAGCCGATGGCGCCTGAAGCTAGACAGAGAAAAGTGGACGCGCCCACAGAATAGAAATAGCTGACCTAAACTCTCGGTCAGCCATCATATATTCATTAAATACCCATTTTATAGTCGTATTCTTTTGCTTTATCCGGTTTTGAATTTTGAAATTCTGTTTTTAAATACGGTCGCATTGATTTATTAACTTTTTTAACATAATGCAAAGATTGTAGACGTTCCATCGTTTGATCTACTGAAGATTCATCACAATATAACACTACATACTTCATTTTTTTAGAAGCGTAATGAACGTTTCCGTATTTTCTCATTTGCCTTACATATTTTAAAGAATGTAACCAAACTGCTAGTCCGATACGGTTTCCTATCATTTTTATTTCTCCTTTTTTCTCACTTCAACCATTTTAAGTCTACCATGACTCAACAATAACTTCAATATTATTCCTTAGTTGGTGAGTTTAAGGCGAGGTCGATCTGAGGCATCTAATGAATCAGGATTTATTTACACCCACAACTTCCTCCTGTGCCACAACCACCTCCACAAGACATAGAGTCAAAAAACGGATTCCCTGTAGGAACTTTTATTTTTTCAGAAACAGCATGAGCAACCATTAAACTAATTTCGCTTAAAAGTTCGTCAAGTTGTTTTTCTGACTTTTTAAATTTGGCAATAGGGTCATATAAATCTAATTTCCTTTTTAATTCACGAACCTCTTTTGAAACACGGTCGTAATCAGGATGATACTTCCCAAATCGTTGCACTTCTTCAAAATCATTCTTTCTTTTCGTAAACTCCCAAATCATTTCTTGCGCATCTATATCACTTTTAACTGCTTGCTTAGCAATTTCATATTGTTTATATTGTTCTGATTTTAAAATCATTTCTGCTAAAGTTAATGACTCTGAAATAATGTCTGTATGTGTCACCTCTTTTAACATGATCACCCTCCTTAAGTACTAAATTATATCACGTCCATCGTTATAAAGCGAGTTTATAACGTCTAGGCAGTGCTTATATTTCAATACTTGCTTCCGACAAAAGAGAACAGTCATTTCTTTGTTTTAACTGCTCCATTAACTTAAATAAAGCATCATCTTTCATTTTCGCTTCAATCATCACATCGATTTGCTCTACAGAACCTTTTACTTCATGCAATAGTCTCATTAATCGATCAACATCAATGTAATCATGATGCTTCTTATCTAAGCCCCCCTCTTTCGGTGTTGATACGTGAATTTTTACTGGGAGTGGACTGTTCTGCCAAGTAGGCACAATTCGTTGCCATATCGTTGAAAAAGAAAAGTTTTCAGGTTGGTTAACATCATGGTGATGAACATCATATACGATCGGAATTTGTAGCTTCTCTCCTAAATAAAGGGCATCTTCTATATGAAAAACGGTGTCATCATTCTCTAACATCAACATTTGCTGTAAAGGTGTCGGGATCTTTTCAAAGTTTTCAACGAAATCCTCTAAACCACTTATTTTACCTTTTTTTGCACCACCTATGTGCAACACACAGCGATGAAGCGGATTTATATCCATTCCTCGTAAAAGCTTATGATGATAAATTAGTGTCTCGAGTGAGCGTTTTAATATTTTTTCATCTAAGTTATTAAGTACAACGAAATGGTCGGGATGAAAATCTATTCGCATTTTGTGTTTCTGAATAAATTCGCCAATCTCTTTTAGTTGTGGTGCAAGTGGGCGCTCATATTTCCATTCTTTAGTATACGGGTGATTTACTAAAGGAACTAATTTTGAAGAGAAACGAAAGAAAGTAACATCATTAGCTAAATTATGTTTTAAAAGGCGATAACAATTTTTCAAGTTAGAAATAGCAATCCGTTCTAATTTTCGGATTGCATCGTCCTTATTATTGATTTGTTCAAATTGTTTTACAGTCATGGTTTGAGATGGCGAAGCATTCTTTAAATGAACACTCATTGCTACATAACCGAACCTGACAATCATAATATCGCCTCATTTCTTTAAATTCAAATTTTTCAGTGGGTGTACAATAGCTAATTTTTTAATTTGTTGTAATGAGACACTTTTATTGTCTTGTCCCAAAACAGTATAAGAGCCATTTTCAATTTGTATTTTTAAAGGGTGCACTATGATGATATCTTCGTTTTTATTCTTTACTTCAATTGGAATTTTTAAAATAATCGCTTGTTTAATAATACGTTGCAATGCCTTCTCTTCATAGGCAGTTAAGCTAAACCACTGTTTCGGTAGTTTCTCAACCTCAGGAAAAACGTCCCCAAAATCCGGAAATGAATTATTGACCGTAATAGGAGATGGTGGTTGTAATTCGTGTTCCTTATTATCTGCCATAACGACAGTTACTGAACATTTTTGTAATAGTTGCTCAAACTTTGCTTCGAACTCTTTTTCAATCGTTATTCCTGAATCGCTTTTAGCCCACCAGTGCTGCCAATGTTGTTCAATATATTTCACATGTAACTTTTCAGTAACTTCATATAAAGTAAGCTTTGTTTTCTTTTTGATTGGACGCCCATGTTCAAGCCACTTTTTTACCGTTTCTTCGAAGGCAGACACATCAACTTTTGCAATAAATTTCTCTAAGTGATCGAACAATTTTTGCACGTCCCGATTCATCGTTAAAGCGTTCAATATAGTTTCACGCTTAAACGAAATGTGAACCATCGCTTCCCATTGGACAATCTCTCCCCAACATCGAAATATCCACAGTGCTTCATTATCAACGTAAGCAGGAATAAGAAATTCACATTTCCCAACGACCATTCCTCGTTTTTGACCTTGCTTATAATAATCATCTTCTTCACCCTGGACAACGATTACTCCCTCTGTCGATTTTGTAATTATATTTAATAACGTTAATTGCTCAATGACCGCATTTACGTTAACAATACTTTCTTGACCAAACTGAGTAACAAAGTTTTGAATTTCTTCTATGGTAATACTACCTTTTCTGAAGCAATTAACAATATAAAAAACGATATAAAAATCTTTTAAGTAATGAGATGCTATAAACAATGTCAATGATTGTTGAATGTCTTTGTTTTTTCTTTTAAGAAATTGATCACAGTTTTCATCTAAAACAATATAACCGCCATTTGTTTTCTTTAGCAAACGTTCGTGTACAAGGTAATTTATTAGTAATTCACCATCAATTGAAGTTAATGAAATACGGTCAGTAAAACTATCAAGTTGTGAGGCTTTTTTTATTTTTTCTTCTTTTATAAATAAAAGTACTTCAATTAATATATATAAGTATTGCTTTGTAGAAACGACGTCTTGATCAATCAATCTGCTTTTACCTTTAGTAACTGTAAGCTCAATATAGCTTTGTACAACCTCGATTGGTATTACATACCTTTGATGTTGGTTACGTGTTTCCACCTCAAACAATAAACCTTTTTGCCTTAACAAAAGAAGAGCAAGCTTCTCTTCGCTAGAAGCTAGCTGCTCTTCTTTTCCACCATTTTCATGATAAATACTGTATTTTCTTATAAATTTGATGAAATATTTTTTTTCAACATTAGTTAACGTCTTAAGCAACTTCTCACGAAACTGCGGGCTTTCTAAGCGTTCTTCTAAGGTAGCGAACGTCTCTGTAGGTAGTAGCTCATCTTGCTTTTCTTTTATTTTCTTTTTCACTTCATCATTTAGCTCTTTTAAACATTGGGTAATTTTTACGATAACCACTCTTCCACCTCATAAGTATATCCTTGCTCTAACATAAAAAGTTGACGCCGTTCGGAACATTGCTCTTCTTTCGTATTTCTAGTGACAATTGAATAAAAATAAGCTTCATTATTGTTTTTCTTCGGTCGCAAAACTCTCCCTACACGTTGGGCCTCTTCTTGTCTCGATCCAAAAGCACCAGAGATTTGGATCGCTACCTCTGCATCTGGGAGATCTACAGCAAAATTAGCGACTTTACTAACGACAAGAACGGAAATTTCCCCTTTTCTAAACTGGTCATAAAGTATTTCCCTGTCTTTTTGCGATGTTTTACCAGTGACCATCGACAAGTTAAGTTCCTTGGCAACTTCACCGAGCTGATCTATATATTGTCCAATAATTAGTGTAGGCTGATTCCGATGAGTTTTTAATAATTTTTTAATAACTTCGATTTTTGACGGATTTATAGAAGCAATTTTAAATTGCTGTTGGCCATTGCTTTGTACATAACACTCTAAATCTTCCTCAGCAAAATCAATTCGAATTTCTTTGCAAAGCGTCTTCGCAATCCAACCGTTGTTTTCAAGACCTTTCCAAGCAACTTCATATTGCTTCGGCCCAATTAAGCTATATGCTTCCTCTTCTTTCCCATCTTCTCGAACTAGTGTCGCTGTTAACCCCAATCTTCTCTTTCCTTGAATGCTTGAAGTTGTACGAAATACAGGCGCTGGCAGTAAATGAACTTCATCATATATAATTAGTCCCCAGCTTCGTTCGTTAAATAAAGGCAAATGAACAAATTGCTTGCGATCATGGTCTTTGTAAATCACCATTTGATAAGAAGCAATGGTAACTGGTTTCACTTCTTTTACAGAGCTCGTATAAAGTCCAATTTGATCGGCACTCAAGTTAGTTTTTTCGATAAGTTCTCTTTTCCACTGTTTCATTGATGTTTCACTTGAAGTAATGATTAGCACTTCTTCTTTTACTTTTTCTATCACACCTAAACCAACGATGGTCTTACCTGAACCACAAGGCATAACAACAATCCCATTACCCCCTGTGTTTGCCCCCTCTTTTAAAAAGTGTTTTACCGCTTCTTTTTGATATGGGCGTAAATTTGCATCATTTAAGAATTGAACATTTAACCTTTCCCCTTTTTTATAGCCGATACAATCATTAATAAAGTAACCGTAAGTTAAACAAACAGATTTAATTTCACCTCGATTGTCTTCGTTAAAAAACCATTCGTTTTTTTCTTTATCTTTACAAGTAACTAACTTCTTAATTTTTCTATCCTTAAGTACAATTTCGGCAGTCCTTTTATCACGAAATGTTAGTATGCAACCATCTTCATGCTTTTCCATCAAAATAGCTTTAGATCGATAATAATGTTCTTCGATAAACTGAACAACTTTTTGCGCTAACGGGTATTTACAATATTCATTTAAAAAATTAACCATTTCAGTCATTTGAATACCAACAGTTTGAGCCGACCAAATTGAATACGGAGAAAGTTTATACGTATGAGAAGATAACGAGGCCTTCTCTAATGTTGCCATTTGTGAGAGCATCGGTTGAATGATTGGAAATTGTTTATGATTACACTCGACAATAATGGTTCCGTCTTGTTGTACTACTAGCGGGTTATTGTAATTAAAAAGCATAACAGCCTCCTACAACGTTATCTCAAACTCTTCTGAAATCCCATAACGGGTATAATCATTATGTATGAGGTCTAACTTAATGTTATACGTGCCACTTGGTAAAGACCTTATGATAAACGAAGGTTGGAAGATCGAATCCACCTTATTACCATTAATATAAAGGTGGATATGGCCCTCCCCCTCTCTTTTAACCGATCCAATCTTTTCTCTACTAAAATTAAAATCCTTCACGAAACATTCGACGTAAATATCTTGATCTTTCACTTCATATTTAACACTTAACCTCTTATCTTCACTTGAACTTGTGACAACAAGTTCATACTTTTCGTCAAAAGGAATCGACTTCGTAAAGTACGTATCTTTTTCAGTCATTGTTAACTCATGTTGTACATCATTAAAAGCTCCTGTTGAAATTAGTAAAATAGTTAATATTATTTTAAGCATAGCAACACATCCTAAATTTTTAATCTCATCTAAAGTTTTGCCTGAATTGTATTGATTTATCCAAATTTACAAAATATCTTCAACACTCTCTCCCTCTTTTTACGTACCAAACTGATATGACGTAATATCATCACAATCTAATATGGAAAAGGCGGATGATTTCCTTCACTTCGCTTTGACATTCTTTCGAATCTCAGAGGCTCGTTCACGAAATCATCCGCCTTTTTTCATATAAACTCTCATAACGAAGCATCGGTAACCTGTTAGCATGCAAAAGTCGGGAGAGGGTGTCCCTAACTAACAAAACCAACTAACCAACTAAAAACTTATTTTGGTGCATTCATTCCTCTGATCATATCTAAAAGCATCATTGCCATATTTAGATTGGATTGAAACCTCTCGATTTTTTGTGGAAAGGTTTTTCCGTAAAAATGCTTAACTTCCTGTTCTAACTGAATGACAGATTCTGGATTACGGGATAAATACCGATACCATATCGGATTATTTCTTATAAATTGTTTTATTTCTGGGTGCTGATTAATATACAGTTGAACTTCATGTCTCATAAAAACAAAGCCCCTTTGTGATTAAAACTTATGGGTTCGCACCTTCAAAATTGGCGAAAATTAAATGGGTTTTGTTGGTTTTGTTGGTTTTGTTGCCCTTGTTGTCCCTGATTACCTTCTTGAGACTGTTGGTTGTTATTATTAGAGTTTGACTGAAACGACTGTAATAAGCTCTGAACTGAAGCCATCATCCCACTAAGGTTTTGAATGTGACCTTGAATATCGTTCAAATTAATATTTTTTAATAAAGATAACAAGTCACCGCCTTGTGATTTTGAAGGTTCATTCTCTTCCTCAGTTTCAATGTCAGCAGCTACTTCTTCACTCGCATCGTGATTATTTTTCTTATATTTCTCCCATACTTCATCTTTTTCACCTAATATTGTCCACTCTTCATAAATGTCTTGCCAAGTCTTGTTGCCATCCCTCACTTCCTTAATTAATAATGGATGTTTTTTCACAAATTGTTTAAACTGTTGTACAGATGGGTGTAGTTTCGTTTTTTTACTCAAAAGAACACCTCCTCATCATTCTTCATAACTAGCAGTAATTAGTTCTATTACATCATACAAAAGAGCCTAGCTATGTGTGCGCCTATTTTTTGGGCTGTTTCCACTGGAATTCACTTTCTAGAGGAGGCGGTGAAGTCCGCCATCGAAATTTTTAAAAATAACCGAGAAAAAGATCATTTAAATTGGGAAAGGGGTAAGTTAACTATGGACTGCAATCAATTGCTTGAAAGTATCGAAGATTATTTAAGTGAGGCTTCACCTGAAGAGGTTGATGTATTGTCATCTATACTCGAAGGTCTGAAAGGTAAAAAACACGGAGAATACCGTTCTTATATCTCCGCTCTCACGATGGATCGTCGTAGGTTTCTAGATAACGGTGATTATGAAGTTAGACTTCCTATTCAACCGTTAATCTACAACCCCCTAAATTTTGTTCACGGTGGAATTACGGCAACATTACTCGACACGGCCATGGGCTCATTTGTAAACCAATCGCTACCTGAACATTTAGCAGCTGTAACAACAGAAATGAAAGTAAATTATTTAAAGCCTGGCACTGGAAAAGAACTTATTTGTATTGCTTCTATCATCCATAAAGGAACATCCTTTTACGTTTGTGAAGCGAAAGTTTATAACGACAAAAATAAGCTGATCGCCAGCGGTTCAGGAAGTTTTTTTATCATTAAAAGAAACTGAAGAAGGTATCCTAAAAGTGTCAGTCAACATTAGACAGTAAATACAGGACGATGTTAATTCAATACATCTATCTCTATATTTAGTAGTTACCTTTGATGAACTGACACTTATGGGGTCCTTCTATTACCAAGGAGTTATAAAATTTTGTGTATAATAACGTTGGTAGACACCAACACCTAAATGAGTAAATTCTTCATGCAATAAATTAACTCGGTGGCCTTCACTATTTAGCCAACCTTCAACAGCTTCAATCGCATCTACATATTTTGCTGCAATATTTTCCCCTGCTAACTTATATAATATCTCCTGTCTTTTTAAGCGGTCTTTCAACTCGCCATTGGCTGGGGATGTATGAGAAAAATAGCTGTTAATTTTCATATCTTCGCTATGGAGGTATGCAACATGTGCCGTTTCTTCATCCCAGCTAAGTGTCTCTAAAGAGTGTTTCTTACGGATTTGATTAGTTATATAATAAATTTGTAGTGAAGAACCTACCTCAATCTCTCTCCATTCATTTTCACTTAAAGGTTGTGCTTCAATTAATTCTCCTCGATAAACAACAGAATATGGACGATGCTTTACGATCGTTTCATGGTCAAGATAACGTATACTTGATAACTGATTAGTAAAAGTATCGAAATACAACTGAACAAAAATGTTATCAATATAAAGTAACGGCCTAGTTTTCAGCTCTTCCTCAGTCAGATTAAACTGATAAGAGTTACTTCTTACATTAAATGATACTTGATCTTCAAAGTTAAAATTTTCATTAAGTTTGTCATAAGGTGCTCCTAATTGAAACGGTGCTGTTGACACATTTTCATCTCCAATCACATAAACAGACACCACCTTTTCGTCTTCAACCCCCACTTGTAAATAGCCATTTTCTAAATGATCACTGTAAATCCACCAATCATAATCATAAGCTGATTTATCGATGCGTACAGGCTCCCCAAGATTTTTTTCAAGATATGTAATGGGTTGTCCAATATAGGAGTGCAATCCATCATCTGTTAATTTATTGCGGTTGTTATTTCTAATTGAAAACGTTTCGCTTTCCATAACAGCTAGGCTTTTGTCTATTTGTTCTACATCTTTTTCAACGACTAATTTACTATCAACAAAAAAAGAAAAGTATATTGCAATACTAGTAAAAAAAACTATAATGAACAAATATATTTTCCCCATCAAATGCCTCCTCTTAAATGAATTTACGACCTTACCATCAAAGCATTGCACACAACTTAACTTGTACTAGTAATTATTGTTCTTTAATATATATACTTTTCCTGCAAATAGTTTATGACAAAATCATACAAAAAGGCTTACCCTATTGCTCGGATAAGCCTTTAATGGAAATAAAATTAAGTTTTAGTGGTGAACTTCTGGTCTCTCAGAAATCTCTGATAAAGCAAATCCAGCCTCATCATCAGTTCCTACATTTACTGCTAAATCTCCTAATGAACACATTCCGACTAAACGATTGTTTTCTACAATAGGCAATCGGCGGATTTGATGTTTTGCCATTAAGTTAGCAGCATCATCGATACTCATACCTGGGTCAGCAGTGACCAATTTTTCGCTCATAATATCAGTAACTTTTGTTGAGTTTGGGCGCTTTTCAGCAACTCCTCTAACAACGATATCTCTGTCAGTGATCATCCCTAAAAGATGGTCATTTTCACAAATCGGAATCGCTCCACAATCTAAATCCTTCATTTTAACAGCTACTTCGTAAACGTTGTCTAAAGGGGTACAATACTCAACATTTGATGTCATAACATCACGGACATGTTCCAAAATTAAAACCTCCTTAAAAAGATTAAATACATACATTTGTATCATGCCCTCTTTGTCATGTTGTTATTAGAAAAACTTGGCTTATTACGAAACTATGTCGAAAGCTTTATTTTCCTTATGCAACCACCTCATCCGTTATAAGTTGTTTTAATGTCAAAATCACCGATGGTTTGCTGTTTAAATTGCTCCCATTGTTCATCATTGATTTCGCCTACCCATTGACCAAACACAGGATTGCCCCCACCTTTACCACCAAACGACTCTTTTAATGACTGAATACACGTAGAAACATTAAAGATTTGTGAGGATGACGAGGCAAATATCCAAGTATGGTGTTTACGGCTACAAAAAATAACAGCTTTTTCTCCAGTTTCTATGATCATTTTTGCTAAATCTTTCATTTCTTGTATCGGTCGATCAGACCATTTTACGTGCACAAATCCATGTTCCACATTTTTGACCAAAACATTTGCCTCATGGTAAATATCTTTTTCATAAAGCTTTTGATATTTCTTTTTTAACAATTGATACTCATGATAAAACTCGCTAAATCTTTCATTAATATTTGTAGCAGGGACATTTAATTTGTTACTAACTTCTTGACTTGAATTATATACTGCTTGAAAATAATTTAATGCCCTTTTTCCACAAACAAAGCTAATTCGGGTATTTTGTTTATACTTTTCCGATCCAACCATTTTAATCATACCAATTTCCCCTAACATACTGACATGAGTCCCACAGCATGTAGACAAATCAATACCTTCAATTTCAACTAATCGAACAAAATCTGGCTTTTCCTTTAACTTAATCAGCTTCTCATAATCCACCTCATCATAAGGTAATACATAACTTTCAATCGTTGGGTTTTCAAAAATATATTCGGCCACCCTGTTCTCCACTTCATTTATATGTACATCATCTATATTGTCTGTTTGGAGATCAATGGTACAAACATCCTTGCCTAAATGAAAAGAAACCGTTTCAAATTCAAACAATTCTTTCCACACTGCAGATAAAAGATGTTGACCACTATGTTGTTGCATATGGTCAAACCTTCGTTCAAAGTCTAAATGAATTTTTACACGAACTCGATCAATTGGCTCGAATACTTTATGATAAATTTGACCATCGTATAACTGAACATCTAATACAGGAGATTGGTTAATAAATCCAACATCAGAAGGTTGTCCGCCACCTTCTGGATATAAATTCGTTTGATCGAAACAAACCCAAGTCTCACCGTTTATGAATTTAGTGTCTTGTATTGTTGCAAAACACTCTTTTATATATGGATCAATTTCATATATTTTTTTCGTCATCTTATTTCATTCCTTTTTCTTTTTTATTAGCAAGATTTTTGTCTCGACAGCAAAAGCTACTCAAAAAGGCAACACTGTTTACGAAAACAATTTTTATTAACGTAATCTGTTACCAACATTAAAAACGTGATAATATAGTTTATTATGATTGCATCTACTCTCTTTTCATACTATCATATTTAATTGAAACAAGTTTACATAACAGGAGGGTTATTTATGAAATTTGAAGAAACAGGTATCTCCAATAAAGAAGTAGAATTTTCTGAAGCAGAACATGTGTTAAGTGAAGCTGGCTTTGTCCATGCCGGTCAATGGGATTATGAACGTGTTACGTTTGACTATAAATTTGACGACCTCGTCAATGATGACGTTTATTATTTACGTCTCCAAGCATATGCTGTAAAAGGGGACATACCTTCACCATCTTGTGTAATAAAATTTTTAGATCCTATTTTAGGCAAACATTATTATCCACACGGTGTTGAATATTCAGGAGAAGATTTCCCTAAACATATTGTCGAAAAAAGTAATAAAAAGTTAGAACAAGTTACTTCACTATTAAAATAATTACAGTTTTAGTTTTACGCAAAGCATTCGATTGGCCACGGCCCAAAAAGTTAAAAGCAACAATCTTTTAGAATAGAGTGTCTGCAAAAAAAGAAGCGTCTGAGAATATAGACTAGACTCATACGCTTCTTTATTCTTCTATTATGATCTCGTTTACAAGTACATTGATTTCTTCAACTTGAAACCCAGTGAATATTTCTATATGATTTTTTATTGCTTCCTGTAGTTCTTTAATCACTTGTGGAATATTTTTACCGTAGTATATTCCCACTGTTACATCTACACACACCGAATCACAACTTTCACAATTAACATTAATACTACGATAATTTCCTTTTAACGTTTTAAAAAAATTCCCTTTAATTAAGGAAGAGCTGCTTTCAACTCCTTCAATTTCTGTTATCGCAACCTTCGTAATAAGTTTAATGACTTCGTCAAAAATATACACTGTACCATACTCTAAACCTTTTTTTAACATAATAACCTCCTTTAATAATTGTTTTTTTATACCATTTATTAAATATTTATTACGAAAACGATTTTTTACTGTAAAAATCACAAAATAAATACTATAATATTGATATGTTGTCCTATAGGAGAGGAGTTTGAAATGTCAGCAATATTTTCTAAGAAAAACATTATGATAATTATTTCAATTTTAATAATAATTATTTCAGGGTATTTTATCCTACCTGTTTCCGTACCGATAATTACTGCATTAATTACTGCAATGCTTCTTTCTCCTGTTGTAAAGGTAGTTCAAATGAACAGGTTAAAGCGGAGTTTAGCCGTATTTATTGTATTTATGATATTTTTATGCTTCATAGGCTTGACAGGTTACTTTTTAACAACAAAGGCGATCACACAAGTGGATTATTTTGTTAAAAATTTCCCATCATATATTACTGAAATACAGTTCGCATGGTATGATATAGAACGAAATTTAAATGAGAAATTCGTGGAATTACCAGAAGATTTTGTAGCAGAAATTAATATCTATGTAAATCAGTCTCTAACAACGTTAAGAAACGAAGTAAGCAGTAGGAATTTTATTAGTGATATCACTTCCTTAATCACAAAAATTCCAAACTATTTAATTTCTTTTCTTGTTTATTTAATTGCACTATATTTATTTTTATTGGAACTACCTAAACTTAAAAAGCAAATCTTTTCCTATTTATCTGAAAAAACGAAAGACAAAGTACAGTTTATGAGTTCAAGACTATCTTACGTTGTTTTCGGATTTATTAAAGCTCAATTTTTAGTTAGTATTATTATTTTTGTCGTTTCTTTTATTGGGCTATTGTTTATTGTCCCAGAAGTAGCATTATTAATGTCGTTTATCATCTGGGTCATTGATTTCATTCCAATCATCGGTTCTATAGCAATTTTAGCCCCTTGGGCAACCTATCATCTAATTGCTGGTAATATAGGGTTAGCTACACAATTATTTGTTCTTGCGGCAATATTATTAATCATTCGAAGAACAGTTGAACCAAAAGTAATGGGGCACCAAATTGGCTTATCGCCACTAGCAACTTTAATTGCGATGTATATCGGTTTAAAGCTTTTAGGAGTAATTGGTTTTATCGTAGGCCCACTCGTTGTCATTCTATTTACTTCTGCTAAAGAAGCTGGAATCATTAAGTTGAACTTTAAACTTTAAAAGTACAAAAACTCGATTTACGCAATCTCCACACAAGAAAAGCGCAAACGCCTTGATCAGCCAAGCGGCTTCATCGATAATCTTCTCTGTGCTTTGCGACGAGTAACCGCAGGAGCAGTGAAAAGCGATGGAGAGCCAGCGACGATTTATCTCCTCTTGATTTATCATCCTCGAGTAGATAAATATCGATGGATCGAAGCGCTCGAAGGGCTACCAAGCTGCTCCTGCGCCACTACGTTTGCTCGTCGCAAGGCAGCAAAGAAGTTTATTCAAGAAGTTGCCTCGCTGAAGCTAGACAACAAAAAAGAGGCTTTCCTAAGGTACACTTAAAGGAAAGCCTCTTTTTATTCAATTCAATATCAATATTGTAAATTTAAATAGTTATACTGTGTTAAAAGCCCCAAATTGCGCGAAAAACGTTTGTAACTTCCCCTGGAGGATAGATTACGTAAAGTAAGAAATATACAGCAATCCCCGTAGAAGAACCTAAAAACCAAACAATTGAAGTAACTGGGCCTAATTTCCGATGTAACTTCATGTTATTTTTATAACCAGAAATGAGTGCAGTAATCCCTAAAACCGCAGCAGTTGTAGCTAATGTTATATGAATGATTAAGAAAATTGTATAATATATCTTTACTTCTTCAGGACCACCAAATGCAGTACTTCCAACAAAAACCGTCTTTGCTACATATGTTACAAAGAAAATGACTGCAAACAACGCTCCATAAAACATCATTTTCTTATGTAATTCTACTTTACCTTTTGCCACTACAATCCATCCGAGTGCTACAAAAACCGCACTTATTCCAATAAAAATCGTACTTATTAAAGGTAGTAACATACCATCAATCCTTTCTTCCTTTTCAATTAACTTTTAAAAAGCTTCCTAGATGATTCTAAATAATTATATCATGTGACAAATGTCACACCAACATATAAATTTGACAGTTTTAAAACATTTTTACAGTGTTTATGTTTTAATTTGAAATTTACAATTAGCAATTCACAATTTAAAATGAACTATCTAATCTGAAAGCCAGGGCTTCACTTTTACGTGTTCCAACTAACCAACTCTTCTACATATAAAACTACCATGACGATTAATCGTCATCATTTAAAATGAAAAGGTGGACACTTTCCCTCACTTCGCTGTGACCTTCTATCGAATCTCAGAGGCTCGTTCACGAAAGCATCCACCTTTTTTCATACAAATTTACAAACCTAAATTGTACATTTTTAATTTTTAATTCAACTAAGAAGAAGCTAACTACATTAAACAATGTAGTTAGCTTCTCAGTGTCAACCTAATATTTTACTACTCCTAATAATAGCATTAACGCTGCAACCATCGGTATAATAATGACTATTCCTGACAACATAAAGGCATTTGGCCACTCGTGGTCTTTGTCCTTTAAGTGCATGAAATAGTATAGCTGTAAGATCACTTGAATGACTGCAAGGATTAAAATAAATGGTACTGCGAACGATGCAGGAATTAAATCACTCGCAACAGACATGAAAGCTAGTGCTGTGAAAAAGATCATTACTACAAAGGTGATAATTTGGTGTCTCATTTCACGCTCAAGCTTTATCTTTTCTTTTTTCGAAAGATTGACTTGTGGTTGATTCGTATTTAACTTTGGTTCCATGCATCTATCCTCCTATTCCCATTAAATATACGACAGTGAAAATAAATACCCATACGACATCAATAAAGTGCCAGTATAAACTTGCTAAATAAAACTTCGGTGCATTTGTTAATGTTAACCCGCTCTTACGATAGCGAATTAATAACGTAACGATCCAGCCGATACCAAAGGCAACGTGAGCCCCGTGGAAGCCGACTAACGTATAAAACGCAGATCCAAATGCACTCGTTGTAAATGTTAAACCATAGCCTACATACACATAGAATTCATAGATTTCTAGACCTAAGAATGCAACCCCTAAACCAACCGTTACCCACATCCATACTAACATTTGTTTAAAATTCCCTTTTTTCATTGCGAGCATCGCAAAAACACTCGTTAAACTACTAGTTAGTAGGATCGTTGTCATAATAAAGACAAGAAATAAGTCAAAAATCTCTGCTGCTGTTGGTCCACCAGCTGTTCCGTTACGCAATCCTAAATACGTTCCGAAAAGACTAGCAAAAAGAACTGTTTCCCCACCTAAGAAAAACCAAAACGCTAAAAACTTATTACGACCTTCAAGAGTTGCTTTTTCAGGATTCGGAGGAAGAGTGTCAGTATTATGCTGAGCGTGACCCATATTATCCTACCTCCTTATCTTGCTTAATCTCTTCAACAGGAATATGATAACCGTGATCTTCTTTTACCGACCTTACAACCATACATCCTAGAGTTAAACCAAGTCCTATAACTGAAACCCAGTATGTTGCATAAATAAATCCGAAACTTGCTATAAATAATCCGAGTGACATAATGATTGGTAAAATCGACCCATTCGGCATATGAATTTCACCTAATGGCTCTGCAACAGGTAACTTTTTATTGCCTTGCATTTTCTCATACCATAACGCATCAAGTTCACGCGCTACTGGCGTCTGAGCAAAGTTATACTCTGGTACAGGAGTTGGTGTTGCCCACTCTAACGTACGTCCATCCCATGGATCCGCTACTGCTTTATCATTTCTTGCAACAAAAATATTTACAAGCAAGATGACAAACGCTACCGCCATAAAGAAGGCCCCAATTGTACTAATAAAGTTTAGATCGTTTAACCCTTGACCATCTAAATAAGAAGCAACACGTCTAGGCATACCCATTAAGCCTAGGAAGTGCTGAACGAAGAAAGTTAAATGGAAACCGATAAAGAATAACCAGAAAAACCATTTTCCTAACGTTTCGTTTAACATATATCCAAAAATCTTCGGCCACCAATAAAATGTCCCCGCAAATAATCCGAATACTACCCCACCGATAATGACATAGTGGAAGTGAGCAACGACGAAATACGTGTCGTGGAACTGATAGTTAGCTGCTGATGTTGCAAGCATTACCCCAGTTACTCCACCTAATACGAATGAAGGAATAAAACCTAACGCAAACAGGTTTGCAGTCGTAAATTTAATTCTTCCACCCCAAAGTGTAAATAACCAGTTAAAGATTTTAATCCCTGTAGGAACGGCGATAGCCATCGTCGCAACTGCAAAAATTGCGTTAGCTACAGGTCCCATACCTACGGTGAACATATGGTGCGCCCACACCATAAATCCTAAAAATCCGATAATCAATGTTGCAAATACCATTGCGCTATATCCAAATAAGCGCTTTTTAGAAAATGTAGATAGTACTTCAGAAAAAATACCAAATGCCGGTAAAATTAAAATATATACTTCTGGATGCCCAAATATCCAGAACAAATGTTGCCAAATAACAACGTTACCTCCAGCTTCAACAATGAAGTAATTCGCCCCAAAAAGTCGCTCAAACATTAATAAGAACAAACCTACTGTTAATGCTGGAAATGCAAATAAAATTAGTGCAGATGATACGAATGAACTCCATGTAAATAATGGCATTTTCATCATCGTCATCCCTGGTGCTCTCATCGTAATAATGGTTACTAAGAAGTTAATACCTCCGATTAACGTCCCTGCACCACTGATTTGTAATCCTAAAACATAATAATCTAAACCCGTTCCTGCATATTCAGCACTAGAAAGTGGAACATACGCTGTCCAACCTGCATCAGGGGCTCCCCCAAAGAACCAACTGAGATTAAGTAAAATTCCACCAAATAAAAATAACCAAAAACCTAACGAATTCAAAAACGGGAATGCAACATCCCTTGCACCAATTTGCAGTGGTACTATAAAGTTCATAAATCCAAATAGTAACGGCATCGCCGCTAAAAAGATCATTGTTGTACCGTGCATCGTTATTAGCTCATTAAAAGCTTGTGCACTAACTATATTTAACTCTGGGAACATTAACTGCGCTCGTATTATCATGGCTTCAAGTCCACCTAACACGAAGAAGAACGCACCGGCGACCAAATACATGATACCAATTTTTTTATGGTCAACAGTCGTCAGCCAATCCCAAAGCACGCTTTTTTTCAAAGCTTGTGAGTTTGACAATTGAAGTTACCTCCTTTTTCGGCTAGTCTAAGACTTTTAAGCCTTTCATATATTCAATTAATGCTTCCATCTCACTATCATCAAGATGATTAAATGCTGGCATCGTATTTCCAGGCTTAGTTTCAGCAGGATATCGTAACCATTTTTCTAAGTTTTCATCATTGAATTCTAAGAAGCCAGCAATCACTTCTCTTTCTCCAAAGTTTGTAAGGTCTGGTCCACCAGCTACCGGATTTCCACCAACACCGCCGACCGCATGACAAGCAATACAACTTGCCTGGAATACTTCACGACCAGTTTCCGCCAATTGAGTGGCTGGTTCTTGTTCTGGCTCGCCCATATTCGTTGCCCATTTGTCAAACTTATCCGGTTCAA
Organism: Anaerobacillus arseniciselenatis; assembly: GCF_001865995.1. Taxonomy (GTDB): domain Bacteria; phylum Bacillota; class Bacilli; order Bacillales; family Anaerobacillaceae; genus Anaerobacillus; species Anaerobacillus arseniciselenatis. The sequence goes on along the minus strand of NZ_MLQQ01000042.1, from coordinate 36,162 downwards.
CAGCAATAACTCTAAAGTCCATTAACCAATGTCCTTCCCCACAAAGCTCTGTACACTTCCCTTTGTATACACCTGGATGTTCTGCTTCTAACCACATTTCATTAGTTATTCCTGGAACATTATCTTGTTTACCTGCTAAAGCTGGAACCCAAAATGAATGCATTACATCAGATGCTTCAAGTTGAACAATAATCTTTGTATCCGTCGGAATATACATGTCCTGCCCTGCTATTACATTGTGGTCAGGATATTCAAATTCCCACCAAAATTGGTGTGCGGTTACTTTAACGGTAATCGAGTTTTCGTCTGCTTCAACATTTGCAAGTGTAAACGTATCCATTACGTTCGGTACTGCTAGAACGATTAATAGAAGGACTGGGATCGTTGTCCAAATAATTTCTAGCGTTTTACTACCCTCTACTTGCTTTGGAATATGTGTATCGCCTGGTTTTTCTCGATATCGCCAAAGAACGTAAGCGAAGATTGCAAATACTACCACAATAACAATAATCATAATGTAAAGACTGAGTTTTATAAGTGATAATTGCATCTGGGCAACAGGTCCTTGAGGATCAAGGGCAGTTAAATTCAATTCACCACAGCCGGTAAGCAAAAATATAATTGCTGTTAACGGAAGTAGCTTGCCGAGTTGTTTCATCAAAGTTGTAAACCTCCCTTTTGGATATTTAATTTATTCTAAACAATGTGGATTACAACCATTAAAATAAAAATAATTGTTAAGTAGTTCAGCGAATAAACAAACATTAAACGCGCCCATTTCATGTCATCCTTCATAAAGAAACCAGCCAAACCTAGAGCTAACCAGCCTACTCCAAGTAATAAGGCTATTGAAGTATAGACAGTACCAAAAGCCGGTGCAAGCAACAATGAAATTGGAATAAGTGCTGCAACATAAAACACCATCTGACGTTTAGTAACTGCAAAGCTTGATACGACTGGTAGCATCGGAATGCCCGCTTTTCGATATTCCTCGCAACGCTTCATAGCTAATGCTAAGAAATGAGGTGGTTGCCAAATGAACATGATTAAAAATAAGACCCATGCAAACGGATGTAATCCTGGATCAATCGCTGCCCACCCAATCAGTGGCGGTACTGCCCCTGATACACTACCTACAATCGTGTTTAATGATGTTGTTCTTTTTGTCCACATCGTGTAGATAACGACGTAAAAAATCAAACCTATGAAACCTAAAACCACTGCACTGAAGGACGCTAACAATAAAAATAAAATCCCTAATGCAGATAATGTTAATCCGAATATTAATACTTGCTTTTCAGGAATTTTCCCCGTAACTGTTGGTCTTGCGTTAGTTCTTTCCATTAAATGGTCGATATCTCTATCAATGTAATTGTTTAAACTACATCCACCTGCCATTACTAGTGCAGAACCTAACAAACCAAAAATAACAAGTTGTATATTTGATAATAATTGAACATCCATATAGTAAGCGGCTAAGTACATTCCTGCAAAAGCTGTAATCATATTCGACATAACGATCCCAACTTTAGTTAAGGCAAGAAAATCTCTCCAACTAACATCGCTATTAGATACATTTGTAATTGTTGTATCCATTACTTTCGCACCTTCTAAAACAGTTTTATTCAAAATTTCACCCCCTGAAAATTATAAAAACTACTAAGCTACAAATATATAAATGAAATCCACTTATATGATTACATTATGTCAGTTACCGTATAATTATTGAATAAACAGCATTTAACAACATGAAGTTAGTGGAAAACTACTCAACAATCACATTATAAATGAAATCACAGTGATTTTCATCACTTATATTTTCCAATTTCATTTTTTATTAAGTAGATTGTAACATTTTTATATTGCTAACGGTAATTATATGCTTAATGTGGTAAATTGACAATTTCTTATTTTGTACTTAAAATGAAGTAGTCAAGAAAAGCGCAAGGCGCCCGCCTATCGGCGAAATGCTCCTGCGATTACTCGTCGCAAAGCTGCGAAGAAGTAACTCAGGCAGTAGCTTCACTCCGAAGGCCTCTTACAGAAGCCGCTTTTTGGCTCATTTCAAAAGCTTTTCATTAACACAAAAAGGTCAGGTGAGCACCTTGAATAAAAAACTTAAAATCTTTTCCATACTAACCACCATCGGAATGATTATTGTTCTATTGCAAGGAGCGTTAGTAACAAAAACCGATTCCGGACAAGGTTGTGGCGACTCATGGCCACTTTGTCACGGTCAAGTCATTCCTGAATCTATTTCAACTGCAGAAACGATTATCGAATATAGTCATCGCTTTGTTTCTGGGATTCTCGGATTAATGGTTATTATTCTAGCAATTTGGATGTGGAGAAAATTTTCTCATATAAGAGAAACCAAATTCCTTTCCATCATCGCAATTTTATTTATTGTTTTCCAAGGGTTGTTAGGTGCTGCAGCAGTTATGTGGGGGCAATCATCAGCGGTGTTAGCATTGCACTTCGGTTTTTCATTAATCTCATTTGCAAGTGTCCTCTTATTAACAATACTTGTGTTTGAAGAAGACAAAGGACCGAAAATACGCACACCACGTATGAAAAAAGGGCTGAGAGGCTTTATTTACTTTATATTTACTTATTTATATATTGTTGTTTACACAGGAGCGCTCGTACGTCACACTGGTTCTAGCTTAGCTTGTGCCGGTTGGCCATTATGTAATGGGCAAGTAATCCCACAACTCCAAAGTAGTATAGCTGTTCAATTTGGGCATCGCGTTGCTGCCGGGCTAATGTTTTTAATCATTTTAGCACTGGCAATATATGTATACAACTACTATAAAGAGGAGTCTGCATTTCGCTATACGACTTTTATATCGTTATTTTTAGTTACTGCTCAAGTATTGAGTGGTGCCTATGTTGTATTTACAGCGATGAGCTTATTTTCGGCAATGCTTCATGCCTTTTTAATTACATGTTTGTTTGGAGCCATTAGTTATTTAGTGATGCTTGCTACAAGATCGAAGCAATAATAAAACTATATGAGTGAATTTTATAATTACCTAAATCGAGCATATCAAACTATATGTAGTTGCGAACGACTTAACGCAACTACATATAGTTACTTTATGTCACAAAAAATAAAGAGGGTGGGACAAAACAAAGTGTCAGACACCGCTAGACACCGAATATAGACATATGATAAATCTTTACGTCTATATTTAGTAGGAACCGCGTGGTGTCAGACACTTTTGTCCCACCCTCTTTAACGTCTTCGGTGACTGACATTTTTTTGGGGACACCCTCTTATTTTTTTCTTTTAAAAAGTTTTGCAAAAGTTGTTTTAATATTATTAAATTTATCTTTAATTAGAAGTTCTAGCCCGACAATTGTGAGCGACAGTGGGTTAGCATAATTCTTCTTCACTTCCCACTTCAATTCATCTTTTCCACAAATACTATAACTGTTTAGTTCACGAACTTCTTTTTTTATATTTTCAAACCCCTTAACTTTCTCCCCTTCTGGTAATTGTATTATTCTATCAATCTCATCGATAAAATTTAATGAATAATTTACTTTTTTCTTCACTTGCTCATATGTTAATTCATCGATTAGTTTATATTTATATTTAAAGGCGTTAAGGGCTAAAGCAGATTCATACGTTGCCCTAACAATATCATCTCTTGATAAATCCTTCGTTTCATAACTTAACATGTATTTCCATGAAGGTTGTATAAGAGCATTTCGATGATCTTCTACCGTGTGACAAAACTTTTTATAGCCATGTAACTCAGGATTTTCAAAAGCAGGACTTCCTGGATCAAGAAAAGGAGCTAACGGCGCAATAAAATAAGATAACCTCTTGTCTTGATTACATCTTAAATGGATTTCTTCACAAAACTCTACGTTTTTAATAGCACTTTCATAGTTTTGTCCGGGTATACCGACCATAAAAAACAGATCAATTTTTGAACAATTGTGGTTTAAAGCTGACAGGATCGTTTCTATTACCTTTTCATTCGTACAATTAAATTTTCCATTAACTCTTCGTATTTCTTCATCAAAGCTTTCCAAAGTTATTTCAATACTATACTTAGGAATAGATTTTTCTATTTCACCAAAAAACTCATCACCTGCTGAGTGAAACAGTTCAAACACTAATTCATTTTTCAGCTTCGCTTTTCTGTTTTGCAAACGATTCAAAAAGTCAGAAACGTACTCTGCTCCTCCTTGCCGAATATCATTTAAGAGGAAAATGGGTGCTCTACTAAACCGTTGAATAAATAATATGTCTTTTTCTAATTTACTAGGTGAGCGCATCGCTATTTTTTTACGGTTACATAACATCTCGTAAGATGATTTCGTTCCACCGCAAATTAAACAATTATAATTACAGCCCTTTGAAGTTAATAATGCCGTGTTAGGATATTTTAGCCAATCTGAATAAGGAAGTGGATCTAAAAAGTTCCAATATTTAAATACGGAACGGATCACATAACGATATCCTGGAATATCAAATTCATCCAAGTTATCTACTACATACGTTTGATCATTAATGATCGGCTTCCCGTCTTTTTTCCACGTTAAATTAGGAATTATTGAAAAATTTTCCTCACCACGCTCAATTTGCTTCATCCATTGCAAAATTAATTCTTCTGTAGAATCACCACGAAATACAAAATCAACATACGGGGATTTTATTAATTCTTCGTGATAATAAGAAGATGATAAACCACCCAAAATCACCGGTACATTTGGATGGTACTTTTTTATAATTTTTGCAAGTTCAAGGCTACCGTGGGCATGTGGTAACCAATGGAGATCAATACCAAACGCTTTCGTTTTAATTTTTTTTATCTTTTTCTCTACATCAAATTTAGGATCCAACACCATCCTATTAGCGATATTTATGATCTTTACTCGATATCCATCTCTTTCTAAATAATCTCCTATACTAGTTAATCCGATGGGATACATTTCAAAGATTGGTGAAGATGGGACCACATCACTAATTGGACCAACTAATAACGATTTTTCCCTAAAGTCATACACACTTGGTGGGTGTAAAAGTGCTAAATCAACTTTCACCTAAAGCACCTCCTTATAATTTTGCATACTTTAAAGTATTCAGTTCGTTAGTTTCAAACAATGAAAAACAGTATTTTTCTTTTAATGTTCAAAATTGAAAGGTTAATTTCGTAAACAATATCGTTTTTCGGTCTTTTTGTGAAAGAAGTGCTAGATGCTAACTATAAATCTTTAAATAGGACGATAGCTTTTAAAAAAGAACTTTTTGTGAAATAATTCACAAACTAGTTTGACCTGCATATATTGATATTGAATAAAGGAACGATTCGCAAACTTACTTTTTTAGAATAGGAAGGTGGCTAGTATGAAAAAAAATAAAATAGTTATTCTTGGCGGTGGGTATGCGGGTTTAATGACTGTCGTAAATTTACAGAAGAAGTTAAAAAGAGAAGAAGCAGATATTATTCTTGTAAACAATGAAGATTATCAATATTTAACGACTAAGTTACATGAACCTCCTGCCGGCACTTTAGAAGAAGAAGAAATCAAAATCATGATAAATGAGGTCGTTGATACAAATACCGTTACATTTAAGAAGTCAAATGTTATCGGTATCGATAAAGAAAATAAAAAAGTCTATCTAGAAAATGAAGAGATCGTATATGATTATTTAGTCGTTGCATTTGGGGCAGTACCAGAAACATATGAGATTCCTGGTGTAGGAGAACACACATATTTTATTTTCAATTCTGATAGTATCCACAAACTAAGAAATCAAATCGAAAAAATGTTTCAAAGATATAGTAAAGAGACTAATGACGATTTATTAAGTTTTATCGTTGTTGGTGGTGGCTTTACTGGTGTCGAGTTTTTATCAGAATTGGCCTATAACGCACCTTCCTTATGTAACAAATATAAAGTTCCTTTAGAAAAAATTAAAATTACTTGTATTGAAGCTAGTTCATCAATTTTAAGGGAATTCGATCAAGAAATTATAAATTATTCGTTATTTATTTTAGAACAGTATGGAATAAAAATTATTTGTAATGAAAAAGTTATTCGTTGTGAAAGCGACGGTGTAGTTTTAAGCAATTCAGAGAAGATACGCGCAAATACAATCGTTTGGACGGTTGGTATTAAAGGGAGTCATCTAGCAGCTCAATCTGGATTTAATGTAAAAAATGGCCGTGTTAAGATTAATCAATTTTTACAAGTCCCAGGAGAAAAGAATATATTCTTTATTGGTGATAGTAGTATATTTATCGATGATAAAGGAAATGAAGAGCCACCAACAGCTCAAATAGCTATTCAACAAGGAGAGCACTGTGCTAAAAACCTTATTGCATTAATTAAAGGAGAAAAACTGAAACCTTTTAAATATGTGTACCGAGGTACGTTAATGTCTTTAGGTAGAAAAAAAGCTACTGGGGTAGTTTATGGTGTAAAAGTGAAAGGGAGAATTGCTTCATTTTTGAAAAAAGTAACTGAATGGCGCTACTACTTAAAACTAGGTGGCCTTAAGCTCTTATTCAAAAAAATGTTTATATGAAGAAAAGTGCAAGGCGCCTGCCTGTCGGCGAAAAGCACTGGAAGGCCTGCCCGTAGCGGTCAGGTTTTAGACCGCAAGGGAAGGACTGAAGTGGTCGAGCCGATGGCGCCTGGAACTAGACAGATAAGAAAAGCGGAGGCGCCTTGGTCAGCGAAGCAACTTCTTCGAATTACTCCTTGAGCTTTGCGACGAGTAACCGCAGGAGCATCGAAAAGCGCAGCGCTTTAAACACCTGATTACTTTACTAAAAAGAAGTCCGATATAAGTTCACCAATGGTATTGGTTGACACTTTGTTATCGGACTCCCCTTTTTTAGAATTCATTCTAGCCCTTTTAATTAAATGTTGAGCTCAATTAATAAATCACCGGTTTGTATCGCTTCTCCGTTATGAACGTGAACCCGCTCTACGACTCCATTAAATGGTGCTTGCACAGTTGTTTCCATTTTCATCGCTTCAGTAATCATGAGATGGTCACCTTTTTTAACCTTATCACCAGCTGATACAAGTGTTTTTACGACCGTACCAGGCATCGTTGCTCCAATATGGTTGTTGTTCCCTTTGTCTGCCTTTACTTTCACAGAAACGGTACTCTCTACATTTTGATCTTTAATAACGACTTCACGTCGCTGTCCATTTAATTCAAAATAAAGAATTCTCGTACCATCTTTTTGGGCCTCGCCAACTGAAACTAGTTTCACGATTAACGTTTTTCCTTGCTCAATTTCCACTTTAATTTCTTCACCGAGTCTTAACCCATACAAAAATGTCGGCGTATCAAGAACTGATAAATCTCCAAACTGTTCATAAAAGCGCTGTTGGTCTAAATAAACCTTTGGATAAAGTGCATAAGAAATAATATCAAAGTCAGTTACTTGACGGTTTAACTTTTCAAATAATTCTTCTTTTAGCGAATCAAAGTTAACCGCTGGTAAGTTTTCACCTGGTCTTGTCGTAAATGCTTTCTTCCCTTTCAAAATAATTTGTTGTAATTTTTCAGGAAAGCCTTGATAAGGTTGCCCTAAGTTCCCTTGGAAAAATTCAACAACAGAATCAGGGAAGTCTAACGAACTACCACGTTCGAAAATATCTTCTTCAGTTAAATTATTTTGTACCATAAATAAGGCCATATCACCAACGATTTTCGAAGATGGTGTTACCTTTACGACATCCCCGAACATATCGTTAACCGTTCGGTACATCTTTTTCACTTCATTCCAACGGTTTTTCAAGCCAACTGCCTTGGCTTGCTGTTGTAAGTTACTATACTGTCCGCCAGGCATTTCATGTTCATATACCTCTGAGTGCGGAGCGTTCATGCCACTCTCAAACCCTTGATAATACTTTCTAGTATCTTCCCAGTATTCACCTAACTTTTCAACGGCTCCAATATCGACATTCGGTTGCCTATCACTACCAGAAAGAGCATAATACAGGCTATTCATGCTCGGTTGTGAAGTAAGTCCAGCCATCGATCCTACAGCAACATCGACAATATCAACACCTGCTTCAATCGCTCTTGCATATGTGAATAGGCCGTTTCCACTCGTATCGTGTGTATGCAAGTGTATCGGAATGTCAATCGACTCTTTCAGTGTAGACACAAGTTTGTAAGCTGCTTCTGGTTTTAATAAACCTGCCATATCTTTTATGCCAAGAATATGAGCTCCCGATTGTTCGAGTTCTTTTGCCAGCGCTTTATAATAATCAAGATTGTACTTCGGTCTATTCGGATCTAAAATATCACCCGTATAACACATCGTTGCCTCAGCGATTTTACCTGATGAACGAACAGCATCAATAGTTAGTGTCATCCCAGGAACCCAGTTTAAACTGTCAAAAATTCGAAATACATCAATCCCTGCCTCTGCCGATTTTTGAACAAACTCTTCAATAAGATTATCCGGATAATTCGTATACCCAACCGCATTTGATGAGCGAAGTAGCATTTGTAAAAGGACGTTCGGCATTTGCTTTCTTAACGTTAATAAACGCTCCCACGGATCTTCATGTAAAAACCTCATTGCAACATCAAAGGTTGCTCCTCCCCACATTTCAGAAGAAAACAAATGAGGGAGCATTCTCGCCGTAGGTTCGGCAATTCTCTTTAAATCGTTAGTTCTAACTCGTGTTGCCAACAGAGATTGATGAGCATCACGGAATGTCGTATCAGTAAGTAACACTCCCTTTTGTTCCTTCACCCATTTTGCAACACCGTCAGCGCCTCTTTCATCTAAAATTTGCTTAGTGCCGTTTGGAATTGGCTCTAACAAGTTTAATTTAGGAATAGCTGGTTGATCAAATACAGGCTTTTTCACATTCTCTAAACCAGGGTACCCATTGATCGTTGTTTCACCAATAAATGTTAACATTTTCGTTCCACGATCTTTTCGTTTCGGAAAAACAAATAACTCAGGAGTTGTATCAATAAAAGATGTATTGTATTCACCATTTAAAAACTTCTCGTGTTGAACAACATTTTCTAAAAAGGCGATATTTGTTTTTATTCCACGGATTCTAAACTCCCTTAAATTCCTTAACATCTTTGATGCTGCATCTTCAAAGTTTAGAGCCCATGTCGATAATTTCACTAGTAAAGAATCGTAATACGGAGATATCACAGATCCTTGAAAACCGTTACCAGCATCAAGTCTCACGCCAAATCCGCCACCTGAACGATACACGGAAATCCTACCTGTATCCGGCATAAAATTATTACTCGGGTCTTCCGTTGTTACGCGTGATTGGATCGCATAACCGTGGCACATAATTTTATCTTGACTCGGGATATTCAGCTTTTTCCCGTGAATTTCTTCTCCATCAGCAATAAAAATTTGCGCTTGAACAATGTCGACACCGGTGACCATCTCTGTAATCGTGTGCTCTACTTGAACACGTGGGTTTACTTCAATAAAGTAGAACTCACCAGAATCAGTGACTAAAAACTCAACAGTTCCAGCGTTGATATAGCCGACATTTTCCATTAATTGAACAGCAGCAGCACAAATTTTTTCCCTAACTTCATCGGTTAACGACACACTTGGAGCAATCTCTACTACTTTTTGGTGACGGCGTTGTACGGAACAATCTCTTTCATAAAGATGGATGATATTTCCGCTACCGTCACCTAATATTTGAACTTCAATATGTTTTGGGTTTTCAATAAATTTTTCAACATAAACTTCATCATTACCAAATGCCGATTTAGCTTCTGATTTAGCTCGATCATAAGCTTCACTTAGCTCATCTTGAGATCGAACAATTCTCATACCGCGGCCTCCACCTCCGAGTGAAGCTTTAATAATAAAAGGAAAGCCGTGTTGACGAGCAAAACTACTTACTTCTTCCACGCTATTAACTGGACCATCACTTCCTGGAATAACCGGTAAACCGGCATTAATCGCTTGTGTCCGTGCTTGCACTTTATCGCCAAACATAGTTAAATGCTCAGAACGCGGACCTATGAAAATAATCCCTTCTTCTTCACAACGCTTCGCAAAATGAATATTTTCCGAAAGAAAACCGTACCCTGGATGAATAGCATCGACACCATTTCGTTTAGCAATTTCAATAATTCCATCAATGTCTAAATAAGCATCGATCGGCTTTTTTCCTTCACCGACTAAATAAGCTTCATCTGCCTTATAACGATGATAAGCACCCGTATCCTCATTAGAGTAAATGGCAACAGTACGAATATGTAGTTCTGTACAAGCTCGAAAAATTCGAATTGCTATTTCACCACGATTTGCGACTAATACTTTTTTGATCTTATTTAACCTATTCATGTTACAACGCCTCCTGACAATTTTTAATCACCTACACGTCTGATGATCAGCTCATAAGTACTCCAAAATAGACTTAATATCTATCATACATTTTTTCAAAAAATATTTAAAGGAAATTTTATTAAAAATGCTGAATTTTTTATTATTTGAGTGAATTTCATAATTACCAAAAATTGAGCCACATCATGCAATATATAGTTTGCGAATGGTTTTGACGCAACTATATATTGATCTTAGTGGAGAGAATCATGAATTATGAAATTCATTAAATTAAATGGAGTGAATTTCACTTTAAAATTTCTCTTATCGCTTTTACTATTACCCAACCGTCTGAATAAAACATCCCTATTTTATATGGAATTAAATTCATCACACATACCCAAAGATTAAATAACGCAAACCATTGAAGCCATAGCGTAATAAAGTCGAGGTCATTCCCTAAAACTGGGGAAAATAAAAGAATAGCTATGAAGGCATTTAGTAATGGACCCCCGAGGGAGATCCAAATTTGTTTTAAAGGAGATAAGTATGAAGTCAATTCAAAAAAAGTTGCTCCTCCATAAGGAAATATGCGAAGAACAAACGTTAAACTTTTTAATTTAAAGTGAATGAGCTTTTTACCACTCCCAACACTTATTGTGACATTGTCAACGAAATAAAATTTAGTCATAAAGTAATGTCCTAATTCGTGAAGTAAGGTAGTTAGAGGTATAATTGTAAAAAAGCAAAAAATGATAAATAATATATATTCCATAAGTTCCCCTATCTTTCTTATCTTTTAAAAAAAAAGATGACTTCTGTTTGAGCGCTTCCCATCTAAAACCAAAAGGGATGCTCAAAAGAGTCATCTTTTTTTAATAAAGTTATCTTTTCATAGACGCTTCATGAAGAGCTGCAAGTTCCCGTTCAAGTGCAGCTAACAGTTCCTTACCTTTTTCCTCTTCTATAAGCTCAAGGCGGATTGCGAAATCAATTTCCCTAGACAAGCCGAACATTTGGGTATCTAAAACCTCTTCATAAAGAGGGCATTGTGGCATTGTTAAGTTTGCCATTTGAACTTCGATAAGTTTTAAAATCTTATTTGCATCCGCTTTTAGAAGGGCGTACGCTTTTTCGTTATGTCCTGTTTGAACATCGTTAGACATTGGTTATTCCCTCCCATACGAGTTGTGTCACTGTCCCTTATTACCTTATGATAGCTTTTATAGTAAGAAAATGCAATATTTATGAAACTTTTATCGCTTCAAAATGGTCGTTTTTAAAAAATACTTAAATCCCATCTACTTGATAAGCTCTCTAGCAACTTCATTCCTGCAACACTATTCCCTCGTTCATCTAATGCTGGACCGTAAATACCTATTCCTATACCGTGAGGAACTGCACCCATAATCCCCCCTGAAACACCACTTTTTGCAGGGATGCCGACCTTGATGGCAAATTCACCTGAAGAATTATACATCCCACAAGTAACCATAAATGTTTTTAAAATTCTAGTGATGTGAAGAGGAATTACTTGTCTTTCTGTGACAGGGTTTTTCCCTTCATTAGCAATGACGTAACCTAGCTTTGCTAAATCATGACAATCTAATTGGATCGCACATTGCTTCGTGTATAAATCCAGTAACTCTTCGATATCACTTTTTATGACATCGTGTTGTTTCATAAAATAACATAATGACCGATTTAAATACGCTGTCTCGAATTCAGATTTAGCGACTCGTTCACAATAACCTAGATCAGTATTATTCGTCATTTCATGAACCAGGCTTAATAAACGACCTAGCTTTTCACCTGTACTTTCCCCGATGATCATATCAGTTACAGCTAATGCTCCTGCATTAATCATCGGATTCAAAGGCTTTGATGGGCGATTAGATTCAAGCTTAACGATAGAATTAAACGGGTCACCTGTAGGCTCCATTCCTACACGCGAAAAAACATAATCTTCCCCTCTATCCATTAATGCTAATGCTAACGTCAATACTTTTGAAATACTTTGTAGCGTAAATTTTTCATGAATACAACCTGCCGAGTAACAATCTTCATAGCCACGATAAACTGCAATTGAAAGCGTATCAGGATCAGCATCCCCTAACGCCGGTATGTAATCTGCAACATTGCCGTATTTTGTGAACTTTTTTGCTTCCATTACCATTTCATCTAATGCCTCTTGATGTAAACACTCTGTCATTTTCAGCACTCTCCTAAATGTCTGTTCTTTATTAGAATGACCATCTACTATTATTCCATGAATAATAGTATCATTTTTTAGAAAAGCTTGGCTACGCTTACATAAAAAACAGAATGACTACAGTAAATGTAATCACTCTGTTTTTAAGCAAAAGCGGTTGTTATTTAAAGTAAGTCAGCTGCTAGTTGGGCAAGGCCTGAGCGTTCTCCTTTTTCAAGTTTTACATGACCGCTAATTTTTTCATTTTTAAATTTTTCAACAACATACGTTAATCCATTCGTAAATTCATCTAAATACGGATGATCAATTTGTTGGGGATCACCCATTAGAACAATTTTACTTCCTTCGCCTACTCGTGTTAATATCGTTTTCACTTCGTGTTTCGTTAAATTTTGAGCTTCATCAATAATGATAAATTGTTCTGGAATACTGCGTCCACGTATATACGTTAATGCTTCAACTTGTATAGACCCCATTCCAGCTAATATTTGATCGATCTCACCAGGCTTTTTCGTATTAAACAAAAACTCAAGGTTATCATAGATCGGCTGCATCCACGGTCGTAGTTTTTCTTCTTTTTCTCCTGGCAAATAACCAATATCCTTGCCGACTGGTACCACAGGCCTTGCAACCAGCAGTTTCTTGTAATGATGAAGATCTTCTGTTTGTAACAGTCCTGCCGCTAAAGAAAGTAACGTTTTTCCTGTTCCCGCCTTTCCGACCAAAGTAACTAAAGGTATATCGTCTTGCAATAATAATTCAAATGCCATTTTTTGTTGTACATTCCTTGATTTTATCCCCCAAACTTGATCAGGATCCATTTTAAACGGTTTAACCAATCTACAATTTTTATCAATTTTTCCAATTGCTGAACTTGAGCTACCAAGTTCATCTTTTAAAATGACAAACTGATGAGGGTATAAATGAGTTTTTTGTTTTAAATCCTCTACTTTAACTTCTTGCTCTGTGTAAAATTTTGTTAACACGTCTAAGCTAACGAAAGCCTCGAGGTATCCTGCATAAATATGATCTGATTCAATGACCCTATCATTTAAAAAGTCTTCTGCTTGAATTCCGATTGCATCGGCCTTAACTCGTAATAACGCGTCTTTTGAAACTAATATAACTGGTTTTTTATTTTCTTTACTACTCTCTTCTAATAATAAATTTAATGCTACTGCTAATATTCGATTGTCATTCGTTTTTTCATCAAACACCTCTTTCATTTTTTCAAATGAACGGTGATTTAGTTCAACCCTTAGTACTCCACCATTTTCTAAGTTCACTTTTTCATGGAGTTTTCCTTTTTTACGTAAACGATCCATAATTTTTGCAATTTGTCTAGCATTTCTTCCAATCTCGTCCATATACCTTTTCTTTGAGTCAACTTCTTCTAATACAACTGCTGGGATAACTACTTCATTATCCTCAAATGCGAAGATTGCAAAAGGATCTTGTAATAATACGTTCGTATCTAAGACGTAGATTTTATTCAATGTTACGCCTCCTTGACTAGTGTAATGGGATGATTGTCTTATTACTATGATATGCAGGAAAAATAAATTTGAGATGTGTGAATAAAAAAATGATTAAACGTAAATCTTCCTTTCAAAAGATTGTTAGTTCAACTTATAAAATTTTAAAAGAGTTTTACTATAAATGTATGTACAACCGAATAAAGTTAGACGAAGAAACGAACAATAATTATAAATATTTACAAGAAAGGGATGTTTAATCATGAAATTAATAAACATTTGTATATATTCTATATTGTTTTCGATGCTCTTTGCTTGTCAGCCAAACACCGCTCATGAAAATGATGGAAATCAGCAACCATTAGGTATTGCTGAACAAGCAGAAGATCCACGGATGAACGAAAATAAAAGTGCTCAAGAAGTTGCTGAACATTTAGTTCACCTTGCAGAGCGAGTACCTGAAGTAGAAGCTGCAACAGCTTTAGTTCTTGGCGATTTAGCAGTAGTAGGGATTGATGTAAGTGAGGAGTTAGACCGCTCAGATGTCGGTGTTGTGAAGTACGAAGTCGTGGAAGCTTTAAAAGATGACCCACATGGTGCTTATGCTTCTATAAGTGCAGATCCAGATATAAATGCGCGATTAAGAGGAATGCAGGAAGATATCCAGGCAGGACATCCTATTGCCGGGATAATGAATGAATTAGCAGCGATCGTTGGCCGATTAATGCCAATTGTACCTGGTCCTGAACATGAAAAAGCTGAGCCTGAGCCAACTGATGCAAATGAAGAAAGATTAAATGAAGGACAAGAAAGTCAACTTGAAGAACTGCAAGAAGAGCACGGAAAAAGAGATATGGACGACGAAAATATTCGCGAAATCGACGAAGAACAAAAACAAGAAGAAAATAGAAGGCAGTTAGAAAAAGATGAAGGTGAAAATGAAGAAATAAACAACGATTGATATATAGGAAGAAGAAAGCTTAGTCGTCGACTAAGCTTTTTTCATCGCAGTCATTACTTGTAAATCTAACTTATCAGCTGCTTCTTTGTCATATGTTTTTTCATACTCAGGTTCAACAGATATTTTTGAACCGTAAAACATTACATCGCGGACTTCGCTAATTGTTATTTCAACGAGGGCTAACTTTAGTGGGACCTCTTCTAGCTTTTCTACTTTAACTTGCGCTGTTCCGCTAATTGAGTATGTAGACTCATTTCCGATTATATTTAGAACAGCATGAGGGTTAGCTTTAATATTTTCTATAATTCGCGAGCGGTTATCGACAGCAAAACGAACAGCCTCTTTTTTAGGAGCATATACCCAAGAAATCGCACTTATATTCGGTGCGCCTGTTTCATGATCTACCGTTGCAATAGTTACAAAACGTTCCTTTTGTAATAACTGAAATAACTCATCTGTTAAAATTTGTTCTACTTGATTAGCCAAAATAAAAACCTCCTTAAATAATAAAAAAATTAGTAGTCACCTATTAATTTAAGATGCTAAATATATTTTTCCTAACTGAGTGAATTTCATAATACCAATAAATAGTCACCTCATCAATCTACATCTAGTTCAGGACGATTAAACTCAACCAGATGAGGCAGCCTAGTGTGCTAAATAAGAATTATGAAATTCATTAATGTATTGTTACAATTACACTATACCTTTTTTTACCTTATGTTTAAACTATTTTGCTTATTCATGATAAGAAAAGCGAAAGACGCCAAATGATCTCCTTCACAATAGCAACTTTTTCAATTATAATGCTTGTATACCTTTACAAAGATTGGTAAACGAAGATGAGGTGAATAATGATGAGAGTTAAATGCGTCATTTGTGATAAAATTGAATCTATTGATAGTGATTCTTTTTTAGCGAAGCGCTTAAGAAATAGACCGAAGCATACATACACATGTCAAAGTTGTTACGATCGAATAACTGAAAAAACGAAAGCCAGATTAGCAACTGGTAACTTTCGTTTTAATAAACCAATAGAAAATGATGACGAGTGGTAACAAGAAAAACGCATGCGCACGCCTATCGGTGAAAAGCACTGGAAGACCTATCCGCGGAGGTCAGGTTTTAGACCGCAATGGAAGGGCTATAATGGAATGATCGAGCTCGTATGCGCTGGAGCTATACAGCATTCAAAGTATAAAACGAGTTATAATTTCTAATCTATGTAAAAAAAAGAGGCTGGGACAAAATAAAGTGTCAGACACCGCTAGGCACCAAATATAGACATTCGATTAATCTTTCTTGTCTATATTTAGTACGACCCGCGTGGTGTCAGACACTTTTGTCCCAACCTCTTTTTTATTTTGAAATATCGTTACGCATTTTCTGTTCTCTTTTCTTTATGAAGTCGAAATTTATACGCACCTAGTACTAATGTTGCTATGAGTAGTGACTCAACGACAGGAAGTGTTAAAGCTAAAAACGTAATAAAAATCGAACCGAAAAGTAAAACGATATAAACAATTGCCGTCTTTAAAACCGGTAGTTTCCGCGCAAACCCTAAATTATATACAACCACCGTTAAAATAACAACGACGATATAAAGAATTGAAAATGCAAATAAAAATTGCTCTGGATTTCCCGCTCCTAATGCTTCAGCTAAAAAGGAAAAATTCGGTGTCGGGATCTTTTCACCAGGGGTAGCCATAATAGCCCTCCTTTGAGTAAGGTGTTAAACTTTATTAGCTAATTTGTTTCTCTTCTCAATTCGCTCACGTTCGTTTTTATCTAGAATTTTCTTTCTTAGACGAATTGATTCTGGCGTAATTTCACATAACTCATCATCATTTAAATACTCTAATGATTCTTCTAATGTCATAATCCTCGGTCGTTTCATCGTAACTGTTTGATCTTTATTCGCTGAACGCATATTCGTCATTTGTTTCACTTTTGTTAAGTTGACCGTAATATCGTTTTCTCTCGTATGTTCGCCAACAATCATACCTTCATAAACTTCAGTTCCTGGCTCAACGAAAATAATTCCACGGTCTTCTACTTGCATAATACTGTATTGGCTTGCTTTTCCTTGCTCCATCGATACTAATACACCTTGACGTCTACCACCTACTTTACCTTCTAGCATCGGTTGATAACCGTCAAATGTATGATTAATAATACCATAACCACGAGTTTGTGTCATAAATTCAGTAGAGTAACCAATTAGGCCACGAGCTGGGACCAAAAATTCAAGTCGAACTTGACCACTACCGTTATTAACCATGTTTAACATTTCACCTTTACGCTCTCCTACCGACTCCATAATGGCTCCAGTATATTCTTCTGGAACGTCGATAATCACTCTTTCCACAGGCTCAGAACGAACTCCGTCCACTTCTTTAACAATAACTTCCGGTTTTGATACTTGTAATTCATAACCTTCTCGTCTCATGTTTTCAATTAAAATGGATAAATGAAGCTCACCACGACCTGAAACAATCCAAGCTTCTGGTGAATCTGTATTATCTACACGTAAACTAACGTCTGTTTCCAGCTGCGCTCTAAGGCGTTCTTCGATTTTTCTACTCGTAACGTATTTCCCTTCGCGACCGGCAAATGGGCTATTGTTAACCGAAAACGTCATTTGTAACGTCGGCTCATCAATTCGTAAAATCGGTAAAGCTTCTTGGTGGTCAAGTGGACAAACTGTTTCACCTACATTGATTTCTTCCATCCCTGAGATAGCAATAATGTCTCCTGCGATCGCTTCTTCAATTTCGATTCGCTTTAATCCGATAAAACCGAACAATTTCGTCACACGGAACTGCTTCACTGATCCGTCTAATTTCATTAAAGCAACTGGTTGTCCAACCTTAATGCTACCACGGAATACACGACCAACACCAATTCTTCCAAGATAATCATTATAATCTAACATCGTAACTTGAAATTGTAGCGGTTCCTCGCGATTGTCAACCGGAGTTGGAATATGATCAATAATAGCAGAAAATAAGTCATTCATATTTTCATTTTGCTTTTCAGGCTCAGGGTCAACACTTGCGGTACCGTTTATTGCTGACGCATAAACAACTGGAAAATCTAATTGCTCTTCATCTGCATCTAAGTCAATTAATAAATCTACCACTTCATCAACTACTGCTGCAGGTCTAGCTGCGGGCTTGTCTATTTTATTTACGACAACAATCGGTGTTAATTTTTGTTCTAACGCTTTCTTTAATACGAAACGAGTTTGTGGCATACAACCTTCGTAAGAATCTACGACAAGTAGAACCCCATCAACCATCTTCATAATACGTTCAACTTCTCCACCGAAATCGGCATGCCCTGGAGTGTCTAAAATATTAATACGTGTATCTTCATATTGAATAGCGGTATTTTTCGCTAAAATGGTAATTCCTCTTTCTTTTTCTAACGCATTTGAGTCCATCGCTCGCTCTTCTACTTGTTCATTTGTACGAAATGTTCCTGATTGATGTAACAACTGATCAACTAACGTTGTTTTACCATGGTCAACGTGAGCGATGATCGCAATGTTACGAATATCTTTTCTATGTTTCATCTATTATGTCTCTCCTTAAAATTGTAATATTTTTTCACTTTTTACCCACAACTGTTCTATTATAGCACAACTTTTTCAATCGAATACAATTTTATATTTTTCCTCATTTTTAAGTTTAATTTCAAGTTATTTCACTTTTCTAACGAGCAAAATACTTGTACACTAATAAGTAGGAGGGATTAACTTGAAAAAAGAACAAATAATCTTCTTATTATGTGCAATATTTACAACGTTCTCCATCATTGGTATTGGCATTTCAATTGCATTAGAAAGTTTGCTTATCTTTAGCTTATCCATTTTATTAGCAACCATTTGTTGTGGAGTAGGCTTTACTTTAAGGAAAAAATTAGCAGCATCTACAAATGGATAAATAACAGGTAAACCAAAAGAGGCTGTCACATGAGTGTCTGACACCGTGTAGAACTCACTAAATATAGACGTTCAAATTAATTATCCGTCTATATTACGTGCCTAACGGTGTCTGGCACTTTCTTTTGGGACAGCCCTTTATTATTAATTCCTTCTTTAATGTTGCTGCTTTTTGCACTTTGACGTAAATACCCTTACTTTTTGATTCTTTTTAAGAGCGTATATAACTCCTGACGAAATCTCTCTAATCTTTTTTTGCACTCATTTATTTTGTTCAAATCTTCTACAACCATTGCATCGTGTAGTGTTGCCAGTTCATAATCAATTTCCAACCGCAAAACAGCGATCCTTGTTTCACAATCAGCCTTTTTAACTGATTGAACAACTTGTTTCATGGAAACCTACACCCCTTTATATTAATTTTTTAATAATGAATTTCATAATTCATTATTCTCTCCACTAAGATCAATATATAGTTGCGTCAAAACCATTCGCAAACTATATATTGCTTGATGTGGCTCATTTTTAGTGATTATGAAATTCACTCATATAAATTACCTTTCGAAAATAGTTATATAAACCTTAAAAGAACATTGTTTACGGAATTTTCTGATCGGGTAACTATATTATATTATATGCTTATACTTACCAGAATGTTTCTCACTAGCGTTATGGGAGCTACACCGTTCATCAATGTTCACAAACAATACTAACCTTTCACATCAAGGAGAATAACTTTGTTCCAAAAAGGATTTTATTTACATTTTACCACCGTTACTTCATTGTTAAACTAGGTATAAGCCCATTTCCTTATTGTCCAAGCTAATTTTTAGTGAATAAAATTCTTTTATGGTAGACTATTTACAGTAATAATTTAAAATTCACAATTATTTAAGCTTAGCTTCGAAGCTAAGCACTTAATTAATTTTAATTGAGTAACTTAAGCTTCAAGGCAATACCCACATGAATTTTTAATTTTAAATTGTAAATTGTACATTGAAAGGGATTGATTTAATGTTTACCGGCTTTACAGAAAAAGACTTTGAAACATTTTCAATTGATGGCCTAGAGGATCGCATGACTGCGATACAGGAAAGAATTCAACCGAAGTTTAAAGAAATAGGCGAAGTTCTCTGTGATGACATCGCTACTCTTAGTGGTAATGAAATGTTTTTACATATAGCAAAACACGCTAGAAGGACCGTTAATCCACCGAACGATACTTGGATGGCTATTTGTCATAATAAACGTGGCTATAAAAAGCACCCTCACTTTCAAATTGGACTTTTCGACGATCACGTATTTATCTGGTTTGCTCTTATTTATGAAGTTCCAAACAAGAAACAAATTGCTGAAACCTTTTTAGATCATATCGATTCTATTTACGAAACGATTCCGAAAGATTTTGTCATTTCTCTCGACCATATGAAAAAAGAGGCTACTTCACTTATTGATATTGATAAAAATGATTTTGAAAACATGTTAACTCGTTTTCGTGATGTTAATAAAGTAGAATTTCTAGTTGGGCGACACATCCGTGCGAACGATCCTATCTTAAAAGACGGCGATCAATTTTTAAATCTCGCTAAAAATACGATGAAAACTTTAATGCCACTATACAAAAAATCAAGCTCAGTTTAATAGCTGAGCTTGATTTTTTTAGTGGCTGGCATTTCCTTGTTTAAAGCTTCTTTTACTACATGGTAACAGCTGTAATTCGATTCTTTATCAAACTGCTTAAATAATTGTTTTTCCTCACTTTTAGAGGGAACAATTTTTTTGAAGCGTTTGTACAAAGTTAACATTTCATTTTTTTCAATTCCAGTCTCATAAGCTTTTTCAATTCCTTCAAAAAATTGAACAACATCTATTACTTCTTCTTTTGTCCAATCGAGGGAAATAGGAATGTTTATATTCATGTATTAAATCTCCTTGTAGTGTTTCTATTGTGTTATTCCTTAAATTTACAAGTTCTTCAACTTATTTTGAACTTGATCGGCCAGATCAACCATCGTTTCAAAAAGCTCAGCAACAGAAGGAACGTCATTAATTAAACCGATCACTTGTCCTGCCCAGCCGAATCCCTCTTCTTCAATCCCTTCATATATATACTTTTTATTAGCTTCTCCACTAATATAATTTTTTAATGCATCATAGTCTGCACCTTTTTCTTCAAGGGAGAGAATTTGATCTGTCCAACTATTTTTAAGAGCACGCGCAGGAGCCCCTAGGTTACGTTTAATAACAACAGTATCATTTTCTGTCATTTCTACAATTTTCTGTTTGTATGATTCATGGGCATGTACACATTCTTTCGTAGCTACAAAACGAGTCCCCATCTCAATTCCTTCTGCCCCTAGTGCTAGCGCTGCCATTAAACCTCTTCCATCTCCAATACCTCCTGAAGCTATTACAGGTATTGAAACTGCATCAACGACTTGGGGAATTAATACGAGTGTACTCGTATCATTCCGTCCAAGATGCCCTCCCCCTTCTTGTCCGACGACCATTATCGCATCAGCACCTAGTTGTTCCGCCTTAACAGCTTGCCTCTTCGCAGCAACGAGGACAATTTTTTTCACGTCTACACCTTCTAATTGTTCAAAAATTGGTGCAGGATTCCCCCCTGTCATTGTCACAACTGGAACTTCCTCTTCGATCGCCACTCGAACCATATGGTCAAAAGGTCTCCCATGCTGACCAATAGCAAAGTTTACACCAAAAGGTTTATCAGTTTTTTGTTTTACTTTTTGAATTTCTTCTCTTAATTGTTCTGGAGATGAAAGTGACATCGCTGTAATTTGACCTAATCCACCAGCATTAGAAACCGCCGCAGCTAACTCTGAATAAGCTAAATAGGCAAGTCCTCCTTGAATAATCGGATATTTAATTTTTAAAAGTTCACTTACTTTAGTATTCATCGAAATCTCCCCCGTCTCAATAAAATAAATTACTTTTCTTTGTAAATATTTTCGATACTATTGAAGAAAACTCCTCTTAAACGCGCTTTATTGTTTTTTACCCTATCATTTTTTTTTTGAATTTGATATACTCATTTTTGTTTTATGCAAATCATACTTATTTTAATTTAGAGGTGAAATGGCAATTATGTCTCAAAAAAATACCCCATTATTTACTGGGTTACTCGAACACGTTAAAAGAAACCCCGTTCAATTTCATATACCTGGACATAAAAAAGGAACTGGTATGGACCCAGAATTTCGTAACTTTATAGGTGATAACGCTTTATCTATTGACTTAATAAATATTGGTCCTTTAGACGATCTGCATCACCCTCATGGCATGATAAAGGAAGCACAACAATTAGCTGCTAAAGCTTTCGGAGCTGATCATACTTTTTTCTCTGTACAAGGTACTAGTGGAGCGATCATGACGATGATCATGAGTGTTTGTGGGCCGGGAGATAAAATCATTGTCCCTAGAAATGTTCACAAATCGATTATGTCAGCGATTATTTTTTCAGGGGCAACTCCTATTTTTATTCATCCAATTATTGATCCTACTTTAGGGATTTCACACGGAATAACGATAGAAGCAGTAGAAAGCGCTTTGACGGCACATCCCGATGCTAAAGGGGTACTTGTCATTAACCCGACATATTTTGGTATCTCTGCCAATTTAAAAAAGATTGTTGAGGTCGTTCATAGTTACGGAATTCCAGTGCTTGTTGACGAAGCACACGGTGTCCATATTCATTTTCATGATGATCTCCCACTCTCCGCTATGCAAGCAGGTGCTGATATGGCCGCTACAAGTGTTCATAAACTAGGTGGGTCAATGACGCAAAGTTCCGTTTTAAACATAAAGGGCAACTTAGTTTCGCCAAAGCGAGTTCAATCCATCATTAGTATGTTAACAACTACATCTACTTCATATTTGCTGTTAGCATCTTTAGATGTTGCCAGAAAACAATTAGCAACGAAAGGGTACACCCTTATAAGCAAAACGTTACATTTAGCAAATGAAACAAGAGATGAAATTAACCAAATTAATGGTTTTCATTGTGTCGGTTCTGAAATCTTAGGAACTAAAGCAACTTACGACTTTGATCCTACTAAGGTGATTATCTCTGTTAAAGAGTTGGGGATTACGGGTTACGATGTGGAGGTTTGGTTACGTGAGAATTATAACATCGAGGTAGAGCTATCAGATTTATATAATATTCTTTGTATTATTTCAATCGGAGATACAAAAGAAACGATTGATATTCTTATTACTGCATTGAAGGAACTATCTCAAAAATACATGTCGAAAATTAAATCTCAACACACAAAACCAATTCGTGTACATGTTCCCGATCTTCCAACATTAGCTCTCTCACCGAGAGATGCCTTTTATTCTGAAACTGAGGTCATCCCATTTAAGGAGTCTGTTGGACGTATTATCGCTGAATTTGTCATGGTGTACCCTCCTGGAATCCCAATTTTTATACCTGGAGAAATCATTACTGAAGAAAATATTGATTATATTCAAGAAAATATCGATGTCGGCCTACCTGTCCAAGGCCCTGAAGACGAATCATTCAATAATATTCGTGTCATTAAAGAGCATAAGCCATTCATCTAATATGTCATACTAATTATTTATGGAGATAAATTGTACGGCACAAACCATTTCTGGCAACTTTATAATAAGAAAAGCGCAAGGCGCCCGCCTATCGGCGAAAACAGGTGGAAGACCTTCCCGTAGCGGTCAAGCCGATGGCGCCTGGAGCTAGACACCTTTCCAACTTCAAAAATTATATACTTTCTTATTTATCGAGAAAAAAAAGGTAGACAGGATCGTCTACCTTTATTAGTATATCTTTTTTTATTTTTTAGCTTGTTCCTTTTTTGTAGCATTACAGCAAGTTCCATATAAAGTTGATACTTTCTCTGCTTCAAAATGCTCGATGACTTTCCCACATGATTGACAAATGATTACACCCATTTATTCCACTCCTTTATTTTGAAAGCGTTTTTATACCTTGTATTTACATAATAATATGTCACATTTAATATGTCAATAGTTAATTGTATGTCACATTAGTTTAAAAGAGCAGAAATTATTACAAAAAAAAAAAAAAAAAAAAAAAAAAAAAAAACAGGCGCTTGGCCTGCTTCTTATTCTTTATAATTAATATTGAGTATCAAATGTCATTGTAGGGAGATTTTTAGTGAAAAATAGTGACAGATCTGATGCTTCGTCATCACATTTTATTTGGAAAACTTTTTTTACATGGTCAACATTCTCTGCTTCCTCGGCACAAATTAGTGTTGAACGCCCAGTTTGCATGCAAATCACTAGAGGCTTTCCAAAGAACATATTCGTATAAACAATCCCAAAATCATAACGTGCACTCTCAGTTGTAAATCCAATAAACTGTACTTTAACATTTTCTTGCTCATCATAAAGTCTTTCAAACAAGTTCATTTGCAACGCCTCCTTTTAAATATTCTGAATTTTATTATAACTAAAATTATTATAAATGTCAAACTACTTTGCACTTTATTAACAAAACACTAAAACAACCTATTAAATCAAGTTTTCATTGTCCAAAAAGATAAATAAAAAGTCTTTCCTTTTATCTTTCCCCTTAAATATATTATCAATTAAACGCTGTTGTTATCAATTGTCCAATCGTTATATTGAACTCCTTTAATTTCAATATACCTTGCAATTTCCTCAAGAAATATAAAGTCTTCTTCAGTAATTTTATAGTTTACAGTTTGAAATTCAATAAAAAGTATTCCAATTAAATGATGGCCATCATAAAACGGGGCATAAGCCTTTATTGAATTCGCTTCAGTTTGTATAGTTACTTTACCCCTAATACTACAAACACTAAACATACAATCTCCATATTTACTATATTTTTTTTCATTCACTTTTCCATAACTAACAATATTCGAAAAGTAACCATTATCACATCCATATATCGCCACTCCACAACCTACAGGAAGGTGGCTCCCGATAATATTAATGATTCCTGAATAAAAATCTTCTCTAGTATTCACCTTGTCCGCAACCATCCCCACTTCAAGCCTGAGTTCATCCAGTTTGTCTGACTTATTCACTAAAAACCCCTCCTAAAAACTTAACTATTCTCCTTTAAGAAAAATAGAAATAATAAAGTTTTTTATCGGAAAACATAAACAGGTAGTGTATTTGTATGCAACGACTCAAAAAGCTAATAGCAACAATCTTTTAGAAAAGAGCCATTTGTTAAAAGTAACCTTTATAGATTATCATAACTAATTTGCAATTGGTGTCAGGTTTTGTCTTTCACTTTGGAATTTTTATTTAAAAGAAAGGAAGGAAGAAATCGATGAGGAAAATACGTTTCAAAGCTCAATGGATTTTTTTATAAGTTTTTTACCGTGCCCACGAAAATGTAACAGGCATCAAAGTAGAGTCCAGTAAAGTTTTTTCTTACGAGCTTGGGATTCGTAATTATGGTGAGAGTGACTTAAATAAAAGCGAGAAAAGAACGATAGCAATTAATACTTAAATAGGGTGTCCTATAAGAAATTCAGCATTGAGAAATACACTCTTCTGAACTAACACTTATAGGACACCCTCATCTATTCTTCAAATATCCGAACGATAATTTCCTTTACTTCATCTAAAGAAAATGGTTTCCAAAATAACTCACCATAAATGAGCAGATCTTGATGCAAATGCAACTGTGTACCATCTTGGTTGACAGCACCACTCGTTCCTGAATTTCCGACGTACCCAATAATTGTTTCGCTCGTAACCTTATCTCCTACTTTAAGATCCTCAGGAATCGCATCAAGATGAGCAAAGCGGTTCATTACCCCCTTTTCATACTGAACCCAAACTTGCTTTCCACGTAAACGGTCAAAAATGTACTCCGGAGTCTCACCTAATTGCGCAGTGAGCGATAAATCTTTATTGCGAATTAAAGGAGATGGATATTCCTCGTAATCGTGGTCCGCTCGAACAACAACCCCTTCAGCCATCGCATATATCGGAGTATCGGTGGAAATTTGTTTCCCGGTTGCATAACCATACCAATCAATACCTTCATGATAACCATTTCGATACGCTCTCTTTGCTCCTGGAAGATGGTTAGGGATCGTACTCACTTCAGCGTCTTCTATCGGTTTTTGTAAAAAAGATAAATAATCAACCATTTCATCTATTGTCCACGTTCGATCTAGTAAACTTTCTTCACGTACCGAACCTACCGGCAAGGCTTCTTCCATCCATTGAAACGATACTAAGCGCTCGTTTACTTCGACATCTAAACCTAAGGCAACATCTAAAAAGGATACCGGCAAATACAGTTTCTCTTCTTCAAGAACCATCGAAATCTCATTGGTAGGTAAATACAACCCATTATGCTCTACAACCGCAATATCATACACTAACTTAAAAATATGATTATCAATCTCCATTTCGACAGAACGATGCAAATCGTCGTATTGATAAGTGCCATCAATAAGTTCAAAAAGATCATCAACTAAAAATACTTGTTGCCCATCTATAGATTTAAGTTTTAATTCTTTAAAATAAATACTTTCTTCGTCCTCTTTTTCTTTCACAATCTCTTCGACTTGTTTTTGATTTTCATCTTTTACAGACTCTTTAGGATCTCGCTCTTCCTCAACTTTAGTTCCACATGCAGCTAGTAAAATCATCAAAGTACACGTCAAGAAAATTAAACGCTTCATCCTTTTATTCACCCTTACAACTTAATATTTTATAGCTTGTCTTCATTTTCACCATATATTTTTGCAAATAAACAAAACCATCATGTCATTACACCGTCACTATCTAACATGTAAAAGAACGAGCGATTTCCTTCTCTTCGCTTTAAACTTCTAACGAATTTTAGAGGCTCATTCAGGATATCCCTCGTTCTTTTTTCATCCAAAACCAATGTGGCGACACATTCGTCACCATCTTAGATGTAAATTCCGGTGTTTTTCCAACTTTCCAACTAACCACTAACCACCAAACAACTATTCAATCAATTTAGGGTCAACAAATTCGTAACCTTTTTCTCTTAATCCGGTAATAATATCCGGCATGGCTTCCAAGGTCCATTTTCGATCATGCATTAGTAAATTTGCACCAGGCTTTAATAAAGAATAAGGTACATCCACTTCTGGCCCTTTGCCTGTGACCATCGCTTCGGTAAGAGCTTCAGCATTCATATATGGTTGGAAATAGTCGTACCCATATGTCCAATTCATCCATTGCATATTTTCTTCTAACACCACTTGACGGGACACTTCTGTGTTTACCCCAAACGGAGCTCTAAAAAACCTTGGTCTTTCTCCGATAATATCTTCAATGAGATCATTAAGCTCAACGATTTCTTTCCGTTGCTCTTCTTCCGATAAGTCTCTTAAGTTTGGATGAGTCATCGTATGGTTACCAATTTCAAACCCTAGGTCATAAATCACTTGTAGTTTCTCTCTACCTGTCTCATCCATAATAAAATGACCGTTCACAAAGAAAATTGCATTTACTTCTTTTTCTTTTAATAGTTTTGCCATATCAACAGAGTAATGTTCCGGTGCATCATCTATCGTTAATAGAACGACGTTTTTATTGCCCTTTTCATCAATCGGTTTTACCGTTTCATTAGTTTGTAACGCATAGCTCGGAGAAACCACCACTTCCTCCTCCTGCTTATCCTCTTCTTGTTGTTCATTTTCATCTTCAACTAACTCGGCTTGTTTTTCTTCTCGAGAAGATTCTTCATCTACACTAATACCTTCTTCAATCTCATCAACCACCGCGTCTTTTGGATCGTACTCATTTTCTCCATTTACATTTTTATCACCTTCTGCACAAGCTGTACTTAGCAAAAAGAAGATAGCTACGAAAAACAAAATCACACTTTTTTTCAAAATCATCACCTAACTAAATTTTTTTATAACCTAATGAATTTCATAATTCATCATTCTCGCCACTAAGATCAATATATAGTTGGATAAAACCATTCGCAAACTATATATTGCTTGATGTGGCTCATTTTTGGTAATTATGAAATTCACTCAACCATTAAATAATATATTAACATACGATGTCCATCGATAGCTAAAATTGTCTCAACTTGTCAACACTTCATAAAAAGTCCTTCTAATCGGAGTTATTTTTCATTTTGGTAACAGTTTCATTACGAACAGTAAAAAGATGCGATTTCATGATAAAATTATTAAGAATAGAATATCTAATCTAAAGTTATAATCACATCAAAGGAAGTGAATAGTATTGTTATGCCAAAAAACTATAACAACTTCTTTCAGTTATATCTTTCTCTTAATGTT
Organism: Anaerobacillus arseniciselenatis; assembly: GCF_001865995.1. Lineage (GTDB taxonomy): Bacteria > Bacillota > Bacilli > Bacillales > Anaerobacillaceae > Anaerobacillus > Anaerobacillus arseniciselenatis. Next base: position 7,944 of record NZ_MLQQ01000042.1, on the reverse strand, counting down.
CTTATCTAGTTGCAACAATAATGAAGTACTTTCTAATTATCCTTTTTTACAAAAAGAAGACGAGCATATTACTATTCTCTTTTCAGACGATCATTATATACACGAAGAAGGAAACTACTATGACGCACTGTTAGATGTTAAAAGAAGATACCCTGAACTAATTCGATCTTTTAACATTATCCATTCTTCAGACAGAGATTTAATTCGTTATTTCGAAATTAGCGAATTTCCTACTTTACTCGTTATACATAACGAAAAAATCACAATCCGCGTCGAAGGTTCACTTCAAAAGAATGAAATATTACAAACACTAGAACAATCATTAATAAAATAAAAAAGGTGACTCAAAAGTTCTTTTAGCCAACCTACATTACATAATGTAACAGCTAAAGCACTTTAAAAGTCACCCTTTTTTTATTTTACTATATGGATCGGCATGTCAATCGCTACTTCTGCCACTTCCATTGTAATTTCACCTAAAGATGGATGTGCATGTATCGTCATTGCAATATCTTCCGCAGTCATACCTGCTTCAATAGCTACACAAGCTTCAGAGATCATATCAGAGGCATTTGTACCAGCAATTTGTACTCCTAGCACTAAACCATCTTCTTTTCTCGTTACCATCTTCATAAAACCATCTGTCTCATTCAGAGATAAAGCCCGCCCATTTGCCGCAAATGGGAATTTTGAAACTTTCACATCATAACCCGCTTCTTTTGCTTCCCCTTCAGTTAAACCTACAGATGCAAGTTCAGGCCCTGAGAAGACAACGGCCGGTATTGCTAAATAATCAACTTCGGCAGAGTGCCCTGAGATAACTTCAGCAGCCACTTTCCCTTCGTACGATGCTTTGTGAGCAAGAGCTGGACCATCAACAATATCTCCAATTGCATATATACCGTTCACACTTGTTTTACATTGCTTATCGACTTTCACTAGTCCTCGATCAGTCATTTCAATTCCAACTTGCTCAAGACCAAGGTCTTCAGTATTTGGACGACGACCAACCGTTACTAAGCAATAGTCCGCTTCAAACGTCTCGGTTTCACCTTTAATTTCAGCAGTAACTTTCACACCATCTGCCGTTTCTTCTACTCCTTGAGCAAGAGCATTTGCATGAATGGTCGCTCCGTTTTTCTTCAAGTTTTTAGCAACTAACTGGCTCATTTGTTTTTCAAAGCCTGGTAAAATTTGTTTACTTCCTTCTAAAATGATAATTTCAGTACCTAAATTAGCATACGCTGCACCTAGCTCTACACCAATATAACCACCGCCGATAACAACCATTTTTTTAGGTACTTCTTCTAAGGCTAACGCTCCTGTTGAAGAAATAACTCGCTTACTCCATTTGAAAGTCGGAATTTCAATCGGAGAAGAACCCGTCGCAATAATACAATTGTTAAATTTATACGTTTGCGATGACTTATCATCCATAATTCGAACCGTATTTTCATCAACAAAGTACGCTTCACCCTTAACAATGTCGACTTTATTACCTTTTAAAAGTCCTTCAACACCACTTGTTAGTTTATTAACAACTGAAGCTTTCCATTTTTGTACTTTCGAGAAATCTAAATTAACATTTTCTACAGTAATACCAATATCTTCTGAATGCTTTGCATCATGGTATTTATGTCCAGCGGCAATTAACGCCTTTGAAGGAATACAACCAACATTTAAACAAACTCCACCTAAATTCTCTTTTTCAACAACCGTTACTTTTTGCCCTAGTTGCGCCGCTCGAATTGCAGCTACATAACCACCAGGACCTGAGCCGATGACAAGTGTATCAACTTCTACTGCAAAATCTCCTACTACCATACTTTACGCCTCCATAACTAATAATTGCGGATCGTTCAATAAACGTTTGATGTGATTTAACGCATTTTGCGCTGTCGCTCCGTCAATTAAACGGTGATCGAAACTTAATGATAAGGCTAACACTGGTGCAACTACAATCTCCCCGTCTTTTACGACCGGTTTTTCAGCAATACGACCAATTCCCAAAATCGCCACTTCTGGGTGGTTAATAACCGGCGTGAACCACTGACCACCAGCAGAACCAATATTCGTAATCGTACAAGAGCCACCTTTCATTTCATCCGTGGCTAATTTACCTTCACGAGCTTTTGTGGCTAACTCATTAATTTCACCAGAAATTTTAAAAATTGACTTTCGGTCTGCTTCTTTTACCACCGGTACTAACAAACCTTTGTCTGTATCTGCTGCAATTCCGATATTATAGTAATGTTTATATACAACTTCGTCACTCGCATCATCAATCGATGCATTTAACGTCGGGTATTCTCTTAACGCAGAAGTTAACGCTTTTACTACATAAGGTAAGTACGTTAATTTAATACCTTTATCTTGAGCAACTGATTTGAACTTTTTACGGTGTGCAACTAAATCTGTAACATCAACTTCATCCATTAATGTTACGTGAGGTGCGGTATGCTTGGAATTAACCATCGCACTCGAGATCGCTTTGCGAATTCCGCTCATTTTTTCGCGAGTTTCCATTTCACCAAATACAGGTTCATAAGACTTAACTTCTTTCTTCGTAGTTGGACCGTCTTCTTTAGAAACCGGTTGTTCCGTTTCTCCTACTGCCTCTTGGTTTGGTGCTTCGGTACCAAAGTTATCAATATCCGACTTTAAAATACGGCCATTATCACCTGTGCCATTCACTTGACGAATATCAATTCCTTTTTCACGAGCATATTTACGAACAGATGGCATAGCAATAATTCTTCTTGTTTCATCAACTTCAACCTCTGTCACTTCTTGAGTAGGTTCTTGTTTCGCTTCTTCCTTCTCAGGTGCTGCCGTTTCTTCTTCATCATCATGACCATGTGCTGAGCCCGGAATTTCACCGTCATAATCAATCGTTAAAAGAACATCTCCAACAACTGCCACAGTCCCTTCAGTCACTTTCAATTCTAAAACTTTCCCTTCAACAGGTGAAGGAATTTCCACTACGGCTTTATCGTTTTGTACTTCAAGTAATACATCATCTTCTTTTACTTCGTCGCCAGGTTTTACAAACCATTTAACGATCTCACCTTCATGAATACCTTCACCGATATCAGGAAGTTTAAATTCAAACGCCACAAAAAACGCCTCCCTTTTATTACATGTCAAATTTTATTATGAAAATCACTCAATTAAAAGTTAATCACTTTCTTTGCTGTTTCAACAATTTCTTTATAACCAGGAAGCCATACATCCTCAGCAGAAGCAAACGGGAATACTGTATCAGGTGCAGTTACACGTAATACCGGTGCTTCCAGGCTTAAAATCGCACGGTCGTTAATTTCTGCAACAACATTCGCTGCAATCCCAGCTTGCTTTTGTGCTTCTTGAACGACAATTACGCGGTTTGTTTTTTCTACTGAAGTGATAATCGCATCGATATCTAACGGACTAATTGTACGAAGATCGATCACCTCTGCTTCAAGCCCTTCTTTAGCTAGCTCTTCTGCCGCTTTAAGAGAAGAGTGAACCATTGCTCCATAGGTAATAATCGAAATATCTTTACCTTCTCGCTTAACGTCTGCTTTACCTAATTCAATAGTATATTCTTCTTCTGGAACCTCTCCACGGAAAGAGCGGTAAAGTTTCATATGCTCTAGGAATACCACCGGATCATTATCACGAATAGCCGAAATTAATAAACCTTTTGCGTCATAAGGAGTTGCAGGTATTACGACTTTTACCCCTGGCGTTTGCGCCATTAAACCTTCTAAGCTATCGGCATGCAATTCAGGAGTTTTAACACCACCACCAAACGGAGACCGGATTGTCACTGGTGAATGATACATCCCACCTGACCGATAACGCATCCTCGCCATTTGTGCCGCTATTGAATCAAACACCTCAAATACGAAACCGAAAAACTGAATTTCCATAATCGGACGAAAACCTGTTAAACCTAATCCGATAGCTAAACCACCAATCCCCGATTCAGCTAGCGGAGTATCAAACACACGCTCTTCGCCAAATTCATCTTGTAGGCCTTCTGTGGCACGGAATACCCCTCCATTTTTACCTACATCTTCCCCAAATAAGAGTATACTTTCATCTTTCTTCATTTCTACTCTCATGGCATCAGTTATCGCTTGAATCATTGTCATTTGTGCCATAGCTTACTTCGACTCCTTTGCTTTAAACTCATCCATTTGCTCATTCAAATTATAAGGAAGCTTCTCGTTCATAAAGCCAATTAAATCAGTCACTTTTTGCTTCGGTGCAGCGTCTGCTTTTTTAATTGCCGCTTTTATATCTTCCTTGGCTTGATCTACTACTTCATTTTCTTGTTGTTCATTCCATAAATTTTTCTTTTCTAGAAACTTACGGAAACGAACTAATGGATCTTTCTTCTCCCATTCGTCATCTAAATCAGATGTACGGTAACGAGTCGGATCATCTCCAGCCATTGTGTGTGGTCCGTAGCGGTATGTTAACGTTTCGATTAACGTTGGCCCACCACCATTTAAACCACGCTCACGAGCTTCTTCGGTAGCAGCGTAAACAGCTAAAACATCCATACCATCTACTTGCACTCCATGAATACCAGCAGCAACTGCTTTTTGAGCAATCGTACGCGCTGCAGATTGCTTTTCTACTGGTGTAGAAATTGCAAAACGATTATTCTGAACAACGAAAATCGCTGGCGCACTGTAAGCACCTGCAAAGTTAAGACCTTCATAAAAGTCCCCTTGCGATGCTCCTCCATCTCCAGTGTACGTAATTGCCACTGTGTTTGTTTTTTTACGCTTTAAACCTAAGGCTACGCCTGCTGTTTGGACAATTTGAGCACCAATAATAATTTGCGGCATTAACACATTAACACCTTCTGGCATTTGCCCACCTTGGAAATGGCCACGCGACCATAAAAATGCCTGTTCTAATGAAACTCCATGATAAACAATTTGCGGAATATCACGGTAACCCGGTAAGATCCAATCTTCTTTTTCTAAAGCAAAATGCGTACCTAGCATTGAAGCTTCTTGCCCAGCAACCGGGGCATAAAAACCTAATCTACCTTGACGGTTTAAAGAAATAGCGCGCTGGTCCCAAATTCTTGTATATACCATACGTTTCATTAATTCTTGTAATTGATCATCACTAAGGTTCGGCATCGCCGCCTCATTTACAACTTCTCCCTCTTCATTTAGAATTTGGAAGGTTTCAAACTGATTTTCAACTTGCTCTAATGTTTTACTTTTCATTGTATCGTTCACCTATCCTTTCTTATCCAAAAAATTCAATCCTCGCTAATTAACTCTAGTTTAGGTTGCCCATAAATTTATTCATTACAACTTTAATCAATCAAAAATTAATTTTTACAAAGCTACAATTGATCAATCTGTATTAATGATTTTTTTAAAAGACTGGTACAACTCGACTATTTGAGAATAATTTTACATCATAGCAAATTTATTTGTCAACGGATAAATCCTTGATTATGAGGTCGTTGTGCGTTTTTTATCCCCTAAAAACTAAATAACCACCTAGCGAACTGTTATAGTTGTACAACGTAACCTGTTTCACTAAAACCCTCAAATCACTCACAAAACAACATTCTCACAGTGTTAATACACATTACCCCTGTTATATTTTTTAAAACTAAAAAAATAGGCATCAAAACAAAAAAATGTTTCAATGCCTAATTTCAACCATCTATTATTTTGTAACCCTTAATTGTAACTTACGTTGAGATCTCCAAGTTTATAAAAATCACGTTTAATGTCATTGTACTTCAATGTATATTCATTAAACTTCTCTTTCAGATCATTTACTTGCATGTAAGAAGCATTTACTTCATCATGCATCATTTCAAGTTCCTCAATCGTAAGGTCTTCACTTTTAACTAATGAATAAAGCTCTAAATCCAAATCTATCGATGCCTTATATACATTATATAGTTCATTATAGGTTTCAAACCTATTTTCCATTGTAGAAATTAACTCGTTGGCAAGTGTCAACAACTCTTCATCCTCAATTGTTTCAACAATCGGTTTTATATGTAAAAACTCATCGTAAGCTTCTTGTATACTCTCTTTTTCCTTTTCAATCATTTCTTTCCTCGACAAAGCTAACTCTTCAACTTCAGTAACTAAATTATTAATTTCATCTAGTTCAGAAAGTTTTAAAATTTCATCATATAATTCATACTCTTCATTCTCAGCTTTTGACAATGGTGCTTGCTGTGCTTCAAAACCCGCTTCTAAGCTAACTGCTTTTTCTAAATGATTATAAATTTCTTCAGCCGGATTGACTGTAGTACAAGCAGAAAGACCAAGCAAAAATACTATAATCATTACATAGTAAATATTTTTTCGTTTGAACATCGATATTTCCCCTTTACATACATATTTTCCAATAATGGCATGTTCAGTAAAACACTATCCTATAAATGGATTTTTGACAACAAAAAATAATTTTACCTAATATATATTACTTTACCATATTTTTAGTACAAGTTTAATGAATTTCGTAATTCTATTTTATCGCCATTAAGATCTAAATGTAGTTGCGTTAAACCGCTCGCAACTACATTTAGTTTCATATTGCTCAATAAAGTAATTATGAAATTCACTCAGTTACCTGAGAATTTTTTTTAATGTTTAGGCTCGTTTCTTTCCTTTTTATTTTCTATAGTATAGTATTACTATTAGATTAAGCAATCTTACATACATAAACATAAAACAGTCAGGAGATGAAAAAAATGATTACAATGAAAGATATTATAAAAGAGGAACACCCAACACTAAGAAAAGTAGCTGAGGAAGTAAAACTCCCTGCATCTAAAGAAGATATTGAAATTCTTAAGCAAATGATGGAGTTTTTACACAACAGTCAAAACGCAGAAATTGCCGCCAAATATAATTTACGAGCTGGTGTCGGCTTAGCAGCACCACAAATAAATGTTAGTAAACGAATGATTGCCGTTCTTGTAACTGACCAAAACGAAAATTTATACGAACATGCTTTATTTAATCCAAAAATCATCAGTCAATCTATAGAAATGACACAATTAGAAAATGGCGAAGGATGTTTATCAGTTGATAGAGATGTACCAGGTCCGGTCCCAAGACATGCTAGAATAACCGTACAAGGAACTAATCTTGAAGGCGAAACCATTTCTATACGTTTACGCGGACTACCAGCTATTGTGTTTCAACATGAAATTGATCATTTAAACGGGATTATGTTTTACGACCGCATTGAGGAAAGTAATGACCCTCAAAAAAAACCAATCCCCCAAGCATTCAAATAAAATTGTTTAAAATGTTAACTTGCCCAGAGGGTGTCCTATAATAAAGTGTCCGATTAGCATTAAATATAGACAAATTATACTTACTGCATGTCTTATTTAGTAAAAATCGTTAGCCAACACTTTTAGGACCCCCTCTTCTTTACGCCTTTTTTTCGCATTTAAACGTCTTAATTTTCCACTCATTACTTTCCATTTTAAACGCATACTAACACAAAAGAAGAATTTAAAGAGAAATGGAGGGTGTGTTGTATGCTAAAAAAATGGCGTGAAAAATTACTTAAACGGTGCCGCGACCTACTTCCTAAAAATCGTCTATTAGAAACATAACTCAATTTTATGGATTTTGGATCTATTTTTCAAAATCCATTTCCTTTTTTATCCCCTAAATTTGTTATCTAAAGAAAAATAATGTATGATGCTAAATAGCATTGTTTTCTCATAATGAAGAAATTTGTCGAATGAATTGCAAAATAAAAACATGAAAATAAAACCAATTTCATTTATAATGTTGAAAGATAAAAGATTTAAGGAGCATTCCTGTTAGAAGGATTTTCGGGGACTTGAAAAAAAAAGAGCCCTCCTGGTATGATACGGGGTGTCAAATCGTGCACCGAGATGACCCCTAACTTAGTTAACCAAGGAGGACTTCATAATGA
>NZ_MLQQ01000041.1 GCF_001865995.1 Anaerobacillus arseniciselenatis | reverse complement strand
TATCGGAAGGTGCGGCTGGATCACCTCCTTTCTATGGAGTTAAAACTCTAGTCGATGCTTTTACTTTCGAGTAGAAGTACGCTGACGCTGTGTTTCAGTTTTGAGAGAATGATCTCTCAGTATAGTTATGAATGAAGAGTTTTGAGTGTTGAGTGATGTAAGCATCTCAAGGATGCCCATAAACCAACTTCAAGTTCATTTTCTTAACTAATTATATGTAAAGGCAAATTAGAAACGAGTAGTTCGAGGAAGCAAAGGGCCGAGGAACGGAGCGTATATTCAACGATACGTGAGTACCGCAGGCGCGAAGCTGACGAAGAAATACGACGTTTAGCATTTGCCGTTAACAGATAGGGGCCTATAGCTCAGCTGGTTAGAGCGCACGCCTGATAAGCGTGAGGTCGGTGGTTCGAGTCCACTTAGGCCCACCATCTATATAAAATAATAATTAGGGGCCTTAGCTCAGCTGGGAGAGCGCCTGCCTTGCACGCAGGAGGTCAGCGGTTCGATCCCGCTAGGCTCCACCAATACAATAATTGGTAATTGACATCATTCTTGAATGGTGTTATATTTATCAAGTCGCCTTTTTAAGGTGATTGAGCGATTGCTCTCTCTAGTTTTGAATGAAGAGTTTTGAGTGTTGAGTTATGTAAGCATCTCAAGGATGCCCATAAACCAACTTCAAGTTCATTTTCTTAACTAATTATATGTAAAGGCAAATTAGAAACGAGTAGTTCGAGGAAGCAAAGGGCCGAGGAACGGAGCGTATATTCAACGATACGTGAGTACCGCAGGCGCGAAGCTGACGAATAAATACGAAGTTTATCATTTGCCGTTGTTCTTTGAAAACTAGATAACAACAAACACATTTAAGTTTTACCGGAAAGTTTGTATAAACTTTTGAGTAAACTTGAGTAGTCAAGAATTCATTTCGACGAAAAATCCTTTTGTAATGATAGGTATTTTTTCGAAAGAAGCAAGAAGATCGAGGAGCCGAATGAGGCAATCACCGGAGTGTACATTATTGGTACATGAGGATGATTGGCGAATGAAGGCGACGAAGAGATTCGCCGCTTATTGCGAAAAAATTAGGTTAAGTTATGAAGGGCGCACGGTGAATGCCTTGGCACTAGGAGCCGAAGAAGGACGCGACGAACAGCGAAATGCTTTGGGGAGCTGTAAGTAAGCTTTGATCCAGAGATCTCCGAA
>NZ_MLQQ01000040.1 GCF_001865995.1 Anaerobacillus arseniciselenatis | reverse complement strand
TCGAGGGTTGAAAAGCCTATATCAACGATATGAATATCTGCGTCAAACTTAATTGAACCGCCGTATACCGAACGGTACGTACGGTGGTGTGAGAGGTCGGGGGTTAGTCACCCCCTCCTACTCGATTTTCTTATAGATTGGATAATTTTTCGTTTTCAAGGGTAATTTTAAAGTGTAAGCAAGATTGTAGCATCGTAACTTTAATAAATGTTATAATACTCTATGAGGTAAAAAGATGGATAATAGGGAGGATTTAACAATGGCAATCGTAAATGTAACAGATCAAAATTTCGCGACTGAAACAAATGAAGGTGTTGTATTAGTCGATTTTTGGGCACCTTGGTGTGGACCTTGTAAAATGATCGCACCTGTTCTTGAAGAACTTGACGGTGAACTAGGCGACAAAGCTAAAATTGCAAAAGTAGACGTCGATGAAAATCAAGAAACAGCAAGCAAGTTTGGAGTAATGAGCATCCCAACTTTATTAGTATTAAAAAATGGTGAAGTCGTTGACCAAGTAGTTGGCTTCCAACCGAAAGAAGCTTTATCAGAACTAGTAAACAAACACATCTAATCTTAACGAAAGCAAGCCCATCACCTATGAGGTGGTGGGCTTTTTATTGGATGAATTAGGTATTAATAAAATGGTCGAAATACAGGATGTGGAAAAATTATGCATCATGAAAGCTTCAATACGCATAAAATAGGAAAAATATAAAAAAAACGGGCACCCAAACGAAAATTGATGCACGAAAAAGGAAAAAACAGTAAAAACCGTGCACCCAAACGAAGATTGATGCACGAAAAAGGAAAAAACAGTAAAAACCGTGCACCCAAACGAAGATTGATGCACAAAAAAGGAAAAAACAGTAAAATCTGTGCACCCAAACGAAGATTGATGCACGAAAAAGGAAAAAATAGTAAAATCTGTGCACCCAAACGAAGATTGATGCGCGAAAAAGGAAAAAACAGTAAAATCTGTGCACCCAAACGAAGATTGATGCACGAAAGAGGGAAAAACAGTAAAATCCGTGCACCCAAACGAAGATTGATGCACGAAAGAGGGAAAAACAGTAAAATCTATGCACCAATATGAGTGTTGATGCATGGTCTATGGAAACTATTGTATTGATGTTATTCAATTTATAAACTTTTTATATAATAAGATGATTTTCCGTGTCCTATCAGTTTATAATTTTTCGCCAAGGTCTCCTGTAGAACTCTTTTTGACGCAACTATTCTACACCAATCATAAATAGCTGCAGTAGTTATTTTTTTATCGGGAAAAAGAAGTGCATACTCTTCTGTACTTCTCAACACAGCTTGTTCAATACCTTCCGCAAAGCCACAATTACTACAAGTCATGATCTTAGTTGTTACTTGCTCGGTTAAAATAGACTTACACGATTGACAAATTACCCCTTTTTCAATTTGTTCATACTCAAACACTGGTATCCGGCTATAAGGAGAATCCGTTAAGTGTAGAGAAAGCAACTTCTCTGCTAATTTGAAGTCACGGTGTTTTAACCTCAAGCCTCCTGCTTCTGTATCTAATTTGTTTATAAAACGATTGCGTTGCGTTGGAAAAATAATAGGTGAGTTCATTGGGGCTTCATATAGATAAAATTCGAGATTTACAAAAACTAAACTAGCTTCAAAATAATAATTAATTTTATGATATTGGAATAATTGCCGTAGTAAGGATGCAGTACGTTGAAGTTGAATAAGAGGGTTTTTTATTTCTTTTTTTGCTGAAGTATACCATTTATTTCCACCTATATAGTAGTCTCCTTCATGATTTTTCACATCGATAAGATAAATTCTTTCAGGTGAAATAAGTAAAGAGTCGATTTGGAAATGGGAGTTATTAATTTCGAATGTTAAATCACTTAAAAATATCAATTTGCTTGTAATAGGCTTAAGCCATTCATCAAAAATTAGCTCACCTGCATACCCGCTTTCGAGGTTTCGGTAATAATACTTATCTTTTGAAGATAAGGCGTTTCTAAAAAATAAGTGTCTAAAAAGCAGCAATTCTTTACTTTCCTTTCTATGTTTAAGAAACATATCTTCACTCCCTCGTTTTTTAATATTATTTTACTTCCATCAACCATGTTCTCATAAAGTTATTTTCATCAATTACTCTTCTTACTATCATTCATTTTCAGTTATAAATTTTAGAATATTCTATCAAATTCCGCAACCCTCTTCCTAACAAATCTCAGGATGTTATAGTAAAATAATTGTGGGCGAAATGATCGCCTCCACATTTATTGTACGAAAACATAATACTATGCTATAGTATCCTTTGATAAACGCTGTTTACGTATTAATTGTTGCTTTCAAATTACCCATTATCCCATGTAATTTCAACAGTTGGCACCTTTTCGTTTTCTGTAACAACAATACCCATGAAAACAAGTCATTTACCAACCTAATTTATAGTAAAAGCAACAATCTTTACGAAAAGAGCCTTCATAAAAAGACAATAGGTGGTGATCAAAGAAGGGTGGAGAAGCTTAAGGAAAAATTGGCAGTTTTACCAGACCATCCAGGCTGTTATTTAATGAAAGACCGGCAAGGGACCATTATTTATGTGGGAAAAGCTAAAGTGTTAAAAAATCGAGTCCGTTCTTACTTTACTGGTTCACATGACGGTAAAACGCAGCGCTTAGTGAGTGAGATTGAGGAATTTGAATATATCATTACATCATCTAATTTAGAAGCGTTAATTTTAGAATTAAACTTAATCAAAAAATATGACCCGAAGTATAATGTCATGCTCAGGGATGATAAAAGCTATCCTTACTTAAAAATAACTGCTGAAGACCAACCACGACTGATCACGACCCGTAAAGTTAAGAAAGATAAAGGGAAGTATTTCGGTCCGTATCCAAATGCTGGGGCAGCTAATGAAACAAAAAAACTCCTTGATCGGCTTTATCCGTTAAGGAAATGTTCTACGCTTCCTGATCGTGTCTGCCTATACTATCATATTAACCAATGTTTAGCGCCGTGCGTTTATGAGGTGTCTAGTGAACAAAATAAATCAATGATAGAAGAGATTACCCGCTTTTTAAATGGTGGTCATAAAGTAATTAAGAAAGATTTAATGTCCAAAATGGAAAAAGCTGCTGAAGAGCTCGAATTTGAAAGAGCAAAAGAATATCGTGATCAAATTCAACATATTGAAGCCGTAATGGAAAAACAAAAAATTACGATTGCTGACGAGATTGATCGTGATGTATTTGGTTTTCCCTATGATAAAGGTTGGATGTGTGTGCAAGTCTTTTTTATCCGTCAAGGAAAACTTATTGAGCGAGACGTTTCTATTTTTCCTGTTTATCAAGAAGCTGGGGAAGAGTTTCTAACATTTTTAGGACAGTTTTATAGCCACAAAGATCATATCAAACCGAAAGAAATTTTTCTTCCAAACTCAGTAGATAAGGAACTAGCTAGTGCTTTCATTCAAGTAAAAACCCTCCATCCGCAACGTGGGCAAAAGAAAGAGTTAGTAGAGCTAGCGAATAAAAATGCTGAAGCCGCTCTCAATGAAAAGTTTGCGCTCATTGAACGTGATGAAGCAAAAACGATAATAGCAGTAGAAAATTTAGGCAAAGCATTAAACATTCCTACCCCTCATGTTATCGAGTCATTTGATAACTCCAATATCCAAGGGGTTGATCCGGTATCAGCAATGGTTTCATTCGTTGATGGAAAACCGAATCGGAAAGGCTATCGCAAATATAAAGTGCGAACGGTTCAAGGCCCGGATGATTATGAGTCGATGCGAGAAGTGATTAGAAGGAGGTATTTACGGCAATTAAAAGAGGAACTTCCGTTGCCTGATTTAATTGTTATTGATGGTGGCAAAGGGCAAATTTCAGCTGCTCAAAGTGTTATTGAAGATGAACTAGGCCTATCGATACCGGTTTGCGGTTTAGCCAAAGATGAAAAGCACCGCACATCGCAATTATTAATCGGAGATCCACCAGAGATCGTCCCTTTAAAACGAGATAGTCAAGAGTTTTATTTATTACAAAGAATTCAAGATGAAGTTCACCGCTTTGCAATTACTTTCCACCGACAAATACGCAGCAAAAGCCTTTTTACTTCAGTGTTAGACGACATTGAAGGAATTGGAGAAAAAAGAAAACGAACACTGTTAAAACATTTCGGATCGGTGAAAAAAATGAAAGAAGCAAGCTTTGAAGACTTTCGAAATATCGGTATTCCAGAAAAAGCAGCGAAAGCTTTAATGGAAAAATTGAAGGAGTAGTTTAGAGTTTTGAATTATGAGTGTTGAGTTTTGAGTTAGTGTTTGTAGTGCTTCGAAGTTTTTTCAAAATAATAAAAACTCCCAACTTTAATCACAAAATTTACCATTGAATTTCGAATGAGTTTCTGTTAAACTCTAAAATAATTAAATATCCAATACTTCAATAGAAGTGGTGGTAGAGGTGCAAAGACCATGAGTATGTTTTCTGAGGATGATGAGGTCCAGTGAAGATTACAGAAAGGGGAATTTGCCGAAGCGTAATTAGTAACTCACTATTAATTAAGCTGGACCTACATTGAAAAAGTGTAGGGCTGTCACATAACTAACCCAATGGTTGTGTGGAGAACTATCTCACGATAACGGGAACACAAAGTGATTTTCAGTTGTTTTGAACAATCCTTTAATTAGTTTCTATTTTGTTTTAACAAAAAAAGTTAAAGCATCAGTGAGGGTTTTCCTTACTGATGCTTTTTTTGATTCATGGATAGAAATTTGGCCACAAGCCAATGTGTGTCTGGGATAGGTTTGGGAAATGTGGAAAATGAAAGGGTGGACAAAGATGGGATTAGTGGTACAAAAGTTCGGAGGAACTTCAGTAGGTAGTATCGAGAGAATAAAAAATGTTGCCAACAGAGTAATTGATACGGTTCAAAACGGTGACAAAGTAGTTGTCGTCGTTTCGGCAATGGGAAAGTCGACAGATCAATTGGTATCAATGGCTAGTGGGATTACTAAAAAACCGAGTAACAGAGAAATGGATATGCTCCTTTCGACAGGTGAGCAAGTAACAATTTCGCTTTTAGCAATGGCGCTTCAAGAGCAAGGTTATGAAGCTGTTTCACTGACAGGATGGCAAGCAGGCATATATACAGAAGCTTGTCATAGTAATGCAAGAATTAGTAATTTTCAAGAAAAGAAAATTTCCAAGCATTTAGCTGAAGGAAAAATTGCCATTGTTGCTGGATTTCAAGGTGTAACAAATGATAATGAAATAACAACGTTAGGAAGAGGTGGGTCTGATACGACGGCGGTAGCCTTAGCTGCAGGTCTTAACGCAGATCGGTGTGACATTTTTACAGATGTTACAGGTGTGTTTACAACGGATCCTCGTGTTGTAAAAGAAGCAAGGAAGTTGAATTCAATTTCTTACGATGAAATGCTAGAGTTAGCAAATCTAGGAGCTGGTGTTTTACACCCACGTGCCGTTGAATTTGCAAAAAATTATCAAGTTAAATTAACCGTTCGTTCAAGTATGGTAGAAGAAGAAGGAACAATGATAGAGGAGGAAGTTTCAGTGGAGGAAAATTTAGTTGTTAGAGGGTTAGCTTTTGAAAGTAACGTAACAAAAATATCTGTATGTAATATGCCAAACAACTTATCAGGGCTATCAAATTTATTTACAACACTCGCAGCAAATAATATTAATGTGGATATCATTATTCAAAATGTAAGTGATAGTGAAAATACGAACATCTCGTTTTCGATTCACTCTGAAAAATTAGCAGAAACTTTAGATGTTTTAGAGGAAAATAAAAGTGAACTACAATTTGAAGAGATTCGTTATGAAACTGGATTATCGAAAGTGTCGATCGTAGGTTCAGGGATGATTTCTAATCCAGGTGTTGCTGGGCAAATGTTTAAAGTATTATCAGACCAAGGGATTTTTATTAAAATGGTAAGTACATCGGAGATTAAAGTATCTACAGTATTAGACCAAAGTGACATGGTGAAAGCGGTAGAAGTACTTCATGAAGCATTTGATTTGTCGAATATCAAAACACCGCAAGTCAATGCTTAATTACAACAAAATATCGGTTACTTTTCATACAAAGCGCGCATGACGGATCTTCATCACAATCAAATATGAAAAGGCGAATGATTTCCTTCTCTTCGCTGTGACCTTCTATCGAATCTCAGAGGCTCGTTCACGAAATCATCCGCCTTTTTTCATACAAAACCCTCATGCCGGTCTTCATCACCATCTAATTGGAAAAGTCAGGAAAGGGCGTAGCCTAACCAACTGTCCACAAACCCACTAACCAACTATTTCCATCCAAAACCCTCATTACGATTTACTTGTCACCTTCTAAGATGTAAATACAATGTTTTTTCCAACTTTCGGCTTTCCAACAAACCAACAAACCAACAAACCAACAAACCAACTCTTATATTATTGTTCGTTATCCACCTTGTCGTGTAAGTCCCATTTTACATGGTAGATTATTTTTTTTATTTTGCCGTTTTTCGGCATTTCGTTCGTTTCGGTAATTCCACCTTTGATGCTTTCAACTTGCTGGGCTAAAAAACCGGCTTCTAACGGTGTAGATAATTCCTTTTTATCGTTAAATAAATTAGAAGTTAATTCAAAAATTACTTCTGACCGCTTTTCTTTCACTATCAAAAGCTCTCCCCATCCTGCTTTTTTGAAAAAAAGGATGATGTCATCAAAAGAAGGTGCAGGGTACTTTCTTGCTAAAGATTTTCCAGCCCAATATAAAATTGAATTGTGTTCTTTACCTAGTAGGTCGGGTAAAAGGTCTTCTTTTAAAAGTTTGTATCCGAATATTGGGATTTCTCCCTCTGTTATTTCATTAGACTTGAGCTGTTCTTTTTTAGTAAAGATCATCGTTGTCCCCCATTACCGCTATTAAAAAATTATAAATTATACTTTTAAAAATTAGTCCTAATGTGTCAATTACTCCATCTATATTATATATCTATTTCTCCAAATTCACTATATCATTTTCAAAAAAATGTGGTATACTAATGCCCGATACAATTCGGAGGTACATGATTATGAAACTTTCTAAGGGGAAATATTTGACCCCATTTCGAATTATTATTTTTTCCTATGTTGTTGCAATGTTTTTATTCAGTATTTTACTCTTTTTACCGATATCTCACTTGCCTGGAGTAGACTTAACTTATTCAGAAGCATTGTTTACATCAGTAAGTGCAGTTAGTGTTACAGGGTTAACAGTAGTTAACGTATCTGAGACATATAGCTATGTAGGAATCGCATTTTTAGCAATTGCGATCCAATTAGGTGGTATTGGGATCATGACGCTAGGGACATTTGTTTGGATGATTTTTGGGAAAAAAATTATCTTATCGCAACGAATGTTAATCATGGTCGATCAAAATCAAAATAGTTTCTCTGGTCTCGTTAATTTAATGAGGGGAATCCTATTTGTAGCGTTAGCGATAGAGTTGATAGGCGCTTTAATTTTAGGTACATATTACTTAAATTATTTTGATACAGTGGGAGAGGCCTATTACCAAGGGGCTTTTGCGGCGTTAAGTGCGTTTACAAATGCCGGATTTGACGTTACGGGACAATCGTTAATTCCGTTTGCTGATGACTATTTTGTACAGTTTATAACGATCACCTTAATTTTTGCCGGGGCAATTGGTTTCCCGGTGTTAATGGAGCTAAAACAATATTTTTCAAAACAGCACCCTAACTTTAAATTCAGTTTATTTACAAAAATTACAACAGCGACTTATTTCATTGTATTTATTTTTGGCTTTGTATCAATTTGGTTATTAGAGATTGGTCATTTTTATGAAGGATTAGCTTGGCACCAACAGCTATGGTACTCGTTATTTAATTCTGCTACGGCTAGAAGTGGTGGTCTTGCGACGATGGATGTATCTGAATTGAGCTTAGCAACATTATTGCTTATTTCTGGATTGATGATTATTGGAGCGAGTCCTTCAAGTGTTGGGGGAGGAATTCGTACGACGACTTTAGCTGTCATGTTTTTAACGATACGAAGCTTTGCGCTTGGAAAAAGTGACGTAAAAGTATTTGGTCGGGAAATTCATCAGGAAGATCGTCAAAAAGCTTTTATCGTATTATCGGTGTTTATTGTCATGTTATTTACCGCGATCATTTTAATAGCTGCTTTTGAGAATAGTGGTGAAATTGCCTTAATGGCGATCGTATTTGAAGCTAGTTCTGCGTTTGGAACGTGTGGGCTTTCTATGGGGATAACTCCTGATTTAAGTCTCCCAAGCCAAATGGTCTTAATGATACTAATGTTTATCGGCCGTGTAGGCTTAATTGCCTTTTTGTTCTCCGTGAAGAAAAAGGAAACGAAAAGTTATTATAAATATCCGACAGAGCGAATTATTATTGGATAACGTTTCTCTTAGTGGGTTTTAAACAACTTACCGTTTAAGTTAGTAGTAATAATAGAGAAAAAAGTGGGATATATCTATTTTTATTGATTGAATTTCATAACTATCTAAATCGAGCCATATCAAATTATGAAATTCAATAAATTATCTTTTTAATTTTAAAGAGGGCAAAAGCTTTTCGCTAGAAACGCTTTAGCCCTTATTTTTATAGTGTCAATAGTAGTAAGTGTGGGTAAAAGTGAGTTGCCAAAAAAAAATAAAAATGAAGAAAATATTAAAATTTTGTGAATGTTTATAAAGGTTTTAATTTAATAGCTAGTACTTTATGTTAAAAAAGTCTAGTAGATGGTGGTAACGAGAAGGGGTATAGGCGTTTGTGAAAAAATGAACAACCTATTAAAGCGTTTTCAGTAATCAGAAAATATAAAAAATAAAGTGTATACGTTTTCTTGACGCTGTTACTGTATTGGGAGTAAAATAAAATTGTCACATTATATTCAAAGATAGTGATTTTTAGTTTGTTGACATTTTGAAAAAAACTATTTTCCTAGTGTTAAATCTAGAAACTAGGGGGGGATGCGATTTCATAATTATGTTAAAAGGTAAACAAAAAGGTTTTATAGGAAATTATTGTACTTTAGCAGGTAAAAACTAAAGTATAAGAAAGCAGACTTTCCCATTTTAAAAGCTGAGGTGTAAAATCCTCTACAAAACTATGAAAACAGGGGGAAACAAGTATGGCCGGTAATCGAGAATTTATGTATCGTAAGTTGCACTCTTTGCTAGGGGTTATACCAGTAGGGATCTTCTTAATCGTTCATTTTGTAGTTAACTACTATGCTGTCTATGGGGTAGAATCTTATAATTCAGCAGTACAATTTATGGAAAATTTACCATTTCGTTATCTATTAGAAATTTTTGTTATCTTCTTACCATTATTATTCCACGCCATTTATGGCCTTTACATTGCATTCCAAGCGAAGCATAACACGAGTACATATGGCTACTTTAGAAACTGGATGTTTAGACTTCAACGTTGGACAGGTGTAATCACAGTAATATTCTTAGCTTGGCACGTTTGGGAAACGAGAGTCCAGGCTGCTTTAGGAGCAACAGTTGACTTTAACATGATGGCAAACATTGTTGCGAATCCTTTCATTCTCGCATTTTACATTGTAGGTATTGTTGCAGCAACATTCCACTTTGCGAACGGACTATGGGCGTTTTTCGTAACTTGGGGAATCACTGTTACTCCTCGATCACAAGTAATTTCAACTTACTTGACGCTAGGTATTTTCGTTGCGTTAACGTTTGTTGGTGTTCGTGCAATCTTAGCATTTATCTAGCCAAATATTAAGGAGTGGTCATGATGAGTAAAGGAAAAATCGTAATAGTTGGTGGTGGCTTAGCAGGTTTGATGGCCGCGATCAAAGCAGCAGAAGCAGGAGTTCAAGTTGATTTATTTTCAGTAGTTCCTGTAAAACGATCTCACTCCGTATGTGCCCAAGGTGGTATTAACGGAGCTGTAAATACAAAAGGTGAGGGTGACTCACCGGCAGAACATTTTGATGATTCAGTTTACGGTGGAGACTTTTTAGCAAACCAACCGCAAGTAAAAGCAATGTGTGATGCGGCACCAGGAATTATTCATTTAATGGACCGTATGGGAGTTATGTTTAACCGTACTCCTGAAGGTTTACTAGATTTCCGACGCTTTGGTGGTACACAGCACCACCGTACAGCTTTTGCTGGTGCAACTACAGGACAACAGCTTTTATATGCTTGTGACGAGCAAGTTCGTCGCCATGAAACAAGAGGTCTTGTGAAAAAGTATGAAGGCTGGGAGTTTTTATCGACAATTATCGATGATGAGGGAGTTTGCCGTGGGATTATAGCACAAGATTTAGGCTCTTCACAGATTGAGCACTTTAAAGCTGATGCAGTAATCATTGCTACAGGTGGACCTGGAATCATCTTCGGGAAATCTACTAACTCTATGATTAATACAGGTTTTGCAGCTGCAAAACTATATGAGCAAGGCGTATATTATGCGAATGGAGAATTTATTCAAATTCACCCTACAGCGATTCCAGGAGATGACAAGCTTCGTCTCATGAGTGAAAGTGCTCGTGGTGAAGGTGGCCGTGTTTGGACATATAAGGATGGAAAACCTTGGTACTTCCTAGAAGAAAAGTATCCTGCATACGGAAACTTAGTTCCACGTGACATCGCTACTAGAGAAATTTTCGATGTTTGTGTAAATCAAAAGTTAGGTATTAATGGAGAGAACATGGTTTATCTTGACCTTTCTCATAAAGATCCGAAAGAGTTAGACATAAAACTAGGTGGAATTATGGAAATTTATGAGAAGTTCATGGGTGACGATCCTCGTAAAGTACCGATGAAAATCTTCCCAGGTGTTCACTATTCAATGGGTGGACTTTATGTAGACTATGATCAAATGACAAATATTCCTGGATTATTTGCTGCCGGCGAGGTTGACTATTCTCAACATGGAGCTAACCGTTTAGGTGCAAACTCACTTCTTTCTGCGATTTATGGTGGAATGGTAGCAGGACCTAAGGCAGTTGACTATATTAAAGGTTTAGAAAAATCAGCGGATGATATTTCATCTACACTGTTTGATAGCTGTTTAAAAGAGGAGCAACAAAAGTTCGATTCTATCTTAAAGATGGATGGAAAAGAGAATGCGTACCAGCTTCATAAAGAACTAGGTGACATTATGACAGCGAACGTAACAGTTGTTCGTGAAAATGATAAGTTATTGAAAACAGATGAAAAAATTGTTGAATTAATGGAACGTTATAAAAACATTAATATTGTAGATACAGCTAAATGGAGTAATCAAGGTGTTGCATTTACTCGTCAATTTGAAGGAATGCTCAATTTAGCTCGTGTAATTACTCAAGGTGCGTATAACCGTAACGAAAGTCGTGGGGCTCATTACAAACCAGAATTCCCGGATCGTAATGATGAAGAATGGTTAAAGACAACAAAGGCTAAGTATAACGCTGAGAAACATGCTCCCGAGTTTGAATATGAAGATGTTGATGTTTCATTAATCACACCACGTAAACGTGACTACACCACTAAAAAGAAAGTGAGTGAGAAAGCATGAGCCAAAAAACCATTCGATTTATAATCACTCGACAAGCGGATACAAGTTCTGCGCCATATAAAGAAGAATTTGAAATACCTTATCGTGAGAATATGAACGTTATTTCGGCTCTAATGGAACTCCGTCGTAATCCTGTAAATTCATCAGGTACTAACTCGACGCCAATCACTTGGGATATGAGCTGTCTAGAAGAAGTTTGTGGTGCATGTTCAATGGTCATCAATGGTAAGCCGCGTCAATCTTGTACAGCTTTAATTGACCAATTAGAACAGCCAATTCGCTTAGAGCCAATGCGTACGTTCCCAGTTATTCGTGACTTAATGGTAGATCGTACGAGAATGTTTGAATCATTAAAGAAAGTCAAAGCATGGATTCCAATCGACGGTACTTACGACTTGGGGCCTGGTCCACGTATGCCAGAGAGCAAGCGACAATGGGCTTATGAACTTTCAAAATGTATGACTTGCGGTGTTTGTTTAGAGGCATGTCCGAACGTAAATAGTAAATCACCATTTATTGGTCCTGCTCCATTATCACAAGTTCGTCTCTTTAATGCACATCCAACGGGTGAAATGAACAGAGGAGAGCGTCTTGAAACTCTTATGGGTGACGGTGGATTAACCAATTGTGGTAACTCACAAAACTGTGTGCAAGCATGTCCGAAAGGAATTCCTTTAACGACTTCAATTGCTGCACTAAACCGTGATACGACACTACAGTCATTCAGAAACTTCTTCGGAAGTGACAACAATATTTAATAGATTATCCTAACATAAAAAGCGGTGACTCAGGTGAGTATGGTTCTCATATCGAGTCACCACTTTTTCTAAATATAAATGAATGGTCAATCATTCATAATTACTCGAAAGGAGCAAATTTATTTTGGAAAAAATATCTTATATTGATAATAAAGAGCAATGGATAAGTGGTTTTTCATTTTTTGCGCCTGTAAAGGTTCGATTTTCTGAAACAGATGCCTTTGGACATTTAAATAACACAAAAGTATTTGCTTACTTTGAGGAGGCACGTATCGATTTTTTAAAAGAAATGGGTTTAATGAAAAAATGGATGTCTTCAAAAGTTGAGACCATCCCAGTTACATCTGATTTACAATGTAATTACTTAAAGCAAATATTTTTTGATGAGCAGCTAAAAGTATTTGTAAAAGTTGATTCAGTGGGTTCAACTTCTTTTGATCTACATTATATGATCAAAAATGAGCAAGGTGATGTATGTTTAACTGGTAGGGGCAGAATGGTGCAAGTTCATAAAAAAACTGGCAAACCAGTTCAATGGGATCTAGCCATTATAGAAAAACTCGAAAGTTCTTTTTCAACATGTAATAATTAAGTCACAAGGAAACACCTTCTTACATAGGATATCGTAGCTAAATACATTCCTATGCATTGTAGCCCGTGCAAGAGAGGGTGAAATAATTGAAAGAACACGAATTCCGTCCTAAGCCACTACTCACAAAACGTGAGAAAGAAGTTTTTGAATTATTAGTTCAAGATAAGACTACAAGAGAAATTGCACAGCAACTATTCATAAGCGAAAAAACGGTTCGTAATCACATTTCAAACACAATGCAAAAGCTTGGAGTAAAGGGGCGCTCACAAGCAGTCATTGAATTGGTGCGGTTAGGATATTTAAAGATCTAAGCATTTGGGTTGTCCAAAATAAGTGTCAGACACTTCTTGGACACCCTTTTTTTTATACACAAACATTAATGCACATGTTGAAAATTTTAAAATCTTTATGATATAATTATTTTGTAGTAAGAATTAATAGAATAAAAATGTTTACGTGTTACTGACGCGATCAGGCATGAGTAAAGTTGTGTATATGAACGTTTAGATGGGAAAATCTATTTATAGATCATCTAAATGTCTTCATTGCATCTTTATTCATGCTTTTTTGTGTGAAAATAGGTACTTGGAGGTGGATTTTCTTTCACGAGCCTCTAAAATTCGATAGAAGTTTACAGTGAAGTGAAAGAAAATCCACCTCCAATTTTCATTCTAGATGGTGACGATATATTTTCATGTAAAAGACGGTTAGTTATAAGATGAAAAACAGGATGTTCGTGACTTTTGGCGCTAACTTTTACAAGTTTAATGAATTTCATAATTGCTTATCTTCGCCACGAAGATCAATATATAGTTGCGTAAAACAATTCGCAAACTATATATTGCGTGATGTGGCTCGTTTTTAGTAATTATGAAATTCATTTAGTTAGTATCGAAATTCATTATAAATTAAACTATTTAAGGAGTGTTTCAAAATGGCAGAAAAATCATTTAAAATCACAGCAGATACAGGTATTCATGCAAGACCAGCAACACAATTAGTAAATAAAGCAGGACAATTTGAAGCTGATATTACGTTAACTTACAAAGAAAAGTCTGTGAACTTAAAATCAATAATGGGTGTTATGTCTCTAGGTGTTGGACAAGGGGCAGATGTAACTATTAAAGCTGAAGGATCAGATGCGGATGCAGCACTAGCTGCCCTTGAAGAAGTTATTAAAGGTGGTTTAGGTGAGTAATGTCTGAAACAATAAAAGGAATAGCAGCTTCTAGCGGGATAGCAATTGCCAAAGCATTTAAGCTAGAAAATCCAGATTTTACAATTGAAAGAAAAACAAGTACTAATGTTGAAGCTGAGCAGCTTAAGCTTGAAAAGGCATTAGAAACATCAAAAGAAGAATTAAAAGTGATTCAAGAAAAAGCCGAAAAGGAAATGGGGGAAGATAAAGCAGCAATATTTGCAGCGCATCTTCTCGTATTAAGTGACCCTGAACTTATTAATGCCGTAAAAGATAAAATTTCATCTGACAAGCTAAATGCTGAGAGTGCAATGGATGATGTTTCATCGATGTTTATTTCGATGTTTGAAAGTATGGACAACGAGTACATGAAAGAGAGAGCAGCGGACATTCGCGATGTTTCTCAACGAGTTTTAGGGCATCTATTAGGCATTCAAACAGCCTCATTAGCAGCGATTGACGAAGAAGTAGTTATTATCGGTGAGGATTTAACACCATCAGATACAGCACAATTGAATCGAAACTACGTAAAGGGTTTTGCTACAGATATTGGTGGTAGAACTTCGCATTCAGCGATCATGTCTCGATCATTAGAAATTCCTGCGGTAGTTGGAACGAAAGAAGCTACGACAAAAATAGAAGCTGGAACTGTAGTGATTGTTGACGGTCTTGATGGGATTGTGATTGTGGATCCGACTGAAGAACAAGTATCAGAATATAAGACGAAGTTGGCAACGTTTGAAGCACAAAAAAAGGAATGGGAAAAACTTGTCGCTGAAAAGACTGTTTCAGAAGATGGACAGCATGTAGAGTTAGCTGCTAATATTGGAACTCCGGATGACCTTGATGGTGTTATTAACAATGGTGCAGAAGGAATTGGGCTTTATCGTACTGAATTTATATATATGGGTCGAAATGAGCTGCCGTCAGAAGAGGAGCAGTTTGAAGCTTACAAAACTGTTGTCGAAAGAATGGCAGGAAAACCAGTCGTTATCCGAACATTAGATATTGGTGGAGATAAGGAACTTCCTTATTTAGATTTACCGAAAGAAATGAATCCTTTTTTAGGATATAGAGCGATACGATTGTGCTTAGAAGAACAGGAAATATTCCGTACACAACTAAGAGCTCTTTTGAGAGCTAGCGAATATGGGAACTTAAAAATTATGTTCCCGATGATTGCAACGATCGAGGAACTCCGACAAGCGAAAGAAATTTTAAATGAAGAAAAAGGTAGTTTATTAGCAAATGGAGTGAAAGTATCCGATTCGATTGAAGTTGGTATGATGGTAGAGATTCCTTCAACAGCTGCTATGGCTGATATTTTTGCCAAAGAAGTCGATTTCTTTAGTATCGGTACAAACGATTTAATTCAATATACGATGGCAGCAGACCGAATGAACGAGCAAGTTTCTTACTTGTATCAGCCGTATAATCCTGCAGTACTTCGCTTAATTAATTCTGTAATTACGGCAGCGCACCAAGAAGGAAAGTGGGCAGGTATGTGTGGCGAAATGGCAGGAGACGAGTTAGCCATCCCGATTTTATTAGGCTTAGGTTTAGATGAGTTCAGTATGAGTGCTACGTCGATTTTACCAGCAAGAACTCAAATTAAAAACCTTTCTAAACAACAAATGCAAACGATCGCTAAAGAAGCATTAACATTAGCTACTGCAACGGAAGTGGAAACGTTAGTAAAAAATAAAGTTTTAAAATAAAGAAATTTTCACATGGGGGTTCCAAATCAAAGTGTCAGTCACTGCCAGTCCCTAAATAAAGACCGATCGTAAAAATGCGTCTTTATTTAGGGGTTGTCTTAGTGAATTGACACTTTTGGAGCGCCCTTTTTCCTTTTAGAGAAGTAATATTTTTACAAATAAGTTACTAAAAGCATTATTAGAGAAAAATAATTTTAGATTATTTACTAAGAATACTTGAAATTATCGTGAAAAACGACGAAAATAATAACATATATGTCGAAATCGGAACTTCACTACCAAGGAGGTATAAAATGCAAGAATCTAAAAATAATGAAATGCAGCAAGTGGCCCATATAGAAAAGTCACTTAGAAAGATCGCCGATATTATTAAACAAAGAGGGAGAGAAATTTTGACTCAGTTCCCGATCACTCCACCTCAATTTGTTGCACTACAATGGCTTCATGAATATGGAGATATGACGATCGGAGAATTATCAAATAAAATGTACTTAGCTTGTAGTACGACAACTGATCTTGTTGATCGTATGGAAAAAAATGAACTCGTAGAAAGAGTAAAGGATACGAACGACCGTCGTGTTGTACGCATTCATCTACTAGAAAAAGGTGCAACGATTATTCAAGAAGTTATTAAGAAACGCCAAGAATATTTGAGTGATGTATTAAAACATCTATCCGAAGAAGAAGTTAACGTACTAGAGAGCAATTTAAGCCATCTTTACGATGAAATGACTAGAGACTAATTTTGTAAAAGCAAAAATGAAAAAGAGGGAATTCATTGAATAAAGCAATTGGTGTTATCGATTCTGGTATAGGTGGGATAACTGTAGTAAAAGAATTATTACGGCAACTACCGAAAGAAGAAATTTTATATATTGGTGATACTGCTCGTTGTCCCTATGGGCCAAGGCCAGAAGAAGAGGTAAGAAAATTCACGTGGGAAATGATTAACTATTTACTAGATAAAGAAATAAAAATGCTAGTGATTGCATGTAATACAGCAACCGCTGTTGTTTTAGAAGAGGTTAGAGATCAGTTAAACATCCCTGTAGTTGGTGTAATTCACCCAGGTGCAATCTCGGCATTAAAGGCGACGAAAAATGATAGTGTAGCTGTTATTGGTACAGTCGGAACAATTAAAAGTGGTGCTTATAAGAAGACACTTACGAGTATTAATAGTAACATCAAGGTAGAAAGCTTAGCTTGTCCGCCTTTTGTCCCTTTAGTAGAAAAAGGTGTATTCGATGGGCCAGAAGCTTATAAAGTTGTTCAAAACTGCTTACAGCCTTTAAAAAGATCTACTGTTGATACGATTATTTTAGGATGCACTCATTATCCACTATTAATGAATGTGATCCAAGAGGTAATGGGAGAGACGATTGAAATAATTTCCTCAGGCGATGAAACTGCAAGGGAAGTAAGTGCGCTTCTTTATCATAATGAGCTTCTTTATACAGGAAACCGTCATCCGAATCACACATTCTATACTACAGGTGAAGAGATTCGTTTTAAACAAATTGCTGAAGAGTGGTTAGAGCAAAATGTATTAGTTGCAACTATATCTTTAACGTAAAAAGTCCTTTTAGAGGGCTTTTTTTGTTTGTGGTGGTTAGTTGGTAAGTTTGTTCGTTGGTTTGTTGGTTAGGTGAAGAGAAATCGAAAAAGCCTGGTCTAATTTTGAAAAAAGCTCGTATACATAATAGTACAAACCACCTGAGGAGGGAAATTGTATGCGAGAATTTTACAGAGCAGGAGTTCCTTTGCTGTTTGCTCTATCTATCATTGTAACTGGTTGTAATTTTGGAGGAGACAAAACAATGAATGAAACGGACCCACCGCCAGTCAGTTACGTTGATGAAGGAGTTTCCTTTGATAGCACTGAAGGGCTAGAGGAAGAAGTGGAAGAGTCGAGTGAAGAGATGACAACAGAAACTGTAACGCGAGAATTGTACTTAATTGATCAAAATGGACTCGTTGCTCCACAAGCGATTACGCTCCCGAAAGAAGAAGGAGTGGCGAAACAAGCTGTTGAATACTTAGTAAAAGATGGGCCTGTCACTCAATTATTACCGAACGGGTTTCAAGCCGTTCTTCCACCAGGTACTGAGGTGCTCGGTGTAAATGTTGCTGAAGGAGTCGCTGTTGTAGATTTTTCAGAGGAATTTAAAGAGTATCACCCTGATGAGGAATTAAAAATATTACAGGCTATTACATGGACATTAACTCAGTTTGACAGTGTTGATGAGATAAAGGTTCGTATAAATGGATATGATCAAGAGATGATGCCAGCAAATGGAACTCCTATTGGTGACGGTTTTAGCCGATTAAACGGTATAAACATGGAAACTGATAAAGTAGTTGATTTAGTAAATAGTAAATCGGTGACATTATATTTCCTGGCTCAAAATGGACAAAATTATTATTATGTACCGGTAACGAGAAGAGTTAACTCTAGTGAAGATCAATTAACAGCTGTTGTTTCACAGCTATTAGCAGGACCTTCTAGCTTTTCTAACTTGTTGACTGATTTTCGCCATGGGGTAGAGCTTTTAGACGATCCTCGTTATGCCAATGGTGTTGTTACTTTAAATTTTAATGAATCTTTATTAAACCATATTGAAGGAACGGCGATTAGTGATGAAGTATTAAATCTACTTGTATTGTCATTAACTGAGCAGCCAGGGGTTGATAAAGTTGCGATACAAGTAAATGGTGATAGTGAAGTTTTAATGGCATCTGGGGAGTTTTTATCTGAGCCTGTTTCAAGACCTTTAAAAGTAAATGCAGTAAGCTATTAAAATATAGTTTTAAGAAGGTGTCAAAAAGCGTAATGTATACCACTGTTACGCACTAAATAGAGAGAAATGCCTTTATTCTCTCTATTAGTGAAGACGTAGGTATGTACAAACACTGGCACCTTCTTTCATATTTTATAGTATTTACTAAGGTACAATTGGGAAACATACTCAAGTGGAATTTTACGTTTGTAGTGTAAACTAAACATTGGTATGATAGAAAAGAATGAATCAAAGGAGGAATTTGGATAATGCGTGTTGACGGTAGAAAATTAGACGAATTAAGACCAATACATATAGAAACTCAATATATAAAACATCCAGAAGGTTCGGTATTAATAACGGTAGGAGAAACGAAAGTTATTTGTTCAGCGAGTATTGAAGATCGTGTACCGCCGTTTTTAAGAAATCAAGGTAAAGGCTGGATTACAGCAGAGTATTCAATGTTGCCAAGAGCGACAGAACAAAGAAATATTAGGGAGTCGTCAAAAGGAAAAGTCACGGGAAGAACGATGGAAATACAACGACTTATCGGTAGAGCACTAAGATCAGTGATCGATTTAGATAAAATTGGCGAGCGAACGATTTGGATTGATTGTGATGTAATTCAAGCGGATGGTGGAACGAGAACCGCTTCGATTACTGGTGCATTTGTAGCATTAGTTTTAGCTGTTGAAAAATATATGGCTGAAGGTAAGATTAATAAGTTCCCGATTAAAGATTATTTAGCTGCAATTTCCGTTGGTGTTGATCCAAAATTAGGAGAAATTCTTGATTTGAATTATATTGAAGACTCAAGTGCTAACGTTGATATGAATGTCATTATGACAGGTAGTGGTCAATTTGTTGAACTTCAAGGAACTGGAGAAGAAGCCACTTTCTCTAGAGAGCAACTAAATCAACTTTTAGATCTTGCCGAGAAAGGTGTAAATGAATTATTTCATGAACAACGAGCCGTCTTAGGTGAATTCGCTGACAAGATTAAAGTTCTTTCAAAAGAAGAAGTATAGGAGGAACCATTTTGGAAGAAATTTTAATAGCTACGAAAAATAAAGGTAAAGCTAAAGATTTTGAACAACTGTTTGCTCCATTCAATATTGGAGTTAAAACGTTATTAGACATGGAAAATGCGATCGATGTAGAAGAGGATGGAACAACATTTCAAGAAAATGCAATTAAAAAAGCAGAAACGATTGCTCGTGAGTTCAATATTCCTACACTAGCAGATGATTCAGGATTAATTGTCGACGCTCTTGATGGTAGGCCAGGAGTTTACTCTGCTCGTTATGCAGGAATGAATAAAGATGACCAAGCAAATCTAAATAAAGTTCTTGATGAATTAAAGAATGTTCCTGAAAGCAAACGCAGCGCTCGTTTTCATTGCTCTTTAGCACTAGCGTTACCAGGGAAAAAAACGGTTGTTGTTGACGGAACATGTGATGGTGTGATTACACAGGAGCCAATCGGTGACAATGGCTTTGGTTATGATCCGATTATGTTTATTCCTGCTTTAGATAAAACGATGGCCCAGCTTTCGAAACAAGAAAAAAATGAAATTAGCCATCGTGCCAACGCACTTAAACATTTAAAGGAAATCTTAACTATGCGCCAAGTTTTCTAAAGGAGTATTTATTGTATGAGAGTTTTGATCATTAGCGATAGTCATGGGTTAAAAGAAGAGCTTTTTCAAGTTTTTGATCGAAATAAACACAAAGTCGACTTAATAATTCATTGTGGAGATTCAGAACTTCCTAAACAAAGTTTTTCCGCTTACGAAAAACTACTTATTGTTGGGGGGAATTGTGATTTTGATAAAAAATATGAGGAAGAAATTTTTTATGAAAAAGATCAATTAAAAGTTTTTGTTACACATGGGCATTTACATAACGTGAAAATGTCAGCGGTAAAGCTTTCTTATCGTGCGGAAGAGCTTGGCGCTAAACTAGTATGCTTTGGGCATTCCCATATTGCGGCTGCGTTTGTAGAAAATGGTGTGTTATACATAAATCCAGGAAGCTTTCGCCTCCCTAGAAAAAGGCTTGAACGTAGCTACGCCATCGTTGATTTTGAAAAATCACAAGAGGCTCTAGTTACTTTTTATGACCATTTAGGTAATGAAGTAGCAGACTTGAAAGAAAACTTTAAATTAGTGTAATATTAGTTTAATGAATTTCATAATTAATTATTTCCGCCACTAAGATCAATATATACTTGCTTCAAAACCGTTCGCAAACTATATATTGCGTGATGTGGCTCATTTTTGGTAATTATGAAATTCACTCAGTTAAAAAGCAAATGAGATTTTCAATAAATGCTAAAGCATACTTGAGGATCTCTTTTGCTAAACTGCAAATTGTTTGACATAGAGGGAACTCTGTTATATACTATTACTTGTCACTAATTAAGTGCTTTTTATTCCTTAACAATTTAAAATTAAAAATTGTAAATTGTTAATTTTATATGCGGGTGTAGTTTAGTGGTAAAACAAGAGCCTTCCAAGCTCTGGTCGTGAGTTCGATTCTCATCACCCGCTCCAAAAATTGTCCCAGTAGCTCAGCTGGATAGAGCATGGCACTTCTAATGCCAGGGTCGGGAGTTCGAATCTCTCCTGGGACGCCATTCATACATAATTAAAAAGCTTAAGCCATTTGGCTTAAGCTTTTTTGCGTATTTTTTTCTAAACATTTCTGATTTTCACTTGGATAAATATTTTGTTTAAAGCTTCATCAACATCTTTTTGTATTGTCTCTTGAGGGAACTTTAAAACTTTCCATCCGAAGCTACGTAAATACAACTCATGCTGCTTAAGTTTCAGTCGTTTGAATAACGCCACTTTGCTATGTGGATAAGTGAAAATTGCAATTTTGTACGGTTCAAGTGCCATTGGGATTGTGCAATAGCCAAATTTAATGGAAGGACTAACGTAAACTCCCCGCTTTTGCAAACCGTCATAAATTTTCTTTTCTACCTCAGACTTACAAAGGTGCCGCAAATCATTTACAGCGATAATTCCCTTTGTCTTTTTTTGTTTAGTTCCTACATATAGCAAAGTAAAAAAAACAATTGTAAGAAAAAAATATTCTAATATTAAATTCATCTCCATCACCAATATCATCATTGACATTAATTTAAAAAATTATCCAACCCACAGGGAATTATCAATAAATATAAAAAACTTTAAATTTTTTAAAAAATAGAGAAACATAATAGTAACAACATTGTAAGCGTATACAAAAAGAGAGATTGTTCTAAATTATCTAATTATTTTAAAAAAGTGGTTGACCAGTGAGGTAAAACGGCGTATTATAATCCTCAAATACAAAAAACAACGACTTAAATAAAGAGTATTTTTGTTAAAAAATCATACGCGACCAATGAATGTAAATAATTGAATTTTTATATTTATAAAAAACTAAAAATTCAATTTATTATTGAAGGTAGCTTTCAAGATGAGTATTAGGGGAAAAATTTTCCTTCAGTAGATTAGAGCTAAAGAAACCTTTATTCACATATTAAATTATATTAACACTATCTTTATATAGTTTTTATATTAACAATAGGGAGGAGTGAAAAGGTGAGCGAGCAGTGGATTTATTTAAATGAACAATTTGTAAAAAAAGAAGAAGCGAAAATCTCAGTTTATGATCACGGTTTTTTATATGGCGATGGGGTGTTCGAAGGTATTCGTGTTTATGATGGAAATGTATATCGCTTAGACGAACATTTAGACCGTTTGTACAATTCTGCAAAAGCTATTTTACTTAACATTCCTCATTCTAAACATGAGATGACTGAGATTATCATCGAAACTTTGAAGAAAAATCTACTTACTAATGCGTACATCCGTCTTGTAGTTTCACGAGGTGTAGGTAACTTAGGGTTAGACCCAAAATCGTGTCCAAAACCGCAAATCATTGTCATTGCTGAAGAGCTCACACTTTTCCCAAAAGAGCTTTATAAATCGGGGCTCGAGATTGTTACGGTAGCAACAAGGCGAAATCGTCCTGATGTGTTAAGTCCAAAGGTGAAATCATTAAATTACTTAAATAATATTTTAGTAAAAATAGAAGCGAGTTTGGCGGGGGTTAGTGAGGCGCTCATGCTAAATAGTGAAGGTTATGTAGCTGAAGGTTCAGCTGATAACGTATTTATCGTCAATGGGAATGTATTGAGAACACCACCTGGTTACATTGGTGCACTCGAAGGGATTACCAGAGCAGCAATTATGGAAATTGCTGAAAGTTTAGGGTATGTCGTCAAAGAAGAACCATTTACGAGGCACGATGTTTACGTAGCTGACGAAGTATTTTTAACTGGTACAGCTGCAGAGGTAATCGCTGTTGTTAAAGTAGACGGTAGAATAATCGGAGATGGGAAACCTGGCAACGTAACAAATGATTTATTAGAACAGTTCCGAGAACATGTTGTAAAAGATGGAGTCAAAGTATATTCGAGAGATGAACAAACTCAAGTAGGCTAAAGAAAATATATTAAGGGATGTAGATAAAATGCGGAGCGACATGATAAAAAAAGGTGTTGATAGAGCACCACATCGAAGTTTGTTACGAGCGACAGGTGTTAAAGAAGAAGATATGAATAAACCTTTTATAGGTGTTTGTAATTCATATATTGATATTATTCCAGGCCATGTTCATTTAAATAAGTTTGCAGAAGTCGTTAAAGAAGCGATCAGGGAAGCGGGTGGCGTTCCGTTTGAATTCAATACGATTGGAGTCGATGATGGTATTGCGACGGGACATATAGGAATGCGTTATTCTTTACCGTCGCGTGAACTCATTTGTGACTCAGCAGAAACAGTGATTAATGCCCACTGGTTCGATGGAGTGTTTTACATTCCAAACTGTGACAAAATTACACCTGGAATGTTAATGGCTGCAGTACGGACGAATGTCCCGTCAGTATTTGTAACAGGTGGTCCGATGGAAGCAGGCCGAACGAAAGATGGTAAAAGTTTATCGTTAGCTTCTGTTTTTGAAGGTGTTGGTGCCTTCCAATCTGGAAAAATGTCTCGAGAAGAATTACTAGAAATAGAATCATCAGCGTGTCCAACGTGTGGTTCATGTTCAGGGATGTTTACGGCAAATTCAATGAATTGTCTAATGGAAATGGTAGGTTTGACTCCGCCAGGGAATGGAACCATTGTTGCAACATCAGAAGATCGAAAAAAATTAATTAAAGATGCTGCTAACCAACTAATGAATTTAATTGAAAAAGATATTCGTCCAAGAGATATCGTTACGAAAGAAGCAATTGACGATGCTTTTGCATTAGACATGGCAATGGGTGGATCTACAAATACAGTCCTACACACGCTAGCGATCGCAAATGAAGCAGAAATAGAGTATGACTTAGAAAGAATAAATGAAGTAGCAAAAAGAGTTCCTTATTTATCAAAAATTAGTCCTGCATCTGATTATTCAATGCAAGATGTTCATAATGCCGGTGGGGTAAGTGCCATTATTAGAGAGCTTTGTTCTGTTGAAGGTGCTATTCATCCAGACCGCATCACGATTACTGGAAAATCTTTATATGAAGGTGTCAAAGATGCTGAGATTACGAATGATGAAGTGATTCGTCGTAAAGATAATCCATATAGTCCTGTCGGAGGTTTATCGATTTTATTCGGAAATATTGCTCCTAATGGCGCTGTTATTAAAGTCGGTGGTGTTGATCCAAGTATTGAAACGTTTGATGGGAAAGCAATTGTTTTTAATTCACAAGAAGAGGCTTTAGCTGGAATTGAGAATGGAACTGTAAAAGCTGGTCATGTAGTAGTCATTCGTTATGAAGGTCCGAAAGGTGGGCCGGGAATGCCTGAGATGTTGGCGCCTACTTCTTCAATTATGGGAAGAGGACTTGGTAAGGAAGTTGCCTTAATTACAGATGGGAGGTTTTCCGGAGCTTCACGAGGGATTTCGATTGGTCATATTTCACCCGAGGCAGCTGAAGGAGGCCCAATTGCTTTAATAGAAAATGGTGATCGAATTATCATTGATTTACCAAATCGTACGATTCATTTAGATGCTACCCAGGCAGAGCTCGAAGCTCGTAAAAAAGCTTTCGTTGTCCCAGAGCCTAAAGTGAAAAAAGGTTATCTCGCACGTTATGCAAAGCTTGTTACTTCGGCAAACACAGGTGGGGTCATGAAATTTTAAAAGAATAGTTAACTTTATATTAAAAACGTTGAAGAGGAAAAGTAGACTTAAGGACCGGTATCTACAGAGAGTCACTGGTTGCTGAAAAGTGGTGTTACCCCTTATTTCGAACTCCCCTCTGAGTGCCATTCCGAAAGAAATTCTAGTAGGATTGGTCGAGTGATACCGTCACTCGTTATCAAAAAGAGCGATTTAATCGTTCCTGAGGTGGTGATTTGTAAAAATGACCATGAACAAGGGTGGTACCGTGAAAAGAAACCTTTTCACCCCTTTTTTAAAAAGCATTTTTTATGCTTGTTTTAAGGGGTGAAAAGGTTTCTTTTTCTTAAAACGCTTTAATCCGATGAAGGGTTTATCTGTTAATGAACTAAAGTTAAGGGGATCATTTGGCTTTTAGGAAAATTGAAAAGTGTCTTATTTCTCACCTGTCACTAACGGCCATGAGCTGTATTATAAAATCCAACTTGTAAGGGGGAACAAAAATGAGCACCAAGTTGAGAAAGAAGCAAGCTGTTGCATCTAGTGAAAAACAAATGATGAAAGGCTCAAAAATGTTGATTGAAGCTTTAAAGCAAGAAGAGGTAGAGGTACTTTTTGGGTATCCTGGAGGGGCAATTTTACCAACGTTCGATGAAATACATCAAGATGGAATTCGCCATATTTTAGCTCGTCATGAGCAAGGCGCTGTCCATGCTGCTGAAGGTTACGCAAGGGTTTCTAAAAAGCCAGGGGTTGTTGTTGTAACGAGTGGTCCAGGTGCCACAAATGTAATAACAGGAATAGCCGATGCAATGATGGATTCATTACCATTAGTCGTTTTTAGCGGGCAAGTGGCAACTTCAGTCATTGGAACTGATGCCTTTCAAGAATCGGACGTGATGGGGTTAACGATGCCTATTACAAAACATAATTACCAAGTACGAGATGTTAATGAACTACCACGAATTATAAAAGAAGCATTTCATATTGCTACTACAGGAAGACCTGGGCCCGTCTTAATTGATCTACCGAAAGACGTTTCGATTGAAACTGGTTTATTTGACTACAATCAAGAGGTAAATTTACCGGGGTATCATCCGACGATAATGCCAAATAAATTGCAAATAAGGAAGCTTGTCGAAGCAGTTAGTAGTGCTAAAAAGCCTATCATCTTGGCTGGAGCAGGGGTATTACATGCAGGGGCTTCTGAACAATTACTTGAGTATGCTGAGCAACAACAAATTCCAATTGCTAGCACTCTATTAGGGCTAGGTGCTTTTCCTGGGGATCACGAATTATTTTTAGGAATGGCTGGAATGCATGGAACTTATCCAGCAAATATGGCGATTTATGAAAGTGATTTACTTATTAGTATTGGAAGTCGGTTTGATGATCGAGTGACTGGAAACTTAGAGAAGTTTGCACCTAACGCAAAAATTGCTCACATCGATATTGACCCTGCAGAAATAGGTAAAAACGTTGAAACGCAAATTCCGATTGTTGCTGATGCGATGGAAGCATTAAAAGAATTAATTAATCAAAATGGGGTTAAAGGACAAAACTCGTTATGGAATGAAGAGTTAAAGCATTTGAAGCAAGAATATCCTCTTTGGTATAAAGAAGACCCTGAAGTTATTAAACCACAACAATTAATAGAACGAATTTATGAAAAAACAAATGGTGAAGCCATCGTTACGACAGACGTCGGGCAACATCAAATGTGGACGGCGCAATTCTTCAAATTTAAAAAGCCGAATCGTTTCGTTACATCAGGGGGCTTAGGGACAATGGGCTTCGGGTTTCCGGCGGCTATTGGTGCACAGTTAGCAGAGCCGAAAACTCCAGTCATTGCTTTTATGGGTGATGCAGGGTTTCAAATGACTTTACAGGAGCTGTCTTTAGTTCAAGAAATGAAGTTACCAATTAAGTTAGTTATTGTGAACAATAGTTCACTAGGAATGGTTCGCCAATGGCAACAGTTATTTTTTGAAGAAAGGTATTCAAATTCATTAGTTCCTGTTCAACCTGATTTTGTGAAACTTGCCGAAGCTTACGATATTAAAGGATTTAGAGTCGACCATGTAGCTCATTTAGATGGTGCGATTGAAGAAATGTTAGCTCATGATGGTCCTGCATTAATCGATTTTAGAGTTGCCGACAAGGAAAATGTTTATCCGATGGTAGCTCCAGGCAAGGGGTTACATGAAATGATTGGGGTGAAGCCAGAATGAAACGCATTATTACAGCAACAGTAAATAATAGTTCCGGTGTATTGAACAGAGTAACTGGGATGCTCGCAAGAAGAAATTATAACATTGAAAGTATTACTGTAGGCCATACAGAAAACCCAGCGATCTCTAGAATGACATTTGTTGTAGTTGTAGATAATCAAAGAAGTATTGAACAAGTGATTAAACAGCTCAACAAACAAATTGATGTTTTAAAAGTTTCTGACATTACCGACGAATCGATCATGTCAAGAGAGCTAGTACTTATTAAAGTATTTAGTTGTCCACAACAACGCGCCGAAATTGCTGCAGTGATTAATCCTTTTAGGGCAACGATTATTGATGTCGGAAAAGAAAGTGTCACCGTCCAAGTAACAGGTGACCAACAAAAGGTTGAAGCGTTAATCGACTTATTGCACCCGTACGGAATTAAAGAGTTAGCTCGTACAGGTATTACAGCAGTAAAGCGAGGTCATAAAGTAACAAATGCCGAAGAAAGAGTAGTTTTGATTAATTAGTTGGTTAGTTGGTTAGTAGTTTGTTGGTTAGGGGCGTTGGTTGGGTAGGTAGTTGGAAGGTGGAAAGCTGAAAAGTTGGAATGTGGAATGTCGAATGTCGTTAGTTAGGTAAGTGGTATTGAATTTCGACTAGTATTTACCAATTTTAAATTTTAAATTCTAAATTAATTAAGGAGATGTTTTAAAATGGCAAAAGTATATTATAACGGTGATGTTAATGAGGCAGTATTACAAGGGAAAAAGGTAGCGGTTATTGGATATGGATCACAAGGTCATGCACACGCATTAAATTTAAAAGAAAGTGGCGTAGAAGTTGTAGTTGGTTTACGTCAAGGCGGTTCTTGGGATAAAGCAGTTAATGACGGACACACAGTTTTATCAGTAAGTGAAGCGGCAGAGCAAGCAGATGTAATTATGGTTCTTTTACCAGATGAGTACCAACCGAAAATTTATAAAGAGGAAATTGAACCAAGTTTAACAGCAGGAAAAGCGCTCGTTTTTGCTCATGGATTTAACGTTCATTTTAGTCAAATCGTACCGCCAGCTGATGTCGATGTATTCTTAGTTGCACCAAAAGGTCCTGGTCATTTAGTACGTAGAACATATACTGAAGGTGCTGGAGTACCTGGTTTAATCGCAGTTTATCAAGATGCGACAGGTAATGCTAAAGAAACTGCTCTTGCTTATGCAAAACAAATTGGCTCTGCCCGTGCAGGCGTACTTGAGACAACATTCCAAGAAGAAACAGAAACAGATCTATTCGGTGAGCAAGCGGTCCTTTGTGGTGGAACATCAGCACTAGTAAAAGCAGGTTTTGAAACATTAGTAGAGGCAGGATATCAACCTGAAGTTGCTTACTTCGAGTGTTTACATGAGTTAAAACTAATCGTTGACTTAATGTATGAAAGTGGATTAGAAGGAATGCGCTATTCTATTTCTGATACAGCACAATGGGGGGACTTCGTTTCAGGTCCACGTGTAGTAACTGACGAAACAAAAAAAGTGATGAAAGATATTTTAACAGATATTCAGACAGGGAAGTTTGCTAAAGGTTGGATCTTAGAAAACCAAGCAAATCGTCCTGAGTTTAATGCTATTAATGCTAGAGAAAAGCAACATCCAATTGAAGTGGTAGGAAAAGAGCTTCGCGAAATGATGCCATTCGTAAAACCAAAATCAAAGGGCGTGGTCACAAGTGCGAAAAATTAATGTCTTTGATACGACATTAAGAGATGGCGAACAGTCAGCAGGAGTTAACTTAAACTTTGAAGAGAAGCTTGAAATTGCTAGACAATTAGAGCGTTTAAAAGTAGATATTATTGAAGCGGGTTTTCCCGCTTCCTCCCAAGGGGATTTCCGCTCAGTTAAAGCAATTTCTGATACGATTAAAGGTAGTTCTGTCACAGGTTTATCACGTTCCGTGCAAAGTGATATTGATACGACATGGGAAGCTCTAAAAGGCGGTGTCGATCCAAGGTTACACGTTTTTATTGCTACATCACCAATTCATATGACA
The DNA here is from genome assembly GCF_001865995.1 of Anaerobacillus arseniciselenatis. Lineage (GTDB taxonomy): Bacteria > Bacillota > Bacilli > Bacillales > Anaerobacillaceae > Anaerobacillus > Anaerobacillus arseniciselenatis. The sequence goes on along the minus strand of NZ_MLQQ01000040.1, from coordinate 287,537 downwards.
CATAAATTAAAGAAAACTCCTGATCAAGTGGTCGAGACTGCAGTTCAATCCGTCAAATATGCAGCTAAATATTTTCCACACATTCAATGGTCTGCTGAAGATGCATGTAGATCCGACTTAAATTTTTTAGTCAGAATTATTGAGCAAGTCATTGATGCTGGTGCTTCGGTCATCAACATTCCTGATACAGTTGGGTATATTACTCCGCATGAGATTGGTCATGTATTTTCTTATTTGAAGGAGAATGTTCGTAATATAGACCGAGCGATTTTATCTACTCATTGTCACGATGATTTAGGAATGGCGGTTGCTAATTCTTTATCAGCGATTGAACATGGAGCAGGTCAAGTCGAATGTACGATTAATGGGATTGGTGAGAGAGCAGGAAACGCTTCTTTAGAAGAAATTGCTGTTGCCTTAAAAATTCGTGGTGACCATTATAATGCTGAAACACAGCTGAAGTTAAACGAAATTAAAAGAACGAGTTCTCTTGTTAGTAAATTGACAGGGATGGTTATTCCAAATAATAAAGCGGTCGTTGGTGCTAATGCATTTGCCCATGAATCTGGTATTCACCAAGACGGCGTTCTAAAAGAAAAAACGACGTACGAAATTATTACGCCTGAGCTTGTTGGTGTTTCTTCGAATCGAATGGTTCTTGGGAAACATTCTGGGCGCCATGCATTTAAAGATAAAATTCAAGAGTTAGGCTATAATGTTAGTGATGAAGAATTAAACCGACTTTTTGTAGCGTTTAAAGATTTAGCCGACAAAAAGAAAGAGATTACAGAGGATGATCTTTTTGCAATTTTAACGGAAGAAAGAGTCGCTAGTGCTGTTGCTTATTATAAAGTAGAACAATTACAAGTGAATTACGGTACAAATAATATCCCAACGGCAACGATTACGATGAATACACCAGATGGAGAGCAACTACAAGAGGCTGCCACAGGGTCTGGAAGTGTAGAAGCGATTTATAACACGTTAGAGCGTATGCTTGCTTCTCCAGTGAAGCTTTTAGATTATCGAATTCAATCAGTAAGTGGGGGTAGGGATGCACTTGCTGAAGTATATGTAAAAATTAGATTTCAAGATGTTGAAAAAAGTGGGCGTGGAACGGCTCATGACGTCCTAGAAGCTTCTGCTAAAGCTTATATTAATGCCGTAAATCGAATTTTAAATAAAATAACTAAAGAAGAAAAGGTGTCAGAAAAGGTCCATTTGTAGTAAAAGAGGGAGCGATGATGATGAATAAAACGATCACAGTAATTCCCGGGGACGGAATTGGCCCTGAGGTAATTCAATCAGCGATTAAAGTTTTAGATACCGTTGCAAGTAATTTTAATCATCAATTTAAATACCAATATGCAAAATTAGGAGGAGTAGCCATCGATGAAGATGGCACTCCACTTCCACAAGAAACGGTGGATCTTTCAAAAAAGAGCGATGGTGTTTTGCTAGGGGCTGTAGGTGGTCCGAAATGGGATACGTTACCAGGGCATATGCGCCCAGAAAAAGGCTTACTAGGTATTCGTAAAGCGTTGAATTTATATGCGAATTTACGTCCTGTTACTGCTTACAAAGCGCTCATTGATGCTTCAACCTTAAAAAGAGAAGTTGTTGAAGATGTGGATTTAATGATTGTTCGTGAATTGACAGGAGGCCTTTACTTTGGAGAGCCTAGCGAGCGTCGAACTGAAGCCGACGGAGAGGCCGTAGTTGACACTCTATATTATAAAAAATCTGAAATTGAAAGAATCGTAAGACAAGCTTTTGAATTAGCTCGGTTACGTCGTAAGAAAGTTACTTCTGTAGACAAAGCGAACGTTCTCGAATCTAGTAGACTATGGCGTGAAGTCGCTGAAGCGATTGGAAAAGAGTATCCTGATATTGAACTAGAACATATGCTTGTTGATAATGCAGCTATGCAGTTGATTCGAAACCCTAAGCAGTTTGATGTTGTGGTCACAGAAAATATGTTTGGCGATATTTTAAGTGATGAAGCTTCAATGCTTACAGGTTCATTAGGAATGTTACCATCTGCAAGTGTTAGTGGAGATGGTCCAGGTCTTTACGAACCAATTCACGGTTCTGCCCCTGATATTGCCGGACAAAATAAAGCCAATCCATTAGCAACAATTTCGTCAGTAGCTATGCTACTTCGCTATTCTTTCGAAATGATTGAGGAGGCAGATGCAGTTGATCAAGCGGTGACAGAAGTTTTAGAAGCGGGCTACCGCACAGGGGACATTGCCCAACAAGGAGAGCAAGTCCTTACAACAGAAGAAATGACTGAAAAAGTGATCGAACGAATACAGTTAGTAGTAACGAATTAAAGTTAAGAATTTTGAGTTGAAGTTCAAAAGATTGTATTTGCCATGCTTCGAAGCTTTTGCTAAATAACTCAACACTCAAAACTCAAAACTGATTTAGGGAGAGGATTAGATGACAAAGAAAACAATCATCGAAAAGATTTGGGAAAAACATACCGTTGCAAGTGAACCTGGTAAGCCTTCCCTTTTATATATTGATCTTCATATGGTGCATGAAGTTACTTCCCCTCAAGCTTTTGAGGGACTACGCTTAAAAGGAAGAAAGGTTCGCCGTCCTGAATTAACGTTTGCAACAATGGATCACAATGTTCCAACGGTAGATCGCTATGTGATCAAAGATGAAATTGCTAAAAAGCAGATGGATACATTGTCTGATAACTGTCGTCAATTTGGGGTGAAGGTTGCCGATTTAAATAGCCCTGATAGCGGTATCGTTCACGTCATTGGACCAGAATTAGGGTTAACTCAACCGGGAAAAACGATCGTGTGTGGTGATAGCCATACATCAACTCACGGAGCTTTTGGAGCTTTAGCATTTGGAATTGGCACAAGTGAAGTTGAACATGTTCTAAGCACACAAACATTATGGCAATCAAAGCCAAAAACGCTCAAAGTTCATGTAAAGGGTGATCTCCCTTTAGGAGTTACTGCAAAGGACGTAATTTTAGCCATCATTGCTAAGTTTGGTGTTAATTTTGGAACAGGCTCTATTATCGAATTTACAGGTGAAGCAATTCGTAATATGACAATGGAAGAACGAATGACCGTATGTAATATGAGCATTGAAGCAGGGGCGAAAGCAGGTTTAATTAGCCCGGATGAAACTACTTTTGAATACTTAAGAGGAAGACAATATGCTCCAGAAGGAGAAGAATTTGAAAAAGCAGTTGAACAATGGAGCGCTTTAGCCACAGATGAAGGTGCTACGTATGACCGTACAGTTGAAATTGAAGCGAGTGAAATCGAACCTCAAGTAACGTGGGGGACGAATCCTTCACAAGGTATTGGCATTAACGGGGTTGTCCCAAATCCGAATGATTGTGAAAATGCAGCTGATAAAATAGCTATTGAGCAAGCACTAGACTATATGGGACTCACTCCTGGTACTTCTATTTCTGATGTTGAGGTTCAACACGTTTTTATCGGTTCGTGTACAAACTCTCGAATGAGTGATTTAAGAGCTGCCGCCCAAGTAGCCAAAGGAAGAAAAGTTGCCCCTGGTGTTAGAGCAATGGTTGTTCCTGGTTCGCAAAAAATAAAATTACAAGCTGAAGCAGAAGGATTAGATCAAGTGTTTTTAGAAGCGGGCTTTGAATGGCGTGAGTCTGGATGCAGTATGTGTTTAAGTATGAATCCTGATTTTGTTCCAGAAGGTGAGCGTTGTGCTTCTACATCTAACCGGAATTTTGAGGGACGTCAAGGAAAAGGGGCACGTACTCACTTAGTTAGCCCGGCGATGGCAGCAGCAGCGGCAGTGAAAGGTAAATTTACTGATGTACGTATATTTAATGAAGCAACTGTAAAATAGAAACTTTATGATTGAAGGGAGTTACTAATATGGCTGGGATGGTAGTTCATAAAGGAAATGTAGCAGCTATGAACCGTGTAAATGTAGATACGGACCAAATTATACCAAAGCAATTTTTAAAACGAATTGAGCGCACAGGGTTTGGACAATTTTTATTTTTTGACTGGCGTTTTAATGCAGATGGAACAGACAATGAAAAATTCGAACTTAATCAACCACATAATAACAATGCTTCTATTTTAGTAGCGAATCAAAACTTCGGATGTGGCTCATCTAGGGAACATGCTCCGTGGGCTTTGCAAGACTATGGATTTCAAGTCATTATTGCTCCGAACTTTGCTGATATCTTTTATAACAATTGTGTTAAAAATGGCATTTTAGCAATTCAGTTACCGGAGGAAAAAGTTAACGAACTCCTTGAAAAGGCTGACGAAGGAGTGTATGAATTAACAGTTGATCTTAAGCAACAAAACATATCCGATGATCAAGGATTCACAGCCGAGTTTACGATAGATCCGTATTGGAAAGAAATGCTCTTAAACGGTTGGGATGAAGTTTCAGTCACACTAAAATATGAAGAAGCTATTACTAATTTCGAAAAACAAAGAGCACTTTAATATTAAGAAGGAGGCAGACGTTTTTGTTTGCCTCTTTGTTTTTAGTTTGTATGTTGGTTTGTTGGATAGTTAGTTGGAAAGGAAGAACTGACTTTTAACGATGTTTGTTTTTTATTACAGCAAGGGGGTTTCGTTGTATTTCATTTTTGGGAATGGTAAACTTATATGAAAAAGTGAGTGATATATAGAGTGGAGCGTTAATTATGAATGAGGAACAAAAAAATAATAAGGAAAAAGTAGTTTTGTTTCCTGGAGTTGTGGAAAAGCTTGTAACTAAGGGAATGGATGCGTTAAAGGGAAAAAACTTTTCAGATGCACATTCTTATTTTGACCAGTCGCTACAGATTGAGCCAGATCATCCACAAGCAAGATTCGGGTTAGCTCTAAGCCTTATTGAGCAAAGTAGGTTAGAAGAAGCCAAAGAAATTACTGAAAAAATGCTTAAGGAAGACATTGGAAACTACTTTGATATTTTACAAGTACATATTTCATTGTTAGTACAGCTTGGGCAATATAACGAAGTAGTTGTGATGCTTGAAGGGATCATGGAGGAAGAAAAACTTCCGGCAAATTTAGCAGAGTCACTTTACCACTTATTACATTTTAGTCGACAAATGGTCGATGGTGAAACGAAAATTGAAATGGACGATGAAGCAAAGAAACCACCAAATGAGCTTTTACATATGTTAAATTATGGTTCTCCTGATAAGCAATGGTTAGCCATTCAAATGTTAGGGAAAATGCCTACTCACGTTTTTGTTGACTCGATAAAAGAATTTTTACTTAATGATGAAAACGATCCAGTTTTAAAAAGTATTATTCTACAGTTATTGAAAGAAAAAAATGTAGAGGAACAAATGGAAGTACATAAGTTTGGTAAGAAATATAAGGTTAACATTTTAAATTTAGAAGATGTTTTTCATGAAAAGTTCGGTAAGAATACGTTGGAGCTAGTAGCAAATAAACTTGAAAGTCAAAATCCAAGTTTATATGAAGCGGCGAGTCAAGTTTGGTGGCATTATTTATTTGCCCTTTACCCTATTTCACCTGAACCATTAAATCCGTCTATATGGGCTGCAGCACTACATAAAACAGCAGTACAACTCTTCGGGCTTGAAGATGATGTTCTCGAGATAGCCAGTGAATATAATGTAGATTTTGACGAAATGTTATCTTGCGCTGATACAATCATTAAAATAGAACAAGAAGCTTTTAAGAGTTAATGTTAATTTACAAATCACAATTTAAAATTTTGAATTTATGCATTTAAGAATTTTAATTTTAAATTTTAAATTTTAAATTAAGAAGCAGCTAATTTCTTACAGTTGAAATGATATAGCTGTATGTTATAATGAAATGGTTGTAAAAGTTCGAATATCATATACTTATATTGGACATAACACAAAATACTTAATAATGAAAATGTTGGAGGGAAAGAATAAATGACTGCAAAATGGGAAAAGTTAGAAGGAAACCAAGGCGTACTTACAATTGAAGTAGACGCTGAAAAAGTAAACGAAGCTTTAGATCAAGCTTTCAAAAAAGTAGTAGGAAAAGTGAATGTACCTGGATTCCGTAAAGGGAAAATACCTCGTGCTATGTTTGAGCAACGTTTCGGTGTTGAATCGTTATACCAAGATGCATTAGATATTTTACTTCCAAATGCTTATGCTAGTGCAATCGAAGAAACAAACATTGATCCAGTTGATCGTCCAGAAATCGACGTAGAACAAATGGAAAAAGGACAAACTTTAATTGTTAAAGCTACTGTTACTGTAAAGCCAGAAGTACAACTTGGTGAATATAAAGGTTTAGAAATTGAAGAGATGGAAACAACTGTTACAGACGAAGATGTTGAATTAGAGTTAAAACAACTTCAAGAAAAGCATGCAGATTTAGTGGTTGTTGAAGATGGAGCTATTGAAAATGGTGACACTGCAGTAATCGACTTTGAAGGCTTTGTAGATGGAACACCATTTGAAGGTGGGAAAGCTGAAAACTACTCTTTAGAAATTGGTTCTGGTTCATTCATTCCTGGTTTCGAAGAGCAGTTAATTGGACTTAAGTCAGCAGATACTAAGGACGTTGAAGTAAGTTTCCCAGAAGAATACCATGCTCCTGAGCTAGCTGGAAAACCGGCTGTATTTAAAGTGACGGTTCACGACATTAAGCGTAAGCAACTTCCTGAGCTTGACGATGAGTTCGCTAAAGACGTAAATGAAGAAGTTGAAACGTTAGATGAGTTAAGAAAAGAACTTAAAGATAAAATGATCCAAGACAAAGAAACTGAAGCAGATCATAATAAACGTGACACTTTAGTAGAGAAAGCTGCTGAAAATGCTACAATCGATATTCCAGAAGCAATGATCACAACTGAAGTAGATCGCATGCTAGAAGAATTCGGTCAACGCCTTCAAGCGCAAGGAATGAGCCTAGATATGTATTACCAATTCTCTGGTTCAGACGAGAATGGCATGCGCGAACAATTTAAGGCTGATGCTGAAAAAAGAGTTCGAATTAACTTAACTCTTGAAGCGATCGCTCAAACAGAGGGACTTGAAGTAACAGAAGAAGAAGTAGACGCTGAACTAGAGAAAATGGCTGAACTTTATAAGCGTTCTGTAGATGAGCTTAAGCAAATCTTAGCGATGCAAGGTGGCACTGATGCGATGAAAGGCGACCTAAAAGTTCGTAAAGCTGTAGATTTTCTTGTAGATAATAGTAAAGTTGTAGCATAATAATTAATAATGACAAGGCGCGATGTATTCGTGCCTTGTTTTATACTAACTTGTACTAAAATCGGAATGAAAATCTTTGTTAGAAAAAAGGAAAAAGTGAGGTGGAAATTGAACTAAATACATATACTTATTTTATACTTGGAGATTTGATGCTTGGAGTTCATCAATGATTTGAGTAAAAAGGTTATTTTTACCTATATCAAAAGTGATAAGTGCTTCTATTAACGCTTATTACTCTAGATGTGTTAAAATGCAATACATAATAAAGAAAAGTTAAGCTTTTCTCAGGTAAGCACGATCTAAACATATAGAACAATCTTAGAGGGGTGAAAATTTTATGTTTAAATTTAATGACGAGAAAGGTCAGCTGAAATGCTCCTTTTGTGGTAAAACTCAAGATCAAGTAAGAAAGCTTGTGGCAGGCCCAGGCGTATATATATGTGATGAGTGTATCGAGTTATGCACGGAAATTGTTGAAGAAGAACTAGGAACAGAAGAGGAAGTAGATTTCCAAGATATTCCTAAACCGAAAGAGATCCGAGAAATATTAGATGATTATGTGATCGGTCAAGAACAAGCTAAAAAGACATTATCAGTAGCGGTATATAACCACTATAAACGAGTAAATTCTGCACAGAAAACTGATGAAGTTGAGCTTGCAAAAAGTAATATTTGTATGATTGGTCCTACAGGAAGTGGTAAAACACTTTTAGCACAAACGATGGCTCGTATTTTGAACGTACCATTTGCTATTGCTGATGCGACTAGTTTAACCGAAGCTGGTTACGTTGGTGAGGACGTCGAAAACATTCTTTTAAAATTAATTCAAGCAGCAGATTATGATGTTGAAAAAGCCGAAAAAGGTATTATATACATCGATGAAATTGATAAAGTAGCACGTAAATCTGAAAACCCATCAATCACTCGTGATGTATCAGGTGAAGGCGTCCAGCAAGCATTGTTAAAAATTCTTGAAGGAACGACTGCAAGTGTTCCGCCACAAGGTGGTAGAAAACATCCACATCAAGAATTTATCCAAATCGATACGACGAACATTTTATTTATTTGTGGTGGTGCCTTTGATGGTATCGAACAAATCATTAAACGTCGATTAGGAAAAAAAGTAATTGGGTTCGGCTCAGAAGGAAAACAAGAAGATTTAAAACCAGGAGAATACTTAGCAAAAGTATTGCCTGAAGATTTACTTCGCTTCGGTTTAATTCCTGAGTTTATCGGCCGTTTACCGGTTATTTCGAGCTTGCAACCGCTTGATGAGGATGCGTTAATTGAAATTTTAACAAAACCTAAAAATGCATTAGTTAAGCAATATGTAAAGTTATTGGAGCTTGATGAAGTTGAATTAAACTTTACTGATGAATCGTTAGTAGAGATTGCTAAGCAAGCAATCGAACGTAAAACAGGAGCACGTGGCTTGCGTTCAATTATTGAAGGTATGATGCTCGATGTAATGTTTGAATTACCTTCACGTGAAGATATTGCTAAATGTACAATTACTCCTGAAGTGGTGACGGATAAAGCATCACCAGTTCTTGAAACAAAAGACGGTGAGGTTATAAAGCAACCAGTACCTAAGGAAAGTGCATAATATAATTTAAAAGGCTGTCCGATGAGTGTAAGTAGTTCGGTTTTGTAGAGGAACTTAGAAATAAGATACGAATTAGCATATCAAGTGAATTGGTATGCTTTTTTCGTTGCTTCCGCTTTTCTAATAACAATTATTCCCTTCTTATTTTTTGAAGATTACTCCATTCATTACCGGAGATACTAAAGCATACATCTTGAAAATAAGTAGGAGGGTACTTCATGAATTGGACAGGCATAGCATTGTTAATTCAATTATTTTTTGGGATAATTATTGGCCTTTACTTTTGGAATTTGTTAAAAGGACAAAGGTCTCAACGGGTTTCTGTAGATAAAGAATCAAGAAAAGAGTTAGAGCAGTTAAGAAGGATGAGATCGATCAAACTTAGTGAACCTTTATCTGAAAAAGTAAGACCGGCAAACTTCGATGAAATCGTCGGACAAGAAGATGGGATACGTTCATTGAGAGCTGCTTTATGTGGACCTAACCCGCAACATATTATTGTTTATGGTCCTCCTGGAGTAGGTAAAACTGCAGCTGCAAGGTTAGTTCTTGAAGAGGCTAAGAAAAATGCTTCATCACCTTTCAGGGTTTCCAGTGTTTTTGTAGAGCTAGACGCAACGACAGCTAGGTTCGATGAGCGAGGGATAGCTGACCCACTTATCGGCTCGGTTCATGATCCGATATACCAAGGTGCTGGAGCTATGGGGCAAGCTGGAATTCCACAGCCGAAACATGGGGCAGTTACGAAGGCTCACGGTGGGGTATTATTTATCGATGAAATCGGTGAACTTCACCCTATTCAATTTAATAAGTTGTTAAAAGTGCTTGAAGATCGCAAAGTGTACTTAGAAAGTGCCTATTATAGTGAAGAAAATACACAAATACCATCACATATTCATGATATTTTTAAAAATGGCTTACCTGCCGATTTTCGTTTAATTGGTGCAACAACAAGAAATCCAGAAGAAATACCACCGGCTATCCGCTCTCGTTGTTTAGAAGTGTATTTTCGCGCGCTAACACCTAAAGAAATCATTACAGTCGCGAAAAAGGCGGTTGCTAAAATTCATTTTGAATATGAAGATGGGGTACTTGATCTTATATCGAGGTACGCAACAAATGGTCGTGAAGCGGTAAATATCGTTCAAATCGCATCAGGAATTGCGACGGGAGAAAATAGAGAGTTGATAAAAGTTGCAGATGTAGAGTGGGTGATACATTCTAGTCAAAGATCTCCAAGGCCAGAAAAGAAAGTTCATGAAAAACCACAAGTTGGCTTAGTTAATGGACTTGCAGTGTATGGTCCTAACTCAGGAGCAATTATTGAAATTGAAGTAACTGCTTATGAGAATAAAGGTCAAGGAAAAATTAATATTACCGGTATCGCAGAAGAAGAGAGCACTGGTGATAGAGTTCGTTCGATTCGAAGAAAAAGTATGGCAAAAGGTTCAATAGAAAATGTCGCCACGGTCTTAAAGCAGATGGGCGTTGCAACTGACGATTACGACATTCATGTTAACTTTCCAGGAGGAATACCGATCGATGGTCCGTCAGCAGGTATCTCGATGGCCACTGCAATTTACTCAGCCATTCACCAATTTAAAGTTGACAATACGTTAGCAATGACAGGTGAATTAAGTATTCACGGCACTGTAAAGCCAATTGGTGGCGTTGTCGCTAAAGTAGAAGCTGCAAAACAAGCTGGTGCTAAACGAGTGATTGTTCCGAAAGAGAACTACCAATTTATTTTTAATGAACAAACTGAAATTGAAGTAATTGCAGTTGAAACACTTCAAGAAGTATTTGATCTATCGTTTGTATCAGAACAAAGTATTAGTGACGATGAAGTGATCCCTGCTAGTGCGATTAATCATATTGGAAACGAACCAACTCCAGTATAATATCATCGGACTGTCTCACATTTATATCAACCTTTGCGTACTTGAATAAATGCAAAATAACATTATGAAACAAGGTGAAGTATAGCGGTTGCATTTTATGAGGCAGTCCTTTAATGTTTTGATTTAATCCAATTAATTTCGGTTATTCTAATAAATGTAGGTTATTTCGTTCTCTCCAATATTTAAGTAAATTACTAATAATTAGACAAAGCTTGTACGATAAGATAAAATTGTACAAGATTAACGTTTTTAAACGATGGTGTTGTACGGAGGTGTATACATATGACAGATAAAAATAAAATTGTGATTCCGCTTTTACCACTTAGAGGATTACTCGTTTATCCTACAATGGTGCTTCATTTAGATGTAGGTCGTAATAAATCGGTTCAAGCTTTAGAGAAAGTTATGGTGAATGATCATAAAATTTTTCTAGCTACGCAAAAGGAAATAGCGATTGATGAACCGACAGAAGAGGAAATTTATCCAATTGGAACATTAGCAAAAGTAAAACAAATGTTAAAACTTCCTAACGGAACGATTCGAGTTCTAGTTGAAGGCTTGCAACGTGCAAAAGTAGAAGACTTTTTGAGTAATGAAGAATACTTCGAAGTAGAGATGACGCTCATTGAAGATGAAGAAGCAAATGATGCAGAAGAACAAGCATTAATGCGTAACGTCCTTGTTCAATTTGATCAATATATTAAGCTTTCAAAAAAAATATCAGCAGAAACGTTAGCTTCAGTTGCTGATATTGTTGAACCTGGGCGCTTAGCAGATGTGGTAGCTTCTCATCTACCATTAAAAATTGTTCAAAAACAAGAAATTCTTGAAACGATTTCAGTAAAAGGCCGTTTAAGTAAACTTATTGAAATTTTGAACAATGAAAAAGAAGTATTAGGATTAGAGAAAAAAATTGGTCAACGTGTGAAAAAGTCTATGGAACGCACACAAAAAGAATATTATTTACGCGAACAAATGAAAGCGATCCAGAAAGAATTAGGCGATAAAGAAGGAAAAGAAGGAGAGATTCTACAATTTAAGGAACGAATTGAAGAAGCCGAGATGCCCGAATCCATTGAAGAAAAAGCGTATAAAGAACTTGATCGCTATGAAAAAATGCCAGCAACTTCCGCGGAAAGCTCTGTCATTCGAAATTATTTAGAGTGGTTGATTAACCTTCCTTGGAACACAGAAACAACCGATGTCTTAGATATTAAACGAACTGAAAATATTTTAAATGAAGACCACTACGGTTTAGAAAAAGTGAAAGAACGAGTATTAGAATATTTAGCGGTTCAACAGTTAACGAATGAATTAAAAGGACCGATCCTTTGCTTAGCAGGACCTCCAGGTGTCGGGAAAACTTCACTAGCAAGGTCAATCGCAAGGTCATTAGAGCGGAAATTCGTTCGGATTTCCTTAGGTGGTGTTCGTGATGAAGCAGAAATTCGCGGTCATCGCCGTACTTATGTTGGTGCTATGCCAGGGCGTATCATTCAAGGAATGAAAAAAGCAGGTTCGATTAACCCTGTATTTTTATTAGACGAAATTGATAAAATGGCTAATGATTTTCGTGGAGATCCATCATCAGCACTGTTAGAAGTACTAGACCCAGAACAAAATAATACTTTTAGTGATCATTTCATTGAAGAACCATACGATTTATCGAAAGTTATGTTTGTAACTACCGCTAATAATGTAGGCACAATCCCAGGCCCATTATTAGATCGAATGGAAATTATTCATATTCCTGGCTATACTGAGGTAGAAAAACTTCATATAGCGACAGATTATTTATTACCGAGGCAAATGAAGGATCACGGTCTAGATAAAGGGAAAATGCAAGTAAAAGAGGAAGCAATGATTAAAGTTATCCGCTACTATACACGTGAAGCAGGTGTCAGAAACTTAGAACGACAGATGGCAACTCTTTGCCGTAAAGCAGCGAAGATTATTGTATCTGGTGAGAAAAAACGTGTCATTGTAACGAATAATACGGTAGAACAAATGTTAGGAAAGCCGAAATTCAGATACGGGATTGCAGAAGAAGTAGATCAAGTCGGAGCAGCAACTGGGTTAGCCTATACATCCGCAGGTGGGGATACGTTAGCGATTGAAGTGTCACTTTCACCAGGAAAAGGGAAGTTAACGTTAACAGGTAAGTTAGGCGATGTCATGAAAGAGTCGGCTCAAGCTGCTTTTAGTTATATCCGTTCACGGTCAGAGGAACTTAATATTGACCCTACTTTCCATGAGACGAATGATATTCATATTCACGTACCAGAAGGAGCAACTCCAAAAGATGGACCTTCTGCAGGGATTACAATGGCAACAGCGCTTATTTCTGCTTTAACAGGGCGCCCGGTTCGTAAAGAGGTAGGAATGACTGGCGAGATTACGTTAAGAGGTCGAGTACTTCCAATCGGTGGACTGAAAGAAAAATCAATGAGTGCTCATCGTGCCGGCTTAAAGATCATTATTTTACCGAAAGACAACGAAAAAGATATTGATGACATTCCAGAAAGTGTTCGTCAAGATTTAACGTTTGTTCCGGTGTCACATTTAGATGAAGTATTAAAGCATGCTTTAGTAGGAGAGAAGAAATGAAAGTAACACAAAGTGATATTGTAATTAGTGCTGTAAAACCTGAGCAGTATCCACAGACTGGCTTCCCAGAGGTTGCCTTAGCTGGACGCTCTAATGTAGGTAAATCATCTTTTATTAACAAGATGATTAATCGAAAGAATTTAGCAAGAACCTCATCAAAGCCCGGAAAGACACAAACGCTAAATTTTTATGTTATTAATGAAATGATGTATTTCGTCGATGTCCCAGGCTATGGCTTTGCGAAAGTTCCTAAGAGCGAACGAGACGCTTGGGGAAGAATGATTGAAACTTATATTACAACCCGTGATACATTAAAAGCGGTCATCTTGCTTATAGACATTCGTCATGACCCTACAAAAGATGATATTACGATGTATGAGTGGTTAAAACATATGGGTAAACCAGTAATTATCATTGCAACAAAAGCCGATAAAATTCCTAAAGGGAAATTACAAAAGCATGAGAAAGCAATCAAGGAAAAATTAAACAAAGACCCTAACGATCCTATCGTTATTTTTTCTTCTGAAACAGCTTTTGGTAAAGAAAAAGCGTGGAGTACGATTGAATCATATTTAAAAAGGACTGTCGAATAAAGCGGCTGTCTCATAAGTGTCTGACACCATGCAGAACTTAGTAAATATAGAAGTATAAATTTATTATCAGTCTATATTTGCTGCCTAACGGTGTCTGACACTTTTTTGATTCCTTTTTCCCCTTTATTTTTTATTCAACCAAATGTTCACAACTTTATCGTTTTCACTAACTGCTTCAAAGGAAAGTGTATATTGTTCAAATTCATATGAGTAAAAAACAGCATTGTATTTTTCAAAATGATCGATGGATGTCGGCGCACCTAGGATGATCGGAACTTCCTCTAATGTTGTTTTAATACGATTTCCAGGCATACTAATGGATACTACTTTTTTACTATCGTCTAAAATAAAGCTGATATCATTGTAAACATAATGAGTTCCGCCGTTATACCAATCCGAAATGGTTGGTGGACCTTGTATTGTTATTAAATCATCTTTAGTTGTACCAATTGAAATATTTGAATTGTACATATATCCATTCTCAGCCTTTTGTAAAAAGTCTTTTTCTAACAAAAGGTCATTGTAGCTTAAAAAAAAGCTATTTTTTTCCTTCCACAGTTCATAATAGTATTGACCGATCTTGTTACCGTGCGCCATCTTATCATCATTATAATGAGTAACATCGATAATGTTGACTCCACTTTTGTCATTGATCCACGTATAAAAATTAGTACTAATTAGTTCTCCATCTTCTGTTGTCTCCAAAACTATAGACTGAAAGATACCGTCTTTAATTTCTTTGGCATTGTTTTTGAGTATTACTTCTAAAGAAGTATTTTGATGAGGTTGTATTGCCTCCTGTGATCTGTCGTCCTCGTTAATATTAGTAGTTAGACTTACATTCTTAACTTTATAATCTGCACTAGCTATAGCTTTAGATGTAACTGAAGAAACAACTAGTTGTTCTCTAGCGAGATTGTCTAATAAAATGCCATCCATAGTTTCGGAATTACATGCAAAAATAAATAAACTTAAGATAATAGGTAATATCATTTGTTTCATAACAGGACTCCTTTTAATAAGATAAGAAATAAGACGAAATAGAGAAAAATTGATATTGTAACTATTTTGAGGACATACCAACGTGATTGTAGATCACCGAAGCGCGAACTTAGCCTCTCTATAAGTGTTAAATTCTCTAGTAAAAAAGAAAATCCCTATAAGAAATTGGAAAAACTTTCCGACTTTATCTATGAAAAACCTACATAATTTAAGTGAAGATAAGTGAATTTTAGAAGATTATATCTTTTTAATACGAATTAATGTGAAGGAAATGATGAAAGATGTAGAAGGGGTGTGAATTTTGTTTTGAGTTTTGAGTTGCACTTGTGAATTTTTCACAATACCCAATTTAATATATGTGTTGTCATTGGTATTACATCTCATTACAAAGAGTGTTAAAAAAATGGAGTAAGAATCTTTGCTTGATTCTTACCCCGATAAATTGATTGATTCGTGTTAACTAGTACAAAGCTGCTAAATTATTTTTTAAAAAACAGTAAATATATACCAGCAATGATGAGTGCGATCGGCCAAAAGCTATCAACGTACGAATAAAATGAGCCGAATAGGTCTATAAACCCATTGTAGAAAAAAGCGATTAAAGATATAAGCAATAATATGATCCCGGGAATAAGCCCATCTTTTTTCGTCTTACTGTAGCGAAAAAGAAATGCGAATCCGATAATCATAGTGAACATCGCCCAATGAGTTGGCCAAGAGGCGAAAAGTTGAAGACCGTGAAAATGAATGCCTAATCCTACTAATAATACTCCAGTGAAAATAGAATGATAATCTTTTCCTATGTAGGCTTGGAACAAAAATGCTAAACCGATAATTAGTAAAATGGAAGGCCAAGTAAATATATTATTTATATAAGGAATGTTATAGTTTTGCAAAAGAAAGATTAACCCGACACCTATTAATAAAACACCAGGAAAAATTCCTTGTCGTTTCATGCTCATCACCTCGAAATAAATGTTTTCTTTTCCTAAAATCAAACCATAATCGAAGTGATTTGACAACAGTTTTACTAAGTTTTTTTATTAATTCATTGGACTGGAGAACAAATCTTTTATTATAAATTGTGTCGAATTCATGTTAAAATAGATGAATGAAAGTAACATTAGTACGAGATGCTACTATATAACTCTCTTCGCAATTTAAATGAAATTTAATTTATTTATATCGATTTTTCACAGTCTTTTCACTCTATGTTCACAATATTTTTTTGGGACAGGCTGTTGCCATGTTATAATAATTTTTAAGATAATGAATTTGCGCATAGGCGGATCTTCAAACCATTTTTGGGGGTGAATTAAAGCGTGCACATCCTAGTTACTAGTTTAAATTATAAATCAACGCCTGTTGAAATTCGTGAAAAGTTCACTTTCCAAGGGGAAGAATTAACTTGTGCGATACAGCAGCTCATAAATACGAAAAGCATCTTAGAAGGTGTAATTGTTTCTACTTGTAACCGTACAGAAATATATGCTGTCGTTGATCAGTTACACACTGGTAAATACTATATGAAAATGTTTTTGTCGGAATGGTTTGACCTTCCTATTGATGATTTTGCTGAGTGTTTAGATATATATGAAAATGATCGTGCGATTGAACATTTATTAAGAGTTACTTGTGGTTTAAATTCAATGGTCGTCGGTGAAACACAAATTTTAGGTCAAATTAAAGATAGTTTCTTATTTGCACAAGAACAAAAGACGACTGGGACGGTTTTTAATCAATTGTTTAAGCAAGCTGTTACACTTGCAAAACGCGCGCACTCTGAAACATCCATCGGGGAAAATGCGGTGTCTGTTAGTTATGCTGCCGTTGAACTTGGTAAGAAAATTTTTGGGGATTTCAGAAATAAGCACGTCCTTATTTTTGGTGCAGGTAAAATGAGTGAGCTTACCGGTAAACACCTTCATGCCAACGGTGTCGGAAAGGTAACAGTGATTAATCGAACGATGTCAAAAGCGATTGAGCTTGCAGATAAGTTTTTAGGAAATGCTAGACCGTTAAATGAATTGACAGAGGCTTTAGTTGATGCAGACATTTTAATAAGTTCTACTGGTGCCAAAGACTACGTTGTCACAAAAGGTATGGTTGCTTCAATTATTAAAAAACGTAAAGGGCGTCCGCTATTTATGGTTGATATCGCCGTACCACGTGATATTGACCCAGCCTTAACTGATTTAGAAAGTGTATATTTATATGATATCGATGATTTAGAAGGAATTGTAGCTGCTAACCTTGATGAGCGTAAGCGTGAAGCAGAAAAGATTGAAATCATGATTGACCATGAAATGGCTGAATTCAAAAGTTGGTTAAATACGTTAGGAGTGGTTCCAATCATTTCTTCATTACGTTCAAAAGCACTTACTGTTCAGGAAGAAACAATGGCTAGTCTTGAACGAAAACTACCTAATCTTTCAGATCGTGAAAAGAAAGTTTTAAGTAAGCATATGAAAAGTATCGTAAATCAACTTTTACGTGATCCAATAATTGCTGCTAAAGAAATTGCAGCAGAGCCTAATTCTGAAGAAACACTAGAATTGTTTACAAGAATATTTGCCCTTGAAAATGAAGCTGTAGATGAAAAAGAGGCCTGTAGCCAAATTAAAGGGAAAGAAAAGGTGAAAGAAAAAGCAAGTAAAGCAGTTACTTTAGCTAAAGATGCTGTAGTTCGCTCCTAAGAGAGGAGTTTTGACGATGTTAAATGTAGTATATATAACAACAATAATTTTTTATTGTTTAAGTGTGTTAGGTTATTTTATTGATTTCTTACACAACAACCAGAAGGTTAATCGTATCTCCTTCTGGTTGCTTTCTATTGTTTGGGTTCTTCAATCTGTTTTTTTTATACTTAGAATGTTCGAATTTAATCGTTTTCCTGTAGTGACTTCTTTTGAAGGGTTGTTCTTCTTCGCTTGGATTATTGTAAGTGTATCTTTAGTCATCAATTGGTTTTTTAAAGTAGATCTCTTTGTATTTTTTACGAATATTTTCGGCTTTGCAATTATGACTTTTAGTATCTTTACGCCATCAGGAGACATTCCTCCAGCATTGCAAGAGTTACTAATTTTTGAACTTTTATTTATTCATGTGACTCTCATATTATTATCCTATGGAGCATTTACATTCGCCTTTATATTTTCGATTATGTATTATTACCAGCACCAAATGTTAAAGAAAAAGAAATTTGGGAAACGACTATTTCGGTTTGGCGACTTATCCAAGTCTGAGCATCTAGCTTTTATGTTCACTATGCTTGGCTTTCCACTCTTGTTAATGGGGCTTATTCTAGGATTTATTTGGGCAGCGTTGTCATTAGGGTATGTACCTTGGTTTGATATTAAAATTGTTCTGTCCATAATCGTTTTAGTAGTATATGGATTTTATTTATATAAAAGAGTTGTTAAAGAGATACGTGGTTATTCGTTAGTATTATTGAATATTGCCGGGTTTCTACTAATTCTAATCAATTATTTTTTACCAAATGCACTTTCAACATTTCATTTATGGAACTAGATTAATTTAAAATGTAAAATTTATAATTTAGAATTATTGTTTGTAATGCTACGAAGTGTTGCTCTCAATGATTTAAAATTTAACATTCATTTTTGGAAGTAGATTAATTTAAAATGTAGAATTCACAATTTAGGATTATTGTTAGTAATGCTACGAAGCAATGCCCTCAATAATTTTAAATTTTACATTTTAAATTGTAAATTACAAAAACACGGGGGTTTACAATGAGAAAAATTATCGTAGGTTCTAGAAAAAGTAATTTAGCACTAACTCAAACAAATTGGGTGATTGAACAGTTAAAGAAATTTGGTGGCCCATTTGAATTTGAAGTGAAGAAAATTGTTACTAAAGGTGATCAAATTTTAAACGTAACGCTATCGAAAGTTGGCGGAAAAGGTTTATTCGTAAAAGAAATCGAGCAAGCAATGTTAAATAAAGAAATAGATATGGCGGTTCATAGTATGAAAGATATGCCTGCTGTACTTCAAGACGGATTAACGATTGGTTGTGTACCAAAACGTGTAGATCCTCGTGACGCCTTTATTTCTAATAACGGTAAAGGATTAATGGAATTAGAAGCAGGTTCGGTTATTGGTACGAGTAGTTTAAGACGTTCAGCTCAAGTTTTAGCCAAACGCCCAGATTTAGAAGTTAAATGGATCCGTGGGAATATCGATACGAGACTTCAAAAATGTAGAGATGGCGAATTTGATGCGATTATTCTTGCTGCAGCAGGACTAGAGCGTGTAGGCTGGAGTTCTGAAGTTGTTACTGAATATTTAGCATCAGATTTATGTGTTCCTGCAGTAGGGCAAGGGGCATTAGGGATTGAATGTCGTTCTGATGACGCTGAACTAAATGAGCTCCTTTCAAAACTTACGGACGAAGTTACAAAGCGTTGTGTAACAGCAGAGCGCGCCTTCTTACACAAAATTGAAGGTGGTTGTCAAGTGCCAATTGCAGGTTACGCTGAGTTAAAAGAAAATGGAGAAATCGTTTTAGTTGGTCTTGTTGGCTCACCAGATGGTAAAACGATTTTACATGAAACATTGGTAGGAGAAGATGCACAAAGCTTAGGTGAAGAGTTAGCTGTAAAGTTACTTGAAAAGGGTGCTAAGGAAATTTTAGATGCTGTGAAAGAAGACTTAGAAAAATAATGGTTCTTCACGGAAAACGAATATTAGTGACGAGGGCAAAGGCACAAGCCTCTGCTCTCTCATTAAAAATAAAGGAACTCGGTGGTATTCCTATAGAAATGCCGTTAATCACTTGTAAAGAAATATCCGATAAAACAGCGATTAACTACTTTCTTTCATCATTACATACATATGATTGGTTAGTCTTTACGAGTAAAAACGGTATAGACTTTTTTTTTCAAGAATTAACTAACTTAAATGGTAGCATCGTATTACCTTCTTCATGTAAAATAGCAGTTGTTGGGAAAAAGACCGAAGAAGTATTAATTAGCTATGAAATAAAAGCTGATCTCATTCCTGAATACTATGTTGCCGAAAGCTTACTAGAAAGCTTACTTAAAGTTGTTAAAAAGGGTGAGAAAGTTTTAATTCCAAGAGGTAATTTAGCTAGAAATGTGATCCCGGAAGGATTGCGCAACCAAAATATTGATGTCACCGATCTAGATGTGTATGAAACAGTCGTAGAAAAAAACTCAAAAGAGCAGTTATATAATTTCATTAAATATGAAAAAATTGATATAGTTACTTTTACGAGTTCATCAACGGTAGATAATTTTGTTCAATTACTAGAAGGAACTGATTGGAGAAACTATATAGGAAAAATTATGTTTGCCTCAATTGGTCCAATTACTACAGAAACTATGTTAAAACACGAGTTACCCGTACATACCGAGCCGAAAAATTATACGATTGACGATATGCTTCGGAGTATCGCGGACAAGCTAAAGGAGGAATAAATGAATGTTGGAATTTAAAAGACACCGTCGTTTACGTAATACTGCTAAATTACGCTCAATGGTAAGAGAAACGGTATTACACAAAGAAGATCTTATTTATCCTATTTTCGTAAAAGAAGGCGAAAATATTAAAAGTGAAGTTCCTTCAATGCCAGGAGTTTTTCAAATCTCTTTAGACTTATTAGAAGAAGAAATTAAAACGGTTACAGATTTAGGAATTGTCTCTGTCATCGTTTTTGGTGTACCTAAGGATAAAGATGATGTTGGGACAAGTGCTTATTGTGAAAACGGAATTGTTCAACAAGCGATCAAAAAAATTAAAGCGGTCAATAATGAATTAGTTGTTATTGCCGATACATGCTTGTGTCAATTCACTGACCATGGGCATTGTGGTGTGATCGAAGATGGAATCATCTTAAATGATCCTACTTTAGAGTTATTAGCGAAAACTGCGGTCTCACAAGCAAAGGCTGGGGCTGATATTATTGCTCCTTCAAACATGATGGATGGATTTGTAGCAGCAATTCGTCAAGGACTAGATGAAGCTGGCTATACAGATATTCCGATCATGTCTTATGCGGTTAAATATGCATCAGCATTTTACGGACCATTCCGTGACGCAGCTCATAGTGCACCTTCATTTGGTGACCGTAAAACGTATCAAATGGATCCAGCTAATCGACTAGAATCACTTCGTGAAGCCGAAAGTGATGTGTTAGAAGGGGCTGACTTTTTAATCGTTAAGCCTGCATTATCATATTTAGATGTCATTCGTGAAGTGAAAGATAACTTCTCTTACCCAGTCGTTGCTTATAACGTAAGTGGTGAATATTCAATGATAAAAGGTGCAAGCTTAAATGGATGGATTGACGAGCGTGCCGTCGTCATGGAAAAACTAACAAGCATGAAACGCGCCGGTGCCGATCTAATAATCACATACTTCGCCAAAGACGTTGCAAAATGGTTAAGTGAATAACAAGAAGTTTTGAGTAGAGAGTGTTGAGTGTTGAGTTTGTTTCGTAATAGCTTCGAAGCTAACACTCCAAGAACTCAAAACTCAACAATTAAGAGGGGGATTGATTAATATGAGATCATTTGATAAATCGAAAGCTGCATTTAAAAAAGCTCAACCTGTGATGCCGGGTGGAGTAAATAGTCCAGTTCGTGCCTTTAAATCAGTAAATATGGATCCTGTATTTATGGAGCGTGGACAAGGTTGTAAAATTTATGATATTGATGGGAATGAATACATTGATTACGTACTTTCATGGGGACCGCTCGTTTTAGGTCATGCGGATGAACAGGTTACTGAAGCATTGAAGAAAGCTGCGGACTTAGGTACGAGCTTTGGTGCACCTAGTGAACTCGAAACAAAAATGGCTGAGCTTGTGATTGAACGTGTTCCGTCAATTGAAGTAGTTCGTATGGTAAATTCAGGGACAGAAGCAACAATGAGTGCGCTACGTTTAGCACGTGGCTTTACAGGGCGTAATAAAATCTTGAAATTTGAAGGTTGTTATCATGGTCATGGTGATTCTCTTCTTATTAAAGCAGGCTCAGGTGTCGCAACGTTAGGCTTACCTGATAGCCCTGGTGTACCGGAATCTGTTGCAACGAATACATTAACAGTTCCATATAACGACTTAGAAAGTCTTCGCTATGCATTTGACCAATTTGGTGATGATATTGCAGCAGTAATCTTAGAACCTGTTGCTGGTAACATGGGGGTTGTTCGCCCACAACCAGGATTTTTAGAATCAGTTCGAGAAATGACAGAGCAAAACGGTACATTACTTATTTTTGACGAAGTAATGACAGGTTTTCGTGTTGGTTACCACTGTGCACAAGGAACATTAGGAGTTACACCTGATTTAACTTGTTTAGGTAAAGTAATCGGTGGAGGTCTTCCAGTTGGAGCATATGGTGGTAGACGTGAAATTATGGAAATGATTGCACCGAGCGGGCCAATTTATCAGGCTGGAACGTTATCTGGTAACCCATTAGCTATGACAGCAGGATATGAAACATTATCACAGTTGACACCAGAGCACTATGCTGAATTTGAGAGACTTGGTAAAAAATTAGCTGATGGCTTGTCTGAAGCTGCAAGTAAACATGGAATTGCGCACAGCATTAGTCAGGCTGGTTCGATGGTTGGGTTCTTCTTTACAGATGAAGAAGTAATTAATTACGAAAAAGCAAAAACGTCAGATTTAGAGCGTTTTGCGACTTATTTCCGCTATATGTTAGAAGAAGGTGTTTCCTTGCCACCTTCGCAATTTGAAGGAATGTTCCTTTCTACCAAACATACAGATGAAGATATTGAAAAAACAATAGCTGCAGCTGAAAAGTCATTTTCAAAATTAGCTAAGTAATTTAAAAGGTCTAGCACTTTTATAAAGTGTTAGGCTTTTTTTGTTGGTTTGTTGGACAATTGTGAATGTTTATATTTAAAAGGTAATTTTCCTTCAAAATAATCATATTTCTCGAAGTCTTGTCATACATCTGTAACGTATTGGTATAAGTCCGTTTAACGGGACGTGTCCCTTATGTTATTTCGGGTATTATAATTTTAATAGAGGAGGAGAGGCAGTTGACACAAGATCATTCATCAAAGCTATCATTTTCCATTGAAGAATCAGTCTGGCTTAATAAAGGGCAGGAAGTAGACGAAATTGTATCTTTGTCATTAGATCCAGAAATTACAGTAGAAGAGAACGGGGAGTATGTATTAATTCGTGGGGGATTAAAGCTAACCGGTGAATACCGTTCTAATGGAAAAAGCGAAGTAAACGATGAAGAGAGTTTGTCTCTTTCCAATCAAGTAGAGTTCCGTTCGATTGAGGAAGTAACGTTAAACGAGGACGGAACAGGTGAAATCAGACATAACTTTCCTATTGATGTGACAATTCCGCAAGAACGAATTAATAGCCTTGATGACATATATGTACTAGTTGAGTCATTTGACTATGATTTACCGGATCGAGGGTGCATTCAATTGACTGCTGATGTGGCAATCACTGGTATGTCTACGGGGTATCAAGCTCCACAAAAAGTGGTAGAAGAGAACAACTTTGTTGACGAACGTTTTAACGAAGAAGTTGCTGATGAAAGCGAAGTAAATGAAGAAGTAGATCATGTAGAGGAAGCATATGAAGAAGTTGGAGACGCTAGTGATGGAAATATTGAAAATGTAGTAGACGATGCTTCTAGTGACGAGGAGCGTACCTTCCATTATGAGTCTTACAATGAAGAGGAAAACGTAGAAAATGAAACAGTAGACCAGACTTCAGATGAAATTAATCGTAATTACGACCAACTTGAAAACGATAGTATTGAAGAAGCTGTGGAAGAACCTTCATTACAACAAAATGAAGATGAATATGAGAATAGAGATGACAATGAAGAGCAAGATGACCAAGAGGTTGAACAGGTAGCGGATGAGGTAGAAGACGAAGTTGAAGAAGTGGCAGAAATAGAACATGAAGAAACTCCAGCACCGTCTGTTTCTTTTGGAATTATAAAAGACCGACCAAAACAAGAAGCTAAACAAACGGAAGGGGATAATCAAGAAGAAGAGCCACAAGCGAAAGAAGAGCAATCATATAGTACGTTGAAAAGTTTAGTAGGAGAAAATGTGCGTCAAAAGTTTAGCGGTGTTGTTGAAGAAAAGAAACGTTCGGAACAAGAGGTATCAAATGCAGACAACGCTCATGAAGATCATAGTGAAAATGAAGTAGCAGAACAAGTAGATGAAACAAAGCCGCCGAGGGAAGAAAATGCGTTATATTTAACAAAGATGCTGACGAAAGGTGAAGGCGAAGAATTTAAAAAATTAAAGATGTGTATCATTCAAGAAGATGAGACGTTGAATACAATCGCAGAACGCTATGAAATAAACCCAAGTACACTAATTCGTGTCAACCGTCTCAATGATTCTAATGTTGAAGAAGGTCAAATTTTATATATCCCAGTAACACAATAATGTCAGTAGGATAGGGTGCAATTATATGGATATATTACGTCAAATAAGGGTGGAGTACGGCTTATCGGAACTTAAATGGATCAAACAAGATGAAACCTTTCACAGTGAATACGGGACTAAAAGAGTTCGTTTTTGGAAGGATAAACAATTGTTGTTATGGCATGTAAAGTGGCGTGACGAAATTAGTCAACAATCAGGGGTTCTTTTAGATCGAATGATTAGGACTGAAGATGGTAACCCTTTTTTCTATTGTGAAAAAGGGTGGGTCTCTCTTCATGATGAAATCGAAGAACCTTTTCCATTCAATCGTACTGAAAAAGACTGGGGAAGGTTAATTGGAACAATTTTAGCAGTAGGTTTGAAACAAAGTGACGACTGTCATCGCTTTAAAAAAACAGAGAGCTTATCATTAAAAGCAGTTCACGGGGGAATTAAGGACGAAATTGATCCTATGGCAAAGCTTGTACTAGAACGTAGTTATTTCGAAGCGAAATCACGCGTAAGAAAAGCTCATCACTTACGAGACCGTATGCATCCTATAAAGCTACCTATCCTAACGTCACTTTCAAAACTAGCCAATGCTAAACAAGTTTTTTTCCATTTATTTTGGGTGTGTGGTGCTGATGAACCAGTAAGAAGTTATCAACCTTTTCGCGTTTTTTTAGAGGAATGGTATGAACTTAACGGAGAAGATTCAACGGTAAAATTATTAAATGAAATTAATTGCTACTTTGCGTTAAAAGGTGATCATGGAAAACTATTTTTATCCGAATGTTTATTACCGTATGAATATGAAGACGTAATAAATGAACTTTTTTCAAGCAACAAGAAAAATGATATGGATATCGTAATGGATAAGTTTTTTAAAAGGTGGGAAATATCAAGAAGTTTAGTGTTGTTATTAAGTAATTGGCTGGAAGAAGACCACAAAAAGGCGGTGGCAAAATGATTTATAATAAAGCCCCCCAAAACTCTTCTCTTGGGTATATACTGTTTCAATACGATTTATATCCTGAAAAAATTGAACAGTTTGGAAAGGTAAAAAAGGTTGTATCACGAAAAGGGACATTTGCTCTAAAAGAGTCAACGATGACTAATGAACAGGCGAATTGGTTTTCTCACGTTATGAGAAGGCTCGAAAAATTAAATTACAACAAAATTATCCCGATTATTCCTACGAAATACGGAGACTTGACGATTTCTCATCAAAATAAAACATATTATTTACAGCCGTGGTTTTCAGAAGAAGCTGAACTTCGTGAGGATAAGAAAGAATTAACTTTATTTAAGCAGTTAGGAAAATTGCACGGGTTAACTGTGAAACCACAAGAATTTTCAAAAGAAACAATTGAAAATTCCTATCAAGACTTAATAAAGCGTTGGGAAAAACGGCGACTAGAAATGGAGTATTTTGCTGAAGAAGCAGAAAGAAAAGCTTATATTTCACCATTTGAACTTACGTACTTAACTCATTTTAGTCGAATGGATATGATGGCAAACGTGGCAGTGAACTACTTAAAAGAATGGCGAGACCAATGTCTTGAAAAAGAAAGCTATCGGGCGTGTCTTTGCCACGGCAAGTTAGACCGTAATCATATTTTTTATCATCCTAATGGATATGGTTATTTATTAAACTTTGAAAAAGCGGTGTTAGATACACCTGCAAGAGATTTAGCGATTTCGTTTCGAAGGTCATTTCAATATAACCTTTGGAGTGAAGATCAAGGTTCTGATTGGCTAGCAACATATGAAGATTCTCTCCTTCTTGAGGATGAAGAGAAAAAACTTTTAGCAAGTTATTTAATTTATCCAGAAATTATTTTTCATTGTATCGACCATTATCGAAAAAGAGATGGGAGTATTACAGAATTACAGTTTGTTCAAGTGCTCGAAAAACGAATTATCACAATGTCGAGAGTCGACCATTTTATTCATAATACGTTACTAAGAAAACCATCTGATGAATCTAAATAACCCAATTATTTTACTAGATAGAGTCATCGAAAGAAGTTGGCTCGGTGGCATTGCGACGAATGTAAAGACCGGAGTAAATTATATGACAAGTTAAGTAAAACATATTTAATACGGTAATAAAAGCCTAAGAGGCTGTCCTAACGTGTCAGATTAGAATAGGTAGCAAACCTGGTATATAGACGTCCAAACTTTGTCTATATTCGTATCTATTCGTCTGACACTTTATTTTTGGATAGCCTCTTAGTTTTTTTCTTTGGTTATCGTTTCCTAACAGATCGACTATAATAAGCCAGCAACATATGATAAGTACATAAAGACAAGTATCGCTAATAAAATCACATCAACTGCTGAAGGGAACATAATTGTACGTAATAATTGAAAAATGGTTAATGGTATGAGGAATTGGTAACCTGCATCCCGAACTCTCCGTACCCAAAGAGGAAGTCGATATTTACCTTTTTTAAACAAAAAGTCCTCCTCCTTTCTCTAATTTCCTATAATCATTTTATGAGTGCATCCGTGTTTAGGTGAATAAGATTTCCATATTCGAGTAACATAAGGAAAAACAAGGAAGTGGTATTATCATGATTAATTCAACCTTTTTAGTGTACGAAATTTTATGGGGAGTCGTTTGTTTATGGCTCATTTGGTTTCTCGTTCGTGTAGTTTTGAGTAAAGAAAATGACTAAATAAAGAGGTGCAAAACTTGAAAATAGCGGTTCAACTTGCTTGGAAAATCATTAAAGAGAAACGAAAAAGAGCGTTTTTACTAGCCGTTAGTACATCAGTAGCTGCACTGTTACTATTCACGAGCTATTTTTTTATTCATTCATTAAATACGAGTATGACAGCTATTGACGGTCGATTAGGTGCAGATGTGATCGTCGTTCCAAGTGGAATGGGAATGTATGCTGGCGAAAATGTTTTAAGTAGTTCTGTCAGTAAAGTTTACCTTGATGAAAAAGAAGTCATGGGAAAATTGAATAACATTGAAGATATTAAGGAAATCTCTCCTCAGCTGTTTTTGCATACAATTTCAACATCATGTTGTGGGACAGATGGAGATTTTCCTGTGATCGCTTTTGATCCTGCAAATGACTTTACTTTAAAATCGTTCATGCCAGGTATACAACAACTAGAGGCAGATGAAGTTGTGATCGGGGTGAATGCTGGTGGAGATCGTTTTTTGTATCATTATGATGATGAGATCATCAAAGAAAAAGTGAAACTATTTTTTGAACCTTTTCATGTAAAAAATATATTATTTCCAACAGGTACTTCAGCAGATGAAACGATTTTTATGCGTTTAGATAAAGCGAGACAATTAATTCATAATGTTGATGCACTTGCTCATATATCTTCAACCGATTTGTCAGCAATATTTATAAATACGACACCACATAATGAATTGTTCGTAAAACAACAAATTGAAAGAGATATAAGTGGAGTAGACGTCGTCTTAGGCAGTGGATTGAGAAGTAAAATTGAAAAACAAATGCTCCCCTTAAAACTATTAAGTTATGTGATGATTGTCGTTAGTTTGCTACTAACACTCCTTCAGGTGATCACATTATTTTCTGCATTAATTAGAGAACGGCAAAAAGAAATCGGGATGCTGTTTGCTCTAGGCGTATTGAAACGACACGTATACCAACTTCTTTTATGTGAAGCAGCGATCGTTTCTTTTATCGGAAGTAGCATTGGCGTTTTAGTTTCTTTAAGCGTGCTTTATGACCGACAAACGCTGTTATATATGATCTTTCAGCTACCGCTCGTATTTCCAGACTTAAAAACAACACTTTTTATTAGTTTTTTTACAGTAAGTACAATTACGATTTGTACGATCATAGCAGCGTTGTTTCCACTTCAATCATTTTTTTCAAGAGAGCCTTATGAAGTTGTTAGGGAAGGTGAAAGTTAATGATTACTTTTGAAGGTGTGAATAAGGAATATTGGTTAAATCGTAAACGATCGATTAAAGCTTTAAAAAATGTAAATTTTAACGTTAATGAAGGAGAATTTATTTCGATTATTGGACCTTCTGGAAGTGGTAAATCAACTTTTTTAGCATTGGCGAGTCTATTAGATAAACAAACGTCAGGCGAGATTGTTATTGACGGTAAAAAAACATCGCATTTAAATGATGGTGAACGAACAAATTTAAGATACAATTTATGCGGGTTTATTTTTCAATTTGCGAGTTTATTACCGGCTCTCCCTGTTATTGATAATATAATGCTCCCACTGTTGTTAAGAGGAGAAAAAAGATCGTTACTAGAAAAAAAAGCTAAAAATATACTAATTCAAGTAGGGTTAACAGAGGAACATGCGAGCCACTTACCATATCAATTAAGTGGAGGTGAACAACGCCGTGTGGCCGTTGCAAGGGCCCTATTAAAAGATCCACCACTTTTGTTTGCTGATGAGCCAACATCAGCCCTCGACGAAGATACTGCGAGGGATTTAATACACCTGTTTCATAAAATAAATGATCGAGGAACAACGATTATTATGGTCACTCATGATAAAGACCTTGCCCAAGAAGGAACAGGTTTGTATGAAATAAAAGCTGGTAAGTTAACGAGTATAATGGTTTAATAAAATATGGTGTATGTAAATTAATAATTAGGCAATACTGCTAGTAAAATTTTCAAAGTAACTATTGACGATGTTTCACTTATCCATGTAAAATATTAATACACATTTTGCACTATTTTGTCAGTATCGTGATTCATAAGTTGACTAGTTTTGTATGTAAAAAGTTGGGCGATTTTCCTGAACGAGCCTCTAAAATTCGATAGAAGTTTAAAGCGAAGAGAAGAAAATCGCCCGCCTTTTAAGTACTACAATGTGACAGAAATAAGTCAAGAGTGTTTGTAAAAAGAATATTTTAATATGCTTAGAATGGGAAGAGTACATCTGTAATACCATCAGAGAGAAAAACTATTGTTATAAAATCCGTAGAAACATACGTTTATTGTTACTGTATCGGATATTTATACAATGCTGAGAGGTTTTTTTGGAGCTAAAGATGGAAGGTCGCCCAGGAGCAGCTTTTTTGAAGGGAAAAGTTTTATTGCCAATAGTCATGGCAATATCGTTTTTCGTAATAGAAAAAGCCGGTGGAAATCCGTTACATGAATGAAGTGTGCCGTTGTTTACTTTAATGATTATAAACAGTATTCATTGAAGGTAAATGCAATTTTACAATGGCAAACAAAGGTGGTACCGCGAATTTACTCTCTTCGTCCTTTGAGGATGGAGGGGGTTTTTTATTTTTAGTTTTGAGTGAAGAGTTAAGAGTGTTGAGTTGCAGGGAGTAATGCTTCGAAGCATCGCTTAAAATAACTCAAAAATCAAAATTCAAAACTCAACATTGTACTTGAAAAAGGGAGGAAGTAAGATGGCTAATCAAGAGATATCAATGCCAACGAAGTACGATCCGAAAGCGACTGAAGCGAAATGGTATCCGTACTGGCTAGAAGGAAAGTTTTTTGAAGCAAAAGGTGAGGAAGGAAAAAAGCCTTATACGATTGTTATTCCACCACCAAACGTTACTGGAAAGCTTCACTTAGGACATGCGTGGGATACGACGCTTCAAGATATTTTAATTCGTGCGAAACGAATGCAAGGCTATGATGCCCTGTGGCTTCCAGGGATGGATCATGCGGGTATTGCTACACAAGCCAAGGTTGAAGGAAAGTTACGTGAAGAAGGAGTAAGTCGCTATGACCTTGGTCGGGAAAAGTTTTTAGAAAAGTCTTGGGAGTGGAAGCATGAATATGCTGATTTTATTCGTCAGCAATGGTCGAAGCTTGGACTTTCATTAGATTATTCTCGCGAGCGCTTTACGTTAGATGAAGGTCTATCCAAAGCAGTACGAGAAGTTTTCGTGAAGCTTTATGAAAAAGGGCTTATTTACCGTGGCGAGTACATTATTAACTGGGACCCACAAACAAAAACTGCATTATCAGACATTGAAGTAATCTATAAAGACGTTCAAGGTGGCTTCTACCACATGAAGTATCCGTTAGTAGACGGAAATGGTCATATTGAAGTAGCGACAACACGTCCAGAAACAATGCTCGGAGATACAGCAGTTGCCGTTCACCCGAATGATGAGCGTTATAAAGATTTAATCGGTAAAAAAGTAAAGCTGCCGATCGTCGGTCGTGAAATCGAAATTGTTGCTGATGATTACGTTGATATGGAATTTGGTTCTGGTGCAGTAAAAATAACGCCGGCGCATGACCCTAACGATTTTGAAATCGGAAATCGACATAACCTTGAGCGTGTTCTCGTTATGAACGAATCAGGAAAAATGAATGAAAACGCAGGTAAATACCAAGGCTTAGATCGTTTTGAATGTCGTAAACAAATTGTCAAAGACCTCCAAGACGCTGGTGTCCTTTTCAAAATAGAAGAGCATATGCACTCTGTAGGTCACTCAGAACGAAGTGGCGCTGTTGTTGAACCTTATCTTTCAACACAATGGTTTGTAAAAATGGGTCCATTAGCGGAACAAGCGATCGAATTACAAAAATCAGAAGGAAAAGTAAACTTCGTTCCTGACCGTTTTGAAAAGACGTATTTACATTGGATCGAAAACATTCGTGATTGGTGTATTTCCCGTCAATTATGGTGGGGACATCGAATCCCTGCATGGTACCACAATGAAACAGGGGAAGTTTACGTAGGCCGTGAACAGCCGAAAGACATCGAAAACTGGACACAAGACGAAGATGTTCTTGATACTTGGTTCTCTTCTGCGTTATGGCCGTTTTCAACGATGGGCTGGCCTGATGAAAATGCACCAGACTTTAAGCGTTACTATTCTACTGACGTTTTAGTTACAGGTTATGACATCATTTATTTCTGGGTAGCACGAATGATTTTCCAAGGCCTAGAATTCACGGATGAGAGACCGTTTAATGATGTCTTAATCCACGGCTTAGTACGAGATTCAGAAGGGCGTAAAATGAGTAAGTCGCTCGGTAACGGTGTTGATCCGATGGATGTGATCGACAAATATGGTGCAGATGCGCTACGCTTCTTCCTTTCAACAGGAAGTTCCCCGGGAAATGATTTGCGTTTTTACTGGGAAAAAGTCGAATCAACATGGAATTTCGGGAATAAAATTTGGAACGCTTCTCGTTTTGCGTTAATGAATATGGAAGGCTTAACGTATGAGGAAATAGATCTGTCAGGTAAAAAATCAATTGCTGACGAGTGGATCTTAACGCGTCTTCAAGAAACGGTCGATGATGTGACGAGATTAATCGATGTTTACGAGTTTGGAGAAGTGGGACGTCTTCTATACAACTTTATTTGGGATGACTTCTGTGATTGGTATATTGAGATGGCGAAACTTCCACTTTACGGTGAAGATGAGGAAGCGAAGAAAACGACGCGCTCGATTTTAGCTCATGTTCTTGATCAAACGATGAAGCTATTACACCCATTCATGCCGTTTATTACCGAGGAAATTTGGCAACACTTACCGCATCAAGGTGAGTCGATTACAGTCGCTGATTGGCCAGTAAGAAATGAGAAGTTCGTTTATCCAGAAGCAACGAAGAAAATGAACTTATTAAAAGAAATTATTCGCTCTGTACGTAATACAAGGGCAGAACTAAATGTCCCAATGAGCAAAAAAATTGAGTTGATCATTAAATCGAAAGATAGCGACGTTTTAAATAAACTTGAAGAAGGACGCAGTTATTTAGAAAAGTTCTGTAACCCTGAACAGTTACAAATAGGTACTGATTTACAAGCGCCTGAAAAATCGATGTCATCTGTTCTTACAGGAGTAGAGTTATATTTACCATTAGCAGGTTTACTTGATCTTGACGCTGAAATTGCACGTCTAGAAAAGGAATTAAAGAAACTAGATAGTGAAGTAGAGCGAGTCCAAAAGAAATTAAGTAACCAAGGATTTGTCGCGAAAGCTCCAGAGAAAGTCATTGAAGAAGAAAAAGCGAAGGAAAAAGACTATTTAGAAAAACGCACAACCGTTCAAGCAAGAATTGATGAGTTGAAAGCATAATAAGTAGAGGAAGGCTGTTTTAAAACAAAGTGTCAGACACCGTTAGTCACCGAATTATAGACGCATTTGAAATCTGTACGTCTATATTAAGTAGTAACGTGTGGTGTCAGACACTTTTGAAACAGCCTTTTTTTCATGAAATCTTTCGTAAAATATGTTCTAAATAAAGTCTAACGATATTTATGTTTGAATTAGCATAAAGAGTACGTGAGCCAGCCACATCTTCAATTTCATTGAAAATAAATGAGCCGTCTTTAGCAAATAAAAAATCAATACCTATAAAACCTAGATCATCATCGGTGAACTCGGCAATCACTTTTTTTACAGTCGCCTTTTCTGTATCGGAAAGCTCGTAAAGCTTGGCATTGCCTCCTAACGAATAGTTGGCGCGGAAATCATTGTCACAGTAACGGAGAATAGCTGCGATAATTTCGCCTCCAACGACAAAAACTCGGACATCTCTACCAGGGACATCCCCCATTTGTTGAATAATTAACTCCCTTGCCTTCACCCTTTTTAGTAATTCAGCCACTTCTAATTTAGATGACGCTTTGTATACTTCATTACCGCCACGACCACTCACTTCCTTTACAACAACAGGATAAGAAAATGGGATTGAATTCGGGTTAAACTCATCACGAACGACAAATAATGTATCGAGCATCGGAATGCCTTTGTTCGCTAAAAATTGATGTGTCCTCCCTTTATGATTACTAATCTCAGAAATAAAGGCAGAATTAAAGACTTTTATTCCTATGTTTTCAAGCTGCTTACTAAGTATAGGATCATTATTTCGCAACACTACAAAATCAGGTTTTCGGAGTTCCGCTCCTTTGTGGTAAAGAAACAGCTCATTTTTTATAACACCATAACTCAGGTCTTCTTTTAATATAAACTTAAGTTCAATATTCAGTTTTTCTGCTTCTTCAAGAAACCAGTTAATAAAGCCTTTGTTAATTAAGGCTCTTTCTTCGTTATAAATGAGTAAGCCTTTTTTATTCATTATGTATTCCTACCTAACTTTTAAATTTTCTTGCTGTAAACACATCGTTATTATACACTATCAAATAGTATACAAGTTAATGATTTCAAATGCTTATTTAATGCCACTAATGGCGTTAATAATGAATAATGAAATTCATTAAATTAATGTGAAAAAGGAGACCTTTTCATGATTACATACGAAGAAGCTTGTGACATTGTTTTTTCTGCAAAAAAATTTGGAATTTGTTTAGGGCTTGAAAGAATGGAAGCGATGTTAAAAGAACTTGGTCACCCTGAACAAAGATTACTTGCGATGCATCTCGCAGGTACGAATGGAAAAGGTTCAACTTTAACTTATTTACAAGCGATTTTTACTGAAGCGGGATTTAGCGTTGGAACATACACGTCTCCGGCTATCCAAAGAATTAATGATAAGATCCGTTTCAACGGTGAAGAAATTTCTGATGAAGATTTTGCTCAGCTTACCGAACAGCTTATCCCAGTTATCGGTAAATTAAAAGGGACAAACTTAGGAGCACCAACGGAGTTTGAAATTTTAACGGCAATGGCCTTTCAATATTTTGCAACGATTGCAAAGCCTGACATTGTTCTAGTCGAAACAGGTTTAGGAGGGAGACTGGATTCAACGAATGTCATCAAACCTTTACTTTCAATTATTACCTCGATCGGTCATGATCATATGGACTTACTCGGTGATACTATTAGTGATGTTACACGAGAAAAAGCAGGCATCATTAAACAGCGCACTCCTATTATTTCAGGTTGTAAGCAAGAAGATGCGAAACAAGTAATTAAGGAACGCTGTCTAGAAGAAGAAGCGGATTTGTATCAGTTAGGAGAAGAATTTTTATGCGACCAAAATGTTGAAACTTTTTCTTTTATGTTTCAACAGCTTAAATATGAGAACTTAAAGGCCGGGATGCTCGGAGCACATCAACAAGAGAATGCGTCTTTAGCAATTATGGCCGTTCATTGCTTAAAAAAGATAAGGGATTTTCATATTAACGACGATCATATTAGGCTTGGGATCACTAAAGCAAAAATTGCTAATCGTATAGAGGTCATCAAGCAAAAACCAACTGTCATTTTTGATGGCGGACATAATCAAGAAGGTATAGAAGCGCTAAGTAAAACATTGGCACATACGTTTCATAATAGAAGAATCGTTGTCCTTTTTTGTGCTATGAAAGACAAGGATATTAAAGCGATGCTTCGTCCGATGACGGATGTAGCATCAGAAATCGTCCTTACAAGTTTTCCGTACGAGCGTGCTATGGATCCCGATCTTGCGTACGAAATGTACCCGCATGAAAAACTTAAGGTGATTCATGAATGGGATCAAGCGTATGAAAAAATCGTAAGGAATTTAGCCGTTGATGATGTTTTCGTGATTACAGGATCATTTTATTTTTTAAATCATATGAGAAATCACTTAAAATTTTAAAGCTCCTAAGTGAGTGAATTTCATAATTAGTAAAAAGTAACCATTTTTATTATTGGTTTTTATTGTAAAATAAAGAAGATTATATTAAAAAGAGGTTACTAATATGAAAAGAAATATATTAATATCAATGACGATTGTATTTGTTTCTACTTTATTTTTATTAAGTTTTTTTAGTGGGGGCTTATTTATTTTGGATAAATTAGCTAGATCACAGGCCGAGGCGAAAATTGTTAATGATCTTTTGGTTTCAAAAGATCATGCTTCTATCATTAAAAATACTAGATTAAGAGAATTAGAACCTAGTAAAAATAGATTTCTAAATGGAGAAATAGAAGAAATTAGGATTGCCTTTGGTGGAGATGTAATGATGGAAGGATCAATTGAGCACGCGATGAATAGCTTTGGTATCAATTATCCTTTCTTGCAAGTTGAAGAAGAACTTCAACACGTAGACTATGCGATTGTTAATTTGGAAACGGCAGTAACAAACAGGGGCATACCTTACAGAAAACAGTTTAATTTTCGAACCGGACCACAGTCTCTCGTAGCGTTAAAAGAAGCGGGCTTTCATATGGTATCACTAGCAAACAATCATACGATGGATTATGGTGAAAAAGGGTTAGTGGATACGATTGATTATTTGAACGACGTTGGACTTGCTTATATTGGTGCGGGTAGAAATAGTGAAGAAGCTTATCGGGCCCACATCGTGGAAATAAAAGGTCAACAAATTGCTTTTTTAGGGTTTTCCCGAGTTTTGCCAACGGTTAGTTGGTATGCAGGACCTGAGAAACCTGGTATCGCTAGTGGTTACCAGCTTGATCGCATGGTAAGGATTGTTGAAGAAACTAAAAAGGAAGTTGATTATGTTTTCGTCTTTATGCATTGGGGAATTGAACGGCAGCAAACACCTGAACCTTACCAGATTTATGATGCTCGTGCAATGATTGATGCAGGAGCTGATGGAATTGTCGGGGCTCATCCACACGTAATTCAAGGTCTTGATTATTATAAAGGGAAACCAATTGCTTACTCATTAGGAAATTTCTTGTTTCCGGATTACGTTAGTGGATTAACTGCTGAGTCTTGTATTTTAACCTTTATTATTCGTGAAGACGAAATTAAAATGAAATACATACCTTATGAAATTACAGGAAATCAAGTGGCGGAAGTTTCCCAGGAAGTGAAAGAAGCTCGTTTGGCATCACTTGAAAACCTATCTTTTAACGTTGTCCGAGAAGGCGATTTATTTCTGAACGACCGAAACAAAGAGAGCAGTGACGTTAATGAATAGCGTTGCTGCTTTTTTATACTCTTTAAACAGCAAACCAACAAACAAACTAACCTACGAAAAGAAACGGGAAATTTAGGGTGGTTTTTATAAATTGTTAAGAAAATGAAGTAACCTTATCTTTTAAAATACGAAACTTTATTATACAATTAATAAATGTATAATTGTGTCACAAAAGCTAGAATTATGAGTTATATACTATCAGTACTAATAAATCAATGAAGGTGATAGTATAAAAATTTAGGCTTTCGCCATCAGTACTTAGCGAAAAGTCAAGTTTTTTTCGTGAACAAAGTTTTATAGTATGGGAGGTGTGTATTTGGAATACTTAGCTCTAACTTTAATTGGCGGTTCGATTTTATTTATTATCTTTCTATTATTACCAATAAAAATAGCACTTTCACAAAAAGTATTATTTGTAGCTCTTGCCATTTTATTTTCACATATCTTTTTATGGTTACATTCATTTTTAGCGTTATGGCAGGCGGGACTAATTTTAATACTATTAATTTTAACTACTGCTTTAGGTATAACAAAATTCATATTTACGAATACGAATAACGATCGTGAAAGTGGTGATAGTGAGAATTTGCAAGGAGATTCACGAGATCAACTATTAAATGGAGATCAACATACAGACCTGGAAGAAATTAACGAAGTAATAACGGAAGCTCCGATATTCGTTGATGAGATTGAAAATATGCAGTTGTTATCAGAAAATGAAAAACAAGCAGACGACAACAAAATAACCGAAACACCTTCAGATATTGTTCAAAATCGTTTTTTACAGACGGAACCTGATGGAGAAGTTGTTGAGGAAGAGCAACCTATTATTAAAGAACAAGTAGAAAAAATACCGTTAAGAGAAGAACAGACTCATTCAATGATAAAGGAAGATACTGAAGAACAATTAATGGAAAAAGAAGTAGCCTCAACGGATCAATTACTTAGTTTGCATGATTTAGGTGAAGACAAAGAGGAGCACTCACATGAAAGAACCGAAGAAACCGAGGCCGTCAGCAAGAATAATAAAGAAGAACATAAATTTAATCGTGATGAAGTAGTTGAAGAAGTGCTCATAGAACCTCATCAGGAAGAAAAGGATCTTCAATTAAATGAAGATGATGAAGCTTTCGATGATGAGGAGAAAGCTAAGGAAGAAACAGAAGAAAAAACTCATGTTGATCAAGAGGAAGAAACTGTAGAAGAGGCTCATGTTGATCATGTGGAGGAAGCTGTAGAAGAGGCTCATGTTGATCATGTGGAGGAAGCTGTAGAAGAGGCTCATGTTGATCATGTGGAGGAAGATGCAGAAGGAACTCATATTGATCAAGAGGCATTCGAAGAAACTTTTACTACTCATGAAGAAAAAGTTGATGATAATCGTTCAGAGATTGTTCCTAACGCGGTTCCTAAACCGCTAAATCGTGACTTAATGGATACTCTCGTTGGACAACTATTATGGTATAAAGAACAAATTCATCCGCAAGATTTCGAACAACTTGTATTAGAGCATGCAAAAGACGGTTTACACGATAATGATTATTACTTGTTTGCATCAATACTTCGAGATCATTATATTGAAACGGAACAATTTGACAAACTAAAAACCCTATTAAACAGGTTAAAGCAACGTTATAATAATAAGATGGTTATAAAAGAAGAAATTACTTTCTTTGAAAAAAAGTTTTTTCAAAGCTAACGACAAATTTCATGGTAAAATAATATAGTGAATAATTTTGTCAGGAAAATTGAAATAAAGAATACGTATAGGTGTGGTGAAACGAATGAAGACGAGTAAACAAATAGTTGGGTTACCGATCATTAGTATCAATGATGGGAAAGAATTAGGAACAGTAAAGTCATTAGTTGTAAATCCTGAACACGGTACCATTGATTTTATAACTGTTCATCATGAGGATTGGCAAATTAGCGTAAAGGCAGTACCGTTTAAAAAAGTAATCGGTGTCGGCGACTTTGCGGTTACGATTGAAAGCGAAACGAATATTATTGATTTGACAGAGATTCCTATTGCTAATACTTTAGTGACTAAAAACATTAAAATAAATGGCGCTCGTATTATGAGTAAAAAAGGTCAGTTACTAGGTAAAGTCGATGAGTACTTCATTAACGAAGACAATGGGAGCATTATCGCATTACAGTTAAACGTAGCTAAAGACGAAGAAGTAGTTCTTGCAAGCGAGCATGTACACACATTTGGTAAAGATATTTTAATTGTAAATGAAGATGCCAATGAATATTTTTTAAACAATATTGAGGAACTTTTTAACGGAAAGAAAATTGAAGAAGAAAAGATCCCTTCCGTAGAAGATGCCACAGAAGAAGTTGCAGTTGAAAAAGAAGAGGAAGAAGATATTTCTCAAGCATTTTTAGAGCGACAAATCACCCTTTTAGAAGGAAAGAAGGTTACTTCTGATATTTACAATAAATCAGGGGAACTTCTTATTAAAAACGGAACAGAGCTAACGAAAGATCTTATTTTAGCTGTTCACAATGACGGTCCATCTGGAATGGTCGAATTATCAATGAATGTAGAAGAATAAAATAAGGAGGCACTTTAAATGGCTTCCAAATATTTAAATAAGGCAATATTCCCTTTTATGACATTGACGATTAGTACTTTATTTCTAATCGTCTTTGTTTACGGTATATCTTATACTTTTGATTCTTTTAAACAAGACATAAAAAAAGGTGTTACTGTTTCAGGCATTTCTATAAGCGAACTTCCGAAAAGTATTGCGATGGAAAAGCTAGAAACTGAAGTAACCAAATGGAAAGATACGACGATAGTTTCTTTTTATTATAAAGATCGAGAAGTCAATGTTAGTAGTGCAGAGCTATTTTTCTTTGATATTGAAGAAACATTAAATAACAAAAGCAATAGCACTAGCTGGCCTTTACGAGTATATGTTAACGACGATTACGTATCAAACGTTATTCACGAATTAACTCGAGAAAAAGAACTAGTCAACTTAGACTGGGCGTCACTTCATGAAGACCTACGTACATACGGGCAAACGTTGCAAATAGGGCGTTTAATTATTAATGTTCATGACTATTTAGAGGAAGAAGAAAAAATCATCTCTACTGTAGAACTTGCGAACGTATTTAAAACGAATAGGCTAATTAAAGCGGTACTATTCTTTGACGATTTTCAATTAAAGCCGAAACAACAATTCTCCTTTGCTGAGGTTTTAAGAGTAAACCGAAATGATTCCATTAATGATCAAGTGTACAGTGTCATTGCAACCGCTATTTATCAGCTAATGTTGGAAACAAATATTGAGATTAAAGAAAGACATATTAGTTCGACCCTTCCACCGTATAGCGAGTTAGGTTTAGAAGCAAGAGTTGATAGGGAAAAGGATTTAAAGATTTACAATCCGAATGCAACTTCTTACGTTTTAAGCTTTGAAATTGAAGAACATGCATTAAAAGCGACATTAACAGGAATACCGTTTGAAGATACGTATAGCATCGAACTATCGAATCGCGAAACAATCGATTACGAAAAAATCGTTGAATCCGATGACAAGGTTGTAGGGACGACAATTAAACAACAAGGTCAATATGGCCAAGAAATTACTGTCCATCGTGTTCGTCAAAAGGCGAGTGGTCACTCGGAGAAAGAGTGGATCTCTTATGATGTTTATCTTCCTGTAGCTAGCATTGAAGTGCACGGACGTCAAAGTGCGGAACATGACAGTGGTGGCAAGGGGTATTAAATAGCGTAATTAAATGGAAAAGGAATTGGGAATTGTTATCCCAGTTCCTTTTTATCATAAGAAAGCATATCGTAACGTGATAAGAGAAAACATTTTTATCACAAACGATAGAATTATTTATTATTTTATAGGAAAATAAGATTATAAACGATAGCGACTGGCTTCTTAAAAGAAAAGGTATGGTGTTGAAACGTGGAAAAATATCTTAAAAATCATAATGGATTAACATTATTAGAGGTGCTACTTGCCTTTTCTATTTTAACAATTGTTTTTATCGCGTTTTTAACTTTTTTTCCTCAAATAGGAACATTTAATCAAATAACTGATGAAAAAATGAGAGCTGTGAATGTAGCAAAGCAACAACTTGTGATTGTTCAAAATGATTTTGGTCCCAAGTTTATTAATAATTTGAATACGAATCCACAGCCTACTAATATTTATGATCAAAATAACCCTTACTACATTTCGCTAAATTTAATAGAGGATATCGATGTAGATGAAAATTATTATCTTTTATTAACTAAAAGGCAAGGATTATTAATTTCAATTAAAATAAATAAAGAGCCAGAGTTAAGTGATGTACGCAAACTGTATAAAGTTGAGGCAACTGTTGTACAGGATGATGACAGCCGTGAACTAACAAAGCTATATGGCTATATTGTTTATAGGAATGGTGGCAACTAATATGCTAAAAACAGATAAAGGGATGACATTAGTAGAATTATTGCTAGCAATGGCCATTTTTTCAATTGTTATAACAGTTATTTGGGCAGTATTATTCCAAGGGTTAAATTATTCGGATCGTTTAAAAAACACTTCATTTATGCAACAGGAAGCGAATTTATTTATTACGTCATTGACGAGAATTCATCAAACAGCCCCCGAAAATTACACGATCATTATCGATAATAATCCAAATGGGACGAAAATTACAATTGAGAGTCCGGGAATGGTTAGTACTTTTTCGAATACAAAATATTTTTACTCACTATACACAAGCGGTGGATTGGAATTACAAGAAGTAGACAATGAAGATGATTATATTTTTTCTTATCTTTCTGATGAAAAACATTATATAGAAGTATTTCCTAATAGAATTGATTTACCTATAAAAATTGTTATTACTGATCGAGAAAATATCAATTCCCAAGTTGAAGTAGAAACGATTATTTCTAAAATTAGAGGGTGATAATTAATGAAAAAACACAATAATCAAAAAGGTTATGCACTTGTTTTAGTGTTAATTATGATTACAATTTTTTCATTATTATTTATCATGTTAGCTGGCAATGCTCTAACCTCTTATCGTCAAATTAATATGTCCGAAGATAATGTTCAAGCTACTACGTTAGCAGAGATGGGTGTTGTACATTATCATACATTGATATTAGATGCTATTGAGAGTGTTTTAGAAGATCCTTTTACTGCTGATTTAATTCAGAAGGAGATAGATAAGGTCGACGATTTTGATACTTTAACGGATGAAGAAAAGATATCTACTTTGAGAGGGATTATTGCTGATGTTTGGAAAGTAACAGTCGATATTCCAACTTTGACTACAAGACCAATGCATGTAAACGAACAATTGCAGCATTATTTTGATATTGAAAGTGATAATGTTACAGTTACAAAGGATCAAAATGGGTTGAAATTTAATTTTGTTAGTAAAGGAAGTAATAATATAAAGATCGTTGGGTTGGAAACTACTATTAATATTCCTATAGATGCCTTTATTAACATCAACATTGGAGATGAAGATGGAAGTAATGGTGGTGGAAACGGTACGACACCAGGAGATGGAACTTTTGATGGGAGTTTAATTTCAAAACCGACAGGATTACCAACTTGTACTGATGAGGATGATACGAATTGTTCTTATAATGGAACTATAGAAATTCCTAGAGGAAATTATACACTAAATGGTTCTACATTGCATGTAACTGAGTCATTTTTATTAGAGAGTAATACAAACCGTTTTACAAATTCACTCATTTATGTCGAGGGAGAATTTACGACAAAAAATATGAACAGAACAACGAATTTACAACTGCATGTTGAAGAAGATGCGACGATCGATAGTAATATGAATAGTCTTTTTAATTCCATTATAGAAATATTGGGTTCAGCGACTTTTTCTGGGAACATTCAAAATGCGAGTAATTCAATCATATATGTTGGCCAAAATGCTGATTTTGAAGGCAATAACATTTCTTTTAACAATAATAGTACGGTTTATACTGGTGGGGATGCAACGATGAACAATGTGACAGTTGATAATAGTTCAAGAATATGTGTAGAAGGCCACTTAGAGATAAATGGGAATAACGTTTCCGGTGCAAATATCTTTGCTAATACTACTAATAGGCCAAATCTAGTTAACACCTCCTCCGAAGATTTCGAAGCAAACTGCAGTGGTGTTTCGATTGGTGATCGAGACATGATAACTCTTTATCCTGAATGGGATTGGGAACTATTAACACCTGAAACAAATTATAATTATAGCTATTAAGTTTTAATATAAAAATTTTTAAAATGCCGCCATATATTTTAATATTAATCAGTTTCAAAATGTATTACTATTATAGGTAATAAGACATAGTGCTATCGTAAAGGGTGATTCATCGGTGATTGAATATATTTTAGCAATTCTTGCAGCTGTGCTGCTGTGGACTTTACTCGTTGTGTCACCATTAAAATTAAGTACAAAAATATTAATTAAAATTGTGTTTATTTCTTTATTGATTTTTGTATTAACGAATTTACTTCATGCGTTTTATCCGTTTTATATTGCAATAACTGCTTTTACGTTTTTACTACTATTTTTTTCTTTTGTAATTTCTAAGCAACGAGAGTTTTCGAAATCGCAAATTTCCAAAACTCCGCCACCCTCGAAAAACGCTGGGAAAGCAGAAGATAGTTCTGTTAATCCTCCGGTAGTAGAAGTGAAACCGTCAAAAGAGGCAGTAGGAGAACAAGCTGTTTTCGGAAGGCTCGATCAAGCGAGCATAGATGCAATTTTAAAAGCCGAAAAGCAAAAGTTGGAAGAACAAGATGTGGGCACTAAACTTAGCTGTGAAGGTGCGGGAGACGATGAGGTCGTAGTTGATGTTTTATTTTCGAATGAAGAAAATGTGTTAAATAGTGAAGCCTTAAAAGTGAGTGTAACTAATGTCACAAATTTTGATCAAAACGAAACAGAACTCACCAACGAAATTGAAGATGCAATTGAGCAATTTTTAATTGAACACGAAATAGAATCAAAGCCTCGAACTATGAATAAAGATGAAACAATCGAGAAGAACGAGGTGCATCTTTCACAAAATAACGATGAAATCACCCCACAAGAAAGTTCAGATGACTTATCTACTTCGGATGAAATTGAACTATATGACC
Organism: Anaerobacillus arseniciselenatis; assembly: GCF_001865995.1. Lineage (GTDB taxonomy): Bacteria > Bacillota > Bacilli > Bacillales > Anaerobacillaceae > Anaerobacillus > Anaerobacillus arseniciselenatis. The sequence goes on along the minus strand of NZ_MLQQ01000040.1, from coordinate 244,264 downwards.
TTGGAGATTTTTCTGATCAAGATGATCTTGCTAATATTTACGAAGCTAGTTCACGAAAGTTAAGTATCGAAGAAGACGATCACAAAGATGATGATGAAATCGTTGAAGAAGCGGAACTCATTATAGATGACCGTGGTTTGATCGATGAAATTGAAGAAGTTAAAAAAGATGATGAGCAAGAAAGTTTAATGCCCGATCAAAAAGTTGACATGAAAACTGAACATAAACAAAAACAAAATCCAGCTGAAGATAAACAATCACAAAAGGAATCTGTTCTCAAGAAAAGAACGAAGCTTTTTGAGCAGCTAGAAAAAGATTTATAGTATGCCGATATTAATGTCGGAAGCTTTAAATAAAGAAAGGAGAAAAAGCGTGAATAATGTTCGGCTATTTTTCAGAGCATTTTTAATCATTTTTTTTTGTACAACATTTATAGCTTTATTCTCCTTTGGTGGTGGGAAGGCGATTGAAACGTATTTCCCGAAAGATAATTATTTTCCTGAAGGTACGTTTGTCGGTTCAGTACCAATGAGTGGCTTAACGATAGAGGAAGCCGAGGAAAAACTAGAAGGGGAAATTGAAAAATGGGTAAACAGTACGAATTATAAGTTTGTTTATTTTGACGAACTGGTTGAAGTTCCAGCAACTCATGTACAATTTTTCGTTTCCGAAAGTTTACAAATGTTAGATGCAGGAAGCACTATGTTATACAATTCAATCCCAGAAGCTGTGATTACTGAAGCTGTTGAGAGCTTTTCTTATGAAATCCCTAATGATGAAGTTCGAGTTGAAGCAGTACAAGAGCTTGTCAAAAGTCATGCAGCTACTCTTTCGACTACTTCTCTGTACATAGATTTAAATGAATATGTAGCTCAGCAGCATGAAACTGATCAAGTTGCTCATACCGTCATTTCCAATATTGAAAGTACACTTTTGCTTGAGCAATGGGCGAACAACTTAAATGGCATCGTTATTGACGCTCGAGAGACTTTTTCACTTTTACAACAAATGCAAGGAAAGGGGGCAGTCGTTGTTGAAGGTGAATCGTTAAATGTGTTAGCGACAGCACTTTACGAAGCATTTTTACAAACGAATTTTTTAATACGAGAACGCCATATCGGTAAGAACTTACCACCTTATGCTAAGTTAGGATTTGATGCCATTGTAAAACCTGATTTTGCTGATTTAATTGTTGAAAATATTAATTATTATCCGTATACATTATTTCTCGCTTATGAGGCGGGGCAACTTACAGTTACGTTAGAAGGTATCGCTTTCCCTTACTTATTTTCTGCTGTGACGAAAAACGAACGAGAGATTGAATCGCGAAATATTGTTCGTTTTTCTAATGAGAAAAGAAGTGGTTACCGTCAAGTAATCAACAATGGTGAAAATGGCTATTTTGTTGAAGTATACCGCCAACAAAGAAGTATAGAAAACAGTCAACTCATAAATGAACAACGATTATTTGAAGACTTTTATCCTCCTGTTCATAGTATTGAGCTTTGGAGTTTACAAGATCGACCAACGGAAAATCCCCCATTAGGAAATGAAGGGACAATTGGTGATGAGGAAAATGCATCATCGATCACCGATGGGAATGGTGAAAATGGCGGTTCGGAAGTTGTGGATAACGGTGAGGCCGAAACTTCACAACTTGGTCAAGGCCCTGGTGACAGTGAGGATGACATTAGCGATGATGACGATCAAATGTTTGAAGAACCAACGAAAGGATATTAAAAAAGTTAAGCTGTTTTAATGAATTTCATAATTCAATATTATCGCCATTAAGTACCTAGATGTAGTTTCGTTAAACCGCTCACAACTTCATATTGTTTGATATGGCTTAATTAAGGTAATTATGAAATTCACTCAATTAATTTTAATTAATAAACGGGGTATTTATATGGCACAACAACGAAAACGGTTAGGCGATCTACTCGTTGAAGCAGGGATATTGAAACAACAGCAGCTAGTAGAAACGTTAAAACACAAGAAAAGAGGTCAAAAACTAGGCGATGCTCTACTTGAACGTGGCTATATAACTGAACAGCAATTGATCGAAGTGTTAGAATTTCAACTCGGGATTCCACACATCTCTTTACATCGTTATCCGATTGATACAACGTTAATGAACACGGTTCCTAAAGAAGTGGCTAGAAGAAATATTTTAATCCCTTTAAAAAAGAACGGTGATGAACTACTCATTGCGATGGCGGATCCAATGGATTACATCGCGGTCGATGATTTAAGAATGTCAACAGGTTTTCAAATCAAGCAAGTCATCGCTTCCAAAGAAGAAATTTTGCAGGCGATTAATAAACATTATTCTTTAGACGAATCTATGAAAGAAATTTTGTCCGATGACCTTGAAGGAGATATTACTGATCGTGCTACAGGTGAGGACGATGCTCCGGCAATACGCCTCGTCAATCAAATTTTATTAACAGGGTTGCAACAAAAGGCGAGTGACATTCATATTGATCCGCAAGAAAAGAAAGTTCTTGTACGCTACCGTGTAGACGGTGTTTTAAAAACCGAGCGAGCATTACCGAAGTCATTACAAAATGTCTTAATAGCACGTGTGAAAATTATGGCGAACTTAAATATTACTGAAACTCGACTTCCGCAAGACGGTCGTATTAAAGTGACCCTAGATTTTACGTCGGTTGATTTACGTATTTCAACGTTACCGACCGTTTACGGGGAAAAAATAGTGATCCGTATTTTAGATTTAGGGAATGCCCTAAACAAGTTATCTCAGCTTGGCTTTAATAAAATTAATTACGAACATTTTTTAAATTTAATTAAACGGCCATCGGGAATTATTTTAATTACTGGTCCGACGGGGTCAGGGAAATCATCAACACTTTATGCAGCTCTCAATCACTTAAATAGTGATGAAGTAAATATTATTACGGTAGAAGATCCTGTCGAGTATCAAATTGAAGGCATTAACCAAGTGCAAGTGAATTCAAATGTCGGTTTAACGTTTGCAACTGGGTTACGCTCCATTCTCCGCCAGGACCCGAACATTGTCATGGTCGGAGAAATACGTGATACAGAAACCGCCGAAATTGCGATCCGGGCCTCTTTAACTGGGCACTTAGTTTTAAGCACGTTGCATACGAATAGCGCGATTGCGACGATTCCAAGACTGATTGATATGGGGATCGAACCGTTTTTAGTTGTATCGTCACTTTCAGGAATTGTTGCGCAACGCCTCGTCCGAAAAATATGCCGTGAATGTTGTGAGGAGTATGAGCCTACAGAAATGGAAAAAAACTTATTTGTACGTCGTGGTATGAAAGTTGGCAAAACGTATCGCGGTAAAGGGTGCGGCGTTTGTAATACGACTGGTTATAAAGGGCGTGTAGCGATCCAAGAAATTCTCGTTGTTGACGATGATATTCGCCAAATGATGATGAACAATCAATCAACTTCAGCGATCCGTGATTATGCTATGGAAAATGGAATGATTTTTCTCATTGACGATGGATTATTGAAAGTAAAACAAGGTTTAACGACAGTAGAAGAAATTTTACGTGTTGCCATTGATGATTAGGAGGGACGAAAAAATGAAACAAAAGTTAGAAGCATTATTAAAAGCAGCCTTTGAATACGGTGCATCTGATTTACATTTAACAGTTGGAGTTCCTCCTGTCATGCGGATTAATGGGGAGTTAAAGCAATACGGCAAAGAGAAGTTATTGCCGGATGATACAGAAGGAATGGCAAAAGCAATTATTTCTGAAACGCTTTGGAAGTCGTTTTTAAAAAAAGGGGAGCTCGATTTTTCTTACGGGTTAATTGGAGTATCACGCTTCCGTGTTAACGCTTTTTTTCAACGCTCATGCATTAGTATGGCGATCCGCGTCGTTCCAACATCGATCCCGACGCTTGAGCAGTTAAAAATGCCAAACGTTTTAAAAGAGGTCGCGAAAAAGCCACAAGGGCTTGTTCTCGTTACCGGACCTACCGGAAGTGGTAAGTCAACGACATTAGCTGCAATGATCGACCATATGAATTCTACGTATCGAAAGCATATTATTACATTAGAAGATCCGATTGAATATTTGCATAAACATCGTCTTTGTATTATAGATCAACGTGAAGTTGGTTTTGATACACAGAACTTTGCCAACGGACTACGGGCTTGCCTGCGCCAAGATCCTGATGTCATTTTAGTCGGAGAAATGCGTGATTTAGAAACGATTTCAACAGCGATAACTGCTGCTGAAACTGGGCACCTCGTCTTAGGAACGTTACATACAACAGATGCGCCAGCAACGATCGATCGAATTATTGACGTCTTTCCCCCGAATCAGCAGCCGCAAGTGAGAATTCAGCTTGCTTCTGTGTTAGCTGCAATTTGCTCACAGCGCCTTTTACCGACCGCAGATAAAAAAGGACGAGCTGCAGCAACGGAAATTTTAATTAACAATTCAGCGATTAAGAATCTTATACGTAACGAAAAAATCCATCAAATCCATAGTGTTATGCAAACGAGCAAAGCATCTAGGATGCATACGTTAGAAATGTCGATCAAAGAGCTTTTAGAACAAAAGCGTATTTTAGAAGAGGTTGCTCGTCCGTACGTAAGTGAGTTGAATTCGTAATGGCTTATTTTAAATATCGAGGTAGAGATAAATACGGAATGCTTGTCGAAGGACGTTTAAAAAGTTTTACAGAGCGAGAAGCCCGTGAAAAACTAAAAGCCGAGGGGATCCACGTTCGTAAAATGGAAGAATTAACAGGCATCCTTTATAAAGATATTTCCATCGGTAGTGGAGTTAAGCCGCAGCATTTCGTTATTTATTTACGGCAGTTTTCAACGCTTTTAAAAGCAGGTATATCTGTCGTTGATGCAACGGCAATATTAGGAGATCAGACAAGCTCAAAACAGCTGCAAAGTGCCTTAAAAGCGATTGAAGAAGAACTTCGTGCCGGTAATCCGTTTTCAGAGGCCGCTGAAAAAAATCGAAAAATTTTCCCGCCACTGTTTACGAACATGGTAAAAGCCGGTGAAGCTGGCGGTAACTTAGACGAAATATTAGAACGTCTTGCCGATTACTACGAAAAACAATATCAAACACGGCAAAAAGTGATTTCAGCACTTATGTATCCAGCTGTGATCGGCGCGATTTCCGTCGTTGTTGTCGTTTTCTTATTATCATTTGTCGTGCCGACGTTTGCGGATATGTTTCGTTCCTTCGATGCCGAGCTACCGCTGATTACGCAAATGGTGCTTTCAGCTGGAGATGTTTTTAAGTCGTTTTGGTGGTTACTCGTTGTCTTTGTGATCGCGAAGGTTATTGGTTATAAATTGATCCAAGACAATCTTCAGTACAAATATTATTTTGATTATTTCATTTTAAAAATACCGGTTTTCGGAACAATGCTCCAAAAAGCAGCTCTTGCGAGAATGACTCGAACGTTAAGTTCGTTATTTTCTTCATCAGTTCCGATTTTACAAGCGATCTCGATCGTCGAAACGATCGTTGGGAATGAAGTTGTTGCTAGGGTCATTCGCCAGTCACGTACTTCACTCGAAAAAGGTGAATCAATTGCAGGGCCGATGGAAGCCCATTGGATTTTTCCACCGTTAGTGACACAAATGGTTTACGTCGGTGAAAGAACGGGTAATTTAGATACGATGCTAGATAAAGTCGCTGAATTTTACGAAACAGAAGTAGACACGGCCACCGAACGAATTAAATCATTAATCGAACCTCTGATGATTGTCGTCCTTGCCGGCATCGTCGGTATTATCGTCGCAGCCATTGCCATGCCGATGTTCGAAATTTTTGATGCCGTTGGGTAAAAAGTCTTAAAGAAATCTTAAAAATTTCATATTTTTATCATAAAAGTACTAGAACATTTTTATATTTAATAATACAATAGTGTTAATAATTTTTTTAAACGTTTAAGAGGGAGTTCAAAAAGTCCGGTAATCATAGCTGTCGAATCTCATCGTTGGCTTGCTTCTGTGCTGCTCCTGCGGTTACTCGTCGCACGGAAACATTGCTCATGTATTAATAGCATACATTCCGCTGCTCGAAGCTTCGCCGCCTCGACCTCCTCGGCTCTGATCATCCTCCTTTTTGAACACGCACTTTAAGACAAAACCAAATAATGGATGTTATGATCGTTCATCTGTACGTGGGCACTTAGATGATCAGGAGCAAGTAGTGCAACCGACCAAATTTTGTTTATAACTCAATCTATGAACAGCGATTTGGTCTTTTTATTGCCATTATTTGTATGAGAAAAGGCGGATGATTTCGTGAACGAGCCTCTGAGATTCGTCAGAAGGTCACAGCGAAGTGAGTGAAATCGTCCGCCTTTTTCACTCTAGATGGTGACGACAAATCGTCAAGAGGGTTTTGTAATGATTTAAGATCAGTAACGTTATATTGTAAGACAGTAGCATTCATATGTTTATAGTAAATTTTTAGGAGGAGAAACAAAAAATGAGACAACTTTTATTAAAAAGATTAAAAAACCAAAAAGGTTTGACGTTGATTGAACTACTCGCTGTAGTAGTTATTTTGGGAATAATAGCCGCAATTGCGGTGCCAAGTATTGCTGGTATCATCGAAAAAAGCAGAGAAAATGCAGCTGTTGCAAATGCTGAAATGTTGTTGAGTGCATCCAGATTGTATGCTGCTTCTAATAATGTTCCAAATGGTACTTATGTTGATGATACTGATGAGGGGAAGGCAATTGCAGAGTTTATTGAAAGCGACCTAAATGACCCTTGGGATTCAACAGTTCCGGAGTGGTCAGTTACTTTTGAAGACAATGTTCCTGAAGTTACCATAGAGTATAGTGAAGGAACTGCCTCGGGTTCTGCTGGGAACGTAACTTTTGATAGAGATTAATAAGAAATTATTTAAAGAATGAGGCAATACTTATGATATACATTTACCTCTACACCCTCACCCTAGGCCTAATCCTAGGGTCTTTTTTCAACGTTGTCGGTTTGCGGGTGCCGAAAAATGAGTCAATTGTTCGGCCACGCTCGCATTGTCCTAATTGTAGAAGAACCTTATCGACGCTGGAGTTGGTCCCGGTTTTTTCGTATCTTTTCCAAAAAGGAAAATGCAAAGGCTGTGGGACGAAAATCTCGCCTATATACCCATTTTTTGAAGCTGCGACTGGTGGCTTATTTGTGTATGCTTTCTATCATTTCGGCTTCCAATGGGAAACGATTGTTGCTTTGGTTTTTATCTCATTACTCGTTATCGTTTTCATTTCGGACATTCATTACATGATTATTCCAGATAAAGTACTGCTTTTCTTTGCACCAATACTACTAATCCTCCGCTATACAATTGCACCACTTGAAGTTTGGTGGGATCCTTTATTAGGTGCTGCGATCGGTTTTATTCTCCTATTAGCGATTGCCGTCATTAGTAAAGGGGGCATGGGTGGTGGCGATATTAAACTTTTTGCTGTCATTGGAATTGTGTTAGGATGGCAAGGCGTCTTACTCGCATTTTTTCTCTCTACCTTAATTGGGTCTATTATTGGTATAATTGGATTAGCAACAAAAAAAATGCAACGCGGCAAACCAATTCCATTCGGTCCATACATTGTTATGGCTACATTACTAGTTTACTTTTTTGAAACTGAAATTTTAAATTGGTATTGGAGTTTGTTTTTTGTTGGGTAGTTGGTTGGTTGGTTGGTTAGGTTTGTTAAAATTGAAAGTGACAGCTTTTAAAGTATAGATAGTGACATTACTTTGTCACATTAGTATGTGTACCACTATAAATGCGTGGTAGACTCTTTAGCATTAAATCAACTCTCTTGCGTCCCATTTTAATTTTAAATTTTAAATTTTAAATTATAAATTATAAATTGTCCATTTTAAATTAGAAAAAAGAATCGTGGTGAACACTATGGCACTATTTCCAAGTAAAAAACAAGCGCGAACAGCAATTATAATCAAGGATCATGTCATTCGCTTCGTCCATGCGAAACGTCCTGAATTAACAGCTATTCACTCCTTTGGCGAAAGGTACTTGCCACAAGGGGTTGTTCGTGATGGAAAGATTTTAGAGCCAGATACGTTAGAAGCCATTTTACAGCAATGTGTTCATGAATGGGGCATAAAAAAGCATCACGTTCAATTCATTGTCCCGAATGATTATACAGTACTACGTAAAGAACAAGTACCACTTACCGTCAAAAAAGACGAGCTTAAAGGGTACTTATATACAGTCATCGGTGCATCAATTCATTTACCTTTTGACGAGCCAGCGTTAGACGTCCATGACCTAGGTGAACGCGATGGTCAGCGTGATATTTTGCTAATTGCTGCACCTGAAAATATGGTGCAACAATTTTCCGATCTACTAGAAACAGCAAAACTCAAACCGAATGCTGCCGACATCTCAGCATTATCATATTACCGACTTTTTCACGAACTTGATCGTGATAACAAGTCAGATCATTTTTTGTTCGTGCAACTAGATATATTAAAAATGAACATTACGATTTTCCACGACCAGAAACCGATTTTTATGCGTAACATTAAGCTTTCAATTGACGAAGATCAATGGAAATTAATTAATGAAGCTTCAGAAGGAAGCGTTTGGCAAGGTACTGAAGCAGAAATTAATGGACAAGTTCAAGATATAATCACAGAATTAGAGCGGATCATGAACTTTTATCGCTCAACCGTTCATCAAGGAAACCTAGGCATTACTAAAATGCTTTTAACGGGTGATTATCCGTACTTAGAAAAAGTCGCTACTAGCTGCAAACAAACATTTGATATTTCTGTTGAGATGCTTCATGATAAAGATGTCGAAACGATCAATGGTGAGCAAGTGCCAATTCGTTTTCACGAAGTAGTTGGACTTGCCTTAAAAAAAGAGGTTTACGATGTTAGTTGAAATTAATTTACTTACCGAAAAACGTAAAAAAGACGTTACATATTACCTTATTGTAGCAATTATTATAAGCATACTTCTTATTGGTGTTGCTTCTCTTAAATTTGTTCATGATAGCGTTCAAAATGATATTGAACAAATTGATGCCGAACGCCAAACAGTTACGGAACAAATAGCAACACTCCAACAAATGTTGGATGAACAGCCAATTTCTCATTATGAATATTTAAAAGAGTTGGTTGAAAGAACAGAGACCAGTGTTATTCCATCTTCTGAGCTTTTAAGAGAGCTCGTTTATTTACTACCGGAATACGGCTATTTTAATAATTTTGATTTCAACCATCCTGACACAGTTTCTTTTCAAGTGTACTTTGATCAAATAAGTTCAGTAGCAGCCTATCACTTTGCTTTAAACGAATCGCCCCTTATTTCGTCGGTGAGCTTATATAGTGTCAATACAGAGACGATTGAACTCGTTGAAGAACGAGAAAATGATTTTTTACCACGATACGTTGCCAATTTTGAACTCGTTGTTGACCGTTCAGCATTTTCCGTAAAGGAGGAAGACTAAATGAACATCTCTTTTACGAAAAAAGCAATAGTCACCCTCATTGTTGGTGTTATCATTGTTATGATGTTATTGAGTGGCGGCTATGTTTATACAGTTTCTCCAAAGTTTAATGAACGAACGAATGCAGAAAATCAACTCAAAACAGAAAAACAAATGTTACAGCTTTTAGAAGAAAGAAGTTTTGATGATGAAGAAGAAGTCGAAGAGGAAACGACTTACTTACAACGAAAGCTTCCAGTTGAGCCTCTCGTCGATCAACTTTTATTAGATTTTCAACGAGTAGAAGCACTTTCGAATACGTATATATTATCAATCGATATTGACCAAAATCGTGATGCGGTGTTCATTGAAACTGAAGAGGGCGATGAGAATACTGGGGAAGCGGCTGAAGATAGTGCTAGTTTAAAACAAATAACGGTAAACTTCTCAGTTCGCGCAAACTCATATGAAGAGCTGTTTCAATTTTTATCAGAAATCGATCGCCTTCCACGGATTATCGGGATTGATTCTATCTCATTTATTGGTACAGATGAAAGAGTGATGATTGATGACGAAACTGATATTCTCGAGTTTTTAGTCACTGTCAGCGCCTACTACTACCCACATCTACCACAATTAAAAGATGAATTACCGAAAGTTATTCATCCAGCACCTCGCGAAAGAGAAAATCCACTTTACAATCATTAAAAGAATTGTGAAAATATAAGTAATCTATTAGAAGAACTCATTAGAGTACGGATTTTATATTCGTGCTCTTTTTTCATAAGAACAAACCGACAAATGTCTTGTTCTTTTTCTCCTTATCTATGATACATTTATATTAATAGAGTTTTACTACTGATATAAGCAAAATCATTTAATCAGTCCTACAACCACAAATTATTATAAATTAATGTAAACTAAAATCTGCAAAAATAATTCAAGAACCACCCACTTAATAACTAAAAAAAACACCATTGAACTACCAACAACGCAACTCAAAACTCAAAACTCAAAACTCAAAACTCAACACTAACACCACTGAACTACCCACCAAAGACTCAACATTCAAAACTAAAAAACCACCACGACCACCCACAAAATAATTTTAAATTGTAAATTATAAATTAATAAAAGAAATTTCTAGTTCTATCTATCAATCGAAATTAATAGAATATAATAAATTGAAAAATAGAAAGGAGCTGGCAGTAGATGGACAATATTAAGAAGAATGACCGGCGAATTTCAATTGTGCTAAACGGAAAAGAGAAAACGTATGAAGAGTTAGAGAAGGATAAGCAGGCTTATGAAGAGGTGTTAAATCAAGAGATTACTGCAACAGAAGAAATTTCTGCAACACAAGAAAAGGACGAGCATGACGAATTTCCGTGGCTGCTTTCTGATAATACACAAAAGCAATCTTCACCTAAGGTCGTTGATTTAGGAGAACGGCGTCGTGATAAAAGTAAGCTTGAAGCGCCATACTGGGATGATGGTAAAAGCGAACGTTCTCCAAAGCTTCCGCACATAAAGAGGAAGAAGAAAAAGAGATTTGAGTTTAACTTGAATTTAAAAGCTTTGCCATTAGGACTTATTGGTATCGTCATGTCAGCGATTATCGTCGGTGTAAGTTTTGGTTTTATGATGTTAACGATTTTTACTGGGGAAACGAACGAAACGTCAACACCTGCTACTAACCCTGTACAAGCCCCAGTGTCCAATGAAGTACCGACAGTGGCTATGAAAGGCGAAATTCCGGTTTTAGGAGTTGAAGTGGTTCAAGGGGGAGCTTTTTCTCAAGTAGAAACAGGTGATGAAACTGCTCAAGTCATTAAAGAAAATGGGTTTGCCGCTACATTAGCAGAAACGAGTGACCGTGTTTACTTATTTATCGGACTTGGGTTAGACCGTGAACAAGCAAGAGTCATTGGTAACATATATGATGCAAATGGACAAGAAGTTTATTTAAAACCATACGCAGTGTCCGCAAACGGTGTTGTAGAAAATGATGGCCAAGCATCGTTTTTACAAACGGGAGTTGATCTGTATCAGCAAATCACACTTTTATCGGTGAACGGTTTTGCAAACGGAGGCTCGTTATATACAGAGGAAATGCTCTCTGATTTAAAAGCAATTCATGACGAATTTTTAGTACTTGGTGATGCGTTTTCCAATAATGAAGTCCAACAACCACTAGCTTCAGCATTTCAAAGTGCATTGATTGGTGCTTATGATTCGCTTCAAAATTTCATCTCTTCAAATTCAGAAGCAGATCTCTGGCAAGTCCAACAACACTTACTCAATGGATTAACAACTTACGAACAATTAATAACAACACTTTAAAAAAATACGTAAATCTAGGGGCTAATTCCAATAGCCTCTTTTTGTATGTGAATAGTTGGTTTGTTGGTTAGTGGCTAGTTTACTCGGACCAACCTCGCTCGAATTTTCACGTTAGATGGTGGCGAAAGCATGCCGCCATGAGGGTTTTGTATGAAAATAAAATGACTTACGAGTTTGGATTAGCTCGCAACTTTAAATTAAATTAAATTACTTTGACATTTTCCGCTATTCAATTTATAAATAAAGATGTTGTATATAATAAAAATAGATAAAATGGTTTTAGAGAGATGGAGGTCCAAACAAATGTCAGATGTTCGCATTGAACGAGATTTAATGGGAGAAAAAGAAATACCGCAAGATGCTTATTACGGGATCCAAACCGCAAGGGCAATTGAAAACTTTCCGATTACTGGCTATCCGCCACATAAAGAGTTGATTCGAGCTTTCGGATATGTGAAAAAAGCGGCAGCAATGGCCAATCGTGATGTAGGAGTTTTGAACAAAAAAATTGCCGATGCAATCGTTCGGGCTAGTGATGAAGTGATCGATGGAAAGCTAACAGAACATTTTGTCGTCGATTCAATCCAAGGTGGTGCTGGCACCTCTTTTAACATGAATGCTAACGAAGTAATTGCTAATCGTGCGATTGAAATTCTTGGGGGAACGAAAGGTGACTATATGGTCGTCAGTCCAAACACCCATGTAAATATGGCTCAATCAACAAATGACACGTTTCCGACCGCGATACACCTTGCCTGCTTGCACTTGGCAAAAGGCTTAACAAGTTCGTTAGATGACTTAATTTTGGCGATGGAAGAAAAAGAAAAAGAATTCGATCAAGTTATAAAAATGGGACGTACCCACTTACAAGATGCTGTACCGATTCGCCTTGGTCAAGAGTTTGGCGCATACAAAAGAGTGTTGTCTCGCGATTTAAAAAGAATTAAAAATTCAGTTGATCATTTATATGAGATAAATATGGGAGCGACAGCTGTCGGAACAGGTTTAAATGCCTTACCTGAATATATTACTCTTGTTGCTAAATATTTAGGAGAGCATACAGGATTACCGTTTAAAAGTGCAGACGATTTAGTCGATGCAACACAAAATACAGATGCGTACACTGAGTTATCTAGTGCTTTAAAAATTTTGGCGATTAACTTATCAAAAACAGCGAATGATTTAAGATTAATGAGTTCAGGACCACGAACAGGCTTAAATGAAATTAACTTACCACCGAGGCAAGCAGGTTCTTCGATTATGCCAGGTAAAGTAAATCCTGTTATGTGTGAAGTTGTGAATCAAATTTCATTTCAAGTGATTGGAAATGATCATACTATTTCACTAGCTTCAGAAGCGGGTCAGTTAGAGTTAAATGTAATGGAACCTGTTTTAGTTTTTAATTTACTTCAGTCACTTTCTATCCTTCAAAATGGCATGAAAGTGTTCCGTGAATATGCAATTGATGGTATTACCGCAAATATTGAGCATTGCCGTGAAATGGTGGAGCAAAGTGTTGGAATTATTACGGCGATCAACCCTCACGTAGGCTATGAAGTAGCAGCGCGTGTTGCAAAAGAAGCGATTCAAACGAAACGCTCAGTACGAGAAATTTGTATTGAAAAGGGAATTTTATCTGAAGAAGAGTTAAACGTAATTTTAGATGCAAATGAAATGACAGCGCCAGGTATTGCTGGAGCCGATTTATTATTTAAATAGAAAAACGTAAGAAAAGCTTAGGGTGTTCAGTTCTAAGTTTTTCTTACCCTTTCAACCCTTTTTGAAGTTGAAAATTAGAAAATTGAGTCGAAAATTTTACATAAAAGTAATTGAAATATTTGTACAATTTGGTATTCTAAAAGTAGTTTCCTTTGTACAAATAGTTCTTCGCATTGCGAGTGAAAAATCGTTGCCTGGATAGTAAAGTGTGCCGAGTGACGAGCTATTAAAAAAATCTATTTTGCAAAGGAGAATCTCCGTGAAAAAACTCATTTTAGCCTCTGGCTCACCTCGTCGTAAGCAGCTGCTCGAGCAAGCGCAGCTCGAATTTTCTATTTCCACTAGCTCAGTTGACGAATCTTTTAACCAAACCGAAACTCCAGATCAAGTAGTTGAACAACTTGCAAAAAGAAAAGCACGTGATGTTTTTTTGCGTCACGAAGACTGTATTATTATTGGAGCAGATACAATTGTTTCTATAAATGGCGAGATTTTGGGAAAGCCTAATAATGAAGAAGAAGCAAAAGAAATGCTCTGCCTTCTTTCGGGAAAAAATCATGAAGTGTATACAGGTGTAGCAATCATATCCGATGAAAAAACGGTCAGTTTTCATGAAAGAACGATTGTTTCATTTCTGCCGTTAGAAGAGAGTGATATTGAAAGCTATATTGGAAGTGGCGAGCCTTTTGATAAGGCAGGATCTTATGGAATTCAAGGGTTAGGTGCACTATTCGTCAATAAAATCGATGGTTGTTATTTTAATGTTGTCGGCTTACCGTTAGCGAGGACAGTGAGAGAGTTAAAAAACTTTCAACACTTAATTCGTCATCGGGAGTAGCAAATAACCTCCTTGTTTTACTCGATTGAAATCGCTCTCCCGAAAAAAAGGGAGGAGTATGTATGCAAGTGAAACCATTAATGATCCGTGATTTTCCGCATGGTGAAAGGCCGAGGGAACGCCTTTTAAAAGAAGGGTCGAAAGCTTTATCAAATCAAGAGTTAATTGCTATTCTTTTAGGGACAGGAACGAAGCAAGAATCGGTGTTGCAGTTATCACAACGGATATTGCACCATTTCAACGGCTTAAAATTTTTAAAAGAATCAACGGTTGAAGAGTTAAAAAAAATTAAAGGAATAGGTGATACGAAGGCGGTACAGCTTCTTGCGGCTATTGAACTAGGAAGTAGAGTTCATAAGTTGCAAATGGAAGATCGCATCATCATTCGTTCACCTGAAGATGTATCTAATTATGTGATGGAAGATATGCGCTTTTTGACGCAAGAGCATTTCGTCTCTCTGTATTTAAATACGAAAAATCATGTCATTCACAAAAAAACAATTTTTATCGGAAGCTTGAATGCCTCGATCGTTCACCCAAGGGAAGTTTTTAAAGAAGCTTTTCGTTATTCGGCCGCATCGATCATATGTCTTCATAATCACCCCAGTGGAGACCCTGCGCCAAGTAGAGAAGACATTGAGGTGACAAAACGCCTTGCCGAGAGCGGAAAAGTGGTTGGAATAGAACTTTTAGACCACATCATTATCGGTGATCAAAAATTTGTGAGCTTAAAAGAGAAAGGTTATGTTTGAGTTTTGAGTTAAGAGTGTTGAGTTTTTGTGGGTGTAGCTTCGAAGCTCAACTTCCACCAACTTAACACTCAAAACTTACAATGCATTAATTATCAACTACAAAATTGCAAATGATTTATTGGTGCTTCGAAGTGCTACGTACAAAATTTCTAAAGTTTTAGTTGTAAATTGTACACGTTTCGAAGCATTACATTCCATCAACTCAACACTCAACACTCAACACTCAAAACTCAAAACTGATAGTTAAAAATTGGAATCCAAATTAGGCACATCGAAGCATTGCTTATAAACATTCTAAATTGTACATTAGCTACGGAGCTTCACTACAAAAAGCTTCGTAGAATTACACACAAGAATTGTAAATTGTAGCTTCGAAGCATTACAATCAACAACTCAAAACTCAAAACTGGTACACCAAAGCACTACCCACAAGAATTTTTAATTTTTAATTTTAAATTGTACATTCAAAATAATTGTCAGTAAATTTACATTTACATTTCGTTTTGAAATCTCTATCCTTTTTAATTTATTTTTAGTATAATAAAGGTTATGGATTTAATAATACCTCATGAAATTACATAAATAGCGATTTACGCTTTCCATTGAAGGGAGATACATAGATGTTTGGTGGTTTTTCAAAAGATTTAGGAATCGATTTAGGTACTGCA
The DNA here is from genome assembly GCF_001865995.1 of Anaerobacillus arseniciselenatis. Taxonomy (GTDB): domain Bacteria; phylum Bacillota; class Bacilli; order Bacillales; family Anaerobacillaceae; genus Anaerobacillus; species Anaerobacillus arseniciselenatis. Next base: position 228,491 of record NZ_MLQQ01000040.1, on the reverse strand, counting down.
AATACACTCGTATACGTGAAGGGAAAAGGTGTGATTGTCCGTGAACCTTCTGTAGTTGCGATTCGCACAGATACAGGTACAATAGAAGCTGTTGGTAATGATGCAAAAAATATGATTGGACGTACGCCAGGCAATATTGTTGCGGTTCGTCCGATGAAAGATGGAGTTATTGCTGACTTTGATACAACGGCGACAATGATGAAATATTTCATTAGACAAGCTCAGAAAAATAGATCTATTTTTACGCGTAAACCGAATGTAATGGTTTGTGTTCCTTCAGGAATTACAGCCGTTGAAAAGCGTGCGGTAGAAGATGCAACAAAACAAGCCGGAGCAAGAGAAGCATATACGATTGAAGAGCCGTTTGCTGCAGCAATTGGTGCTGACCTTCCTGTGTGGGAGCCAACGGGTAGTATGGTTGTTGACATCGGTGGTGGTACAACAGAGGTGGCAATTATTTCTCTTGGAGGAATTGTGACGAGTCAGTCGATTCGCGTAGCTGGGGATGAAATGGATGACTCGATTATTCAGTACATTAAGAAAGTTTATAATTTAATGATCGGTGAGCGCACAGCAGAAGCAATTAAATTTGAGATTGGTTCAGCAGGTACCCCTGATGGAATTGAAGATATGGACATTCGTGGTCGAGACTTAGTGACTGGTTTACCGAAAACAATTACAATTACGGCAACAGAAATTGCTGAGGCGCTTGCTGATACAGTTAACACAATTATTGAATCAGTGAAAAATACATTAGAAAAGTCACCACCTGAATTAGCGGCTGATATTATGGATCGCGGAATTGTTTTAACTGGTGGTGGTGGATTATTACGTAATTTGGATCGTGTTTTAAGTGATGAGACACATATGCCTGTATTAGTAGCGGAAAATCCATTAGATTGTGTAGCCCTAGGAACGGGAAGAGCGTTAGAAAATCTTCATTTATTCCGTTCGAAGGCTGGAATTACAGTACGTTCAAATCGGAAGTAAGTAGGTGTGTTCAATGCCCCAATTTTTCTCAAATAAAAGACTAATAGTGCTTCTCGTTAGTATTATTCTGTTGGTGGCATTAATTGGCTATTCCATGAGTGATCGACGAAGTTTAACATGGCCTGAGCAGTTCATGAAAGACTCAGTGGGCTGGGTCCAGTCCACATTTAATAAACCCGCTCATTACGTAGCGGGTTTATTTGAGAATCTTGATGAGATGCGAAACTTGTATGAAGAAAACAGAATCTTAAAAGCACATTTAGACGACTATGCACAAATTGCCGTAGAAGTAAATGTTCTTCGACGACAAAATGATCAATTAAAAGAAGCGTTAGATATAGAAGAAAGTCTTTTTGACCATGAGTTAAAGCCTGCCTTAGTTATTCATCGTTCCCCTGATCGTTGGAACGAGTTTATTGGTGTGAACAAAGGAGAACAACATGGCGTTGAAGTTGATATGGCAGTCATAACCTCCAAAGGTTTAGTAGGAAAAGTAAACAATGTGTCACAGTTTACATCTACTGTACAGCTTCTTACTGATCATGATCGTACAAACAGAATATCAGCTATGGTCGATGCTGAAGACACTGAAGTATACGGTTTTATTGAAGGGTATGATGAGCAAACGGGGGCGCTAATGCTAAGGAAAATTGAAGCAGACGCCAAAATCGAAGTAGGACAAACAGTCATTACGTCAGGGTTAGGAGGCATATTCCCTAAAGGCTTGCTTATAGGGGAAGTAATGAGTGTCGAAGCTGATGAATATGGTTTAACGAAAAACGCATATATTGAGCCGTCAGCTAGTTTTCATAATTTAGATTATGTACTAATCGTAAAGCGCGGTGCTCCTACGATTGAAGCTATTATGTTAAATGACGGGGAGGGGGATTAATATGATTCGCTGTCTCCTTCCCTTTTTTATATTCCTTCTTTTTATCATAGAAGGAACCGTTTTCCAAGTCTTCTCACCAGACCGCTTTGGGTCTGAAGCAATCATTATTCCACGCTTTGCCTTTATATTTGTTATCGTAATTACGATTTTTTTAGGTAGAACAACTGGAGGTATTTATGCAATTGTTTTAGGTTTATTTCAAGATGTAATTTATACACATGTGCTTGGTATTTATATTTTTAGTATGTTTTTTACAGCATATTTGCTAGGATTTACATATAAAATCTTTCAAAAAAATTTATACTTATTAATTATAACCGCAGTTTTTGGAACGCTTGTTCTTGACTATCTCGTGTACGGAATTCATTTTATGGTCGGAATAACGAACCTTGCTCATGAACAATTTTTATATGAACGACTTTTACCAAGTTTAGTTGTAAATAGTGTATTTATGATTATTATTGCCTTTCCACTACGAAAGTTTTTATTATTTTTGCAAAAAAATGACGATGTTGAAGAAAAAATAAACAAAAGAAAAAAGGATTTTAGGTGGCAACGTTGAATATAAGAAAGTTGAGGTGAACTTTGGATCATGCAAAAAACAAACTATGTTACGGTTAGAGGAACCAAAGAAGGCCTAATTTTATATCTAAACGACGAGTGTTCGTTTCCTGAATTAGTTAATGAGCTTGAAGAAAAGCTTTCATCGAAATATTCTCAAACACGAGAAGGACCGGCCGTTGAAGTAAAAGTATCAGTCGGCAATCGTTATTTAACTGAGGAGCAAACAGAGCAAATTAAAACCGTGATTAACGATAGGAAAAATTTGGTGATCAATACCATTGATTCAAATGTAATTACCAAAGAAGATGCGGAAAGCTTAAGGAAAGAGGCGCAAACATCAACGGTTGTTAAAGTAATTCGATCAGGACAAGTGTTACAAATACAAGGGGACCTTCTTCTGTTAGGTGACGTAAACCCAGGTGGAACCGTGATGGCAACCGGAAATATTTATGTAATGGGAGTTTTGCGTGGCATTGCCCATGCAGGGTGTGATGGGAATGAAGATTCAGTGATCACAGCGTCGAAAATGGAACCGTCACAGTTGCGAATTGCTGAAGTTGTCAATCGCTCACCAGATACAAAAGATAACGAAGTTCATGAAATGGAATGCGCTTATATCGGTAAAGACAATAAGATTGCGATCGAACGTGTCCAACATATGGGGAAATTGCGTCCGAAAATAACAAACGTTTAACAATGTATAATTTAACAATTTATAATTTAAAATTGATGAACGTAATGCTTCGTAGCGCTACTCTCAAATAATTATAAATTTTTCATTTTAAATTTTACATTGAACTTAGAAAGGGGAATTTCGCATGGGAGAGGCGATTGTAATTACTTCTGGTAAAGGTGGGGTTGGAAAAACAACTACATCTGCAAATATTGGAACTGCGCTTGCACTTTCAGGAAAAAAGGTTTGTTTAGTAGATACAGATATTGGCCTACGTAATCTTGATGTTGTCATGGGTTTAGAAAATCGTATTATTTATGATATTGTTGACGTCGTCGAGGAGCGTTGTCGTCTTCAGCAAGCACTAATAAAAGACAAGCGTTTTGAATGTTTAATGCTTTTACCAGCAGCGCAAACAAAGGATAAAGCTGCTGTAAATCCAGAACAAATGAAAGTGATCGTTAAAGAATTAAAAGAAGAGTATGATTATGTCATTATTGACTGTCCTGCAGGAATTGAACAAGGTTTTAAAAATGCCGTCGCTGGGGCAGATAAAGCTGTCGTTGTGACGACACCAGAAACATCAGCTGTACGTGATGCGGATCGAATTATTGGTTTATTAGAGCAGGAAGACATGGAGTCACCACGACTGATCGTAAACCGTATTCGTGGTCATATGATGAAAAGTGGTGATATGTTAGACGTCGATGAAATCGTCTCCATTTTAGCGATCGAATTATTAGGGATCGTCGCTGATGATGATGAAGTGATTAAAGCATCAAATAAAGGAGAACCAATTGCGTTTCAACCGAATACCCGTGCTTCAATCGCCTATCGAAATATTGCAAGAAGAATCTTAGGTGAAACAGTTCCTTTAATGTCATTAGAGGAAGATACAGGGGTATTTACGAAGGTGAAGAAATTTTTTGGAATTAGATCATAATTGTCGTTTTAACGTTATTATAGTATGATAAAGAATATTGTCCCAAAGTTAGCAAGTAAATTCTTGCTAGCTTTTTAAAATTTGAAAACAATAAATTAGGTTGGTTAGTGGTTAGTGGATAGTGGTTAGTTGGTTAGGACCCCCGCCTGACTTTTCATGTTAGATGATGGCGGCATGCCTGCCGCCATGAGGATTTTCTATGAAAAAAGAACGAGCGATTTCCTGAACAAGCCTCTAAAATTCGATAGAAGTTTACCGCGAAGAGAAGGAAGTTGATCGTTCTTTTACATGTTAAATGGTGACGGAATATCGTCATGATGGTTTTCTATGAAAAATTAGTTTTTGAGGTGATAAACATGAATTATGAATCTTTATATGAATTAGCAAAAACATGGACAAAGGAAGCAGGCGAAAACCTGCGAAAAAGCGTTCAAGAAACGATCGAGGTCGAGTTTAAAACATCAGCTTCAGATCTTGTGACAAAAAAAGATCGAGAAATCGAACAATATTATGCTACAAAAATAAACCAGCACTATCCTGACCACTTTATTTTAGGTGAAGAAGGAACGGTTCAAAATCAAGAATATAACTTTGCTGAAGAAAAAGTTTGGGTGATTGATCCAATTGATGGAACGACGAACTTCGTCAATCAAAAAATGAATTTTGCGATTTCAGTAGCTTTTTACGACAAAGGTGAACCAGTTATGGGGATCATTTACGACCCTATCAAAGACGAACTATTTCATGCTTTAAAAGGAAAAGGGACGTATCTTAACGATGAAAAAATTAGCCCTTTACAAGAAGTAACAATGGCAGAAGCAATGATTAGCGTAAATAGTTTATGGACAATTCCAAATGAAAAAGTTGACGAGAAGAAGTTATATCCAATTATTGAAAATGCAAGAGGAGTTAGATACATAGGCTCAGCCGCATTAGAAATTGCTTGGATTGCAGTAGGTAGAATTGACGCCTATATTGACTTTCGTCTCTCACCGTGGGACATTGGCGCCGGGATCATCCTAATCAAAGAATTAGGTGGCGAAGCGACAACATTAATGGGAAATGAGATTAATATGACAAATACGTCTACAACGTTATTCTCAAGACCTGGTTTAGCATCGGAAATAAGACAGTATTTTAACTAATTTTTTGGCTCTTCGCAGTTTATGTGAAGGGCCAAAAAAATGCCCTCTAACCACCTTTTTATATAATATTTTCCTTTAATAGTATATATTAAAAGTATTATTCTTGAGAAACACTTTTCTTTATTTTCTAAATATAAAAATCTTTTATTTTTTAGTAATTTTATAGAGACAAAACAAAATCAAATGATGTATAGTAGTAAATGTGAGTTTTTGGTGAACATTGTCGACATTTGTTACTGAAAATATACGTATATTTTAAAACTCATATTATTTAATAAATTTCATAATTCATTATTCCGCCACTAAGATCAATATATAGTTGCGTGATGTGGCTCATTTTTGGTAATTATGAAATTCACTCTATTAATAAAAGTTTAAAAGTTTGTAAAGATAGTGTAAACCAAACACTAAATTGTAGAGCATTGTGCTACTATGTCTATTGTGAAAGAAAAAAAACATAAAGTGAGGGTCATGATCTTGAAAAAGTATTTACTTTTAGTTTTAACTGCAATGTTGATGTTAGTTGTTGCCGCATGTGGAAGTTCAGAAGAAGCTAGTAAAGATACAGAACAAACAGGTTCTGAAGCTACTGTAGAAATGCCTGACAAATTAACGATGGGCTTTATTCCGTCTCAAGAAGCAGACAGAATTGCTGACACTGTAAAACCACTTGAAGCAAAGTTAAGCGAAGTTCTTGGAATTGAAGTTGAAGCTCGAGTTATGGTCGACTTTGTAGGCCTTGTAGAAGGTATGAGAACAGGACATATTGACATTGGTTTCTTAAATCCGTTTGGATTTGTACAAGCTGAAAATCGTGCTGATGTTGAAGTGATTTTAAAATCAGTTCGTAATGGTTCTGCTTCATACCGTGCCCAATTCTCAGTAAATGCAGACTCTGACATTCATACAATTGAAGATCTATTAGAAGCAGAAGGTTTAGCTTGGTACTATCCAGATACATTATCAACATCTGGTTTCTTATTCCCAGCAGCACACTTAATGGACATCGGAGTTGAAAACTTAGATGCTCATTTTAATCAAGTAGTTGTTGGTGGACACGATAGTGCAATTGGTGCAATTTTAGACGATGTAAATGCATTTGCGACTACGTTTGAAGATGCTCGTGACCGTTTTGAAGCTGAAAGACCAGAAATTATGGATGAGATCCGTGTCATTGGCTACACTAATGAAATTCCTAACGATACGATTTCATTACGTGCTGGTTTACCAGAAGAGTTAAAAGAAGCGATTACAAATGCTTTCTTAGCATTCAATGATGATGAGGAAATGATCCAAATTATGAACGAAGTTTATACTTGGGATGCAATCGAAGCCGCTACATCTGAAGAGTACGATGTAGTACGTGATGTATTTGCAATATTTGAAGATCAATTATCTCAATAATATTTTTAAAAATCAAAGGGAGACGCCAATAAGCTTCTCCCTTTTTTAAAGGCTGTTTTCGTAAATGTTTCGCTTTTAGTTGTCTGATGTCTAAAGTCAAGAGGTAATTATTGGTATGTAACAGAAAACTATTCCGAAAACAACGATATTAAAAGAATTTTAAAAGAAAAGATGAGGGATTAGCTAAAATGATTGAATTCAAAAATGTGTCACTTACTTATCCAAATGGGCATCAAGGATTAAAAAATGTTAATTTAAAATTAAATGATGGTGAATTCATCGTTGTAGTAGGTCTTTCAGGTGCTGGTAAATCTACTTTAATTCGTAGTATCAATCAGCTAGTAAAGCCTACAGAAGGTGAATTAATTATTGACGGTGAAAATACGTTAAATTTTAAAGAAAAACAGCTTCGCCAATTAAGAACAAAGATTGGAATGATTTTCCAAAATTACAATCTAGTAAAAAGAACTTCTGTTTTAAAAAATGTATTATCAGGAAGATTAGGCCATACTGGTACAATCCGTAGTTTATTAGGTTTATACCCGCAAGAAGACGTAAAATTAGCGTTAGAAAGTTTAGATCGTGTTGGAATCGTTGAGAAAGCTTACATTCGTGCAGATCAACTAAGCGGTGGACAACAACAACGTGTAAGTATTGCTAGAGCATTAACACAAAAACCGAAAGTAATTTTGGCAGACGAGCCAGTGGCTAGTCTTGATCCGCCAACTTCGCATATAGTAATGAAAGATTTAAAGAAAATCAATCGTGAGGACAATATTACTACATTGGTCAACCTTCACTTTATTGATATGGCTATGGAATACGCTGATCGTATTATCGGAATGAGAGCAGGGGAAGTTGTTTTTGATGGTCCAGCAAGTTCTGTAACTGAAAAAACGTTTGAAGAGATTTATGGACGTAAAATTAAAGAAGATGACGTTCTTGGAGGAGATGAAAAGTAATGCAACCAGTTACAAAGCCACAAAAAAATAATAATGGTCGCATTCCTATTATCCCTCGTCAGACGAAAACAAGAATGACGATCATCGTGCTTGTCGTTGTACTTCTATATGCAATTGCTGCTTTTTTTACAAAAGCATACCCAAATAGAATTATCACTGGATTTCCGCACGTAATAGATTTTGTGAAAGACGATTTATTTCCACCAAACTGGAGTTACTATAAAACCGTTTCTACTAGACTATTAGAAACGTGGAATATGGCTTTACTTAGTACCACTTTAGCAACATTATTTTGTTTGCCGTTTGCCTTTTTAATGGCGTCAAATATTAATACAAACAAATATGTATATTCAATAGTTCGTTTTGGGATGAACGTACTTCGTACCATTCCAGAATTAATTTTAGCTCTAATTTTAGTAGCGGTTGTAGGACTAGGTCCACTTTCAGGGGTTGGGGCATTATTTCTATTTTCATTAGGAATTTTAGCTAAGTTATTAAGTGAGTCTATCGAATCGATTGATAAAGGACCATTAGAAGCAATTCGTGCTAGTGGCGGAAATGTTTTTCAAGTAATTAGGTACGGTGCAATGCCTCAAATCTTACCTCATTTTACTTCTTATTCATTGTACGTTCTAGAAATCAATGTTCGTGCATCGGTAGTATTAGGCTTTGTAGGTGCTGGTGGTATCGGTCAAATTTTACGTCAACAATTAAACTTGTTCAGGTTTGATAATGTAGCAACAATTATTATTATGACGTTCATTGCCGTCACGATTATTGATATGATCAGTACCCGTATAAGGGAGAGATTAGTATAATGAATTTAGATAAACAATATAACATTCAAAGACCAGACCGTACAAAATATTGGATGAAATTCGGCTTTATTACATTTATTTTAGCGACTCTCTATACGATCGCCTTCACAACAACAGATTTAAGTTACAGTGGTTCAAGTTTATCGGCTTTTGATATGTTTAAAAGGCTGTTTTTCGATACATTTTTTGATCCAGTCGTACATGAAAGAATTCCTCAATATATTGGCTATATGTTTGAAACATTAGCGATAGCATTTGCCGGTACAATGATTGGTGCCATTTTAGCGATACCGATTGGGTTTTTAGCAGCGAAAAACATGAGTGGTCACTTTTCGAGCATTGGTAAAGGGATTTTAAACGGTATTCGCGCTTTCCCAGAGATTTTATTTGCGGTTATTTTCGTAGCTTCTGTAGGTATGGGACCGTATGCTGGGGTATTAGCGATTGGGATTAACTCGATCGGTATGTTAGGAAAACTATACTCAGAAGTAATTGAATCAATTGATATGACTGTTGTCGAAGCGTTAAAAGCTAGTGGAGCAAGTCGCCTTCAAGCGATGTGGTTCGGCGTTATTCCACAAGTTATACCTGAGTTTTCATCTTACGCCATTTACCGTTTTGAAATTGACGTACGTGCTTCAACAGTGCTTGGAATCGTTGGTGCCGGTGGTATCGGTGCACCGATCATCCTTGCTTCAAACCAACGTGCATGGGAACAAGTTGGGATGATGTTAATTATCATCATCGTCGTCGTAACGATTATCGACTACTTAAGTGCTTATATCCGTAAAAAGATCGTTTAATTTCATATTTTATAAAAAAGAGATTAGCCCTGTGGCTTTTCTCTTTTTTTAGTTGGTTTGTTGGTTAGTGGTTAGTTGGTTTGGATCCTCGCCCGACTTTTCATGTTAGATGGTGACGGGAATGCCGCCATGATGGTTTTGTATGAAAATTAAAAGGTATATCCACAGAGGACAAGTCATATGTTTAATTAAGAATTTAAAATTCAAAATTTAGAATTATTTTAGCTTCTCAAAGGTGATAAAACAGTTAAAGTTTGAATTTTACATAGTGAATAATTAAAACTTCCTCAACCAGTTAAACGAATTTTAAATTGTAAATTTTACATTTTACATTATAAATTACAAAAAGGTCCCTCGAGAAGCTTAAACAATTGTAAATTTTACATTGTAAATTGTAAATTAACCTCTACGAATCTACCCACACAAACTTAAAACTCAACACTCAAAATTCAAAACTAAAACTAAAACTAAAACTCTACACTTAAAAAGGGGATGAAATAGATGGCGGACAGATTAGATAAAATTCGTCGCAAAATTGAAGCAAGAAGGAAGAAGTTTAATCACACGGTAGAAAAGAAGGAACGGTCTCAACCTCAGTATTATCCTAGTCATAGCGAATTTAGAGACGAGCCTGACTATTATTTTCCTACAGATGCAAAAGGGAGTGTGCAGCCAGAAGAAAAGCTTTTCCGTAAAGATGTTTTTATTATGCAAACTTTAGTGGCTATTTGTTTATTTCTTGTCGTTGGAATCATGTTTAAAACAGGTGCGCCACAGTTTGAAGGAGCGAGGCAATTTGTTCAAAATTCATTTGAAAAAGAGTTTCAATTTGATACTGTAGCTGTTTGGTATGAAGACCAATTTGGACAGCCGTTAGCTCTGTTACCGACTAATACAAATATCGCATTGGATGATTATGAAAATGAGAATATTAATGTAGCTTATGCAGTTCCTGCAACGGGTACAATTGCAAGAAGCTTTGAACAAGATGGAAAAGGAGTGATTGTTGAGACGACTTCTAACTCCAATGTCGAAGCGGCTAAAGGTGGAATGGTAAGGTTTGTTGCCGAAGAAGAGAATTTAGGTAAGACGGTAATTATTGCACATCATGACGGAGGAGAGGCGTGGTATGCAATGTTAGACAATGTTGAAGTGAGTTTATATGATTACGTTGAAGCAGGAAGTACGATTGGAACTGCATCGATACAAGAAAACAAAGGTTACTATTATTTTGCGTTAAAAGAAGGTGAAACATTTATTAATCCTCTTGAAGTGATCTCCTTTGATTAGCGTGCTAGAATTAGTGAAAAAAATAAAAATTAATCCTTTATTTTGGTTTGTCATCGGGGCAGGCGTAATCACTGGTCACTTTAAAGAAATAATTATGATGTTTAGCATCGTATTGATACATGAACTTGGACATAGTGTGGCTGCTCAATACTTTAAATGGCGAATACGTAAAATAGAGCTTTTGCCATTTGGTGGAGTTGCCGAAGTTGAAGAATATGGAAATCGTCCTTTAAAAGAGGAGTTTATCGTCATTATTGCAGGACCATTACAGCACGTGTGGTTAATAGGTCTTTCCTTTTTATTACTTCCTTATCAATTTTGGACAGTCGCTGATCATCAAATGTTTATAATGCATAATTTAATGGTGCTTACTTTTAACTTATTACCTATCTGGCCTTTAGATGGCGGAAAGTTATTATATTTATTTTATTCAATAAAAATGCCTTTTCAAAAAAGTTTAGAAGTTACATTGAAGACTTCATTCATATTACTATGTATTTTTACATTGACAAGTATGTACTTGTTTCCATTTCATTTAAATCTGTGGATCGTTCTTTCCTTTATATTTTTTACTCATTATTTTGATTGGCGCAAACGTAGCTTTGCGTATATGCGTTTTTTAATGGAAAGGTATTATCGACAGGCTGAACCTTTTATTGAAACAGTTCCAGTGTTTGTTTCTGAAAAATTAACTGTTCAACAAGTGTTAAAATGTTTTCGACGAGGAGTAAGGCATAAAGTGATTTTAAAGGACCCATCGGTGGCTCCTAAAAGAATTATTCAAGAAAAAGTAGTTTTGAAGGCGTTTTTTGAACAAAAAAAAGCAACCGAACCGATCGCTAAACTATCACCACCATGACGATCTTTTGGTGTTTAGGCGGAAAAATGATATAATTTTAAAATATTCAAAGGCTAGCCTAACGGTTAGTCTTTTTAATCGTCTAGGAAATTATAAATACAAATGATTTGTTGATAACATCCTAACACGAAAGGTGTCTAGCTTCAGCGAGGCAACTTCTTGAATAAACTTCTTTGCTGCCTTGCGACGAGCAAACGTAGTGGCGCAGGAGCAGCTTGGTAGCCCTTCGAGCGCTTCGATCCATCGATATTTATCTAATCGAAGATGATAAATCAAGAGGAGATAAATCGTCGCTGGCTCTCCACCGCTTTTCAGGGCTGACCAAGGCGCTTGCGCTTTTCTTGCTTACTAAGGATAAAGTATAAAGGCGGGTGCTTGCATTTTTATTAAAAAAGGGGTACAAAATTGAAAACATTTATTTTTAATATGCTAACAAATGAACGAAGACTAGCAATTCTCGAAAATAAAAAGGTAGTAGAATTTTTTATTGAACGACCTGAGGTTAATAAAATTGTTGGAAATGTTTATAAAGGAAAAGTAGTTAACGTTTTGCCGGGAATGCAAGCAGCGTTTGTTGATATTGGACAAGAGAAGAATGGTTTTTTATATCGAGATGAACTTGTCAGCTTTCAACAACTAGATGAAGAAGATGAGCTGAAAAAAGAGCGTTCTATTTCGGAATTTGTCACTGTAGGACAGGAAATTTTAGTTCAAGTAACGAAAGAGGGATTTGGTAAAAAAGGGCCGAGACTTACGGAAGTCGTTTCATTCCCAGGTAAATATATGGTATACATGCCTAACGGTGGTTACGTCGGTGTCTCAAAGCGTATGCAAACAGAAGATGTACGTGAGCAGTGGCGAAAAATCGGATTATCTTTATGCCAAGATGACGAAGGAATGATCATTCGTACAGCGACCGAAGAGTTAACCGAAGAAAAAGTCGCTCAAGAATTACATTTTTTACGAAAGCTATGGGAAGACGTCTGGAAAGAAGGAAAAAATTTAAAACCTCCAGTCCTCATTCATGAAGACAGTTCGATCATCGAGAAAGTCGTTAGAGATTTTAATTTTGAAGATGTTGATGAAATTATTATTGACTCTATGAAAGACTACATGCTTTTAAAAGAGTTATTTAAGCCGTATCCGAGTTTGTTAAAAAAGCTAAATTTTTATCAGCAACGTGAAGGGGTTTTCTCACATTATAATATCGAAGCAGAGCTTGATAAAGCGCTCCGTCGTCAAGTTTGGTTGAAAACCGGTGCGTATTTAGTCATTGATCAAACAGAAGCGTTAACGGTTATTGATGTTAATACTGGGAAGTTCACTGGAAAGCAAGATTTACATGATACGATTGTAAAAACAAATATCGAAGCAGCGAAAGAAATCGCCAAACAATTGCGATTGAGAGATATAGGCGGAATTATCGTAATAGACTTTATTGATATGAAGCAAGATAAAGATAAACAAACAGTCCTAGCATCCTTTCATAAAGCATTAAGGAACGATCGTACAAAAACAAATGTTTTAGGATTTACAGGATTAGGTTTATTAGAGATGACTCGAAAAAAAGCCCGTCAAAATTTACAAGATAGCGTTTCAACTACATGTCCAACCTGTATTGGAAAAGGAAAAGTTCTTTCAAACGAAGCTGTTGCTCATAAAATAGAACGTGCACTGTGGGAATATAAAGGAATGGATAGTGAAGCACTTCTCGTTGAAGTACCTCCAAGTGTCGCCCCTATTTTAAAAGGGGAGAAAGACGTACATATCAATCGTTTGCAAGAGACTCTTCACTATCAAATTTTCGTCAAAGCCAATCCCTGGCTCAACCAAAACGACTTTGCGATCCGCTTTATAGGGAGCGAGGAGGAAGTTAAATCTAGAATTTAAAATTTACAATTCAAAATTAAAAATTGTGTGAGCGAAGCTACCGAAGTGCTCGAGGATTTAGAGTTTTGAGTGAAGAGTGAAGAGTGTTGAGTTAATTGAAAGCAAAGCTACGAAGCAAAACCAACACAACGCACAACTCAAAATTCAAAACTCAACACTCAAAACTAAAACATTATTGACTCCCCATCCTTGCTTATGGTATGATATTTTTTGTTAGTTATTTGGATAACCTCCAAAGAGCTATAACCGCTCACAAATGGGTTTTAAGATTTTGCCTAGGCAAAAGCACCTTTAGTGGCGAGTCTGAGTATTATAAGGAGGTGCACGTTAATGTACGCAATTATTGAAACTGGTGGTAAGCAAGTTAAAGTTCAAGAAGGTCAAGAGATCTATATTGAAAAGTTAGATGCTGAAGTTGGTGAAACGGTAAGCTTTGACAACGTATTAATGGTTGGTGGCGACGCTGTAAAGGTAGGAGCTCCATTCGTAGAAGGAGCAACTGTTACTGCGAAAGTAGAAAAAGTTGGTCGCGCTAAGAAAATGTTAGTATACAAGTACAAAGCAAAGAAAAACTACCGTCGTAAGCAAGGTCATCGTCAACCTTACACTAAAGTTGTTATCGAAAAGATCAACGCATAAGGTATCGGCATGATTACGGTAAAAGTTGTTCGCGAGTTAGACAACAAAATTGCGTCGTTTGAAATGAAAGGCCATGCCGAAGCTGGTCCGCATGGACAAGATATTGTTTGTGCAGGTGTTTCAGCCGTTTCTTTCGGAGCAGTCAATGCAATCGATAAATTATGTAATGTTCAACTAGAAGTAGATATGGAAGACGACGGTGGCTTTCTCCGCTGCACAGTTCCAACCGATTTGAACGTGCAAACTTATGAGAAAGTGCAGCTTCTTTTAGAAGCAATGGTTGTCTCACTTACTTCAATTAGTGAACAGTACGGTAAACATATTAAAATTAGGGAAACCTAGGAGGTGAATTCTCATGTTAAAAATGAACCTTCAATTTTTCGCATCGAAAAAAGGGGTAGGTAGTACAAAGAACGGTCGTGACTCAATCTCGAAGCGTCTTGGTACGAAACGTGCTGACGGTCAAGCTGTAACTGGCGGATCAATCTTAGTTCGTCAACGTGGTACACGTATTTACCCAGGTGTAAACGTAGGTAAAGGTGGAGACGACACTTTATTCGCTAAAGTAGACGGCGTTGTTAAGTTTGAGCGCGTTGGTCGTGACAGAAAGCAAGTAAGTGTATACCCAGTAGCACAAGAAGCTTAATAGCTAAAAAAAGTCCTAACCAATTGGTTAGGGCTTTTTTGATATTGTAAATATAAAAAGCGTGTATTAATGAAGTGTTCAATGCGTATGAAAAAGGAACTAACTGTAAAATTCATGCACAATGAAGCGCTCAATGCTCACGGAAAAGGAATTAACTGTAAAATTGGTGCGTATTGAGGTGTTCAACATGCATAAAACTGTAAAAAACGTGCGCGTGAGGCGTTCAATATGCACAAAAAGGAACTAACTGTAAAATACGTACACATTGAGACGCTCAATATGCACGAAAAAGGAATTAACTGTAAAATACGTGCATAATGAAGCGCTCAACCCCTACACTACAACTAAAAACCCGGCTATGCAACAACATAACCGGGCGCTAAACACAACTTTATTTACAGTTACCTCAGAATCAGCTATTCACCTTTCATTTCAGCAACTTTATCTTGGTTGTTATCAATCCATTCGCGAGCAACTTCTTCTGCAGAGCGTCCGTCATCAATTTCAACGATCATTTGCTCAATGTCTCCAACATCAATGCTCCAATTACTTAAAAATTCATATGCTTCTGGAACACGTTCTTGAAATTCAATATTTGTTAAAACGTGAACTTCTGAAGTTGCAAAATGTTCTTCCTGACCTTCTAACACTTTTAAGTCATAGTCAACGAACATTGGATGTGGTCTCCACCCAAGGAATAATACTGGTCTATCCCCACCAATGTTTCTAGCCGCTTGTGCAAGCATACCACCTTCACTTGAAGCTACATAGTCTAAATCTAAATCAAATTCTTCGATCATTTCTCTAGATGTTAACGTCATGCCGGCGCCTTCTTCAATGCCGTATATCTCACCGTCAAAAAGATCTTCATTTCCTTTAAGATCTTCAATAGAATTAACCTCTTCTACATAAGTAGGAATTACCCAACCTAATTCACCATCAGGGTAACTTACCGAGGTACTATCAATGTTATCTCCAAACTGTTCCATATAACTTTCGTGCATATCCGGTAACCATGCATCCATAAAAGCATCAATATCTCCACGAGATAACCCTGTATAAACCCCACCAGCATCTGCTTCGATTTGGTTAACTTCATATCCCATGTCTTCAAGGATTAACATTGCAATCGTTGTAGGTGGTATTGTACTTGTCCAAGGTGTTACTCCAAAAGTAATTGATTGATCTCCTACATCTTCAGCAGGTGCTGTATCGTCTCCAGGTGTTTCCTCTGGTGTTTCTGCTGGTGCACAACCAACGATTAATAAAAATGCAACAAACGTGAGCAACATACATTTCAACTGTTTCATAATTAAATCCTCCTCGTTTTTTCTTAAAAATAAATGTTGATACCTAAATTTAAGTCTTTCATGATTTACGATAATCTTACAAAATTATTTTTCAACAATAGGCGTTTTTTTAAACTAACTACTTCGTTTTTTCACCAATACCTTGTGTAATTCTATCTAAAACAATGGCTAGTACAACAATACCTAAACCACCTGTTAAACCTAAACCGACATTGACCCTTGAAATACCAGCTAACACGACAGAACCTAAACCTGGTGCACCGATCATTGAAGCAATAACAGCCATCGAAAGAGCTAACATGATCGTTTGGTTAATACCGGCCATAATTGTTGGTATTGCCATTGGTAATTGTACTTTTGTGAGCATTTGCCAATACGTTGATCCGAATGCTCGAGCAGCTTCCACGACATCCGTAGGCACTTGTTTTATTCCTAATGTTGTCATCCTAACTGCAGGGGGGGTCGCGAATACAAACGTTGAAATTACAGCTGGTACACCGCCTAAACCAAACAATAAAATCGCTGGAATTAAATAAACAAAGCTTGGTAATGTTTGCATAAAATCTAATATAGGCCTTACTATACTATTTACAATCGGGGACTTCGCACTCCATATCCCAATTGGAATTCCGATGACGATGGAAAAAAGTGTTGCTACAATAACGATGGCTAAAGTTTGCATTGCAGCATCCCATAGTTCAACAGAGCCTAAAAATAGTGATCCAATAAAAGTGAAAACAGCAATCCCAACTCCTGCGTAGCGCCAAGCTAAAAAAATTAATATTAATGCCATAAGCTCAGCTGGGAGAAACAGTAATAAGTTTGTAACCCAAGAAATAAATGTTCCAACAATATTACTAATCGAGTCAAAGAACCCACCTAATACAGGGATTAACCATTCATTAACAAAACGATTCGTCCATTCTTCTAAAGGTAGATGGAAGTAATTCATTAGTCAGTCACCTCTTCCTTGACTTTACCGAAAGTTAATCCGGATAAGATTGACACTCGAACGATAATTCCTTTAAGTTTTTCGTCTTCTACCACAGCGATTGGGTACTTTGTTTCTGTAGCAATTTGAATCAAATCATTTAACGGTGTATCCGGTGATGTTGTATGGTAGTCATGGATGAGTACATCTTCTACCCAAGAATTATTTTTATAGGCTTTAATCGCATCATCGATCGTTAATAATCCTTTTAGGTTTTTCTGTTTATCAACAACAAAAATACTTGATAGGCCTGCATCTTCCATTTTTTTAATTGCAGCTCTTGCGCCTTCTTTCCAAGTTGTGATAACATCAGGTTTTTTCATAATGTTTGATGCTACTAATACTTTCGAACGATCAACATCCTCAACAAAGCTTGAAACATATTGGTTCGCTGGATTTTCTAAGATTTCTTCTGGAGTACCAATTTGGACAATATGTCCGTTTTTCATAATCGCAATTCGATCGCCTAATTTAAGGGCCTCATCAAGGTCATGTGTAATAAATATTATCGTTTTTCCTAATTTACTTTGTAAGGTTAATAATTCATCTTGCATTTCTTTTCTAATAAGTGGATCTAGTGCGCTAAAAGCCTCATCCATTAGTAAAATATCGGTATCATTAGCCAAGGCTCGAGCTAGTCCAACTCTCTGTTGCATCCCACCACTCAACTCATCAGGATAGCTGTCTTCATACCCTTTCAAACCAACATCTACAATAGACTTTAATGCTCTTTTGTTGCGATCCTCTTTTGGAACATCTTGAATTTCTAAACCATATTCAACATTAGTAGTAACTGTACGATGAGGAAAAAGAGCGAACTTTTGGAATACCATGCCTAACTTTTTTCGGCGAGTATTCATTAGTTCAGTTTTATTCATCGTCGTTATATTTTGCCCGTCGATTAAAATTTCACCAGCAGTTGGTTCAATTAAGCGATTAATTAAGCGAATTAATGTTGATTTACCACTTCCTGATAACCCCATAATGACAAAAAATTCGCCTTCTTCGATTTTAAAACTCGCTTGATTTACACCGACTGTTAAGCCTGTTTCATCAAGGATTTTTTCTTTACTTTGCCCTTCTTTTAAGCGTTTTAAGCCTTCTTTCGGGTTGGACCCGAAAATTTTCGTTAAATTTTTAACTTCAATTTTATTCTCCATCATCAATTCTCCTTTTGGCGAATTATCTATAGGTTATAATTTGCTACTTTAACGTTAATATTCTCCTTAGCATGAATAAGTTGCGTAAAGTTTATTGAAAATAAAAATGAAAGGAAATTAAAGAAGGAGGACATATTTATGAAAAAATCGTACAAAGATTTATTAAAAAAGCAAATTAATTCAATTTTAAAAGAAACGGATAATCCAGCGATTATTCAAGACGTCACAGATACAGAATTCGGTGTTATCCCAGGAGAACTAGATAAACAAGCATTTCGCAAAAGAAATAAAGATGATAAAATAACGAGAAATAGTACTGACGGAAAAACGTGGAATAGGGTAGAGGAGTAGTTGTAGATAGGTTGTGACCCTTCTGACAACAACTTAAACCCTTATAAAAAGGAGTGATTTTTTTGAAACTAACGGTAGTTGGTCAGTGGGGTGCCTACCCTGAAGCGAATGAGGCAACTTCATGTTATTTATTAGAGCACGAAGGTTTTACATTGTTAGTTGATTGTGGTAGTGGTGCGTTATCGCAATTGCAAAATTATTGCAGTTTGGCAGAAATTGATGCGGTAATTATTTCGCATTACCACCATGATCATATTGCAGATATTGGTTGTTTGCAATACAGTCGCCTGATCGATCAACAATTAAAAAAGACAGAGCAGTCACTTCATATTTACGGGCATCCTTATGACCAAGCTGAATTTCAGAAATTAGCAAAACCCCCACATGTTCTGTCATTTATTTATAATGAGAACAATTATTCAAGTGTTGGCCCGTTTCGAATTACATTTATGGAAACTGATCATAAAGTTAAGTGTTTTGCGATGCGCTTTGAAGTTGGCGGAAAGGTGCTTGTCTATACTGCCGATAGTAGCTATATGAAAGAGTTTCATCAATTTGCAAAAGATGCTGATGTATTTATTTGCGAAACAAGCTTTTATAGTGGTCAAGACGGAAAACCGTACGGTCATATGAATAGTATTGATGCGGCAACCATTGCCAAAGAAGCAAATGTGAAAACATTAATGCTTACTCATTTGCCTCATTTCGGTGATCAAAAGCAATTGGTAGATGAAGCGAGGTCAATTTTTACTGGAGAAGTGCTATTAGCTAGTAAGGGGTTAAAAATTGATCTTGATAATTAGTTTGAAGTCTACAAAGATCTTCCTATGTTTGAAGGTCTTTTTTTGTTGGATAGAGTTATACAGCGAAGAGAAGGAAATTGCCCTCCTTTTACAACTTATCTTGATTGTAAACGAGATAATGGTATAATTAATAGAACATATATTCCCTTTTGCTATTTCGTTATATGGATAATTCTAGTATAATTGACTTAAGTATAACTAAGGAGTGATTGAATGCTCATTGTAAAACCATCACCACTGCAAGCCGTAGCAAATGTTGATAGATTAAACGACTGTTTTCAAAAGCAAAAAGATATCGGTAAGCCAGTTTATTACATATTACCTTCAAATAAATACTTACAAGCGGCTAGGAAACGAAAAGCGGGGATCGCTTTTAAGACATTTGATGATTTAGCCGATTTGATTTTAAAGAAAGCAAATATCAATTATTTTCCAGCTTCTGAAAGTGAGAGAACATTGTTTTTTCAAGAGCTCATGTCAAATGAGCAAAATCGATTTTTACAAAATGCGGAGGAACTTCGTCATAAGGCGAAAGCATACGCTGAAACATACGGACAGCTAAAACGGATGGGTTTAAAAGTAGATGAACTCCCAGCCCATTTTCAGCAAATGGAAGCAGTTTTCAAAGAATATGAATTGAATTGGGTAAAAATACGACGTCTTCTTGACCCGGAAAACCGTATCCATGAAGCTGTTTCTTTAACGAACCTTGAAGATATTGAACTTGGTGGAATTGTCATTGATGGATATTTAGATTTTAGTACATTGCAATATATGGTCATCTCTTACTTCGTATCGCTTGGGTTTGACATTACTATATATCTCCCACAAATAAAAGGTGTAATGATCGTTACAGAAACAGAAAATGAGTTAAAGAAGTTAGGTTTTACGATCATGAGTGATGCCGTTACCGTTGAACCTGACACTGAAAAACCTCACATTGAACTAAAGTCTGCAACAACGATCGATGAGGAAATTAACGGAGTATTAGAAGAAATCGTCATAAATAATCACCAAGTACCATTTTCAGAAGTAGGAATTTTAATCGTTGATGAACGGTCATATTTAGAAAAACTTAAAAAGACGGCCAATGATAAAAACATTCCTTTAAAGCTACCACAAAAAAAGCGATTAAAAGACACGCTCTTTTTTCAATTCATTTATCAATCATTATTGAAGCATAACGGAAGATTTTTAAACCGTTGGGACCGAATTGATTTAATTGATACCTTACTTCGGTTACAATTTTTAGAAAGTGTTGACTATATGAATTTTAAAAAAGCGTATATTGAAACAGGTGCCTTGCCTGATGAATGTACCGAAAAAGTAGAAGAAATGATTACTTATCGAAAGTCTGTTCCGAAAAAAGCAAGCTTAGTCGATTATTTAAAATCACTGCAAGAGCTTTTAGAAACGAACTATTTCACAGCCATTTGGAAAGAGAGATTCGCGGTAGAAACAAATACAGAAAAGTTACAGCAAATTCGCTTAGAATGGAAGGCTTATGAGCAATTTAATTCTTTTATGACGACAAAGATAACAATGTTAGAAAACCAAGGACTCGATGATTTGAACGTTCACTATCACATTTTCGTTGAGTGGTTGTATGAAGGACTCGAGTCATCAAGTTTATACATAGAGAGGGAACCGGTCAACGGTATTGCACTTCATTCATTTCGAGATGTCGCCTTATTTCAAGGAGCGTCATTATATGTTTTAGGAATGAATGAAGGTAAGTTTCCGAAAGGGCATAAGTTAAGTGGATATTTCCAAGAAAGTGATTTGAATAATTTACCGATTCCGTTTGCTAGCCCGTCAAGGCGGCTTTTCCGAGAAAAAGATGATGCATTTTTCATGCAACTATTTAGTGTAGCAAGTCATTTGTCTTTTTCTTATGTAGTTGGCGTCGATCCTCATAATCCATTACTTCCTTCCGTTTACTTAGAACAATGGAAGCCGATAATTGAAATGCGAAAGTATAGCGCAACGGAACGTTTTGCATCGAAAACAAGTGCGTCTTTACAGGAATATGAAGAAAAAATCGCCTATCATCACGGAATTGGTAAGGATGTACAACATTTTCCTGATCATCTAAAAAGGATAGCAAAAGTTATTAAAAAACTCGAAAAAGGTGAAGAATTTGTTTCAACAACTTGGGAAGAGAAATTAAGGAAAGATAGATTCCCAGTAACGATGTTGGAGAGTTATGCGGCTTGTCCATTTAAGTATGCACTTGAGCGAGTTTTAAATGTGAAAGAACCAACGGAAAAACAAACGAATTTGGACTTTCGTGATGTTGGTTCAATGCTCCATACGATCATCGAAAAGTTTTATAAACAGCAAAACTTAGTCGGGAAACCTTTTGCAACTTTCACAGAAGAGCTGAAAGAAACTGCGGAATCGATATTAATCGATATTTTTGAAGAAGAATGGGCAAAAGTTGAAGCCAATCACTTAGATTTTTCGAAGCTACAACTTTCGATTGAAAAAGAAGAATGGTTGAAAAAGCTTAAAAAGTGGTGGTTTGCTGAGAGAAAGCATTTTTGGGAAAATCGCAAACTCAAAGAAATGCATTTATTTCGTTTAGAAGAGAAAGTTGAGCTTGACATTAAAATTGATGAAGACACAACTGTAACATTGTCTGGAAAAATTGATCGCATCGATATAGACGAGCACGGTTTTGTCATCTATGACTATAAATCTGGTTTTGCTTCTTTAAACTTTCAAAAAGAAGTTCGACCAGGCTTGAAGTTACAATTACCACTTTATTTAGTTGCGATGCAAAACCGTTTAGAAAACGGACACTACGAAATTGATTTATCAAACCTTTTTGCTGAGATGCCTACTGATATTACTGCCCACGGCGCCTCTTATATTTCATTACGTGAGCCTGCAAAACGAGCCGGGAACAGTGTTTGGCGCGAAGAACATTTCGGATCGAAAAATGCATTTGGTATACATTCGAGCGCGACGAAAGAAGAAACACTAGAAGCTGAAGCACTGCTCGCTAAATACGAGCTGAAAAAACGGTTAAAAGATCTTTGGGAAGGAAGTAGCAACGACTTTTCGGTAAAACCACTTAAATGCATGAATAACTGTGTGTATAAATCAGTGTGTCGGGTAACACAAGAACAGATCGAACAAGGAGAGGGGGAGTGGAAATGAATTTTAATAAAGAGCAAGAAGCGGCGATATATAGTGAAAAACCATTAGTTGTTATCTCTGCTGGTGCCGGTTCAGGGAAGACTCGTGTATTAACAGAGCGTTACGTTTATTTGTGTGAAAAAAAATTACAACAATATCTTCAAAAAGAAGCAACTACAACGATTGGAGCAGCAGTAGAAGAGATCGTAGCGATTACGTTCACTGAAAAAGCGGCTCGTGAGATGAAAGATCGAATTCGTGGCCGTGTTGAAGAAATTCGGAATAACGTTGAAACACTATACGCCAAAAAAGATCAAGAAATTGCCGTGAAGTTTTGGCAGGAGCAAAAGGAAGCATTAGATTCAGCCTTAATTACAACCTTTCATAGCTTTTGTCATAAATTATTACATGAATATGCTTTTGAAGCGGACATCCCTCCGAGTTTTCAAGTGCTAGATGACGTTCAAGCGAAGTTAATGCAGATAGATATTTTTGAGGGGATGTTTGACTCACCAGAATATCATCGCGAGTGGCATCCTTTGTATCGTTATTATACTCGTGATCAATTAAAAGAATCGATCAAAACTGTTTATGGGCAAATGAAAGAAATCATTACTTCCGTTTCATCAGTTGAACAATTTTTTGACTGTGAGACGATTATCGAAATGCAATTAAAAGCCATCGAACAATCTCAAAAAGAAGTACTTTACCAGTTTTATCAATCGGCACGTCCATATGTCATGGAATTGGATGATAGTCAAAAAGCACAAAAGAAAATTGTCGATCATTTCTCTTTTATATCTGATAACTCTTTTGAAAATCCGACTAGTTTGTACGAAGAGTTAAAGGAGTCGATGCCAAAAAGAATATCAAATAGCTGGCAAGAAAGTAACCCACCACTTTATGAGCTTTATGAACAGTTGTTTAAGCCGTTAAAAGAAACTTGGAAAACTTTAACGGGTCCATCTCCTGAAGAAATCGAAGAATTGAAACAAATAATCAAACTTTTTGTTCATATGCTAGCTGTCTTTCATGAAAAGTATGACCAGGTAAAAAGAGAACGGGCGGCGATGGATTTTTCCGATTTACAACAAAGAGCGATTAGTTTATTAGAACGACCTGAAGTTCAAAATGATTGTCGAAAAAAATATCGACATATGATGGTCGATGAATTTCAAGATACAAATCAACTACAAATGAACATGTTGACATATATTAAACCGCAATATCAGTTTGTCGTTGGTGATGGAAAGCAATCGATTTATCGCTTTCGTGGCGCAGATGTTAGCTTAATGAAGGAGCTAGTTGAACGATCTAAGCAAGAGCTAACCGGAGAATTTATAAATATGAGTACAAACTATCGAACTTGTGATAGTATTATTCAATTTGTTAACTTTGCATTTAATGAAATTATGGGCAGTGACGAATCGAGTAGTGGTCCTTCTTATAAAATTTCATATTCAAACATTAATAGTCATCGCAATGGTCCAAATGAACAACAGTGTCGCGTTGAAATGATTACAGTGCCCCCAGAGCCAGAAGTAGATGAGGAACAAGAACAAGAGCAAGGACAACAACAAGAACAAGAGCATCAGTCAGAGTATGAAGTGATTGTGAATCGTATGATTGGTTTAATGAAAGAACAACAACCGATTGTTTCAGATAAACATAGTGATGAGGAAATTTGGCGTGCCCCAACTTGGAGTGACTTTGCGATTTTAATTCAAACAAGGTCGAAACTAACGAAGCTAGAAAAAGCTTTAAAAGATAAAGCGGTTCCTTATGTTGTTTACGGTGGAATTGGCTTTTACGAAAAACAAGAAGTTCGCGACATGTTGAATCTTTTAAAATGGGTGAACCGTCCGTGGGAATCTCTTTATATTTTATCGTTACTAAGAAGTCCGTTATTCGGAGTTTCAATTGAAGGCTTTTTAGCGATTGATGATTGTCTCGATGAAGAAGTGAGTTTAGCTAGTTATATTTATGAAGGTGTATTTGTAAATGACGAAAACATAGATGACGAACTTCGAGGTGCCTTAACTAAGTTAAAACAATTTTACGACCGTTGGGTCCCGTACGTTCCACAAGCTTCTAAAAGTGAATATTTACAGCATCTATTTGAACAGTCAGGACTAAAAAAACAACTGTTGTTACAAAGAAATAATTTGCAACAAGTGAAAAATGTCGAGAAACTAATTGAAGTATTGGCTCAATTTCAAACGGCATCCTTAGATGAACTACTTGAACAAGTAAAACAATTAGCTGCTTTATCTGACAAAGAAGGAGAAGCTGAAGTAGAGTTAGCTGAAGGAAATATGGTTCATATTATGACGGTTCACGCATCAAAAGGCTTAGAGTTTCCGATAGTTTTTTTACCGGACTTAGCGAAAGCACAAAAAGGTGATTCAGGAAGTATTCGTTTTGACAAAGATGTTCGTCTTGCTGTCCAATATAATAAAGAAAAAGAGAACGATCCGTTGAAAACTGACAAAAAATCTTCACCCTCATTTGAACGAATTAAACAAGTAGCGAAAGATCAAGCCGTAGAAGAAGCAAAAAGGTTATTTTATGTGGCGACAACAAGGGCGAAAGATTATCTCGTTCTTTCAACGGTCGATAAACGTTCAAAAAATTCCTGGTACGATATGCTTTTAACAGCAAGTGAGCAAAGTGGTCAATTAAATCATTATATTAACGAGAATTGTTCGATTCCGGAGCAAAATGAGTGGATTGAAGAGGGCGAGTTATATTCTCCACCAACCATTGTCGAACACAATAACATCCCAGTTACCTTTTCTGTTTCAGAAATTATGGCATATATGAATGATCCGTTGAAGTACTACTATAAATATATTGTAAAAGTTGAAGACGGTTGGTTGGAAGATCAAGAAGAAAACGATGAGAAAGACCGCTTTGAAAATTCAGAGCATCTTCTATCAGGAGCAACGGTCGGGACAATCGTTCACCGAGCTTGTGAACTTCTCGATAATGGGTTTCCGTTAGATGAAGCGAAAGAAGAAGCATTAGCAATCATCGATGACGAGTTGAACAAACATAAGTATGAAAGAGAGTTGGATCATTTAGTAGAAAAATATGAGCAGCTTACGCAACTAAACATCGGTAAAACCGTTGCCAATGAGTGGGCGTTTTCAGTTGAAATTGAAGGAGCTATAGTGATCGGCGAGATAGATAAAATCGTTGAAAAAGACGGACAGTATCATTTAATTGATTTAAAGACAAATAAAGCAGTCAATTATGATCAATTAGTAACCTACTATACCCCTCAACTTTATTTGTATAAATTAGCATTTGAAAAAGTTTACGGTGAAAAAGCCAGCGAAATGTCACTGTTTTTTATGAGGGCAGGCAAAGAAGGCTTAAAAACCATTACATTCGATGATGCGGTAGAAACTCAAGTTCGTGAGACCATAAAAAAGTTAACTTTCTTGAGACGAAACTCAGTTTCAAAATCTGACTTTCAATAAAATGGATCGTTTTAAAAAAATGGGTCACAGTATACATTTTCCTATCGTGCGATTTAGGAAATTTTGCGATTTTGTATGTAAAAAGGCGGGTGCTTTTGCGAACGAACGTCTGAGATTCGTTTGAAGATCAAGGTGAAGTGAGGGAAAGCACCCGCCTTTTCCAGATGGTGACGGATACCGCCATGATCGCTGTTTGCAAAATGTGAACAATTTATGAAAAGATAAAAATAATTCAAATTTGTGTTTACAATTAACTAGTTATTGGATATAATTTCCTATGAAAGATAAAATTAACTGAAAGGAGCTGAACGAAATGATTTTTACAATCTCAATTCAAAATAACAAAACTAAATATTTATTTCGTTCGGTATCTGAAGCGTAGATTTTATTAGACAGTTTTAAATCTAATTATAAAGCCACAGGTCCGTAACGACCTGTGGCTTTTTATATAGCATGTGCAGTTTATTTTGTGCTGTATGAATACTTTTTCAATATTTTTATGTGTTTTTCGCCACAGGGAAGTTTCCTTGTGGTTTTTTCATGTTAATCGACCGAATATACATTGCTGACCAAGGCGCTTGCGCTTTTCTTGTTATATTCAGTCTTAAGACCGATAAAAATCCCATCCATCCTGCGTCTGTATGAAATTGGATTTATTTACCTTAAACTAAGAGTAGAAAGAAAAAAGGAAATGTCAGTCATATTTAGACTGTTCATTAATATAATTAAATTTTGCAAGGGAGGTGAGAACATATGCTATTCAATTTATTCGCTTTTACAATCACTGTTTCTAAACGTCAATATTCAAAAGCTGAGATTAACAAAGCCAATCATATTAATCAGTTAGAAGCGCAATTCAATGAGTTAAAATCAAAACAAATGGATCAACATGTATGGAACTATTTAGGTAGAATGTAATTTATTAATAAATAAATGAATAGGGGGTTTTGATAATGACGATGATGATTTGTTTTCCAGTATTATCTTGGTACAAAAAGGTGAAAGGCTTAACCTAATGATGTGAAATTATGAAGGGAGGTCTTGGTATGGTAGTTCATTTATTTATTTTTACCATAACCATTTCAAAGCGGAAATTTTCTGTTGCGGAAGTTGAACGTGCTCACAAAGCACAATTAAACGAGCGAATTTTACAAGAAAATAAACAGCGCTGTATATCTGTAAAGCATATAATATAAAATAAAAAAGGATTAGCCAATAATGGTTGATCCTTTTTTTGTATGTGACGGCACCTGATTTCGTGAACGAGCCTCTGAGATTCGTTGGAAGGTACTCCTGCGGTTACTCGTCGCAAAGCTGCAAGAAGTAAATTCTAAGATGTATCTCATGATGTAATTGAGGTCAGTAGCTTTGGTGACGGTTACCGTCATGGACGTTTTGTATAGAAATCATCACAAGTTGTGGGAAAATTCTATCTATAGTGTAATTACTTGTTTTCTTAAAGAAGATATACTACTCTTTTATACATAGAGAAAGGAAGTGGCAGTACATAATGGAGCATATGTTTAAAACTGGTGAATTATTTGTATTTGATTTAGATGGAACATTATATGAAGGAACTGATCATTTTGATTATTATGCAAATCGGCTTTTAATAGATGTACCAGAAGAAAATAAACAAGCGTTTCTTGCTGACTACGAAAAGATGAAAGCAGGAGATCATCCTGTCAAAATTGGAAAAGCTTATGATGTAAAACAAGATGCGATATTAACATTAGACCCAATAACGTTAAGCGTCGTAAAAGTTCAAAATTGGGGCGGAGATGTTTGGCCTGATGAAAAACGTGAGGAACTTTACCATGAGAAATTAAAATTTGACTTTGACAATATGATCGCCATAGGTGACGGTTGGTGGTTGCCATTTGCAGCGGCTAAACATCACGGAGTTGGAAATTGTTACCCTCGCTATGTGGAAACAAAAGAATATATGGTGACAGAAGCGTTTAAATTAGAGCCAATTCCTGGGGTAAGTGAAGGACTAGCCAAATTAAAAGAAAATAAAAAAATCGTTCTTGTAACAAATAGCGACATTGATGATGTCGGTAGGCTATTGAAGGAATTAAACTTAGACGGGATTTTTGAACACATTGTCACTTCGGCAAAAAAACCATCGAAAACCGATGAAATTTTTGAGAAGCTAGTAGAGCAATACGAAGTAAAGCCAGAGCAAGTTGTTTCAGTCGGGGACAATTTTATTAATGAAATTGCGCCAGCCTTGCAAAAGGGTATGAAAGCGATTTATATCGATCCCCTTAAACCAGAATTTAAACATGATAATTTATTAATTGTCAGCAGTTTAGGCGATTGCTTTTAAAATATATTAGATGGTGACGGTTAAATCGTCATGCGTGTTTTGTATGAAAAGTGACAGACATTTTTATTCAAGATGGTGAAAGTACTTGCACAAAACACCAACAAAAAAGGAACAAACTCCATTTTGAGCCTGTTCCTTTTTCAATCCAACTTATATTTGTTTAAACAAATGCGTTTCTAACTAAATTCTATGATGTAATGCTTCTGAAACAGGTACGTAATCGTACCCTAAGTCTTTTGCGATCACGTCATAAGTGATAGAGCCGTTTGCAACATTGACTCCAAGCTCTAATGATTTATTTTCTATAACAGCGTTATATACGCCTTTATTAGCAATCTGTAGTGCATAAGGAATCGTTACATTTGTTAACCCAATTGTCGATGTACGTGGAACTGCACCAGGCATATTGGCAACAGCGTAATGAACAACACCGTGTTTGTCATATGTTGGATCACTATGTGTTGTAATGCGATCAACTGTTTCGAAAATACCACCTTGGTCAATTGCAACGTCAACAACTACTGACCCAGGAGACATCGTCTTAATCATTTCTTCAGTAACGAGTTTTGGAGCTTTTGCACCAGGAATTAATACTGCACCAATGACTAAATCTGATTCTGCTACAGCTTGAGCAATATTTAATGGGTTAGACATTAATGTTTGAATGTCGTTTCCAAAAATATCGTCTAGTTGACGCAAACGTTCCGGACTTAAGTCAATAATTGTTACGTCAGCGCCAAGTCCCATTGCAATTTTAGCAGCATTGGTGCCGACGACACCGCCACCAATTACAGTTACTTTTCCACGTTTAACGCCAGGGATACCACCTAATAAAATTCCTTTTCCGCCGTTGTTTTTTTGTAAGAACTGTGCCCCGATTTGAGAAGCCATACGACCGGCTACTTCACTCATTGGAGTAAGTAACGGCAGTGTGCGATTAACTTCTACTGTTTCATAAGCGATCGCAATAACGCCTTTGCTTGTTAATGCTTTTGCAAGCTCAGGCTCAGCTGCTAAGTGTAAATATGTAAATAAAATTAATCCTTCTCTAAAATGATCATACTCAGAAGAGAGTGGTTCTTTTACTTTCATGACCATTTCCGCTTTATCCCAAACCTCTGCAGCGCTATCTAAAATTTTCGCTCCAGCTTCTACAAACGCTTCATCAGTGAAACCGCTTCCAATACCGGCGTTTGTCTCAATAAAAACTTCATGACCTGACTTAATAAATGACATAACTCCAGCAGGTGTAATAGCAACACGATTTTCATTGTTTTTTATCTCTTTAGGTACACCAATAATCATTATAAATCCCTCTTTTTCATTTAAAATTTTTCTCTCCTAACTTAGTATAAATCGTTTTCTATACAGTAATCAATCAATTTTCACTGTTGTTATAAAAAAACTTTTCCATACAAAACCCTCTTGACGGTCCTTCACAATCTACTATGCAAAATCTCGGTCGATTTCTCTCGCTTCGCTGTAAACTTCTGACGAATTTTAGAGGCTCACTCAATAAAATCAACCGAGCATTTCTTTTTTATACATAACCCGCATGAAGTTGTAGCTTTACCATATTAAAATGTAAAAGTCATGTTTGTTGTTTCCAAAAAACCAATTTTAATACAACAGAAGCTGAGCAATCAAAAAGGTATTTTATTCGTCTGGTGTTTACGAATAAAATACCTTTTCTTGATTAACCTCAAGCATATCAATGAAGTTTACGTTTATCATATTTAATTGTTAGTCGATCTTTTACGTACTTACTATGGTCATCAGCGGATAGAAAACCTACATAATCAACCGGCATTACATCATAATAAACGTAATAATCGCCATTCGTGAAACGAATATATAACTGGTGAGTAATGTCATCATAAGTGGCAGATTCAATATCACGGGAATTAAAATTTGTTGTTTCCATAAGGTTACCTCCTCTTTAAAGGCTTTTTCGAATAATTGGCTTAATTAACATTGACCGCAGATGAAAAAACGTGTTGGAAGTTCTATATGTATCATTCCCATTTATAATAATGAAAAACATAATTTATCTGAGTGAATTTCATAATCACCTCAAATGAGCCATATAGTTACTTAATGGCGATAATATTGAATTATGAAATTCATTAATCTAGGTAATCTTTTAAAATCAACTTAATGTATGAGTCGGCAAATATCCTCAGTTGATAATAGCTTTCCGCTTGATACAACCTGTCCATTTACAACAAGTGCAGGAGTATAAACTACTCCAAATTTCAATACGTCTGGAAGGTAGTCAATTCGTTCAATATTTGCATAGATGCCTTTTGTTTCAATCGCTTCGAGTAAGCGTTTTTCAAATATTTTACAATTTATACATGTCGTCACTAGTAGTTTGATTTGCATATTAAAAACCTCCCATGCAATTTTTGCTTATCTTTAGTTTAAAGCAATTTAATAGTGAAATAAGAATTGATATCTGACAATGGTGTGAAAAAAATATTACAATTTCTAGAACTAATCATTCAAACTATTATTGAAAACAGTGTGAAATAAATATGATAAAATAAAGAACTTTTTTATTTTTATTAGGGAGAAAGTAATATATAACTTGAAAGATTCATTTAGAAAGATAAAATGAAAGTAAGTGGGGAATAAAGATAACTAAATTTAATTAGTTCAAGGGGAGGAACGTCATTGTTTTTTACAAAAAAAATTGATGTTGATAAGAAAATATCTTCAATCGAAAAAACAGATATAAAATCAACTGAACGGATGGAAAATAAATTAACTTATTTACAACTTACGAGTAGTGATCTTGACAATGTGAAAAAAATTGATTCAATTATCGATAAATATTGTCACGATATCACAGAAAGACATTACGGTATGATCGAAAAGTTTGCAAATTTACAAAACATTATTGATCAACACAGTACAAAACAGAGGTTATCCAAAACTTTTGTCGAGTATTTAAAATCAATTCCAAAAGCTAAAATCGATGAAGATTACATAGCTAGTCGTGTGAAAATCGGAGATATTCATAGTAAAATCCGGTTAACACCTGAATTTTATACTGGATCATATATCCGAGTTTATGAGTATCTAGTGCCAAGTATCGTTAAAGAGTTTGGTGGGCAACCAGAAAGATTAGCTGACATTTTATTAAGTTTATTAAAGTTTATTACGTTAGATTCACAAATTGTCCTTGAGTCTTATCAAGAAGGAAATGATTTTAAAGTTGTATCAAATATAAGTTCTGTTGTTGAGCTTATTACGAAGATTAATAAAATGAAGGATTTATTAGCTGTTGTTGATCTAACTGTCAATGAAGCAGAAGCTGTCGCAGCTGCTGCAGACGAACTTGCGATTTCGGTTGAAGAAGTCGCAACGAATGCGATTAATGTGTCAGAGAATGCCGAAGAAACAATACGCCAAGCTAATAATGGTCAAAAAGTCATCGAAGAATCATTAAACGGTTTTCTTTCGATGACCGAAGATTTTTCTGAAACAAAAGGTAAAATTAACAGTCTTTTAAAAGAAATTCAAAACGTGACGACGGTTGTTTCGTTTATTCGTGATGTATCTGAACAAACGAACTTGTTGGCATTAAATGCTTCTATTGAAGCAGCCCGAGCTGGCGAACATGGCAAAGGGTTTGCCGTTGTAGCAAATGAAGTTCGTAAATTATCCGAACAAACGAATACATCTGTACAAAAGATTACTTCAACGATTCAAACGATTCAGGATGAGGCGAAAGAAGTGGATAACAATTCAGATCGTATGTCTAGACAGCTTTCAGAAAGAGTCGATAAAACAAGAGATGCCATCGATGTTCTTGATCAAATAATTACAAGAATTGAAGACGTCGGTGGAGCAACCTCTAATATTGCCGCTATTGCCGAAGAGCAAAGTGCAGCAACACAAGACATCACCTCGAGAATTAACGAAGTATTAAACCATGTCGATGAAATAAAAACGGTAACTGTGGAAACGGGCAGTAACATCTATGATGCAAGTTTTAATGTAAATGAACTAAGAAAAGAAGTTTTAAAATCGATTCCACGTCTTAACGGAGAAAATTTATTAAGAGTAATGAAAACCGAATACGAGACTTGGAAATGGTGGATATATAATACGATGATAGAATTTCATGATTTAAGCTCCGGAGATATTTCTCTACACGAGGAGAGTCGTTTAGTTACGTGGTTTAATACGATGAAAAAGGATCCGCTTATTCACTCACAATCCGTCTTTTCGACAGCTGAAAAGTTGCATAATGATATCGTAATGTTATCACAAGAGGCGATAGAACTAATGAAGCAAGGGCGTCTAGCTGAGATTAATTCAATATTAGAAGATTTAGAATCGAAAACAGTAGCCATTCAAGAATGTCTTGATGAGTTAAGTATAGGAATTACTGAAAAGAAAACAGGCCGACGGTACAAAAGCTAATAACACAAAAGTAGATTAATGAATTTCATAATTAATATTATCGCCATTAAGTAACTATATGGCTTGATTTAGGAATTATGAAATTCACTCAGATGAGCTTATGGAAGCAATAATTTGTTTCTATAAGCTTTTTTTGTATGGAAAGTTGGAAAACGAGGAATGAAACAAGAAAACACAATGCTAAACTAACCTTTGCTTCTAAAGAAAACGAAGGTACAAAAGTAAAAATCACATTTTCATAAATAATAAAATAGGGGTTGTTCTCGAAAACAGTTTTACTTGTTTAAAAAGTAAAGATATTTTTTAAAAAAATCCTTTGAAAAAATTTTATAAAAGAGCCAAATGACCAATAGATGTGTCATTTGGCTTTTTGTATGTAGAATGTCCGGATGATTTCTTGAGTGAGCCTCTGAGATTCGCGATAATATGCTCCTGCGGTTACTCGTCGCAAAGCCGCACGATGCCTATGCTAGGAAGTGTGACATGATGTGATTGAGGTCAGTAGCTTCACAGCGAAGAGAAGGAAATCATTCGCCTTTTTCCATATCAGATAATGAAGGCGATCAGTTATGAGGGTTTTTTATGGAAAAACTTTGATAGTTGGAAAGGTATAAGTTAGAAACATGGAAAGAAAACATCGAATTTTTATGTAAATTTCAATGTTCTTGTATGGAATTGAAGATGTTGGAAAAAATACTAAGTATGACATTCAAGAAGGTAGGTGCAAAAATGAGAAAAGTCTCAATGAGTATTGCTGGATTTCTTTTTATTGCTTGGATTGTGGCTTTACTAGTAAATATTGATATTTATCGAAAAACGAATATTGAGTTAAACGTTTTTGGGCCAATTACAGATGCAATTCTTTTAATGTTAATCGCCGTAGTTATCTATATTGTTGTAGCTCTTTATAGTGGTAAGTCTAAAGCAACAACAAAATGGGTGAATGGTAGCTTGTTTATATTAGGGATTTGTGCAGTGTTTTTCATCTCGTTTTTTTATGTAGCTACCTTTCGTTAACTTGCAATGATGTAATATTAATTTTGTGATGCATTTGAGGAGGAAATGAAATATGGAGGATACTCTCCGCCGGTTTTTTCGTAAAAAAAGGGTTTGCAATTTTATTTTCATTATTTTTGTCATTTTCTTAACAGGTTGTAGTATGAATACGACACCAATTACTGCTGAGAGCCCAGGTTTCTTTAACCATTTTCTCGTATATCCGTTTTCATGGCTATTAATGAAAACTGCTCTTATATTTGGAGATAGTTACGGGTTTTCAATCATATTAGTTACTATCTTGATAAGAGTTATGTTATTACCAGTAATGATAAAACAGACAAAAAATATGAAAGCGATGCAACAGCTTCAACCAAAAATAAATGAATTAAAAGAGAAGTATAGTGATAAAGATGAAAAAACACAAAAAAAGTTGCAAGAAGAAATGATTAATTTGTTTCAAGCAGAAGGAGTTAACCCGATAAGTAGTGGTTGCCTTCCTGTTTTAATTCAAATGCCGATATTGCTTGCATTTTATTACGCAATTATGAGAACGGAGGAAATAGCACGGCATTCGTTTCTTTGGTTTGACTTAGGTGCACCTGATCCATTTTATATATTACCGGTATTAGCTGCGGTAACTACGTTTATTCAAATGAAAGTTTCGGCAGTACAATCTAGCGCAAATAATCAGTTAGCGGTTTTAAATAATATCATGCCTTTGATGATTTTATTTTTTGCGATCAACTTTCCATCGGCTTTATCTCTTTATTGGGTAGTTGGGGGTGTGTTTGGAATCGTCCAAACGTACTTCATCAACGCTGATCGATCAAAACCGGAACAAGAAACCGTGAAAAGTTAAAGAAGCTTAACTGAAGTCGTCGAGCAAATGGTACTTAGCACTAAAAAATAGAAACTCGACCAATAATATTTATAGAAAAAAGTATATTCAATTTAAACATTTCTCTTGGCGAAAGGATAAGAATTTACTATAATAGTCTTTATGACACAATACGCTAAACAATAAGGTGAGAGCGATGTATATTTTCATATTTACTATTATAGTAGTTATCATGTTTTATTTATATCAAAGACATTTTCCTGTATGGCAAGTACCTAGTTTGGAGGATTTTTGCCATAATGCTAGTGAAAAGAATGTTGTCGTTGTAGATGTTAGAGATTATCAAGATGCATCACATAAGCCAGTTCAAGGAGCATATAACCTTCCTTACGCTTATTTGAAACGACATCACAATCAAATTGCAAAAGGGGAAATTGTCGTTGTGGCTTCCGATCCAGTTTTAAAAAATTTAAGTATCCGCTTTTTAAAAGGACACGGCTTTAAAGTAATTGGCTATCAATTAATTAAATAGCCAAACTAGGCAACTACAAATCGGTAAAGAATATTTACTCTACATTTTACTATCACAAAAAAGACTATTCAAAAGTTCCCCCATTGGAGCTTTTAAATAGTCTTTTTTATTAATTTTTAATAATATTTAGCAGTGAGAAAGCTCGCCTATGGTTTCTCCAATATATTATTTTTGGCATACAATTTTAATTCATCAATTAATAAACGTGTATCTTCATCTGTACTTTGATGCTGAAGTCCATAATGAAATCCGTTTCCAACGTCTTTCTTCCAAATAATTAATGCAGGTAGCTTAATTGTATTTTTATTTAAAGTGAATTCAATCTGAAATATGATGTTTTTTTCAGAAGGTATATCTAACGGTGAGAAAAGCTTTAATCCACTAGGGCTTAGGTCAAGAATTAATCCTTCGCTAGTACTACTATCATGCTTAACTCCATCTATATTTATAATTTTGAAAAGGCATTTAAATTCTTCAGTAAATTCATAACGAAACGTTTCTTCGCGTTTATATTTCATTCATTTTTCCCACCTTTAAACAATCTACCTAGGAGCTTTTACTACTCATAAGTTTATTTCACATGGAAATGAACAAATTGTCAAGAATTTTTCTTTTATCGCATCTGAGTGAATTTCATAATTACCTAAAATGAGCCATATCAAACTATATATAGTTGCGAGCGATTTAACGCAACTACAGACAAAACAAGTGTCAGACACCGTTTCACCCCTACATATAGACATACATTAAAGCCTTTTTGTCTATATAAAGTAGTTTGCGCGTGGTGTCAGACACTTTTGCCCACCCTCTAAGATAAAGAAATACAATATTAAAGTCTGCGATCTCGATTGTGAATGGACTTGTGGTTTGCTATTTTCACAACGCCTGTGGCCCAGTCACAACAAGAAGGCTTTTTTTATAATTTACATTCACTAAAAGTGCAGTATTCACAACGTAAGTGTTCTTGTAAATAACCAATTTGATGGATGGTAATATATTTCGAGTCGACCGATATAATATTTTCGCTAATTAGACTTTTTAACATTCGACTCACACTTTCTCTTGTAGCTCCTACATAATTAGCTAATTCTTGATTAGTTAGTTTTTTATTAATAAAAATACCGTCCTTGTTGACTTTTCCATGACTGTTACTTAACCTAATTAATATTGAGTAAAGTGCTCCCGTTTTTCCACAAAAAATAAGGTCGCGAAATTGGGCTAATATATAATTGTTATGTGCTGAAAACCATTTCATAAACGCTATAGCAATGTCCCCGTTTTCAGTGCATATTTCTTCTATAGTAGAGCGGTCGTAACGTATCATTATTGCGTCACTAATCACTTCAGCATTAAAGCTAATTTTTAGGCTATTGTACAAGCTTAATTCACCGACTAAATCACTTTTTTCTTTTAGTTCAAAAAATAATACTTTTCCTTCTGCTGATGTTTTGCTTAAGCGTATTTTTCCAGACTGTATTAAGTATATGTGGTTAGGCTCGTCTCCTTCTAAGAATAAAGACGTGCCTTTTTGGACGGAAATTTCGGTTCCTTTTGATAACAATAATTGTTGTTCTTCCTCACGCAATCCATCAAAGAAGGTTAATTTTTTCTCTTTTTTCACGCTACCCCCCCCTCCTAATTTACAGGACCATTTACCTCTTCAATTAAAGGTATCATATAACTATCGAAAACTCTGTGAATAAAATAGTAATTTTCTTTTTTAGAAAAAGTACTTTATAATAAAAGTAACTAAGAAATAGACAATAAAGGGAGAGAAAACGATGAAAGTTTTAGTAACAGGGTTTGAGCCTTTTGGCGGAATGACGGTCAACCCTACTGAAAAAATGGCCAATACTCTTCAAAAAGAAGGTATTCAAGGGGTAGACATTGTAACTACAACATTACCTGTTGTCTATGAAGATTGTGTAAAACAACTCATAAAAAAAGTTGTATCTGAAATCCCAGACTTTATTATTTGCTGTGGTCTTGCATACGGTCGAGCAGCAGTAACCGTCGAAAGGATCGGTATTAATATAAAAGACACAGCCGGTGAAGGCTTAAAAGGAGATAATCGAGGCGATAAGCCAATAGATGAAAAAATTTTTCCTGAAGGGCCAGATGGGATTTTTTCAACTTTACCAATTCGAACGATTGTTAATGAACTTAAAAACAGTGGAGTTCCAGCTCAAATTTCAAACAGTGCTGGGACATATATATGTAATAACACTTTTTATGGCATTTTACATTATATCGAACAAAACAAACTAAATATCAAAGCAGGATTTATTCACTTCCCTGCTACTCCAAAAATGGTCATTGACAAGCCGAATACTC
The DNA here is from genome assembly GCF_001865995.1 of Anaerobacillus arseniciselenatis. Taxonomy (GTDB): domain Bacteria; phylum Bacillota; class Bacilli; order Bacillales; family Anaerobacillaceae; genus Anaerobacillus; species Anaerobacillus arseniciselenatis. The sequence continues at coordinate 191,260 of NZ_MLQQ01000040.1, read as the reverse complement.
CAAGCATGTCATTTGAAACTCAACTAAACGCATTAAAGATCATCGTACAATCTTTAACAAAATAATGGTTTATTTATAAGACATTAAAACTATAGGCATTGAGAGGATTTATCTTCTTAATGCCTATTTTTATATGAAAAAAAGGAGGGTGATTTTCTGAACGAGCCTCCAAAACTCGTTAGAGGTTTACAGCGAAGAGAGGGATATTGCTCGTTCTTTTACATATTAGATGGTGACGATTATCTTCATGAACGTTTTGTATGAAAATGAGTTTGAGATAAGTAACATTAGGGTATTGTATTGTAAAGTAACTAAAAAATCTGAAAGTTGAAAAAAATAAACAAATTGATTATAATAAGAGAAAAGGAGGGTTTTATATGGAAAAGTATGCGATCAACAAAAACATGTTAAGGCAACTCTCTTTAATGAAAAACCATAGTGGGCCTTCTGCAGAGATCTTTGATTCCTTATATGCACAAATGGTAATTGAGGTTTCGGTTTACCAATATCAAAAATCAAGTATTCAAAAAGAGGTTGATTATACTTTAGAAATAGGTGATAAAGCCCAATTTGAAAAGCTTACCGAAAAGTATAATAAGTTTTTAGCTAAGTATAAAGATGGAATTACATGTCGAGAACAAGGTTTTGAGTTTACAATCCAATTAGAAGAATAGCATCTTTTTTAGGCTTCTACCGAATTGATTGGTAGAAGCCTTTGATATTTTATCCTAAGTAATTATTACATAATATTGGTGGAAGTTATTACTCACGGGCGAGTTTCGCAAACGACCGTTACGATATTTCGCGAAATGAAATTTATGACGAATGTGTAAACATATCCTACTAATTTAAAATTAATGGTAATATAGTAATAGGAAATTAAATCTAGATATTTTGGTATTTAATGAATTTCATAATTCATATTATCGCCATTACGTATCTATATGTAGTTGCGTTAATTCGCTCGCAATTACATATAGTTTGATATGGCTCGATTTAGGTAATTATGAAATTCACTCATTACACATTGAAGGAATTGTTTATATAAATCTGGCTTAAAGTTACATGTGGCGATATCGTAAAAGATGCTGCTATAGTTATTTCCTTTTTTGGAGGTGTAAATATTGGATGCTAATAGGTTAACAAAAAGAGTAACTGGAATTAATCAGCATCTTCAGCAATTTATCGATCAAACAGAAGACATTTATGGATGTATATATGCGAGGTTACCAGAAATTGAAACAGAAATTGCGCTAAATGCTGAAGAAATGGAAATATTAATAAACTACTTTGTTTACAATGAAATGTCTGATGAAGAAACTGTGGGAAATAAAAATGATGCCTATCGATTAGCACAACTTCTTCATGATATGAGAGATAGTTTTTCAGTTTCGATAATGAATATGTTTGATGAAAAGAAGCTGAGTAGAACAATCGAGAGGTTTCTTACAAACAATGATTCTTCTGAAGTAGATGGACTTGAACAATTAATGCAGATTATTGAAGAAATAAAGGAGCATATTACAGATATCGAAATTGTTTCGATGAACGCGATTATACACTCGACCCGTCTTGGTGATCGCGGAAAAGCGTTCGGAGTAATTTCAGAGAATATAAAAGACTTTTCGAACCAAATAGAAGGTCAATACGGAGTCATATACGAGCATTCAGCTAAGTTAAGTTCTTGGAAAGATGCGTTTACAGAAAAATTAAGTCATATGCTTAAGTATAGTGATCAGCTCTCAAATATAAAAGTAGAAGAGTTTCAAAATTTATTTAATGAAGTTTTTGACTCACTCAAGACGGTTAGTCAATTGTTACGAGAAGCCAACTATAATATTGAGTTAGCGGTAAAACCTGTTCAAGACTTAATGATTGCGATTCAAAGCCAAGACTTAATTAGACAAAGTTTAGAAAGTGTTACTAACTGTTTAAATAGTATATTTGAAGGAATAGATAGTGTTTCATTACAGGCTGAAGAACAGTATGAAGATCAATTAAATTTTTTAACTTTTGTTGAAAAAGTAATTGATCTATCTATTAATTTGTTATTAAGTATACAAGATCAAATAGAACAATCGCTCCGAAAAGTAGAGGAACCGATTTTGACAATAAAAGCAAGCTTAGATGATACGTATGAAGAAAGTAGTTTAGTGGCCGAATTTTTAAGTGGTGATCGTCCCAATGACAACAATACAATTGAAGAGATTTTTATTAAAGTAAAAGGGTTTATTCAAAATTTCAAAAGAGAATTAGATACATTAAAAAGCGACCTTGTAAGCTTTAATGAAATTGGTGATTTTTTTTATACGGAAATGACACAAATTGAACAACAATTTAATGTGATTAAAAATAAAGTAGGTTACTTGCAGCGACTAAACATTTTGAGCAGAATTGAACTTGCTAGATTAGATGGAGAAGTAGGCGCTTTTGGCAATGAAATTGAACGGATTTCTGAAAGAGTTATTAATGATGTTAATAAAAACGAGCAGTTTGTGATCGATTTAAAAGCAACGTTATCAGGAGATCTAAACCAATTTTTTGAGATGCTAAAAACGAATGAACATATGATTGAAACAATGTACGATACTGCACAGCAGTCGTTACAAAATTTAAATATGATACAACAGTTAGTCCTGGATGCTGTACAACCAGCTGGAGAAACTGGAAAAAAGTTAATCGAGGAAGTTGATTACCTAACTTTAAAGATGAATCAAGGAAAAGAGTTACCATCATCTTTACAATTAATAACTAACGATTTAATCGAGCTTTCAGAAGAAGTCGGAAAAAGTAAACTAGCAACTTTGGAAAAAGCAAACTTACAAGAGTGGTCGACGACGGATAAAGAATTAAATGAAATTATTGAACAACTTACTACATATTACGACCGAGTCGCAGCTAGTAATGTCTTAGAAGATGAAGAGTACGATGTAGGTGATGAGGGCGGAGAATTGACCTTATTTTAAGGAGGAGAGGCGATGTATGCTGTTGGCGAATCAATTTCAGTATTTAATTGTATAGAAGTTCAAGAAGAACTTCTTCAATATGTCGGTGATAATGAGAAGTGTCAAATTGATGCAGCTCGTTTAACAGACCTTGATACAGCTGGTCTACAATTACTAATTTCACTAAAAAAACATTGTGACAGCAATAATCTATCATTTGAAATCATCAATATGCAAGAACCGATTTTAACACTACTCAATAAATTGAGCTTAGAAACAATACTAATAAAGGAGAATATTTAACTTATGAGTAAATTTATTTTTATTGTAGATGACTCAAGAACGGTAAGAGCTTCCGTAGAATATACATTGAAAAAAATGGTTACGTAGTAGAAACGGCTGTGGATGGGCAAGATGGTCTACAAAAACTAGAACAACTTCAACAACAAGGGAAACGACCGGCGATGATCATTTCCGATATTAATATGCCTAATTTAGACGGTATTGGATTTATTAAAGAAGTAAAAAAGAAGCCACAGTTTAAATTCGTTCCAGTCTTAGTACTTACGACAGAATCACAAGATAAGAAGAAAATGGAGGGAAAGCAAGCTGGAGCTGCAGGCTGGCTTGTTAAGCCGTTTCAGCCTGATCAATTAGTTGGAGTTGTGAAGAAATTTGTTCGTTAATGTGAGGTGACTGTAATGAGTGATGATATGATTGAAACTTTTCTTGAAGAAACGATGGAAAACCTAGAAGTTCTTGAAGAAGGGTTTATTGAATTAGAAAAAAGTCCCGAAGATAAAGAGTGGGTCGATTCTGTTTTTAGAGCGATGCACACCATTAAAGGTGGGGCAGGTTTAATGGGTTTTGAGGCGATTAGTGAAATCGCCCACCATTTAGAAAATGTATTAGATCAAATTCGTGAGGGTAGCAGTTCATATAGCGATGAAGTTGCAAATGCAATGTTTCGAGGCTATGATCTATTAAAGCAAATGGTAAGTGACGGCGATTTAGAAGGAAGCACAGTACAAGGAAAAATGAACTATTTAAAAGAGCTCATTTCAGATTTATCTATTGAAATTAATAAGGAGACTATAAGTACTACTAATTGTACAGATAACCCTTCTGAAAAAAATAATTTTTATAAGCTTGAACTAAATTTCCAACCTGATATTTTTGAAACCGGAACGGATCCTTTAATGCTTATTTATGAGCTTGAGGAAGTTGGAGAGCTATTACAAGTTTTTTCGAAAACTGAAACGGTTCCAGAGTTACGAGAACTAGACCCCCATCAATTTCATTTAAGTTGGACGGTCTTCTTAAAATCTACTGAAAGTGTTGAAGCAATTAAAAATGTTTTTATTTTTGTATTAGACGAAAATGATATTCAAATTGATGATATTACTAGTAAAGCACATGAATGGTTTAAAGGGGATCGAGGCACGAAAGAGCTATTAATTACGAATGGAACGCTTACATCGCAATATATTGAAGGCGCATTCGAAAAGTTAAAGAACGTAGGTATGATGCTTGAGGAAGCCGGTATTTTACAGTTACAAAAAGATAGTTCACTTCAAAAAGAAACGAGTTCGAAAGCGAATATTAAATCATCGAACTCTAGTAATACGATCCGCGTAGAAACGGAAAAACTTGAAAATATTTTAAACCATCTAGCAGAACTCCTTATTGCCCAATCAAGAGTTAAATCATTAGTAACGACAGGTGTTCAAAATGGGAAAAAGGAGCAACAAAGAGAGGTATTGAATGCTTTTGAGGAAGTAGATAAAATTATTCGTATTGTTCAAGAAGAAGTGATGAACACGAGTATGATCCCGATAGGAGCAACGTTTATGCGTTTCCAACGGATGGTTCGGGATCTCGCTTTAGAAAAAGAAAAAGAAATTGAACTTGTCTTAAACGGTAAAGAAACCGATTTAGATAAAAAAGTAATTGAACAAATTACCGATCCCCTAAAGCACTTAGTAAGAAATGCTGTTGACCATGGAATTGAACTCCCTGAAGAAAGAGTGGCCAAAGGTAAACCGAGAGAGGGTACAATCGAGCTTAATGCTTTCCACCAAGAAGGAAGCATAGTGATTGAGATTATTGATGATGGGAAAGGGATTGATGAGGAAGCGGTTTATGAAAAAGCTTTACAAAAAAATCTGATTTCCCCTGAGGATCAATTAACATCAGAAGAGATCAACTTATTACTATTCAAACCAGGATTTTCAACTGCAAATACGGTAACAGATATATCAGGACGCGGTGTAGGATTGGACGTCGTAATGACAAATATCAAAAACTTACGTGGTGTTGTCAATGTATATTCCGAAAAAGACAAAGGAACGACGATCAACATTAAGTTGCCATTAACTTTGGCGATTATTGATGGAATGATGGTAAGAATTGGTGATGAACGGTTTATCGTTCCCCTAAATTTCATTTTAGAATTTATAAAAGCCGAAGAACAACAAGTGCTTAAAGTAGAAGGAAAAGAAACGATTATTCATTTACGTAATGAATACGTTCCTTATACTGGTCTTCATAAAATTTTAAATGTTGAAACTGACATAAAAAAGCCAACTGACGGAATCTTAATTATTATAAAAAATAATGAAAGAAAAATGGCTGTTCTCGTTGATGAAATTTTAGGTCAGGAACAAGTGGTCATAAAGAGCATTAAAGAAAATATGGAACAGACTGAGGGGATTGCCGGTGCTACGATATTAGGAGATGGTAACGTAGCTCTAATCCTTGATATTCCTACGTTATTTAATGTTTCTACTAAAAATAATGAGAAGGTTGCCTATGGAAAATGAAAATTTGTCCCTTAGTAATGAAGAGTTCCAAAAGCTTAGAAGTTTCGTACTACGCTCAATTGGAGTTAACCTTTCAGATGCAAAGCGTGCTCTAGTCATCTCAAGGTTGTCAAAACATATTAGGAAAAAAGGTCTTCATTCTTTTACACAATATATAAATATAGTAGAACAAAATGAACAAGAAAAAGAAAAGTTGTTTAATTTAATTACGACGAATGTGACAAACTTTTTTCGCGAAGTCCATCATTTTCACTTTTTAACGAATGAATTTATTCCAAGTCTTATGACAAAGCAAGGAAAAGTAGTTAGAGTTTGGTCAGCGGCTTGTTCTTCTGGGGAAGAGCCGTATTCAATTGCAATGACATTGGAAAGCGCACTAGGAAAAACAAACATGGATTATAAAATTTTAGCTTCGGATGTAAATACTGAAATGCTTCAAAAAGCAAAGGCTGGAATTTATCGTCATGAAGAAGTGAAAGGAATTTCTTACGATCATTTAAAAACCTTTTTCAAATTAGGACAAGGAGAAAATAAAGGACTTTTTAAAATAAAAGAAAATGTCCAGAAAAAAATTGTCTTTCAACGAATTAATTTGGTTGGAAATGAGCGTTACCCTATAAAAAATAAGCTCGATATTATTTTTTGTAGAAATGTATTTATTTATTTTTCTAAAGAAACACAAAAATATCTATTAGATCGCTTTTACGAGCAACTTTCCCCCGGTGGAATATTAATTTTAGGGCACTCAGAGTCAATCGCAAATCATCCGAACAAGTGGCGTCTTATTCATAAAACGATTTACAAAAAAATTTAATTATGGGGTTTTTTTATTGAAAAAAACATTTAATAAAAAATTTAATCGAATAGTTTATGAGATTTTTGCGGGTGATTATTTTGTCACAGATGAGAAAAATATAATGTTATCCACACTGCTAGGTTCATGTGTTTCGGTTTGTTTGAAAGACAAAGTTAGTGGCATTGTTGGAATGAATCATTTCATGCTACCTGCTTCTGTGAAAAAAGAAGAATTCATTATAAGTGATGATGCTCGTTACGGAATGTACGCAATGGAGAAAATGATCAATGATATGATGAAGTTAGGAGCAAGAAGAAGTTCACTAAGAGCTAAGGTTTTCGGTGGTGGGGAAGTGTTAGGAACAAAGATCAACAGTGTTTCTAAGTCGAATATTCATTTTGCGATGAATTATTTGAAAATGGAGGAAATTCCAGTTCTTTCATATGATGTTGGTGGTAAAGTCGGTAGAAAGTTATATTTCGTCCCCGAAACTTTTGACGTATTTATTAAGAAAATTGGTCAAGAGGCAAGGTTAGCTGAAGCGGTCCGTGCTGAAGAAAGCTACTTACACCAAATGAAACGATCAAGAGCTGAAAAAGCAACATCAGCTAACAACTTAACCTTATTTGAGTGAGATTACTCAAAACTCAAAACTCAAAACTCGTAAGGAGGTGGTTTTGATAGGCAACAAGATTAAAGTGTTAATTATTGATGATTCTGCTCTTGTCCGTGAATTATTAAAACGAATATTATCAAAAGATCAAGAAATTGAAGTTGTCGGTTCAACTGTTGACCCGATTTATGCGATAAAAAAATTAAAAGAATTTAAGCCTGATGTCATTACGTTAGATTTAGAGATGCCAAGGATGGATGGTTTAACCTTTTTAAGAAAATTAATGGCGGTTATACCTACGCCTGTCATCATTATAAGTTCACGTGCTGAAAAAGGAAGTGAGATTTCTTTAAAAGCATTAGAATTAGGAGCTATAGATGTCGTTTTAAAGCCGTCGGCAATGTTACAATCTTCATTTTTCGATATTGAAGAAGAGATCATTATTAAAGTGAAAAGTGCTGCTAAAGTTAATATGACGGAGTTGAGGAAGCAAGCTAGGAAAAAGATAGCATCAAGAAACGAAGTAACGCCTGCGACAATTCAATTACTACAATCAAACACAGATAAAATAATTGCGATCGGTGCTTCTACTGGAGGAACAGTTGCGATTAGATCCATATTAGAGCAATTACCAGCTAATTTACCAGGAATATTAATCGTTCTTCATATGCCAGTAGGCTTCACAAGTTCGTATGCCGAAAGTTTAAATGCTTCTTGTAGATTAACAGTAAAAGAAGCGGTTAATGGTGAGTTGCTTCGAAAAGGGTTTGCTTACATAGCTCCAGGTGGAAAACATATTTTATTAAAGAAAAGTCATCAAAAAGGTTATTTTATCAGCCTTGAAGAAACACCACCTGTAAACCGTCATCGTCCTTCTGTAGATGTTTTATTTTCATCTGTTACGAGAGAAGCAAAGAATAACTGCATTGGTGTAATACTAACTGGGATGGGGAATGACGGTGCCAACGGTTTAAAAGAAATGCACGACAATGGGGCATGGACAATTGCTCAAGATGAAAAAACATCGATCGTTTATGGAATGCCAAAACAAGCGATCAAATTAGGGGCAGTTGATGAAGTTATTCCTTTGCAAGAAATGCCAAATGCAATCGTACAAGCATTACAAAAATAATCCATTGTAGAAAGAGAGCTAAAAGAAAATATATTGAAAAACCTTTCTAGGGAGTTGAAGATATGAAAAAGAAATTTTCTTTAAATTTAAGTCTTAAAGTAAAAATGATCGGCCTATTTTTATTAGTTGGAATTCTTCCACTAATCGTTGTTAGTTTTTTAAATTATAACGCTGCAAGTAATAACGTTAGAGAAGAAATTTTAGCTAAAAATAATATGTATCAAGAATTAGTTAGCTCAGAACTCGATGAGTATTTTGAATTTAGAAAAAGAAATGCTGAATTGTTAGCAGAAACACCAGGAGTTTATCAAAGTTTGCAAGTTCTAGTTGAACAAAATGGTGACACTACAAGCTCAGAGTGGTTGGAAAGAGAAGCGGTATTATCGGAATTAGTTGATTCAGCCGTAGAGAAGATGGATTACTTGTTAATGTATTTTACAGATGTAGAAGGAAATGTTATCTATAGTGATTATCGCGATTTAATAGGCCAAAACATGTACGATCGTGACTACATTCAACGTGCGATTCAAGGTGAAAGTTACTGGTCAGCGTTGTTTCATTCAGGGGTTGTTAATGATAACGTTTTAGCGGTTGGTGCTCCAATTCGTGAAAATGGTCGTACTGGTAATGTTACCGGTACATTAAGTGTCGTCGTAGACCAAGCGAGATTAGACGCTGTTGTTCACGCAGGGCTTTCATCATTAGGAGAAACGGCAGATGCTTACTTAATCGACGCAGAAGGAACATTATTAACGAATACAATGTTTGGTGAGTATCGTTCGAATGCGGCATTAAATGAATCTATAAATACTGACGCAGTAAGAATGCTTGGGCCGCAAATACGCTCAGAAAATCATGCGTTTACAGAGGCAGTCGAATATTTAGATTACGAAGGAACACCTGTAATTGGAATGATCGGCGTCTTAAATTTAGGTGATACTCCAGCAGGGTTGATCGTTGAAGTTTATCAAGAGGAAGCGTTTGCTGGGTTAGTAAGTATGAGAAATATGATTTTTATTATTGCGTTAATCGCGATTCCAATTATTGCTGTGGTAGGATTGTTTATTTCGCAAAGCCTTTCTAAGCCGATTAAAGAAACACAAGAGATTGTTAGCTTAATAGGTGAAAATGACTTTAGAGAAAAAGCTACCGTTTATACTAACGATGAAGTTGGTCAAATGGCGAAAGATTTAAATCAAACGATCGATAATTTATCAGAAACGATCTATAGGGTAAGGAATGCCTCGGATACAGTTTCGCATGGTGCCGAAGAAATTGCTTCAGGTAACCAAGATTTATCACAACGTACCGAAGAGCAAGCATCGTCGTTAGAAGAAATTTCATCAACAATTGAAGAAATGACATCTTCATTAGAGGGCTCTGCAGCGAATGCCAATGAAGCTGATCACATTTCACAACAAACGATGGGTATCGTTCAATCTGGAGAAACGGTTGTTGTTGATTTACGTGAGGCAATGTCAGAAATCACAAAAGGAAGTAATGAAATTAGTGAAATTATTTCAACCGTAAATGATATCGCCTTCCAAACGAACTTACTAGCTTTAAATGCTGCTGTTGAAGCTGCAAGAGCAGGTGATCAAGGAAGAGGATTTGCTGTTGTTGCTGCAGAAGTTCGTAATCTTGCAGGCAGAAGTGCTGAAGCTGCAAAAGAAATTTCAAAGTTAATACAAGATAGCATCGTTCGAGTGGATAAAGGAAACGAGCTTATGACCTCAACAGAGAAGGTTTTAAAAGAAATTGTTGAAAATACGCAGCGAACAACAGATGTTGTTGGTGAAATCGCCGCTTCTTTAAAAGAACAGTCGATGGCAGCAGGGGATATTCGCTCAGCCATTGAAGAGCTAAACCAAGTAACGCAGCAAAATGCTTCACTTGTTGAAGAGATTGCTAGCTCTAGTGAGAATATGATGAGTGAATCTGTTGAATTGTCTAACTTAATCGGGGTATTTAAGCTAACTAATGATAAAGGTACCATAATACAACCACAAAAAAAGTTAGTGAGCACAAATACTGTGAAAGAAAAGGATAAAGAACCTTTACCGACACGCAAAAAGCATCGTTCTGAACAAGAGTCAAATCAAGAAGATGATTTTGACTTTAACGAAGATGACTTTGAAAAGTTTTAAAAAGGAGGCAAAACTCATGAGTAGTAACCAACAATCTCATCCGATATTAAATCACCAGCTTATGAATGCCTCTCGGGATAATCAATTTGTAACTTTTCAAGTTGGCGAAGAGTTTTATGGCATTGAAATTATGATCGTTCAAGAAATTATTCGTTATAAAAAACCAACGAGAGTGTTTAATACCCCCCCTGTCATTAAAGGTGTCATTAATTTCAGGGGGGATATTATCCCGATCATTGATATGAATATTAAATTTAAGTTGCCGCCTAAAGAGTATGATGAATATACGGTCGTCATAGTTGTTGAAGTTAAAGGAAAGACGATGGGGATCATTGTTGATCGAATTTCTGATATTTTAACGTTTGAAAAAGAAGAAATTAAAGTTGTTGATAATGAGTTAGCTGAAGATATGAAAACAAACTATTTACGAGGGTTAGTTGATACCGACGACCGTGTTATAATGTTGTTAGACCCTTTTAAACTACTATCTTTTGAAGAACTTAATCAAATCACAGAAATGACTGAAAATGAAGCGGATACAGATAAAACTGAAAAATAGTTAACAAATAAAATAATAGGGGCGATGATAATGGAACAAATCAAAAATGGTAACAGTAAAGTAACATTAATTCCAGAAGGAAGAATCGATGTCGTTAATTCGCAAAATTTAAAACAAGAATTATTAAACTTATATAATGATGGAGTGAATGAAATTATCATTGACTTTTCAAAGATTACTAGTATTGATAGTTCTGGACTCGGAAAATTACTTTTGTTTCAAAAAAAGTTAAAAGAACGTGGTGGGGAATTACGAATTATAAATGTAACGAACGACTATATTCAAAATATGTTTAAAATGATCCATCTTAATAAAGTCATTAAGATTGAAAATATGTAAACACATTTCAAGCCGAGGAGCTTTTTGTATGGAGGCAAACATAAAAGTATTAATTATTTGTAAGGATGAAGGAGAGAGTTGCCCCCTTCTTCAATTATTAAATGAGGACAAAGCTATTGTCTGTTCAACAATGACTAGTTTCGATGACGATATTTTATACAATAATAATCTTGCACCTTATCTTCTAGAAAACGAGGTTGACACGATTATTTTATGTGATAGTTTTCAACAACTAAGTATTTTACAAACGATTAAACTGTTTAAAGAAAAAGATATATTAATACCGATTATTGTAATTTCAAGTCGTAATGAAACTAGTTTAGCCGTCGAAGTTATGAAAGCCGGTGGAGAAAATTTTTTAGTAAGGGACGAATTATCTGCCAGTCGACTCATTGATACAGTTTACAGTGCCTTACAATCACGGGAAGAGCAAAAACAGTTGAAAAAGGTTCGTATAGAAAACCAAAAACTTTCACAAACAATTGAACAAAGTCCAGTATCTATCGTCATTACAGATGCTAAAACAAATAAAATTGAGTATGCGAACCCCATGTTCTCAAAGTTAACTGGTTATTCTTTACTAGAAGTAATCGGGAAATCCCCAAGTATTTTAAAGTCTGGTAAAAAAACAGCTAATGAGTACAAACACTTATGGGAAACAATCTTATCCGGATTGACATGGAAAGGTGAGTTTGTTAACCGAAAAAAAGACGGTAGCCTTTATTGTGTAGCGGCGACGATAAGTCCGATTAAAATAAATAATAGTGAAACAACTCATTTTGTTGGTATTCACCAAGATATTAGTCAGCAAAAAAAAGCAGAACTTGATCTGAAAAGTTATGCAAGAAAGCTTGAAAATAAAAGTGAAGAGCTTGAAAGTGCCTATGAATCTATTGAGGAAAATATTCACAGGGCAAGAAGGCTGCACCGTCACTTTTTCCCTAAAAGCTTTCCGGAAATGGAAGAAGTTCAACTTGACGCATTTTATGAACCTGCTGATAAAATTGGTAGTGATTATTACAACTTTGTTAAGATCAATAATCAACTGATTATATACGTTGTAGACGTATCAGGCAGTGGGATTAGCGGGGCTTTTATTAATATTTTTATTAGACAAAAGATTAACCGTTTTCTTTATGTTGAAGAAGGAGTAGAACGTAAAAAAGTCTCACCGAAAGAAATGCTCAATTTTTTAGCAGAAGAATTTCTGAAAGAAAATTTTCCAGAAGAATATTATATATGTTTTTACGTTTGTGTTTTAGACCTTGAAACGAAACTGTTAACGTACAGCAATGCTGGTATTCAAGTTCCACCTGCATTAATTAAAAATGGCGAACTTTATTCGTTAACACTTGGTGGTCTACCCATTAGTCGGATGATTGATATAGAATTATTGAGCTATGAAGAAGAGACCGTTTTATTTGATGAAAACGCAACGCTTGTTATAGCGACTGACGGTCTTGTTGAAAGTGTTGAAAATGGTAACGGTAATATGTACGGTATTGAGCGTTTTCAAGAAATAGTCCGTAATTATTACTTCTTACCACCGAAACAGTTAAAAAACGTGATTAATTCAGATATTCAGCCGATTATCGATGCACAATATCCGAACGATGATATTACTTATGTCATTATTCAACAGAATTTTGAAGTAATTGATAAAAAACAGTTTATTTCTAAAAGTGATTGTAATGATGTTGAGTGTATTGTAAGCGTTGTGACAGATTGGCTTCAAACGTATACTGTCGATGTTAATAGCCTTCTAATTGGATTTACAGAAATGCTTTACAATGCCATTGAACATGGAAATAAGTTTGATCAAACGAAAAATGTTGTAATCGATTTTGAAATGTTAAAAACACATTTGTTAATTACGATTGAAGATGAAGGCGCAGGGTTCGATTGGCGCAACCGCTTAAAGAATCAGCTTGACCTTATGAATTTTGAAGAGCGTGGTAGAGGAATTATATTTACAAAAGCTTCGTTTGATTACGTCACCTATAATGATATAGGAAATAAAGTTTATTTGTATAAAAGATTAGATATTAAACAGAGGGTCTAACATTATAGATCATGACGATTAATCGTCTTGGACAGTTGGTTTGTTGTTAGTTGGAAAGGAAAGCCCTTGATTTTACATCTTAAATGGTGACGTAATGCCGGGTTGGGATTTTGTATGAAAAAAAGGCGAATGATTTCGTGAAGGAAATTGTCCGCCTTTTTCAACTTAGAAAGGGATTTTTATACTTTCTTTTCAAATTAATTTTTTTAAGCTGTCGATGCCAATCGTTTCTTCAGCTTGCCAAGGGACGATGACGCATTTAGTAGAAAGTTCATTTTTCACTTTGCTAATCCATTGTTCTTCAGCAATCGCCCTTCCTTGAAGAATCGGATCTTTTGAATTTGCCCTTTGAAAGCTTTGGTTAATAATCCACCATTTCGGATAAATCTCAGCTCTTCTTAAATCTTCTTGGAGTCTGCTTGCCTCAAACACAGGTGTTGCTTCTGGTAATGTCACTAATACGACTTGAGTAACTGCTTCGTCACGAAGCCTAGGCAATAGTTTTTTGACTGATTCAGGCATGTCACCGTTAGAGCGCGTCACTTCTTTATGGTAAGATTCTGCCGCATCCAGAAGAAGTAATGTATGCCCAGTAGGAGCGGTATCAATGACGACAAACGCATCTTCAGCTTTATCGACGATGTTCGCAAAAGCTCGAAAAACCGCAATTTCCTCTGTACAAGGTGAACGTAAATCTTCTTTAATATATTCCAAGCTTTCTTCATCAAGCGTATCACTAACTTTATTTAACACTTCATCACGGTACGCTTCAACCTCATGTTTAGGGTCAATTCTACTTACAGAAATATTTCCATCTAGGTTAGTATCTTTTAAAACCGTGGATAGATGAGCGGCTGGGTCCGTCGTTGTTAAGTGGACTTTATGACCTTTTTCAGCAAGTCCTAGAGCAATGGCAGCTGCCACCGTCGTTTTTCCAACGCCACCTTTTCCCATCGTCATAATCACGCCAGAAGTTTTCTTAGAGAAAGAATCAATCATTGTTTTTAACTCTGGGATACTTTCAGCGGCAAGATCTTTTGTTTCAAGTCGATTGCTCAAATCTATAGGTTCAAAAAATTTTTTGAGTGCTTCTAAGCCAGTCAAATTAAATGGCACGAGTGGCAGATGAAACGTTTTTATAGTTTTTAATGATTCGCTCAACGTAGTTAATGCTTGTTGTTGGCGAGATTGTAATTGCTTAGCAATGAGATCGCTCTTGTTAGCGGCCGTAAAAACACCGTTAATAATCAGTGCCTGGTTTTGAATCCCTAACTCACGCAGTTCATTGGAAGCACGCTCAGCTTCATTTAAGGCAGAAACCTCTGGTCTAGAGACTAAGATAAGGGTTGTTTCATTGCTATCTGCTAGTGCTGATACAGTTTTAGCGTAAAGTTCTTTCTTTTCAGCAAGACCGCTTAGTGGCCCTAAGCAAGAAGCACCTGTTGTGTTATCTTCTAAAAAAGAACTCCAAGCAGTAGGTAATTGCAAAAGTCGTAACGTATGTCCGGTAGGCGCGGTATCAAAAATAATATGGTCAAATGATTTTGTTAAATCTTCGTTAGATAGTAAGTTAGTAAATTCATCAAAAGCAGCAATTTCTACAGTACAAGCTCCTGATAACTGTTCCTCCATATTATCGATCGCCGTTTTTGGAAGCTTTCCGCGGTAGGGACCAATGACACTTTCCCGATAGTCTTTCGCCGCTTGTTCAGGATCTAAGTTAGATGCAAATAAATTGTTGACATTTTTTATGGCTTTTGGTTCATTTGTTAATGACTCTTCAAACACATCTTCAAGATTTGAGGCAGGATCGGTACTAACGATAAGTACTTTCTTTCCAGCATCAGCTAAAGCAACTGCCGTGGCGCAAGCAGTTGATGTTTTACCAACCCCACCTTTACCGGTGAAAAAGAAATGTTTTGTGTTAGACAGTTTGCTTGGGTGAAAAATTTCCATGTAATAACAACCTTTCTTAATTGCATTAAAATAATGGTGAAAAGAGTCTTGAAATTAGGAAATACTGCTCGAAAAGCACATACCGATTTTCCCCCGACGCCTAGATGAATAGGTTCCTTCGAAACAAAACTCACAATAACTCAAAACTCAAAACTCAACACTCAAACTACTCCGTTTTAAAATCAATCGTCTTCGCAGGCTTTTTTACTTCTAGTTCACTTACATCAATATTTAACCAAGAGGCTAATTCTGTCTTTGTTGGATAGTTATGTGTTTTAATGACTTTTCCGTCAACGACAGTCGCAGGCAGTGCATCGACTCCTTCAGCTTCCATTAGCAAACTAATTTCATTGTTTAATACATACGGTTCAGCATTTTGGCCTAAATTATGTCTAACGACGTCATAGCCTTTATTTTTTAGAGTTGCGACATCTCTAGCGATACGAGTAAGTTCTGGATCTACACCAGGTCCACAAACTCCCGTTGGACAGCATAAAGCTGGATCAAAAATTTCAATTTTTTTCGACATTTACATAAACCCCTTTTTAGTTTAGTTTTTCATAAAAAATTTTTTATATTAACTTTACTCTTGACCGATGCTAAGTGAAATGGAACCTTACAGTTGAATCTCGGTCAAGATTTAACTTAGTATTAGTGTAACATATTTTTTATTGACATATAAGCATATACTTATATAATTATAAGAGAAATTAAAAAATATAGGGAGTGCTGCGAATGGAGAAGATCCCAATAGAGAAATTAGCTACGGTATTAAAGTTGTTAGGAGATAAGACAAGATTGACGATTGTAAGTTTGTTAAACGAAAGAGAGTGTTGTGTTTGTGAGTTCGTTGAGCTTCTCGATATGAGTCAACCTTCAATTAGTCAACATGTCCGCAAATTAAAAGATGCCAATATTATTAAAGAGTCGAGAAAAGGACAGTGGATTTTTTATTCGTTAAATAAAGACAATGAATTTTATCCTGTGATCATCTCCGTTCTTCAACATGTTCCGCATCAAGAAGAGAAATTAATCCAATTAGAGAAATTAGGGAAAACGATCATTTGTGATTAAAACAAAAGGAGTGGGAGAAATGACAAATGAAAGTACAGATGGAAAAGGGATAGGTTTTTTTGAACGATATTTAACAGTTTGGGTCGCGCTCTGTATAATTGTCGGTGTGGCAGTAGGACAATGGATACCAGCTGTTCCTGAAACATTAAGTCAGTTTGAATATTATAACGTATCGATTCCTGTTGCGATACTTATTTGGTTAATGATCTATCCAATGATGGCACAAATTGATTTTACGAGTATTGTCAATGCAGGGAAAAAGCCAAAAGGTTTAGTGGTTACGTTAGTAGTAAACTGGCTAATTAAGCCATTTACGATGTTTTTCTTTGCATGGTTATTTTTTAAAGTTATTTTTGCACCATTTATTTCGGGGAACTTAGCAACAGAATATATAGCAGGTGCTGTACTTTTAGGAGCGGCTCCTTGTACAGCAATGGTATTTGTTTGGAGCTATTTAACTAGGGGAGATGCAAGTTATACGCTCATTCAAGTGTCGGTCAATAATATCATTTTGATTTTCGCTTACGGACCAATTGTCATGTTATTACTTCGTATTAACAATGTCGTCGTCCCTTATGAGACAGTTTTATTATCAGTCGTTTTATTTATTATTGTACCATTAGTTGCTGGATACGTTTCGAGGGTTGTATTAATAAAGAAAAAAGGTATCGAGTGGTTTGAGCAAGTTTATTTAAAAAAGGCAGGTAAGTTTACAATCGTTGGTCTTTTGCTGACGCTTGTGATTATTTTCTCATTCCAAGGAGAGGTAATTTTAAATAATCCATTCCATATTGGACTAATTGCTATTCCATTAATTATTCAAACGTTTGTTATCTTCATTATTGCTTACTATTGGGCCAAAAAATGGCGACTTGAACATAAAATTGCCGCACCAGCATCGATGATTGGTACGAGTAACTTTTTTGAATTAGCAGTTGCTGTTTCTATTGCGTTATTCGGTTTAAACTCAGGTGCAACATTAGTAACTGTCGTAGGTGTCCTTGTTGAAGTACCGCTAATGCTCTATTTAGTTAAAATTGCTAACAACACAAGACATTGGTTCCCAGAGCCGAAAGTAGCTAAGTAAAAAAAGGTTAATAAAATTTCCTACCCAAATTTTTGATTAAGCTTACTTGAGAATTTCATAATTACCAAAAATGAGCCACATTAAACAATATATAGTTTGCGAATGGTTTTGACGCAACTATATATTGATCGTAGTGGCGAAGATAACCAATTATGAAATTCATTGACTTGTTCAAAAAGCAAGTTAGGTTTTATATAAACGCAATTTAAAGAAAAAGGAGAATATTTTATATGTCTAAAAAAACAATTTATTTTTTATGCACAGGTAATTCTTGTCGCAGTCAAATGGCGGAAGGTTTTGGTCATTATTATTTAGGGGATGAATGGGATGTGTATTCTGCTGGGATTGAAGCTCATGGTGTAAATCCAAATGCAGTCAAGGCAATGAAAGAAGTAGATATTGATATAACTAACCAAACTTCTGATACAATTGATCCAGAAATTTTAAACAAAGCAGATTTAGTAGTCACACTTTGTGGGCATGCAAACGATGTTTGTCCTGCGACACCGAAAAATAAAGAACGAGTTCATTGGGGCTTTGATGATCCAGCCAAAGCAGAAGGAACTGACGAAGAAAAATGGGCATTTTTCCAACGTGTTCGCGATGAAATAGCTGCTCGCATTAAGACATTTAAAGAAACAGGAAAATAAAATAGTTTTACTTAATGAATTTCATAATTCAATATTTTCGCCATTAAGTAACTATATGTAGTTGCGCTAAACCGCTCGCAACTACATATAGTTTGATATGGCTCAATTAAGGTAATTATGAAATTCACTCACTTAAAAGGAAGAGGCTTTCAAAAACAAGTGACACCGCTAAACATTTAAATATAGACGATGTTATATATACGTTTATATTTAGATAGTTCCGTGTGGTGATCAAACACTTATGGAGCCTCTTTTTTTTGTTGAAAAAAGGCGGATGATTTCATGAACGAGCCTCTGAGATTCGTAAGAAGTTGCTCCTGCGGTTACTCGTCGCAAAGCGGCATGATGCCTATTCTAAGAAGTGTAACATGATGTGATTGAGGTCAGTAGCTTCACTGCGAAGTGAGGGAACGTGTCCGCCTTTTCATATTAGGTGGTGGCGGAATATCCGCCATGAAGGTTTTGATGAAAAAAAGAACGAGTGATATCCTGAACGAGCCTCTAAAATTCGTTAGAAGATTACAGCGAAGTGAAGGAAATTGCTCGTTCTTTTAAATATTAGATGGTGACGAATTATCGTGACGAATTAGCGTCATGAGAGTTTTGTATGAAAAAATACTTTACATTTATAGTGAAAAGTTAGAATATTAAGATAAGGGTATATGATTTTATTGTAAAATCAATATTTTTTATAGCAAAATTCAAATTTAAATAGGGGTGATGCATGAGTGAAAAGTTTACGAACAAAATTATTAGTTGTCATTGTACCTATTTTAGCTTTATCACTTTTATTAGTAGGATACATAAATCACGAAATAGCGAGAGGGATGTTAGAAACTGAGTTTTTAGAGAAAACAGAAAGTGAATTGTTAAGATCTCAGAGTGATATTAATAGTTTTTTTCAAGAGAAAATGAAGGAAATAGAAGTGATTGCAAATACTGAAACTTTAAAGACGATGGACGAAGCGTTGATTATGCCGTATTTAAAGCAAGAGTTTGATCGATTAGGTGAATATGAAATGATGCTTTTCTCAGATGTTGGAGGAAATGCGATTTCAACAGAGGGCGATGAAGCACGAGTTACCGATCGACCTTATTTTAATCAAGTATTGGGGACACAGCAAACGGCGATTTCGGAACCACTTGTTTCACGAGTTAGTGGCGAAACGGTCGTAGTCATAGCTTCTCCAATTAATTATTATGGGGCGACTCAAGGTATATTAATTGTCACGTTACCAATAGATGATGTCGTACAGTTTGTCACTTCGTTTACGATAGGTGAGAGGGGTTACTCATATTTATTTGACCACCGTGGCACAATGATCGCTCATCCAGATGAAAGTTTACTCATGGGCGAAAGTTTATTTGAAACAGCTAGCGAAGAGGTTGTTGATTTTTCCAAATTAGCACTAAATGGTGAGACAGGTCACATCATTTATGATGATCACGGTGAACAAAGCTATGCTTTTTATACGAATATTCCAGTAATGCAATGGGGGTTTGTCATCTCAGCACCGGTTTCTGAGGTAACCGGAGGTCTTTCACATTTAAGGTTAATCATGGGAATAACGACTGTGGCTGTATTGGCCGTAGCGGTTGCAATCGTAATGATCTTTGCAAGAAAATTAGTGAAACCGATAAGGAAGTTAACTTATTTAACGACTAAAGTAGCTTCTGGTGATTTAACGATTACGGCAGATCAACATTCTAAAGACGAGGTTGGTCAACTAGCAATAAATTTTAACGATATGGTTGAAAAAGTTAAACTTTTATTAAAAGAGATTCATAACGTTTCAGGAACATTGAATCACTCTTCTGAAGAGCTTTTACAGTCGAGTGAGGAAATTAAAGCATCGACGGAGCAAATTAGTGAAACTATTTCTCAAGTTTCAGAAGGTTCTAATGAAATTACCGATTCGGTATTAGACACTACACAGCAAATGGGAGTAATGATGGAAGCCTTAGAAGAGATTTCGACATCTTCCAATGATGTAATATCAACCTCTACTCAAAGTAAGGAAACGACTGAAAAAGGTACAATTTATGCAAATGATGCAGCAAAGAAAATGGAAGAGGTTAACATAACGGTGCATGAAGCTACGAAGTTGGTACAAAACCTTGACAAAAGTACAAAAGAAATAAGTAATTTTGTTAATATTATTACTAACATTGCTGATCAAACGAATTTATTAGCCTTAAATGCTTCAATTGAAGCGGCTCGTGCGGGCGAGCATGGAAAAGGTTTTTCTGTAGTTGCTAATGAGGTGAGGAAATTAGCGAACGAAACGAGTGAATCGTCCGTTGAAATTACTAAGCTAGTAAAACAAACTGAGGAAGAAAGTCAAAGAGCGGTTAAGGCCATTTTAAAAGGATCATCCGCTGTTGACGATGCAACTTCTACGGTACGTGAGGCTGGTGCTTCATTTGAAGAAATAGCCGCTTACGCAGAAGAAGTTCTCGAAAAAAATCAAAAAATTAATGTTTCCGTTCAAAAATTAAATGACATCGGTAATGGAATTAGCCAACAGATGGAAAGCATATCAGCTATCACAGAAGAAGCCTCTGCGAGTACTGAAGAAGTAAATGCAGCTAGTAGCGATCAAGCTGGTGCCGTTACCGACATTACAAATGATGCTAGTAAACTTTCAAATTTAGCAAACGAATTGCAACAATTACTACAACAATTTAAAACCGAGAAGGGTGACAAATAAAACGTTGAAACCAATAGACAATTAATTAATGTTCTATGTCAGCAAGAAGCGTCACACGAAGCTTCAATTGAAGAGTTTAATATAATTAACAAATGGCAGGTATGGAATCCAATCCATGCCTGCTTTGTGCTGAAGAGCATTTGGATTGGAGAGTATGAGGCAAATTGTTACGTGTTATGGGGGTGATGCGCAGTAAAACAGGGGGTGATGTGCAAATTAGTGTAAGTGCCCTAATCGTACGCTACATCAGCTAAAGGGAACGTAAGAATTTCTCGCGTGACGTAACCGAGCTTCTCATCAACTAAAAAGGCACGCAAGATGATCTCGCGCGCCCAAACAATGCGTCACATCACCCAAAAGGTGACGCGAGACCTTCTCCCGCGCCCGAACAAAGCGTCACATCAACTAAAAGGTAACGCGAGACCTTCTCCCGCGCCCGAACAAAGCGTCACATCACCCAAAAGGTAACGCGAGACCTTCTCCCGCGCCCGATCGAAGCGTCACACTCACCAAAAGGTAACGCAAGATCTTCTCCCGTGCCCGAACAAAGCATCGCACTCACCAAAAGGTAACGCAAGATCTTCTCCCGTGCCCGAACAAAGCATCGCACTCACCAAAAGGTAACGCGAGACCTTCTCCCGTGCCCGATCGAAGCGTCACACTCACCAAAAGGTAACGCAAGATCTTCTCGCATGCCCGACCCCATAAGGAACCCAACTACAGCATACTCTCCCCATAATGCATACTACCGAGCGAGTGCGAATTATTGCGCACTCCCCCCATAATGCGTACTACCGAGCGAGGCGAACTAATGCACCTCCCCCATAATACGCAGCACTATGATACTTTCTTTACTAGTTCCATTAGTCTTACGTACGAACTTGAAGCCTTCTGCGAAAGCGATCTTATACTTTTTCAAAAATTTTCTAACAATAAATATTGACAAATATTCATTATTTTCGTAAAATTCAGTTAGGTAATAGACTGACTAGTCGGTCGAAAGTGTGGTCAGCAAGAGAAGGTGAGGCTCTTACCGAAATATTAATAATGTTTCTAATTTGAGATGAGGTGAAAGGATGTTCAAAAAAGTATTAATTGCCAATCGTGGTGAAATTGCTGTACGAATTATTCGCGCATGTCAGGAATTAGGTATTGCAACAGTTGCCGTTTATTCAACAGCGGACAAAGAAGCCCTACACGTTCAACTAGCAGATGAAGCTTATTGTATTGGGCCTCACTTATCAAAGGAAAGTTACTTAAAGCAAGTGAATTTATTAAGTGTAGCTACAATTACTGGTAGTGATGCGATCCATCCTGGTTATGGGTTTTTAGCAGAAAATGCTGAGTTTGCTGAGATGTGCGGGGAATACAATATAACCTTTATCGGCCCATCAGCTGAGGCGATTTCGAAAATGGGAGCAAAAGCAGTAGCACGTGACACGATGAAAGCAGCTGGAGTTCCAATTGTACCTGGTACTGATGGAATCATTGAAGAGTTAGATGAGGCGCTAGTAACCGCTAGAGAAATTGGTTACCCAGTCATAGTTAAAGCGACTGCCGGTGGTGGCGGTAAAGGAATGCGTGTTGCTGAAACCGAAGACCAATTACAAAAAGCAGTATCGATGGCACAGCAAGAAGCAGAAACAGCTTTCGGTAATGCTGGAGTTTATTTAGAAAAATACGTAGAGGAACCAAGACACGTTGAAATCCAAGTGTTAGGGGATTCCCACGGCAACGTCATTCATTTAGGAGAACGTGATTGTTCTATCCAAAGACGTCACCAAAAATTAATTGAAGAAGCACCGTCACCTGCATTAGATGAATCGCTTCGCAGGCAAATGGGTGAAGCTGCATTAAAAGCTGCAAAAGCAGTTGATTATTGCGGAGCTGGAACGGTTGAATTTTTATTAGATAAACATAAAAATTTCTATTTCATGGAAATGAATACACGTATACAAGTTGAACACCCAGTAACAGAAATGATTACAGGTGTTGATTTAATAAAAGAGCAAATCATGGTAGCTGCAGGTTACCCATTAACGATTAATCAAGAAGATATTGAAATAGATGGCTGGTCGATTGAATGTAGGATCAATGCAGAAAACCCTAGGAAAAACTTTATGCCTTCTCCAGGGAAGATCGAATTATACCTTCCACCAGGTGGTTTAGGAGTCCGGGTTGACAGTGCTGTTTATCAAGGCTATGCGATACCACCATTTTACGACTCAATGGTTGCAAAATTGATCGTTCATGGGAAAACACGTGAAGAAGCGATCGCAAGAATGAAGCGAGCTTTGAAAGAATTCATGATTTCAGGAGTAGAAACGACGATACCGTTTCATTTGGAGTTACTTGAACATGAAGACTTTAAAAATGGTGATTTCGATACGAAGTTTTTAGAGAAAAACACTATTTTATCGTAAGAACAACAAGTAGATAAGGCATATTCTCCTATACTGAGGCTGTATAACCTTCAAGTAAAAGTAGGAAAAAGTGGAGGCGATTTTGTGGCAGAAAACACGAAAGAAAAAATTACAGAAGTAGCACTCCAACTTTTTGAGCAAAATGGATTTCATGCAGTAACCGTTGATAAAATCGTTAAAACGAGTGGAGTAAGCAAGGGGGCATTTTATCATTACTTCAAATCGAAAGATGAACTTCTGTACAGTGTCCATGATTATTTTATTACGTACGTTCTTGATAAAGCGAAAGAGGCGTATGAAACATGTGATACACCAACAGAGCGTTTAAATGCTACGATCAAATCTTTTGTGATGATGTTTGATATGTATCGTCCCCACGTTACAGTTTTTTATCAAGAAAGCTTATATTTAGCTCCAGAATATTTTCAAAAAATAAAAAAGAAGCGTGATCAATATAAAGAAATGATGTTCAAAGTAGTTGAAGAAGGAATAGAATTAGGAGAGTTTAGAAAAGAACTACCTGTTCCAATTACATCAATGGCTGTTTTTGGCATGATCAACTGGACGTACAAATGGTATAAAACTGATGGGCAATACACAATTCAGGAAATCGCTGATCTTTATGCCGATTTTGTACTTCATGCAACGTTAACAACTGAAGCTTTACAAATATATCGTAATCTATTAATTAATAATTAAGATTAGAGAGGATGAAAGTTATGTTTAAAATTACTGATTTGAGAGAATTAATTCGTGCGGTAGATCGTTCAAATATTGATGAGTTAATCGTAAAAGGTGAAAATAATGAGAAAGTTGAAATTCGTAAAAAAGGTGCACAAGTTGTCGGTACTGATCAATTGGAAGCGGTATCAACGCCACAAGTAGAAGTAGCTACACAACCAACAACTCCACCGGCGCCACAACCACAAACCGTAGCACCGACACAAGTAGAAGTGAAAGCAGAAGAGCCACCTGCACCCGCTGCTACTGCAGATGAGAACTTACACAAAATTACGTCACCAATGGTTGGGACATTTTATGGAGCACCATCACCAGATGCTGATAACTATGTTAAAAAAGGTGATAAAGTAACGAAAGATTCTGTCGTTTGTATCGTAGAAGCAATGAAATTAATGAATGAGTTAGAAGCTGAAGTTGAAGGGGAAATTGTTGAAGTTTTAGTAGAGAATGGTCAGTTAGTAGAATACGGCCAACCACTTTTCTTAGTGAAAGCTTAATATTATAAAATGCGTTAATGCTTGAAGCGTTGGAAATTTCGAGTTTTAGATAACATTTTCCACTTACACTGGAAAAGGAGGGTGAAGCAGCTATGGATATGTTTGACAAAATAGAAGAAATGGAAGAACGTCGTTGGAAAGTTAAAAATGGCGGCGGAGATGATCGAATAGATGCACAACATAGACGTGGTAAAAAAACAGCAAGAGAGAGAATCGACCTTTTAGTAGACGAAGGAACGTTTGTAGAAATTAATCCTTTTATCGAAAATAGGGGTCTTGCTATAGCATCAGGGAGTACAGAAGCACCGGGGGAAGGTGTTGTAACTGGTTACGGAAAGATAGATGGTAGATTAATATTTTTATTCGCTCAAGACTTTACCGTTTTCGGTGGTGCGCTTGGGGAAATGCATGCAACGAAAATTGCAAAAATTATGGACTTTGCCGCTGAAAATGGGGCACCAATTATCGGCTTGAACGACTCAGGTGGTGCACGAATTCAAGAAGGTGTTCTTTCTTTAGACGGATACGGTCACATCTTTTATCGAAATTCGATTTATTCAGGTGTCATCCCACAAATTTCTGTCATTATGGGTCCATGTGCTGGTGGTGCCGTTTATTCACCAGCAATTACAGATTTCGTTTTCATGGTAGAGAAAACGAGTCAAATGTTTATAACTGGACCTAAAGTCATAAAAAGTGTAACTGGAGCTGACATAGCCACAGAAGATTTAGGTGGTGCAAGTGTTCATTCTACAAAAAGTGGGAATGCTCATTTCACGGCGCCTACGGAAGAAGAAGTTTTAGAACAAGTTCGAGAATTAATTCGATTTCTTCCACAAAACAATACCGAAAAAGCACCTGCAAAAGTAGCAGAAAATAATCAGTCGCGTGAAGAAAGAATTGATGAACTAATAGATTTGGTTCCCATTGACGGAACGAAAGTTTATGATGTTCGAAAAGTGATCTTAGCTATTATTGATGATAACAACTTCATGGAAGTTCAACCATCGTTTGCTAAAAATATCGTTGTTGGCTTTGCCCGTATAAACGGAGAAACAGTCGGTATTGTTGCCAACCAACCTAAATTTATGGCTGGTGGATTAGATATTGACTCATCTGATAAATGTTCAAGGTTTATTCGTTTCTGTGATTGCTTCAATATTCCGCTCATTACTTTTGAAGACGTTAGTGGGTTTATTCCGGGGGTTAACCAGGAACACGGTGGAATCATTCGTCATGGAGCAAAGATTTTATATGCTTACTCAGAAGCGACAGTTCCAAAAATAACGGTGATTTTAAGAAAAGGCTACGGTGGAGCTTATGTTGCTTTAAATAGTAAAGCGATTGGCGCTGACCAAGTATTTGCATGGCCGAATGCAGAAGTAGCTGTTATGGGACCGGAAGGAGCAGCAAATATTATTTTTGCAAAAGAAATAGCAGAGAGCGATAATCCAGAACAAACGAGGCAAGCAAAAATTCAAGAGTACCGTGAAAAGTTTGCTAACCCTTATATCGCATCATCGAACGGGATGATTGATGACGTTATTGATCCAAGAGACACGAGAAAGTGTTTAATTAACGCTTTAGAAATGTTAACAAACAAGAAAAAGAAATTACCGAAGAAAAAACACGGAAATATTCCTTTATAAAAGACTTAAATTAAAGATGAGGGTGGGACAAAAGTGTCTGACACCACGCGGATCCTACTAAATATAGATGTACAGATTTATGAAATGTCTATATTCGGTGCCTAGCGGTGTCTGACACTTTGTTCTGTTCCACCCTCATGTTCTCTTAATACTGTACTTTAAATCAAGGTAGGTGACTAAAGATGTGTGCAAAACAAAATAATGAAAATGTTTTTCGAGATATTTGTGATTTTCCAATCCCCACTTATGATGAATGGAAGCAAGCGGTAGAGAAATCGTTAAAAGGCGCGCCTTTTTCAAAGTTGATCACGAAAACGTATGAAGAGATCATTTTGCAACCAATGTATCAACAAAAGGATATCGAAAACCTTGCTTTTACTGAAACAGTACCAGGACAGTTTCCCTTTGTGCGAGGCACCGATTCTGTAGGTGGAGAAAACGGTTGGTTAGTCGCTCAAGAGGTGAATCATCCGTTACCCAAATCTGTAAATGATTGTTTAAAAGCAGAACTTGAAAAAGGTGTTAATGCAATCCATTTAGTTTTAGATGAACAAACGAAAAAAGGTTTAAATATTTCGGTCGAAGAGGGAACGTCGGCTAACGGTGTATCTATAACATCTATAGCAGATGTCAATATGGTTTTAGATGAGATCGATGTGAGTAACTTACCATTTGTCGTTCAAACTGGTGTGAGTGCTGTACCGATGGTTGGCTTGATTAGCTCTTATTTAAAAAATAATCAAATCCCATTAACAAAGTTAAAAGGCTGTATCGGTGCAGACCCAATAGCGATGTTAATAAAACATGGGGAGACAGAGGCTTCTATTGACTCTTATTTAGACCAAATGTCTGAGTTGATTAAATGGTCAGCTGAAAATAGCCCTAAACTACAAACGATTTATATTGATGGTTCTCCTTACCACGATGGTGGTGGAAGTGCTGTTCAAGAATTAGCATATATGCTGTCTAGCGGAGTGTACTATATCCGTGAGTTACAAAGACGAGGTTTGTCTGTCGATGAAGTTGCTCCTTCGATACGTTTTTCAATGTCAATCGGCTCAAATCTCTTTATGGAACTAGCTAAAATTCGAGCGACGAGAATGTTATGGGCTAACGTTATTGATGCATTTGGCGGTAATGCACAATCTCAAAAAATAACGTTACATGCACGTACATCTCGTTGGACAAAAACCGTATATGACCCATATGTAAATATTTTAAGGAGTACTGTGGAAGCGTTTACTGCAGCGGTTGGTGGAGTCGATAGTTTACACGTTAGTGCGTTTGATGAAGCTTATACGGTACCAAACCACTTTTCAAGACGAATTGCGCGAAACATTCATTTAATTATTAATGAGGAAGCGCAAGTGACTAGAGCGTGGGATCCAGCTGGGGGGTCTTGGTATATCGAGCACATTACTGCTGAAATCGCCAGGAAGGCTTGGGAGCAATTCCAAAGCATAGAAGAGAAGGGTGGAATGTATGAAGCTGTCAATCAAGGAATTCCACAGCAGCTCGTTAACGAAGTTTCACTAAAGAAAAAGCAAGATATTGAAAAACGTAAACTCGTATTTGTGGGTGCAACGATGTATCCTAATAGCGCTGAACAAGCAAATGTTAATGAAGATTACAGTTTAAAAGAGCAGTTACAACAACGTCTTAAAACGACGAAAGAAAACCTAGATGTTAATGTATCCATAGAACTAGATAACGTGATGCAAGATGTCATTCAAGCAGCTTCGCAAGGGAAAACGATCGAACAACTAAGTCGAGCGTTAGGCAAAGGATGTAGTGAAACCGTTGAAAAAATAGAAACGTACCGTGCAACCGAAGCATTTGAAGTGTTGCGTCAATATTCCGAACAGAAAAAAGAAGCAGGTGAACCGATCAACGTATTTTTGACAAGCATCGGTAAACTTGCTGAGCATAAACCTCGTACAGATTTTATTTCCAATTTCTTTGAAACGGGTGGTTTTGAAGTACTTAAAAATGATGGGTACGAAAATTTCGATGAAGCGATTACTGCAACAGCAGATACATCTTCGAATACGGCTGTTATTTGTGGCAAAAATGAAAGCTATGAAAAATATGCAGTACAAATTGTCGAAGAGGTCAAAAAGAGACGACCAGACATGAAAATATTTGTTGCTGGTAAGCAAGCGAGTGAACTTGAGGAAAAATTACAAGTAGCAGGAGTAGATGGCTTTATTCATGTAGGTACGAATTGTTATCAAGTGCTACGTGATCTTCAAGGTGAAAAGGAGGCGATGGTTAATGAGTAATCCAAATTTCACAAAAATACCATATGATCGTTTAAAAACAGAAAATAATGATCAAAATCAGCCATCTTTTACTGAAGAAGATTTGTTTCGTACGCTTGAACAAATTCAAGTAAAGCCTTTGTATACAAAAAAGGACATTGAAGGAATGGAGCATCTTGATTATGTTTCAGGTGTCCCTCCATTTTTACGTGGACCGTACCCAGCAATGTATAAAACTCGTCCGTGGACGGTTAGACAATACGCAGGGTTCTCAACGGCTGAGGAAAGTAATGCTTTTTATCGTCGTAATTTAGCAGCAGGTCAAAAAGGTCTCTCAATAGCTTTTGATTTGGCTACTCATCGTGGCTATGATTCTGATCATCCACGGGTTGTTGGTGATGTAGGTAAGGCCGGAGTTGCTGTTGATTCGATTTTAGATATGAAAATATTATTTGATGGTATTCCGTTAGATAAAATGAGTGTTTCGATGACAATGAATGGCGCAGTTTTACCTGTGTTGGCCTTTTATATTGTGGCTGCCGAAGAGCAAGGTGTGAAACAAGAACAACTAACGGGAACGATTCAAAATGATATATTAAAAGAATATATGGTTCGAAATACGTACATTTACCCGCCAAAACCTTCGATGAAGGCGATTGCTGACATTTTTGAATATACATCGAAACATATGCCGAAGTTTAATAGTATAAGTATTTCGGGCTATCATATGCAAGAGGCCGGAGCTACAGCTGACATTGAGCTCGCTTATACGTTGGCCGATGGGCTAGAGTATGTACGGACAGGAATCGAAGCAGGGCTAGAGGTAGATGCCTTTGCTCCAAGACTATCATTTTTCTGGGCAATCGGTATGAACTATTTTATGGAAGTTGCTAAAATGCGTGCAGCTAGATTACTTTGGGCAAGGCTTATTAAGCCATTTAACCCTAAAAATGAAAAATCGCTGGCACTAAGAACACACTCACAAACATCTGGGTGGAGTTTAACAGCGCAAGATCCATATAATAATGTCGCAAGAACTTGTATAGAAGCCCTAGCAGCATCACTCGGTCATACCCAGTCACTGCATACGAATGCTTTAGATGAAGCGATCGCCTTACCAACGGATTTCTCGGCAAGGATTGCTCGTAACACACAGTTGTTTTTACAAGATGAAACAGGTATTTGTAATGTCTTAGACCCGTGGGGCGGTTCCTATTATGTTGAGTCGTTAACAAAACAGTTAGCTGAAAAAGCTTGGGCCCATATTGAAGAAGTAGAGAAGTTAGGTGGCATGGCCAAAGCGATTGAAACAGGTCTACCAAAAATGCGAATTGAGGAAGCGGCCGCAAGACGTCAAGCGCATATCGACTCTAATAAAGAGACGATTGTTGGTGTCAATAAATATCGTCTAGAACAAGAAGATCCGATTGAAATTTTAAATATTGATAACACAGCTGTTAGAGAGGCGCAAATTAAAAGATTAGAGCAATTAAGAAGTAATCGTGATGAAAAAGCAGTAACTAAAGCGCTAGAAGCGATCACTACAGCTGCAGAAACTGGTGAAGGTAATTTATTAGAACTTGCAATTGAAGCAGCGCGAGCACGTGCGAGTTTAGGAGAAATTTCTGATGCATATGAAAAAGTCGTCGGTAGACATAAAGCAGTGATCCGTTCGATTAGTGGGGTTTATCGAGCTGAGTTTGCTGAAAGTGAAGAAATTGATCTAGTCAGAAAACAGGCGGATGAATTTGCCGAAAACGAAGGTAGACGTCCACGGATTATGATTGCGAAACTCGGCCAAGACGGTCACGACCGTGGTGCTAAAGTTATTGGAACAGCATTTGCAGACATAGGGTTTGACGTTGATATCGGGCCGTTGTTCCAAACCCCAGAAGAAGCAGCCCAACAAGCTGTCGAAAACGATGTCCATGTGATTGGTATGAGTTCTTTAGCTGCAGGTCATAAAACATTACTTCCTGAAGTGGTCAAGGAATTACGTAAACTAGGAAGAGAAGATATTTTAGTCATTATCGGTGGGGTCATCCCTCCACAAGATTATGATTATTTATATGAACAAGGAGCAGCAGCTATTTTCGGACCTGGGACCGTTATCCCAGTTGCTGCCCAAAAAGTATTAGAAAAAATAAACGAAAAACTTCTTTGATGATGTTGGTTAGTTGGTTTGTCGTTAGTTGGCTAGGACCCTCGCTCGAATTTTTACGTTAGATGGTGACCGCAGGCATACCGCCATGAGGGTTTTGTATGAAAATATAATGACGGTCGACTTTTCCGAACAAGCCTCTAAAGCCGGAACGGATTTACAGCGCAGTGAGGGAAATCGACCGGATTTTTTCATGTTAGATGGTGGCGATTAATCGTCCTGCGGGTTTTGTATGAAAATCGACCGTCATTTTGAAAATGGAGGAGATTAACATGAATAACGATATAGAACAAACTCCTCGTAGAAAAAAGCAGTTACAGGTTGGAGATTATGTCAATGGAGTTTTAGAAAATAACCGAACGATGCTTGCACGAACAATTACTTTAGTGGAAAGTAATGCTGAAAAACATTTTCAGTTAGGACAAAATGTCATTAGTGAACTTTTACCTCATACCGGGAAATCAATACGGATAGGTATTACTGGTGTCCCAGGGGCAGGAAAAAGTACATTAATTGAAGCTTTAGGCACACACTTGTGTGATCGTGGTCATAAAGTGGCCGTTCTAGCCGTCGACCCTAGTAGTCAAGTGTCTAAAGGGAGTATTCTTGGAGATAAAACAAGAATGGAACAATTAACAAAAAATAAAAATGCCTTCGTTCGTCCGACACCTTCTGGAGGAACTCTAGGTGGGGTGGCTCGAAAAAGTCGAGAAACGATGCTCGTTTGTGAGGCGGCCGGTTATGACGTCATTATCGTCGAAACTGTAGGCGTTGGGCAAAGTGAAACGACGGTTCGTTCGATGGTGGACTTTTTCCTCGTTGTTATGATTACAGGGGCCGGTGATGAGCTTCAAGGAATGAAAAAGGGAGTATTAGAAATTGCTGATGCCATTTTTATTAATAAAGCTGATGGCGATAATAAAATAAAGGCACTTGCAGCGAAAGAAGAATATAATCAAATTTTGCACTATTTACCACCAGCAACAAAAGGCTGGGAAACGAAAGCTCATACTTGTTCGGCCTTGGAAAAGGAAGGGATAGATACGATGTGGGATGTAGTAAATAATTATATCTCTCATACAAAACAGAAAAATATATTCTATGAACGTCGCAAAGAGCAACTGTTCCTATGGCTAAATGAAACATTACAATCCCAATTATTAAATCGCTTTTACGACCACCCAACAATAAAAAGTAGTTTACCCACATATAAGGCAGAAATTGAAGCAGGAACAACGACAGTAACTTTAGCTGCGCAAAAGTTACTAGAGGATTATGATACTAGTTAAATATTAAAATATAAAAGGCAAGAGAATTTATTTTCTCTTAGCCTTTTTATAATGATTTCAGAAATTATTGTTATAAAAAATATACCTTATATATGTGTAAAAAAGTGTGTAAGAGAACAATTTAGGTGCGGTTGTTAAAGATATCCATTATAATTGAGTGGTAAGTTGGTAAGGACCCTCGTACGACTTTTCATGTTAGATGGTGACTGTGTGGCGACAGGAGAGTTTTATATGAAAAAAGAATGCTCGGTCGCTTTTCTTGAGTGAGCCTCTAAAATTCGTCAGAAGGTGCTCCTGCGGTTACTCGTCGCAAAGCAGCACGAAGTCTTCGCTAAGATGCTTGACATGATGTGATTGAGGTCAGTAGCTTTACAGCGAAGCGAAAGAAAGGCGACCGATATTTTATATTTTAGATAGTGACGGAATAGTCATGCGGGTTTTGTATGTGATTACATCAGAGTTTCTACTAATTTATCGGACAAATAAATTAAATTAATGGAGGAAGATAATGAGTCAATTAGAAATTTTACAATGGTTTACACAACTACAACATCCTTTTTTAGATCAATTTGCAAGGGTGTTTACGTTTTTAGGGAATGAAGAGTTTTATTTTATAATTTTACCATTAATTTATTGGTGTATATCAAAACCGATAGGCTTTCGTCTTTTTTACATTTTCATATTTTCAATATATATTAATTCTTTCTTGAAAATTTATTTCGCAGTCACTAGACCGATCGGTGCTGAAGGGGTTAATTCTTTATTTATTAGCTCTGCAGCTGATGCAGGGAGTCATTACCCACATGATTCGTTTCCTAGTGGACATGCACAAGGGTCGGCAACGCTTTGGGGGTATTTAGCTTACATATTTCGAACGTCAGTTTTTATTGCGCTAGCATGTTCGTTAATCTTCTTTATATCTATATCTAGACTTTACACCGGACTACATTGGCCAACAGACATCATTGCAGGGGTTGCTTTAGGTATTGGGATTATTATTATCGCAATTTATGTCAAGAATTTTTTATCGAAGATTAATGTTGGTCTACAACTCATTTTAGCTGTTATCGTTCCTATAATTCTCGTATTTTTGTTCCCAGAAGAAGAGGGTTTTAAATTTGCAGGATTACTTTTAGGAGCAGGAGTTGGATACATATTAGAAAGTAAATTCGTGAAAATGGAAATCAGTGCTAGCTTTATTCGAAAAGGTATTGCTTTTATGATTGGCTTAGTTGGAATGTTTGCAATCCAGGAAGGTTTTAAGTTCGTTTTTCCAGATATGTTTATTTTTGATTTTATTCGCTATGCATTAATTGGTCTTTGGGGATTATTTTTAGCACCTTATATTTTTGTCCTGTTTAAAATTTACGATAAAGAAGAAAAAGGATATTTTCCAACGTTCACTAATAGAATGTAATAATTAAAGATTGTTCAAAAGCAACAATGTTTAAGGAAAAAAGTTTGAAAAGGGGCGGTCCCAAAAGTAAGTGGCAAACACCGTTAGGCACCAAATATAGACGGATACATACATTTATACGTCTATATTTAGTAAGTTCTGCATGGTGTCAGACCTTATGGGGCAGCCCCTTTTTACTATGAATTTTGCTATATTGTTGGTGTTATATAAGCCATGTTGCCAGTAATTAAGAGTAATCCTAAAATAATTAAAAGAACACCACTAACGATTGAGATTGTACGTACATGTCTTTTTAAAACGTTAATAAATTGAAAGCCAAGTGTACTTAATATTCCGATTAGTAAAAAGAGCAATCCTAAAATTCAGTAACAGATAGCCCGGTGATCACAGCTAAATAACTAGGAATTAACGGTAAAATACATGCAGATGTAAATGATAATATCCCTGCAGTAAAGGCGAGAAGGTAATCCATTATGCTTCCCCTTCATTGTTAAACTTCTTATAAGCATCATCGTAACGTTGCTCTAGCTCCTCAGCATCTAAAATAATATAAGGATAAGCACCAAGATTATTCCCAGCTTCATCAAAGAATACGTAAGTCGGTGAGACGTTTGCCCCGTAATAGTTAGCAATACTTCGATCTAAATCAAGTCCATATAAATGAGTAGCTTTATATTCATTTTCAAACTTATCTTGAATTTCTCCACGGCGACCGTGGAAAACAATCGTAATTACTTCAATCTCATCTTGCTCGGCAGCAAACTGTTGAATAAACGGCATCGAAAAGCTACAACATTCGCACGGAACAGCTACGAATTGTAAAATCGTTTTCTTTTCACCGATATAATTGTCTAATAAAATTGGTTCTTCATCATTAAAGCGTTCCACAGTTATAATATCTGGGTTTTCATCTACTGCCCAAAAACCATAGACCGTATAAGCCATACCACTCAAAATAAATAAAATAAATGCAATTGATAGTTTATTTGCCATTTTGATTTCCTCCAATAAATTATTAACATACAAAATGTTTATGACGATATACCGGCACCATCTAATATGGAAAAGGCGGATAATTTCCTTCTCTTCACTGTGATCTTCTAACGAATTTCAGAGGCTCGTTCACGAAATCATCCGCCTTTTTTCATACAAAATGTTTACTAAATCAATGTTTTGATAAGTGCTGTTATAAGTGTTATTTTCTTTCTATGAGTTCATAATACAATCATACTAAAATGAGGTGAGGTTATCTTGAATAAGTTTAACTTATTTGTGACATTTTTTACAGTGTTAATGTTAATAATAGGGTGTTCTAGTAATCAGCAGCTTTTGGAAAATTTGAATGTAACCTTTGAAAATGAAGGGGCGACGATGCCGACAGAATTTCATAAAAAGCCTTCACATTTATTGTGGAGGCTTTTCTTATAAAACAGTGATTTTTGTTATAGAAATCACATTATATTCTGATAAAATTAGTACATATGTGATGACCATATAACCTTACACTCTGATTGGTTTGTATAGCCAACTTTATTAAGGGAGGACTGTTAGTGTCATCAAAGAGGGGGAGAATGGGATGAAAAGTTTATTGTCTGATGAATTTGCTCAACATATATGTCAAATAGTAAGTGAAGAGACTGGTTATCGATTAATATTTGTAAACCAAGAAGGAACCATATTTGCAGCATATGATAAAGAACGAATTGGAGATTTTCATTCGGTAGGTAAAAAAGTGATAGACGGAATCATTGAGGAGGGTGTAGTCACTCAAGAGGAGCATGAGAGGCTAAAAGAACAAATGGGTGATGAAGCGCCACGTGCAGGGATAAACTTACCTGTAATCTATAAGGGGCAGCGCTTAGCCAACTTAGGAGTTGGGGGTGATCCCGAAGCAATAAGGCCAATACTAGGATTAACGAGAAGAACGATTACACTTTATTTAGAAAATAAGGAAATGCTAGATCACTTAACAAATACGATTGAATCTATCAACGGACACTTGCAGTCAATGCTCGAAAAAACAGAAGAAGTAACGACAGGATCTAAAGAAGTAGAACGTTCTACATTTAAAACTCAAAATACGACAGAAGCTTCAATTGAAAAAGTGAAAAAAATGGAAGAAGTATTAAAAATAATTAAACAGGTGAGTAGTCAAAGCAAAATATTAGGCTTAAATGCTGGTATCGAGGCGGCCCGCGCTGGACAAGCAGGCCTGGGCTTTGCTGTAGTTGCAAAAGAAATTCGTAAACTAGCAAGTGAAAGTGAAGATTCAGTTGCGGGTGTAAGTGTAATTTTAGAGGAAATTCAAGAAATATTCCAAACAATTCAAGAGCAAGTTGAAACAAATACAGCTATTATTGAGGAGCAGACAAGCTCTATGGTAGAGATGGAACATTTAATTGGTGTTGTTGAAAAAGCGATGACAAATTTAGTAGCAGAAACGAAAAAAACATAGTCGCTAGAATTGAGAGGGGACCAAAACAAGTGTGTCAGACACTTTTTGGCCCCCTCTTTGGATTTTAGTTCTATTTCTCTTCACTACATCTAAACTAATAAAGGAGGACTTTGTCCAGTTATCTTTAATAGTTTTGAACGAAAATTGGAGGGAAAGACAATGAAAAAAGTATTTTTCGGTGTTGTAATTATCTATGCTCTATATGCTGTAGCAATTTCAACGTATTTGTTTACGGTAGATACACCTTTACCTGAGCATTATATTGGTACAGAAGCAGATCCGCAAACTTTCATGGATGAAGAGCAATTAATGTTATCTCAAGAGTTTTCAAAATGGCGAAATGTGCTTTATTTTGTTCATACACCTTTTGAATGGATGATCTATTTATTTGTTCTTTGTTTTGGTCTTTCACGAATATTTGCCCGATGGTCAGAGGCAAAGTTGAAGTTTCGCTTTTTGCAAACCGCGATATATGTTATTTTACTATCTAGTTTTAGTTGGCTAGTTAGTTTTCCTATCAAATATTTTTCGTATTCTATTAGTAAAGACTTTGGGATATCGATTCAACCTTTTCATAACTGGATGAGGGACCAATTAGTCTCGTTTTGGGTAGGCGCCATTATTTTAACTATCATTGCTTATGTGATCATGCTATTAATTTCAAAGAGTCCTAAAAAATGGTGGTTTTATACGTGGCTACTGTCGATTCCTTTTACTTTGTTTTTAATGTTTATTCAACCAGTGGTTGTTGATCCGCTATATCATGATTTTTATCCAATAAAAGATAAGGAATTAGAAACAGAGATATTACAGTTAGCAAATAAAGCCGATATCCCAGCTGATCGAGTATACGAAGTTACGATGTCAGATAAAACAAACTCATTAAATGCATACGTGACTGGGATTGGTAGCAATTTGAGGATTGTGTTGTGGGATACGACATTAGAAAAACTGACAAAAGATGAAGTGCTATTTGTCATGGCACATGAAATGGGGCACTATGACTTAAAACATCTTCAGCTTTTATTACTCGGTTCGATTGTAGCCTCTTTTGTTGCTTTATATATAACTAGTAAATTGTATAGTGTGACGATTAATAATCTCGGTAAATATCTCAATATAAAAAAGGCTGACTTAGCAGCCTTACCAATTATATTGTTGATTTTTTCACTATTAAGCTTTGTATCAAGTCCTTTTTCAAATGCTATTTCAAGAGCTTACGAGTATCAGTCCGATCGTTACGCGATTGATTTAACAGAAGATGCAGATGCTGCTGTCTCAACTTTTCATAAGCTGTCGGTGGAAGGGTTAGCGGATGTAAATCCACCAACCATCGTAAAAATTTTACGATATACGCACCCACCAATGGTTGATCGAATTACGCACATCAGGCAATATAGTGAAAAATTAGAGTAATAAAGGTATTGTTTGCATAAAAGTGTCCATTCCAGAAAGACAAATTAACGATTTGTCCATTTGTGGTGTCAGACACCAGCGAAAGTTCACTTTCACCCAACAGCCCTGTAATAAAGTTGCTAAGAAATACTCAATCAAAGAAAGTAAACTTTCCCGTAGCAACTAATTTACAGGGGAGACACCACAAATGGACATTTCACTTAGTACGAACGGTTCGCAAAGCTGCTGTTTCGTATTAAAGTAGGCGATTAGTAGCGAAGGTTCAAGTATGACTTCCTCTGTTCGTAAATAGTGATCTAAGTTAAAAGGAATGACTTCAATCATCGTATGTTTATGCAGATCTTTTACTGAAAGCTGCATTTCGGCAAATGCTGTTGATACAAGCTCACTATTTTCGGATACAAACTCAAGGAATTTAGATTGTGATTGTTTTGTAAGTGTGAATTCCCACCACGTTTTACGAGGCTTATGTTTATGATTTAAAAAGAAGTCATAAATCATTAACCCTTTAATAATTTCCATATCTTTAGTAGAACGACTTTGCAAAAATTGCTCAAGCCGTAAAAATAAATCTTCGAGCTGATGACCAATTTTTGACCAGCCTTGCCCGTCCCAAAAATCTCCGAATTGTTGGAAGAAGTCGAACGCTGTTTCGAACTCATTTTTAATCAAAAATTCAATCGTCGTATCCATGCGGTGAGCGTTCCAATACTTTTCTAATATATCTTCAACACGCTTAATTCGAATAATCTCTGAAAAAGATAGCACATTATTTCCTAAAATTTCGTACGGTGATTGGTCCATATAAATGTATCCATATTGTTCCGCTTGATTTCGTAATCCTGTGCCACGCAACATTTTTAAGAAACCTAATTGTAGTTCTTCAGGTCGCATTGCAAATACATCATTGAATGTTTTTCTAAAGGAATCGTAATTTTCCTCAGGAAGACCAGCAATTAAGTCGAGGTGTTGATCGATTTTTCCACCATCTTTAACCATCGTTACCGTCCTTGATAGCTTTTCAAAGTTTTGCTTGCGCTTTACTAATTCATTCGTTGCGTCATTTGTTGACTGAATCCCAATTTCAAACCGGAAGATTCCTGGAGGGGCGTGAGTGTTTAGAAACTCTAACACCTCAGGGCGCATAATGTCTGCTGTAATTTCAAATTGAAACACACAACCTTGATGATTATCAATTAAAAACTGGAAAATTTCTAAGGCATAGTCACGTTTAATGTTAAATGTACGGTCGATAAACTTAATTAATTTAGCTCCGTTATTTATTAGGTAAAGCAAATCTTCTTTAACACGCTCGATGTCAAAATAACGAACCCCTACCTCGATTGAAGATAAGCAAAACTGACAACTAAACGGACAACCACGGCTTGTTTCAAAATAAACGATACGTTTGTTTAAATCGGCTTTATCTTCTTGAAATCGATAAGCTGTAGGGATCGTATCCAGCTTCATATTCGGTCTTGGAGGGTTGACGATGATTTCGCCGTCTTTACGGTAGCTCATGCCAAACACGAGGTGATATTTTTGTGCTCCTGTAATTTCATCTAATAAATGTTTAAACGTTTCTTCGCCCTCATTTGAAACGATAAAATCTACCTCTGGCACTCGTTCCATCCAATACGGAACATCAAAAGAAACTTCAGGTCCACCTAAAATGATTTTTAAAGATGGTTTTACTTTTTTGAGCATCTTGACGATTTCAATCGTTTTTTCGATATTCCAAATGTAACAACTAAAGCCGATCACATCAGGATTTTCACCGTAAAGGTCTGTAACGATATTTAAAATAGGGTCTTTAATTGTATACTCTTTAATTTCTGTGTCGTATTCAGAAGCTGTATAAGTTTTTAATAGGCGCAGTGAAAGTGCAGTGTGAATAAATTTTGCGTTTAACGTAGTTAGTACTATTTTCAAAGGAAATCCCTCAATTCATCTTTAATTGACACTATCGTATTTTATCATAAATCACTTTTTTAGTTTAATGAATTTCATCATTCAATATTATCGCCATTAAGTATCTATATATTATAGTTACGTTAAGTCGCTCGTAACTGAATATAGTTTGATATGGCTCACTTTAAGTAATTATGAATTTGACTCAGTTGTTATTATTGAACTATTTATAATTAGAGGTAAAAGTATCATTAACCATTAATCATCTTAACCGTAATTGGGATTGATTAACAAAAAAACTGTAATTAATGAGTGATTCGTACTATAATAATGGTGGATAAAAAAAGGAGACCATTTCAATGCTTAATTTAAAATCAATTACTTTAGTCGTAACCGTCCTATTGCAAATTGTCGCGATTATTTATTTTTTTATCGATTTCGTCACTGCCGTTTATTTATTCGCTTTTCACATTTTAGGTTGGATTATCGTTTTTGTATTATTAATCATGGAAAGAATAAAAGAAAAAAGAGAGGAAGATGATGATGATTATAGCAACTACTGATGCAGTTCCAGGAAAAAAAGTTGTATCCCACAAAGGATTTGTTAAAGGAAGTACAATTCAAGCAAAACATATTGGAAGTGATATTTTAGCTGGATTAAAAAATATTGTAGGTGGAGAAATCAAAGAATACTCCGATATGATGGATAAAGCAAGAAAAACAGCGATTGCTAGAATGGTGAAAGAAGCTGAAGGAATGGGGGCTAATGCGATTGTAGGCGTTCGTTTGCAAACTTCAGGTGTTATGAATAGTGCTTCTGAAATTGTAGCATACGGTACAGCTGTTATTGTTGAATAAAATTAATTGAAAGCAGAAAAGGGCAGGGGTTATTCCAAAACAAAGTGTCAGACACTTATGGAACAGCCCCCGCCCTAGAATAAGAACTTCCCCATTAAAATAATGTCATCATACTCTCCAGCTGATTTCTTCACTTGCTTTATTTGACGGCCTTCTTCAATAAACCCGAATTTTTTATATAAGGATATAGCGTTTGTATTTGAAGCGAGCACTTCTAAACAAAGCTTTTCGAGTGTAGGTTGAAAGTAAGCCCATTTGATTAACGATGTTAGCAAAGCTTTACCAATCCCCATTCCCCTCCAACGTTTGTCAACAATCATACCAATCGTTCCGTGGTGTGAGTATTTTTTTAACGTCCCACATTGAAAAGTGAGCATTCCGATAATACAGTGGTTAATTTCAGCAACGAGGATACAGTTTAATGGAATATTATTGTACAAATGAATAAATTTTTTTTGTTCATCAGTGGTTATATTAAATTCTTCGGAAGTTGCAATTAATGTTTTACTTTCATTAATAACATCGTAGCTTAATGTCATAATCTGGGTAGCATCTTTATCGGTAGCACTACGGATGAGAACACGCTGTCCGTTTTTGATCATCGTTTCAAAAGGAATAATTACGCTCATTTTCGTCACTCTTTTCATAAGTTCTATGACAATATATGAACGAATTGATCATCATGCTACAAAATTATTTTCCTATAATCATTTTTTAGTTGGCAATTTTCTGTTCACAAGAAATTCAATACCAAAACGCTAAAACGCTTTAAAGTGCAAAACTTTTTATTTACACAGCAATGACAATGTACTATGATAATACATAAATATTAGAATTTTTAAAATATTGTAGGGGGATTAAACGATGAGAAAGCGATTATTTATTAGTTTAGTAGCATTTTTATTTAGTTTATTTGTTTTAACTGCATGTGGTAGTCAAGATGCTTCACAAGATAATAACGAAGAGGAAAACTCGACACAAGCTAGTGATAGTGACCAAACTGAGGCTGCAAGCCCAGAAGAAGAGCAGTTTAAAATAGGTGCTTCACAAATTGTTGAACACCCGTCTCTTGATGCGGCTTTTGAGGGATTTAAAAAAGCTCTTGCTGATAATGGTTTTGTCGAAGGTGAAAATGTTTCTTATGATTTTCAAAGTGCACAAGGGGACATGAATAATGCGGCGTCGATCGCTCAAAAATTTGTTGCTGATGGGGTCGATCTAATTTTTACTAATTCAACACCTAGTTCGCAATCAGCATTAAATGCAACGAGAGATATTCCGATTATTTTTACGTCTGTTACAGATCCAGTTGGTGCTGACCTTGTTCCCGAAATGAATGAACCAACTGGTGGAAATATTACAGGAGTAAGTGATTTTCTAGCTGAGGCGGTCGATGAAACGGTTGAGTTTATAGCAACATATTTTGAAGGAGCAAAAATTGGTCTAATATACAACTCTGGAGAGCAAAATTCGATTGCTCAAATTGAAACGGTTGAGACAGCAGCTAAAAAAATTGGATTAGAAGTTGCAAAGCGAACAGTTTCGACGTCAGCTGAGGTTCAACAATCAGCTCAATCATTAGTCGGTGACGTTGATGTAATATACATTATTACTGATAATACCGTTGTTTCGGCATTAGAAACGGTTGTTGCAGTATCAAATGATTATGATATTCCATTAATCGTTGGTGAGCCAGATTCGTTAAATAGAGGTGGCTTTGCAACGTTTGGAATTGATTATTTTACGATCGGCTACCGTTCTGGTGAAATGGCAGCAGAAGTTTTAAAAGGTGAAAAAGCAATTGGAGATATCCCAGCGGAATCGCCACCAGAAATGCAACTTTTTATTAATAAAAGTGCAGCTGAGGCTCAAGGGGTTGAATGGAATTCTGAGTGGGATGAAAAGGCACAGTTTGTAGAATAAGTAGGCGCCTTGCGCTTTTCTTGAAAGATAAGAAATTTTTTAAACTTTGGCAGTTGTCTAGCTCTGACGCCTACGAGCTCGGTCACTTCAGTCCATTTCGGAAGCCAAAAAGCGGCTTCTGTCAAAGGGCTTCCAGTGCCTTTCGCTCGTGACCAAGGCGCCTGCGCTTTTCTTGAAAGGAGAGAGGTAATGTTTATATCTATATTTGGTTCAATTGAGGCAGGGATTTTCTACGCTATTATGG
Source organism: Anaerobacillus arseniciselenatis (assembly GCF_001865995.1). Classification (GTDB taxonomy): domain Bacteria; phylum Bacillota; class Bacilli; order Bacillales; family Anaerobacillaceae; genus Anaerobacillus; species Anaerobacillus arseniciselenatis. The sequence continues at coordinate 149,122 of NZ_MLQQ01000040.1, read as the reverse complement.
CGCTAGGTGTTTACCTCTCCTTCCGTGTTTTAGATTTTCCTGATTTAACTGTAGATGGAAGTTTTGTCACTGGTGCTGCGATCGCCGCTATGTTAATTGTTAGTGGCTATAACCCTTTAATTGCTACCGTTATTGCAATACTAGCTGGATTTTTAGCAGGATGCATCACAGGACTATTGCACACGAAAGGAAAAATAAATCCCTTATTATCTGGTATTTTAATGATGATTGCACTGTATTCAATAAATTTACGAATCATGGGACGCTCGAATATTCCGTTATTGAGCCAAGAAACAATAATGACGAAAATATCTCAGCTTTCCGAAAGAATTGGTTTTGATCAAGTTATGTCTTCGTTATTTACTTCTTTAGGGTTTACACATCTTCCAAGAACTTTTGGGATTGTTATTTTTGCTGCAGTTGTAACCCTTCTAATTAAATTTCTTGCAGACTATTTATTAAAAACTGAAGTTGGCTTAGCTTTACGAGCAACCGGAGATAACAAAAAAATGATTCGTAGTTTCTCTGCGAATACAGACAATTTAACGATCTTTGGCTTAGGGATTTCAAATGCTTTTGTAGCTTTATCTGGGGCGTTGATCGCACAATATGGTGGCTTTGCTGATATCGGTATGGGGATTGGGATGATTATCATCGGTCTTGCATCGGTTATTATTGGAGAGGCACTTTTTGGTACAAAGACGATTGCGATAACAACACTCGCTGTCATTGGTGGAGCTATCATTTATCGTATCGTTGTAACGTTAGCATTAAGGGTAGAGTTTTTAGAAACCGGTGACTTAAAACTAATTACTGCAGTTATCGTTATCACAGCACTTGTTGCTCCAAAAATTATTGATAATTTTAAGGAAAAGCAGCGACGTAAAAGAAAACGCACTGAACAGATGAAAGTAGCAGGATAAGAAAGGAGGGAATGATATGTTAACGCTAAAAGATGTCAGTATAACATTTAATGAGGGCACGTTAGATGAGAAAAAAGCGTTACAACGAACAAACTTAATGCTAAATAGTGGTGATTTTTTAACTGTTATCGGTAGTAACGGCGCTGGAAAATCAACGTTAATGAATATTACATCCGGTTCGCTTTTACCGGATGTTGGGAATGTTTATATTGAAAATAAAGATGTAACTTTTATCCCCGAATATAAACGTTCACACTATATAGGGCGTGTGTTTCAAGATCCGATGGCAGGTACAGCTCCTAACATGACGATAGAGGAAAATTTAGCGATTGCATACAGTAGAAATAAAAGAAGAACTTTACGTTTCGGAGTTAATAAAAAACGAAAACAAATGTTTAAAGAGTATTTAGAAACATTGCATTTAGGGTTAGAAAACAGGCTAACTGCAAAAGTAGGCTTATTATCAGGTGGAGAAAGGCAAGCTCTCTCTTTATTGATGGCTACTTTCACAGAACCAAATATTTTACTTCTTGATGAGCATACAGCAGCACTTGATCCTTCAAGGGCTGAGATGATAACGAATTTAACTGGCGATATCGTAAAGAAGTATGAATTAACTACCATAATGGTGACTCATAATATGCAGCAAGCATTAGATTTAGGAAATCGCTTAATCATGATGGATAAAGGACAAATTATTTTAGATGTTGCTGGAAAAGAAAAGAACCAGTTAACGATTGAAAAGTTATTAAATGAATTCCAACGTATTAGAGGAACAGATATGGTAAACGATCGCGCTTTATTAGGATAAAGTGTGATCGTTTCTTTTTATATGAAAAGAAAATGACGGTCGACTTTTCCGAACAAGCCTCTAAAGCCGGAACGGATTTACAGCGCAGTGAGGGAAATCGACCGGATTTTTTCATGTTAGATGGTGACGATTAATCGTCATGCGGTTTTTGTTTGAAAATGTCCGGCCAATTTCCAGAGTGAGCCTCTAAAACTCGATAGAGGGTGCTCCTGCGGTTACTCGTCGCAAAGCTGCATGATAAATCTCTAAGAAGCATTCCATGATGTGATTGAGGTCAGTAGCTTTACAGCGAAGCGAGAGAATTCGCCCGCATTTCCAATCTTAGATGATGACGTTAAAACGGCATGATGGTTTTTTTTTAGGTTTATGCCTAAATTGGTTATTCACATAATATTTTTCTAGATTATTATCACAAGACATCCCCCTAATTCATAAAATTGATATTGTCTAAATAAATGAATTTCATAATCATTAAACCCACTAGGATGCTACATCTAGTTAAGTTAATTGTTTGCAATTAGTCTAGAGGGTGTGGCGAATTTATTGGAATTATGGAATTCACTCGAGTACCTAGCTTTAAAAAAAGGAAGGGGTAAAAACTAATGTCTTGCGGATGTAACAAAACTCATCAAATGCCTTTTGGAAAGGCGCAACAAATGATGCCATACCATACAGGAATGCCACTACCAAACGTGATGCCACATCATCCAGGAATGGCTGCGCCACAAATGGCACCACATCACCCAGGAATGGCTGCGCCACAAATGGCACCACATCACCCAGGAATGGCAGGGCCACAAATGGCACCACATCACCCAGGAATGGCTGCGCCACAAATGGCACCACATCATCCAGGAATGACAGGGCCACAAATGGCACCACATCACCTAGGAATGCCGGCACCACAAATGGCACCACATCACCCAGGAATGACAGGGCCACAAATGGCACCACATCACCCAGGAATGACAGGGCCACAAATGGCACCACATCACCCAGGAACGACAGGGCCACAAATGGCACCACATCACCCAGGAATGACAGGGCCACATATGACATCAGATCATGCAGGCGTACCAGGACCACAAATGGCACCACACCATACAGGAATGCCAACTTCCGAAATGATGCCAGATCACATGGGTCCTATGCATATGGATGATTTTGATGACGATTTAGAAGAACTTCAAATGAATTGGCATGATTTTAATTCGAATATGTAGGAGTATGAAAAAATGGATCTGACAGTTTTGTCAGATCCATCAGACTGTTGACAAACGTTTTCAATCAGTGCGGATTATAAAAAAAAATTTTGTTTTAAAGAAATGCGCTTTCGCTTTTTTGTCTAGCTCCAGCGCCTAGCTTCTCGATCGTTTCGGTCCATCAAGATTTGCCTACTCATGAGGAGAATCGAAGAGGAGGCAAAACGTTGTTGTCCCTCCAACGCTTGTCGAAGCTTACCAAGGCGCTTTCGCTTTTCTTTGTCTAGCTCCAGCCCCTAGCTTCTCGAGCGTTTCGGTCCATCAAGATTTGCCTATTCACGAGGAAGAAACGAAGAGGAGGCAAAACGTTGCTGGCCCTCCAACGCTTGTCGAAGCTTACCGAGGCGCTTCCGCTTTTCTTATTATTTTGTTCCTACTAATTCTTTTTCAGCAATAAATTCATTAGCTGAGATGATATCTTCACTTTTCTTTTTAGGTGCATTCCAGTATTTCTCGTTTCCAGGAAGATCGTCAAACCAAGCAGCATTTTCTGGGCAGTCTAATACCATAAACTTTCCGTACACATTGTCTCTAGATTGGTGATATTTCAAGTAAGCCTTTCCGTCTTCAACTGCTAAAATTTCAATTTTTCCTGAAGTGTGACTCATTGATAGCCTTACACGCTTACCAAGTCCAGATGTGCGTGCTTTTGCTTGTTCTACAATATCGTAAGCTTCTTTAAGTGTTAATACGAAGTCGTTGTTACCTGCAACAGGACGGTTTATAAAGAAGTAATAAGGTGTTACACCTGCCCATGATAGTTTGTCTAATAGTTCACCTAAAACAACAGGGTCATCATTAATTCCTTTTAAAACTGGCGTTTGGTTTACAACAATAGCACCTGCATCATGAAGTGCTTGGAAACCTCTTTTTGCTTCTTTAGTAATTTCTGTTGGATGGTTAATGTGAGCCATCACATATATACGCTTTTCTGGTGTTGAATACTCCCGAATAAGTTGTAGTAACTCTTCATCTTCGTAAATGCGCATTGGATTAAAAACAGGCATTTTAGAACCTAAACGAATAATTTTTACATGGTCAATCGCACGAAGTCTTTCGATAATTTGGCGTAATTTTTTGGTTGCTAAAATTAAAGAGTCTCCACCTGTAAGAAGTACATTGTTAATTTGTGGATTTTGGGCAATGTATTCGATGCCTGGGTTCACATCATTCATAGCTTCTTTAATATCGTTTCGGAATAAGCGTTTTCTGAAGCAATAACGACAATAAGCGCCACACACTTCTGACACCATTAATAATGCTGTAGTGCCATATTTGTGTTGACAGCCTGGTACTACGTAGTTTGTCGCTTCATCGGAAGCATCCCAGCGCCCATATTCAGATAATTCTCCTTCATTAGGTATAACTAATTTACGAATGGGATCGTTCGGATCATTCCAATCAATGAGATTTAAATAATAATCATTCACGCGAAAAACATACTTCTCAGTAATCTTTTTTAACTTTACTTTTTCTTCTTCAGAAATCCCCTCAATTTTATCAATGTTCGTTACGTATTTTGGCATCGCCATTCTACCATCTCCTCTATTAAAATTTCATTCAGCATTTTGAGTATATCAAAAAAAGCTGAATTTGGTCAAAAATGAAGGAAATCATTAAAAAAACATAACTTTTGAAGTGTAAGCTTCATAATAGTCCTATTTTCGTGGTTTTTTAGTTTCATAAATGTATATAAAGTGAAATCTATCTTTCATTTAATAGATTATGAAACAAATATTTCAAAAAATAATATTTTTGAATTTAACCCTTCACAAATGAAGTGATTTATCATAAAATGAAATAAATAATTCAAAAAAATGAAATTATGAAATTAAAACTAACGAAAAGGTGGAGAATAATAAAAAATGGCTATCCAAAAGGTTGATTATCCATTACCGGATTATTTCGAAAGGACGAGTAAATCATTAGAATGGATGAAGAAAGCGAAAGAAGTAATGCCAGGTGGAGTGACAGCTAACATTAAATCGTTTGACCCATATCCAATTGTTATGGAAAAAGGAAATGGTGCTCATTTAACGGATGTGAACGGCAATGAATATATCGATTATTTACTTGCTTATGGCGCTTTAATGCTAGGGCATGGTCACGAAAAGATTACTGAAGCGATAACAAAGCAATTACACCAAAATGGAACTTGCCTTTTCGGAACGCCACATGAATTAGAATATACGTTTGGGAAAAAAATACAACAACATTATCCGTCAATGGAGTTGTTACGATATACGAACTCAGGTACTGAGGCAACTTTGTTAGCATTAAGACTTGCTTATGCTTATACAGGAAAGTATAAGATTGCTAAATTTGAAGGACATTATCACGGAGGTTACAACGAAGTATTAGTAAGCGTATCCCCTCCATTAAATGAAGCTGGTGAGGAACTAAATCCTAATTCTGTTATTGAATCAAAAGGAGTTCCTGAAAAAGAAGCAGAAAATACGATTATCCTTCCTTTTAACGAATTAGAGGCATGTGAAGCCATTTTGAGAAGGCACCAGCATGATCTAGCGGCTGTGATGATCGAACCTGTCCAAGGCGGATTTATTCCAGCTACAGAAAAGTTTATAAAAGGCCTAAGAGAAATAACGAAAGAACTAGGGATACTTCTTATTTTTGACGAAGTAAAAACAGGTTTTCGGGTTGCTATAGGTGGAGCGCAACAATTATATAACGTCAAGCCGGATATTACAGCTTTAGGTAAAGTCATCGGTGGAGGATTTCCCATTGGAATTGTTGGTGGTAGAGAGGAAATTATGCTTGAAAGTTCACCTAGAAGAGGCGCTGATGTCTTTGACTCGAGCCAAAGTAAAAAATCAAAGTCTAAAGATGTATTATTCCATAGTGGGACTTATAACGGACACCCAATGATTTTAGCGGCAGGTTTAGCAACAGTAGAAGTTTTAGAAGAAAAAATTGAAGATGTTTTTAAAAATACAGCTTTTTTAAAACAGCAATTAGAGCAATTATTCAAACGATATAAGATCGGAATGAAAGCGATTGGCATAGGGTCAATTTTTAGTGTAGTATTAACTAATAAGGAGAATATTCGTAATTATCGTGACCTCCAGCAAACTGACCTATCGCTTAGAAAAGAAATTGATTTGCATCTTTTAAATGAAGGAATTTATACGAAGCCTTTAAATAGATACAGTTTATCAACTGCTCATGGTATAAAAGAAATTGATGCGACAATAAAAGCATATGAAAGAGTATTGAGCAAAGTTTGTGGCGGTCACCATTAATCTATAATTTTACTCTTTAAGATGTTCATGAACGATAATATATGTTTGAAACTAAGGGGTTACACGAGTTGTGTGTAGTGTAGCTCCTTCTTTCATTTTAAAGGGGATCGTTAGGTGGGTGAGGTCAATGTTAGAAAGTGAAGTGTACCGTAGAATTGTTGATACACAGGAAAAAATGAGTAAGTCACATAAAAAAATAGCAAACTATTTAATTGAAAATATGGAGACAGCACCATTTTTAACAGCGTCAAAATTAGCCAAAAACGTTGGTGTCGGGGAAGCGACCGTCATTCGGTTTGCTGTATTTTTAAATTATAAAGGATATCCCGATTTACAACGGCATTTGCAAGAAGCTTTGCAACGTAAGTGGACTTCTGCAGAAGTATTTGCACATACGACAGAAGAAAATGAAGAGCCCGCGAATGTTGTGAAAGAAGTTTTATATGATGACATCCAAAACTTAAAAGTTACCTTAAATCAAATCGATCCTGAGGTTTTTTTACAAACGGTTAATGATATTCGTAAAGCGAAAAGAATATATATCATAGCTTATCGGAGTGCTACGAGTGTAGGTTCATTTCTAGAGTTTTATTTAGACTTAGTTCTTCAAAATACAGAAATGATTCGTCAGGCTGACGGTGTTTCTGAACATTTACTTGATATAAAGAGCGATGACCTTGTTATTGGCTTTGGTTTTGCACGTTATACGAAAAGAACGGTCGAAGTTTTAAAGTATGCAAATCAAAGGGGGGCAAAAACGGTTGTGATCACAGATCACCTAATGTCGCCACTCGTTCCTTATGCGGATCGAGCTTTAATAGCAACAACAGACATCAACTCATTTATTGATTCCTTTGCGGCTCCAATTAGTATTGTTAGTGCGTTAATTACCGCCGTAACGAGAGCCGAGCAAGTGAAAGTTGAAAAGCGCTTAAAGGATTTAGAAGGGTTATGGGATAGCTTTGATGTTTTTCAGGACTAGCTTTTTTGAGTTGAGAGTTATGAGTGTTGAGTTTTGAATGTTGAGTTAAGAGTTTTGAGTTGTTTGGGGCTTAGTCTTGAGGCTGGTGGTTGCTACACTCGCTTGTAGTAGTTCTTACCGGACATATTCCGTTAATCTACAAAAATCCGCTATTTTACCATCTTTTCGGTGCATCCAAGATGTCCGCTAAAGTAAAAAATATGGGCTGTCCGAATAAGTGTCAAAACACTTTTTGGACAGCCCTTTCGTATGGATGATAAGAAATGTAAAAAACTTTGGCAGCTGTCTAGCTCCGGCGCCTTGCGCTTTTCTTATTACGCCATTGCTTTTGTTGGTTCATTTTTTCTTTTTCGTAAAAACTGAATTAAGCCGATAATAACTAGTAGCACTAATCCAATTCCAGAAACATATAAGTTTCCAGGGTAAACGAGTAAAATGCCTGCTGCAAATAATCCAATTCTTTCAATCAGTAATGGCGTATAAATAAAGTAGTTCATCATTGCCGCACTGATTGCTGCCATTCCGATTAATGCCGTTAAAAGGACAGGTGTAAATGTCGCAAATGTAGCATCTTCAAGTACGAGTACAGGATTATAAACAAACACGTACGGAATAATGAAGGCTGCAATTGCAATCTTAAATGCTGTAATTCCTGACTTCATAGGATTTGCCTTTGCTATTCCTGCCCCTGCATAAGCTGCTAATGAAACAGGAGGAGTGATATCGGCAACAATCCCGAAATAGAAAACGAACATATGGGCAGCAATAACAGGTACACCAAATTCAAGTAAAGCAGGTGCTGCCATTGAAGCAGTAACTACGTAATTTGCTGTAGTTGGTAAACCCATTCCTAGTAAAATACAAGCAAACATCGTAAAGAATAACAGTAAGAAGAAATTTCCACCAGCTAAATCTAAAATTCCACCGGCAATTTTACCGCCTAGCCCTGTAAATACAACTATTCCTACGATTATACCAGCACTCGCACACGCAGCTATGACAGGAAGTGCGACTCTTGCACCTTGTTCAAACGCTTGAAAAAGATCTTTAATCGACATACGCGTATCACGTCTCGTCAAACTTACCAAAAATGATACTAAGATCCCCCAAAGAGCTGCGTACGTTGGCGTATAACCGTAAAATAATAACCCAACGATCGTGAATAATGGTAAGAGCAAATCTGCACGTTTCGCTAAACTCTTAAAAGAAGGTAGTTCACTTTTCGGTAAACCTAAAATTCCTTGCTTTTTAGCTTCAAAGTGAACCCCCATAAATACTCCTGAAAAATATAAAAGAGCAGGAACAATCGCAATTAAAATAATTTCACTATAAGGAACACCTGTATATTCTGCCATAATGAAGGCAGCAGCTCCCATGATTGGTGGCATAATTTGTCCACCAGTAGAAGCGGATGCTTCCGATGCTGCAGCGAATTCTGGCCTAAAGCCTGCCCGTTTCATCATTGGAATAGTAAAAGAACCTGACCCAACAGTGTTGGCAACAGAACTTCCTGTTACCATACCTTGAAGTGCACTAGCGGATACTGCAGCTTTTGCTGTTCCACCAGTGAAGCGTCCAGTAGCCCCAAAGGCTAAATCGTTAAAAAACTTTCCAATACCAGTTTTTGTTAACATTACACCAAAGAACAAGAATAAATAAATGAATGTTGCAGATATTTGAATTGGAATTCCGAAAATCGCATTATCACTATAAACAAGTCTTCGAACTAATCCTTCCCATGAGAAACCTCTGTGACCAAATACAGGGATGTAGCTTCCCCATAATCCATAAGCAATGGCAAGTAGTGCGATAATGACGATCGGCAAACCAACGGCACGACGTGTTGCTTCTAAAAGTAGTGCAATGGCTAAAGAAGCGACGACAATATCCATCGTTGTAAATCCAGTGGTAAGTGCTCTCGTTGTTAACCATTCATAATTATATACAACATAAAAATTACATGCTAATGATAGAAATGCCAAGACGACATCATACCAAGCAATCCCTTTATGGCGTATTAATGATCGCTTCGCCGGATATAAAAGATAAATTAATGATAAACCTGCACCAAGGTGGATCGCCCCTTGGATCATTGATACGTAAGAACCTTTAAGAGCAGTATAAAGTTGGAAAAACGTTAATGAAATTGCTATAACACTAATAATTAACGCCCATTTTCCAACATTAATTCGATAAGCAGACTCTCGGTCGTACTTAGCTAATAACTCTTGTTCTGAAACGTTTTTTTCGTTAGCCATAAAACCACCACCTAAAAAATAATAAAACCGATGAAAAAGTAGGACTGCTAATTCCTGCTTTTTCATCGATACCCGTTTTGAACGGACATATAATTGTTACGTATTTCACTAGTAACTTGAAAAATAGACCGGACATTTAGTTTGCCCGGTCTATTGATTTTATTACCTTAGACCAATTTCTTGGAAATATCTTTCAGCACCTGGGTGGAAAGGAAGACCTTCAGACCCTAAAAGTGCATTATCTTTAGTTAAATGTCTTGCTTGGTCATGAGTAACATTACCAGCCTTTTCAAACATTGCTTTTGTGATCTCATATCCTAAATCTTCATCAACTGAATCAAGCGAACCAACTAGAACAGCATAAGCAGTTACTGTGCTCACGGGAGCATCAAGGAAATCATAAGCATCTGCTGGGATTTCTAAATGACCGTAACCACTATTTTCTAAAATGTAGTCTAATGCGTCACCTTCAACATCTAAAATTTTAATATCACGGTTTAAGGCTAACTCTGTAACCGCAGAAGCTGGTAAACCTAGTAATCCGAATAATGCATCGATATTACCATCTTGTAATTGTCCAGCCGCATTCCCGAAACCTTCAGCAAATGGAGTGTAATCACCATCTTCAACACCGTAAGCTTCAAGAATTAAAGTAGCTGCATCTTGTGTCCCACTTCCTGCAGGTCCAATAGCTACACGCTTCCCAGCTAAATCAGCAATTGAATCAATACCAGAATCAGCTCTTACTACTACTTGCATCACTTCTGGGTATATATGGCCCATAAAACCGAAGTTCTCAACAGGAGATTCGAAAGCTCCTACACCATTAAGAGCATCTTGTGCTGGTAAATGAACCGTCATTCCTAAATCCATTTCACCTTGCCCAATCATCGAAAGGTTTTCAACAGATGCACCAGACGATACAGCACTTACTGAAAGACCTTCAACTTCAGCAGTTACAACATTAGCAATCTCTGTTCCAAGTGGATAGTATGTACCACCAGGACTTCCAGTTCCTAGTTGCAGTTGCGTATCAGTCTCACCACAAGCAACTAAAAGCAAAGAAACACTGAAAACTAAACTGAACAGTAGAGTCAATTTCTTTTTCATTTTCATTCCCCCTATATTTTATTTTTTAGTAAGATTCCTATTAACATAATGAAAAAAGGAATCCCTTCTTTATTTAAGCAGAATGTCCTTTTATTGTCAAAAATTATTCGTATGTAAAAAAACACCAAAAAGCGATGAATTTAGTTGATTTTTATAAAAAATGCCATTTTTTCGTAATATTTAGACGATTGTAAAGCAGCAGAGCGATATCCATATCTTAGCTATTATTTCTTGGTGAAATAAACAGCCTTGTTCAGGACAATCGCTCTGCTTTTTATATACAACCGCTATGAAGCTTCAGAATCTTTTTCTACAAAGGACATTTGTTGCCACTTTTTAGAACGCCATCGTCTTAACATTAACAAGCCTCTTAGCCATTCATCGACAATAAAGGCGATCCATACACCAATCAATCCTAATTCAAACACGATACCTAAAACATATGAAAGAGTTACAGCAACTCCCCACATTGATAAAATACCGATATAAACAGGATATTTAACATCTCCGGCTGCCCTTAAGGAGTTAATAACGACTAAGTTAAAAGCTCTACCAGGCTCTAAAATAATCGTAAGTAAAATAAGTGTCGTTCCAAGGGTAATGATATCCGGGTTTTCTGTAAAAATACCAAATAATGATGAACTAAAGAAAGAAAAAATAATTGCCATACTCGTCGAGACTAGTATCGCAAGCTTTAAGCTTTTTAAACAACGTTTATAAGCAGCTTGTAATTTTTCAGCGCCAACATATTGACCAATTAAAATTTGAGTACCTTGGCCGATCGCAATTGAAAATAATAATATAAACATCATTATATTTTGAGTGTAAACCTTCGATGTTAATGCAATTGTCCCCATTGAAGCAATAAAGTAAGTAATGGCTATTTGAGAAGTGTTATAAGATAAATGTTCTCCAGCAGAAGGAATGCCAATCTTTAATAATTTTTTTAATTCTGTTTTCGGGAATGATTTAAAAACATGGGTAAATGGTAAGCTGCCTTTAATCCGATAATGAAGCAATATGAACATCGCAATTAGTCCGATCGTACGACTAGTTGCCGTCGAGATTGCTACACCAGTTACTCCTAAAACTGGAAACCCGAAAGGACCGAAAATAAAGAAATAGTTACCAATCACATTAATTAAATTCATGCCCATCGTGACGTACATTGCATCTTTTGTAAAACCGTGACTACGAATGATTGCTGCAATTGTCATGATTAGTGCTTGAATAAAGGCAAACCCACCAACGATCCGCAAATACATTAAAGATGCATCCATTAACTCTGGAGGTATATTCATTGCTCTCAAAATGTAGGGAGCAAAAAACACTAAAATAGCACTAAGGACTAGGCCGAAAGCTAAATTTCCTACAATTGATACAACAGCGATTTTATTTGCGTCTTGCTCTTTTTTTGCGCCAATATATTGCGCAATTAAAATTGCAGTTCCTGTGGCTATAAACCCGAACATAACGATAATCACATTGATTAACTGATTGGAAACTCCTACGGAAGCCACTGCATTATCATCATATTGGCTTAACATGAGAGTGTCGGCATTTCCCATTAACATATGCAAAAAGATTTCAATAAAAATAGGCCAAGTTAACGCAAATAAAGTTAATTTAGCCCCATTGTTTTTTTTGGTATTTTTCATTATTGTTTTCCACCTCATCTGCCAATTTTATCTACAATGAATTTCATAATTTATTATTATCGCCACTAAGGTCAAAAATATAGTTGCGTTAAAACCATTCGCAAACTATATATTGGGTGATGTGGCTCATTTTTGGTAATTATGAAATTCAGTCAAGTAATTGGACAATAACGAATTTTTCAGTATCATTATTGTAACGGTTTTTAAAAGCATAAAAAAGACATAATGTCGATGATAATTGGACGATTTCGACTTAAAGGAGTGGGACTAGTGAACACATTAATTTTTGAAGTACCGCCGTTTCCAACATATATCGCCGGAAGTAAAGATTGTTTTAATGAAGGCAAAAAACATATGAGACGTTGTACTTTTTCAGTTTTCGATCTTTTAATTGTAAACAAAGGAGTGCTCTATATTTGTGAAGATGGAGTAAAGTACGATGTGAAAGCTGGAGAGTATTTAATTCTTATGCCAGGATTAGAACACTTCGGATATAAAGCCTGTACGGTTGATACCCATTATAGTTGGATTCATTTTTGTTTAGAAAAACCTTATGTATTAAAAAATTGTACTGATATTAATTGGGGAATGGTTCTCAAGCAGGAACATACGTATATAGAATCAGCAAAGCATATGTTTCACATTCCGAGGTATGGAAAAATAGGGAGTCAAGAATTTATAAATCACGAACTGGATCGTCTTTTTTCATTTAATGATACGAATAGTCCGGAAAAACGTTTAAAAGAACAAATTGTTTTCCAAGAGTTAATTTTACAATTACAAAAAGATTCAATCCAAATTCCAACGAGCGCAGAACAAGTAACAAAACAAGTGATTACGTTTATTCAAAAAAATTATCAAAAAGAAGCAATAAAGATGGAGGACATATCAAAACAGTTATTATTTCATTCTGATTATATTACACGCTGTATGCAAAAAACATTAGGAATAACACCTTTGCAATATTTAACATCCTACCGCCTCTCTATAGCGAAAAAACAGCTTACAACAACAAATGAAAAATTAGATTCAATCTCTAGACAAGTAGGTATAGCGGATAGTGCCTATTTTTCTAGGTTATTTAAAAAGGTAGAGGGGATAACTCCGAATGAATATCGTAGATTAGCTAAACGAGAAGGGAAGTAAAGATAGAACTTTAGTTCTATTTTTATTATAAAATATAAAAACTATTGGATGTTAATATAATTTTCAGTAAAATTAAGCTATAAACTAACGCAATCGTTTGCTCTCGACAAAAACAAGTTCGGTTTTATCTAAAAATACCGAGAAAATATTAGCTGATGTCTCAATGCAAGATGAAAATACAACGGATATAGATCATTTACTACAAAGATTGCAAACGAGTGCAGATGATTTTTATTAACGATTATATCTTTGCTAAAAAGTGATGAAAGCGAGTGTTAATCTAAGAAATTATAAAGTATTAAAAAAAATGCTTGTCATATTAAGAAAGCGTAAGTATAATGAGAATTAAAGATACGGTGCAAGCGATTTCACAAGAGGTATTAAATAGTAATATTTTTTTGTGATTGTTGCGCAACCGTTTGTCTTAATTTGAGTTTTGGGATGGCCAACTTACATAATGACTGGAATTCGGGAAAAATCACTATAAAAATAATTAGTATATGATCTAAAATTTGTCGCAAATTATTTTATAGGCTAATCATTTTAGAAGTGATTTCTCATGAGAGGCAACATTCATGTATTTGGAGATCATTTCAAGTACTTAAAATCCTTTATAAAATTAAAAGGGGGAAAAAGAAATGTTTAAAAAGTCAACATTATTAATGATGATGCTAGTGTTAGTTTTTTCTTTAGCATTAGCGGCGTGTGGGCCACAGCGTGATGCTGAGCCAGAACCAACTCCAGGTGAAACAGGAGACGAAGTAACAGACGAAACGGCCGTAGACGAGCCTAAGCCAGAAAGTTTAACAATGTGGGTTAACGATGAAGAAACTCAACTTCAAGCATACGAGGATATCGCTGCTGATTATGAAGCAGAAAGAGGCATTGCAGTTAATATCGTTCCTATGTCAATGTTAGACCAATTAGATGCATTATCTTTAGATGGTCCTGCAGGTCTTGGACCAGATTTATTCATTCACCCGCATGATAGAGTAGGTGCGATTTACTTACAAGGTTTAGCGGCTGAATTAGATTTAACGGCTGATCAATTAGCTGGTTACCAAGAAGGAGCGCTTGAAGCCTTAAGTTATGAAGGCTTCCAATTTGGTATTCCTGCAGTTGTTGAAACTTACGGATTATTTTATAACACTGATTTAATTCCTGAAGCTCCAGAAACAATGGATGAGCTTTTAGACATCGCTAGAGACTTAACAAATGCTGCAAATGATGAGTACGGTTTCTTAATGGAAGCGACAAACTTCTATTTCACATATCCGTTCTTAGCTGGCCCTGGTGGTTACGTATTTGGACGTGACGCTGATGGTGCTTACGATATTACTGATATCGGATTATCGAATGAAGGTGCAGTACAAGGTGGACAATTAATCCAATCTTGGTTTGAAGAAGGGTTAATGCCACGTGGAATTACTGGAGATGTAATGAGTGGTTTATTTATGGATGGAAAAGTTGGAGCGGTCGTAACGGGGCCTTGGAGCATTCCTGATTTTTCTGACGCTTTAGGTGAAAACTTAGCGGTTACAACATTACCAACAATAGATGGTAACAACTTAAACTCATTTTCTGGTGTTAAAGGATGGTTCGTATCTGAGTATAGTGAGAACAAAGATTGGGCTACTGACTTAGCGTTATTCATTACGAATGCAGAAAACAGTGAGCACTACTTTAACCTTGCTGGTGAAATTCCTGCTCGTGACGATATTACAATTGATGATGAATTAAGAAACGGCATTTTAGCTCAAGCAGAATTTGCTGAACCGATGCCTAACGTTCCTGAAATGTCTCAAGTTTGGGATCCTATGGGCGATGCTTTAGAATTCATCTCTCAAGGTGATGATGTAGCAGAAGTATTAGAAGAAGCAGTTGAAGATATTCATGAGCAAATCGAAATGACTGCTGGTCAATAATTTAATGAATGAGCGGAAAGGGGCGACCTTTTTCGCTCCACTTTTTCAAGCAGGAGGAAAGTGTCCATGTCGTCTAAAAACGAACAACAAAATGTAGCAAACAAAAAAAATAACCATAACCCGACGTTAGCTACTCTATTATCAGTTGTCCCAGGTATCGGACAACTTTATAACCGGCGTTATATAAAAGGTTCAATTTTATTCATTCTCTTTGCTGCTTTCATTATAGCTTTTTATGACTTTTTAAATATGGGATATTGGGGATTGATGACACTAGGTGAGATTCCGAGGGTTGATGATTCACGTGTATTACTAAGTCAAGGGATTATCTCCCTCATTTTAACTGCCTTTGCTTTAACGTTTTATATCGCCAATTTAATCGATGCACGTAAGGACGCAAAGAGAATTCAAGAAGGTTGGACAATTCCATCGATGCGTGAGGCTTTTCGTGATGCATGGGATAAAGGGTTTCCTTATTTACTTGTAGGCCCAGGGCTATTTTTATTAGTATTCGTCGTTATCTTCCCACTATTATTTATGGTCTTTATAGCATTTACTAATTACAGTTTGTACAACTCTCCACCCAGACACTTATTAGAGTGGGTAGGATTTGACAACTTTAAAGCTTTAATTACGATGCCAATATGGCGAACAACGTTTTTAACGGTTCTTTCATGGACGTTAATTTGGACGTTTATCGCCACAACACTACAAATTGGTTTAGCTATGTTTTTAGCAATACTCGTTAATGATCCACGAGTTAAATTTAAACGATTAATTCGTACAGTACTTATTTTACCGTGGGCAGTACCAGCTTTCGTTACAATTATTATTTTCACAGCATTATTTAATGATAATTTCGGGGCGATCAATCGGGAAATTATTATCCCACTGTTCGGTGAAGGAATACCGTGGTTGTCAGATCCGTTTTGGACAAAAACCGCATTGATCATGATTCAAACATGGTTAGGGTTCCCGTTCGTATTTGCTCTATTTACTGGTGTTTTGCAAAGTATTTCTTCAGATTGGTATGAAGCAGCGGATATTGATGGAGCGAATCGTTGGCAAAAATTCCGTAACATCACGTTCCCACACTTGATGTTTGCCACTGCACCATTATTAATTATGCAATATGCTGGAAACTTTAATAACTTTAATATTATTTACTTATTTAACCAAGGTGGACCGGCTGTTCGCGGACAAAATGCCGGTGGAACGGATATCTTGATTTCGTGGGTTTACGGATTAACATTTGAAACACAAAATTATAATATGGCAGCGGCAATTTCCATTATCCTTGGTTTAATGGTTGCAGGATTTGCCTTCTTCCAATTCCGAAGAACTCGTTCCTTTAAAGAGGAGGGTAATTACTAATGGCTATGACGAAAAAAACGAAAAACACTTTAGAATTAACGGTAATATATGCGATTATTGCAGTGATGTTTGTGATCATTTTTTATCCTCTTCTATGGGCACTGGGGCTTTCACTAAATCCAGGAACAAGCCTATATGGAGCGCGAATGTTCCCAGAAAACTGGTCGTTCGTTCACTATGAATGGTTGTTCTTTGATCCAAGAAGTAATTACGTTCAGTGGTATAAAAACACTTTATTTGTTGCATTTACAACATCATTAGCGTCAACATTTTTTGTGTCACTTGTTGCTTATGCGTTTTCTAGATATCGCTTTGTCGGTCGTAAATATGGGTTATACGCATTTTTACTACTACAAATGTTCCCGGTTCTCATGGCGATGGTTGCATTATTTATTTTATTAAACATCATCGGATTACTTGACTCGTTATGGGGATTAATTCTTATTTACGTAGGTGGATCAATTCCGATGAATGCCTTCTTAGTCAAAGGGTACTTTGATACGATACCGAGAGAGTTAGATGAAAGTGCGAAAATTGATGGTGCAGGGCACTTTAGGATTTTCTTCCAAATTATGTTGCCACTTGCAAAGCCAATTTTGGCGGTAGTTGCATTATTCAATTTTATGGCGCCGTTCATGGACTTTATTTTACCGAGAATTGTTTTAAGAAGTCCAGAAAACTTTACGTTAGCACTAGGCTTATTTAACTTCGTAAATGACCAATTTGCAAATAACTTTACGAGATTTGCTGCAGGTGCAATCCTTGTAGCTGTTCCGATTGCTCTTATTTTCTTAATGTTACAACGTTACTTAATTTCAGGTTTAACATCGGGAGCGACGAAAGGATAAAGTTAATTACAATAGGATGATTTTATTTAATGTAGCAAACTTGCTTCATAAAAATAGTAAACAAACAGTTGAAAGAGGAGCTTACTATTAGCTCCTCTTTTCTAAATTAAAGAGCACCTAGAGAAAAGGAGAAGACAATATGAATAAAAAATGGTGGAAAGAAGCCGTAGCTTATCAAATTTACCCTCGTAGTTTTATGGATTCAAACGGAGATGGCATAGGCGACATTCAAGGTGTCATATCTAAATTAGATTACTTAAAAGGCTTAGGAATCGATGTAATTTGGATTTGCCCAATTTATAGTTCGCCAAACGATGACAATGGCTATGATATAAGTGATTATAAAGGGATTATGGATGAGTTTGGAACGATGGCAGACTTTGATGAATTACTCCAAGAAGTCCATGGTCGTGGTATGAAACTTATTATGGACCTCGTTATTAATCACACTTCAGATGAACATCCGTGGTTTATCGAATCGCGTTCTTCAAAAGAAAATCCATATAGAGATTATTATATTTGGCATCTTGGAAAAGAAGGGCGTGAACCGAATAATTGGGAATCAATTTTCGGTGGTTCTGCCTGGGAGTTTGATGAGAAAACGAATGAATACTTTATGCACGTTTTTTCACGAAAACAGCCAGATTTAAACTGGGAAAACGAAAAAGTAAGAAAAGAATTATATGAAATGGTCAATTGGTGGTTAGATAAAGGCATCGATGGTTTTCGTATTGATGCCATCTCTCATGTTAAAAAAGCTCCAGGCTTTCCTGATATGCCTAACCCTGAAAATAAGCGTTACGTACCTTCTTTTGACGGACATATGAATCAAGAAGGCATTGATGTTTTTTTAACAGAGTTGAAACAAGAAACGTTTGATCAGTACGATATTATGACAGTCGGTGAAGCCAACGGGGTAAAGGCTGAGGAAGCAGATGCGTGGGTAGGCGAGGAGAACGGTTATTTCAATATGATTTTCCAGTTTGAACATTTAGACCTATGGGGGAAAAATACTGATTCCGGTATTAACCTTCCTGCTCTTAAAGAAATTTTAACGAAATGGCAAACAGCATTAGATCAAAAAGGTTGGAATGCTTTATTTTTAGAAAATCATGATCAACCTCGTTCTGTTTCTACATGGGGGAAAGATGATCAGTATTGGGAGAAATCTGCTAAATGTTTAGCGACAATGTACTTTTTAATGCAGGGTACTCCTTTTATTTACCAAGGACAGGAAATTGGCATGACAAATGTCCAATTTGACTCAATTGAAGATTATAATGATGTTGCAATAAAAAATATGTACGCTAATGAAATTGAGAGTGGACGTTCTCATGATGAAATAATGGAGATCATTTGGAAAAATGGTCGAGATAATTCGAGAACACCGATGCACTGGAATGATGAAAAAAATGCTGGGTTTACTAGTGGTGAGCCGTGGTTAAAAGTGAACCCTAATTATAAACATATCAATGTTGAAGAAGCAATGAAAGACGAAAATTCCATTTATCATTATTACAAAAATTTAATCAAACTTCGCAAAAACTTTACAGAATTAATTTACGGTACTTATGAGCTTATCTTAAAAGATGATCCGAAAATTTATGCTTATACTAGAAGTTTTGAAGGGGAAAAAACAATCGTAATAACGAACCTTTTTGGAGATGAAGCAAAGTTTGTTATTCCAGATCGTTTTAAGGATTACACGTGTGAACTTTTAATGAGTAACTATGAAGTTGATTCTGACGCCGACCTGTCAGACATCTTATTAAAACCTTATGAAGCAAGAGTTTATAAATTGGTTTAGTTGGCTAGTTGGTTTGTTGGTTAGTTGGTTAGGAAGTCGAGCCTGATTTTTTCATCCGAGATGGTGACGATGTTCGTCATGAGATTTTGTCTGAAAAAAGGTGGGTGCTTTTGCGAACGAACGTCTGAGATTCTTTAGAAGGTCAAGGTGAAGTGAGGAAAAGCGCCCGCCTTTTCTATCTTAGATGGTGACGAGTAATTTATCATGCGATTTTTTAAGATATCGTCTTGCATTCATTAAGGAGGGAAAAACATGGAAGATACAAGTTTTGCGATTCACCCTGGAACGAAAAAACAGTTAATTGGTGACAATTTTAAAGATATTGGTGATCTTTTATCATTTAATATTGAGGCTGATGTTGTTTATTTTAAAACGGTCAATGGCCATGTTGCGATAATGTTTTATAATGATAAAACGGCACGAATCGTTATGAATCAAAAAAAACGCCCTCAGTTGAAATCAAGTTTTGCGGTAATTAAAGAACAACAAGGCGTTAAGCTCGAAGTAGTAGATAATAAAGATTTTGTAGAACTAAAAACGGCTACCATCGTTATCAATATTTCAAAAAAGCCTTTTAGAGTGTCGGTACTCGACAATGAAGGGAAAACCTTAGTTTCTGAAACTGATAAAGGGATGGCTTTCAATGAAAAAAGTGAAGTCATTTGCTATAAAAAAATGACAGATGACGATCATTTTTACGGGTTTGGTGAAAAAACTGGTTTTCTAGATAAACGTGGTGAAAAGATGGAAATGTGGAATACCGATGTGTATGCTCCACATAACCCAGAAACTGATCCGTTATATCAATCGATTCCGTTTTTTATAACGCTACGTGAAGGAAAGGCTCATGGAATATTTTTTGATAATACTGGTAGAACTCACTTTGATTTAAAGTCAGAGAAAGATACGTACTCATTTAAGGCAGATGTTGGGCAAATCGATTATTATGTATTTGCTGGTCCGACTATGAAAGACGTATTAAAGCAGTATACGGAATTAACTGGAACGATGCCAATGCCCCCTAAATGGGCGTTAGGGTATCACCAATCACGCTATAGTTATGAAACGGAAGAAGAAGTAAGACAACTTGCAAATGATTTTATCGAAAAAAAGATTCCTGTCGATGCGATTTATTTAGATATTCATTATATGAATGAATATCGTGTATTTACATTTGACAACGATCGTTTTCCAACGCCGAAAGCTATGGTTGAAGATTTGAAAAAAGCAGGTATTAAAGTGGTTCCGATCGTAGATCCAGGCGTAAAGGAAGACCCTGAATATTCCATTTATCAAGAAGGTGTAAAAAACAATCATTTTTGCAAATATCTTGAAGGTAATATTTATTTTGGTGATGTATGGCCTGGTAATTCAGCGTTTCCTGATTTCACAAAAACGAATACTCGCCAGTGGTGGGGAGAGCAACATAAATTTTATGCTGATTTAGGAATTGAAGGTATTTGGAATGACATGAATGAACCCGCGGTGTTTAATGAAACGAAAACGATGGATGTTAAAGTAATGCACGACAATGATGGTGATTCAAAAACACATCGAGAGTTACACAATGTATACGGTTTTTTGATGGGAGAAGCAACGTTTGAAGGTATGAAACAACATTTACACGGAAAGCGGTCATTTTTACTAACAAGAGCTGGTTACGCAGGAGTACAACGCTATGCTTCAGTATGGACAGGTGATAATCGTTCTTTTTGGGAACACTTGCAACTCGCTTTACCGATGTGCATGAACCTAGGAATGTCAGGTGTTCCTTTTTGTGGGCCAGATGTTGGTGGATTTGCACATGACGCAAGTGGAGAGCTATTAGTACGTTGGACACAATTTGGAACGTTTACTCCTTATTTCCGCAACCATAGTGCAATAAATACGGTCCGACAAGAACCTTGGTCTTTTGGGGAAGACGTTGAGCAGCTGGCGAAAAAATATATTGAACAACGATATGTGTGGCTTCCACATTTATATACATTGTTCCGTGAAGCAAATCAAACAGGGCTCCCTGTGATGAGACCGCTCGTTTTAGAATATCCAACTGATGAGAATACATTTAATTTGTCTGATCAGTTTATGATTGGTGACAATGTCATTGTTGCACCTATTTTAACACCGACAACTAAACACCGTGTCGTTTATTTACCAGAAGGAAAATGGGTGAATTATTGGACGGATGAAGTGCTTTTAGGAAATAAGCATCATCTTGTTGAAGCACCGATCGATATTTTACCTATTTTTATTAAACAAGGGACGGTTATCCCACATGGAACGATTAAGCAGTCAACAGCAACTCCTGAAGACGAACTAACATATCACATTTATCTTGGTGACGAGGGCCGTACAGAATACAAACTATATGAAGATGATGGTACAACTAATCGTTATGATGAAGGGGAAACGTTTGATCAAGAGCTCGTGTGTGAATACAGTTCAAGTATTGTAAACATTTCTTTGCGAGAAGCAAACGGCAGTTATGATCCGAGTTGGACAATAGAAACGTTAGTATTGCATAACGTTAATAAAGGTGTAGATGTTTTTGTAAACGGTGAGCAGATTTCAATTACGAATCAGCTATTTGATAAAACGAAAAAAACATTAAAAGTTAGTGTAGAAAGGTAAAAAATACATTGTTAATATAATGAAAAATAGCTACACTAAAAATAAGAAATAAAAGTGGAAAAGAGGGGGAACTATGGCGGTAACAATTAAGGATGTTGCAAAGCTTGCAAATGTTGCGCCTTCCACTGTATCTCGAGTTATTGCTAACAGTCCTAGAATTAGTCAAAAAACAAAGGACAAAGTTCGAGAGGCGATGGAAAAGCTCGGTTACCATCCAAATTTTAATGCAAGAAGTTTAGCAAATAAAAGTACAAAAACGATTGGGATTGTGATGCCAAGTTCAGCAAATAAAGCGTTTCAAAATCCTTTCTTCCCAGAAGTGATTCGTGGAATTAGTACAAAAGCTCACCAACAAGGTTTTGGATTATATTTATCAACTGGACAATCCGAAGATGAAATTTTCCAAGAAGTTGTTCATATGGTTCAAGGTGGCAGGGTAGACGGCATTATTTTACTTTATTCAAGAATTAATGACCGAATTATGCCTTATTTACAAATGCAAAAGTTTCCGTTTGTCTTGATTGGGCGCCCATACGGAGATCAACTAGACGAACAAATCACATATGTCAACAATGATAATTTTAAAGCTTCCAAAACTGTTACAGAGTATTTAATATTACTCGGTCATCAACATATTGCTTTTATCGGTGGAGAGCTAGACTTTGTAATTACGGTTGACCACAAAAAGGGATATGAACAGGCGTTACAAAATGCGAAGATCCCGTTTAAAGAGGAGTTTGTCGTTTATCATAAGGAACTACAAGAAGGTGGACAAGATGCCGTCATTGAACTGATGAGCTTATCAGAGCCGCCAACAGCTCTCGTCGTCTCTGATGATATTATGACCTTTGGTGTTATGCGAATGTTGAGTGAAATGGGGATGAGTGTTCCTGAAGATATTTCAATTATTAGCTTTAATAACGTGTTAATCTCTGAACTTTCATCACCCCCTATGACGACAGTGGATATTAATATTTTTGGATTAGGTTTTGAAGCAACAAATTTATTAATTGAAAAAATTCAACTTCCTTCATTGGAACCAAAAAATGTTATTATTCCACATAAATTAGTAAAACGACAAACGTGCAAAAAAATGGCATTACAAAACAACTAGACGAGAAAAGGGTGACTTAATTAAGGCGATGAAGTTTTAACATAACTTCACTTTAATTAGTCATCTTTTTATTACTTATACAAAACCCTGATGACGGCATCCCACAATCTAAAATGTAAAAGAACGAGCAATTTCCCTCTCTTCGCTTTAAACTTCTAACGAAATTTAGAGGCTCGTTCAGGATATATATTGATCTTAGTAGCGCTAAATATGAATTATGAAATTCATTAAACTACCAACATTCGGCTTTCCAACTAGATAACTAGCGACAAACCAACAACCCACTATACCAACTTAATTCATATTTCTAAAAAATGTTAAAGATTTGTGATATAATTTATAAAGTTAAAATTTTGTAGTTTTTGGTTAAGAAAGTAGGTGTCGCCAATTGGCTCAATATAAATGGTTTCGTGTGTTTCTAGGTATTATTATGGTTTTCATCATTATTTATTTAGGGTCTTTAGTTCAGTTTATTTTCCGTCCTTTCGTCGTTTTTGTTGAAACTTTATTTTTCCCGGTTTTACTCGCTGGGGTATTATATTATTTGTTTCGTCCGGTAGTGAATTGGTTACATAAGCAAAAGGTTCCAAAGACGTATGCAATTATTATGATCTATTTAGGAGTTATCGGTTTGTTAACGGTTTTAGTTTTATTAATCGGACCTACCTTACAAAAACAGGTCAATAGTTTAATCGATAATTTACCTTATTTAGTCAATGAAATGCGTGCTCTTATTATTCAATTGCAAGATAACGAGTGGATTGATCGCTTCCAAGCGACCGATATATTATCTCTTGATAAACTAGCAGCCAATATGACTCAATATGTGAATCAAGCTTTTAATATTGTTAGTTCAAATATTGCCGGATTAATTGGTTTTATAACGAATGTCGTTATCGTTTTTATCATTATTCCTTTCATTTTATTTTACATGTTGAAAGAAGGGGAGAAAGCACCTAACCAAGTGCTAAAGCTTTTACCTGAAAAGCAAAGAATAGAAGGTGAAAGAATTTTAAATGATATGGACTTTAAGCTTAGCTCTTATATTCAAGGACAAATTCTTGTCAGCTTTTGTGTAGGAGTGCTAATGTTTGCTGGCTTTTTAATTATTGGCATTGATTATTCGTTAATTCTTGCTTTAATCGCAATGTTTACGAACATTATTCCTTTTGTAGGTCCATGGATTGGTACGATTCCCGCTCTAATCGTGGCAATTATAGATTCACCATTTATGGTATTTAAAGTATTGGCAGTTATTTTAATCGTGCAACAATTTGAAAGTAATTTTATTTCACCGCAAATCATGGGGAAAAAACTTGCGGTCCACCCATTAACAATTATCTTATTATTAATTGTTGCAGGGAGATTTGCTGGCATTATCGGAATGCTTCTAGCTGTTCCGACTTACGCCGTATGTAAAGTTGTCGTTGGTCATACTTATCGCTTACTAAAATTAAGAAATAAAGTTGAATAGAAGTTTGTAAGTGTCAAGGCGCTCGCTTTTAGCGAAACGGATTAATATTGGGAAAAATAGCATTTAATTCTGCTTCTAATTAACAGCGAATTTAGCATATTTAATGAACAATGCAATTAGCATAGAAAGGGGCTGTCCAAAACAAAGTGTCCGACACTTGTTTTAGGACAGCCCATTTCTACTTATGTTCTCATTTCTCCTAAAAATAATTGTTCTTATTTAGTTGAGTGAATTTCATAATTACCAAAAAAGAGTCACATCAAACAATATATAGTTGCAAAGTGTTTTGGTGCAACTATATATTGATCTTAGTGACGAGAATAATGAATTATGAAATTCATTAAGTTAGGTAAACTTCTACTTTGTTTTAATGTAATAGGTGTCACCTAATGGGAATGGGGAGTAAACAGTATGTTGTTGCTTCACAGTATGGGAGGAGTGCGCAGTAAAAGAGAGAACAGAATGCTCATTTAGAAGCTTATGATTACTCATCTCTTTTTTTGAGCTAGGAAGAGAAAGCATTTCGGTGTTATGATTACTCTTTTCTTGCTTTGAGTCGAGAAGAGAAATCATTCAGGCGTTTTGATTACTCATCTCTTGGATTGAGTCAAGAAGAGAAATCATTTGGCGTCACCCTACACCATACAGTGGATTTGACGAGTGCTTTTAACAGATACTGGAATTCACGCTCGCTTATCTATGCTTTAGACGAGCGTGTTTAACAGATACTGGAATTCACGCTCGCTTATCTATGCTTTAGACGAGCGTGTTTAACAGATACTGGAATTCACGCTCGCTTATCTATGCTTTAGACGAACGTATTTAACAGATACTGGAATTCACACTCGCTTATCACTGGTTTTGATGCGCGTGTTTTACAAATACTGTAATATCCGTGCGCCAATCGCCGTTTTGATACGTGTATTTTACATAAATTGTAATATCTGTGCATCAATCGGGTTTTGATACGTGGATTTTACAGATGCTGTAATTTTTGTGCAACAATCGGCGTATTGATGCGCGCATTTTACAGAAATTGTAATATCTCTGCACCAATCCGCATTTATGCACAGTCTCCCATACGAGAATTACATTCATACTAAACGCTGACTAGCTATGTCATGGCGTTTTGTATGAAAAGAGGCGGATGATTTCGTGAACGAGCCTCTGATATTCGAAAGAAGGTCACAGCGAAGAGAAGGAAATCATCCGCCTTTTCCATATTAGATGGTGAAGATACATCGTATGAAAGTTTTGTATGTAAGTCAGATTACTTTATTTTATATAACATAAAATTTATTATATAAGCATCACTGAGTGAATTTCATGATTACAAAAAATGAGCCACATGCAATATATAGTTTGCGAATGGTTTTGACGCAACTATATATTGATCTTAGTGGCGGAAATAATGAATTATGAAATTCATTACACTAAATAAATATTGTGAGTAGATAGTTTTTAACTCGATAAAATAAAAAAGCTTCAAGCTAAGAAAGAGAGGGAACAACATTGGCTTTTGTACACGAAGGAATTAAACAAATTGATGTAAATGAGTTAAAGGAAATCATTAAAGACCAACCGAAAGATGTAGTGATGATCGATGTGAGAGAACGAGAGGAATATGATGAATTTCATATTCCAGGGGTCCCACTTATACCGATGCATAATATTCCGAATATCATAACCGAATTAAAGAAGGATAAGGAGTATATTCTTGTTTGTCGCAGTGGTAATCGAAGTCATCACGTAGCACGATTTTTAAAGGAAAATGGAATTAAAGAAGCTCATAATTTTTATGGTGGGATGCTCACTTGGGATGAAGAAGTAAAAACTGGATTAGAAAACGTCGTCGATGATGTATCTAAGTTATATAAATAAGTAACGGACCTCTTTGTGATTTAAATTAATGAAGTAGTACTAAAACAGAGGTTCTTTTCAAAAAAGTTGTTACTTTTAGCTTTTGTGATTGTTGTCAGCGAAGCATCGTCTTCACGCTTTTCGTAAAACTTTGGAAGTGAGGAGGCTATCCGATTAATGTTTTCCCCTTTCCTCTATGAAGGGACATAAACACTATTTTTTGGCTAGTCTCTGCTCTTTAATCACTTTTATTAACAGTATATGATCTTGCAAAAATCATTTAATAGTTTTAGTTTGTCCCCAAATCATAGCTCTTCCTATTCTACCTTATACATTGACATCAATTTATCGATTATTCCCTCCTGTATATTCTTTTTAAAGTTATTCGTTTTGTTTTATTTTCAGATGATTAACCTTGAATGACCTCCTCAAAATAATTTACACTCATTATCACTGTCTATGTTACATAATGATATTATCTTATAGTTATAAGTAACGTATTTTTTGAATATATGTTATAATAATTATAATTAATTAATAAATTAGAAATTAAAAGTTTATTCTTTAAATATAATGGTAAATACCAACTAAAAGAGGTGAGGTCATGGCAATTATTGTGATTTGTAAAAAGTGTAAAGGTACAGGAAACGTGGAAAAAACTTTACTGAAATTCCTTAATGTAAAATCAAAATGTTCAGTTTGCCATGGAAAAGGGAAAAGAGATATTTCAAAGTCAAAAAATACTTACTATAGTTAATGTTGTTTATTTTTTAAAATAGGAGAGGAGACAGTTATGCAAGATTTCAAGGATACAATTAAAGAAGTTATCTATGCCGTCATTCCAATTACGTTAGTTGTCATCATCCTGCAATTTACAATTATATGGTTACCGTTTGAAATGTTTTTGCAATTTTTAGTAGGGGTCGCCTTTGTTACTGTTGGTCTTATCCTCTTTCTTTTAGGGGTGCATATCGGTCTTTTACCCGTTGGAGAAATGATTGGATCGTCATTACCGAAAACGAATAAGTTATGGATGATTTTATTTTTTGGTTTCTTATTAGGCTTTGTCGTTACCGTTGCTGAGCCGGATGTACGTGTGCTAGCAACGCAAATTGACCTTGTTTCAAATGGTGAAATTTCAAGTAATATTCTTATTTATTCAGTTGCTTTAGGGGTTGGAATTTTTGTCGCGCTTGCAATGTTAAGAATTATCTTTAATATTAAAATTACCCACCTTTTAATGGGTGGATATGGGTTAGTGTTTTTATTAGCAGCTTTTACCCCTGCAAATTTTATTCCGATTTCTTTTGATGCAGGTGGGGTAACAACGGGTCCAATGACTGTTCCATTTATTTTAGCGTTAGGTGTAGGTGTTGCCTCTGTTTTAAAAGGGAAAGCAACTTCAAGTGATAGCTTCGGGCTAGTGGCGTTAGCTTCTATAGGTCCGATTTTAGCAGTCCTTATTTTGGGGGTGATCTACGGATGACAATTCATGTTTTTAAAGGATTTAGCCATGTATTGCTCGAAGTTACATTTGCATTAATTCCGTTAATTATCTTTTTCCTGATTTTTCAATTCTTCTTTTTAAAATTAGATAAGAAAAAATTAATCAATATTGGTAAAGGGCTTGTTTTATCGTTTTTTGGATTAGCTTTTTTCCTACAAGGAGTTCATGTCGGCTTTTTTCCTGTAGGTGAGATGATTGGGGAGAAACTAGGGAGTTTATCATACCGGTGGATTTTAATCCCGATTGGGTTTATATTTGGTTTTGTGGCAACATTTGCAGAACCTGCCGTCCGTATCTTAAACCATGAAGTCGAAAAAGTTTCCGGTGGATCGATATCACAAAAAATGATGCTCTATACATTATCGATAGGTGTGGCAGTTTCAATTGCAGTATCGATGCTCCGTATATTATTAGGGATCCCGTTATGGTATTTTGTTATTCCAGGGTATTTGATTGCACTAGTATTAATGTTTTTTTCTTCCAGAAGGTTTACAGCAATAGCGTTTGACTCAGGGGGAGTTGCAACTGGTCCAATGACGGTGACGTTTATTTTAGCGATTGCAGTCGGAGTTGCATCGGTAATGGAAGGGCGCGACCCACTAATAGATGGATTTGGTATGATCGCATTAGTCGCATTATCGCCAATAATTTCTGTCCTTACATTAGGGCTTTTATTTGAAGGAAAGGGGCGAGAACAAAGCAATGAACACCGTAAACAAGGCGCATAAACTTATTGTAACTATTGTCAAAAAGGGACAAGCAAAAAAGGTCGTAAAAGTTTCCAAACGAGCCGGTGCAGAAGGTGGCACAATTATTTTAGGGCGTGGAACAGGTGTCCATGAAAATAAATCATTTTTAGGTATACCGATCATTCCTGAAAAAGAAATCATTTTAACTCTTGTTGGTAGTGATATAAGTAATAGAGTTTTATCAGCCATTGAAGAAGAGGCTAACCTCTGTTGTCCAGGGACAGGGTTAGCAATGGTTATAAATACGAAGACAATCACAGGGATTGCTCATTTACTCGGGATTAATACTTATATAAATGAATGGACGGAGGTAAAATCTTGTATGGAAAATCAAGCAGTACTTTATGATCTCATTGTTTCTATTGTTAACAAAGGGGATGCGGATGAAGTCGTTGAAGCTTCAAAAAAGTCCGGTGCAGAAGGTGGAACAATTATTTCAGGACGTGGAACAGGAATTCATGAGCAAGCAAAACTATTTAACATTCCTATTGAGCCGGAAAAAGATATCGTATTGACGTTAATTGACCGCGAGAAGACAGCGCATGTATTAAAAAAGATTGATGAAGATGCAGGATTAAATCAACCTGGAAAAGGTATTGCCTTTGTTCTTGAAGTTGAGAAGACGATTGGTATTAACCACATTTTAAATCGAATGGTGAATGAAAAATTCAGTGATAATGATGCCTAAATAAAAGGAAAGGGCTGTCCCAAAAGTGTCTGACACTTTGTTGGGATAGCCCGTTTGCTTAAAGATAAGCATATAATTTTGAACTTTGAAAGCTGTCTAGCTTCAGCGCCTACGGGCAGGTCTTCCACCGGTTTTCGCCGATAGGCGGGCGCTTTGCGCTTTTCTTATTATAGATGATCTGTTTTCTTTGAAAATTGTCTTTCTCCGCGTTCTTCTGCATTCTTTTCTCTTAAAACATTTTTCATGTGACGTTTTGCATTATTATCTTGCTTCTTTTTATCATCGTCTTTTGTATGAGGCATTCATAAAACTCCTTTCAGATCGTTCTAACGATATTATCTCCAAAACGAATACTCCTATGTAAGCGGAAATGAAGTTCGTATTGAAATACCATTTTTATCATTACAAAGTTAAACTAGTGATTTTGTTCCGACCTTTGAGAGTGTAAATTGAACTTATTGTTTTTGGGAATAGTAAATAAAGGATGGAAGGAGGAAAATTCGTGGAAACTTTTAAAAAGGTGTCCATCTATACTATTGGATCAATCTTAGTTGCAGTTGCATTAAATTTTTTTCTCATACCAGCGAACGTTTTTGCTAGTGGTTTCACGGGATTTGCGCAAATATTGGCGGCGATTACTCCTATATCGACTGGGATTTATTTATTTGCGTTAAATATTCCAGTTGCGTTAATAGGTTGGTTAAAAATTGGCAAGTTATTTACACTTTATAGCTTTTTGAGTGTTGCAATTACAACCGTTTTCCTTGAAGTATTACCGGTTATTTCAATATCAGAGGATATTTTATTAAATTCAGTATTTGGTGGTGTTATTATCGGAATTGGCGCGGGTGTGATTTTAAAATATGGTGCTTCAACTGCCGGAGTTGATATTATTGCACTTATTTTAGCTAGGTATAGTGATCGACCTCTAGGAATTTATTTCTTTGTTATAAATGGCTTAATTGTAATAACTGCTGGTTTTTTATTTGATTGGGAAAAAGCACTTTATACGCTTGTCACGTTATATGTAAGTTCAAGAATTATCGATTCTATACATACTCGTCATGTGAAGCTAACAGCAATGATTGTTACGAAAAAACCTGATGACCTTCAAATCGCCATTCATGAAAAATTAACGAGGGGTATTACTCGTATTCCTGCTAAGGGTGGATATACAAAAGAGGATAAAGAAATGCTGATGATTGTCATTACTAGGTACGAGTTGTATAGTTTACAAAATATAATTGCAAACGTTGATGACAAAGCGTTCACGAATATCGTTGAAACGGCGGGGATTTATGGGATGTTTAGGAAGGATCGTTAAATTAAAATGTAGAATCTAAAATTTAAAAATATTAAAATTAAAAATGTGAGGGTGATTTGTAGAAATTTGGTTTGTTGGTTAGGACACTCGCTTGACTTTTCATGTTAGATGGTGGCGGTAGACTCAGTAGTGTTATCAAAAATTTATATCATTTAGCATAAAGTACATCTTATCGTACTTATAAATAAATTAGGGTGATATATGGATAGCCACTACTATGTATCTGGGGGAATTGAGGAACATGAAATTTGAAATTTCGTTAACGAACCAAACTGAAGAGACAGTTGAATTACAATTTCCTTCTGGGCAGCAATTTGAGATTATTGTTCGTGATCGAAAGGGCACTATTGTATACCAATACAGTGAAGGAAAAGTGTTTACTCAGGCAATTGTCATAAAGGAGATCAAGCCACGAGAAACGGTCACATGGACGGATGAATGGGATATGAAGGTAAATGGGGAGTTAGTGAAGCAAGGGGAGTATTTTGTAACTGCACAACTCCAAATCATGTCTTTGAATGGAGAAAGTGTTGATCCACAACAATTTATGATTGAAAAAAAGGTCGTGATATAGCAAAAGGACCTTTACTTGTATTAAGAGCTTATCGCTGTTAGCACAAGTAGGTCCTATTGACGTCATTCTTCTTGTAAATCCTTTTCAACGCGATTTTTTACCGCTAACAAAAAATCACTCCATTCTTTGCTGAGGTTTTCGTGATTAGTCGAAGTGCTATTGCTGGTAGGGAGTGGTTTCTTGATCTTCCAGTATTCATTAAATGGTTTTGGTAATTGTTCTTTGTCCACTAAACACACCACCTCTCAAGTTTAATTGTTAAACTTTCTTCTAGCTCTGTGCCATTACTCTGACGCGGAGCTTTTTTATTTGGATTGTCGAAGCTAACCAAGGCGCCTGCGCTTTTCTTTGGCTAGCTTTAGGCGCCATACACTTTTCTAGCTACGATAAATTAGAAACGCGTAACGTTAAAAATTGTTCTAAATCATCTGTAGAAAGCTCAGAAAGCTTGTTTTCATTTGTATTAAGTAACTGATCAGATAAGGCTTGTTTCTTCTCCAACATTAAATGAATCTTTTCTTCAAGTGTTCCCTTAGTTAATAGTTTATGAACGGTGACATCTTCGGTTTGACCGATACGGTAGGCACGGTCTGTTGCCTGATTTTCAACAGCTGGATTCCACCAACGATCGTAATGAATGACGTGTGTTGCTGCTGTTAAATTAAGTCCAACCCCACCTGCTTTTAAAGATAGGATAAAAAACGGTATGTCCTCATTTGTAAATTTAGAAATGAGTGCCTCACGTTTTTGACGTTCTAAGCTTCCGTGTAAAAAAGGGATTTCGGTATTGAATTTCGCCTCTAGCCCTTTTTTGAGAATCGCTCCCATCTCTTTATATTGGCTGAAGATTAGTGCTTTTTCTTGATTTGATTCAATCGTTTCAGCTAATAACATTAGTTTTTCCCATTTTTCAGAGCGGTTTTCGAGCTCGTCACCATTTTTTAAGTAGTGAACGGGGTGATTACAAACTTGTTTTAGTTTTGTTAAGCTACTTAAAATAAGGGCCCTTCGCTCCATTTCCGACACTTGATCAATTTTATCAAAAAGATCGTTAATGACCGCTTGATATAAACTAGCTTGCTCAACAGTTAACCCTACGCGATGAATGATCTCTTTTTTACTAGGGAGTTGTAAGTGGATGTGTTTGTCTTGTTTTGTTCTTCTTAGTAAAAAAGGAGAAATAAGCTGCTTTAGCTCTTGTAGCCTTTCTTTATTTTGTTTTTCGCCTTCAATCTCTTTAATGTATCGTTTCGAGAATTGTTGATATGAGCCAAGAAAATGGTCATTTAATAAGTCGATGATTGACCACATTTCTTTTAAGCGATTTTCGATCGGTGTTCCTGTTAAAGCGATCCTATGAACAGCGGTAATTTGCTTTATACTCCTACGCTGCTTTGTTTCAATGTTTTTTACATGTTGAGCTTCATCTAAAATAAGGGCTTCCCATGTACGGGACATCCATAACTCTTCATCACGAACAGATAGAGAGTAGGAAGTGATCACAATATCATATTCATGAAGTGAATCTCCTAGCTGTTCTTTAGTAGAGCGATTATGGCCGTGGTGTACATATATGTTTAATGATGGAGCGAATGTGTGGATTTCATGTTCCCAATTTCCGATTAACGATGTAGGACAAATAAGAAGAAAAGGCTCATTTAAATCACCTTGTCTTGCTTCTTTTACGGCAAGTAAATAGGTAATCGTCTGGATCGTCTTCCCTAACCCCATGTCATCGGCTAAACACGCCCCAAATCCAATTTTACGCATATTTAATAGCCATGAGTATCCGTCTTGTTGATAAGCGCGTAATGCCCCATTTAGCGCTTTGGGGATTGTTCTTTTTTTCCACGTATGTATTGCTAAGTCTTCTAATAACTCATTGATTTTGTCGTTCCATTGAGTTTCCCACTTTATATTTTTATCTTCTTCGAGGTGAATTTGATAAGCATCCATGTAGGTCAGTTTCTTTTTTTCTTTATATTGTATTAATTTTGATTGAATTTTTTCTGCCGTAGAAACGTCCCAATATACCCAATTTCCTCTTAACTTTACAATTGGTCGTTTATGATCAACGAGTTGTTGGAACTCTTTTTCAGAAACGGTAATTCCGCCAACTGATATTGAATAATTAAAGTCAGCAATCGCTTGCCAATTTAATAAAGGTTCCGCTTCTCCTCTCGTTTCAATCCTATCTTTTTGCGTTAAGGTGACGGAAAAATCTTTTTCTTTTTTATGCCACCAGCTTGGAACGAGAATTTTAATTCCTAATTGGTTAAGAGCTTCTTCATTTTCCGTTAAAAAATCATAAACCTCATCGATGGTAGCCTCAAAGGAGGGGGAGGTTAAAGAGAACTTATTAAATTGATGAATGTGATTTTTCCCTTTTATTAAAGCTTCATTAAAATATGTAATCGGGTTTTCTCGCCAAGGATGATGACCAACTAAAAGATCACTAACATCAATCATTAACGTAGGATCTTTACGGTCTTGAATAAATAAAGTGACTAACCAGTGATCAGCTTTGGGTGATTTTTTCTCTTCTACCCGAATTCCGAGCTTAAAAGGAGCCACCTCAACGGCACCGATATTTTCTAGAAATTGTTGGTGTGCTTCTAAAGATTGTGAGAAAGGTGCGTCTTCTTGCAACTGTTCTAACATGTTTTTAACGTTTTTCGATTGGTTTTGTATAAGAGCATCGTAAGCTTTTTTTATTTCATGGTCCGAATTCATTACTTTATGAATATATGCATTTGTAAAAGAGATAGAAAAGTCTTTTAATGAAACATTGCCAATCGCTGTTTCATTAAACGAGTAATTGGCAGGGTGTAGAGCTAAAAAAGACGTTGGTGCACTATCTTCCCATTGTTGATAAGGGAAGTTACTAGTTTCCCATTCTCCATTTTCATTTGGGATGATGTTCCCTTGTTGAATTTCTTGTAAAACTGCTTTTAAAAACGCCTGAATGAATTGAAAGTCATCAGCTAATTTCCATTGTGATGTCGTTGTTAATTGTAAAATTGATGAAACGAATTGATCAAGTTCCTCAATGGAAATTTCTAAACCATTGATCGGGAATAAATGAGTTTCATACGTTGCTGGAACGTGATATACCGGTACATTTCCAGCCTCACTGAAAAAGAGACGATTTTGTAATGGTACCTGAATGTGACATTCAGTAGTCTCAATAAAAGTCCCATAAAAAGAAGGTTGATGATTTCGAAATAAAGAAAGTTTTAACCCAAAAGGTGAATAAAGAAACGGATATTTAAAAGGTTCAATATCTACATATTTCTTATGCTTTTTTTGCTCACCCCAAATGAATAGGCTATAGCCTATTCGCTTTCTCAATAGACCACAATGAATAATGACCGGGTTAGGGTTGTAACTATTAATCAATTTTTTTCAACTCCTGAATGAACGCCCGAAAAGTTTTAAACCTCCGTTTAATACCTGACACATAAAACGCAAACGTTTGTTGTTGATCTAACTTTTCGTATATGAGCTTTAATTGCTTAATATTATGAACAGCTTCAACATAATGAATTCTAGACTTTTTTTGAACTAATCTTTCGACGACTTGATGTAAAAAAGGAAGTAGCAATTCTGGTCGTTTTTTCATTACATTTGTTATTAGTTTTTCAATTTCCGGCGAGAGCGTTGTGACCTCTTTTTTAGCTGTTAAAAGAGACTCAATCCCTTCTTCAAACAGCTCTTCTTCTGTAACGATTTGATAATATGTCGCTTCGGTTTGCGGGCGATATAGATCTGCTTGTAACTGTGGAATAATAAAATGTAATACTTTTTCTTTTTCCTTTTTGTTACATTTTTTTACCCTTGAAATATAGCTTGAGAAAGAAGGTTGCTGAAGCCAATTTTTCCAAACAATTGTTAATTTCTCTTCGTCAGTACCTGTTTCTATTAACATCTCTTCATATAATTTTCCTAGAGTGCTTCCTTGTTTTGGCTTATCGTAAGGGAAGAAGATTTCAAACCAATGTTTCATCATCTCAAATTCATGTTTTTGTTCCATAATAAGAAAATGATCGATTAATTCACTATAGTGCAGTGTCGATTGAAGGTCTCTTAATAATGTTAACGAATGTACACCGTCATCGGCTTGTAAATATAAAAGACTTGCAAGCTTTATATGAAACGATTTTTGCTTGCGATTATTTTTTATTAATTTTTCGGCATGTTTAATTAAAATATTTTCTCGTTCCTCACAAAGTAACCATGTCGTCACTAGTTTTTCAATAGGAGAGGTCTGCTCACCATGAATCAACTGATCAAATAACAGTGACGTATACCAATCATAGAAAGGAGATCGTGCCTTTGTAGCTTCTCGCTTCATTACAGGGTATCCCTGGTGCAACAACTCGTTAAAAAAAGCAGAAAATCGATTTTGACGGAAGCGGTAAGTATCATAATCGATGGCTTTTTTTAATAATTGCTCAGTAAGAACGGTCATAGCGATGATTGTATATTGATCTTTTTTATCTTCTGTAGTTTTTTGCAAATCTTCGAAAAAAAGCTGTACGATGTTTTCGAATTGCTCATGGTTAAAATGACCTGATTTAGAAAGGGTTTGGTAAACGTCACCGACAAACGGACGTAAAACTTTTGTGAAATGCTTCCAAGTCGAATCAAGGTCTTCATTTAAATGGTCGGTAATTAAGTTCAATTTTATCTTTTCCATATGTCACCACTTATAATTTCAATGTATCCTTCTATTGTAGTACGAAACACCGTCATAAAACAAATCGGTATGAAACTTTAAATCATTTTTTTATGGATAGAGTATAGCCAAGCGAATGCTTGGCTACGACTAAAAAAGGCAAGAAATCTGTCGAAAAGCCTTTTATAAATGAGTTAAAAAAATACTGAATACAGTGATAATACTGTAATGGCACTTATAACAACGATGATTAAGTTAGCTCCTAAAAGAGCGATTACTATTGCTGTGGTGCCACCGATAATACCGAACCAAATATCATCTTGAATAAAAAGAATCCCTGGAAAAATGAGCGCTCCTAATGCTGCGTAAGGGACATTTTGCAGGACGGCTTTTACCTTTGGCGGTAATTCCTTTCCATTCATTGCTACAAGAGGTAAAACTCGTGGGATATATGTAACGATGGCCATCCCTAAGATGATGATAAGCATTGTTTGAGACATTAGCAATTACGCTCCTTTACTCTTGTGATCTGACTGTTCATAAAAATTTTGTTTTTTTGAGTAAATGATTTCAATCACAATGGCTGACACTAACGTGGCAATAATAATTGCCCAGCCAGTAGCAATGAATAAGGTTAAGACTGAATTTAACATCGCTGCGAAAACGGCGAGCCAAACAATTTTTCGATGTTTTTTTAACGACGGTATTAATAAAGCGATGAATAATGCATATAAGGCAATCGACATGCTTTGTTGCAATGTCGCCGGTAACGAAGTACCTATCGCATAACCGATGCCGGAATTAATCACCCAACTTGAATATGCAATTGAAGCAACCCCTAAAATATATGAACTTGTCAGCTTTCCTTCTTTTGTTGAGGAAACGGCAAATACTTCGTCGGTCATTCCGAAAGCATATAGCCCCTTTATGATTGGATGGTCTTTAACAGCTTTTTCACTGATTGCAGTGCTCATTAATAAATGACGTATATTAATAATGAACGTAGTAAAAATAATTTCAAATGCTCCTGTTCCAACAGCAATTAAACTTAATGACATATATTGAGCAGCGCCTGCAAAAACGAAGGCACTCATTGCGATCGTCTCAAGTAATGTGAGGCCAGTTGTTTCAGCAATAAAGCCGTAAGTTAAAGCAACAGGCAAATAACCGATTGCGATACTAACACCTGCTAAAAGTCCTTTTAGATAATCTGATTTCTTTTCCTGTACCGAGCCGGAGAAAAACATGCTTTCGTCCCCTTTAACCATTTTAGTGAGTGAATTTCATAATTACCAAAAATGAGCCACATCACGCAATATATAGTTTGCGAATGATTTTGACGCAATTATATATTGATCCTAGTGGCGGAAATAATGAATTATGAAATTCATTATAGTAAATAAATAATATTTTACTCCCATAGGCTTATGTATGTAAAGGCTAGATAGTTGGTTTGTTGGTTATTTGGTTATTTTGAAAGGTAGGAGCTCGATTTTTCTATAATAGATAGTGATGTTTATCGACAAATTATTATTATGTATAAAGAAAGAGGTGAGTATATTGAAAATGGTTGATGATGTTTTTGAATTGTATAAAGATCATTTAACAGGTGATGAAGAAGATGTACTAGTGATTATTTACGGAATATTAGACGGGTTTAAAAGTCATGAATTGGATAAGTTATATCAAGACTTAAAAGCAGAAGAGAAGTTTGAGATGATTGCTTTATATTTATATGAAAAGCTCCGTCTGAAAATGTTTCAGGAAGGTATTGGGCACATCAGTAATGGAGACGATCAAGATAACAGATTACTGCATTAAAAAGTTGGACAGCTGGTTTGTTGGTAAGTTTGAATGGAATACACTTGATTTTTACATGTTGGAGTGACGATAAATCGTCATGCTGGTTTTGTATGAAAATAAATGACGGTCGACTTTTCCGAACAAGCCTCTAAAGTCGGTACGAGTTTACAGCGAAGTGAGGGAAATCGACCGGAATTTTTTCATATTAGATAGTGACGATAAATCGTCATGAGACTTTGTATGAAAAAAGGCGTGTGATTTCCTGAGCGAGCCTTCTTATTTGGTCAAGAAATAAGCAACGAAGAGATGGAAATCACACGCCTTTTACATGTTTAGATGGAGACGATATTCATTATTTATGCAATTTTTTTAAATTGAATCGCTAATTCCTCTTTTTCCTCATCTGACAAAGTTTTCTCTGCCATCGGAAAAAGAATATTTTCTTCTTTCATAAAATGGTCAGTTAACGTTAAATAAACAATTTTTAAATGACGGAACAAGTCAAATGCTTCTTCTTTTGTAATTGTTTTTTCGTTTTCTTTTATGAAAGCTACTTTATCCATA
This sequence comes from Anaerobacillus arseniciselenatis, assembly GCF_001865995.1. Lineage (GTDB taxonomy): Bacteria > Bacillota > Bacilli > Bacillales > Anaerobacillaceae > Anaerobacillus > Anaerobacillus arseniciselenatis. Next base: position 110,792 of record NZ_MLQQ01000040.1, on the reverse strand, counting down.
AATTCCTTTAGATTAAGTTTTGCAGTGTTATGTTCGTACTCCATTACTGCAATAGGGCCACCTTCACGGCCAATGTATTTAACCATCATCTCAAAAAGTACATCTTCTTCACGATCTGAATGAGGTTCTAGTTCGGCAATAAAAATTGATAATTTTTCGTGAAGTTGGTCAATCGCATTATTCCAATCTGTAATTGTGTCATCAGCTTCAAACGCTTGTACCATTTGGTTAAACTCTGCCATTTTTGCAAGAAGTGATGGATGTTCATCGATTAGTTGCTTTAATGGTGCACAATAGTTGATTTCATTTGGGTCTCCAAACCCTCCAAAGCAAGGTGAGTTATGATTCATGTTTATTTCCTCCTTGTAATTACAAGTAATTTATAAATTCTATAAGGTAAGTGTACATAATAAACAAGTTTAATGAGGTGATAATCATCACAACCTAAGTAATTTTTTTTGAAAAGTTGGTTTGTTGGTTTGTTGGTTTGTTGGTTTGTTGGAAAGGCAAAACCATAGATCTTTACATTTTAGAAGGTGACGGATATGCTGTCATGCACGTTTTGTATGTAAATAAAATGACGGTCGACTTTTCCGAACAAGCCTCTAAAGCCGGAACGGATTTACAGCGAAGTGAGGGAAATCGACCGGATTTTTTCGTGTTAGATGGTGACGATTAATCGTCATGACGGTTTTGTATGAACAAAGGAGGATGATTTTTCGCGAACGAACTTCTGAGATTTAGTGGAAGATCACGGTGAAGTGAAGGAAATCATCCGCTTTTTTCATCTGAGATGGTGGTGGTTTGTATGGATTTATATATATTGGGGATTCTAAACTTGAGGTGATTAAGATGAATCATAATGACATCCAACAAACTTTACAAGATGCATTAAATAATGAAGAAGAAATGATGCGCACGTATTTAATTGCCGCAGAACGAGTCCATGAAAGTGAAGAATTAAAGCTTCGCCTTAGGGAATTTGCAGAAGGCAATGCGAAACGTTCGCGGCAATTAATGGATGAATTAAAAAGATTTACTGATTAATTTTCAGAATGTTTATTTAAAGCTTGAATAGCTTTTGTACCGACACCAACAAATGTTTCGAGGATTGTTTGTCCTCCAGCAATGGCAAAAATAAAAATAGCAGGTATAAAGATTGTTGGGTAAAGTATATAACCTAACCCGAAAATAATGGCACTCCAAACACCAGCACACCAATAACAATTTAATAAATAGCCGAGTTTTGAATCAGGAACCTTTTTTGTTTTCTCGTGTCCGTGATCGGAAATTGTTTTTTGTTTTAAAAACGGTTTTCGAATAAATTCAGTAATCTTATCAAAAACAATTAAATGAGTGAAACGATAGCTTGCTAAAATAATCATGATAAACATCATCCAATTAAGATCAACCAATGAAATTCCTCCTCAATGTTAGTTAGTTTCTTTACATGTTATTAACTAAAAAGGATAATTTCATACAAAGCTTTCATGGTGGCATGCTTGTCGCCACCATCTAACATTCAACAAGGAAAGTCTGGCGAGGGTCCTAACCAACTAGCTAGCTACTAACCAACAAATCAACTTTTATACAAACGCTCGTTCACTAAAGTACTACAAAAAAGTTAGCTGGTAATAATACACAGCTAACTTTTACTCGTTTTTATAGTATAATCAAAAGTGGTTTTTCAATTTTTATTTTTTGGAGGTTTATTCATGAGTCATTGAATAAATCTCTTTTTTTCTGTCTAAATTTTTGCTGGGCTTGTGATGGACTTCCGACCCTTTATTAACGATTAGCTTGGCATTTTTACAATAACTGTTGGATCTCTTTTTTTCTTTTTAATAGCCGTCTAAGTTTTAGTTTTTGATCATTGATGGACTTTTTATCTTCGGCCTGGAGAGATTCGTAAAGCTCCATTAACGTATAGTCAATTTCCATACCAATAATATTAATAATCGTGTCTGGATCAAGGTCGTGGTCAAAATCTCGATATTCAATAATTGCACCGTATTGATTCATAACGATTTTTTCACCTCCATCAATTTCAGTAATAGATTGAATAACACCCTCTTTAAAAAATGTAATATACTGTGGTCCTTCTGTGTACGTTTTAATAAAACCGCTGCCACTATATTCTGTCATGATTAATTCAAGAGCTTTGGCAACTAATTCTTCACTCACTTTTAAGCAGTCGACGTTAATCGTTAGTTTGTTACCGTTTTTTTTGAAGGGAATTTCATGAATGGAGTGATTTGTATCTATAATTAAATATATGATTTCATCGTTATAACGCCAATAAAGTGAGCATTGGTATTCCATCATCTTATTAATGAATTGCTGAAGCGATTGCTTGGATAGTTCTACTTGGAAATCATGAAATTCTGCTTCGAAAAAATGTGGAACCATCTTAACACTCCTTACTAAAGAAAATCTAAAGCTATTTCTATATAAGTATGAAGTGGACAGTTTGAAAAGAAGTAAAAAATATATAAAAGTAAATGAAATATAACTGTAAAAAAGAGGTTGTCTCAAAAGGGACAAATGACTTTCGAAACGGGGCAGTCATGTGAAGGAAGGGAATCAAAAGTGGCAAATGATTACCTAACGGAGCTTGTCGCCCGAAGAGAGGGAATCATTTGCCAAGAATGATCTCAAAAAACATCTAATCCATATCTTTTAGAAACTATATCATAAAATCCAAATGAATTGTAAAGCTTCTTTGTAGCAATATTGTTTACTCCTGTTTCTAGTTCGATCGCCTTTAAATCATTTTGTTCAGCCCAAAAAATTATATGTAATAATAACTTTTTAGCAATACCTTTTTGACGGTATTCTTTATGAACGTATAGTTCGTTTAACCATATATAATGGCCCCCTTTTTCTAAACTTAGTGCTAAGTTAAAGAAAGCAAGGCCAATAATCCGTTCGTTTTCTTCTACAGCAAAAATTCTAGCGGTCGACCCTTCCTCTAATGCTAAATCAATCGAAACTTTAAGCTTTGTATATGAATCACTATCACCGATCTGCTCCATTTGTCCCATCATGAGGTCAGCAATGTTTTCTCTTAAATTTTCACTGGCATTATTTTCAACTAAAAAGACATTCAAAATGACCCCTCCTATCCTCAATACAACATATTCGTTAATTGTAACAAAAATCCTTTAAATTAACGACGATATTATTGAATAATTAGGGAATAAGTTTCTTTGTGGGACAGGTGGAGGTAAAACTCGTTTAATTTAAAATGTAAAATTAAAAATTTACAATTGTGAGGGTGAAGCTTCGTAGCTAAACCTACATATAATTTTAAATTTTGAATTGTAAATTGTCTCCTTGACTGTTACAAATACTATATTTGCTGTTTGAGGATCAATGACTATGATGCTAAAAGTTCATTGATCCTCAAGACAGTTAAAAAGTGTAAATGCTCTTTAAAATTTAACTCATTTCTTCAGGTAAAGTTTGTTCGAGATTTTCTATGTTATTTTGTAGCTCAGCTAATTGCCTCTTTTCAGCGGTTGTTGATTGAGCAAAGGCCGATGAAAGATTATTTTTTGCTTTTAATATTTCTTCTTGGGCAAGAGCGAGTTGTTCAGGTGTTGTTGCACTTTGTACTTGCATTTCCGCTTGCTCAACTGCATTTCTCGCTTGTTGAAATAAACGATTTCCCATTAGCAATCACCTTGATTTAAGTTTGGATTTTCGGCTTCAGCCATTGTTTTAACATTACGGGAGCGCTCATTATTAGGTTGAACTACATCTTTACCTTGTTTTACAAAACGTTTTGATTTTGATTTTTTGCTCATTTTACTTCTCTCCTTTTTTATCCGAGTGAGGTAAACAGAAACATCTAATTAAATAAGCATTCGATGCTTCGAGTATTACATGTACAAACTTATTTTCTGCGAACAATTCGGATAATAAACAGGGAAGAATTTAGTATTACAAATTAAAATAATCTTCAATAAAGGAGGCGATACCGTCATCTTCGTTTGTTAATGTTGTTTTATTGGCAATTGATTTTAATTCATCAATCGCATTTCCCATTGCAACGCCAACTCCAGCATATTCAATCATTTCTAGATCGTTATCTTCATCACCGAAAGCGATAATTCGCTCTTTAGGAATGGAATAATATTCACTAATTTTATTTAAACCTACTGCTTTATTAAGGCCAGCTTTGACAATTTCAATGACATTCCAAGGAGCACCCCATACTCGTTGGTCAATCACCTCTGCATGCGCTTCTTTTAGTAAACTCCTTAGCTCTCGAACATGATCATCTTTAGGATGAATTAATATAGAGGTTGGGTGATCAGTTAATATATGGTGTAAATTCCCGAACTTTACTGGAGAATCGCCCATCGTAAACGTTTCTATCAATACTTCGTCATAGTACCTTAAGTAAAAATCATCAACAATTTCAACCATAATATTTTTTACTTGAAAGGCTTCGCAAGTTTCGATAATTGTTTTAGCTGTATTAAGCTCAAGTGGCGTGTGATAATAACCAAAATCTTTATGAAGTGGATGGTGAACAAAAGCGCCGTTAAAATTAACAATCGGTGTATTTAAATTTAATTCCTGGTAGTACAGTGAGCTTGCTCGGTACGGTCGACCAGTTGCAATACAAACGATATGTCCGGCATCACGCACTTTTTGTATCGCCTGTTTATTTCGTTCAGAAATTTGTTTGCTATCAGTGAGCAGCGTGCCATCTAAATCGATAGCAATAATATGTTGTTCCATAATTCCTCCTTAAAAAAACAATATTTACAAATATGAATTTCATAATTACCTAAAATGAGCCATATCTAACTATAGGTAGTTGCGAAAGGCTTAACGCAACTACCTATAGTTACTTAATGGCGATAATATGAATAAAGAAATTCATTAGCATTTCTTTATTCTAGCTTTTTATTAAAAAATTGTCTAAATTGATTATTAATTTAAATTTTATTGGTTGATACTTCGAAGCAATGCTAAGGAAACTCAAAACTCAAAATTCAAAACTACAAATTACCAAAACATAATAATACCTATTAACACCGTATTCATGTTATAAATGATATAGATGAATTTTTGACTACATTAATTTTCGCTTGCGCTTTTGTTTTCGCCGATAGGCGGGCGCCTTACGCTTTTCTTATTGGGAGGTTAGTTATGATTGAGCAATTCTTTTCATCTTTTACATTTCGGACGATATGGACACCGGAATTGATCGTTGTTTTATTATTATTTAGTAGCCTATATTTTGCGATTACAGGCCCTCTTAGATATCATTTTAAAGATAGCGAAAAAGTTCCAACGAAGAAAAAAGTCTATTTTCATTTAGGGTTAATAGCCGTCTATTTTGGTTTTGGCGGTCCGCTATATGTTCTTGGACATTTAATGATTAGTATGCATATGTTCTCGATGGCGATCGTTTATTTAATTGCTCCCCCATTGCTTTTATTAGGAATTCCGCATTGGTTTTTACAAACTTTTTGGAAATTTTCGATTGTTAGGTTGCCACTAAAAGTTTTAGGGAAACCGTTGATGGGATTAATATTATTTAATGCAATGTTTTCTTTTTATCATTTGCCGTTTACGTTTGATCGATTAATGACAAATAGTGGTTTGCACAATATATATCAACTCGGTATGTTATTTGCGGCTTTTTTAATGTGGTGGCATATTATCCCAGTTTTTCCTAAAATGGCAGAACAACTTACAGAATTGAAGAAAATCGGCTACATGTTCGCAAATGGGGTTTTATTTACACCTGCATGTGTTTTAGTTATTTTTGCAAGTGGCCCTTTATATGCGATGTATACGGATGTAAATACTTGGTCAATTGCAATGGGTTATTGTCTGCCAGCTGGTTCAGACATTCCATATGAATTATTTTCCGGTGAAAACGCACTGCCACCGTTATCGCCACAACACGATCAACAATTTGGTGGTGCAATTATGAAGGTCACGCAAGAATTGGTTTACGGTGTTGCCATTGGCTATACGTTTAAACAATGGTGGAAGCGCGAACGGAAACCAGTCGTGATTCCAAACTTTGAAGTGATGAATCCAGATATTAAATAGTAGGTGGTTTGATGAAAATAATAAAAATGTTTTTAACTATTTCTATAATGCTGATATTAGCTAGCTGCGGGTTCTTATATGGTGAGCCTACAACTAAATCTGATGCGATTACAGATATATCGGAGGCAGGATGGGAAGTGAATGATTTTGAGTATACAAATCAATTTGGCGAAGCTTTTGGTACGAAAGATTTAGAAGGAGAGTATTGGTTGGCGAATATGATCTTTACTAGTTGTCCAACGGTTTGTCGGACGATGACACCAAATATCATCGCACTTCAAGAAGAAGTGAATAAACAAGGCCTAGACCTTCAGTTTGTTTCTTTTACAGTAGATCCTGATTTTGATGATGCTGGGTCATTAAAAAAATACGGAGAAGCTTATGGCGCTGATTTTTCTAATTATCATTTTCTTACGGGATACACTGTTGAAGAAATATCTACTTTTGCGAGAGAGTCGTTTAAATCTCTCGTCCAAGAACTACCTGATTCCAATGATATTATGCATAGTGTGAATTTCTTTTTAGTCGATGGTGATGGGAATGTCATTCGTTTTTATGACGGGGATTCCGATTTTGATGAGAATGCGATTTTAAGAGATTTAAAATCTATCCTGCGTTAGGGAGATGTTTATGAAAAAAATAATTGTTACTAGCTTATTTCTTATTTTATTATTAGCTGCTTGTAATAATGTAAAAGAACAAGAGGTAGAAGAGATCAATTTACTAGATCCTATTAAAGTTGAGTTAAATATGAAGTCACAATTAGTAGTTGATGATGAAATGGTTACGGAAGCAGTAGTGACTCAAAAAGGTGAACCTGTGACTGATGCGAATGAAGTTGTATTTGAAATTTGGCAGCATGGAAATCCTGATTCGTATCAACTTTTAGAAGGAGTCAATGAAGGTGAAGGGGCTTACGAAGTATCTTGGACAGCTCGAGATGTAGGAGTCTATTACATTTATTATCACGTTACCGCCCGAGGAATGCACCGAATGGAAAAACACCAATTTGTTGTCGGTGATGTTGATGTGGACAAGATTTTAGAAATCCCAGATGAACGTCCCGAAAAGCATATGCATTAATATAATTAGTTGGACAGTTGGTTTGTTGGTTAGTTGGAAAGGAAAGCGCTCGTTTTTTCAGCGGAGGTGGTCATCGTGATCCCCTCGCCGGTTTTATAAGAAAATCTCTTTAAAAAATTGAAATATTACCTATTTGGAACTGAGCCAAGCATAATGCTTGGCTCTTCACATTTTTATTATAAACGATGATGGTAAGCCGCGATGAGGGGTTTGTATGAAAAAAAGCGGATGAAGTCCTGAACGAGCCTCTAAAACTCGATAGAGATTTACAGCGAAGTGAAGGAAAATCATCCGCCTTTTACATATTAGATGGTGACGGAATGGTCGTCATGTGCGTTTTGTATGAAAAATGGCCTACGAATGAAGAATGTGAAATCCTTGTAAATAATGTTAATAAAATGCGAACTGTGAAAAAGTTCATAGCTTATCCCTATACATATTTGTTAAAATGTAATTAGAATTGTGAAAGGTGTGACTTCAAATGTATACAGAACGTAAACCAATTAAAATAAATGAAGCGGTTGAAGCAGTATTGCAATTTGCTAAAGAAGGAGAATTAGAGTATGTCTCCATTAATGATAGTGATGGACGTATTTTAAAGCAACCAATTAAAGCGGATCATGATATACCACCATTTGATCGGTCTCCTTTAGATGGTTTTGCCATTCGTTCAGAAGATACTGTAGATGCTTCGAGAGAAACACCAATTGAACTTGAAGTAATTGAAACAGTAGGTGCAGGGGCGATAGCGAAACGAGTACCTAAACAAGGACAAGTTATTCGTATTATGACCGGAGCTGAAATGCCAGAAGGTACAGATGCGATCGTTATGTTTGAGTTAACAAAAGAAATTGAACGTGATGGGAAAACTTTTATTGAGTTAAAACGTTCATTTAAACCAGGGGATAACATTTCTTTTAAGGCCGAGGAAACGAAAACAGACGATATTCTCGTTGAAGCAGGGCGAAAAGTAGACCCAGGAGTGAAAGCGCTTTTAGCTACTTTCGGTTACAATAAAGTTCCAGTAGGAAAAAAACCGATCATCGGTGTATATGCGACAGGTACAGAATTACTTGATGTCGAAGAACCGTTAGAGCCTGGAAAAATCCGTAACAGCAACTCTTATATGATTACATCACAAATTTTAAAAGCGGGTGCAGTACCGAAATATTACGGTAAATTAGTTGACGATTTTGATCGTTGCTACGAAGCTGTAGTAAATGCACTAGATGAGGTTGATGTTTTAATTACTACAGGTGGAGTATCCGTAGGGGATTTTGATTACTTACCGGCGATTTACGAGAAGCTAGGTGCCAATGTATTATTTAATAAAATTGCAATGAGACCAGGAAGTGTAACGACTGTTGCCGAATATAAAGGGAAGCTTTTATTTGGGTTATCTGGGAATCCTTCGGCGTGCTATGTAGGGTTTGAGTTATTAACTCGTCCATGGGTACAGTTATATTTAGGTAATCCGAAGCCACATTTACAAAAGGTACAAGGGATTTTAAAGGCAGACTTTCCAAAGCCTAATCCGTTCGTTCGTTTTATTCGTAGTAAAATGACGATCGAGGAAGGGAAGATATTCGCTGAACCTGTAGGTTTAGACAAATCTGGGGTAGTTACGTCGCTCGCTAATTCTGATGCGTTAGTTGTATTACCTGGAGGAACTCGTGGGTTTAAAAAAGGTGATGTCGTTGATGTGTTATTATTAAACGGTGAAGGTAGCTCAGAAATTTTAGAAAAATAAAGGGGCGTTTATTTAATGACGCAACAAATGATTCAAGTTGCTGGCTTTAGTAACAGTGGTAAAACGACTCTAGTAGAAAAGCTAGTTATATGTTTTACTAAAGAGAACTTTAAGGTAGGAACATTGAAACACCACGGTCATGGTGGGGAACTTATTTCGCTAGATTATGGGAAAGATTCTTGGAAGCATCGAAAAGCAGGTGCTGTAGTTTCGGGTGCTGTAAGTAAAGGTGAATTGCAGCTTAACGTGTTAAACGAACAAAGTTGGGAGCCTACAGAACTTGTTGATCTGTATAAAAACTTTCCAATCGATGTTCTAGTCATAGAAGGGTTCAAGGCATCTCCTTTTCCAAAAATAGTACTAATAAAACAAGCAGATGATTTAATATTATTATCGAAGTTAGAAAATATTTTTTGTGTTATTAGCTGGATTACCCTACCGAAAGAAGTCCAAAGTGATTCGATACGTTATTATCGCATAGAGGAAGAGGAAAAATACTTACAATTTATATTACAAAAGCTGAAAGGACAGGACAATGAGTGAAAAATTATTTTTAATTACAGATGAAGTTATTTCTATTCAAGAAGTAGTTGATAAAGTCGTTCACCCAAATGCAGGGGCCATTAATACGTTCATCGGTACGGTTCGTGAAATGACGAAAGATAAGAAAACGATTTATTTAAAATACGATGCATACATTAGTATGGCTGAAAAGAAATTAGCTCAAATTGGTGATGAAATTCAGGAGCGTTGGCCAGATGCTCTTGTTGCAATTACTCATCGTATTGGTCGTCTAGACATCACTGATATAGCGGTTGTAATTGCTGTTTCCACACCACATAGAGCAGATTCCTATGACGCTAGTCGTTATGCCATTGAAAGAATAAAAGAAATCGTTCCTATTTGGAAAAAAGAGCATTGGGAAGATGGAGAAAAGTGGATGGGTGATCAATTAGAAAAAACTCCATACCCAACAGGGAAACCAGAGGGGGAGCATCTATCATGATTAAAGTATTATTTTTTGCAGAGTTAGAGGAAATCGTAGGCTCAAGAGAGCTTACGATTGAAAAAGCAGAATTAACAGTAAATGAAGTGAAGGAATACTTAAAAGATAAATTTCCGGCGCTACCTGTTGACCGTGCTATGATCGCTGTTAACGAAGAATATGTAGACGATACAGACGTCGTAAAAACTAATGACATAGTAGCCCTAGTCCCACCTGTAAGTGGAGGCTAATTAGAAAAGCGCAAAATAAAACATCCACATTTAAGAAGTTACCGTAATGGTAGCTTCTTTTTTTTGAGTTGGATAGTTGGTTTGTTGGTTAGTTGGAAAGTTGGAAAAATATCAAATTTACAACTTAATAGAACGAGTACATCATGATGTCGTTTTTTTATGAAAAAAGGCGGGTGCTTTTGCGAACGAACGTCTGAGATTCGTCAGAAGGTCAAGGTAAAGTGAGGGAAAGCACCCGCTTTTTCCATATTAGATAGTGGCATTTCCGTCATGAAGGTTTGACATGTATAAAGTTGTATAAAAATTTATAACTTGTATATTCATAAATTATCCAAAAAGAATGTAACCGTTTATTTGCAATGTGAATAAGATTTGAAGTGAAAATTAAGAAAAATATAAAAATACAGTTGATTTTATTTTTATTCAACATTATAATAAAAAACAACATTCAATTGTGCGATTTAAATCTTTAAAAAATGAGGGATCTAAATGAAAGCAGCGATTATTGGGGCAACTGGTTATAGTGGAGCAGAATTAATCCGTTTTCTGCATCAACATCCATATATTAAAGACTATACTGTTCATTCATCATCACAAGTAGGTGTGGAAATTAGTGAAAGTTATCCGCAGTTAAATCAAATCACTTCCTTACCTTTACAAGAGATTAATAGTTTAAAAATTTCAGAGGATGCAGATATTGTTTTTATGGCTACACCTTCAGGGATTTCTAAAGACCTTACGCCAGGCTTTGTTGAAAATGGGGTAAAAGTCATTGACTTATCTGGGGATTTCCGCTTTAAAAACCCTGAAGTTTATGAAACTTGGTATAAGCAAAAGGCTGCACCAAAAGAAGTTTTACAAAAAGCAGTTTATGGGTTAACTGAGCTTAATCGGGAACAAGTGAAGGAAGCTAAGCTCATCGCTAACCCAGGGTGTTATCCTACAGCAACTATATTAGGATTATCCCCTCTGTTAAAAAATATCAATATTGATTCTGGGTCAATCGTTATTGATGCTAAATCCGGTGCATCGGGAGCAGGAAGAAAAGCTAGTTTAGGAATTAATTTTTGTGAGGTAAATGAAAACTTTCGTATTTATAAAGTGAACGAACATCAACACATACCGGAAATTGAGCAAGGATTAAAAACTGTATGTCCACAATTGCAACCAATAAAATTTAATACACACTTAGTACCGATGACACGAGGAATTATGGCGACGATTTATTGTAAGCCGCTGGAAAAGACGTCACAGAAATTACTTGTAGAATTATATCAACAATTTTATGAAAAAGAGCCATTTGTTCGAATTCGTAAACAAGGTGAGTATCCGGCGACGAAGGAAGTTTACGGTTCTAACTTCTGTGATATTGGTGTTACGTATGATGAGCGAACAGGGTGGATTACAGTTGTAGCAGTCATAGACAATCTAGTAAAAGGGGCCGCAGGGCAAGCGATCCAAAATTTAAATGTGATGTTAGGAATTGATGAAGCGTCAGGACTCAATGGGCCACCGCTTTTTCCATAAACGTTAAAGAAAAACAAGAGGTGAATTTCATGGATACAGCAACAAAGCATTTATCTGTAACACCTGTGGAAGCAGGAAGTATTATTACACCGAAAGGTTTTTGTGCAGCGGGAATACACACCGGTGTGAAAAGATATAGGTTAGATTTAGGAGTTATTTATTGTGAGGTTCCTGCAAGTAGTGCAGCCGTTTATACGTTAAATAAAGTTCAAGCCGCTCCACTAAAAGTGACGAAAGAAAGTATTGCAAAAGAAGGAAAATTACAAGCAATTATCGTTAATAGTGGAAACGCCAATGCGTGTACTGGAATAAAGGGAATTGAAGATGCATATTCAATGCGTAGTTCAACAGCAGATGTATTTAAGATCCCAGAGCATTATGTAGCAGTTTCATCAACGGGGGTCATTGGTGAATTTTTACAAATAGATAAAATTATAAATGGAATAAAAAAAATAAAAGCACTCACACAAGTGAAGTTTGATTCAGCAGAACGGTTTAATGAAGCGATTTTAACGACAGACACAATTAACAAAAGAGCTTGTTTTCGAACAACAATTGATGGAAAAACGGTAACGTTTGGTGGAGCTGCCAAAGGTTCAGGAATGATCGATCCTAATATGGCAACGATGCTAGCGTACATTACGACAGATGCAAATATTGAACCGGATTGGCTGCAAGTAGCTTTAAGTGAAGTGGTTGATGAAACCTTTAATCGTATTACCGTTGATGGAGATACGTCAACAAATGATACGGTCGTAACAATGGCAAGTGGATTAGCAAACAATCAATCATTAACAAAAGATCATCCTGATTGGGAGCACTTTGTTCTTGGTTTAAAAATGACATGTGAGCATTTAGCTAAGAAAATAGCTCGAGATGGTGAAGGGGCGACAAAGCTCATTGAAGTTCAAGTGAGTGGTGCAAAAAATGACGAAGAGGCGGGCAAAGTAGCAAAGGCGATTGTCGGTTCAGATCTTGTCAAATCAGCGATTTACGGTACTGATGCAAATTGGGGGCGCATTATTTGTGCAATTGGTTACAGTGGGGCAGATATCAATCCGGAAACGATTGATATTTCTATTGGTGAAATTCAAACATTACAAGATAGTATGCCACTCCCATTTTCTGAAGAAGAAGCAACACAGTATTTAACAACTGAAAATATCGTCATTTCAGTCGACCTAAAAGTAGGAGAGGGTTTTGGTAAAGCATGGGGCTGTGATTTAACTTATGACTACGTAAGAATAAACGCTGGCTACAGAACTTAATTTTAGGGGGAGTATTAATGAATGATGTCATTGTTGTGAAATGTGGAGGGAGTACATTACAACAGCTCTCCGATCAATTTTTTTTAAGTATGAAACAATTAAAAGAACAAACCATGACACCGGTCATCGTACATGGTGGTGGGCCTGAAATAAATGCACTATTAGAAAAGTTAGAAGTTGAAAGTGAGTTTGTTAATGGATTACGGAAAACAACGTCGGAAGTTTTAGAAGTGGTTGAGATGGTGTTAACTGGTAAAGTGAACAAGTTTCTAGTTACAAAACTTCAGTTAGCAGGAGTGACAAGCTTAGGGTTAAGTGGCTGTGATGGAGCTTTATTGAAATCAGTAGCAATAAATCAAGAAGAACTAGGTTTTGTTGGAGAAGTGATTGGAGTTGACGATCATTTCTTGGAGAAACTTTTATCAATTAACGTCGTTCCTGTAATTGCTCCAGTAGGGTTAGGTGATGAAGGAACACATTTTAATATTAATGCTGATACAGCAGCGGCAGCCATTGCTGATAGCCTCTCTGCCCAAAAAATGGTTTTCGTTACCGATGTTGATGGGATTATGAAAGGTAATGAACTACAAAAAGTAGTTTCAGTTTCAGAAATTGAAGAAATGATTGATGACGGCACAATTTATGGAGGGATGATCCCTAAAGTAAAGGGTGCTATCAAATGCCTCCAAGGAAATATTGAAGAGGTTTTTATTATAAATGGTAAAGCTGATAACTTAATGTGCAATGGCGAACTTGTCGGAACGAAAATTGTAAAAACAAAAGAAGCAGTATTGAGTTATGAGTGATGAGTTTGCGATGTGTTTTGCTTCGTAGCAATACTAGAATCAATCAAAACTCAAAACTCAAAATAGAAAAAAGAAGGTGTTATCTTGAGTTGTTTATTCCCGACCTATAATAAATGGCCTGTGAAGGTGAAGGAAGCATACGGAACTACGATTGTTGATGACGATGGAAAAAAGTATTTAGATTTTGTCGCAGGAATTGCCGTTTGTAACTTAGGACATTGTCATCCTACTGTGAATGAAGCGATAATCAATCAATTAAATAAAGTGAGTCACGTTTCGAACCTTTTTCATATTGAAGGGCAAGAAGAAGTAGCGAATCTTTTAGTTTCCAACTCTAGTGGAGATGCTGTATTTTTCTGTAATAGTGGGGCTGAAGCAAACGAAGCAGCTATTAAACTAGTTAGAAAGGCGACAGGGAAAAAGAAGATTATTACTTTTTTGCAGTCGTTCCACGGTAGAACGATGGGAAGCCTTTCAGCAACAGGACAAGAGAAAATTCACAAAGGTTTTGAACCTTTACTACAAGGATTTACTTATCTTCCATATAATGATTCAGAAGCGTTAACAAGTACTATGGATGATGATGTAGCAGCGATCTTTCTTGAAGTAATTCAAGGAGAAGGTGGCGTTCATGAAGCGACTGAACAATTTATTGCAACTATTAATCAGTTAAAAGATAAGTATAACTGTCTAGTCGTAGTAGATGAAGTGCAGACTGGGATTGGTAGAACAGGGAAGGCATTTGGCTACCAGCATTATCATTTATCACCAGATATTATAACGGTTGCCAAAGGGTTAGGGAATGGCTTTCCTGTAGGTGGGCTCATCGGTAAAAAATCTCTTATTGATGCTTTTGGACCGGGAAGTCACGGTTCTACATTTGGAGGGAACCCTGTAGCAATGGCGGCTGCCTATTCAACCATTCAAACGGTTTTTCAAGAAAGTTTTTTAAAAGAAATAGAAGAAAAAAGTAATTATTTCTTTAATAGTATAAAGAACGTTTTAAGTGATTGTAAAGCTGTAAAACAAATTAGAGGTAAAGGTTTAATGGTTGGAATTGAGTGTCACCAAGATGTTAGTTTAGTCATATCCTCATTAAGGGATAAAGGTTTATTAGTTTTAAATGCGGGACCTAATGTTATAAGACTTTTACCACCGCTAACTGTGACATATGATGAGTTAGATCAGGCAATGACAATGATTACAGCAGAGTTAAGTGAGTGAAAATTCCATAATTACCAAAAATGAGCCCCATCATGCAATATATAGTTTGCGAATGGTTTTGACGCAACTATATATTGATCTTAGTGGCGAGAATCATGAATTATGAAATTCATTAAAGTAATTTAAATTTTTTTAGTGACTGTTGAATAAAAATTCAATATAAATAATTATTATTCAACTTGGAATTTTGGTAAAAACGGGTGATTACAGTACGTTACGCTTTTTATAAGGAGGAATATATGTGAAAGGTTATATAGTTTTATCGACGGGTGAGTTTTTTGAAGGGGAGTTATTAGGTAACGACAAGGAAGTTTACGGTGAAGTTGTCTTTTTCACAGGGATGACAGGTTATGAAGAGGTAATGACAGATCCTTCGTTTAAAGGGCAAATTGTCGTTTTCACATATCCGTTAATAGGTAATTACGGGATCAACGGTATTGATCAAGAGAGTATTGCTCCTCAAGCTTCAGCTTTAATTATGCAAGGTTGTAGAAACGAAGGTTACCATTATGAAGCGATAGAATCTTTAAAGGAATATGCAGAAAAAACTTCACTACCTATTCTTTTAGGCGTTGATACGAGAGCCGTTGTAAAACGAATTCGAGAGTTAGGTGATATGGGGGCTATTATCACTACCAACATTGATACCGTAGACTTTTCAAATAAACCTATGATAGGTACGAGAAATCTTGTTGAGGAAGTATCAACTACTAAAATTGAGACGTTTGGTGACGGCGATTATCACGTAGTAATGGTTGATTTTGGTTATAAAAAATCGATTTTATCGTCGCTTTTAACGCTAGGTTGTAAAGTAACAGTTGTTCCATTTAATACAGACGAAGGTACGATTGCAAACTTAAAACCAGATGGAGTATTTTTATCTAACGGCCCAGGTAATCCGAAAAAGCTAGTACATTTACTAGGCACGATTAAAAAGTTAGCGAGCACGTACCCGACGATGGGAATTTGTTTAGGTCATCAATTATTGGCACTTGCCTTCGGTGGCGACACTGAAAAGCTCCGCTTTGGACACCGAGGAGCTAATCAGCCAGTTCAAGATTTATTAACGAAAAAAGTGTATATGACATCGCAAAATCACAGTTATGTAGTAACGGAAGATAGCTTAGAGGAAACAGGGTTTTCACCACGCTATATTAATATAAATGATCGATCAGTTGAAGGAATATCACATCAGCAATATCCAATCACTTCTGTACAATTTCATCCAGAGGCCCATCCTGGTCCATCTGATTCAGAAGAGATATTTCACTGCTTTTTAACTGATATGAGTAGCAAGAGGAGCGAGAAAATTTATGCCTAAACGTGATGATATAAAAAAAATATTAGTAATTGGCTCAGGCCCAATCGTGATCGGGCAAGCTGCTGAGTTTGATTATGCAGGAACTCAAGCTTGTCTCGCTTTAAAGGAGGAAGGGTGTCAAGTAATCCTCATCAATAATAATCCTGCAACGGTGATGACTGACAAGGCATGTGCTGATGTCGTTTATTTTGAACCATTAACAGTAGAAAGTGTTGAAAAAATTATTCAAAAAGAGTCGCCTGATGGAATTTTAGCAACTTTAGGTGGGCAAACAGGCCTAAATTTAGCATTAGCACTTCACGAACAAGGGATTATTGAAAAGTATGGAGTCCCACTACTTGGAACTCCGATTGAATCGATTAAGAAAGGTGAAGATCGTGAGGAGTTTCGAACACTAATGCATGAATTAGGTGAGCCGGTTCCAGAAAGTGAAATTGTTGAAACGGTTGATGCCGCGCTAAATTTTGCAAAAAAGGTCGGGTTTCCTATTATTATTCGCCCTGCTTATACATTAGGAGGAGCAGGAGGAGGAATTGTTCATGATGAACAATCCCTTAAAAACATTGTTAAAGGTGGCTTAAATGCTAGTCCGATTAACCAGTGTTTAATCGAAAAAAGTATCGCTGGTTTTAAAGAAATTGAATATGAAGTAATGCGAGACGCAAACGATACGTGTATAACTGTTTGTAATATGGAAAACATTGATCCGGTTGGTATTCATACAGGTGATTCGATTGTCGTCGCACCTTCTCAAACGTTAACAGACGTAGAATATCAGATGTTACGCTCTGTTTCAGTGAAGATTATTAGAGCGTTAGGTATTGTAGGAGGATGTAATATACAGTTTGCTCTTGATCCGTATAGTAAAGATTATTATTTGATTGAAGTAAACCCTCGTGTAAGTAGATCAAGTGCACTAGCTTCGAAAGCTACAGGGTATCCGATTGCACGAATTGCGGCTAAATTGAGCCTTGGCTACCATTTACATGAGTTACAAAATCCAGTAACACAGCATACGTATGCCAGCTTTGAACCTTCTTTAGATTATTGTGTCGTGAAGTTTCCACGTTGGCCATTCGATAAATTTCCTCAAGCCAATCGAAAGCTTGGGACGCAGATGAAAGCAACTGGAGAAGTGATGGCGATCGAAAGAAATTTAGAATCGGCATTTCAAAAGGCGGTCCGTTCTTTAGATATTAAAGGTATTTTAGGGCTTGAGATGGAGAGAGTAAAAAAGTTTACGTTACAACAACTTTGGGAAAGTGTCACTGAAGCTGATGACCTCCGTTTTTTTGCTATTTTAGAATTGCTGCGTCGTAACGTAACAACCGAAGAAATACATGAAGCAACAAAAATTAACTATTTCTATTTAAAAAGTTGGAAGTCTTTAATTGAAATTGAAAATGAAGTGAAACAACTTTCACTGACCACTGTATCAAAGAAAAAACTTGAAAACCTGAAAGTTAACGGATTTTCTGATGAATGGTTAGCGAGTGTTTGGAAAGTAACATTAGATGATATCCGTAACAAACGTCATGAGTTTGATATTGTGCCGTCATTTAAGATGGTTGACACTTGTGCAGCTGAATTTGTAGCGAAAACTGCTTATTACTATTCTAGCTGGAGTGGCGAACAAGACGTTGATACAGAAAGTAATAAGAAAAAAGTGGTTATTATCGGTTCGGGGCCAATTCGAATCGGTCAAGGAATAGAATTTGATTATTGTTCAGTTCACGGCGTTCTAGCATTAAAAAATGAAAACTATGAAGCTATTTTAATTAATAATAACCCAGAGACTGTTAGTACAGATTATGAGATTGCTGATCGACTTTATTTCGAACCGATTACAACTGAAGATGTCTTAAACATTATTGAACTAGAAAAACCAGAAGGGGTCATCGTTCAACTTGGCGGTCAAACGGCGATTTCATTAGTGAAAAGCTTAGAAGAAGCAGGTGTCCCTTTACTAGGAACGAATCATCATACGATTGATAAGCTTGAAGACCGAGATCTTTTTTACCAGTTTATGAATCAAGTAAATGTCCCTCACATCCCAGGAGTTACTGCTTATGATGAGATTGGTTTACTGAATATGGCTGATGAAATTGGCTATCCGGTATTAATCAGACCTTCTTACGTCATCGGTGGTCAAGGAATGATGACTTTCTATAATCGTGAAGAAATGATTGAATATATGAATAATGGATTTAATCAAGTGAAGTTTCCGATTTTACTAGATGCCTACTACCCGGGTACAGAGTTAGAAGTGGATGCTTTAACAGATGGCGAAGACGTGGTTATTCCAGGAATGTTTGAACACATTGAGAAGGCGGGAGTTCATTCCGGAGATAGCCTTTCTGTTATACCACCAATCAATATTAAAAATTCTCATAAAGAAACAATTGTTGAATATACGAAACGAATAGCCAAAGGTATGGATTTTAAAGGCGTCTTTAATATTCAGTTTGTTTTATATAAAGAAGAAGTGTTTGTACTTGAGGTAAATCCACGTGCTTCTAGAACGGTCCCGATCCTTAGTAAAGTTACAGGAATGAATATGATTGCTTTAACAACGAAACTTCTTTTAGGGGAAAAACTGAAAGATATTGTTGAGACTGTTGGTTATCAAGTTGAGCCATCGTATTTCACAGTAAAAGCCCCTGTGTTTTCACATTCTAAATTGCCAGATCTCGACCCGAAGCTAGAGGCAGAAATGAAGTCAACAGGTGAGTTGATTTCAATTAGTGACAATATTGATGAAGCGTTTTATAAGGCTTTCGTTTGGGGAGAGCGTGATATTCCAGAGTTATTTAAGAAAAAAGGTAGTATTTATTGTGAAGTAGATGAAACGGAAATGGAATTATTTACTACGTTAAAAGAAAAATTAATCGATTTGCAGTATGAAGTAGTCGAGTCCGATACAGTTTCTTTTCAAGGTTGGTTAGAAGACGATAATGGGGTTTGTTACTTAAATATTTGTAACGATTCAGAGTCAAAGTGGAAAAGGAAAGAAGCATTAAAGAACCGTAAACCAGTCATTACGGAACTATCTACGTTCGCTCAGATCGTAAAAAGTTTAAATACAGTCGAAAGTAATCTTAGGTGTATCGATGATTGGCTCGATAACTATGAAAAATACAAAACTAGCTTGAAGCAAACGAATTAACTAAACGCAAAAGGAAGTGAGATTTTTGACGGTATCATCTGTATCACAATCAGGATTAAATGTACAAAAATATCAAGGAATGAATTTTCTTACTCTATTAGACTATTCACCTGAACAAATAAATGAGTTGTTAGATTTTTCTCTTGTTTTAAAGAAGTATCAAAAAGAAGGGGTTCCTCACCCCTTCTTAGCAGGAAAAACGTTAGCAATGATATTTGAAAAATCGTCAACAAGAACAAGAGTTTCTTTTGAAGTAGGAATGAGTCAATTAGGAGGTTCGGCTTTATTTTTAAGCTCTAAAGACTCTCAGCTAGGAAGAGGAGAGCCGATTTCAGATACTGCTCAAGTATTATCAAGATATGTTGATGGGATTATGATTCGAACGCACGGTCATGAAATTATCGAGGAGTTAGCTAAACATTCGACGGTTCCTGTAGTGAATGCACTAACAGATGATTTTCATCCATGTCAAGCGTTAGCGGATATTATGACGATTTATGAGGCGAAAGGAACCTTTAAAGGAATAAAGACGGTGTATGTTGGCGATGGCAATAATGTCGCTCATTCATTACTTATAGCTTGTGCGAAAGTTGGTATGGATGTTGCAATCGCTACACCAAAAGGCTATGAACCGAAACCGTGGATCATAAATGAGGTTGAATCAATATGTCAAGAAACGAAAGCGACATTCCAATTAACAAATGATCCTGTAGAAGCAATGAATGGGGCTGACGTTATTTACACAGACGTATGGACGAGTATGGGCTACGAAGAAGAAACAAACGATCGTTTAGAAATCTTTAAGCCTTTCCAAGTGAATAATCGTTTAGTTCAACATGCGAAAGACGATTATATATTTCTTCACTGTTTACCGGCTCACCGAGAGGAAGAAGTCACAGCGGATATCATCGATGGATCTCATTCATATATTTTCGATCAAGCTGAAAATCGTTTACACGTTCAAAAAGCAATTCTCGTAGCATTAATGAGTAATTGATATTGTAGTTTAATGAATTTATCATTCAGTATTATCGCCATTAAGAAACGATATGTAGTTGCATTAAATCGCTCGCAATTATATATCGTTTGATATGGCGATATTTTAGGTAATGATCAAATTGACTCAGTTCACAAAGTATTCATAAATTTAAAACGGGCATTTGTGATGTTAGTCACAGAAACACATTCAAACAATGGCTAAAATGAAATTAAGTTTAACAAAGGGTAATGCAAGCGTTAATATCTACTTTATGTTCGCCCAAAATATAAAATAGATATAGCCTTACATCTTTATTAAACCGACATAACAAAGAAAATAAGTAGATAGAAAAAGAATGGAAACAATCAAATATTGCCAAATAACAATGTTATTTAGTGCCCAAAACCAAATAACATGTAAATGCATGAAATCATTTCTTTTTTGTTCATTTGACCCCCAAAACTTATGGACATAAAGTATTAAAACTATCAAAAACTAATTTTTGATAGTTTTTTTTACTTTAATGAATTTCATCATTCAATATTATCGCCATAAGAAACGATATGTAGTTGCGTTAACCCGCTCGCAATTACATATCGTTTGATATTGCTCAATTAAGGTAATTATGAAATTCACTCACTTAACGATAAAATTTTGTAGAGAGAGTTGAATTAGTTTTTATACTCCTTAAGCAATTCCATGTCATGAATGATCAAATACCCTTGTTTTTTAGTTACAATTCTTTGTTGTTTCAATTGATTCATAAGTCTTGTTACACTTTCTCTCGTTGCCCCAAAAAAACTTCCTAAATCTTCGTGAGTAAGTTTTAATTTAATGGTAATTCCTTCATCAGTAGCAGTTCCGTATTCTTCAGCTAAACGGATTAAAGTTGCTGCCAAGGCTCCAAACTTCCCGTATAAAGCAACGTCTCTAAGTGTTGCTTGTGATATAATCAATCTTTCTGATAATGTTCTAAACATTGAAATTGATAATTGAGGGTGCTGTAATAAAAACGCTTCTAGATCTTCGTTTTTTATAAAGGAAACATTTCCACTTTCAATACAAGTCGCAGTAGCTGGATATGTACTTCCTTTTTTTCCGAAAAGAGCAACTTCGGCAAACATTTCTCCTTGTTTTCGAATGCTTAAAACAATTTCCTTTCCTTCTGGAGTGCTTTTACTAATTTTAACTTTTCCCTCATTAACAAAGTAAATAGCTTCACTTGGGTCGTATTCACGAAAGATTACTTCCCCTTTTGTCGTTTTAATCGTTTGAATGATGTCAGCCAATTGTTTTCTTAGTTCAGTTGGTAGTGCTGAAAAGATTGGTATATTATTAATAAAACTAGTGTTAGACATGTACACTCAGCTCCCTTAAAAGTGCAATAATATTGTATACGTCTTTAAAAGTATAATTATTATATAAAATAACATAAAAATGGTGTTATTTCATATGAAAAATTTCGCACAATGGTAATATTAAATTTTGTCTATATTTTGTCTTTTTTAAACTTTTAGTTCGTATATAAGTTCACTGTGATGTGCTTCACATTTTTTGTGATTTGTTTTTGTTAATATGAATTCAAATCCACTTGTTTAAAGGGGGGGGAACATTGATCACTTGTGAACTAAAACGAGTAGGTAGTGATAATTTAATTGTTGTGTCAGGTGGGACGAAGCCACATATTGGTGCTGTAGTTATAGCCACTTATGAAGAAAATGAAGTGAATGTTGTAAGTTACGGGTTTCCGCATCATAAAGAAGAAGGTTTATTTATAGATTTGGCAAAAGTTTGGTGTAATACATTTCAAAAAACAACAGTTATTACAGGTGGAATTCATATCGATAATGCAACAAAAGATCAAATCGAAGAACTTGTTAATGAAACATGGGATAAGTTTTTCCACTTGATGGCTGATCAAAAAGCTGTAAATGTACAAACGGTATAAAATCGAAGGTGAGTGAACTTTTAAGTGATTAATTTACTTAGAGGGTTACTCACCTTTTCTTAAAATATGAAAGTGTGAAAATTCGTAAAACTGTCTATATCTTGCGCCTGCACTCTTCTTATGACTTGTTACAAATTTATGTAGTTATATTGCGCTGTGATTTATCTCACTGTGGATGAAGGCGATGTAGCATATGATGAAGTCATATTATAGAACGGAGGAGATTTTATGAATCGCCCATTCTTATCAATGAAACCAAGAAATTATGATGAAAATCCGTTCATTGTAATTTGGGAAGTAACAAGAGCATGCGCCCTAAAGTGTTTGCACTGTCGAGCGGAAGCACAATATCAAGCTGATCCTAGACAGTTGTCTTTTGAGGAAGGAAAAAAATTAATAGATGAAATTGCAACAATGGACAACCCGTTATTTGTTTTTACTGGTGGAGATCCGTTAATGAGGCCGGATTTGTATGAATTGGCTAAATATGCGATAGAAGAAAAAAAATTGCCCGTTTCTATGACACCGAGTGCCACACCGAAAGTAACGAAAAAAGCAATCGACCAAGCAAAAGAAGTCGGCTTGTCACGTTGGGCATTTAGTTTAGATGGCTCTACAGCAGATATTCACGACCATTTTAGAGGTACTCGTGGCTCATTCGATTTAACGATGAAAGGTATTGACTATTTGAAGGAATTAGATATTCCTATACAAATTAATACAACCGTATCAAAATATAATATAGATGATTTACCAGCAATGGCAGAGAAAGTAAAAGAAATGAACGCTGTATTGTGGAGTGTCTTTTTCTTAATTCCAACAGGTAGAGGAATGGAAAAAGATATGATTACTGCTGAAGAACATGAAGATGTGATGAAGTGGTTATTTAAAATGCAGCAAGAGATGCCTTATGACGTAAAAGCAACTGAAGCACCCCATTATCGCCGAGTTGCTCTCCAAGAAAAGAAGAGGCTTAATTTAGGGAATGTAGAGGGAAATAAGCGTCTGGATACATTAGGAAGAGCTCCAAAAGGAGTAAACGACGGTGATGGCTTCATATTCATTAGTCATATTGGTGACGTTTATCCAAGTGGTTTTTTACCAGTTAAATGTGGCAATGTTCGTGAAACACCGCTTCCAGAAATATATCGTGAAAGTCCAGTATTAAAGGAATTGCGAAATAAAAGCCTATTAAAAGGAAAATGTGGTGAATGCGAATTTAAAGAACTTTGTGGAGGATCACGAGCTAGAGCGTTTGCTTTAACTGGGGATTATTTGGAGAGCGATCCATATTGTGCCTATATTCCTAAAAGTATAAAAGAGGCATGTGCAAAGGCAAATTTAGAATAGTTTTTTAGCATTTAAGTAGTCAACTTGAGAACATTTTAAAAAATATATTGAAAGGAGTGCGAATGGTTATTTCGTACTCTTTTTTGTTTACTAATGATTAATCACCGAGTAGTTAAAGGGGGAAAATTAAGAAGGTGCTAGAGAGGTTATGACATAGTATGGGGGGGGAGTGTGCAGTAGAGCGTGGGTTGATGCAACGGAATTACATCATCTGTAAAATACATATATATAAAACCACGTATGACGCGTTCGAATTCCAGTATTTGTAAATCACACCGACCAAAACCAGTGATAAGCGAGTGTGAATTCCAGTATATGTTAAACGCGCTGGTCAAAATCAGTGATAAGCGAGTGTGAATTCCAGTATCTGTTAAACTCGCGGTCAAAACCAGTGACAAGCGAGTGTGAATTCCAGTATCTGTTAAACGCGCTCGTCAATTCCATTGTATGGTCTAGGGTGACGCCAAATGATTACTCTCCTCGACTCAAAACCAGAGAAGAGTAATCCAAATGCTTGAATGATTACTCTTCTGAGTTCAAAACGTGAGAAGAGTAACCAAAACGCCAGAATGATTTCTCTTCTGAGTTCAGAACAAGAGAAGAGAAATCCAGTGTTAGAAAGGGCGCATTTCTACTGCATAGCCTCCCGTGCCCGAACAAGCGTCACTTCACCCAAAAGGGAACGCGAGACATTCTCCCGTGCCCGAACAAGCGTCACTTCACCCAAAAGGGAACGCGAGACCTTCTCGCGCGCCCGAACAAAGTGTCACTTCACCCAAAAGGGAACGCGAGACCTTCTCCCGTGCCCGAACGAAGCGTCACATCAACTAAAAGGGAACGCGAGACATTCTCCCGTGCCCGAACAAAGTGTCACATCACACAAAAGGTAACGCAAGACCTTCTCCCGTGCCCGAACGAAGCGCCACACTCACCAAAAGGGAACGCGAGACCTTCTCGCGCGCCCGACCCTATAAGGAACCTAACTACAGCACACTCTCCCCATAAATGCATACTACCGAGCGAGTGCGAATTACGGCGCACTCCCCTCATACTCCGCAGTTCCATGTCCTCTAAATTATCGTCATACTGTTGATCATCTACAAACTAAGTTTGAAATCGCCTCACTTAAGTCCCTGATAATAAATGCATTCTAATAATAAGTAAAATCACAGTGATTTTACCCCTCTCTTAAATATATAGTAGAGAAATAAAGATTAAAAGATTATTTGCTTCCAATAAAAATAATAAATGTCAAAGGGGTTTTTGTTCAAAAATGTGACTGTTTTGTGAACGCTCTTCTCTTTATTGTGATAAAGATGTGTTGATATAGCAATGCTTTGAACGTACTTTTATTATCTATGAACAATAAACAAGCTGTTGGTGTGAGAAAATGCACACTCCACGTGTGAGAATTTGCACAGTGGGGCAGAGGTAACTCTTCTACAATTAAGTTAACAAAACAGTGAAGCACTTCACGCAGCTAAAAGGCCTATAGTTGTTTAATGTGCATTACTTCTAAAGGAGTGATATACAGATGAATAATCTTGAAAGAGCGTATTCAACTAGCAATGTTGAAACAGTTGAAGATACGAAATTTAACATCAAAAGCTTTGAAAAATCCTTTTATTCTAAAACTAGTATGTATGCATTCTTTGCAACAATTTTCCTAGTATTCACGATGTGGATCGGAACAGGACAATTTGCAAAAATTGACTTAATGCTAGCAGGATATATGATTGCCTCTTTTGTTTTTGTTATCGGTTTAATTGTAAGGGTGGCTGCATGGTTAGTAAGGCCAGCAACGAAACAGTTAGTAAAAACGAGTATTCAAAACTTAAAATCAGGTAATCGTTCAAAAAGAAATGTGAAATCAATCGTTATAACATTAATAGAAAATATTTTTTTACAGAAGTTTATCTTTAAACGAGGAATTTATCGAGGTATACAGCACTGGTTAATTGCTTGGGGCTGTATCGGATCTTTTGCTTTTACTTTCGGTTTAGTATTTGGGTGGGTCCACTTTAGATTAATTGATGCAACAACGTATCAAATTATGGTATTTAACATACCGATGATTTCAATGCATGCCAATGGTTTCTTTGCTGCAATCATGTATAACATTTTAAATATTACAGCACTCATGGTTTTAGTTGGAGTGATCATGGCCCTAGTAAGAAGATTACACAATAACGATTTAAAAGTGACTGAAAGAGCAGAGTTTGATGTATTACCACTTTACATCCTATTAGCAGTAACGGTTACTGGATTATTTTTAACAGTTTCATATAAGTTTTTAGGTGGATTTATTCACCCTGAATTAGCATTAATTCATCAAATTACAGTCGTTTTATTTTTAATTTACTTCCCGTTTGGAAAGTTGTTCCATCTACCAATTCGACCACTTGCAATAGGGGTTCCAATGAATTATCAGGAGGAACATATGGTTGATACGCGGTCATGTAAAAAATGTGGAACGAAATATAGTAGTGATGACCAAATTTCAGATGTAAAAGCAATACTACATGAACAACAATTTGACTTACAACTAGAGGACGGCTCGTATTTAGCAGACTATTGTCCAAGCTGCCGCAGAAGAATTCGTGCAATGAGCCAACTAAACTTAGGATCAGTCAAAGGTAACCCATACGGACCTGTTCAAACAAATAATGGCATTCATATTCCTGGCTTCGGTAGAAAAAGGTCAGATGAGTTTTATAACAAAGAAGAGAAGTAAAAACAATGGAAACAAGAAAAGTGTAAAGATGATTGCAGTTACTTATTAGATTGGTATTTACGCTTTTCTAAGTAGAGGAGGATATATAATGACACAGTTTTTAGCTAAAGAAGGCGTTAAAAATCTTCATCGCGAAGGTGAAAAATTAATTACGACTCACTGCTGTTATTGTGGAATGCAGTGTGGAATGCATATAAGATTAAATGAAAAAACAGGGAAAGTTGTTGGGGTAGAACCTCGCTATGATTGGCCGGTTACGTTAGGGAAAATGTGTCCTAAAGGCGTTACCGCTTATCAAACAGTTGATCATGAAGAAAGAATTACAACACCTTTAATTAAGAAAAATGGTCAGTTTGTAAAAGCTTCTTGGGATGAAGCGCTTGATTTAATTGAAAAGAACTTTAAAGAATTACAATCAAAGCATGGTAAAGATGCACTATCGGTATACGGTGGCGTATCAATGACAAACGAAAAGTGTTATCTCGTAGGAAAGTATGCACGTGTTGGGTTAGGTACACGCTTTGTTGACTATAACGGTCGTTTTTGTATGAGTTCAGCAGCAGGTGGATTTATGAAGACCCTTGGAACTGACCGTGGATCAACATTACCTTGGACGGAGTTAGAACATACGGATTGCTTCTTTATCTCAGGATGGAATGCAGCAGAATGTCTTCCAACTTCTATTCAATGGTTATGGAAAGCTCGTGACAAAGGAGCGAAAATGATCGTTGCTGATCCTCGTGAAACTCAAATTGCACGTTTAGCTGATGTTCACTTAGATTTGAAATCTGGTACAGACTCTGCACTTGCAAACGGAATGTTACACATTATCATCCGTGATGGCTACGTTGATGAGGAATACGTAAATGAACGTTGTAACAATTATGATGAGTTAAAAGAATTAGTAAAAACTTTTACTCCTGAATATACGTCACAACTTACCGGTGTATCTGTAGAAAAAATTGAGAAGGCAGCTACTATTTACGGGAAATCACCACGTTCTGTCGTTATGTTCTGCCGTGGAATTGAGCAGCAAAGAAAAGGTGTAGATAACGTATGTACGTATACTTCAATGGCACTGCTTCGAGGTCAAATTGGTAAATTTGCATCAGGTGTTTCTACTGTAACAGGTCAAGGCAACGGCCAAGGTGGACGTGAGCACGGTCAAAAAGCAGATGCACTACCTGGTTACCGTAAAATTGCAGACCCAGAACATGTCAAATATGTAGCTGGTGTTTGGGGAATTCAACCAGAAGAAATGCCAAAAGCAGGAGTTTCTGCTTTCGAAATGTTTGATGAAATTCAAAACGGAAATATCCGTGCGATGCACGTTATGTGTAGTAACCCAGCAGTTTCTGCACCTAATACAGAATATGTTTGGGATAGCTTTAGAAAATTAGATTTTATGGTTGTTAGTGATTTCTTCATGTCAGAAACAGCAGAATTTGCAGATGTTATTTTACCAGCAACGACTTGGGCTGAAGATGAAGGAACAACAACAAACCTAGAGGGGCGCGTCATTCGCATCCGTAAAGTAAAGGATCCAATCGGTGAGTCTAAAACAGATTGGGAAATTATGAAAGCTATTGCGGAGCGTATGGGTAAAGGAAGCTTTTTCCCATATGAGAATGTACCGCAAATTTGGGAGGAATTCCGTTTAGCATCTAAAGGCGGAAAAGCAGACTACTACGGTATTACGTACGACCGTATTGATAAAGAAGACGGTGTTTTCTGGCCTTGTCCATCTGAAGATCACCCTGGAACACCAACAATGTTTAAAGAAAAGTTTGACACACCAAACGGAAAAGCAAATTTAGCAACAGTTGCTTGGCAAGAGCCAGCGGAAGTTCCAAGCGCTAATTATCCACATACGTTAACGACGGGGCGAGTTGTTTTCCATTACCTTTCAGGAACACAAACGAGAAGAGTGAAATTCTTGATGGAGCAATGCCCATTACCATATGCGGAACTTCACCCAGAGTTAGCGAGTCAGTACAATTTAGTTAATGGAGATAAGATTAAGTTAACAACTCCTCGTTCTTCGATGGTGTTAGATGTTCGCTTAACAAAGGCTATTCGAAACGATCACGTATTCGTTCCTTATCATTGGGGGAAAGAGCTATCTGTTAACCAATTAACAAATCCAGCTCTTGATCCAACGTCAAGAATGCCAGAAATTAAAGTTTGTGCAGTGAAAATAGAGAAAGCGTAAACGACAGGAGGAGAAATCGACAATGAATAAAATAATGTATCTTGAATTTGAACGTTGTATCGGATGCCGCTCATGTCAAGCCGCTTGTCGTGAGTGCGGTGGGCATGATGCAAAAGAACGGAACTATGTAGAGTATGTTGACTTTTTTGAAAGTCGTCAAACATACCCAATGCTCTGTATGCAATGTAAAGATCCAGCTTGTGCTCGAGTTTGTCCAGCAAACGCGATTCAAATTACCGAAGACGGAGTAGTTCTTTCAGCGATGGAAGAAAAATGTATTGGCTGTAGAAACTGTACATTCGGTTGTCCGTTTGGTATTCCGAAGTTCGATTTTGAAGAAAACAAAATGTACAAATGTGACATGTGTTATGACAGAACACAACATGATATTGCACCAATGTGTGCGTCTGTATGTCCGAGTGATGCTATTCGTTTCATTGACTTTGATGAAATGCAAGCATTACGTCGTCGTAGAACACAAATGAATTTAATTGAAGGTAAAAAACCGACAGAGCAAGATAAGTGGCAATATGTCCCTGAGTTTTTCGGAGTTTATAGTGACTAATTACTGAGGAAAACCCTTCCTCACTTAAAGCGAGGTGCATACCTCGCTTTAAGAAAAATCAATGAATGGAGGGTAAATCATGACTTGTAAAAAGAAATTAGGTCGTAATCAAAAAGATACGAATGCTGACATGATTAATTTAGTAGATAACGTAAATCGTGATGACGATTTGAAATATAACCGTAGAGCGTTTTTAAAAACAGCAGTTGGAACATCTGTAGCACTAGGGGTAGCAACGATTCCTTTCTCTGTAAAAGCGATGCTTGGTGTGGAGAAAGATTATGAAAGAGTTGAAATTGCGAAACTTACCGATCTCCCTGAAGGAGATTCTGTAGTTTTTAATTATCCAACAGAGAAAGATCCAGCGATTTTAGTTCATACAGTTAATGGTGATTTAAAAGCATACAATAGTGCCTGCACTCACCTTATGTGCCCAGTTTTCTATGAAAAAGAACAAGATGTTCTACTTTGTCCATGTCACGCTGGTTACTTTGATGTTAATAGTGGTCACCCAACAGCTGGACCGCCACAACGTGAGTTACCATTAATTGAAATTGAAGTAGACAACGGTATTGTGTATGCAGTAGGGAGGCAGTATCGTCATGGGTAAAAAAACGTGTTGGGCAATTATTATTGCGACGATTGTCATTAATGTCGTTATGTTGCAGTGGACGGTTGAGGCGTTCCTTGGACGTGATTATGAAATTCTCTTAACTTATAATGTAATAAGCCTAGTATCTGCTGGAATCGCATTATTTGCATATTTACAATGGCGTAAAGTTGAATATAAAAAACAGTAATATATAAAGAGGGTGGGACAAAAGTGTCTGACACCACGCGGATCCTACTAAATATAGACGTAAAGATTTATCATATGTCTATATTCGGTGTCTAGCGGTGTCTGACACTTTGTTTTGTCCCACCCTCTTTATTTGCAAAAGAAATAGAAAAGTAATATAACGGTTTGGTTTTGATACATTTTTATTTTAAAACTATTTGTATACATTTTAAGTCTAAAATTTGAACAATTAATGAACATCATCTCTCGTGTGACTTTATTCACATCGATCATGGTAGCCCATCAACTATCATGAAAGTAGCTTCTTATGAACGTAATTTAAATATGAAGGAACTAGACATTTAGGAGGAATAAACATGGCAAGAATTACTAGATGGGAGCCCGAAAACGAACAGTTTTGGGAGTCCGAAGGAAAAAGGCATGCGAATAGAAACTTATGGATCTCGATTCCAGCTCTTTTATTAGCTTTTGCAGTATGGCAAATTTGGTCGGTGACTGCAGCAAGCTTAAATGATATCGGTTTCAACTTTACAAATTCGCAATTATTTACATTAGCTGCACTCCCAGGTTTAACAGGGGCAACATTCCGCATTTTCTATACATTTGTTGTACCAATCTTCGGGGGAAAGAACTGGACAATCATTAGTACTGCATCGTTACTAATTCCTTCGATCGGGATTGGTATCGCTGTTCAAAACCCTGAAACATCATTTATGACAATGGCAATATTAGCAGCGCTTTGTGGTCTCGGTGGTGGTAACTTTGCTTCATCGATGTCAAACATCTCTTTCTTCTATCCAAAGAAAGCAAAAGGAACAGCTTTAGGGCTAAATGCTGGTATTGGAAACTTAGGGGTAAGTGCTGTTCAATTTTTAGCACCTCTAGTAGTCACAGCAGGTATTTTTGGAGCTGTAGCTGGAAACCCGCAAGTTTTACCGGATGGATCTCACATTTGGGTTCAAAATGCAGCGTTCGTTTGGGTAATCCCGATTATATTGACAGTGATTGCTGCTATTTTTGGAATGGATAACTTACCGGGAACGAAAGCTTCTGTAAAAGAGCAAGCAGTTATTTTGAAAAAGAAGCATACGTGGATCATGACTTGGCTTTACGTGATGTGTTTCGGTTCATTTATCGGATACTCTGCCGCATTCCCACTATTAATTAGAACGGAATTTCCAGAAGTAAATGCACTACAGTTCGCTTTCTTAGGACCATTAGTTGGTGCGTTAATCCGACCATTAGGAGGTTGGATTTCAGATAAGTTTGGTGGAGCGATCGTAACATTTTGGGATATTATCGCAATGATCGCTGCAACATTTGGAGTTATATACTTCTATAACGCAGGAAACTTTACAGGATTTTTAATTATGTTCATGATTTTGTTTGTAACAACAGGTATTGCTAATGGATCAACATTTAGAATGATTCCTTTTATTTTCGACAACCAAAAAGAAGCTGCGGCTGTATTAGGTTGGACTTCAGCAATAGGAGCGTACGGTGCGTTCTTAATTCCACAAATTTTCGGTTGGTCGATTGATACAACGGGAACTGCTAATTTAGCACTTTACATCTTTATTGCTTACTATGTTGTAAGTTTAGTGGTTAACTGGTATTACTACTCTCGTAGTGGTGCAGAAGTAAAATGTTAATTTAATTTAGCTTTAGATTTTAAGTGAAATCTGACTCATAAGTGAAAAACTAGCATTTATGAGTCAGTGTTTTCAAAAATATCCTTTTGATGGGGGATGGATGTTCATGACAAGTAAAGATTTATTTAAATTTAAAAATCCACAAACACGGACGTTACACTTAACGTGGATTGCGTTTTTCGTTTCATTTTTTGCATGGTTTAATATGGCACCACTCGCTGGAACGATGGTTGAATCCGTTGGTTGGTTAACGATGGATCACATCGCAGCATTAGGGATTTTAAACGTAGCATTAACGATTCCTGCTAGAATAGTTATCGGAATGTTACTTGATAAATATGGACCTAGAAGAGTTTTCTCGATTTTACTTATCGTAATGGCTATACCGACATTTATGTTTGCTTTTGGTAATACTTGGATGCAATTATTTGTTTCTCGTTTATTATTAAGTTCAATCGGAGCAAGTTTTGTTGTAGGTATTCGAATGGTTTCAGAATGGTTTCCTCCGAAAAGTGTTGGGTTTGCAGAAGGTTTTTATGCTGGTTGGGGTAACTTCGGGTCTGCCGCAGCTGCAATTGTTCTTCCATGGGTTGCAATCACAATGTTTGGTGGAGATGAAGGTTGGCGTTATGCAATTGCCTTTAGTGGGATCGCATGTTTAATTTATGGAGTTATTTACTGGTTTGTCGTAAGTGATACTCCTGAAGGAAAAGTTTATACAAAACCACGAAAAACAGCAGCAATGGAAGTAAGTACTTACGGTGACATGATCCAATTAATACTTTGGACAGTGCCATTAGTGGGAGCATTAGGGTTACTTTCATGGCGTTTAAATAATTTAGAATTTCTATCTGATCAAGCATTATATATTATATATGTAGTACTAGTAGTTGTTTTAATTTATCAAATTGTGCAAATTTTAAGAGTGAATTTACCGATCTTAAGGGAAGGTGTCCCTGAAGATGATAAATATAAATTTAAAAATGTTGCAGCACTAAATACAACGTATTTTGCTAACTTCGGAGCTGAGCTTGCGATCGTATCGATGTTACCGTTATTCTTTTTAACAACGTTCGGGTTAACGGCAACAGCTGCAGGATTAATTGCTTCTTCATTTGCTTTTGTGAATTTATTTGCAAGACCTTTCGGTGGTTGGCTTTCTGATAAGATGAGTAGTCGAAAAACCGTTATGTTGATCTATATGTTCGGTATTGGACTAGGCCTAGCAGGAATGGGACTCATTAACTCCGAGTGGCCGTTAATTTTAGCAGTTGCAGTAACTGTGTTAACCTCAATGTTTATACAAGGAGCAGAGGGAGCGACATTTGCTGTTATTCCACTTATTAAAAAACGAATAACTGGTCAAATCTCTGGTATGGCTGGAGCGTACGGTAACGTTGGAGCTGTAGTATATTTAACAATTTTCACATTAGTATCACCACAAACATTTTTCTTTATTTTAGCTGGTGGCGCGTTCTTTAGTTTTCTTTTCTGCCTTCTATTTTTAGATGAGCCTAAAGGGTCACACGGTGAAGAATATGAATTATCAAGCGTTGATTTAGCGCAACAGGAAAAAGAGTTACAAGCTCAAGGGGCAACAAATATAAATAAGCAACAAATAAAAGGGGCCTAATTGGGTTCCTTTTTCTTTTACGAAAAGAGCCTTTCATTAATACGTTTTTACTATTTGCCTTTTGAGTCAAAAGTAAAGTTACTTGAGAAGTCAATTGATGAGTTCTTCTATCCATTGTTAATTCAATTTACTTATAGTTAACTTCATGGTACAATTTATTAATGTGTTATGTACACAAAATAGACATAAATTAAGTTTAATAATTTTTTATAGTGGACACTTTTCCTTTTAATAACATAAGGATAGTGTTAATATAATAAGTGAATAATTAATTATTAATTATACTGACAATATTTAATAATGTAATATTAATCTAAAATGAAATGAGGTTTTCTTAATGGAAAAGAAAGAGCTGCAAATGAAGCGTTTCTTTAATGAACTGTCAAAAGAAAACCAAGAATTGTTATTATCAATTGGCTTGGAAATTAACGTACCTAGTGGAACTTTTTTATTTTATGAAGGTGACTTTCCTGAAAGTGTTTATTTAATCAGGTCCGGGAAAGTTCGTCTTAGTAAAATGACCGCTGATGGAAAAGAGTTTAGTGTTCATTTGAAGCAAACGGATGAGCTCGTAGGTGAAGTTGGCTTATTTAATGATATGTCGATTAGTGTTACTGCCGAAGTAATCGAGGATGCTGTTCTTGTTAAATTTGAACGAGTGGCGTTAGAGGAAATATTTAGACGAAATGGTGAAATTGCTGTTGCCTTTATGAAATGGTTTGCTAGGCATACGCAATCAACACAAGCTAAATTTCGTGATTTAAT
This sequence comes from Anaerobacillus arseniciselenatis, assembly GCF_001865995.1. GTDB lineage: Bacteria > Bacillota > Bacilli > Bacillales > Anaerobacillaceae > Anaerobacillus > Anaerobacillus arseniciselenatis. The sequence goes on along the minus strand of NZ_MLQQ01000040.1, from coordinate 76,693 downwards.
CCTTTGTGGTAAAACGGGTGCTTTTTATTCGACACTGATTCGTTTTAGCAATTCCTATGGTGTAAAATCAGATGACGGTATTTTAATTAATGTTCAATTAACAAATCAAGATATTGCTAACTATATCGGAACGACACGTGAGAGTGTTAATCGAATGTTAAATGACTTGAAAAAAGATAAGATAATAAGTGTTGATAAAGGCTTTATTACTGTCAGAGATATTCAATTTTTAAAGGATTATTTACATTGCGGTGATTGCCCAGTAGAGATTTGTACGATTTAAAAAAGCGCTGTTCGATAAGTGTCAGGCACCGTTATGTACTAACTATAGTACCTGGTGTCAGACACTTAATGGACAGCCTTTTATTTTACAATTTAAAATGGACAGTTATTGATAGGAATGCTATGAAGCAACACTAACAAAGGTTTTAATTATAAATTGTAAATTAACTAAAATTCCCCTGTCGGAATAATCTTCAGGTCTTCTCCCATTACTGATTTTTCACCGTCTTTTGAAATGAGTGTACATTGGATGACTTTAAAGTCGTCGTTAGACGCTTCGTTTTTAACTGCATCAACTAAAATCCCCTCAGCAATGAGTAACTGATTATCATACACTTGAACCTTTTGACCCTCCATTGAAACGTGCTTAGCAGCTTCTAGAAATTTTAACCATTGATTCCAACCATGATAAATATACGCTTCACTTCCATCTTCTAAATAACCCATTAATGCTAAATGATCGTCTAAATCGGCCACAATGTTTTCAGAAATTGCTTTTATAATTTTATGAATATGTTTGTATTGTTCGAACGATAACTCTTTGGAAAACTCTACAACCAGCTTCTTTGCAGTCGCATTATTTTCAGCCGTTATAGTGTATTGTAGTTCCTTATTTTTTAAAACGTAAATCCCATCGATATATTTAAAATTTAATAGTCGTAATGTCTCAAATATTGGTTGTTCACCTTCATATGTGAATGTAACTTCTAACATTTAAATCAACCCCAGTCAATCGTTTAATAATAAATAAAGGTTTTTCTTCTATGAATTAATATAACAAGAAAACTGTATATACACAGTGTAAAATATCACAATTATGTGAATGCCTTGAATAAGTGATAATAATCACTTAGGTTTGGCTCTTTTTTCAGTAATATAAAAGTATAAATTACATTACAAGTGAGTGAATTTCATAATACAATAAATTAGCGACTTCCATTACAACTATTAGTTGAGAAGGGTTTAACTCAAATAGATGTAACATCCTAGGGGCGCTGCTAAATAAGGAGTATGAAGTTCATTAAAGTGTAAATCCACTTTAAATAGAAATGAGGGGTTACGATGAAATGGTTTATACCTAGAGAGCACGGGGCGTGGGCGATGTTAATAGTGCCTTACTTAATCGGGATGTTAGCAACTGAAGTAACTTTGGTTCATTGGTTCTTTTTTATAGGTGTTTTAGCGTTTTACTTTGCTTCTGCTCCATTATTAACTTTTGTGAGACAACCGAAACTTTTGAAAACAGCGGTGCCATCACTATTCGTTTATGTATTAATTGGTACTATTTTCACATTTCCGGTCTTATATCTTATTCCAGAAATTATTCTAATTAGCTTATTTATTCTTCCTTTCTTTATTCTTAATATTGTTTTTGCAAAGTTGAAAAAAGAACGACTATTTATCAATGATTTATGTGCGATCATTGCCCTATCATTTTTAGTTGTTATTTCATATTACATCGGAAGTGGCACAATTGAAGCGATAACTTTTATACTTATGACGATCAACATTATGTTCTTTACTGCTAGTGTATTTCATGTAAAAACATTAATTCGTGAAAACGGAAATAAAAAATTTCTAATGAATTCCAATGTATTTCACGGCTTTACGGTATTGATTTTTGTTTTGCTAGGGATGCCTATGATTGCTTTAATATTTTTAATAAGTTCATTAAAAGCGTGGATGATGCCAAAACAAAAAAGATATAAACCTGTGCAAATTGGCTTAATTGAGATAGCTAATAGTGTTATTTTTGTAGTAGGTATTGGAATTATTTTTTAAATCCACTTACACTTTCCGTAATAATCTTTAGAAAGAGATCCATATTAATAAAGAATTTATTATGAATGGATTGGAGTGTTACAAAATGGGACAAAACCGTCAATTTGATCACGGACAAAAAGCACCAAACAATGGGATTTATGTAGAGATTGGTGAAACAGGAGATATGGTACAAAACCCTAAAAAAGTGAAACTAAAGGCTGGAGATCATTTTCCAGAAACAACGAACCATAATCGAAAATGGACGTATAAAAGTAAGTTTTAATTAAATTAGTGAGTAGAGCATTAAGGTGAAATTTACCTTAGTGCTTTATTTGTATTTAGTTGGTTTGTTGGTTAGATATGAGTTGGTTAGGACCCTCGCCCGACTTTTCCATACTAGATGGTAACGGTTACCGTCGTCATGGTGATTTTGTATGAAAAAAAGGTGGGTGCTTTTGCGAACGAACGTCTGAGATTCGAATAGAAGGTCAAGGTGAAGTGAGGGAAAGCACCCGCCTTTTCCATGATAGATGGTGACGGTAAATCGTCATGACGGTTTAGTATGAAAAAGAGTTGGGAAGGGCATTGAGTACTTCTTTTTGGCATAAACTAATAAAAACACAATTTGGAGGGTTGTAGATTGGAGGAAAAAAAGCAAGAGCTAGAAGCATTATTAAATCAATCTGAGAAAAACTTAACGACATATGGTCAAGAGAGAATTGAAGAACTAAAGCGAGAGTTAGACAACAATGAAAATAAGTAAAATAGGTACTACCCTATACAAACTAAAAATAACCTCGCATACAGTATAGAAGAGAATGAATTTTGCGAGGGAGATATTATGGCTATTACAGAAAGATTTTTTTTGGTCGGGGGAGAATGGAATGTTATTCATTTACCAAGAAAGCCAAACGGCTTTGCAGTTTTCATAATAGGTGATGTTAACCATTATGTGAATCATTATACAAGTTCATGGCATCAGCGTCCTGATCAATATCAATTTATTGAACAGTTGAAAGATGCAGGGTATACTGTGATTTATTCTAACTTATTCGGCAGAAATTGGGGAAGTGATGACGCCTGTAGATATATGCAAAGATTATATAAAGAAGTAATGATTAAAGAAATATTGAATAAAAAAGCACATGTAATTGCTGAAGGGATGGGAGCGTTAATCGCTGCGAAGTTGATCCCCAATATGAAATCTTCGTTTCGATCAGTAGTAATGATTAATCCGTGTTTGAATTTAATGCATTATTTTAATACTGAAAAAAGAAATAAGCTTTTTTATAAACGCTTTTTAAAAGAATTAAAGTTAGCTTACAATGTAGAAGAATGTGAATTAGAAAACGTACTTTCATTGATGAATTCAAGTAGTTATAAAGCAATGCCTATACCGCTGAAAATTCTTCACTGTTTAGACCGAACTCCTTACTCATTAGAACAACATGTTAGACCTTATGAACAACTTAGTAATCAAAGTGATTTAGAAATTGAGTTATCAATTTTTCTAGAAGAAAAATCATTTCAAAGATTGGCAAAGCCAACGATACAATTTTTGAAAAGTCATGAAAAACCACTATAACAAAACCTCCTTTTACGATCGTGTAGAGGAGGTTTTGATCATAATTGAGGTAGTTATTTCATAAAATTGAGAAATGGAATGAAATAAAGCACAAGATGTTAATCGATGAAGCTGCAAAGCTTACCAACGCGTTTGCGCTTTTCTTGTGGAGGAGTTGTTTATGAAGAAAATAGTTGTTACTGGTGCGCTTGGGTTTATCGGCATTTCACTTTGTAACCGACTTCTCGAGAGTGGTTATGAAGTCATCGGAATTGATGGAATTATCGATGAGAGACTAAAGGATATATGTGAAGAGAAGCTTTTATACATTGGAAGGAATGCCCAATTTCGTTTTATTCATGAAAAAATTGAGAATATGAACTTAGAACAACTTTTTTCGGATGTAGAGATTGTTTACCATCTAGCAGCAGCGACTAGTAGAGATCGTAATTGGGGAGTATTACGAACGACCATTGAAGACAACGTCGGTGTAACCGGAAAAATCATTGATGCTTGTAATAAAAAAACAAAAATTATTTACACGTCATCGACAGCAGTATATGGAGAACGATGTGGTATTGTTACTGAAAAAACACCATTAAATCCGACAACACCCTATAGCTTAACAAAAATGGCTGCAGAGTCGTTAATTAGTGCACGTTGTAAAGATAGAGATGTGCCTTATGTTATTTTTCGTTTACCTACTATTTACGGCCCTTGGCAAAGAATAGACATGACTTACCATCAATTAATTACAAATAAAACAGCTTCATGTAAGGAAATAGATTTTGACCGCGTTACTGAAGATGTTTTGTATATTGACGATATTCTTGATACACTTATTAAAGCAGGAGAAAAAAAAGATTGTAAGAACGCGATTTATAATTTGTCGACTAGTAAAACGAATGAATGGTTTAAGGGCTATGAGATCCTTACTAATGATCCATCTGTCTATCCACGAGATGAAAAGATGAAAGTTTTAATTAGTAATGAAAAGGTAGTCTCGGAATTAGGGTTTAAAGTAACCATTCATTTAAAGACAGGTTTAAAAGCACAAAGGGATCATATTGAAAAATATAAGCATTTATATTTTTCAATATAGTTAATTGGACGATCCGTAATTTTAGGAGGAAAGATGACAACGAAAGAAATTTTAATTGGGTTAATCGTTTTTAGTGTTACAACTGTAGCGATATTTTTAATGTTAAATATCCTTTTTCATTTATCAGAAACATTAAGTGTAGTGATTGCGATTATTCTTGGAATTGGAGCTGAAACAATATATAGAAAAAAAGCGGGTGACCGATAAGGTCCCGCTTTTTTCTTTGTCTAGCTCTAGCGCCTAGCTTCTCGAGCGTTTCGGTCCATCAAGATTTGCCTATCCACGAAGGAGATTTGAAGAGGAGGCAAAACGTTGCTGGCGCTCCAACGCTTGTCGAAGCTTACCAAGGCGCTTGCGCTTTTCTTGATAGTTCATAGTCTGTACTTATTCTTTTATAAATGAGTTTTCATAAAATTTGATGTTAGGGTACTTACCTTCAGCAGTACGCATCTGAAAATCATTTTCAAATAAAGCAACGAGTCGATCATCACGATCCTTTACTAAGTTTCGTTGTGTCCTGGAAAAAGCCTCAATATCTTTTTTCTCTCCGGAAATCCATCTCGCATAAGAAAACGGAAGCCTTTCAAGGCGAATATCAACTTTGTATTCCGATTTAAGCCGATGCTCTAATACTTCAAATTGAAGCACACCAACAACACCAACAATTTGTTGTTCTACGGCTTTTTGATAGGTTTGGAAAAGTTGGATCGCGCCTTCTTCAGTTAATTGGCGAATTCCTTTTTCATACGATTTATGCTTTAAGGCATCTTTAACGGAAATCGCACAAAAATGTTCAGGTGAGAAATGTGGCATTTCATCAAATTCAAATGATCCGTTTTCAACGAGGGTGTCACCGATACGAAACGTTCCCGGATCAAATAAACCGATGATGTCGCCAGCATAAGCTTCTTCCACCGTATTTCGGCTTTGTGCTAAAAACTGGGTTGGTTGCGCTAATTTCATGTTTTTTCCAAGTCTAACGTGATTAACGTTCATTCCCTTTTTGAAAACCCCAGATGTAATTCGTAAAAAAGCAATTCGATCACGGTGGGCTGGATTCATGTTCGCTTGAATTTTAAATACGAAACCAGAGAATTTTTGATGGAGCGGATCAACTACACCTTCATTACTTTTCCTTGGAGTGGGTGATGGAGCCATTTCTAAAAAGTGCTCTAAAAATGTTTGTACCCCAAAGTTAGAAATCGCACTTCCGAAGAAAATCGGAGTTAGCTTGCCGTTATCTATTGACTCTTTATCGTATTGGTCGCCAGCTACATCTAAAAGCTCCATTTCTTCTCGGAACTGGTTTACGAGCCCTTCGTCATTAATGATTTCATCGATTTTTGGATCATCAGGACCACTTATACTTATGATATCGATATTACTAGGGTTTTCGTGATTGTAAAGTTCTAATCGTTTTTTATGACGATCATAAACAGCTTTAAAATCTTGTCCCATACCGATTGGCCAATTCATTGGATATGACCTTATTCCAAGCACATCCTCCAACTCTTCCATTAATTCAAAAGGTTCTTTTCCTTGTCGATCTAACTTATTAATAAACGTAAAGATAGGGATACCGCGCATTCGGCAAACTTTAAAAAGTTTAATCGTCTGAGCCTCGACCCCTTTAGCGACATCGATTAACATAGTCGCAGAGTCTGCAGCGGTTAATGTTCGGTACGTATCTTCACTAAAATCTTCGTGTCCAGGAGTGTCTAAAATATTAACGTGGTAGTCGTCATATTGAAACTCTAAAACTGAACTTGTGACAGAGATACCTCTTTGTTTTTCGATCTCCATCCAATCACTCATCGCGTGTTTTGAATTTTTTCTCCCTTTTACTGTGCCCGCTTCTCTAATCGCCCCACCGAAATAAAGTAGTTTTTCAGTTAATGTTGTTTTACCAGCATCAGGGTGAGAAATAATCGCAAATGTTTTTCGTGATTGTACTTGTTGTTCATAGGAATTTTTCATATATTAGGCCTCTTTCTAAAAATATAACAATTTTTTAACATTCTTTTCGTCTATAATCAATTATAATAGTACTAGTGGTCATTGATTGATTTTATCATACTTTAAATAGTGAAAAAAGGTAGCTTATTAAGTTTTTCTGAAAGCTAAAGGAGAGTGCTAACAACTTATGAAGATCCTACGCAACAGCTTTATATTATTAATTCTCGTTTTTTTGGTCGGATGCTCTACATTTACACAAACGAATTCAGCAACAAAAATAGGACTGCTTTTACCTCATAACATTGATGATCAAGGGTGGAATAGTAAAGGTTATCGAGGATTGCTAAATATTCACTCAAGTTTAAATGTTGATGTCTTCTATAAAGAAGAAATTAATACGATCGAAAAAACGGTAGCAACAATTAATGAGTTTCATGAAGCAGGAGTAAATTTAATTTTTGGTCACGGACAAATGTATGCTCCGATTTTTATGGATTTAAAAGATGAGTTCCCGAATACTCACTTTATTACTTTTAACTCTGATGTTTCTGGTGAGAATATTACAAGCCTCCATTTTCAAGGGTATGCGATGGGTTTTTTTGCTGGAATGCTAGCGAGTGAAATGTCCGAAACGAAGACGGTAGGTGTTCTAGCAGCTTTTCCTTCACAGCCTGAAGTCGATGGATTTGTTGAGGGAGCTTTATTTCAAAATGATAAAATGGATGTAAAAGTTGACTATGTCTCAAGTTGGGTAGACATTGATAGGGCGCTAGAGCTTTATCATAATATGGTTAATAAAAATGCAGATGTATTTTATCCCGCTGGTGACGGCTTTCATGTATCAATCATTGAAGAGGTTAGAAAAGATGGTTTATTTGTCATCGGATTTGTTGGGGACCACTCAGATTTCGGTCAAGCAACGGTGCTAACTAGCACGATTCAACATGTGGACCAATTATATGAAATCGCTGCCAAACAATTTATTAATGGTGAATTGCCGTCAGGGAACATATTTTACGATTTTGCAGAGGGGGTAATTTCGTTAGGACCCTACAGTACTGAAGTCAACGAAGAAATACAAGAATTAATTGATCAAGCTATTCATACATATATTAAAACCGGAAAGTTACCAAATGAAATAAATAATAACGATGATCTTTAGATTATGATTGCTATAAGCATTCATAATAAATATTCCAAATCTAAATTCTTGATTTTAAAAAAGGTGAGGTGGTTTTCATGAAGGAAATAACTCTTTCTACGCATATGAAAAACGATGCAATCCATTTATTGCAAGGATTAAAGTCAACTCGTGAACAACTTCTCAAAATTGTTGCAGATTTAGATCAGCAAGATTTGTATTATGAATGTAATGGCTTTCCAAGTATTTCAGGATATTTATTACATATTGCTCAAATCGAACTATGGTGGATGAGAGTCGTAATTCAAGGTCAGGAACTGAGTACAGAAGAAAAACAATTATTTAATTTTCATGAAAAACAAGAAATCTCAGCTCCGTTAGGCAAAGACCGTTCATATTTTTTAGCTAGACTCGCCGATGCTAGAGAAGTGACAAAAGAAATTTATTTAAACCTTTCCGATGTAGAGTTTAGAAGAGCTTCTAAAAAAGTGAAAGAAGGAGACGAGATTAAAGCGTATACTCCAGAATGGATTTTATATCATCTTATTGATCACGAAAGTTATCACCGAGGTCAAATTGCATTTTTAACAAAAATGATTAGCGGAAAAAGAGAGAAATGGGAGCACTTTAATACACCGTACTTGTCATTGTGAATAATACCTAGGCGTCTCCGCCTTTCTTGTCTAGCTGCGGCGCCTAGTTTCTCGAACGTTTTGGTCCATCAAGATTTGCCTATTCAGGAGGGGTTTCTAAGAGGCGGCAAAACGTTGTTGGCCCTCCAACGCTTGTCGAAGCTTTCCAGTCGTCTCCGCTTTTCGACTAAAAAGGGCGTTTGTCTTCGTTAAACTGTCTAAGGGACGTGCTCATGTTGGGACATAAGCTCATATTATATTAAGGACCTAGTGAAACCGGGGTCTTTAATTGTTGTATAAGATTAAAAGGAGGTTCGCTTATGTATCCCGGCTATTATTACCCAATGATGAGAGATCATAGCCATCATCATCACCACCCACACCATCACGGCCATGGTAGTAGTGGTGGAGCTGTATTACCTTTCCTCGCTGGTTTGGCAGGTGGTGGTTTATTGTTTAGTGCCTTTTCTGGCCCAGGCCAACATGGACCAGGGCCATACGGTCCGTCACCATATGGACCAGGTCAGCCAGGCCCAATGCCATACGGTCAATCGCCTTATGGACCAGGTCAGCCAGGTCCAATGCCATACGGTCAATCGCCTTATGGACCAGGTCAGCCAGGCCCAATGCCATACGGTCCAGGCCAATATGGGCCAGGTCCATCGCCGTACGGCCCATCCCCATATGGGTACCATGAAGAATAAATATTGCTTTTAAAAGAGGGTGTCCCGAAACACCCTCTTTTTGCTTGTCTAGCTGCGAAGCCTAGCTTCTTAAGCGTTCCGGCCCATCAAGATTTTGCCCATTCAAAAGGCAATTCTATGAGGAGGCAAAACGTTGCTGGTCCTCCATCGCTTGTCGAAGTATCAAGTCGCTTGCGCTTTTCTTATTAGTAACGGTTATTTTTTTGGACCACTAAATTGCTTAAGAAGGTCAAATAACGGGGTAAGTTTTTTTAGTGATGGACCAAGCTTATTGGCTAAATCCATCATCGCATCAAATTGTTGCATCATTTGCATCATGTCCTCTGGATTTTCATTCGGTTTTTGATTTATCTCACTATCGGGATTATTTATTTTAGGTGAAGGTTCCTGAGATTCTTTCTCTTTTCGAACGTTTTTTATTGCTTCTTCATTCTCGGTTTGTACTTGTTCTTGTTGTTTTGGTGGCTGTTTGGGTGGACCAAACATTAAACTATCAAAAAAATCTCTCTGTGGTTCATTGCGTGCTTCTCTCTTATCTGTCACAGCTTTCACCTCCTCAGAAAAGATTTGTACAATATAAAATTATGTAATTATAGGTAGGATAGTGCCGGAGCCAAAAGCCCGAATTTGAAAAATCTCTCCGTGTAGAACTATAGGTTTCTCCTCACTAAATTTAGCATTAGTCTAGTTTTCTCGAAAAGTTTGAATGGGCGCTAGACAAAGGCAATTATTTCAATTAAAATTAGTATCAGGTCATAATATTAACTAGTAGTATTAAAGTGTGATGTTTTAATGATACTGAAAATGTCAAGGTTTTTATACAAAAAGAATTATAAAAAATAAAAGGAGGAAGCTTGAATGGCCAATGCAGGAATACTTGGTATGGGCTCCTATATACCGGAAAATGTAGTAACAAATTTTGATCTTGAAAAAAAGATGGACACTTCTGATGAGTGGATTAGAACAAGAACAGGGATCGAAGAACGTAGATTTGCACCTGAACATATTAAAACTTCAGATATGTCTTATTTAGCTGCTAAACAAGCTTTAGAAAATGCTGATATTAAGCCAGAACAAATAGATTTAATTATTGTTGCAACAGTGACCCCAGATAGACCTTTTCCAGCGGTAGCAGCAGTAATTCAAGAACGATTAGGAGCTAAAAATGCTGCGGCAATGGATGTAAGTGCGGCCTGTACTGGGTTTATGTATGGTATTATAACGGGGAAACAATTTATTCAAACTAATGACTATAAATATGTTTTAGTTGTTGGGGCGGAAAAGCTATCTGAACGAATGAATTGGGAAGATCGAAATTCGGCCGTGTTGTTTGGTGATGGGGCTGGAGCTGCTGTATTAGGTCCAGTCTCAAATGACCGAGGAATATTAGCTTTTGATCTTGGTGCTGACGGTGCAGGAAGTGAACATATTACTCAAGAGGGACAACACTTAACAATGAATGGTCGAGAAGTTTTTAAATTTGCCGTTCGACAAATGGGGGAATCTGCGCTTAAAGTAATTCATAAAGCCGGATTAACGAAGGAAGATGTAGACTATTTAGTTCCTCATCAAGCCAATATACGAATTATGGAATCGTCTCGGCAAAGGTTGGAACTCCCGGAAGAGAAAATGGCAAAAACTGTTCATAAATATGGGAATACGTCTGCAGCCTCTATTCCAATGACACTTGTTGAAGAGTTGGATAACGGAAAAATTAAAGATGGAGATATTGTTGTTTTAGTAGGGTTTGGTGCAGGACTAACATGGGGTTCTGTAGCTATTCGATGGGGAAAGTAGTTTAAATCATATTGAATTTTAAAAAGGAGAGAGATAGTAATGAAGCAAAATCGTGTTGTAATTACAGGAGTAGGTGCTGTTACACCTTTAGGAAATGACATAGCAACAACTTGGGAAAATGCGATTGCTGGAAAATCAGGAATAGGAATGTTAACGAGAGTGGATGCAGAACAATTTCCGACGAAGGTAGCAGCTGAATTAAAAGACTTTGACCCGGCAGCATTTATGGATCGTAAAGAAGCGAGAAAAATGGATCGTTTTACACAATATGCAGTGGCAAGCGCAAAAATGGCAGTTGAAGATGCCAAGTTAGATATTACACCTGAAAATGCTGAGCGAATTGGTGTGTGGATCGGTTCAGGAATTGGTGGTATGGAAACTTACGAACAACAATTCAAAGTATTCCAAGAAAAAGGATTACGTCGAGTAAGCCCATTCTTCGTACCAATGCTAATTCCAGATATGGCATCAGGACAAGTGTCGATTACATTAGGTGCAAAAGGAATTAACTCTTGTACGGTCACAGCATGTGCTTCTGGAGCTAACTCGATTGGTGATGCTTTTAAAGTGATAGCGCGCGGTGATGCTGATGTAATGGTTACTGGTGGTTGTGAAGCACCGATTACAAATATCTCAATTGCGGGATTTAGTGCAGCTAAAGCATTGTCAACAAACCCTGATCCAAACAGTGCGAGTCGACCATTTGATTTGAACCGTGATGGCTTTGTTATGGCTGAAGGTGGGGCTGTTTTAATTCTTGAATCATTAGAACATGCCGAAAAACGTGGTGCAAAAATTTATGCTGAAATTGCTGGATATGGTGCAACAGGAGATGCGTATCATATTACTGCTCCGGCTCCCGAGGGAGAAGGTGGGGTTCGTGCAATGCGAATCGCTTTAAATGATGCTGGTCTCAACCCAGAAGATATTGATTATATGAATGCTCATGGGACAAGTACTCATTATAATGATAAGTATGAAACATTAGCGGTTAAGCAAGTATTTGGTGAATACGCAAATAAACTTGCGATTAGTTCAACGAAATCAATGACAGGTCACCTTTTAGGTGCAGCTGGTGCGATTGAAGCAATTTTCTCTGTTAAAGCGATCGTTGACGGTGTTATTCCACCAACGATTAACTTAGAAACACCAGATCCTGAGTGTGATTTAGATTACGTTCCGAACGTTGCGAGAGAACAAGAAGTTAGTGCAGTATTAAGTAATTCTTTAGGCTTCGGTGGGCATAATGCAACATTAGTGTTTAAAAAGTATAAAGGCTAATATTGCAACAACTATAGACAAGCTAAAAAAGCTGGGGCTGTCCCAAAAGTGTCTGACACTTTGTTCGGGACAGCCCCAGCTTTTTTATTGTTATTCCAGCTAGAACAAACAATAGGGTCGGGTCATAAAGCGAAATGGAAATACAATATAAGGGCTGAGAGAACAAAGAGGGGAAGAAATGGGGAATGAATGATAAATTTAGGGATTTGCACATCATGTGGAGAGTATTGTAAAAGCGTAAAATAGGGATGGTGCGCAGTCTGGGGGGAGTGCGCAGTATCGTGTTTGCTTCGTATTACGTGAGACTGTGCAGCAGAAATACGCCCTTTCTAACACTGGATTTCTCTTCTCTTGTTTTGATGTAGGAAGAGAAATCATTCGGGCGTTTCGATTACTCTTCTCTGGTTTTGAGTCGAGAAGAGAAATCATTCGAGTGTTTTGATTACTCTTCTCTGGTTTTGAGTCGAGAAGAGAAATCATTCGAGTGTTTTGATTACTCTTCTCTTGTTTTGAACTAAGAAGAGAAATCATTCGAGCGTTTTGATTACTCTTCTCTGGTTTTGAACTAAGAAGAGTAATCAGTCCGGGGTTTCGATTACTCTTCTCTGGTTTTGAGCCGAGAAGAGTAATCAGTCCGGCGTTTCGATTTCTCTTCTCTAGTTTTAAGTTAGGAAGAGTAATCAGTTTTTTTCGCATAAACAGATTATCTTTAGAAGGTGTGGATGATTTGACGGTTACAGATAAAGTGGACGTTAAGAATTTTCGCGTGACCTAACCGAGTTTCACATCAACTAAAAGGGAACGCAAGGAGATCTCGCGTGCCCGAACGAAACGTCACATCACCCAAAAGGTAACGCGAGACCTTCTCCCGTGCCCGAACAAAGCGTCACATCACCCAAAAGGTAACGCAAGAAGATCTCGCGTGCCCGAACAAAGCGTCACATCACCCAAAAGGTAACGCGAGACCTTCTCCCGTGCCTGAACAAAGCGTCACATTCACCAAAAGGGAACGCAAGATCTTCGCCCCCATAAGGAACCCTACTACTACGCACTCTCCACATGCTCTGTAGCATCAAAATGCAAAAAAGGGGCTGTCTCATAAGTGTCTGACACCATGTAGAACTTACTAAATATAGACGTATTAATTTATTATCCGTCTATATTTAGTGCCTAACGGTGTCTGACACTTTCTTTTGGGACAGCCCCTTTTTAATATATTATTAGTTTAATGAATTTCATAATTCGATATTTTCGCCAATGAGTAACTATATGTAGTTGCGTTAATTCGCTCGCAACTACATATAGTTTGATAAGGCTTAATTTAGGTAATTATGAAATTCACTCAGTTATTTGAACTATTTGGATCTATCTCAACTAATTCATCAAGCTCTAAAAACTCATGAAGAATTTGTTTGTTCTTCTCCATGTCTAACTCGAGTACTGCTCCTGCATGGCTGTACCTAGCATCAGTGTAATGACCATCAGCTGGGATCGTTAATGTCTCAACATCTCCAACCGGGTTTAAAAAGAAGTCACGCCCATAGTCTAACATTTGCCTGCTTTGAAGATTAGTTTGGATGTATGGTTCAATTGACCCTAACAAACTCGGTAATCGTGTTACACCGGAAAAAGTGAGCAAGTCGTCTTTTAAGATTGAAAGTACTTCTTGCTGACGACGAACACGACCGAAGTCATTTTCACTATCATTACGGAAACGAACATAATTTAAAGCTTGCTTACCATCTAAACGTTGCAGTCCAGGCTGAAAATTTATACTTACATCTCCAGCTCCATCTTGATAAAACATTCTACGTTCAATATCAACTTCAATGCCGTCAGGTGAAATAATATCTACGACACGTACAAAGCCGTTAAAATCAATTAAAGCATAATAATGAATATTGATACCAAAGTTTTCTTTAATCGTTTTTCGTAGCAGTTCAGGTCCTCCTAAGGCGAATGATGCATTAATTTTATTATCTCGATAGCCAGGAATTGATACGTACGTATCTCTCATTAATGATACTAGTTTTGCTTTTCCATTTTTCGGCTGGTATTGAGCAACCATGATCGTATCGGTATTTCCGCGCCCACCACCCTCATTGTCAATACCAACTAATAGGACGTGAACATATTCATCAGCTTCTTCCTCAGGATGAAACTCAATTTCTTCTAGTTCTTCTTGTTGCCCGCGACTTTCTTCTATTAACCTTAAAGATTCTTGCCTTGCGCGTTCGTATTGCTGAGTAGTGTAAGCAACGGCAGATAAAATGGCAAGTAAGGTTATTAAAAATATAAGTAAAAACACTTTGCGTTTAATTTTCGAGTTCTTTTCTCTTTTTTTTCCTCTATTAGACAAGTTTATTCCACTCCTTTAAACATACAAACAAGATTATAGCAGAAAAAAGTCACTTTTTATACAGCTAATAAATGAAATTTTAATTTCTAAGAAATGGTTTGGTAGACGATAGAGAAATGAAAATCAGTCTTAAGACGGAGAAAAGTACCATCGCTTGACCGTTATAATATCATCATATTTTTCTTACAATTGAATTAGATAAATAATCATAAGGGTGATAAAATTAAAGAAGGTTAGTAGAGCAGTCAATGATAATTTTTTTCGACTTAAAGAAAGTTCAACTCGCGCTAACTCATATGAGGGGAAATCGAAGAGGAGGCAAAACGTTGCTGGCCCTCCCACGCATGTCAAAGCTGACCAAGGCGCATTGCGCTTTTCTTATAAGAAGTGTCGAAAGCGAATTTTCTAAAATATTAATAGATAAATGAGGAATGTACAATGGCAAATAAAATCCTTGGTTTAATTGTATTATGTATTGGGTTGATATTTTTATTAACGAATGTAGGCGCAATTAGTATGAATATCGGGACGGTTATATCAACGTATTGGCCACTTATTATTATTTATTTTGGGCTAAGGCAAGTTTTACGTGGGCTTATTTATTTTACTAGAAAGCTAAGAGATGGAAAATGGAGAATTAATAAGCTGTTTTGGGGATTATTCGTTTTAGCGATTGGTACCGTTGTACAAGGAAACAATCTCGATTATTTCCAAATAAGTTGGGGGCAATTTTGGAGTTGGACTTGGCCAATTTTAATTATTTATGTCGGGCTTTCTATGCTTTTAAATCGTGGGGGAGATTTAATTGTTGTCGATTTAAGTGGTAAGTACGATGAAGATGATTACTCGGTGTCTAAGAAAAAGAAACGGAAATTCTCCGCCAATGTTAAACAGAAGCATCTTATTGGAGATGTTCGATTAGGCAATACTCCATGGCAAATCGAGGATCTCCAAGCGTGGGTAGGAATAGGGGATATTTCTCTTGACTTATCTACTGCAATGTTAAAAGAAGGTGTAAACACGATTGATTTATCAGGTGGAATTGGCGATGTGAAAATTTTAGTTCCAGAACAGTTGCCAGTCAAAGTAAATGTCGATGTGAAGTTAGGCGAAGTGAAAGTTTTTGATAATAAACAGTCTGGTACAAGTAGACGTGTTTCATATGAAAGCGAAAATTATGCAACAGCAGATAAAAAAGTAGAGATTTATATCCAGCTCTCCATCGGTGATGTTAAAGTAAAGCGAGTAGATTAATATGGGAGATAAAATACGCAAACGGCCTCAGCAGTTATCAGGCGTTCAATGGCAAATATTAAAGGTGCAATGGAAAATCGTCGTTGTCATTACCGTTGTATTTTGTTTAGGAATTTTAATAAGTGCTTCTGCTATTCAAAGCTCTAGCCATCTATATGAAATTTATACAGGAGCAACATCGATTATTCTTTTTTCAAATTCCTTTTTTAAAGTTGTTTTTATTGCAACGGTTTACGTATTTTTAATTAGTTTTGCGGTCGCATTTTTGTATAGTTTTCCACTTGCTAGGTATATAAAAAATCAGATTGAGAAATTAGTAGATGCAGCAAATTTATTCACGAGGGGAAAATTAACAACGCGAATCAAAACAGAAGGTACTAACGAATTTTCCGAGCTATCAGACAGCTTTAATGCGATGGCTGATAATTATGAAAAGCAAGTGTTATCATTACAAAAGCTTTTAAATGAAAACTCTAAGCTCATCGAACAGGCTGAGCAAGCCGCTTCTTTGGAGGAACGCCGTAAGTTAGCTAGAGACTTACATGACGCCGTTAGTCAACAGCTGTTTGCGATTTCAATGACTATGGCCGCATTACCTAAACTAGTCGAGAAAAATAGTGATCAAGCTAAAAAAGTATTTCATGATATAGAAAAGATGGTAAATAACGCGCAACAAGAGCTACGAGCACTTATCATGCACTTAAGACCGGTGACACTTGATGGGAAGTCATTTCAAGAAGGAATCCGATCCCTCCTAGAAGAATTGAAAATAAAAAATAATCATTTAACAATTGAATTGATTGATGAGCAAAAAACACAACTCCCATCCCGAATTGAAGACCAATTATTTCGCATTATTCAAGAAGCGATTTCTAATATGTTAAGGCATGCAAGTGCTACCTCTTTTGAAATGAAAATGTTTGAAAAAGATCAACGTTTGTTCATCGTTTTAGAAGATAATGGCGTAGGTTTTAATTTAGAAGAAATGGAGAAAAAAGGGTCGTACGGGTTAATGACAATGAAAGAGCGAATGATTGAACTAGGTGGTAATTTAACCGTTTTATCTTATCCTAATAAAGGAACCAAGGTCGAGTTAAGAGTTCCGATACAGAAAAAAGAATGATTTGCTTGGAGGCGCAATAAAGATGAATAAAATTAAAGTGTTAATTATTGACGATCATGAAATGGTACGAATGGGATTGAAAATGTATTTAGATTGTGAAGAAGAAATTGAAGTGGTCGGTGAAGGTGCGAACGGTGAAGAAGCTATTAAACTAGCTCAACAGTTAGAGCCAGATGTTATTTTAATGGATTTAATGATGGAAAAAGTAAACGGAATTGAAGCAACTAGGCAAATCACTAAAATAAATAAAGATATAAAAGTGATCGTCTTAACGAGTTTCATGGATGATGAAATGGTTTTTCCTGTCATTGAAGCAGGCGCTTTTAGCTATGTCTTAAAAACAACGAGTGCAAGTGAGATTGCTGAAACGATCTATAAGGCGGTAAAAGGTGAACCAACGATTGAAGGAAAAGTAGCTAGTATGATGTTTCATCGAATGAAAGAGAAGCCTAAGCATGAGTCGTTAACAAAAAGAGAGCGTGAAGTGCTCCTTCTTTTAGGAGAAGGGAAAAGTAATAAAGAAATAGGTGATGAACTTCATATTGGTATAAAGACAGTGAAGACACATGTAAGTAATATACTTTCTAAACTCGAACTAGCCGACCGCACACAAGTAGCGATTTATGTAAGTAAACATTTTAAAAAGTAGAACTTAGAATTATGGACTTAAAATTCCATAATTCTATATTCTTTAACATAGACGATCCAATGTTTTCTATTTATAATATTAAATGGTACAAATTTCAACAGGGCAACGACCACAACGTAAATGTCCTTTTAAATAATCAATATCTTTAATTAAAATATGGCCATTCAAAAAAGCGATAACATTATCCTTCTTTAAATCTTGTAACATTCGATTGGCTGTTTCTCGAGAAGTGCCGATATAGTTAGCAATATCTTGATTTGTTAATTTTACTGATAGTAAAATATCATTATTATATTTTTCCCCGTAAGAATTGCTAAAACGAATTAAAATCGAATAAAGCGCTCCCACTTTCCCGTACAACAGAAGGTCAGAAAATTTCGCTTGTGTTGATTGTGTGTTTCGAGCAAACAGCTTAATAAATGAAACAGCAATTTCACCATTTTGTAAAAATAAAGCCTCTAAGTGGTCACGATTAAATTTTACAAGAGTTGAATCTTCAACTACTTCCGCCGTCATACTGACTGACATATCATTAAATAAACTAAACTCACCAATGATGTCATTGTCTTGTTTTAAGTGTAGAAAAAATTTTTTATTATCCATTGTCATTTTACTTAAGCGGATTTTACCAGAACGAACTAAGTATATACTTCTCGCTTCGTCACCCTCGTAAAATAGCGTTGTTCCTTCTCTTACGAATGTCTCTACACCGTGTTGCAACAAAATATCTTGATTTTCTTTCGTTAATTGTTTAAAAAAGGGTGTAATCTCTACGATTTTATTCACGGTATATCCCCCCTTGTTCAATTACTATAATCCCGTAAATTAAATATCTATATATTTGATGTATACGTAAATAGTGCGTATTTTTGGAAAAATTTTAAGCAGAATACCCCTTTTATTTTAAAAAATTGTACAACGTCCATTTCAAATTTCATTAATTTGTCACAAGTCAAGGATAACATAAAATGAATCAAAAATGAATGAAACTAATCACATGAGTGAATTTCAAAATCACCTCAACTGAGCCCTATCAATTCTAAAGAGTAACAATGTTGGGTAGATATTTTAAATTTCTTTTGCGAGTTCTTCTTAAAAAGCGTAATATAAAAAATGGTTTAGAAAGATTAAGGAGTAGATAATCAATGAAACTACTTATTGCAGAAAAACCTGATCAAGGATTAGCATTAGTATCGCAGTTTAAAACGATAAAAAAAGATGGATATGTCATTATTGAACCAAATAAATGGTTTCCACAAGGTGGTTATTGTACGTGGGCCGTCGGGCATCTACTGCAGCTGTCGCCTCCTGAAGTTTATAATTCTACGTGGAAAAAATGGACTTTAACAAACTTGCCATTAATTCCAGAAAAGTTTCAATATGAAGTGGTGAAGGCTAAATGGAAACAATATCAAACTATTAATAAATTACTTAAAAATAAAGAAGTAACAGAAATTATTCATGGTGGTGATGCCGGACGCGAAGGAGAGTTAATCGTTCGTAGCATTATTCACATGAGTGGTGTGCGAAAGCCGATGAAACGGCTGTGGATTTCTTCTTTAACTCCGAAGGCTATTTTAGATGGATTTGAAAAGCTATTAAATGAAGAAGATACGAGAAATTTATATTATGAAGCGTACACGAGAGCTTGTGCTGACTGGTTAGTAGGAATGAACGCTTCAAGAGTGTATTCAATTCTTTTAAAGGAAAAAGGCATTCAAGATGTATTTTCAGCTGGTCGTGTACAAACGCCAACGCTTGCTTTAATTGTGAAAAGAGAAACTGAGATTGAACAATTCGAACCTAAGCCATTTTGGGAAGTACTTGCGAGTTTTACGGTGAACGATAAACAGTATGAAGGTAAATGGGAGAAAGAAAATGAATCTAGACTTGACCAAAAAGAACTCGCAGAAAAAATCACAGCATTTTGTGAAGGGAAGAACGTAGAAATAACAAAGGTTAAGAAAGAACGAAAAAAGTATGAACCGCCATTATTATTTAATTTATCAGCATTACAAGCAACCGCAAATAGTATTTTCAAATTTTCACCTAAAAAAACGTTAGATGTATTACAAAAGTTATATCAAAAAGGGATTGTTTCTTACCCTCGTTCAGATTCTAACTATGTCACTAAAGGGGAAGCTGAAACATTTCCACAAATTTTACAAAAGTTAAGCGAAATAAACGAGTATTCTAAAATGCTTCCATCACCTAAAAAAACGTTAATGAACAATAAGAGGTATGTGAATGACAAAAAAGTAACTGATCATTATGCCATCATACCGACAGAGCAAGTGAAGGACCCTCGTAAACTATCAGAAGATGAGAGAAAAATTTATGATTTAGTTGTCCGCCGACTTATTGCCGCGCACTACGATGCCGCCGTTTTTGACTATACTACGATTACAACTTTAGTTGATAAACGAGCTACCTTTATTTCTAAAGGGAAACAGTTAGTCAATGAAGGTTGGCGAAAAGTTTTAATGCATCAAAGCGATGATAAAGACGTAATTTTGCCTATTCTTGAAGAAGGCGAACAAGGTAAAGTGTCTAAGGTCGATATTAAAGAAGGAAAAACTCAACCACCGAAAAGGTATACAGAAGGTCAACTCATTACGTTAATGAAAACGGCGGGGAAGTTTATCGATGATCAACAGTTAGAAAAAGTTCTTAAAAAGACTGAAGGCTTAGGAACAGAAGCAACTCGAGCTGGTATTATTACGATGCTTAAAGATCGAAATTATATTGAAGTAATAAAAAACCAAGTGTATGCAACAAAGAAGGCAAAAATATTAATCGAAGCAATTGATAACAATATTTTAGCTTCTCCGGAAATGACAGCAAAATGGGAGTTACGTCTAGGGGAAATCGGTCAAGGTAAAGCTTCACCTGCCACATTTATCGAGCAGACCAAAAAATTATCCAATAAAATTATTGAAGATGCGACAACAAATTCGAAGCAATGGAATTTTGACGGACTAGAATATGAAGTGAAAAATAAGAAAGTGTCGAAGTTTACAACTGGAAAAGTGGTTGGGAAATGTAAGCTTTGTGATGGCGATGTGATTGATAAAGGAAAGTTTTACGGTTGCGCCAATTACAAAAAAACATCTTGTAACTTTACGATATCAAAGGTCATTTTAGGTAAAAAGTTAACAGAAACAACGATCAAGAAACTGTTAACTAACGGGAAGACAAATGTTCTTAAAGGTTTTAAAAAAGGAGATAAAACGTTCGCGGCAACGCTCGTTTGGGATGAAAAAGAGAAGAAGGTTGGTTTTGAGTTTTGAAGTGGCAGCTTTCACGATAAAGCATACGTATACAATAGTAGGCTTAGTGGAGGTGTCAGAAAATGAGTGTTGTTAATACGAGCAAATGGCTAAGGGAATATATAAGAGAGCGAAAAAAAGTTACTTCCCAACAATATTTTGAGTTACAACGAAGATTGATATGTGAACCAATCGCCGATTACTTTGAGGAGTTTAATGATGTACAGCTGCACCAATATTTTTTAGAAAATGGGATGTTTTACCCTGATGCTAAAATTTTAAACGAATTAAGAGTAATGGAGAAGAATAATATTTGGAAGATGCTTCAAAGTTATTATGAAATGTTAAGGAAGGAATGGAGTGGAGAAGAAGCAAACATATTTGTGTTTCCGATTGAAAAAAGAAATAAACTATTGATGAAAGAGTTAAATGGAAAGATGGGAATTAGCTTTCACGATGTTATTTTATTATTTATTACGAAAGATTTGTCACATAAAGAAATTAAAGCATTGTTTACCCATGAGTACAATCATGTTTGCCGACTTGCAGAACAACAAAAAGATTTTGATGAACTTACTTTATTAGATTCGATGATTATCGAAGGGATGGCAGAAGTTGCCGTAGAAAAAACGATCGGTGAAGAGTTATTAGCACCTTGGGTGTCATTATACTCAAAAGAAGAGTTATTTCCTTATTGGCATAGAATTGTCGATTTTTTACAAGTGAAAGGGAAAGAAAAACACGATCCGATTTTATATGGTGATCCGAGCTCACGAAGAGGTAGATTTCCAAAATGGTTTGGATATTGCTTAGGTTATCAAATTGTTTCATCGTATGTAAAAAATAACCAAGGAATGAAGGTGAAACAATTATTAAGCATTGATTCAAAAGAAATATTAGCTAAATCCGACTTTGCATTAAAATAAAACATTAAAACTTGGTGAGAAACCAAGTTTTTTCTATTTTTTAAAGGTTTTTCTCATTTTTAAGAAGAAATAAATAAAAGGTAGAAAGGAGGAATGCTCATGGAAGTTGCTCAATTCCTAATAGCGTGGTGGGACAAGCTATGATATTTCGTTTTTTTATTTTACTCATCGGTTTCGGACTTGCTGTGACCGGGGGAGTGAGTATGATTGCTTATTTGAACCTAATTACAGCGGGGTATTCCTTCGTTTACTATTTACATTTCATTTCGTTAAGAATCGAATTTCACCTTTTCCTCATCGGCTTTATAATGATTATACTAAGTATATATATTCCTTCTTCAAAACGTTAAAATTTTAAAAAAGTATCCCGATTATTTTTTGTGTGGAATAAATTTCCTCGTTGCTGACCATACTGTTTGTAAACATTCATAGAGCAAGGGGGCTTTCATATGGTCCACATTCGGGATGTATGGATCAATTGGTTTGAAGGAGAAGAAAATGGGTATAACGTCTGCGAATTTTTCGAATGGAGGAAAGACGATAAAATTGAACTGTTAGATCAAGTTGTCATCATAAGAGTTACGAGCAAACTATTCGATTACATAGAAAATAATTTAGCAGAATTACCAGAAGAATTACTGAATGATGTTTATCAACAAAGTTACCAAAGGAAAAACAATCAACGTCTACAGCTAGATTACTGTTTTATTGCGACTGACGGTGAAAAGGTTTTAGCAGTAGATACGTTAGGCTACCAAACGCCAATTCGTAAAAGCAGATTAATGCCTAGACAAGAAAGTATCGTAACTGAACTAGCTCTTAATGAGCTTACAAAAAATTACTATGTAGAATATATTGATGCACCAAGAGAGTATCATATTTTATCACCTGATCCACAGCTTATGAGTGGCTTAATTAGGAAAGAACGACAGTTGAAACAACTGTTATTTATGATATTAGACCAACTATATTCTACTAATAATGTTGCTCAAGTACGTTATTGGTACACAGAATGGTTACCAAATAATTACGAGATGATCCAGCAAATGAGTTTTGAAGAAGCATGGCATGGCTTATTTGATGAAGTCAAACACGGCTGGTCACCTCAGCATTATCATCTTTGTGAAAGAATGATAAAAGGACAGCCTTTTTTCGAAAAAATATGGGAACTACAACATCATGAAAGTGTGAAATAAAAGAAAGATGATAGCGTCAAATAAAAAAGAGGCGATCCCAAACAAAGTGTTAGACATTTTGTTTGGGGTCGCCCCTTCTGTTTAGAAAGATAAGAAAGCATATTTTTGAATGTTGAACAGCAAGCTGGTCATTTGAACAACTAGTTAACCCTTGGACTTTTTAAGAGAAAAGTCCAAGGGTTAAATCTGCGAAGCGCAACTTTCACTAACTCAAAACTGAAAACTCATCACTATACTTCAAGGGCACTACTCACAACAATTCTCAATTGCAAATTTAAAAGTCTAAATTAACCTTACCTTTTCCTCCCTAACCCCATCGCACGTTTCGCTTTTGCTAATGTTTTAGAGGCTACTGCATCTGCTTTATCTCTACCAAGGTCGAGGATGTCATCTAATTGTTCAGAGTCAATAATTTCATGATAACGATCGTGAATTGGTTTAAGTGTTTCAACAACCGCTTCACCTAACGCTTGCTTAAAATCTCCGTAACCTTTACCTTCGAATTCATTTTCTAACTCCTCAATTGTTTTGCCGGTACAAAGTGAGAAAATACTTAGCAGGTTAGAAATAGCTGGTTTGTTTTCTTTATCATACTTTACAATACCATCGGAATCAGTAACGGCACTTTTGATTTTTTTCATAATTGTTTTTTCATCATCTAGCATAGAAATATAGCTTTTTCGGTTAGGATTTGATTTACTCATTTTTTTCGTAGGGTCAGTGAGTGACATGATTCGTGCGCCAACTTTTGGGATCCGTACTTCCGGAATTGTAAAAATGTCATTATACTTTCTATTAAACCTTTCTGCTAAATCTCTAGTTAATTCCAAGTGCTGTTTTTGATCTTCACCAACTGGGACGATATCCGTATTATAAAGGAGAATGTCTGCAGCCATTAATGGCGGATACGTTAGTAAAGCACTTGAAACCGCTTCTTTACCTTCGGATTTATCTTTAAACTGTGTCATTCGCTCTAATTCCCCAATATAAGCGACACATTGCATCATCCATCCTAGCTGAGTGTGCGCTCCTACTTCAGATTGAATAAATAAGGTAGATTTATTAGGATCAATTCCTGCTGCTAGATAAAGGGCTGCTAAACTTCGAATGTTTTTACGTAACTGAATTCGGTCTTGAGGAACAGTGACCGCATGCTCATCAACAATACAAAAATAACAATGATGGTCGTTTTGTAACTCAACAAAATGCTTCATCGCTCCTAAATAATTACCTAGAGTTAATGTTCCACTCGGTTGAATACCAGAAAAAATTGTTTTCATAACTTCATCGTCCTTTCGAATTTAAAAATATTTCTTTAAAAAACTTGCACTTCCTATTTACCAGACCAAAATAACTGTCCAGCTTTTTCATACCTAACCCTCATGACGGGTGCAGTCTCACCATCTTAAATGAAAAAGTCAGTCGGGGGCGTGGCCTAACCACCAAACCAACTAACCGACTATTGCATACAAAAAGGCCCATTCATCCCTTGAGATAGGGACGAATGGACCGTGGTACCACCCTAATTATTCTAAAATTTAGAATCACTTATGACCATACAGCCTATGAGGCGATATGGATTCCTATATAACGTTAGGAAAAACGCCGAAGCCTACTTCTAAAATTTCCTTTCTCGGAAACGATGTTTCGGTTCGGATGCTCCAAAGCCCATTCCAAATTGCGCCACTATCTGCTTCTCACCATCACAGACTCTCTAAAAGCTTTGCAAAATGTACTCTTCTTTATCATAGCGATTAAATTACTAAATTTTTTCTAATTATACAAAACGAAGCTAGAAAAAGCAAATAAGGTTTTTATTTTCATAGGCTTTATCACTATTTTTATTGGGTCGTATTTTTAAAAATTAGTAATTGAGAACATTCTTGTACATATACTTGTACTAATCTAATAACGAGAAGGCAAACCACCCTGATTGTTTGAATGAAAAATGTCCGGACGAGTTTTCGAGTGAGCCTCTAAAGCTCGCTAGAGGGTGCTCCTGCGGTTACTCGTCGCAAAGCTGCATGATGAATTCTCTAAGAAGCATTACATGATGTGATTGAGGTCAGTAGCTTTACAGCGAAGCGAGAGAACTCGTCCGGCATTTCCACCTTAGATGGGGAGTGCCGTCATGCTGGTTTTGTAAGAAAAAAGGCTGATGATTTCGTGAACGAGCCTCTGAGATTCGCAAGAAGGTCAAAGCGAAGTGAAGGAAATCATTCGACTTTTCCATATTAAATGGTGGCGGAATATCCGCCATGAGCGTTTTGTATGTAAAAGTGGTTTAGTTTTTAAGTATGTAAGAAAGGGATGAGAGATTGTGATTGATAGAAAGAATTTTATTTATTTAGCCATTCTTTGTTTTACCTTTTTGTTTTTAGCCATTAATTATGAACGTTCAGACACAGCGATTAAAAGGATGGAACAAGAAGTATTAGTGTCTAATCAATTAGGAGTGTATAAAGGTGATATTGCCGAAAATTTTCAATTACAAAATTTTAACGGTGAACAACTACAACTTGAGAGCTTTAGAGGTAAAAAAGTAATCGTCAATTTCTTCGCTACTTGGTGTGCTCCTTGTCAAGAAGAGATGCCAATTTTGGTGGCGCTACAAGAAAAGGTTGAAAATGAGAACTTTGTTGTTATAGGGGTAAATGTAACTAAAGAAGAACCAAACCGAAAACGTGTCCGTGAGTTTGTTGAACATTTCAATGTGAATTTTGAAGTTCTTTATGATGATGAAGGGGAAGTAATGGACATATACCAATTGATCGGTATTCCAACCACATTTTTTATCGATGAAGAAGGTAAGATCGTCGAACGAATAAACGGAATTATAACGCTAGAAATGATTAAGAACCACCCTTTTTTTGAAGGCAGATTAAACTAAGGTCGTTTTCGTAAAACTGCGTTCTTTTGGGAGAAAAAAAGTGAAGGTTGAGCTAATAACAGTAGATTTAGCATAAATCGGAAGTGCGTAGTATGGGGGGAGTGTGCAGTATCGTGTTGCTTCGTATTACGGGGGGAGTGTGCAATTGCATTATAAAAGAGAGAGCAAAATGCTCACTTTAAGCTTTCGATTCCCCTTCTCTTGCTTTGAGCTCAGAAGAGTAATCATTCGAATGTTTGGATTACTCTTCTCTGGTTTTGAGCTCAGAAGAGTAATCATTCGAGTGTTTGGATTACTCTTCTCATGTTTTGAGCCGAGAAGAGTAATCAGTTCGTGGTTTCGATTACTCTTCTCTAGTTTTGAGCCGAGAAGAGTAATCAGTCCGGCGTTTGGATTACTCTTCTTTAGTTTTAAGTTAGGAAGAGTAATCAGTTTTTTTCGCATTAACAGATTATCTTTAGAAGGTGTGGATGATTTGACGGTTACAGATAAAGGGTACGTAAGGATTTTTCGCGTGACCTAACCGAGTTTCACATCAACTAAAAGGGAACGCAAGAAGATCTCGTGTGCCCGAACAAAGCGTCACATCACCCAAAAGGTAACGCGAGACCTTCTCGCGTGCCCGAACAAAGCGTCACATCACCCAAAAAGGTAACGCGAGACCTTCTCGCGTGCCCGAACAAAGCGTCACATCACCCAAAAGGTAACGCGAGACCTTCTCGCGTGCCCGAACAAAGTGTCACATCACCCAAAAGGTAACGCGAGATCTTCTTGCATGCCCGACCCCATAAGGAACCTAACTACTGCGCACTCCCCCCATACTACGAAGCAACGTGATATTGCACACTGCCCCATATTGTGCAACATCCTATATTTCACAACAGCCTTTCTTTTTCCATCTTCCCAAAAACAACTTAGCTCTCTTTCTACTGCACAAGCTTTAGTGAAACTTCAATCCTTCTATACAACCATTTTTTTGAAACTTATTTAAGATAAACTGTAAAAATTCAACACTTCCGTACAAATATTAGATAGTGCCGGTAACTAGCTAATCCATATAATATTAGTTGTTCAATAAATAAAAATAAGAAAGCTCGAAATGAAATAAATAACGACAAGTATTGCCGAAGGAAGCCAATATACGGTATGTAACTTAGTAGACTTAATTCGCAATAATGAGTATAGTACAAATAAATTTAATACAAAAATCGCTAGTGCAGTAATAGAATTTACTGGTGAGACAGATGATAAAATCGTTGCAGGTCTGTAAAAAATATCTGTGCTAATTAATATTAATATATTAAATAAATTACTACCTAAAATAGAGCCGATCGCCAAATTATAGTTTCGTAGTTGAATAGCTATTAAAACTGCAACGGCTTCAGGTAACGAAGTCGAAGCTGCGATAAGAAAGCTACCAACAAAGGTGGAGCCAAGTCCGGTTACTGTAGCAATTTGATCACCACTAATTGAGAGAAGTGAACCTGAGATTAATATCGTTATTGAAGCGATAACGAAGCCTATAATTGCTTTTTTTAGAGAAATCGCTGATGTTTGTGAGACCCCATCGTCATGATCTTCTTCTGAATTTTGGACTTTTTTAGATAAAAGAAACATTCCTAGAGCGTAAACAGAAACAAGAACCAATGCATCAAGACCAACCCCGAAAAACGAATATGGTAGTTGTAGAGTAAGTGCTAAAAATACGAGCAAAGACAGGAGCATTCCTAAGTAGATGGTATATAAATGATTTTTAGACGCCGCTTTAAAAATTTGTTGTTTACGAAAATAAAGGTCAAAGCTCGCAATAATTAATAAATTAAACAAATTACTTCCTAAAACATTGCCTATAGCAAGATCAGGGTTATTTATGCCAATAGCTACTAAACTAGTAGTTACCTCTGGTAACGAAGTAGCTCCAGCCAAAAAAAGAGTACCAACCAACATTCCACCTAATGCCGTTCGTTCACTTAATACATCGGCATAAGTAGAAAGCTTAACAGCAGCCAAAACTGTAAATAATGCCGCGAAAAAAAATAAAATAAAAACCATCTTAAACTCCTCCTAAATAATGAATTTCATAATTCATTATTCTCGCCACTAAGATCAATATATAGTTGCGCCAGAACCCTTCGCAAACTATATATTGCTTGATGTGGCTCGTTTTTAGTAATTATGAAATTCACTCAATAAAGTAAAGAAAAAAACATAAAAATAAATTGGAAAAATTAACTCACTGACTAACATGGCGAAAGCCTTAGTTTTTTAATACTACTTGCGTTTTAACTAATAAATTTTGACAGTGTAACAAAAAAAGAAAAAGACCTTTTTATGAAAATACATTTAGTAAGTATCGAAAACAAACTAAAATGTACTTTCATAAAAAGGTCTTGCGTACTTTGTATGCATACAAAGCTTAATGAACCGAGTGAAAAAACATCACCGTCATGACGACTCATTAACCTAGTGGTCGCTACTCCCCTTTTTGGGCTTATTCATTTATTGAATAAAACATATCATGTGCTTGACGAAATCGTCAAGTTGTTTTTTGGTATGAAATAAGTCGAATGATTTCGTGAACGAGCCTCTGAGATTCGGAAGAAGGTGCTCCTGCGGTTACTCGTCGCAAAGCTGCACGAAGCCTATGCTAAGAGGTGTGACATGATGCGATTGAGGTCAGTAGCTTCAAAGCGAAGTGAAGGAAATCATTCGACTTTTCCATATCAAATGGTGGCGATGCTTCGTCATGCGCGTTTTGTATGCGTATTTTTAAAAGTACATTAGTGATTAGCGATTTCATTATATTGGTGCAGTTCTTCGTCAATTTTTTGATCAAGTTTCGAGATTCGTGAACGAGCCTTTTCATCATCAATTGTCCGATAATGATGGTTTCCTCCAGGCTCTTCATCCATTTCGTCTGCTCGAGCAACAATTTTTTGTAAAGGTTCTAAGTCAAGTTCTCCTTTAGGCAAGTAGGAATCAGTATGAAGTAATATCGCTAAGGCAATTTTTTTAGCTTTTTCAGGATGTTCCCCAAGTCGTATTAGCAACTTATGAGCCCTTTCTGCCCCTTTAATTGCATGAATATCATTTTTCTTATAAAGCTCATAATCCCATTTTCCATCTCGATACCACGTATAGTGTCCAATATCGTGCAAAAAAGCCGCCTTCGTAGCTAAATCGGGGTTTACACGATACTCTTTTGAGAGGTTAAATGCATGATAAGCTACAGCTATTGCATGAGACATTCCAGCTCTTTTTACATATTTTTGGGTGATTCGATGTTCGAAAATTGATCGTAAAGTTACGTCTCTCATCATTTTCCCTCCTCAAAGAATCTTAGTTTTTTTCAGCTAATGTTCAAAAGATATTTTTACTATTATACATACGTCATACTTGTGATGCAAGTGAAGTTAATTAGCTAAATGAGGAATTGTAAAAAATGCTGTATTTCGTCAAAAAATGTCTTTTTTTTTATTTAGCTTATTGGTATTCATTGCGAACAATTGTATAATTCTAATATAAAGAGATTAAAAAAGCTGAAAATGGAGGGATCATGATGTATGTAACAATTAAAGAAATTGCAGACTATTTACATTTGTCACCAGACTACGTTTTTCAGCAAATAAAAGCAGGGAATGTTCGGGCTGTCCATGATGGAAATCAATATTTAGTGAACAAAGATCAATTTTCAACGACAAGGGAAAATATCGAAAAACAGATCTTATTATGGAAGGAAGAACAAGCGGAAGACCTCCCAGCAGATATTGATGTGAAAGACGAAGATTAATAGACTAGAATTGAGGTAATGACAGATGGGGAAAACTTTGAAGATAACGATATCACTTCTATTTATTTTTTTAATTGGAATTACAACAGTTACATTCGCCGAAACTGATAAAAAAGTAACGGATCACGCTATTAAGGTAAGTGAATTAAAGCAACCGGAACTTCCAGAAAGAATGGAAAGATTTATATTTCAGTCAGGTTACCATTTTGAGTATCCGGATGCAGTTCGTGGCATTTATGTCACTGGACATTCAGCTGGTGGCCAAAGATTTGAGTCGCTCATTGATTTAATCGACACTTCTGACTTAAATTCAATGGTTATTGACATCAAGGACGACTTCGGTTATTTAACTTATACTCCTGATAACGAAGAATCACCATTTTTAGATATTAGTAAACGATACATCCGAGATCCTGAAGCAATGATGAAACGACTTGAGGAACATGAAATTTATCCGATTGCCCGTATTGTCGTATTTAAAGATTCTGTATTGGCAGAAAAGCGTCCAGACTTATCATTCACACAAGATGGTGAAGTTTGGAAAAATCGTCGTGGTGAGGCGTTCGTTAATCCATTTTTAAAAGAGGTATGGGATTATAACGTAGCCATCGCTGAAAAAGCTGCACAAATGGGATTTAAAGAAATTCAATTTGATTACGTTCGTTTCCCGGAAGGGTTTGAAAGAAGAGATGAAATACTAACCTACAGTGTTGGAGAATACACTGATGGAGACGACAATGTGCAAAAACGAGTTGACGCTGTTACTGACTTTGTTGCTTATGCAAGAGAACAGTTGCAACCTTATGACGTAGATGTTTCTGTAGATATTTTTGGGTATGCAGCTACCATTTCTGAAGCTCCGGGTATTGGGCAAAACTTTTCAAGAATTTCTGAAAATGTAGATGTTATTTCCTCGATGATTTACCCAAGTCATTGGACATCTTATTTTGGAATTGCTAAGCCAGATTTACATCCGTATGAACTCGTGGATGCTTATGCACAAGTTGAAAATGAATTATTAGCCAAATTAGAAAATCAACCAATATCAAGGCCGTGGCTTCAAGACTTTACAGCTTCTTATTTAGGGGCTGGGAATTATCGAGTTTACGGGAAGGAAGAAGTGGAAGCTCAAATTAAAGCTCTTTATAAAAACGGTATTTACGAATTCCTCCTATGGAATGCAGGCAATCGCTATACTCCAAATGTAGATTATAAAATAGGTTTAGACGACTAATGCTAACTTTTATGTTGTCTTAGTGCAATACGTTTAAATAAAAATTTTCTTTACATGTATGCCAGCGTTTCTCATACAGCCTAACGCAAGTGGAATGATTAAATTTCACTTGCGTTTTTTTGTTTAACAAAATTGCCATTAAGCATATACTATTAATGAAGACATGTATTATATTTAAAGGGGAAAGACTTGGAGGTTAACATGAATTGGTATGAAAAGCTCAATCAATATTTCCCAATAGAGGAAATGAAATCAAAAGAGCATATGGAACTTTTATTAAAAGAAAAAGGTAACATTTATCACAAGAATGAAGGGCCACATCATGTTATGATGTATGTAGAGATGGACGACTTCATCTTTATTGATTACTTGTTCGTCTCTAAAGATGCAAGAGGCCAAGGTTTAGGGAAAAAGTTATTAAATAAACTTAAACTAAAACAAAAACCGATCATCCTTGAGGTAGAGCCTGTTAATTATGAGGATACAGATACGGAAAAAAGGTTGAATTTTTATGAACGAGAAGGGTTTCATCATGCAAAATCAATCGGCTATCGACGCCGATCGCTTGCAACAAAAGAAATTACCGAACTAGAAATTTTATATTGGTCTCCAGAAGACGACGATGAAGAAACGATTTATGAAAAGATGAAGCAAACGTATGAAATGATCCACACGTATAAAGATGAACAGCTGTACGGTGAACCTTATCAAGATGTAGACGAAGTACTTTCTTATAATAACTCTAAAAATAATTAAAGTGCGTGTTCAAAAAGGAGGATAATCAGAGCCGAGGAGGTCGAGGCGGCGAAGCTTCGAGCAGCGGAATGTATGCTATTAATACATGAGAAGCACAGAAACGAGCCAACGAAGAGATTCGCAAGCTATGATTATCGGACTTTTTGAACATCTCCTTAAATGAATATTAACAGGCGTTACTAATCTTACGAGTAGGAAGGTGTCTAACATGAAGGGAAGAGATAAAAAGCGTAAAAAGAAAAGAGAGATTTTAAAAGAACTAAAAAAGAAACTACCTGGATTAAAACGTATTCCAGGCAGAAATCCAGTATCATCAAACACAAAAACAACAGCATAAGAGTATTGAAATAAAAACGGGCTGTCCCATAAGTGTATGACACTTTTTGGGACAGTCCCTTATTTTATTACAATGAAACACATATGATGAAATTCATTATTAAAAATTTTTTAAAAATATGTTTTATCTAAGAGGTGAAAGGGTATGAGATAAAAGGGAAGAGTTAGTTAACACTATGTACAAAGTGTATAAATTTTGTTTATTTAATTTTCAATCAGGGGTGTTCAAATTAGAATGATTATTGTATAATTTGATTATCAACTGATTATCAATTAATAATAATTGTATATATAAAAGTCTGAGTTGGATAAATGGAAGGGAGAATTGGAAAATGGTAAAACTGTTTACATCCCCAAGTTGTACATCATGTAGAAAAGCTAAAGCGTGGTTAGAAGAACATAACATTGAATTTGTTGAGAGAAATATTTTTGCAGAGCCATTAACGATCGAAGAAGTGAAAGAAGTCGTAAGAATGACAGAAGATGGAACCGACGAAATTATTTCAACACGCTCAAAAGTTTTTCAAGAAATGAATGTTGAAGTTGATTCGTTATCAATGCAACAACTGTTCAAAATTATAAGTGAAAATCCTGGTATACTACGTAGACCAATTATTTTAGATGAGAAACGATTACAAGTAGGTTATAATGAGGCTGAAATTCGTCGTTTCTTACCTCGTAAAGTTCGTTCTTTCTTTTTACAAGAGGCTCAAAGAGCAGCAAACGAATAAAAAATATACAAGTTTAAAGAGGCCACCCTATGATGTGCGCCTCTTTGTTTTTTTCGCTTGCGCTTTTCTTGAAAGATAAGAAAGTATAAAAAATTTTGAATGCTGTCTAGCTTCAGGCGCCATCGGCTCGACCACTTCAGACCTGCCCGTAGCGGTCTAAAACCTGACCGCTACGGGCAGGTCTTCCACCGGTTTTCGCCGATAGGCGGACGCCTTGCGCTTTTCTTATTACATTTTAAATTCAAAGTTATTCTTTTTAAAGTGGTTAAAAAACCACCCTAAAGCGATAACGGCGACGATCGCCAAGATTTGTAACATTGTTGAAACGAATGGATGGTGTGAAAAAAGTGGATCAAACATTGGCTCATGAATAATCATTTTTGCTGCCGTATAAGCCAGTATTCCGGCTCCGATATAAATAATAATCGGAAATCGTTCGATAGCGTATAAAATGATTTTGCTTCCCCAAATAATGATTGGGACTGATACAAGTAGACCGATAATTACTAACGTTTTATTTCCGTGCGCAGCGCCTGCAACAGCTAGTACATTGTCAAAGCCCATCACAATATCAGCGATAATAATCGTTTTTATCGCAGAAAAAATGGTTGTTTTACCTTCGATATCCCTTTCATCACCCATCTCTGTTAAAAGATGAAAGGAAATATATAATAATAACGCTCCACCAATTGCCATTAGAAAAGGAATATTAAGTATGTAAACAGCTAAAAGGGTTAAGGTAATTCTAGCAACAATCGCCAAACCAATTCCTGCGACAATCGCTTTATTTCTAATATTTTTAGGTAAGTTACGGCATGCTAACGCGACAACTATGGCATTATCACCACCTAATATAATATCAATGCTAATTATTGTTAATAATGGAATGATGAACTCCATATCTAGGCTCATGGACACACCTCTTAAAAGTAAAGTGAATAAACAAATAATAACAGGGGCAAGTTGACTGACAATATATTTATAAAAGACCATTTAAAAAATAATCAAATAAATGATAAAATAAAAGGACAACTTATTAACTAAATTTATCACTTTTTAAAAGGTTTCATTCCTGATTTAGTAAAAAAGTTTAAATTAATTGTCCAAAAATTGTTTAGCATTTAATTTTCATTCTGAATTGATTTATCATAGAATAGAAGTATAATATATGAAAAGGAATAGCTTATTCCGTTTATCTCTAACGGAAATGGTGAATGAAAGGTTAACTCAATCTTAATCTCTAAGGGATACAAATCCCTTCCGCCATATAGATTTCGCTAGAAGGGAGAGAAGGAACATGGAAATCGAAAGACTAAATGAATCAACAATCAAGTTTTTCATCACCTACAAAGATATAGAAAATCGAGGCTTTGATCGCGAAGAAATTTGGTATAACCGTGAAAGAGGCGAGGAACTTTTTTTTGAGATGATTAACGAAGCAAATGATATAGAAAACTTTGAGCTTGAAGGACCATTATGGATACAAGTACAGGCACTTGATAAAGGCCTTGAAATTATCGTTACGCGAGGTCAAATTACAGACGGGAGCGTAAAATTAGAAATCCCAGTTTCGAATGACCAAATCAATTTACCAGTCGACGAAAATATTGTCGACATGCTTGATGAAAATTTTGTAAAAAGTAAGCAAAAAGAAGATGAGGATACAGAGCCTGAGTTATTAGATCTCGTTATTGGATTTAATGATTTTGAGGATATTATTTCTCTAAGTTATGGAATTGATATTAAGGGCTTTGAAGATGCTCTTTATCACTTCGAAGGTAATTACTATTTATTTGTAATGTTTACAGATGAATTTGCGGAGGATGAACAAGATGATATTTTAAGTCAGATTTTAGAATTTGGTTTTGAATCTGAAGTGTCTATCCACCGAATTCAAGAATACGGTAAAGAAATTATAGGAGACAAAGCGCTACAAAATTTACGGAAAATGTTTGACAAATAACTTGATATGTACGTAATCAAAGGGGGCTGCACTTCCTTGAAAAGATACATTATGAACACCTCTTTATATGAAGGTCTCATTGATTGAAGTTATCTTTTGAGGAAGTGGTGGTCCTTTTTTCTAAGGATAAGAAAGTATATATTATTTGAACTTGGAAAGGTGTTTAGCTCCAAGACGCTTCACTGAATATGCTGCAGTGGAGTTTTGCGACGAGTAATCGCAGGAGCAAATGTTTTCGTGCGACGAGTAATCGCAGGAGCAAATGTTTTCGTGCGACGAGTAATCGCAGGAGCAGGCGCCATCGGCTCGACCGCTTCAGACCTTCCCTTGCTGTCTAAAACTTGACCGCTACGGGAAGGTCTTCCACCGGTTTTCGCCGACAGGCGGACGTTTTGCGCTTTTCTTATGAGGGGTAAATTTATGAAAAAGAAACTACAAGTTTTACTTTTTTTAAGTATCGTAGGAACAATTTTATACATAACGAAAGATTACTGGGAAGGATGGATCGTCGGAGCGATTACTTTTCTTTTTTCATTATCTGCTTTTTTTATTGCCATTGTCATCTTCCTAGAAAATCGTCACCCATCTAAAACGGTCACATGGTTAATGGTTCTCGCCATTTTCCCCGTATTAGGCTTCTTCTTCTACTTAATGTTTGGACAAAATCATCGTAAAATGAAAACATTTACGAAAAAGGCAATTATGGATGAACAAGCATTAGATAGTATTGAAGGTAGTAAGCATCTTAATGAAAAAGAGTTAAGTAAAATGGGAGAAGATCAACAACTTCTTTTTCGCCTCGCGCACCGCTTAGCTAATAACCCAATATCCTTTGCTACAGAAACAAAAGTGTTAACGGATGGAAAAGAAACGTTTACCCATATTTTAAAAGCATTGGAAGATGCAACGAATCACATTCATATGGAATATTATATCGTTCGCAATGATGAAATCGGTAACGAGATTAAAGAAATTTTGATAGAAAAAGCAAAAGCAGGAGTGCAAGTTCGTTTTCTTTATGATGCTGTAGGTTGTTTCCAACTTTCAAAGTCTTACGTAAAGCAACTAAGCGATGCTGGGGTAGAAATGGTTGCTTTTGCTCCTGTAAAAATGCCTTTTTTAAACCATAAAATTAACTATCGAAACCATCGGAAAATTATTATTGTTGATGCAAAAGTAGCATTGGTCGGTGGATTGAATATTGGTGATGAATATTTAGGTAAGAATCAATACTTCGGTCATTGGCGAGATACACATTTATACGTACAAGGAGAAGCGGTACGTTCACTGCAGCTTATTTTTTTAAGAGACTGGTATTATATGACGAGAGAAACGTTGTTAAAACAAAGTTATCTATCTCCAGAACTTCCTAAGCAACAGCAACTAGGTGGGGTCCAAATGATTGCTAGTGGACCAGATACTCGTTGGGAAGTAATAAAAAAATTATTTTTCTCAATGATTACTTCCTCAAAAAAATCGATTTGGATCGCTTCACCGTATTTTATCCCTGATGATGATATATTGTCGGCGTTAAAAATTGCTGCTTTAAGCGGTGTAGATGTTCGTATTTTAGTACCTAACCGGCCTGATAAACGAATTGTATTTTATGCTTCGCGTTCATATTTTCCAGAGTTGTTAGAGGCAGGCGTGAAAATTTATGAATATAATCGTGGCTTTATGCACAGTAAAATTTTGATTGTCGATAATGAAATTGCCTCAATTGGTACAGCGAATATGGATATGAGGAGCTTCCATTTAAACTTTGAAGTGAATGCCTTTTTGTATAAAACAAAAAGCGTTCATACCC
The DNA here is from genome assembly GCF_001865995.1 of Anaerobacillus arseniciselenatis. Taxonomy (GTDB): domain Bacteria; phylum Bacillota; class Bacilli; order Bacillales; family Anaerobacillaceae; genus Anaerobacillus; species Anaerobacillus arseniciselenatis. The sequence goes on along the minus strand of NZ_MLQQ01000040.1, from coordinate 40,187 downwards.
TTGTAAGTGATTATATATACGATATGGAACACTCTACCGTTATTAGTTATGAAAAGTTTAAGAAAAGATCGCTATTCAAAAGGGTGATAGAATCGACTTCAAGATTAATGTCACCGTTACTTTAATCATTAAGAGAGGTGTCCAAAAAAGTGATGAACCTCTAGGCACAAAATATAGTTGGAGTACTAAGTGCTCTATACTTTCTTTTTGTCTATAGTAAGTTTACATTTGGGCACCTAAATAAACTAGAGGAGGGAGTTTCGTTGCTTGTAGCAACCATTAGTGATGGCACTTATATTTCTTTATATCGTAAAGATGTAAAAAGAGAAACACTCTTACATCTAAGGAAAGAAGAGCAGTTTTACTGTCCTGCATGTCAACGGGAAGTTATTTTAAAGTTAGGGGAAAAGCAAGCGTGGCATTTTGCGCATAAGAAAAAAGAAACTTGTAATGACTTTCTTGAAGGTGAAACACCGTACCATATTGAAGGGAAAAAGTTATTATATGATTGGTTTATGTCACAACAATTACATGTAGAGCTTGAACCGTATGTACCACAAATTAAACAAAGACCTGATTTATTAGTACACATCGGAGAGAGGCGTCTTGCGATTGAATTTCAATGTGCGAAAATACCTCATCAAATTTTTATGAAAAGAACGAAAACCTATCAAGATCATAGTTACATACCTATCTGGATCTTAGGTGGAAACCAAATACAGCGAATTAAAACGAACCTCTTCCAATTGAACAGTTTCCATTGGCTATTTACTTTAAACCCCCATGATCAGAAAGACCATTCCCAACTTATTGCTTTTTGCCCTAAAAATAAAATATTTATTAAATTAAATAACATCATTGCCTTATCAGCAAACCGATCCATTTGCACTCCGACATTTCATCCACTAAATAAGTTTTTCTTTCATACAATCTTTCAAACCACAAGTGTACACACGCAATCGGATACGTGGCTTTCCACAAAAAGAATGTGGCGAACTTATAGGAGACATTTAAGTGAAGCACAACATTTTCTTAGAAGTTTATATTTGAATAAAGGAATTCCGTATACATTATTTCCTTCCGAAGCAGGAGTACCAGTCCCTTTTCATGAATTTATTGAAACGCCAACTTACGTGTGGCAAAGCTGGATTTTAGAAATGTTTGTTAATCAGAGAGAAAAACATAGTAAGTTCCACTTTAAGCTAGTAAAAAGAGCGTTTCAAGCCCTTGTAAAAAAAGGGGTTTTCCATTTACGCCTTCTTCCTCTAAAAAAAGCGGGAAGTGAAAATGCCGCGTTAAAAAGTTACTTATTACTTCTATGTGAACTCAATGTACTTTTAACTAAAGATGGGGGAGACGTGTTTATAAAATTGAACGATGTTCAAATGCCAAAGACGTTTGATAAAGCGATAGAAATGGATAAAAAGGTCAATAAGACGGTTTCATTAAAAAATCGCTCGTTCTTTTACTTAGTAGACTGTGACGAATAATCGTCTTGAAGGTTTTGTATGAAAAAAAGGCGGATACTTTCGTGAACGAGCCTCTGAGATTCGTAAGAAGGTTACTGCGAGGTGAGGGAAAGTGTCCGCCTTTTCATATTAGATGGTGGCGGTATACCCCCCATGAAGGTTTTGTATGAAAAAAGGAGGGCAATTTTCTGAACGAGCCTCTAAAAGTCGTAAGAGTTTTACAGTGAAGAGAAGAAGATTGCCCTCCTTTTACATATTAGATGGTGCTGATTAAATCGTCACCTTGGTTTTGTATGAAAATCGTAAATTATTTCGAAAACAGTAATATTTTTTCTAAAATAAAAAGGATTATTTCTATATAGTAACGAACAATATAGTTTGAATACGTTTGTTTTATACTATCAGAATAAACTGTTAATAGGGCAGATAGTATAAGAAGACTAAGGCTTTCGTGAAAAAGATAAGCCAAGCTTTATTTAAGAAAAATGGAGGTGCTTATGTTGGAAGAAACAAAGAAATCAAAACAACTTCCAAAGCGTGAAGAAATCCCAGTTGAAAGAACATGGGATGTAGAAGATATTTTTTCTACGGATGAAGAATGGGAAAAAGAATTTAAAGAAGTAAAAGAAGAAATGCCTAAATTACAACAGTATAAAGGCCAATTAGCAACTAGTAGTGAGAAACTATATGAATGCTTGAAGTTTCAAAATGAAGTAAGTATGCGTTTAGGGAAACTTTACGTATATGCTCACTTAAAAAGTGACTCAGATACGACGAATTCATTTTATCAAGGCTTAAACGATCGAGCAGCTAATTTGTCAACACAGTTTAGTAATATCGCTTCGTTTATCATTCCGGAGTTATTAAGTATTCCGGAAGAGAAAATTAACGAATTTGTAGCTGAAAATGATGATTTAAAAAAATACAAGCATGCCTTGGATGAAACAAATCGTCAGCGTCCGCACGTTCTTAGTGAGAAAGAAGAAGCACTTCTTGCTCAAGTAAGTGAAGTAACAGCTACACCAGCAAATACGTTTGGAATGCTCAATAATGCCGATTTAAAGTTTCCGACAATTAAAGATGAGAACGGTGAAGACATCGAAGTAACTCACGGACGTTACATTCGCTTTTTAGAAAGCGGCGATCGTCGAGTGAGAGAAGATGCTTTTAAAGCTGTCTTTGAGACGTATGGTAAGTTTAAAAATACACTTAGCAGTACGTTAGGTGGCAATGTTAAGAAAAACTTATTTAATGCAAAAATTAGAAATTACGAATCGGCTCGCCAAGCAGCATTAGACAATAATAATATTCCAGAAGTTGTTTATGATCAACTCGTTGACACGGTGAATGATCATTTACATCTTTTACACCGCTATGTTGCATTACGTAAAAAAGCGTTAGGTCTCGATGAAATTCATATGTACGATTTGTATACACCTATCGTTAAAGATGTAAAAATGGAAGTTCCTTATGAAGAAGCGCAAGACCTTGTCATCAAAGGTGTTGAGCCATTAGGAGAAGAGTACGTTAATATTATTAAAGAAGGCTTTGAAAAACGTTGGGTTGACATTGAAGAAAATGTCGGCAAACGCAGTGGTGCTTATTCATCAGGAACGTATGGCACAATGCCGTATATCCTTATGAACTGGCAAGATAACGTTAATAACTTATTTACTTTGGCTCATGAATTTGGCCATTCTGTTCATAGTTATTACTCAAGAAAGACACAGCCGTATCACTATTCAGGTTACTCGATTTTTGTTGCAGAAGTTGCATCGACGTGTAATGAAGCATTATTAAATGATTACTTATTAAAAGTAACGGAAGATAAAAAGAAGAAGCTATACTTACTGAACCATTTCTTAGAAGGTTTTAGAGGGACGGTATTCCGTCAAACGATGTTTGCTGAATTTGAAAAGTTAATTCATGAAAAAGCAGCAAATGGTGAACCGTTGACGCCGGAGCTATTAACGAAAACTTATTATGGATTAAACCAAAAATACTTTGGTGAAGATATCGTTATTGATGAGGAGATTGGGTTAGAGTGGGCTCGAATTCCGCATTTCTATTACAACTTCTATGTTTACCAATATGCAACAGGTTACAGTGCGGCTACAGCACTATCAAAGCAAATTCTCGAAGAAGGTGAGCCGGCAGTTACCCGTTATATTGACTTCTTAAAAGCAGGTAGCTCGGATTATCCGATTGAAGTGTTAAAACGTGCCGGTGTTGACATGACAAGTGCTGATCCAATTAAAGAAGCATTAGCTGTATTCGAGGAAACACTCAATGAAATGGAACAATTACTGTTTGAAGAGTAAAAGTAAAGAGGTTGTCCTTAGCGACAGCCTCTTATTTTAAATATAAAATTAAACAAATTCTGGCCTTCCAGTGAAGTTACTGCCCTCCAACGCTTGTCGAAGCTTACCAATGCGCTTGAGCTTTTCTTATGAAAATCCGCGAAATCTTCTTTTTTCATTAAAGCAATGTATTGTGAAAACTATCGAGGCAAGCAGTAAAGGCGAAGAGAGCCAGAGTGGGAAGAAATTAAGTAAGCTTAAAATAAAGATCCAAAAGGTAACAAAGATGAAAAGTAGGCCAATTAAAAACATTACATGATACAATTTTGTCCCCTCCATCGATTTCTTTCGTTTAGTACTAACTTAGTCTCGGTGATATTTTGCCATTTCTCACAGAGCTCTCACAGAGCGTAGGTAGTACTTAGGTGTAAATGTAGTGCTTGTACTTTTATTAATAACTATGAAAAACTTGTACAAGTTATTCCTACATTATACATTGGTGAAAGATTTGTGAACTAATTCACAAGTGTATTGAAAAGAGAGAATAAATTTGGTAAATTATAAATGTGAAAGAGATCACATATCTCCCCCTAAGTTATGTGAATATAATCACACCCCTTATAAAAATGAAGTAACGATAATGTTGTATTTATTACGAAGTACGTAAAAAAGCTAGGTCTCCCCAACCTAGCTTTTTTTACATTAAAACTAACCGATATAGCGCCAAAAAGTTCCATACTTAACGGGAACCCGTTCAACTATTTGACGTAAAACTAATTTTTTCATTTCTTTTTCGACTTCCTCAATGGTTAAATCGTAAACTACAGCTATTTCCTTCGAAGCGACAAATGAGTACTCTTTTAAAAAGTCTTCGAGAAACATTGGTGAAGATTTTTTTGGTTGTTCGTTTAACATTTGCTCAAGGACATTTACATAAACATCAAAATCGTACAATCCGGGAACCATAAGTCCTTCATCTTCAAAGTTGTCATTAAAAACAACGATAGTAGGGAAGTATTCAACGCTCATTTCTTTCGTTGTTTTCAGATCACACTGTAATGCTTTAACGGCTCCTTCAGATTGAAGGTCTTCTTTAAATTCTTCAATATCAAGACCTTCGATGTTTTGTGCACATTCGATTAATACATTTTCATCTTCTATATTTTGTTTATTTAAAAACAATACTTCGCGTAGTTTTCTTAAATATTTTATCCCGATTAGTTTACCTTGAAGCTCTGCAGCTTTTATAGAAATTGAAGCGGCAAACGGAGTAGATATCGGGTTTTCTAGCCAAAGGTCACCGTCACAAGACATTCCTGTCCTACTAGCGGTTTTCTCCCATGATTGGGCCAAATCTTTATTCGATTTCTTCTCTTTACAACATTGTAGTTTTCCACCAATTAAATAACGAATTTTGAAGTAGTTTCCATAATACATTTTTAATTTCTTTAAAATTGGCTCCAGAGCCCAACACTCGGGACAGAGGGGATCAACAAAAGTGTAGATTTCTAATGGCTTTTTGTTTTCTTTAGGATGGTTGCTATCTTGATCGTCACAACCACAAAGGCCTGTATCATCATCGCTACATTCACAAAGTTCTATATCATCTTTATTTCTTGAATTAGACTCATTACACGACAATTAGATCCCTCCTTTCCATATTAGTAAGGCGCGCTTATAGTAATATTCACTTTTAGTGTAAGACTTTTATAAATATTAATTACTTCAATGAATTTCATAATTCAATATTCTCGCCACTAAGATCAATATATAGTTGCGTCAAAACTATTAGCAAACTATATATTGCGTGATATGGCTCATTTTTGGTAATTATGAAATTCACTCATTAACCATATGGTAAGCTGTTTGAGTTAAGCGTTCAAAAATATATTCACGTAAAGGACCTTCTAAATTCACTTCATCCATAGCACTACGCATACATTCAAGCCACGCTTCTGCTCTTTCTTCGGTGATCGCAAAAGGCATGTGTCGAGCTCTTAGCATAGGATGACCATGTTCATTAGAATATAATTGTGGCCCACCAAGAAATTGTGTTAAAAACTGTTTTTGCTTTCTAATTGTTTCTGTTAAGTCAACAGGGAATATCGGAGCTAGTAGTGGATGATGCTCTACTTTGTTGTAAAACGTTTCTACTAGCTCTTCTAAAACTTCTTTTCCACCCATAGCTTCATAAGGGATGTTTGACTGTTTATCCATTGTTGTCGCCTCACTTGTTTGTTCTATAGACAAAATAAATGTCTGATGAAATAATACTGTAACATTATTGTAGCAACTAGGATACTTGACCGCAAATAATCAGCACTGTAAGTCGAAATTCTCCACCATCAAAGATGAATAAGGCGGGTACTTCACCGTGACCTTTTACTCGAAACACCGTCACCACTTAACCTGTGTAAGTTCGATGTTTACCTTCCAACTTTCGACCTTCCAACTAGGCACCAAACCAACAAACCAACAAACCAACTAAACACAAAAAATGCCTATCACTGAATCGTGAACAGGCACTTTGGTTTTAATTGAGTGAATTTCATAATTACCTAAATTGAGCCATATCAGATTATATGTAGTTGCGAGCGGTTTAACGCAACTACATATAGATACTAAATGGCGTTAATAATGAATTATGAAATTCATTAAATTATATAATTTTTTAAATGCTATAAAAGGTATTAAGCACTTTAGGTACATAATTTTGTGTTTCTCTAAATGGCGGAATGCCTCCGTATTTATCGACATTACCTGGCCCAGCGTTGTAAGCTGCTAGGGCGAGTGTTACATCACCGTCATAGCGATCTAACATTTGTCGTAAGTATTTTGTTCCGCCGTTAATGTTTTCGATAGGATCAAAAATATTTGTAACATTTAAGCCTCTAGCAGTAGCTGGCATTAGCTGCATGAGTCCAACCGCACCAGCATGACTCTGGGCCTTCGGGTTGAAATTGGACTCATGTTTAATCACAGAATAAATGAGCTTTGGATCGACATTATATTTTTTTGCAGCTGCTTCAATGTAGGATTCGTAAGTTTTTTCTTTTGATCCTGACGAAATATTTAATGGACTAAACGGTTGAACAGTCTCCGGTATTATATGAGACAATTGCATCGGAACAGTTTCAAGTTTTCTATTTTGAATGTTAGGAAATGTTTTTGTTAGATTTTTTTCTAACTTCTCTTCCAATATACTAGAAAATAACGTTTCAAACGATGAAGATGAACGATGGCTACTACTTTGTTGCAAATTCCGAATAGCGTGTAGTTCGAACATGTGATTAACCTGTGAAGAAATTTTCATTCGATTCCTCCATGCTTATTGGTTTGTAATTTTTTTGAGAAAAACCTTTTAATCTTGTTTTCAGTTTTCACGATAGGGATGTGATATTTAGAAAAAAGCTCGTCAAAAATCTTTTTTCCTTTTGGTTCATCCGTTACTTCGTATTCAATTTCAAAGTCTTCCTCATCTAAATAAAAGCTATGATCAAAAACGAGAGTACCACCGTGATATGGTATTTCTACTCTTTTCGTTATTAATGAACCTAAAAAAAGGCACTCTTTGATGTCAATTTTAAAACATTTGAAAAGGTGATCAGCTAATGCCCCCTCTGGAAGTTTTCCTCCGGTTAAGGCAATATCTGCTTCATTTTTAGTTAATAATTGATGAGTTTCTAACAAACCAACTTGATTAGGCTGCTTTAATGTCATCGTATATTTTTGATTTTTTTCTCTAATACGTAAAGCGCATTGATGATTTTTTAATTGAAAGTCAGTTGTATCAAAATAGTGGTTCACTTGTTTCTTAAATTGGGAAGCTTCAATCGTAAATGCGGCTAACAGTTTTTCAAAGTCGTTTTTTGTCACAATATTTTTAAATTCAATTTCAATTTCTTGAGTCATATGGAAACCTTCTTTATTATAATTGTTTAAGTGTGTGAATTAAAATTTGTTATAGTTTAAAAAATAAGCTGAATTCTACTATTAATAATACTATGTTTTGTTGTGCAATGGTAGATATACATTATCGTAAAAATCTTATTTATGATACACTTATGTCGTAAAATGTTAATGTTGGAGGAATTAGGATGGCCAAAAAAATTCAAGTAACAAAATTAGCAGTTGATGAACGTGAAGTGAAAGTTTTCGTCTCCGAACAACAATTTTTCACTAATAAAAATATTCAAGCTGAAGGGCGCATGTTAGCGGATTCTGATCAATTATCCTTTATTTACATATTAGATGTTGAAGACGATTATATATATGTCAGTTTTCCAAAAGAGACTTGGAATGATTTGAATATTGCTCTACAAAAAAGCTTGCCACTATTTTTACAAGTTGATGAAGAAAATAGAGTACCACTTATTCAGTTTCATGAAGAATTACAATATTTTATTTCAAATATAAATGAAAATAGTAATTACGGAGAAAAAATGGTTGAAGTTGTCAGTCAGTTTTTTACCAATGAAAATATGGGGTGACAATTGATGAATTGGGACGTTTTTTTAGCGCCTTATCAACAAGCGGTTGATGAAATTAAAATTAAATTACGAGGTGTGCGGAAACAATACAACATGTCTTCAACAAGTCACACGCCGATCGAATTTGTAACTGGTAGAATAAAACCGATTTCTAGCATTCTTGACAAAGCACATCGAAAAAATATCCCTCTCGATGAGCTAGAAACGCGAATGCAAGACTTAGCCGGAGTCAGAGTAATGTGCCAGTTTGTCGAAGATATCGATGCTGTCGTAAAATTAATTCGTAGAAGAAAAGATTTTGAAATCATTGAAGAGCGTGATTATATCACAAATGAAAAAAGAAGTGGTTATCGAGCCTATCATCTTGTGATTAAATATCCGGTACAAACGATTGGTGGAGAAAAGAAAATATTAGTAGAAATTCAAGTGAAGACGTTGGCTATGAATTTTTGGGCAACAATTGAGCATTCTTTACTTTATAAATATAGTGGTGAGATTCCTGAAGATATTATTGACCGCCTACAAAACGCTGCCGAAGCTGCGTTCCGTCTAGATGAAGAAATGTCACAAATTCGTGGTGAAGTTTTAGAAGCTCAAGTTATTTTTAGGAAGAAAGAAGAAGAGCAGAGAAGCCATTAAGAAAGGGGGGGCAAAAATGAAGTTTGCGGTTATTTCTAGAGGTGATGAAAAGTCCAACGGCTTAATGCAAAAAATAAAAAATTATTTATTGGAGTTTAACTTAACTTATAATAATGAGGAGCCTGACATTGTCATTACAGTAGGGGGAGATGGGACGTTATTGTATGCTTTTCATGAGTATGCACATCGATCTAGTGAAACCTCTTTTGTTGGTGTTCACACAGGTCATCTCGGCTTTTATGCTGATTGGAAACCAGAAGAGGTTGAACGGTTGGTGATCCATATTGCGAAAACTCCGTTTAAAATTGTTGAGTATCCCTTGTTAGAAGTAATTATTCGCCACAACGATTCAACAAAGTCAGAAAGACATTTAGCGTTAAATGAATGTTCGGTTAAAAGTGTTGTAGGGTCATTAGTGATGGACTTAGAAATCAAAGGGGACTTGTTTGAAACGTTTCGTGGTGATGGTCTATGTATTTCGACACCTTCTGGTAGTACAGCGTATAATAAAGCCCTTGGTGGTGCGATACTGCATCCGTCACTCGCTTCTATTCAAGTATCTGAAATGGCATCAATTAACAATCGCGTATACCGAACAATAGGTTCGCCACTTGTGTTGCCTCAGCACCATACTTGTTTATTAAAACCATTAAATGATGTCGATTTACACGTGACAATTGACCACATCTCACTAGTAGAGAAAAGTGTAAAGTCGATACAATGCCGAGTGGCAGAAGATAAAATTAGATTTGCGCGCTTTCGTCCTTTCCCATTTTGGAAAAGAGTCAAAGAGTCGTTTATCAACGATTAACAGTTAGTAGGGAAAATAATGAGAAATGTAAAGTTTCATTGGAAAGTTGAAGTAAGACACGACCGATGTCTTTTAAGAGAGTTTTTACGGCATGAAAAAGAAATCTCTCGGTTAGCATTAACACAGATCAAACATGATGGAAAGTTGTTAGTTAACGGAGAGGAAGTAACTGTACGAGCTGTCTTAAAACAAGGTGATGAAGTAACGGTCATTTTTCCGGATGAGGAACGTGGTGAGGGAATGCAAGCTAGAAATATCCCTTTGGATATTGTTTATGAAGATGACCATTTATTAGTGATCAATAAGCAAGCGAACTTACCAACGATCCCTTCTAAATATCATCCAGACTATTCATTAGCTAACGCAGTCATGTACTACTATGATAAAAACGAAATTCCAACGACGTTTCATGCTGTTAATCGGTTAGACCGAGATACGACAGGGCTAATGATCGTAGCAAAACATCGTTATGCACACGATTTGTTCTCGAAAGAACAACGTGCTGGAACGATAAAACGTACGTATGTTGCTATCGTTCATGGTCACCTTGAACAGGAGTTTGGAGTTATCAATTCCCCGATTGCTCGAAAAGAAGGAAGTATTATTGAGCGGGCCGTCCGCGAAGATGGACAAGAAGCAATCACTCATTTTAAAGTTGTGAAGCCTTTGCAAGATGAAACGGTCGTTGAACTTTCGTTAGAAACGGGGAGGACCCACCAAATTCGCGTTCATATGGCTTCGATTGGTCACCCTTTATTAGGGGATGATTTGTACGGCGGTTCATTGGATAAAATTAACCGCCAAGCCCTTCATAGTTGGCAATTACAGTTTTTTCATCCGATTTTAAAAGAGGAGATGTCTTTTGAAATTGAACCACCTACCGATATGTTACAAATAGTTGGTTAGTGGTTAGTTAGGGTGGTAATGCTCGGTATCTACATTCTTAGATTGTGACGGAATTCCGTCATGAGAGTTTTGGATGTAAAAAGGAGGGTGATTTCGTGAACGAGCGTCTGAGAATCGTCAGAAGGTCACTGCGAAGAGAAGGAAATCCCCCTCCTTTAACAATCTAAGTGGTGACGAATACATCGTCATGAGAGTTTTGAAAAGAATAAATCACGATCCTATTATGAGGATGGTGCTTCGATTTTTTCGATATTCGATATCAAAAATTGTAATAACTCCATTTCATTTTCATTACTGATCACAACTTCCACTTGATTCACTAATTCCTCATTGTCTAATTCAGCATTATATACAAAAGATTCAGAAATAAAATAAGCACTTTTCCCATCAATTGCGAAAGGTTGCTTTTCCCCTTCTTCGTTCGTAAAATCAATGACATTATCACCAATCGCATCTTGAAGTGTTTCATCATAAATGATGAATTTAGCAAAAAGGGGCCCAATGCTACTACGATTTTCGTTTTCTAATAATGCGTAAAAAGTGACCAATGACCGCTCCTCATCAATAATAATTTTACTTTCTTCTGTATTAGGTGAGATCTTCGTTTCACCACCACAAGCAGATACAAATAAGACAAGTATCGACAAAACCATCATTTTTTTTAATATCATTTAGTAACTCCCTTTCAAAATGAGTGAAATTAAGAATTAAAAATTAAAAATGTAAAATTTTTTAGGTTTGCAATGCTACGTAGCTTAACTTACAAATAATTACAATTTTAAAACTAATCATCAAACGTCCTAAATTTTTCAGGCACGTGCGACTGTTTCGATGGAACGGAAACTGTTTCTTTTTCAGGATAACGAAATGCTGTTAATGTACCGCCGAAAACGCATCCAGTATCGATATTAATCGTTCCATTAATGAGTCGTGGTTCCCGAACTGGAGTGTGGCCATAAACGATAAATGATTTTTCATTCGTATACTTTTTTGCCCAATCGCGCCGCACAGGAGACCCATCGTCATGCTTCTCTCCAGTGATATCTCCATACAACACAAAAGTCTTTACTTTTTTATCGGTTCTACCGATGTAATCAGAGCGAATTCCTGCATGGGCAATGACGAGTCGTTTCTCATCTAAAACTAAATATAATGGAGCATTATCATACAACTCCATATATTTCGTTCGAATGGATGCATATTCATCTTTCGGTAAATTTTTTAACTCAGCAACGGTCGTTTCAAGACCGTGTGTTTGTTGGACACCACGCCCTAAAAAAAATCGGTACAACTTATCACAATGATTCCCGGGGGTGTAATGAGCGAAACCTTTCTTTACTAATGTTGAAACTACGTCAATTACCTTTAAAGAATTCGGGCCGCGATCTGTTAAATCGCCTACAAAAGCAAGCTTTCTTCCTTCAGGGTGAATAGGGTAGCCTTTGTCCCAAAGATAACCTAATTTTTTCGTCAATTCCTCAAATTCATCATAACAACCGTGAATGTCACCGATAACATCAAACAATTGTATCCCATCTTTCTTAAATAATAATTTTTTACATAGAATTTAATGATTTCAATCATATCTTACCCAGTATAATTTAGTGATATTATTTATTAAAGTTCATAAGGTAGGATATGGGTAGTAAATAGTAAAAATAACTTCATAACCTAAATGTAGTTTTTACTAATGCTGATTATAAAGAAGGCTTTGTTGACAAAGGTACACCGTTCTTTTATGATTATAAAAGTTTTTTTGATCAACGACTTAAACTTAATTTATGAAAAAGGTGTGTGAAGCTTTGTTTGTGGTTGAATTACCTGTTACAAATCCAGTGCTGATCTTCGCTTTAGCAATGGTTATATTTTTAGTGGCTCCATTACTAATGAACAAATTAAAAGTACCAGGTTTAATTGGTCTAATCATAGCAGGAATCATTGTTGGACCAAACGGTTTAGGAGTGTTGGATCGAGATCCAACAATTGTATTGTTAGGAACAGTTGGACTTTTATATATTATTTTTATTGCAGGATTAGAGATTGACTTAGATGGATTTAAAAAATATCGTAATCGTAGTTTTGTATTCGGACTGCTTTCATTTACGATACCGTTTATTTTAGGAACTGGATTGGGACTGTTTTTACAATATTCTATACCAGCGTCTATTTTATTAGGTTCGCTTTTAGGTTCACATACTTTACTTGCTTATCCGATTGCAAGTCGTCTAGGCATTTCCAAAAATAAAGCAGTGACTACGACCGTCGGCGGTACAATTATGACGGATACATTAGCTCTTTTAGTATTAGCCGTAATTGCTGGAATGAAGCAAGATGAGTTAACAATCACGTTTTGGTTGCAAATGTTTGTTTCTTTATCGTTATTCGTAATTATCGTTTTATTTGGTGTTCCTCTAATTGCCCGTTCTTTCTTTCGAAATATGAGTAGCCAAGGATCAATGGAATACTTGTTTGTGATGGCAATTTTGTTCGTTTGTGCCTTTTTCGCAACTATTGCAGGTGTAGAGCCAATTATTGGGGCTTTTTTAGCAGGTCTAGCGTTAAATAGACTAATTTTCGAACAAGGTCCATTAATGAATCGTATTAAATTTGTTGGAAATGCGATATTCATTCCTTTTTTCTTACTATCTGTTGGAATGTTAATGGATTTTCGCGTCTTAATTGAAGAGCCGAAAGCGTGGTTAGTCGCGTTATCCATCGTTCTGTTTGTTAACTTTGGAAAAGCTTTTGCTGCTTGGATTTCAGGGAATATTTACAGTTACTCGAAAGATGAAATTAAGCTTATGTATGGTCTTTCGATCCCTCAAGCTGCGGCGACATTAGCAGCAACTTTGGTTGGATTTGAATTAGGTTTATTTAATTTAGCGACTGTCAATGGTGTTATTATAATGATTTTAGTTACCTGTTTAATTGGTCCGTATATGGTTGAAAAATATAGTCGCAAAATAGCTCAATATGAAGAAGAGCAACCTTATGAACCGAGTATTGCACCCGAAAGAATTTTAATACCTTTATCAAATCCTAAAACGATTGAGTCCTTATTAGATTTAGCGTTTATTATTAAGACACCTACTTCAAATGAACCTTTATATCCAATTTCTGTTGTACAATCTAATGGAGGAGCGGAAGCGGCAAAAGTTGCAGAAGCAGAAAAGATGCTTGGTCATGCGGTAATGTATGCTTCAGGAGCAGATATTCCGATACGATTATTGACGAGAGTTGATCATAACCCCGCATCGGGTATTATTCGCGCTATTACTGACACAAGAATTTCGATGGTTATTGTCGGTTGGAACGGAAAATTATCTACATCACAAAAAATATTAGGTGGCGTCCTAGACCAAGTTTTGCAACAAACGAATGAAATGATGGTCGTTTCAAAAATAAGTCATCCGTTAAATACGACGAAAAGAATAGTACTAATTCTTCCTTCAATGATTTCTAGAAAACGTGGATTTAAAGAAAGTATCCGTGTCGTAAAAAAAATAGCCAATCAACTAGGAGCGAGTGTACTTGGTGTCGTCGTGAAAGGCGACCAATACTTTTATGAAAAATTATTGAATAAAGAAAAGCCGGATATTGAACTTGTTTTAGAAACGGTTGAGAAATGGGGAGATTTGGAAGAAAACTATTACCATCGTTTTAAAGATGGGGATTTAGTTGTTGTTATTAGCGCTCGTCGAGGTACGATTGCTTGGCACCCATATTTAGAAAAATTACCTAAAAAGCTAGCCGAAACTACTTCTGAAAGTTTTCTAGTAATCTTTCCTGAGGAAGAAGAGAATGTTGATTTACGTGGTACGAGGGGGACAACATTACCAATAACAGTATTACCTAGTCGCGAATATGACTAACCTATGCGGATAGACTATAACTTGAGGTGATTATAATGAAATTAAAAATAATTTGCCCTAGTTGTCAAAAAGAAGATAATCTTGAAAACGTACTAACAGCTCAATCCAATCAAAACGTCATTTATGAATGTCCGCAATGCCACTTTACAAAACGAAATATTGAAACGAATAAAGGGTAGGTCAAGGACGATTGGCTTACTCTTTTTATGTAATAGTGGTTCGTTGGATTGTTGGTTAGTTGGTTTGTCGTTTGTTGGAAGCTGAAAGTTGGAAAGTTTAATTTTGAAAAACAACCTCTTTGCTTATCGGTAGGGACGTGCTATAATTGTTAGGACCAAGTGCTAATAACAACTTATAGAGGATGTTCAAAAAGTCCGGTAATCATAGCTGTCGAATCTCTTCGTTGGATCGCTTCTGTGTTGCTCATGTATTAATGGCATACATGAGCAACACAGAAGCTTCGCCGCCTCGACCTCCTCGGCTCTGACTATCCTCTTTTTTGAACACGCACTTATACATTTAAATAAAAGGAGGATTTTTTGATGAATTTATCGTTAGAAAATCGTACGTTTGTCGTTATGGGTGTAGCGAACAAACGTAGTATCGCATGGGGAATTGCGCAATCATTAGCGAAAGCAGGAGCTCGCTTAATTTTTACATATGCTGGAGAAAGATTGGAAAAAAACGTAAGAGACTTAGCTGAAACTTTAGAAAGAAAAGATTCACTCGTCATTCCTTGTGACATTTCAAGCGATGAAGAGATTGATGCAACTTTTAATACAATCAAAGAAGAGGTTGGAACGATCCACGGTGTCGCTCACTGTATCGCCTATGCTAATAAAGATGAATTAGGTGGCGAATATTTAGCAACTACGCGTGAAGGGTTCCTTTTAGCACAAAACATAAGTTCTTACTCACTTACTGCAGTAACGAAAGCTGCTCGTCCATTAATGACAGAAGGTGGAAGTATCGTGACGCTTACTTATCTAGGTGGAGAACGTGTTGTTAAACATTACAATGTTATGGGTGTAGCGAAAGCTTCTTTAGACGCTAGTGTGAAATATTTAGCGAACGATCTTGGTAGAGAAGGAATTCGCGTAAACTCCATTTCAGCTGGCCCAATTCGAACGTTAGCTGCTAAAGGAATATCGGACTTTAATAAAGTTGTTGATGAGTTTGAAGCTAGTGCACCTCTAGGCCGAACAGTTACTCAAGAAGAAGTCGGAGATGCTGCACTATTCTTAATGAGTGACCTTTCACGAGGAATTACCGGCGAAATGCTACATGTTGATGGTGGCTATAATGTTATTGGACTAATGAAATAAATTGAGAAAAAGCCTGTGAATGCTATTTGTAAAATAGCAGCTCACAGGCTTTTTTTATAAGATTTTCTCACCTCCTTAGTGCATTACCGCATATTATTTATATAGAGAGTTAAAAAGGAGGAAAAGGGTATGTCGAATATTCAAGACATTCGTGAAGAAACCCCGAAACGCTCAAGTCGACGTTCGGAGTCAGACATTAAAAAGGTCGCTCGTCATCATACGGCAACAAATGGTGGTGATTTTTGGACCTTCTGGAATAATCGCTGGAAAGATCTCGGTTGGTCAACTGGTGGTTATCATGAAATTATACTACGAGATGGAACGGTTCAACTTTGCTATGACCCAACAGTAGTTACTAATGGTGTTGGCGGTCATAATAGTTCTACGTATCATATAGCTTTAGTTGGTAGTGGTTCATTTTCTGATGCTCAAGAAAAAGCTTGGCATGAGCGTGCACATGTAGCTCTTGATCGGTTTAACCTTTCTGCAAATGATGTGTTAGGTCATAAAGAATTCTCTGGTCAAAATACCCAATGTCCTGGAATTGATATGGATAAAGTTAGAAATGAACTAAGAGGTATACCGCAAAGTACAACAATGTTAAGAAGAGGGGATAAAGGTGACGCAGTAAAGAAACTTCAAGAAGATCTCATGAAAGTCGGAGAAGAGCTCCCACGCTTTGGAGCAGACGGTGATTTTGGAACAGAAACAGAGACAGCGGTAAAATCATTTCAAGAAAAGCATGGACTCACTATAGATGGCATAGCAGGGCCGAAGACGTTTGCAAAGCTCGAGGAAGTTCTAAAAATTAGTAGCACTGGAGAAAACGACAATAGCGATGATGCTAACGAAAATGATAATAACAATAATGATGAAACTAATAATGACAACGACAGTAATAACACGTTTAAAGATGTAACAAGTGGTCATTGGGCGTATGATGCTATTGAATTTGTCCGAATAGAAGGAATTATGCAGGGGTTTGAAGATGGAACGTTTCGTCCAGGAGATAGCGTAACTAGAGCCCAATTGGCCACAGTCATAAAAAATTTAATGGAAAAACAGTAATACCTTAACAATAAGTTTGTTCACAGAATGAAACCATCGTTAATCACGAAACACAAAAGATAACTATTCGACAAAATTTATTTTAAACGTCTAAACCAATTTTATTGTCAATGCATATAAATATAAATAAGAGGGCTAGCCTCTAAATGGATGTTTGGAGGTGATCAATATGCATAAACCAGTAGATGGCTTCGTATTAATCGTTGTGTTGTTCATCTTACTAGTAATCGTAGGCTCAGCCTACGTTTGGTAATATTATTGATTATTAGAGGAAAAACTTCTTTTGGAGTTTTTCCTCTTTTTTTATATAATAGTTTGCTAGTTGGTTTGTGGTTTGTTGGTTAGAACCAGCCTGACATGCTGTGATTGAGGTCAGTAGCTTCACTGCGAAGAGAAGAAATCATCCGCTTTTACATATTAGATGGTGAAGGGAGGCATGCCACAATAAGTATGAAAAAAGGTAAATTTAATTATAAAATAGTGGTTATTGGACATCTTTTTCTCCTCATATATTAGCAGTGTGAAAAGGGGGTGAGAAGATGGGGTTACCTGAAATTCCAGATATTAAGCCTGAAATTAAGTTAGAACGGGAAGAGGTAATTAATTTACTTTTAGCATCAATTGCGTTAGAAGAAATCGGACTTTCTCACATTTTAAATGCGGAAGGGGAGAAGCTGCAGAAAGGAATAGAAAAAGCCGATTGCATTGAAGATTTATTAGAAATTAACCGAAGTGTTGAAAGAACGTTAAGAAGTGTTATTAAAAAGGAAATGTTGTTACAATTTAAATTAGAGGATGTATTAGATATTCCGCCAAAGTGTAAGTAAAGGTGTAATACTTAAATAATATGAAAAACCTTTATGGGTCAAGTTTCGATCGTTCTAAAAAATAATAACTAGAAGGGAGCAAAGTTGTTCCCTTCTAGTTATTATTTAAGTGGACAGCTTTCCAAGGTGGTGCTGGTTGCCCGCTTCTATAATAAACAAAGTTTTGCGATTGGTTTTCTTTTTTGAAATGGTATTTTTCCATGTTATTAATCTCCTTATTTACTTCAATAACATTTGATTTCTTTTTAATTTGATTGAAGGAAGGGTGAATAAAAGTTTGTTCATCAAATACATCGCCTAAATCAAAGTTGCTTATTAAAATTTGTATCTTTTTATAAATAATTTTTTGAACTTCCAGAAGTGTAGTGATCGTAGCTGAAATAGACTTCCTCACACTGTTTTTATTTTGTTCTTTAAGAGTCGATTTTTCAATGGCTTCGATTAATTGTTGGATTGATTCTAAGTAGCTATTTAATGATTGTTGTAGTTGCAATAAAACATTGGCATAATTAGATTCACTAAAATGATTATTCACGATCATCACCACCCACATCAGCATCTAAATCTTCACATGAACAGTTTTCATCACATTGATCTTCTACATCCATTTCAAGATCAGTACATGAGCATTGATCTTCTTCGACTACTTCATGATCAGTACATGAACAGTGATCTTCTTCATCGCTACAAGTAACATGATCTTCACAATCTGCGCAACAGTCATCTCGAAATGCGTCCTTACATTCATTTTGCAATTTAAAAGTTGATTTCATATGGGAAACCGTCTCTAGCTTTTTTAATAAAAGCCATTCTTTCATCAATACTGTATCCATTAATTTATTCACTGAATAATTAAAGTTCAATATTTCAGTTGTTGTAGGGCAAGTAGGAAAGTCAAGTTCTCTGCCGACAAATGCTTTTATTTTGTTTGATTCTGATGCGATTAACTGTGATAAGGCAAGCTCTTCTTTGGCTATTGATTCCATCAAATCTATCATTGTCTCGTCGAAGTTAGGGCGATGTCTTTGTTTAGGTAAAGTAGGAATACCCATCTACATTCCTCCTCAAGGTGAGTTCGGTGCGATTTGTTGACCGGTTTTAAACTTTATTTCTACATATATATATGTACAAGTATTAAGGATAGTATTAATTTTCTATTTTTTTATTTAAATTTGTAAGTAATTTAATGAATTTTCATAATTCAATATTTTCGTCACTGAGGTCAATATATAGTTGCACCAAAATATTTTGCCACTATATATTGTTTAATGTGACTCTTTTTAGGTAATTATGAAATTCACTCAATTAAAACATTTCCTTAGGTATATTGTTCAAGCACTTTTTCCTCTTTTTAATATGATATATAGAGCAGGAGAGAGGAGGGGTGAGTATGTGTTATAGCGAAAAAAAAGATAAAAAGAAAAAGAAGTGTAAGAAAGGTAAAAAGTTTATTTGTAAAAAAGTTTGTTGTTGTTGTAAGCCATCGTGTAAATATGAAAGAAAATATTGTTGTTGTTGCAGGAAATTTAAAATCGTTAAATGTTGTACGTGTTGCTGTTGTTGCTGTTAATTGTTGAAGTGGTTGCCCAAAAACAAAGATACTAATGGGGCAGCCTCTTATTTTTTTGAAAAAATTTCATATTTGATACAAGGGTATTTGGCATATCTTTTAGAAAGGCTCTCATAAAAGCTAAGTCCATTGACTACTGCTTTCAAGTAAACGGTGTTTAATTAGTGACGTCGAAATATTAAAAATATTGCTTCTTGGCATTGAGTTTTAATAAGATATTCTATGTCTAATTTAAAGGGTGGTACTAATGCTTTCACTGTCTGTATTTGAATTTATATTACTTTGTTTAGCTTCGTTTCGGTTGACACGTTTAATTGTTTTCGACACGATCACAACGTTTATTCGTAAACCATTTCATGAAATCATTGAAGAAACGAATGAAAATGGAGTGGTTGAAACTTATTTAAACATTAAAGGAACAGGTTTAAAATTTTGGATTGGCGAACTTTTAAGTTGTTACTGGTGTGTCGCAGTATGGGCTTCAATATTTCTTTTCTTTTCTTATATATTTATTCCTTTTGTAACAGGGCCACTCATTGTAATTTTATCGATAGCTACCGTTGCCTCGATTATTGAGGCGATAGTAAGTAAATTAATATAAGAGGGTGGGACAAAAGTGTCTGACACCACGCGGATTCTACTAAATAGACGTAAAGATTTATCATATGTCTATATTCGGTGTCTAGCGGTGTCTGACACTTTGTTTTGTCCCACCCTCTATATTTTGTTATGGGTCTAAACTTAGAAAGTTAGTTTCAAAAGTTTATTTTATCACCTTTTTATTAGGTTTTCTTCTTCGTGTGTTATTTTAGTTTCATTATATAGTTCAGAATGAATGTTGATGATTTGACTAACGATTTTCAAATGTTTCTTAACAGCATCATCAATCATGCTTTTTCCGTGTTTTCGATAATGAAATAGAGGTTCCTTAATTAAGACACCATGCCAACCATGTTTTGCTAAGTTTAACCAGAACTCCCAATCTTCATATCCGTAAATAAATTTCTCATTATATCCACCAACTTGTTCCCAAGCCTCTTTTCTAAATAATGAAGTGACTGAAACGATATTTCGATAAAGCAATGTTTTTAAATTGAATGGGCTAGGAATGGAAACTTTATTTATTGCTCCAAAATATTGGATACCAACTGAAACAAAACCTACATCTGCCCTTTCTTCTAAGACTTCAACTGTTTTTTCAACGATTGTACGATCAACCTTATCGTCAGCGTCAATTGGTAAAATGTATTTGCCTGAAGCTGCTTTAATAGCAGTGTTTCTAGCAGCAGGCAACTTTTTGTTTGATTCGTGATGAATAATTGTTAATTTTGAATGATGATTAAGCTTTTCGAGTATATCAATAGTAAAGGGATCTGTTGAAGCATCGTTTACGATAATCAATTCAATATTTTCATATGTTTGGTCTAAAGCGGATTGAACTGCTTCTTCAATATATTTGCCATAGTTATAACAAGGAATGATAATACTTACTAACGGCTGTATCGTTTTATCTTCCATCATTTAAACCTCCAATAAAATAAGCATTTATATGCTTCTGATTTTCTGTCTACACTGTAATTGAAATACTATTTAGTGATTTAGCACCGGCAGTTAGTTGTTCGAAATAACAGAAACCGTCAATGGTGATCGGTTTTAACGAGTTAGAGTTTTTAAAATTAATATCAAAACCTGAAAAAGATAATTTTTCTCCAGGGTCGATATAGGCTGTATCTTTCGGTCTTAACCATAGTTCTCCATCTTCTATCCATTTCTTCCGCCAATCATGGTGTACGTAAGTCCATGTTTCAAAAGAACCCATTAATTTATCGCCGGAGTTGTCGACCTCGCCAATCTTTCCACCGATGGTCACGTCATCTGCCTCGTTTGTTTTTAAGCAAATAATAGGTGTATTGAGTGAGGCGGTTCCACTGTTTTTGATCACAAAGCTTCCGTAAATTAAAGGTGGTTCATCTTTTTCTTGAATAAATGAGTAATTAAAATAGGAAGTACATTCAACTCTTTCTTCATTCTCCTGTGCGACTTTTAATTCAGTGGTGGCTTCTTCAGAAATTGGGGTTGACTGTAAAGCTTGAGATAATAACATTTCGTATTTATCTGAAAGGAATTTATATTTGGCAGCTTCAGACTGATAGTAGATGACTTTTTGGCGTAGTTCAGCAGAACTTAATGAGCGCTTTTTCTTTTTACTATTTTCATTCATTGTGGTGATCTACTCCTTTCCAGCTTTAAAATGTAGACAAGAGGCTTTATTAAAACAGGTTATAAGACATATGTATGCTCGATCCTTTGTCTCTATAAGGGATTGTAACGAAAAAAGCAAGCTAGATCGAAGTGACCTAGCTTGCTTCATAATCATTTTTCTAGCACTTTTTTCTTGGTGGGAAAATTTCTGGGCATTGTGGTGGGAATGTGATGTCAGGGCATACAGAAATAGGTGCAATGATTTCCTCACGCGGTTGACAAATCTTTCCTTCGACTTCGACTTTTACTTCTGCTTCTACTTGAACTGATTGACAAAGAAGTAAAGTTGCTGCAAGTTGCTCAAATTCGCCATTTTCACATGTTAATGTTCCTTCACACTCGAAGTAGTAAATGTGAGCATTGATTTCAGTGCCTTCTGGAGCGCAAAGTAAATATTTGTCGATGATGCAGAATGGTTGTGGTTTAGATTCTAATACACCTAAAACTTTTTTACCGCATTCTACTGCTGTTACTTGAATAACGAAATGGCCAGTCGTTTTTAAGCGAACTAATTGTAATGTTGTGTCTAGATCTTCTACAAATACATCTTGACGTTCGCCAACTTGAGCCACTTTAATGTCATCGACATCAATTTTGTTCCCCGCTGCATCAGTTGGGAAACATTTTACTTCAAGAGTTGCATCTTCTGGGAATACTGCACAAGGGTCAACTCCAGGGTAAACGCAATCTGGGTCACCATTAAACCCTAATTTTGCTAATCCCTCTGGTCCTTCAAAACAAAAATCTTTATGAATTTCCCGTGTAATCCAGTCATAAACCTTATCAACGCGGATACATAACTTTTCTTTTTCTTTAGCCATAGTAGCGTATATCTCCTTTCAAAAATAGGTATTAATACTTGACTAATTCATACTATGTATTTCCCTAGGAATTGTGCAGGAGTACATGGGTGAAAATCAACTTTTTAAAAAAAATATACAAAAATAGGCGTTTGTCACATATATATGGTAAGAGGACAGAAATATGGAAAGGGGTGAAGAGAGCATGTCAAGAGATTTGCAACAGAAATCAACGAGTAGACTAGACAATGTGCAGCTTAAACAAAAAATCATTCACTTACAAGCGGAGCTTTCTCGATACAAAGATATTGTTGTAAAATATCAAAACAATTATCATTATAATCAACTTGATGAATTAAATAATGAAATTACAGAATTAAAGAACTCGTTAGCAGATAAAGAAAAAGAATGTGCTGAATTAAAGAATGTTAAAGATGAAATAGAAGCCCATGTTAAGGGGCTAATTGAGAAAAGTTCTGGATTTAATGATACGTATGTAGAATTGACAGCACA
Organism: Anaerobacillus arseniciselenatis; assembly: GCF_001865995.1. Taxonomy (GTDB): domain Bacteria; phylum Bacillota; class Bacilli; order Bacillales; family Anaerobacillaceae; genus Anaerobacillus; species Anaerobacillus arseniciselenatis. The sequence goes on along the minus strand of NZ_MLQQ01000040.1, from coordinate 17,335 downwards.
AATTAAGAGCTTAACCGAAGAACATGAAGGAGTAAAAGAAGAAAATGAATTGTTAAAAATAGAAAATAGTAACCTTCAAAAGACTATAGAGACTCAGGAAGAAGAGGTTAAGAAGCTTAAAGAATTAGTAGAAGCCCATAGAACTGAAAAGGAGAAAGGCCAATTTGAAGGTAAACGAAGCTCCGTTCATGTGAAGGGAGAAGGAGATACTTCGGATTCATGGTTTTTACGGTCAATAAAACAACAGAATAAAAATAATTAATAAAAAATAAGAGGCTGCTCCAAAAGAAAGTGTTAGACACTAATAGGAGCGCCTCGTATTTCGTTATATAGATTTTATAGGTTATTTAATTCTTCTTTTCCCGCATGAGCCGCAGCCACCTCGGGCTTTTTTTGATTTAAGGCCTGAAGAAACTACGTGAACTTGGGAGCTACTTTTTATCGGTTTCTTTTTTGAAGGAGTTATTGCAGAAACACGTTTTCGTTTTTCCATCTCTCTCACCTCTTAGTTAAGACCTATATTAATTAGAATATGGACGAAGCATTCTTAATGTGTTCCATTATTACCTAAAATTACAATTTATTTTAGTACAATTTGTGTCGTAACTTTTTAATGTTATCGGAAATAGTAGGTTAAAAAATGGTTATGTACATATGCCCACACAGAGATAAAGTAATAACATAGGTTAATATAGGTTATCGTTTATTCGGTACTACGAATGAAAAAACAATTTTGTTCTTAGTAAGGAGGAAATTAAGTCATGAAAAAGAAAAGAGCTAAAAAGGTGGAGAAAGTTAAACAAGAAAGAATGGAAGTGGAAGAGGAGGTTACTCAAAAGAAAGAACAGCAAGCATTCCATCATCCACTTTCAGCATGGGATGACCTTGTGTTTGCAAAAAGAATCCCTAGTCCCAGTTCAGAAGTAGAACCAACGACAGAAGAAGTAACAAAAGAAAAGGTAGAAGAGGATGCTAACAAGCGTGGTTGGTCTTGGATATAAATAAAAAAGTGTAAAAGGCTGTCTATAAGTGTCTGACACCATGTAGAACTTACTAAATATATAGACGTATTAATTTATTATCCGTCTATATTTGGTGCCTAATGGTGTCAGACTTTCTTTTGCGACGAGAAACCGCAGGAGCAGATGTTTTGGTGCGACGAGTAACCGCAGGAGCAGATGTTTTGGTGCGACGAGTAACCGCAGGAGCAGATGTTTTGGTGCGACGAGTAACCGCAGGAGCAGGCGCAATCGGCTCGACCACTTCAGACCTGCCTCGCGGTCTAAACCCCGACCGCTACGGGCAGGTCTTCCACTGGTTTTCACCGAAAGGAGGGCGCTTGCGCTTTTCTTATATCATCGTATTCATTTCCCGAATAAATCTTGATGGATGAGCCCTCTTGCCGCGTCGCTTTTGGGGGATCGATATATATAAGTTTTCCATCGCTCGAGTAACAGCTACATACATTAAACGACGCTCCTCTTCAAGTGGCGTTAAATCACCTTCACGGTAGGCTTCTAGCGAATAATCGTGAGGGAGGGAACCTTCGACAGCACTTAGGATATAGACGGTCTTAAACTCAAGCCCTTTCGCTCGATGTACGGTCATTAACTGAATACTATCCTCATTTTCCGGTCGCCCTTTAAGCTCTTTCGATTTAGCAATCATATGGTCAACGTGAATGAGAAAATCACTAACACGGTCGTGACTGGCTGCCGCAACTTTTAAGTCACGCAAATCATCAGAGCCTTTGTCGATCACGTTTCCTTCATTTCCATTTTTCTTAATGTAGTCACTTAAGCCCATTTCTTTTTCAACCCATTCAAGCGCTTCAACAGCTGAAAAATTACGTAGCTGCTTGAAAAGAGGGATCATCTTTTTTATTTTCTTTTGTTGAAAAACTTGAATATCGGTCAGCTTCGTCATCGCCTCTAACAACGAACAATCGTGCAAGATCGATAGAGCTTTTAAATCACGTAAACTTGATTGTTTAATAAACATTGCGCCTAATAGTTCTTTAATCGCTTCTTGATCATCAGGATAAAGACTTAGCTTCAAGTAGGCTAGCGCTTTTCGAACCGTTCTTCTCCTGTAAAAAGCTTCTCCATCTTGTTCTAAATAAAAGGGGAGGCTAGAGGCAACGAGTCGTTCGAAAATCGCTCGAGCAGAGGAGTTCGTCCTATAAAGGATGACAAAATCACGAGGCCGTGCCCCGTTTTCAATTTTCTCCTTAATATCAGTAACAATCATCGTCGCTTCTTCCTCCTCATCAAAAGGATAAAATTGAAGCGGTCGTTTCATATTCTCAGTCATTGCTACAACTTTCTTCGTTTTTCGCTTTTTATTGTTCGTAATGACGTTTGTAGCACTCGAGACGATCGAATGATGCGAACGGTAGTTGCAATTTAAGGTCACGATTTTTGCTTTAGGAAAGTCAGTTTCAAAATTTAATATATAGGATGGGTCGCTTCCTCGAAAACTATAAATCGATTGGTCATCATCACCTACAACACATAAGTTTTGTGTTTTTTTTGCTAAAAGCGAAATAATCTCATATTGAACTTTATTAATGTCCTGAAATTCATCCACTAAAATATAAGAAAAACGTTGCTGATATTTTTCCAGTAATGACGCATTGTCAATTAATAGTTCGTAACAGCCGAGTAACATATCGTCAAAGTCAAAATGCTGTGTTGCTTGTTTCGTCTGTTCATAACGTTCATATAATATTTTTACTTTTTCATCCCAATCGGTTTCAGCTCGTACTTTTGATGGTTTTAATATATGGTTTTTCCAATAGCTTATTTGGGATAAGGCTTGATCGAAGGCGAACTCCTTTTCGTCAATTCCGAGTTCTCTTGAAGCTTCTTTTATGATTTGTTCTCGTTGCCAGTCCGATTTTAGTAGTTTGTTTGGTTGCCATAAAGCCCCTTGATGGTGCATGAGCATTTTGTAAAAAATACTATGAAAAGTACCAACGACGAGTGTTTGTAAATCTCTCTCGGTAATCCCAGAAAATGAAGCCATCCTTTTTTTCATTTCTTTAGCAGCCTTTGTTGTAAATGTCACTAACAATAAACGGTTACTAGCAATTTTCTTTTCCGTTAACATGTACGCCGTTCGTGTTGTAAGAACTCGTGTTTTTCCACTTCCTGCTCCTGCTAAAACGAGAAGTGGTCCCTCGGTCGTTGAAATAGCCTCCCACTGACTATCGTCAACATCGTATTTTTTATGTTCACTGGAAGAGGTTTGATGGTTTTTAAAAGGTGGAATGCTTCGTATCTCATAAGGATTTTTCCATCCGGTTACAGTATCATTCGTCTTATGTAGCATCGCTACGCCACCGTTAATTTCACGTTTTGAAGGGAGTGTAAAGCTTCCAACTGAGTGGTTGACAGTCGCTTCGTGTTTTTCTTCTAATGCTTTAATTGCCTCATCACAGTTAAATGTTTGACTCGGATGTATGAAAAGAGGTGGCTCATGAATACTAATTTTCAGCTTTACACTTTGATGGCAACACGGACAAGAAAGTTCTCCACGTTGACTAGCTAAAAATATCTTTTGCAATTGATCACGCTCGATTTTTGTTAAATGGATCATTTGATCTTTATATAATGCAATTTTCATGAAAACCCCCACTTAATGAACATACTTAAAATCAATAGAGTGAATTTCAAAATTACCTAAATTGAGCCAAATTAAACTATATGTAGTTGCGAGAGCTTCAGCTTGACTACATATAGATACTTAATGGCGATGAGATTGAATTATGAAATTCATTAAACTACTAAACCACTATAGCAAAAAAAAGAGAAACATGTAAGGGAAGAGAGCATAGAATAATATAGTAACTGTTTTTTAAAATTAAAAACCGGGTATTAAATAAGTAAAGTCATTATGACGAAAAGATATCCTCAACATAGTTCTCTCATAAACGAAATGGCTTAACAATAACTACCAATAAATTCGGGGGTGATGAAATGGGGTACGTTCCACCAGTTCGGGATCAGCAATCATTTCAGTACGGCAATCGCAGCATTCACTCTCACCGTAGTATTAAGCAAATATCACCAGTCTCGAAAGGGAAATTTCATCGAGTTTTATCGGAACAAGAGAAGGAAGCTTTCAATGACAGTTATAAATATTATAAAGCAAATGACGAGAAGCAGAATAAAAAGCAAAAAAGGAGTCAAGTACTCAGTGAGTTGACAGGGAAAGGAACTTATATTGATGAGGTTGTATAGAGGGGGGGAAGCCCTCTATTTTTTTGAAGCTAAAAGATTTTTTAAAGGAGAGAAATTTTCAGAATGGGGCTTTCAAAAACCAAGTGTCAGACCCAGTTAGGTAACTAAATATAGTCGGAATACTATCTATACGTCTATATTTAGTAGTAACGCGTAGTGATCTGACACTTCTGGGACAGCTCCGTTATGAAGGAGAAGGTACCCGGATTTTTTCTAATGGATAAATTTCATTGGTTATTTTCTGTTCTCTAGCATCGATTGTCTCAATGACATTAGAAATTGCCGTAGCTGCGTTGTTCGGTTTTAATTTATGGGCATTTTCTTGCATCATTTTATTGTAGTATTTGTTAAAGATAATACGCTCTAATAAAACTGGGATTTCTTCTAGTACTTCTGCTTTGATAGCCGCACCATAATTCATTAAAAATTGACTGTTTTGCTCTTCTTGACCTGGCAAAGGTTGAAAGATAAGAATCGGTGTTTCACAAACGAGAGCTTCAGACATCGTGACACCGCCTGCTTTTGAAATGATAACATCACTTGCTTTTAAATATTCCATAAATAAATTAGTGAAACCTAGGACACGAATATGGTGTTTACTTTGCATCTGTTCTATTTTTAGCTTCGCCCTTTTATTATCACCCGTGACACAAATGACTTGTAATTTCTCCTGATATGCCTCCAAGCCTGATAAGATTTTAGTGAATTTTGCTAATCCAACTCCGCCTCCTGCGACTAATATCGTTTTCATCTTCTCATTGAGATGAAGTTTTTTTCTCCACTCAGTTTTAGAGTAGCTTTGGATGTTTTCTTTAAAAGTTGGGATTCCCGTAGGGTGAAACTTTTGTTCATCTAACTTGTATAAATTTGCATAATAAAGCAAGTGTTCAGAAGCGATGAAATAACGATCAACTTCTGGGTGGACACTCATTGGGTGAACAGCGAAATCCGTTAATAGTGCATAAAGGCGTATAGGAAGTTGCTTTTTTCTAATTACATTTGCAAGTAACGTTGTCGCAATTGGGTGGGTGGTTATAATAATATTTGCACATTTTCCTTGTAAAGTTCGATATAGTTTGTTCGTTAAAAATGCGTTGAATTGTTTTAAAAAGATGGAATCTGGGTGCTCCTCAGAATATTGATAAAGCTTTCCCCATAAAGTAGGTCGAAACCGAAGTAAATGTAAATAGCTGTCTAGAACCACTTTATGGAATAGCTTGTTAATCGCATCAAATGTATCAACTACTTCAACGTCATAATGTTTTGCTTTCAATTGCTTAATTAATACATTAGAAACTTGATTATGTCCATTTCCAAATGAAACTGAAAAAATGACAACTTTTCTTTTATTCATACTGAAAAATCCTTTCATAGTAGAGGATTTAATTAAGCAGATTTCCGGTTTATTTGTTCTTATTATGACGTTATTAGTAGAATTTCATACAAAACGCTCATGACGATAATTCGTCACCATCTAACATGAAAAAATCCGGTCGATTTCCCTCACTGCGCTGTAAATCCGTTCCGGCTTTAGAGGCTTGTTCGGAAAAGTCGACCGTCATTTTATTTTCATACAAAACATGACAATCAATCGTTAATACCTACCATGTAAAAAACGGGCACTAACCTTTCCAACAAACCAACAAACCAACATGTACACACAAAAAAGCGATAAGCCAACGCTTATCACTTTTTATAAAAGTGCTATATATGTTTTTTCATGGTCACGTGAGGAATGCCAGCGTCTAAAAATTCGCCAGAACTGACCTCGTAGCCGAGCTTACGATAAAAGTTTATTGCTTGAACTTGTGAATTTAACTTAAACGCAGAAAATCCATGTTTTGCCCCTTCGGCTTCGATCTTTTCCATTAAAAGTTTGCCGATGCCTTTTTCACGATAGTCAGCATCAATGCAAATTCTTTCTACTTTCCCGTAACCATCAAGTTCACGAAGGCGCCCGGCCCCAATCGGTGTTGCGTTATCGTAGACGACAAAGTGCATCGCTTTATCATCGAATTGATCTAGTTCCTCCTCTGGTGGAACTTTTTGTTCTTCAACAAATACTTTCACCCGAACTGAATATGCATCATTTAGTTGGGGGTTAGTTTCTACAAGTACGATGTTCATTATTTACGCTTCCCCTCCAAGGCGGAATGTCTCATAAACCGTCCAAGAGCCATTGTCTAACTGATATAAAAGTTGGAAGCGGTCACAAATTTCTTCGTGGTTAATCGTTTCCATTCGTAATCTACCTAAAACATCATGAAATTCATCATCGTCCATGTCTTGTCCGACCGTAATATGTGGTACAAATTGGTATTTCTCTTCTTGGTCTAGGTTTCCGCTATTTAATTCCTTTTGAAGGTGAAGTAACTCTTCATTTTCTTTAACACCCATATAAATCGTGTTACTTACAGGGCTAAAAGAGCTGTATTTATATACATTTAAAGAGAATGGCGTTGTTTTGCTAGCGATTTTTTTGATCTCAGCTACAACATTATTTAAATCACTATCCTCAACGTTAAAAGCCTCTTTTAAAGTGATATGAGGTGGAATAAGTGCGTAATGAGTATCGTAGCGCTTACGTAAAGAATTAGCAACATCTTGTAGTTGTTTTGATGGAAAAATAGCTATTCCGTATTTCATGATCGTTCCCTCCTAAATTAATAATAAATTTTTCTTTTTATTATAGCAAAAAAGTGGTTATGACAGCATCCGTGAAAGTGCCCGTTTTAAGTCTTGTTGCCAATAAAACCAAGTATGCTCTCCAATAAATTCGTCATAAAACACGTCGATTCCTTTTTGTTCACATAATTTATGAAATGCGCGATTAGGTGTTAAGAAATCTTTCGTATTTCCTTTTGACGTTTCAACAGAAGTTTCTTTATCACCAATGACGTGATAAAGTCTTAGCATTTCGTGATGACGGATGGACTGAAGCTTCTCCATTGTTGTCGCATTTATATAAGGAGATTGAGCAATGACTTGTCCAAATGTATATGGATATTCGAAAGCTGAATGTAAGCTTACAGTAGCAGCTAGAGAATCTCCTAATAATGTGCGCGCTGAAGGGAGTTCATAGGTTTTATAGCTCTCCTCAATAAAAGGAACTAATTCTTCAGCTAGGAAACGAATAAATTGCTTGTTTTTTGTGCCATTTGGATGATATTTATCATAGCGATCCTCTATCGAATGATACGGAAGCATCACAATGATCGTTTGTTCCATTTCTTTATTTTCGATGAGCTCACTAGCTAAAGATGGGAGCTTCCCTTTTTGTAAATAATCATCACCGTCTAAAGCAATAAGTAGTTGATACGTATAAAGTGGAGAGTAGTTTTCTGGCAAATATAATTTCATATTGATTTTTTCTTGTAAAAAACGGCTATCGATGTAATTGTCAGTAATGTTCCCTTTCATTTTTTCGTATAAACCTCCTTAACGATGATACATTGTCCATATATTTAATATAACATGTTTTATTTTTAAAAACGAAATATTAACTACGTCAATGAATTTCATAATTCATTATTCTCGCCACTAAGATCAATATATAGTTGCGTGGTGTGGCTCATTTTGTAATTATGAAATTCACTCACGTAAAGTAGAATGATATGTTGAGTTGCATATAATATGGTAAAATAGGAAATATTGACTCAGAAATGGACAGAGGAGAGGTTGTATGAAATATAAAGAACCAGTGCATTGTCATGTAGTTGAAAAAGCAGCAAGAGATTTACTTATTGAACGAGGAGTGGAATTACTAGATATTGCTGAAATCGTTTATAAGATGCAAGTAGCTTATACAGACACTTTAACGATTGAAGATTGTGTAAAAAGTGTAGATGCGGTTTTAGGAAAACGAGAAATTCAACATGCGATTTTAGTAGGTGTTGAGTTAGATAAATTAGCTGAACAAGGAAAGTTATCTGAGCCATTACAATCGATTGTCGCTATGGATGAAGGTCTTTTTGGGGTTGATGAGACTGTCGCGCTAGGTAGTGTGTTTGGGTATGGAAGTATAGCAGTAACGACTTTTGGCTATTTAGATAAAGAAAAGATCGGGATTATTAAAGAGTTAGATAAAAAAGGAAATCAGATCAACACATTTTTAGATGATTTAATTTGCAGTATAGCAGCGAATGCGTCAAGTCGTTTAGCGCATAGAATTCGAGATAAAGAAGAGAAATTACGGGAAGAAGAGATTAGAAGACGCGATCAAGAAGAACAGATTGGATAAGTTAGTTTTGAGTTTTCCGTCATGATCGTATTGTATGTATAAAGTATCAATAATGGTAATAATATAGTTATTATTATTATGGAGATGTGGTTCATGAAAATTACTCGTTGGATTTACTGGAAACAAATTTTTCAATCAAAATTTCAAGCTAGCTGCTTAAAAGCAAAACTCGAAGATAATTGGCATAATGGCTATGAAATCCCTCCTTGGGTAGAGATACGCCAATTAGCAGAAGAAAAGTATGTGGTTCGGTATACATTTGATGAATGAGCAAGTCCCTCCTCGATACGTTATTAATTGTAGCGAGGAGGGATATTGACAAAACATAATTTAAAGATTATAATTCTTTTATATTAAATGCGATCCGTTAGCTCAGTGGGAGAGCACTTGCTTGACAGGCAAGGGGTCACTGGTTCAAGTCCAGTACGGGTCACCATACATAAAAACGCTGAAACCCTTGGTATACAAGGGTTTTTCTTTATGGTTAAATTTACCAAACGTCAAAATTTTTGCCCGATTTTGCTAACGTTTAGTGGACTAAAGCGTTTGTGGAAATTACTTGCTTAAAATTTTTATTATAAAACCTTTTTAATTGTACACTCTACAAATAAAGGGGTGTAAACAATGATCGAACGATTTGTATTAAGATTGGCTATAATCCTAGGAGTTTTATTTATTCCAACTTTAGTTAGAAAGCCAACAGCGAAACTTTGGGTTCCATTTTTCTTCTTTAATGGGGTATTAAATTTATTACTTGACTCGTTTTTAGTCGGTAAAAAATACCTTAAGTATCCGAAACGGCTTGCTTCAAAACAGTTTAAAATAAACATCGTTTATGATCTTTTAATTTGTCCTTATTTATCGGTTTGGTATTGCCAATCAAGTTACCATTCGAAATTACCAGGAATAATTGGTAAATTACTACTATTCGGTATCCCTCAATCGACATACGAGATATGGGCAGCAAGAAAAACGGATTTATTAAAATTTAACAGATTAAAATGGACATGGGTTCATTCATTATTTGCGGTATTTGGAGTGAAAATCACCGTAAGAGCTTTGCTTGAAATTCCAAAGAGAGTGATGTTTAAGGAGGGAAATCAGTAGTAGCAAGATCTAGACGTTGTATATCTAACCTACTTTGAATAAAAGAGATAAACATCAGTATTATACCCTTTCAAGAGCCAGTAGTTTGGCTCTTATTTTTTAAGTCTTTTATCCATTTTTTAAAATTCAAGTGCAATTTCTTTTCAGATAAAGCGAAAAAAATAATGATTGGAGAAAGAAAATTAAAGCCAAAAACAGTGATCACAATTCCCCACATAAACCACTCAGTATTTAAGATATTTTGATAAATCCAACTATTAAAAAGCCACATCGTCAACTTCCTTTTTTATAAATTTAAGTTCGAAAATATTTTGCCCATATTTTGGAGATAACTATACAGAAATAAAATGCAATTTTGGATACTTTATAAAAGGAGCTTACATAAGGTGGATCTAACAAAGCAGCTAGAGCAAGACGTTTTTGTAAGATTAAAACAAAACCTCGATGAGATTGAGAAGCTTTTAGGTAATTCTTCAGATGTAGTTAAGCGTGATTTTTTTATTATGAACAATAATACATTTGAAGCAACCTTAATTTATATCGATGGATTAGTAGATGAGACCAAAATAGAAGAAACTGTATTAGCGCCGTTATTAAATAATAATCGTGATTTACAGTTTCTTAGTGAATTAACCAAAAGTGAAGAAATTGCGACGGCCTTAACAAAAAAACTATTATTAATTCCTTCGATCAATAAAGTATCAACGTTTCAAGATGTTATTAATGAATTACTTGCTGGAAATACTGTTTTATTTGTTGATCACTGTGTTCAGTGTTTTGTTTTAGCTACACAAGGCTGGGATACACGCGGGATCGAGGAGCCACAATCTGATACGGTCATAAGAGGCCCGCGTGATGGGTTTGTAGAGTCGATTCGTGCTAATACGGCTTTAGTAAGAAGACGAATAAGGGATCCAATGTTTCGGCTGCAATCGTTGCAAATAGGCAAGAGGTCGAAAACGGATGTCGCCATCGCATATATTGACGGGGTTGTTCGGGAAGGATTAGTTGACGAAGTTTTAGAGAGATTAAACCGAATAAAAATAGACGCTATCTTAGAAAGCAATTATATTGAAGAATTTATTGATGATGCTCCTAATTCACCTTTTATGACAGTCCAAGGTTCAGAACGACCTGATAAAATAGCCGCTGGTATTTATGAAGGAAAAGTAGCGATTTTTGTCGATAATACACCGTTCGTTTTATTAGTGCCAACTCATTTTTGGACGTTTTTAAATACGAGTGATGATTATTATACGCAATATTGGATGGGGTCATTTTTTCGCTTCATTCGCTACATAGCTTTCATCATTAGTTTGACGCTACCTTCTCTTTTTGTGATGCTCGTTTCGTTTCATCAAGAGATGATTCCGACGCCATTGGCAATAACGATAGCCGCCGGTAGGGAAATTGTTCCTTTACCCATTTTATTAGAGGCTTTGATCATGGAATTAGCGTTTGAATTAATGCGTGAAGCAGGATTACGTATGCCAAAGCAAATTGGTCAAGCTGTTAGTATTGTGGGCTCGTTAATTATAGGGCAAGCTGCGGTGGAGGCTGGCTTAGTTTCACCGATAATGGTCATCGTCGTCGCTACGACCGGTATTGCTTCTTTTGCAATCCCGAATTACTTTGCATCAGTTTCCATTCGCCTGATTCGTTTTCCAATTTTGATTGCATCAGGAGTTCTTGGTCTATTAGGTTTTGCGACGATTTTTGTTGTTGTTCTAATTCATGCGCTTTCTTTACGCTCATTCGGTGAACCATACTTAGCTCCTGTTTTTCCATTTAGTAGTTCTGATCAAAAAGATACGCTTTTTCGCGCACCTTGGTGGGCAAAAGAAAAACGACCTGCAGATGTCAAAGATGAGCCTGAAAGGGAATCTGAAAACCAAAAACCATCACCGGAAAAATAGAGAAAGGTAAATGAATTTCATAATTTTTATTTAGCTCACTAGGATGCTCCATTTAGTTTATTTAAATCGTTCTCAACTAGATGGAGCATAATTAGCATTGTGAAATTCAGTAGGTATTAAAACAATGAAGAAAATCATGATTTGTTGTACTTTTTTATCATTACTTTTTTGTGTTGGCTTATTCGGAAAAGAGGAAATCGATGATCTTGCTATGGTAATGGCTGTAGGGGTCGATAAAGCTGAAAACGGAGAAATTTGGGTCACTGCTCAAGTGGTGAGGCCTGCCGATGCCAGGGGTGATGCAGGGGTTGGTGGAACGGAAGGTGATCCAATTTGGACGGCAACAGGAGAAGGGAAAACCATTTTTGAAGCGATTCGAAACTTAGCTCGCTTTTCCTCACGAAGAATTTATTGGGGGCATAATGCGATTATTGTGATAAGTGAGGAAGTCGCTAGAGATGGAATTGTTGATGTTATTGATTTTTTTACGAGAAATAATGAACTCCGTATGAGAACATGGATCGTTGTTACAGAGAAAAAAGCAAATGAAGTAGTGGCTGTGAAAACAGGGCTTGAAGTTATTCCTGGTAGATCATTAGATCGATTATTTCGCTACAGTCCGATAGTTGCTGAAGCGCCAAGAACTGATGTCATGTCTTTGTCGGCCTCATATATAGGAGAGCACGTTCACCCTTATTTAGCGATGGTTCGGCTTCGTTCACGAGGGGTTGATCCTGAAAATCCGAAAGAGTTCGGTAGTATCCCCCAAATCGAACTGTCAGGAATCGCAGTATTTCGTGATGATCAAATGGTCGGGAGGTTAAATCCGAGGGAAAGTCGCGGCTTTTTATGGTTTGTAGAAGATGTAGGTAATGCGATTATTCCGTTATCATGCCCTGACGAAGAAGGCCCTGTAAGTGTAGAATTACGAGATAATCGCTTTCAATTAACACCGAACTATAAAAATGGGAAAGTAAGTTTTATAGCAACGGTTGAAACAGTAACTGATTTAGTGGAACTAGGGTGTCCAACAGAGCTTGAACATTCAGAAGTTATGGAGGATCTTGAATCTGACGTTGCAGCCTACATTAAGAAAGATATCGAAGTGATGCTTGAAAAAGTTCAAAAAGAATTTAAAGTAGATGCGATAAAGTTAGGAAGGGCTTTTCAAGCGAAATATCCTCAATATTGGAATGACTTAAAAGATGATTGGGATGAAATATTTCCAGAGATCGAAGTGAAAGTAAACGTAAAAGTGGAGTTAAATAATCCGCAATTGTTAGAAAATCCAACGAGAAAAGGTAAGGATTAATGATGAAATCACAAATTTCAAACGCAATGTTACTGGCAATTATCATTAATATAGTATACGCCAAAGCGATTGGAGTCACTCAAGGGATTATCGCTAGACAAGCTGGGGGAGATATGTGGATCGTCACTATTTTCTCTACATTATTTGGCTTATTAATCATGTCATTGACAGTATTAATCATCAAGCGTACTCCTGAAAAAAATATTTTAGAACAGACAAAGCTATTAGTTGGAAAGTGGGGCGAGAAGCTTATTGCGCTGTTAATGTTTACCTTCTTTCTCGGTGCATACGGTGGCATCATGATTACAGTTGTTTATCATCTAATGGATTATTTCTTACCTGAAGTACCTACGTATATCTTCGTTGCACTTGTTACAATTGTTGGTGTATATGGAATAATGAAAGGAGTTGAAGTAATTGCACGGCTTGCTGTTTTAGGGGTTTTTTCAATTATTGTTTTAAATATTCTTCTCCTTTTAGGTTCGTTAGATTATTTCGAAATCGAATCTTTTTTACCTGTGTTAAGAAATGGATTCTTCAATGCAGTAGAAGTAACAAAGCACCACAATGCGGATTGGGCGATGGCCACTTTAATGGTTGCGATTATTTTACCAATGGTCAAGCAAAAAGAAAAATGGATGAAATATTCGACGAAAGCCCTAATTCTAGGTGGTGGATTTATTTTAATGTGGCCGATCTTAGAGGTTGGTGTTTTATCTCCTGAAGTGGCCGGACAATATATTGTCGCTTGTATGCAAATGGCTCGAAGTGCGGAGATTGGTTTATTTGTCCACCGCTATGAATTAATCATGGTTATTTTTTTCGCCATTTCAGCTCTTATCCAAGTAATGATGTGCTTATTATGTGCATCGATTTCAGCGAAGCATATCATTGGGGGGAACAATTTAAATTTTTTATTGATTCCGGTTGCAGTGATTTTAGGTGTTTTTGGTTATTGGGTTGTAAATGACCATATTCGAGCAATGGATTTATTAACGTATTATTGGCCACGGGTTGCGATGCCGATTACATTCGCTGTACCGATTATCGTTTTTTTATTAGGGTTTATTTTTAAAAAGAAATTAACAAAGGGGAATCTTGATGCTCCCTCATAGTATAAAAAATCTGGGCGAAATAACTCCACATTCGTCTAATCACGTTTATCCTTGGATGAATATAGTAATCGTGGGTGGAGAAAAACTCCACAAATAGACGAAAAGGAGTGTTGAATCATGGCTCACACTTTAGGTGCAGGATTTGCGTTAATCGTAGTATTGTTCATTCTTTTAGTAATTATCGGTGCTTCGTACGTAGGTTACGGTTACTAAAAAGAGTTTTCTGAAAAAGTGAGGGTGTCCCTGAAGTGTCTGACACTTTGTTTAGGGACACCCTCATTTTTTACATATTTCTTGAAAGTTTTTTAAAATTCTGTATCAAAATTGTTATTTTCATATATATCATTAATGAACGAAATTAGTTATAGTATAGGGAGTATATATTATAGGCAAAAATTTAAAACAACAATAGGATGAATTTCATTAAATAAACGTTTTGAAATTGGTTATTTATTGGGAGGGTAAATGTGATTAATAAGAGATTAACGAGTTTAATTGTATTCATAGTTGCAGTAGGTTTAATTGCTTATGTTGTTGCTACTACGCAACCTAGAGTTGGAGCAGAAGAAGGGATGATTGCTCCAGATTTTACGCTACCTTTATGGCATACAGGGGAAGAAGCTGAATTATCTTCATTTAGAGGAGATATTGTCGTTTTAAATTTGTGGGCATCGTGGTGTCCGCCGTGTAGAGAAGAAATGCCAGAATTGATCGAACTCTCAAATAATTATAAAGGCAAGGGCGTAAAAGTTGTTGGGGTTAATTTAGCACTACAAGAAAGAAGTCCTGAAGATGCTGATGAATTCATGGAAGAGTTTGGTGTTGACTTCCCGACGTTCGTTGACCAACCTAACGAAGAAAGAAGAGGGGTCGTCTCGACACTTTACAATATTGATAGCATTCCGTTTACATATGTTATCGACCGTGATGGTGTGATTGTAAAAGTATATCGTGGTTTGGTAAGGTATGAATGGTTAGAGGAGTTTATAGAAGAAATAAGATAAAAAAACAAAGAGAGTGTCCCGATATAGTGTCAGCTAATGAATGAACACGGGGACTCTCTTTGTTTTTTATAGTTGGTTTGTTGGTTAGGAAATAGTTAGAAAGAAAACACCGAAATCTGTATATTGTTCTTGTGGTACCAGAATAAGGGGTTTGTCTGAAAAAGGCAAAGCGGATGATTTCCTGAACGAGCGTCTGAGATTCGATAGAAGGTCACGGCGAAGTGAAGGAAATCATCCACTTTTTACATGCTAGTTGGTAGGCGGTTCATTCATCGATATGCTTAATATTAATTCGATGTTCATTTTGTTTGCTAGACATTTGTTTATAAAGGTGAATAATTAATAAACCGTTCCGATAAGTGGCATCAACTTTGTCCTCGCGAACCACGTAAGGAAGCTGGATCGTTCGTTTAAAGTCGCCATTATCAAACTCTTTTTGAGTTAATGTAAAGTTGTCAAATTGGACATCTAATTTGCCCTTTATTTCTATCGTGTTCAAATGAACGGTTAATGAGATATCCTCCACATTTTCAATTCCAGGTAAGAATACGATGCAAAGCATTTCATTGTGACCTTCGTAAAGATTGACTTTTACATTCTTGTTTTGCTGTTCATTATTGTCAAAAAGATGGTTAAAGTTTCTGAAAAAGTCTTGGTCAAACGTTTTTTGAAATGGCTTCATCCACTCCATCATGTCACGATCCATAAAAATTCACCACTTTTCACCTGAAAATAGTTAAAGTAATAAATGACAAAGTCTATCATTTAGATAAACTCTATCATTTATACATTCGCTCCTACATTTTGATCTGCTAAATCAGGGTCAAGCGTATTATTTACATTAATACCGTTATTTGAAATGACAAAATCCCCTGAACTAATCGATCCTGATCCGGACACAGATTTTGATGTGCTTTTTGGAGATATATTTAATGTATCCCCGAAATTTATGACACCACCATTATCGTTAATTTTGAAAGGTCCACCAACAATTGCAGGCATAAAAACACCCTTTTCAATTTAATTAATATTTATTTTATGTGAATGTACTTCAATGCGTGACAAATGCTATTACTCCATGTTCGGATCTCTATGAAACTGCCTAATATGCTTAATTCTAGATTCTGAATTAATATAGTTTGTTGAACCAATTTGATGGACGCTACCTGCCGCTACACTTGTAACGTGAATACGATTTACTTTAATGAATGATGAAGCATTGTACCTATTTACTGTAATTGGCTCTTGGATCGTCGGTTGTGGAAGCTCCATCGTAAACATTGGAAACTGTAAAAAGTTCCCTTCATCGCCATAAAAAAGTTGAAGTTGCCGTTGTACAGCAATAGCCCAAGCGACAGGAGTTACTTGAACTGAATCACCAATATGAAAAATTGAACTTAAACTGACGTTAATAACTCTTGAGTAGTCGACTACTGAAGTTCTTCTTGTCATTTGAACCACCTTATTCCGGTGCAAGCGGCACAAATGGGCCAATGATTAACGATTCAGGTGGAGTATCAAAGACACATGATAAGATAATCGTATCAGTATCTCCGACTAAAAAAATGGAAGCTGATGAAACCCCACCAACGTCGATATTACCGACAGAAATGTTGTGGTTTACGACAGTAAAATTCATAGATGTTTATTCTCCTTTCTGAGGTAAGTGTTTAATAAATTCTTCCATTGTTCGGTTTATATCATTGATAACATTATTGACGGTAGTTTCCTCGATTTGCTTCAAAGCTTCTTCACTTTCGTCTTGAAGGTTAACGTCTTTTAAATAATATTGAATTCGCTTATCGATTTGCTTTTTAATATCTTCAACAATGAAATTACGATAGGGGATATCAAGCTGGTAATTATAATGTTGTTCTAAAGATTTCATCGCATCGAAACACCCGTTATTCAAATAATCATAAACTTTCTTTTTGATATTTTCATAAAACTTTGGATGTTGCTGTTGGACGACGGGTACATCTATATTGTTTCGGTTTACTGTGAAATCGTCAATAGAATTAGGCTCAACTCCACCGTTAGGAGTGATTCCGATATTTAAGGTTCCTTCGAGTCTTTCTACTTTTAATTGATCAAATTTATATTCAATTTTTCCTGGTTGTTGTGATGCTTGATTTTTTAGCGTACTGATCTCGTCAAGGAGGATATCGATGGTTTCTTCTAGTTCGTCAATTTTACTTTGTTGTGCTTCTAACTGTTGGTAAATTTGTTGAAAATAAGTGGAGTAGTCGTATTGATAATACATAAATTTCCTCCCTCTATAAATATTGATATACCAACGGTTTGAGCCGTTGGAGAAGTACCAAAAAAATATTTTTCGACACGACCTCTAACATTATTTTTATAATATGTGAAACTATGCCAATTGGTGGGTACGCT
>NZ_MLQQ01000039.1 GCF_001865995.1 Anaerobacillus arseniciselenatis | reverse complement strand
CTAATAATATGGAAAAGGTAATTGAAGACTTTGAAAATGAAGAAAACTACCTATGGATGGTATCTAATTCTGAATATTTGAGGTTAAATGGCGGGTTACCAAGTAATGAAATGAGTGAGTTGTCTAGTAGTCTTTTTCTACTTGGACAACAAGTGAATAATACTGTAACAAAATATTTTTATCGTAATGAGGGGCAGACCTTATCACAAGAGCAAAAAGAATACTTAAGTGAATTTAATAAAAATTTACAATCAATATCTAATAAATTTAATGAAAAATATAAGTTGTTTCGCACAACAAATACAACGCTAAAAGACGAACATAGAGAGTTAGCTCATTTCATAGTGAATTTCGTAGAACGTAATGAGGAAATATTGTTGCAAATTCCGCCAATTGATTAGGACTTTAAAATATGCCTTTTTTAGTTAACGAAAGTTTTACTGGAACAGCGGAAGTAAAACTATTGAAGTATTGAATGCGATTGTTGAAGAAATAAATATTGAATACTTTTAGAATTGAGGAAATTTTTTGTGATAAATTTATCAAAAAAACAGTATTATTTTTTGGTTTTTCTATTATTCATTGCCGTCATGTATGGTTATAAGAAACATCAAGAAGTAAGTAATCAACATAACTATTTAAATCCACTATTAATGGAAAAGGTACATGCCATTCAGAAGGAAATTCATACCGCCTCAAGTATATTAACGACTGCAATGGACGAAAATCAAATTCCTTATGCACAGTGGATGCAATTAAAAAATGCTTATAAGACGATTGAACATGCTAGTTATGAAATTGAAAAAATGGCTAGAGCGATATACCCTAATCGTGCTAAAGGTTTAGAGAATGCGACTAAGACAACTTCGTATTTAATGGCAAGTGATTTAGTTTATATAGAAGATAATTTTATAGAAGCTAACTTGGATAGATCAGATATGATAACCTTTTCAGCAGAAGAACGTGAACTATTAGAACCTATTTACAACACTACGTTAGCTTGGAGAAAAATATCTGGTCAATATTATGTAGTGACTTATATCATCACTCGTAAGTATTGGGTGGATATGATGAAAGAAATACAGGAAGAATCCATCTTGTACCAAAAAGATTATTATAAATAGTAACCTAAGATTTTGAACTAACTGGATGCGTTACTTTAATAGCAGCAGTGACACTTTGTTTAAGTATTAGGAAGGATTTTGAACAAGGTAATTTGCAAAATTTTATCATTTTATTAACGAAGGTGGTGGATAGGTTAAATGGGTTATTATAGACCGAAATTACTTTCGGGAAAAAGCAGGTTGGTTCTGTTTATATTTGTAGTAGGTTTAGTAATAACATTTATTGCTGTTTATCATGCCAAAGGAAGTGTTGGCAGTGTGGCTGAAAGTAATAAAGTAACTGAAATAAATTTTAATGAACATTTTTATAACTTAACAGAATTAGGCATTTCAGACTTCGCTAAAATACAGAATTTTAGATTAGAATTCGATGACAAAGGATTAATTAAGCTTTCACATTACGAACTAATAGAGAAAGTCAATAATGGTTTTAACGTTTACAAAGTAAGGTATTCAATTGATGATAAAAAGTATGACATCAGCAAATCTACATTTGAAAAATGGGACCAGTATTATCAGTTAGTCGAAGCAAAAGGTTTCTTTGAAAGTTTAAGCTTTATAATCTTAAATGATAATGTAGTAACAGCAGGTAATGGAAACCAAGTTTTTAGTAGTGGTTGGAACGTTTCTTATAACATTTTGGACCAAGAAAAATTTCTTGTTGAGAATAAAACAATAAGAAATATTGAAGATTTTGATTTACCAATAACAGGATACTATATAAATTTTAATGGAGTGCATTATATTTTCAATTAATCATCAATATTAAGGCTTAGACCTTTCAATCTTGAACTAACGAATGCGTTAATAAAATTATGAGCTGCAATGATGTACATGTATTTCTACTAGGAGTGTTGAAATGATTGAAAACAAGAAATACCTATATTGGTCGATAGCTATCTTATTGGTTATAATTATCCTCAATTTGCCATTCCCACATGCTCTACCATTAGCCGAGGCTATTTTGGTAAATCTAAATATCCCACTTCGTTTTTTGGGAGGATTCCATTATGTGGGGATTTTTTCTCTCATCCTTGTAATCGTTAGTTTGTTCTTACTGTCAAACTCGTTGAAAGAATATAAAGGACGTTTTGTTCTCATCGGATTTGTAGTTATGATGGGTGGCCCGATCTTTTTAGTTAGTATCTTTCAACAAACGGTGGCAACTGGCATTTATGCTGTTTCTTATGATCGCCAAGCAAGTAATTGTAATTTTACGATGATTGACGATGAAACATTAGTAGGCTCTTGTAAGCTTCCGTTTGTAAATTATAGTAGAAAGCCAGTAGAATTCACAGTTGAGTTTTATGATCGATTTCGTTTTGAGAATGCCCCCCCAATGCTCACTCTAATGAATCATCACGGGCTACATGAAATTACTCTTTCTGGGAAGCAAAGAAAAACTGTCTATCTAGAAACCGAAATTGATATCTCGACATTGGAAAACCATATTTGGGGCGGAACAGCTAACGGCGTTAACATCATTCTGAAGTCTGGAAAAAGTAGAAGAGAATTATAAAATATATACTAGTCCAGGAATAACTACTTGTGAAGAAAACTACTTAAACAAACGGTTGCGTTTCTGGAACAGGAAGATTAAAAAATCCTTCTTTAACAAACGATAAGCAATAGTAAAATCACGAGCTGTAATTAATTCAGCTCGTTTTTTCAATTTACAAACAAATAAATTTTGAATTATGTTAATATTTAGTGGTAGAAAAAAATGTAAAAAAAGTATAAGGACTGGTAATGGATGTTACATAAAAAAATAAGCTGGATTCAAGCATGCATCATGAACAGCGGAAAGAGAAGCAAAATGGTGGAGTATTTTTAGAAACAACACAATCATTAATAGATATTTTTATATCATGGGTTGATCGAAATGAAATGTTTTCTTAAATAAACTGAAGCGTTCCTGCAATGGCAGCAGTGACGCTTTGTTTCAGTATTTAAGCTATGTTAGGAGGGGTTAATTGAGTAATAAGGTATATTATTTTGTTGTAGTGCCATTTCTAATGATAATTAGCTATTTTGTAGTAAATTATCTTCCAGAAAATCTAAAACCTTATTTGGCGGTAGTTATAGGAATTATTATTACTTATTCAGTATGGAGAGATTTAAAAAAAGCAAAGGAACAAGAAGAAATAAGACGTATTTCTGTGCTTTTAAGTTTTACAATAATTTTCTTGGTTATAGGTATTTTATCGCTTATTCTTTAATTTACGACGAGCTTTTCTGCAATAGCAGCGGTAACGCTTAGTTTCAGTATTGAGTTTAGTAGAAAGTAATGGTTTATAAGAGAGGGGAAATTGTATGTGGATTTTAATTATTTTTGTCATTATTGGTATAGGGACAGTTATTAGTTATTTAAGGGAACAATCGAATCAAAACAAAAAAATTATCGAACTTCTTGAAGAAATAAATAAAAATAATTATTAGGGGGATTAAGTATTAAGACGGTAAAAGCGTTAATGCAAAAAACAGTCTTCTAAAAAAAGAGTCAGCATACTATAGTAAAGCACTTTTATGGAGGTCTTGTGAGAACTACTGGAACAGTGGCAGTGGCGCTTTTGTTTTAGTAATGAGCAGAATAATTAAATAAGGAGTTACGCTCTTTTGCGAGTTAATTTTTTATCTATATTTAGTAGAAGAGTGGATAAGGAAGGAGGATTTAATGGTTGTTTATTATATTCTATCGGTACTAATACCTATTGCTATACTTATTTATGTAATTGGTAGTCTTTCTACGATTAAACATCAACAAAAAATGATAATGAAACATCTTGGTATTGAGGAAGAGACTGAAAAATTGATACCTAATGAAAAAATTGAAAGAGAATTAGAGGACGAGTTATTGAAATAAGTCGTTTTAACTAACGAAAGCGTTTGTTCAATTGAAACTTTATTAAAGTTTTAATCGTAAGCATATTTAAGTAGAAATTATTCTGAATAAAGGGGGATTTATATGGAAAAGTTTTTGAAGTTTTTTTTAATTATATCATTGGTACTAAATGTGTTTTTATTGTTTCAATTAAACTCAGAGAAAAATGATGTTGTAAGTGAAGATTTACGATATGCAAGTATTTCTTATGGGATTAGCAATCTTTCGGACCATTTTGATTCAATCTCTAATACATTTGAATTTTATGGAGCTGGAGAGTTGCCTAGCGAAAAAGAATTACTATTAATTGAACAGGCGATTGACACACACACAAATAATATCCGAAACACACGCTCTCATTTAGTTCATGCGTTGACCTTTAATAATATGAGTTATATTGATGAATTCGAAGAAACCTTATTAAATATTGAAAAACTCCTTGGTGATTTTGTTTATGGTGGACCTTTTTATAAAAGTGAGATGGAGACAGTTCAGGAACTCCTAAATTCAGCGAGCCAAACCATTAAGCAAACTAAAGAACAATCAACGAGTCAAGCCATTAATCAAAGAAAAGCGAAGGAAATCTCTGATGAAATGATAGAAAGTATCACCGAAGAATTAATAAAAATTAATGAACAAATAAACTCCATTTACCAAAAAAGAAGTTAAATTAGGGCAATAGCATAAACTCATTGAAGAAGCGGGAAGTTTCCCGATAAAGAAAAGAGGGTTGTTTATGGCTAATGAAATATTTTTAATTATTCTTATTTCGTTAATTTTAGTTGGTATAGTTGGCGGAGTATTACTAATCTTCTTTTGGATGAAAAGTAGTTATAGAAAAAAAGATTTAAAAATTAAAGAGCTTCAAAATGAAATTGAGGAACTAAAAAGAAAGAAATAAATTCGAAATAGAATTGCCAGAGGTAGCCTCGTTAATCTTTCTTGAACTAACGGCTTAGCTTAGTTGAAAACCGGCGCTATATTAATTACAGCGTATATGTTGTCCCATCGGTAGGTAATACAGATGTTATACTAAAAGTACAGAGTACTTCAAGGAGAGTTTGAATTATGGGTCTAATTAGGAGGTGTTATTTTGAAAAAGAATATTGCAATAATACTAAGCGTAATTTTTATTCTGATCGGTTGTTCCTCAGAGAAAGATAGAATAATTAATCAACTCAAATCTGAGGACGAAGAAATGTATATTATTGTGGTTTTTGCCGATGAATTGCCAGGTGGAGGATATCAAAGTGACATCAGTAACGCCATAAGTGATGATTCATATAAAATATTTGAAAACATTTCTGAGGTAGCGTATATTATTTTAGAAGGAAATTCCCACAAACATGACTACAAAAACACTTTACAAATAAATGAAACCCCCGAAATTTTTATTTTTGACAATAAAGGTATCGTTTTTAGAACAACCGAAATTGAGGAATTAGGAGGATTTTTTAAGTGAACAGGAACAGTCATATACGTGGTTGCTCTTGTTTATTTTTATTCATCTTATGAAGCAGAAGTTCTGCAAGGGTGTTTATAAAAAATGGTTAGGGAGGGAAGCGTTTGAATAAAAATAAGCTAATTTTCATAATTGTTGTGATCCTATTAGTTTCATCTTTAGGGATGAACTTTCATCTTTTCAATGAAACCAACTCTCTCAAAAATACGGTTGGACAGGACTACCGATTTAACCATGAGGAAGTTATGTGGAATTTTGATGTAGAGATATTTGATCACGTGATAAAACAATTACGCGAAGGAGATGTCGCGCAATTTGAACGATATACGGTAAAAATCAATTCCTTAGTTTCTTCTCACCGACTTGGGACTGTGGATCTCTTTTCTCAACACCTCCTAACGCCACTAAATGAAATTTCTCGCAATTATAACGAAGGTAACATGGATATGTTCGAAAAGAACGTAGAGAGAGCTAGGGTAAGGTTGGTCTTAACAAATAAAATGTTAACAAAAATCAGAGAAACGTTAGAAGATCAAAGTAATAAAAAATGGTTCGAAGAATTATCTAATAATCGCTCTGAATTAAATCGTAATATAAGTGAACGATGGACTCAAGCTTTTCATGGTCAAGGGAAAGATTAGAGTTTTACCAGAACTTAATCTTGAAGAGATGTTGCCGTAGTAGTATTCAATTGAGGCAATAGTGAAATTTTCAAGGGCTACTGCTCTGTATTGATGAGGGGGAAATAAATTGAGAATATCATATCTAATTGTAGCGTTACTTCTATTTTCGATGGTGTTTGGTTGTGAAAGAGATCTAATAAAGATTGATGAAGATATTACTAGGAACATTAAAGAATATGTAGAAGTTGAAAATAATAGATTATACGAAGTTATTAATAACGGAGATTATTATTATGCTATTTCTTATAACGCAGAAGATGATACAGTGAAAATTTCCGCTTTTTCATTTAAAGACAATTTAGAATTTATTTATTCAGGAATTTTAGGAAACAAAGCCGATGAAACTAATGATCTTTCAACAAATGGTATAAATATTGAAAATAACCATGTGTTATTTTTTGGTAAAATAAATAACGATGAAATACAAGAAGTTTTCTTCGACCGTAAAAAAGCTGATATTGTTAAGGTGAACGAAAATCGTATTTGGCTTTCGCCAATAGATAACTATATCGTGATGGATATTATCGCTTATGATAAAGATGGGGAGGTTATTTTTAAAGATAGACCTGTATATAGAGAATTGCAGGATTTATAAACGAAAAGAAACGGTAGTTCTCTGAGTTAAAAGGGAGGAAATAAAATGAAAAAAATTATTAGATACTTATTTGTCAGTGTTGTATTCTTATTTTTTTTAACAGGGTGTATAACTTCAGAAAGTGACGAGGTAACTATACAAAACGAAGATGGAGAAGTGTTGGCAACTACTTCTGATTTTACTGAAGCTGGTTTGGAATATCAGGAACAAACTGAACAATACGTAATCAAGTTGACTTTCAAAGATGAGAATAAATTAGAAGAAATAACAGAAAGTCATCTTGGAGAAACAACTAAGTTCTTTTTAAATGATGAATTAATAGCATCTCCTAGAATTGACGTAGGAATTTCTGGTACAGAATTTTTAATTGCAGGGACTATTGATGGGAAAACTGCTAAACGGTTTGTCGAAGTAATTAATAATAATTAAGTATTGAGCAATCTAATACGATATGGATACAGGATTTTAGTATTTAATTTAATTATTTTTTTTGGTAATATCGTTTCATAGCTAACGATTATGAAAATTTAGAAGGCGGTGGTTACTGTATATTCTTTTAATGATGATGGAGAACTGCTCCAAGAAGAGAAAGATACGATTAATCAATTGTCAAAAATGCCGTTGGATTCACTTAATTTAGATGCTGTTTCTGTTGTTACAAACATCTATAGAGTAGCACAAGGGTTGAGAAACAAAATGGAACGAGAAGTTTTATCGAAACATGGGCTTTCGTGGACTTCATTTTCAATATTATATGATTTATGGATTTGGAAATCAGTTGAAACAAAGAAGTTAGCAGAGTTAACCGCCGTTTCAAAAGCTACGATAAGCAATATTACAAAAACGTTAGAAAAGAAAGAACTAGTGTTTAGAAAAACAGATACGAGGGACCGAAGAATTACCTTTGTAACAATGACAGATAAAGGAAAAAAGGTAATGGAAGAGCTTTATCCACAATTTCATCAAGGAGAAGTAGAGATTGTCTCTAGCTTATCTGTTAAGGAACAAAAAAACGTTTCTGAATTATTACGGCGAGTAATAAAAGAAAATCAATTTTAGTTAACGTCCCATTAGAAAAGAGTATCGTTTTACTTATTAGGAGGTTATGAAGATGAACAATATATTGGAACAACTGAATGAAGAACAATTAGCCGAAGTGAAAAGGCAAATGAAAATATACACGCAAGGTGTGCAAGAAATTATCCCTACGGAGGAATTAGAGCTAAAGGTGGCAAAGTCCATTCTCGAAAACCGACCGCTTAAAATTAAATTGGGATTAGATCCATCTGCTCCAGATGTGCATCTTGGGCATACTGTCGTTTTAAAGAAAATGAGGCAGTTTCAAGAGAACGGACACATTATCCAATTGCTTATCGGAGATTTCACAGGTAAGATTGGCGACCCAACAGGCAAGTCGGTAGCTAGAAAACCATTAACAGATGAAGAAGTAAAGCATAATGCAAAAACCTACTTCGAGCAATTTGGAAAAGTGATGGATATGGAGAAAGTCGAACTACATTACAACTCGGAGTGGCTTTCCAAATTACACTTTGAAGATGTCGTTCAACTAGCAGGTAAAATAACCGTCGCAAGACTAATGGAAAGAGATGATTTTGAAGAAAGAACTGCTCTTGGTAAGCCAATCTCACTCCATGAATTTTTCTACCCGTTAATGCAAGGTTACGATTCTGTTGTGTTAGAGAATGATATTGAACTAGGTGGAACAGACCAACATTTTAATATTTTAATGGGAAGACACTTTCAAGAGAAGTTTGGAAAAGAAAAGCAAGTAGCAATACTAATGCCTTTACTGGAAGGGCTTGACGGAGTAGAAAAGATGTCTAAATCAAAGAAAAACTACATCGGTATTGATGAAAACCCACACGAAATGTACGGAAAAGCGATGTCGATTCCAGACGAATTAATGAAGAAATACTTCGAATTAATCACAGACTTCTCTCCTGAACAAATAGAAAAAGTAAAAGTTGATCTAGATTCAGGCGAGCTACATCCAAGAGATGCAAAAATGCTTCTAGGGAAAACAATCGTAAGGATGTACCACGGGACAAAAGCAGCAGAAAAGGCAGAACAACAATTTATATCAGTCTTTCAAAAAGGAACAATGCCTAATGAGATGCCAGTGGTTGAATGGAAAGGCAATCTAGAAGTACCAATCCTAGATTTTCTAGTAAATTTAAAATTATTAAGTTCGAAAAGTGAAGCACGCAGAATGATTGAGAATAAAGGAGTAAAAATAAACGGAGAAAAGATTGAAGATACAGGGTTACGAGTTCTTATTACCGAAGGGTTAGTTGTACAAGTTGGGAAGCGAAAGTTTGTAAAGATAAATATGTAATCTAATATTAAAGGTGTAACTTTGAGTTGCACCTTTAAATTTTTCTCCTGGAGCCAATGCGGCCATAACACCTAATATGAGTAATGTAATACCGGAAGCAATCGCCATTTATGGATTGTATACCTCTTTTTTCATCAAATATCCAATTTTTCTATTGCTTATGAATGATATGATAGATTTAAGAAAATATGGAAATTGAGGTGTGGTCATGAGTAATGGGAGCACAGTAGATACAAAAACAGTTTTGATACCGTTTAGTTTTACTTATAGTCCAATAAAGAAGCTGGCATTAATAAATATTGAAAAAGATCCAGACCAAGAGTATATCGGTTTAGAGCCACAGGTGTTTGAAAGAAGTGAGTACGGTACTGCTTATCGGGTGATCGCTTATCGTAAAGATGGGTACGTGGATGTGTACGATGATTTAAATTTACAAGAGGATGACGATGATTGTTTTGATGTAACTGGGAAAGGTTTATGTGAACGTATGAAGGTTCAGATGAAAAATGTAACATTTGAGAAAAGAAAAGAGTGCTTTTATTTATCGTTTCAGTTTACTGATAAATTTGGTAGAGAGATTGTGGCAAAAATCTTTGAGCATACGAAAAAACGTTCAAGAGGTGTAGATTTACTAGCTCCAGTAGGCTCCTCAAGTGAGCATCCAACGTATTTACCACTATTTTTCCTTTATGATTTTGATTTTGTAAGAAAGTATCAAACAGAGGTGGAAGTATCCATTGATGGGAAAGCTCACACTCCTGATCCTTTTCCGTATCCGATCCCTAAGGATTTTCAATGGCGTTACTACACTAGATTTAGTGAGGACTGTCATTTAATAGAATTTGCCAATGCGAAAGAAACTACTTTACAAGAGTGTCACATAGATACAAATAATATAGTCGTTCAAGATGACCTTATCCAATATACATTTGACGAGGACAAAAACTTAACAAAAATATCTTTAATAAATCAAAAGCATCACTTTTTAGTACAATTTAAACAAGGATTTCCTGATATTCGCAAACTTACAGAGAAGAATAAGTATAAGGATACATTTACACTAAATGTAGACGCAAGAATGGGCTTTATTAGTGGTGAATATGAAGTGAATATAGTCGGTGATGAGGTGGAAATACAATTAATTCCTACTGGTGGTTGGATCACGAAGCCTAATTCATTTTTTACTAAAATGATGTTTAAGGAAAAATCTATATTTTGTTCCTGGCCGAAAACGTATAAGTACACTCAAAAGATTGACTTATCTACACTGCAATCTGTTTCCAAGTGGGAACGAACAAAAGGCTAGGTTGATGTAACTAAAAACCAGGCTTTCTGTTTTTTGTTAGTTTGGAACACAAAGAAGAGCGACTCCCTTTAGAAATGCACTTGTTATTCTTTAGAAAGTCGCTCTTTGCTTAAATTTACTTTAACATACATAAAAGGCGTATTCTAATGTAAGTATTCCCAAATGAAGGATTGATCGTTGCAGAATGAAATTTTCACTTCCAAAGTAATCACTTTTTTGTATAATTAACTTAGTCAATGAATTTCATAATTCATTATTTCCGCCACTACGATCAATATATAGTTGCGTCAAAACGATTCGCAAACTATATATTGTTTGATGTGGCTCATTTTTGGTAATTATGAAATTCACTCAAGTAACGAAGAATGATTTATAGCAGCCAATAAAATTTAGGATGGATGGTAACATGTTAAGAATAAGTAATATTAAGCTACGCGCTGATTTTGACCCGAGCAAGGAACAAGAACTTTTAATTCAGAAAATCAAAAAAGTACTAAGGGTCAAACAGGATAAAATATTGTCTTTTACTATTTCTAAGAAATCAATTGATGCAAGGGAAAAAAACAATGTACAACTTGTGTATTCTGTTGATGTTGAAATCGAAAACGAAAAGTCGTATTTAGGAATCAAAAATGTATCTTCCTTTGAACCGTTCCAGTATGTTATCAAAAAATCGAAAAAGACGACCCGTCCTGTAGTAGTTGGCAGTGGACCTGCTGGACTTTTCTGCGCTTTACTTTTAGCAGAACATGGTTTAAACCCGATTGTAGTAGAGCAGGGGATGGACGTAGATCGAAGAAAAATAGCTGTCGAAAAATTTTGGAAAGACGGCGTGCTTGACACAAATTGTAATGTTCAATTTGGTGAAGGTGGAGCAGGAACGTTTTCAGATGGGAAATTAACAACAGGGATAAAAAATACTAGAATTCCTAAAGTATTTAATGAGCTTGTCGAAGCTGGTGCTCCTAAGGAGATTTCTTATTTAGCAAAGCCCCATATCGGAACAGACATTTTGATCACGGTTGTGAGAAATATTCGAAAAAAAATCGAACGCCTAGGTGGGGAAGTGCGTTTCGAAACGAAAATGAAGGAACTCGTCATTGAAAGTGGTGGCGTTAGAGGCGTGATACTCGAACAACAAGGGAAAACAGAGTCTATCGAGACTGATTCTGTAGTACTTGCAATCGGGCATAGTGCTAGGGATACGTTTTTTATGTTAAAGGATTTAGGAGTAGAGATGGTTCCTAAGCCTTTTGCTGTAGGAGTGCGTATTGAACACCTTCAAAAAGACATCGATGAACAGCAATTTGGTTGCTTTGCTAGTAGTCCACTTCTAGGTGCATCTGAATATAAGTTGAATGCACATCTTGCTAATGGGAGAGGTGCTTACACGTTTTGTATGTGTCCTGGTGGTCATGTCGTTGCTGCTGCATCAGAAAAAAATACTGTAGTTACAAATGGGATGAGCTATAGCGCAAGAAGTGGTGAAAATGCAAATAGTGCATTGCTTGTTTCTGTATCGCCAAATGATTACAATGGCGACGTTTTGGGCTCTATTGAATTTCAAAGAAAACTTGAACGAAAAGCCTTTGAAGTTGGTGGCAGTAATTATTTTGCACCAGTTCAACTCGTTGGCGACTTTTTAGCTGATAAACCAAGTAAACAACTTGGGCGTGTGACGCCAACGTATACCCCAGGTGTCACACCTACGGATTTAAGAGAATGTCTCGATGAGTTTATCGTTGAAAGCTTAAAAGATGGCTTACGAGCAATGGATAAAAAACTTGCCGGATTTGTTAAACATGATGCAGTTTTATCAGCAGTAGAA
The DNA here is from genome assembly GCF_001865995.1 of Anaerobacillus arseniciselenatis. Lineage (GTDB taxonomy): Bacteria > Bacillota > Bacilli > Bacillales > Anaerobacillaceae > Anaerobacillus > Anaerobacillus arseniciselenatis. The sequence goes on along the minus strand of NZ_MLQQ01000039.1, from coordinate 5,172 downwards.
AGCCGAAGCTCATCACCAGTTACAATTAGGCGAAATCCTCTTACATTTGAGTCGAACATTAAAGGCTTATACCCTTGTGGGGAAGGAGCAGGTTATGCAGGCGGGATCACGTCAAGTTCTGTTGACGGCATAAAATGTGCCGAAGCGTTATTGGAAATTTAAGAATATTGCGGGAGCAAGGGGACGGTTCTCTTGCTTCTTTCGTATCGCTAAACGAAGGAAGCGAAAGGAACCATCACTGCGTCCTTCAAAGCCGAGGCTTACTTATAATTTGGCTTGGCTATGCTGCGCGCAATAAGCATCATAAAGTGTTAGTCATTGACTTTGTGGCATCATTTTTAATAATGTTGAAATGGGTGTACTCAGTAAAGAGATATTTTGAATTTTTATGGATATTACTTACTTTTTTAGAGGATTGAAAGGTATTCGGTAATTTTTGTCGAACTAGTTTTATAATTTTATTGAAATAATTACTAAAAATTAGTGCCTATTTTTACACACATACGTGTATATAGGTGATAGGGGAATATAAATTATGGCATTTTGGAAAGACCTATTCAATGGACATAGTGCTGTTATGCTTCTGATAGATCCAGAAGGAGGCCGTATTATTGATGCTAACCCAGCCGCTTCAAATTTTTACGGTTATTCACTCGATCAACTGAAACAAATGTACATTAGTGATATTAACATGTTACCAAAGACACAAATTAATAAAAAAATGCACGAGGCTTCTGAGCGAAAGCATAATCAGTTTATTTTTAAACACCGCCTTGCTAATGGTCAATTCAAACATGTAGAAGTGTTTTCATCTTCTATATATAAGAATAATAAAAAGCTGTTATTTTCAATTATTAACGACATTACGGATAGAGTTTTATTTGAAAATGAACTTGTACAGCTAAACGAAAGGCTTGAAGATAGGGAAGAACATTATCGATCTTTGTATGAAAATCATTGTGATGCTATTTTTACATTAAATAGGTACGGACATATAATTAATGCGAATTTAATGTCATCGTTCATTTGTAATCATTCTATTGAAGAATTAAGAAATAGTTCTTTTCTAGAGATGGTGGTGCCTGAAGATATTGAATTAGTGCAAATAGCCTTTCAAAAAACAATAGAAGAAGGCCCGCAAAATTATGAATGTAAAATCAACAGGAATGAACGTAAGGTATATTTAGAAGTAACAAACATACCAGTTCTTGTAAAGGGTAACCTAGTTGGTGTTTTTGTTGTTGCAAAAGATATTACTGAAAGAAAGTTAGCAGAAGAAAAACTCGCAGAATATCAAAGGGAAGTACAACGAGCAGAAAAATTAAGAATAGTAGGAGAGCTTGCTGCAAGTGTGGCTCATGAAATTCGCAACCCGTTAACAACAGCAAAAGGGTTTTTACAGATGTTATATGGAGCTGAGAATATTACTAGAGAACAACAGAAATATATTGATATTTCAATAAAAGAGTTAGATCAATCAAATAGAATTATTAAGGATTACTTATCATTAGCTAAATCTGATGATAATTTATTAGAAGTCATAGAGATCAATTTCGAAGTTCATGCTGTAGTAGAAGCAATGAGTTCGTTTGCATTAATGAATAGTGTTGAAATTAATTTTAATCCTAACGTCAAATCTGTACAAATTAAAGGGAATAAAAGTAAATTTAAACAAGTTTTGCTCAATATAATAAAAAATGGTATTGAAGCATTGGAGTTAACTCCAAGTGGAAGAATTGATATTTATACATTAGAAGACGAGAATTTTGCTACAGTTCAAATTAAAGATAATGGCTGTGGAATGACTGAAACAGAAGTGAGGGATTTAGGTCTACCATTTTACTCAACAAAGAAGGAAGGCACAGGTTTAGGAATGATGGTTTGTTATAAAATTATTGAGGCAATGGGAGGGAAAATTACTGTTACTAGTAAAAAAGGTATTGGTTCATGCTTTACAATTGCCCTTCCAAGATCAATGTAAATGAATAGACGATCTTAATGACATGATAGAATTAAAATTTCACTTAAACTGATATGAACGAAGCAGTTTTTGAATAAGCGGTATGTACTTACTGAAGTTACGCATTTTTGCATTATTTTTAGTAATTCTAAGCATCCATTGCTGTATACCATTGTTTATTCTTTTCACTAAATATGTATTTTTGAATTTTTAAGTGGGAAACTTAGAGTTAATTCGAAAATACATAAAACATGTTTAATCTGGTATCAAAGGATGTGAGAGATTTGCTACAAGCACTGATTTTTATTATATTATTTACATTTATTATTACACGGTTGATAGGTACGACAGTCTCTAAAACAAAAGTATTTCTTGCGATATTCTTAAGCTTTTCTTCTACAGCAGTAGCTTATTTCTTTTTATTTTTAAAAGGTAATCCAGAGAGAATATACGAATTTAATCCTTCAAACGGATTGTATATCTTATTTGTAATTATTACGACAATGTTCATGATTCTTATTTTTGAAATGCTTAGTGATCATTCAAAAGAAAAACCAGCTTATACATCGGTTTTCTCATTAAAAAAGATAAGAAATTGGTTCAAAAGACAAAGAAGGTATCTTCAAGTTCTTAGGATAGCAATAAAAAATGGCATATCTACAAAAACATTTCGAAATAATCAAGAAAGTGTCGCTATTTCATTGCGTAAAACCCTTGAAGAGTGTGGTGGGGTCTTTATTAAATTTGGTCAAGTTTTATCTACAAGGACAGATTTATTACCATTAAATTTTATTGAAGAACTCTCCAAACTACAAGAAAATGTCAAGTATTTAACGAAGGAAGAGGTAGAGAGTGTTTTAAAGACAGAATTACATGGAGCTATTGAGAATACATTTGAATCGTTTGATATGGAGCCAATCGCTGCTGCTTCAATTGGACAAGTTCATAGGGCTATATTAAAAGATGGAAACCAAGAAGTCGTTGTAAAATTATTAAGACCAAATGTAACGAATAACTTAAAGATTGATTTAGATATATTAATCCGATTATCAAACACATTGTCCAAAAAGAGTGAGTTGGCAAGAAATATTGGTATGAAAAGTTTAGCGAAAGGCTTTGCTGAAGCTATGTTAGAAGAGATTGATTTTAAAATTGAAGCAAGAAATTCTATACAAATCTCAGAAGCAATGAAGGACATGAAAACTAATGTAAAAGTACCCGTCATCTATCAAGAAATTAGCACCTCTAAATTACTTGTCATTGAATATATAGAGGGGGTAACTGTAAAAAATGGAGTAGGGATACTGGAAAAACTAAATTTGGATAAAAGAGAGTTTCAAAAAGAAATTTTTGATACTATTCTTCATCAGATATTTACAAGTGGAGTTTTTCATGCTGATCCACATCCTGGTAACGTTTATATCTTAAATGATGGGCGTCCTGCTCTTATTGATTTTGGATCAGTGGGGAAACTAGGGACTATTCAACAAGCTGGATTTAAAAGATTGATGGTAGGGTTAGAGAAGAAGAATGCATACTTATTCATGGATGGGTTACTAGATTTAATTGAACCAAAAAGTAATATTAATAAATATCAATTAGAACAAGCGTTAAGCCAATTTCTAATAAACAATACTTCTGATGCACAAAACACGGAACAAATCATTCACGATTTATTCGGATTAATGAATGAGTTTGAACTTTCGTTTTATCCAATGGTAGCTGGAGCATTCCGCTCTTTAATTACATTACAAGGTACACTTGAAATTATTGATAATAATTTTGATATTATGATCGAAGCTAAGAGATTTGCAGAGGAACATATGAGTGTAATTAATAATAACAAATCAGTTAGCGATATAGTGTACAATGAAGCCCTATCATTACTACCGATTTTATCGAGAATTCCTCGTAAATTTGATGATTTAACAACGAAAATAGAAAATGGCAATTTCACTGTTCGGATTAATTTTTTTGGTGAAAAGGATAACGTAAATTTTGTGAATTATATAGTAGCACAAGTATTGACTATACTTGCTGGAACTGCTTTTGGTGGTATATCAGTTGGATTATTATTAGTTTCTAATCAAAAAAACCCAAGTATCCTAAACTTTCTAGATGTATTTGCCTATCTAGGTTTAACATTAAGTTCTATTTTTTTAATAAGAGTAATGATTCAAGCTTTACGTAAATCAAATATGGATAACTTAGATAATAAATGAATAATAAGTACTTAATGGAATCATTAAGATAGCTCCTACTATAAGAAAATAAAATGACATAACGGAGACCATATTAGTTAAGAGTTCATAATTTCCTATATGAATGAGCATCCTAAATAAGAACTTTAATCATAAAAGGATGTTTGTTATGAAGCGAAATAAAAACCAGAAGAAGTTCTTACGAATTACACTAATTATAAATTTAGTGATACTCATTCCCTTACTTATTAGAAAGCCTCCAGTAAAAGATTGGATAATCGTTTATTTGTTCAATGCCGTTACCAACGGTTTAATTGATAATATATTATCAAAGCATAAAATAGTGAAGTATCCTGTGCGTTTATTTTCAAAATCGTTTGATACTCATATACTGTTTGATTTCTTTGTATATCCAACTTTCACCATTCTTTATAATCAAATGACAGAAAAGGACAAAATTTTTCCAATTATTTATAAGCTTATTTTCATTACAATACCACCTTTTTTCATTGAACTCTGGGCAGAGAAAAAGACGGATTTAATTGAATGGAGCAGAAAATGGAAATGGTATCATACCTTTTTTGGTCTCATTTTTAAATCACTAATAACAAGAATGGTAATTGGGGGTGTAAAAAAGTTAGATAATCAAATTAATTAAATAAAATGTTATATCATGCTTGGTAAACTATCGGCATAGCGTAGCACAAGAAGCCGTCGTAACTGTTGTATCACTAACGGTAGCCTATATTGAATAAGAAATACGAGAAACAAGAGAACAAATTGTTGCGCAGTACTACGAAACTGGTAATAGAATAACACTCAGTATTATGTAACTAAGAATTGTACCTAAGAATAATTTTAAAAACTTGTTCAATTAACGGAGGCGCGCGACAAGTTCTGTTATAAACGCTTTCCAGCGTGAAAATACAGGAAGTTTACTAGAAAAACTTCAACTTTACAACTGAGGATTGGAATGAAGGAACCAAGTTTCCTGAAACAATCCCATCAAGA
>NZ_MLQQ01000038.1 GCF_001865995.1 Anaerobacillus arseniciselenatis | reverse complement strand
CCCGATCGAAGCGTCACACTCACCAAAAGGTAACGCAAGATCTTCTCGCATGCCCGACCCCATAAGGAACCCAACTACAGCATACTCTCCCCATAATGCATACTACCGAGCGAGTGCGAATTATTGCACACTCCCCCCATAATGTGTCACACATAAAATTCTCACCATATCCAGTTTAGTAGGCAAACTCAACGGTTAGTTAGAAAAAACGCACAGATTCAAAAATCTGTGCGTTTCTATGCTAATTGCCATTTTATTTAAATTATATCTGAGCTATACAGAAGGTGAATTTTCCTTGTTACGCATTGCCTCTGGAATATATACGCAGAATGGCTCGCTTTCTAAATAGTCACCTGTAACTGCGTATGTTCTTGATCTTGAACCACCACATGCGTTGCGGAACTCACAAACACCACATTTTCCTTTGTAAAGATCTGGATTACGTAATTCCTTAAGAACTGGAGACTCACGATAAATCTCTTTTAACGGCTTTTCTCTCACGTTGCCGACTACAATTGGTAATAAGCCACTCGGCATTACATCCCCCGTATGTGAAACGAAAATAAATCCGTTTCCATCGTTTACGCCTTTAGGTGCTCTTTTTAAACCATCAATGAGGTAAGCTGTATCTGTAATTGAATCTTCATAACGAATATCTGTTTTATCAACTAACTTTTCGCGTTGTTTTTGTTGAATAACAACACGACGGTAATGTTGCGCTGCTGTCGTTTTAATATCGTAAGGAGCTGTTTTGCCTAGCTCATACAACCAACGGAATACTTTTTCATGTTCGGCAGGCGTTAAACAGTCATCCATTTGTCCTCTTCCAGTTGGAACAAGTAGGAAGATGTACCACATTACTGCTTTTAATTCACCTACTAGTTCAGCCATTTGTTCTAAAGATTCATAATTGTATCGAGAAATCACCGTATTAATTTGTAACGGCATATTTAATTCATTTAGGTATTTAATTTTTTCTACCGTTAAATCAAAAGAACCTGATGTTCCGCGGAAATGATCGTGAATTTCCGGTGTTGGGCCGTCAAGACTAATTCCCCAACGAGAAAGACCGACATTCTTCGCTTTTTCCATCGCTTCTTTCGTTACATTATCTGTCGCACTTGGCGTCATTGATACACGCATACCTTTTTTCACTGCATATTCTGCAAGATCATATAAATCTTCACGCATCATACAGTCTCCACCCGTAAATACGAGCATCGGGTTATTCATATCATATATTTCATCAATTAACTTAATACCTTCTTCATGACTTAGTTCATCTGGATGTGGCGTCGTTTGTGCATCTGCTCGACAGTGTACACATTTCAATTCACACGCTCGTGTTACTTCCCAAATAACAATAAACGGATCCTTATCATAGTCGATTGAGGCTCCCATGCCTCCAGGATGTCCACCTGGATGCCCTTTCCCGTGAGGGTGTCCCATTCCTTTTGGATGTCCCATTCCATGCATTCTCATCACCAAACTTCTTTGTTATTTTTTACTAACATTTAGTATATCTTCATTATAAATCTCTTAAATTGTAGAATGGCTCTTTTTTGTTACAATCTATCTACAATTTAATGAATTTCATCGTCCTTATTTTAATCCACTAGGATGCTACATCGAATTGAGTTAATTCGTTCTTAACTCAATGAATTTCATAATTCATTATTCTCACCACTAAGATCAATATATAGTTGCGTTAAAACCATTCGCAAACTATTATTGCGTGATGTGGCTCATTATTGGTAATTATGAAATTCACTCAACTAGATGTAATTTGTTCTGGCTAGTTTATTCGTATTATGAAATTCACTCAATTAACAAAATATATATTATATGTATACAATATTACCTACTAGCCTTAGTTGATGTGAAATATGTCACAGGAAATCAGTCAAATATGATCAAATTAGCAAATTACCTAGACAACATAAGGGGTACAGCGTTTTCGAACATTTCATGAACTTTCTAAGAAAAGTGGATGCACCGAGTTAAGCCCTAAACACAAAAAAGGAATTATCAACTCAAATAACGGATAATTCCTATATCGCTCCTTTGAAATAGTAAACTACAGCAAGTTATTCTTTTTCCAAAACCTCATCATTAACTTCCGATAATCTTCATCTTTACCAATATCATAGCGTTCTCCGATTAAATTAACTCCATAACAGTTTTCAGTATTTAATGAAGCTTTAATTGCATCTGTTAGTTGAATTTCCCGACCTGCACCTCTTTCAACTTTTTCTAAATACGTAAAAATTGACGGATTAAATACATAGCGACCAGTAACGGCTAAATTGGATGGTGGTGACGAACGAGGCTTTTCAACTATATCAACAACTTGATATTGTCTTTTGTCAACTTTCTTCTCTTTTACAACACCATAGTTCTGTAAAAACTCACTTTTTACTTTTTGAAGACCAATCGTTGAATTTTGATATATATTGTACGCATGCATCAATTGGTCGATAGCTCCTTTTTTTGAACATAAAAAAAAGTCATCTGGAAGCAATACAGCAAATGGCTCGTCACCTACAAAATGACGTCCTAGCTTTACCGCGTCGCCTAATCCTTCCGCATACGGTTGACGTACGTACTGGATATGAATATTTGGAGTTTCAATTTCTTCTAATAAATGTTGTTTATTTGTTTTTTCTAAAAAAGCCTCTAATTCAAGAGAACGATCAAAATAATCTAAAATCATATTTTTATTACGGGAAACGACAATTAAAATTTCTTCTATGCCAGCCTCAGCGGCTTCTTCCACTATATAATGAATGGCCGGACGTCCATTGATCGGAAACATCTCTTTCGGTAACACCTTCGTAATCGGCAAGTTCCTCGTACCGTAACCCGCTGCTGGAATAATTGCTTTTTTCACCTTCTTCATCCGATGCCCATCCCTTCCGTTAGTGCAGTTACTATATAAAATATTCGGAGAAGGGGTGGCGTGTAAGTTGTCCTAGATAAAATAGACATTAATTAGGAAAGAGTCTTTCTAAAAATACAAAATAAATAAATGTAGCCTCAATACTATACGTTTGTCATTTTTGAAACTCACACAACATAGAAAAGGAGCATATTTTAAAGAGATGATAAAGTTAATTGAAACTCAATAAATCATATCTATAATTTTCAATTCCGTATTATTAGGAGGAATACTTAATATGAATAAAGATAAAAAGAAAATCTGTTTTGCGTTACTTGTTCATAACAAACAAGAGCTTGTAGAACAACTAATTGAAAATATTAAATGTTTTTGTCCTAACAGTACTATCGTACTTTATAACGGCGGAGATGACCCGTCTTTTGCTAGTAATTTAAATATTCCAATCTGTCCAACAAGCAAAAAATTAAATTATGGTAATTTAGCAAGTTTTTTCATAGAAACGATGGAGTGGATTGAAGAAATTGGGATCGAATATGACTACTTTATCAACCTTGATTCTGATGTTTTATTTTTTAGAAAAGGTTTTGAGAGATTTATAGAAGAACAAATGACTGATTCAGATTATATGGGGGTTAATCTTCATTTGCCAGATAGTAGTTGGTTTTGTGGTGAGAAGTTTAAAAAAGATATAACGAGATGGAAACCCTTTTTCTGCGTCGATCCTATTTGGGGAGTTTTTAATGTCGGTCAAGTATTCAGTAAGAAATTAGTGAAATCATTAGTACAATATGAAATGAAGGAATTATTAAAAAAGGCTATAGAAGAAACTCCGGTTTTCGGAATTGAAGAAATCGTATTTGTAAATATGGCAAGCGAACTTGGATACAATATTAAAAACTATCCCACTGAAACATATTTACAAATGATACGTTTCCGTCCATATTTTACTATAAGAGAATTAGCAAAATGCATTAATAAATATGAAAAGACTTGGTTTTGTCACCCTATTAAACGAATTGAAAATGATACAGCAAGACAACTAATCTACCGATTACAAAACCAAAATTTTGACCCAACCCTATATAAAGAGAACCTTCCTTGGTTTCATAAAGATCAAACTCAATATTCTCCCTCGTTATGTGTTTTAACTCGATCAGGATACGTTGAACTAGTTGCAAGAACAGAAAATAGGCTAACTCATTATTACAAAGATGTAGAAAATTGGTTTGCTACCGATACGTTTGCTCATAGCGTTACAGGAACACCTCTCTTTTATGAAGGGGATTCAGGTTATTTTGATGTTGCTTGTGCCCTCGATAGAGGTGGAATTGCCCATTGGTGGCGAGATAATTATTCTAGGAAAAAAACATGGTATGGACCTACTATAATTACAAAACAAAATGTAAAACCTCTGATTTTAACACAATTAAATACTGGTAACCTAATCTTTATAGGGCTTAAAGAAAATAATCTTCTGTACTGGATTAGAGATGACGGCAAGACTTGGGGATGGAAGGGACCTTTTCATTAGTATTAAATGAAAAGAGGGTGTCCCACAAGTTTCTGACACTATGTTTAGGGACACCTCTTTTCATTCTTATCTATTTTAATATTTAATAAAAATAACGCTCTATGACTTTCTCCAAACTACTCCGTAAGTCTTAAAGTCATATGCATTTGTGACTCCATACTCAGCCTCAATTTTAGAACGTTCTTCCTCTGGCGAACAATTTATCTCTTTATATAGCGAACCTCCACCAATTGGTCGAGTGTGTTTTACAGGAGTTTTATCAATAATTGCAACTTTATTATGGGGGTATCCTAGTATTTTCGGCCACACGGAGTCAAGGCCCCATCCAGACCTGCACTTTTTAAATGTGGTCCAAAGTAACTGTAAGGCTTCTTTTGAAAAAATAGGTGCCATTACTTCTACAAAATTCGTATAGCGTAAAACAGCCTTATCATTTAATAATGTTACATAGTGCGACCAATGGGAATCATGAGTTAAAGCTGGTTGAGCTAAAGATAAGTTATTATCAACGAACAAATGAAACATTTCGTTTATCTTAAAACAATCAGTACTAATATCGTCATCCGGAAACCATACAGCATCATACTCAAAAATACGATCTTTCCAATCCTCCATTAATTGATACATCCTTGGCCATTTAACATCTTTTGCTTCACCGTAATAATCGCAATCACTCCTAAAGTTATTATTACCATTGCCGTAGTACTCAAGATATAAATCAAAGTTTTTATGCTTACTCGGTATTAACCATTCTTTATGAAGTGATGAATCCCCAACTCTAGCTATTACTAAAAAACGGTTTTTTCTTTTTAAAAAATTTTCTTTACCTTGAGAGATTTCATACATATAATCACCTACTTTTTATTTAAGTTAAAATCGTCATACTATTTTTTTCACCTTCACTATTAGATAACAGCCATTGATGCATCTCTACTAAACTATTTCCTTTGATTGGATGTATCCAAAAGTAAGAAGGGTGTTTAATTACTGATATCGCTTCATCAAGTGTAATGTTCTCCCCCCAACGAACAGCATTATTATAAAATTGACCATCTGGATACTCTCCACATCTTCCTCCATTTGCTAAAGCTAATGTAACACTAAACATTTCCTCAAAACCTAAAATTTGTGTTTCATTAAATAAGCGGTCTAATTCTTTTTGATCTATCGTAGTTTTTAAATAGGATACCATCTTGCTTATAATTCCTTTGCGATATACCTGACCAGGGTTAAAATAACGTAAAAAGTTATCAACTTTAAATATCGGCCGCCATTTATGCCATTCCTCCCAAAGCGACTGACCCACTCTTGGATCAGGATATTTTTCGATTTCAGTACCTGTTAACTTTTGCCACCCCATACAATCATATTCCTTCATGCAATTATCCAGAAAGTTCTCAAAACCAGGCTTCACAAATAACATATCGTGATCAAAACTAATTAAATATTCATAATCAACATTAGTTTCTTCGAACCACCTCATGACATCCCATAATACACGGGCAGAGTTTGCATAATGAACTGTACGACTGTAAGGACAGATCGGAACTCTTAAATTTTTTGCAAAATCTTCATTTGTACCACTTCTATACAAAATAATTCCAGCATCGGGGTTAAAATGACGAACATTTTGAATTTGCACATCTAAAACATGTTCATCCATATGGGCCAAAATTAAAACAAACATACGCCGTTTACGTAATACTCCATCATAATGACGAGAATGAATTAATGAAGAATCAAGATTATATTTAATAATCATTTGATTTAATTCATGGTGAGGAGAAATACCGTTATATAAAGTACCTGCACCGATAGGTCTTGTGTGGAATACCGGAGTTTCGTCAATAATCGCCATTTTTTTATGTGGAAACCCTAGTAACTTTGGCCATAATAAATCTAACCCCCAGCCAGATTGACAATAATCAAATGTATCCCAACATATTCCTAAGGCGCTCTTTGAAAAGATCGGAACCATAATCTCAACAAAATTACAATACCTCCATAAATAATCTGGTTGTTCAATCGTAATAAAATGTGAGTGATGAGATTCTGTTGTCAATGCAGGTTGGGCCAATTCAAACCCTTGTTCTATAAATCGTTCAAACATACGATTAATATTAGGCGTATTAGTTGAGATATCATCATCAGGGATCCAAACTGCCTCGTACTGATTTATTTTTTCACCTAACTTTGATAAAACTTCTTTGATAATTGGCCATTTTGGCCCTTTGCTTTCAAAATAAAAATCACTATCCTCTTTAAAACGGCCAGGTGTATCGCCAAAGTAGCTAATACAAAGATCAAAATTTTTATGTTCTATCGAACTTAACCATTCGTGGTGTAACGAATCATCGCCAACTCTGGCGATAATTAAAAAACGCATCTTTTTTTTTCGTCTAAGCAAACTCATCAGCTTCCTCCTTCATCAGTTGGCTAAAGTTTTATAGATTTTGAAGCTCACGTTCAAATAATGTTAGCGCTTGTGCCACAACTTGATCCATATTATAGTATTTATAGGTTCCAAGCCTTCCAAGGAACCAAACATTTTTTAACTTTTCGGCTTCTTGTTTATACATTTGATATAATTCCATATTATCTTTTTTAGGAATCGGGTAATATGGATCACCGTTATTTGTCGGATACTCATAAACAATTGTTGTTTTTTGATGAGATTGACTGGTCAAATATTTAAATTCTGTAACTCTTGTATAATCATAATCATTAGGATAATTAATTACAGCAGCATCTTGCCAACGCTCTTGGTCTTTTGTTTCAAAATGAAAATTAAGAGATCGATAAGGTAACTTTCCATATTTATAATTAAAAAAATAATCAATGGGACCAGTATAAATAACATATTTATGAGGAATAATTTGCTGAATTTGCTGGTAATCAGTTTGTAGGAGGATGCCTATATTAGGATGATCGATCATTTTTAAAAACATTTTTGTATAGCCGTGCTTTGGCATCACCTGATATTTATCAGAAAAATAACGACGATCTCGATTCGTTCTAACCGGAATTCTTGCACATACTGAAGCATCTAACTCTGATGGCCATAAATCCCATTGTTTTTTAGTATAGTTTTTATAAAACTTATTATATAATTCTAATCCAACTTTACTTAAGATCACTTCCTCTGAATTAGTAATATTATGAATTGGTTCACGTACTGATTGATAAAATTCTTGCATCTCATTTTCAGAGAGTTGAAGCCCATATAATTCTTTTATCGTATCTAAATTGATAGGAATTGGCACTTTCCTTCCATCAACATGGGCAAGAACTTCATGTTGATAATAGCTCCATTCTGTAAACTTTGACAAAAAATCAAACACTTTTTTACTATTCGTATGGAAAATATGTGGACCATATTTATGAATCAGTATTCCGTGATCGTCATAATAGTCATATGCGTTCCCACCAATATGGCTTCGCTTTTCAATTATTAATACTTTTCTATTAAGTTTTGTCGCAATTTGATGGGCAAGCACACAGCCAGAAAAACCTGCACCTACAATTAAAAAATCAACCATAATCCACCTCAAATTCAATTAAATATCATTAACAAAAACTAGATTTCAGATCGTACAAATAACGATAATCAAATACAACCTTCTCTTTGATGATTGTTGTATTTTCAATAAACTCATCCCAACTAGTTAAAATAACTACATACTTGACTTGTGATAGTAGCGATGTCAAACTTGCTGCAGATACAATAGGTAATTGGTAAGTCTCTTGAAAGTTGTTCATTGCTAATGGATCATATGCGATTATATTTTTATGACCCTTATTTATTAAAGCTTGAATGATGGCTTTTGCTGGGGTATCTCTGACATCATCGGAATTCGGCTTAAAAGCTAAACCTAAAATACCAATTTTTTCATTTTTATTAACCTTTCCTACAACGTCGCACACAACAAAATCTTTTATAGATTCATTAATGTTTATCGTACTTTCTAATAACTTTGGAGAGTATGAGGTTTCTTTGGATCTTTTTATTAACGCTTTCGTATCTTTAGGTAAACAATAACCACCAAATCCACATCCAGGATAAACATAGGAAGTCATAGCAGCTGGCTCACCAAACCACCTCTTATCAAGATGAAGAATATGAAACGCTTTTTTGATATCTATACTTCCTATCGATTTAGCGATTAATGACTGCTCATTAGCATAACTAATAAGTGTAGCTAGTAATGTATTTGATAAATATTTTATAAATTCAGCAGTATTTAGTGAAACTCGATAAATCGGGGCATTAAATACTTTATAAACATTTTCTATCAATTGACCACTTTTATTATCTATTTCTCCAATTACAATTCGATCTGGTTTCATAAAATCTTCCCAAGCATAACCTTCTCTTAAAAATTCAGGGTTACTGGTTAAACCAATATTTTTACCTATTTCAAAACCAAAACTTTCGATGAAGGGCTTAATGATTCCCTCTGTTGTTCCTGGTGGGACTGTTGATTTAATGACTATGACTTTATATTGTGATTTACATATTTTTTCGAGGACGTTTTTAATTGCTTCGGAAATATAACTTAAATCAACACTACCATCTTCTTTGCTTGGTGTTCCTACACAAATAAAGATCATTTCACTATTTTTTATAGCATCTTCTAAGTTTTTGACCATCATAAAATTATTATTACTATGCTTCTGTAAGGTTTTATCGAGAATAGGCTCATAAAAAGGAACTTCACCTGCCTTAAATCTATTCAACTTCTTTTCATCAATATCATAACCATAAACTCGATATCCTTTTTCACTAAAACCTAAAGCCGTTGTCAAACCTACAAAACCTAAACCTATAACCGTTATCAATGTTTGTCTCTCCCTTGTTTAAGATAACTTAAAAAACGATATACACCTTGTTCCACGATAATTTGAGGAGAATAATTCAATATTTTTTTTGCTTTAGCTATATCTGGGCACCTTCTCGAAGGATTATCGACTAAGTAAACTGGTTCTTGAGAAGTTTTAAATTCAATAGAACGATTAAAGTTAAAAATCGTCGAACCTGCCTCGAGATAAATGTGTGCTAATTCTTTTATTGAAATTTCTGGTTCCTCAATTCCAATATTAAAGTAATCAAAAGGTTCATAAACTAAAGCCTTTAAATAGCCTACGATTGCATCAGTAACATAGCAAAACGTTCTCGTTGGACTACCATCTGAGTGAATGATTAAGGAAGTGTTTTCGATAATCGCTTTAGCAAAGTCCGCCGGTACTCGTTTATCATCAAGCTTCATCCCTGGTCCATAGTTATTAAATGGTCGTACAATAGAGATTGGCATTTGATAGGTTTCGGCATACAAATAACATAACGTTTCTCCAAATCTTTTCGCTTCATCATAACAAGCACGCGGCCCAATCATTGCCACATTTCCTCGATATTCTTCTTTAGTAGGAATCTGATCAGATGACGGATCGCCATATACTTCACTACTTGAAAAAAACAAAAATCCTTTTATTTCTTTACGTTTATAAAAGTCTAAAAGAGCTCTTAAGCCTATGACATTAGCATCTACCGTTTCTAGAGGATATTTACGATAAAAACTAGGTGAAGCAATTGATGCCATATGGATAATAAAAGTAGCATCTTTTATTTTGGCGCTTTCAAATTGGGAAAACTTAGTTATATCAAATGAATAAATCTCAATTTTAGGATTCTTATCAACTAATGCATTCATCCAATTAGGAATTCCAAGTAAAAAGTTATCAATACCGATAACTTTTTTAATTTTCAAGCGTTCCGCATACGCTGATAAAAAAGACATGAAATAATAACCTAAAAAGCCCGCACAACCAGTTATTAAAATGGTAGAATCTTTAAACTTACCTTTTTCAGACTCACCTATATTTTCAAAAATATAATGAAGATCTTCGTAATATATTTTGTTTTTATTCTCGTCCATAGTCGTCACCCGAACCTTAATTTTTTTAAAATCATTTAATCGCTTTTATTATTCATAATTTTTTTTAAATCGTTCCGCTTCCATTGTTGCTTTTATCCCTTTTTCCAAACTATATTTTTGCTCCCAACCTAGCTTTTTTATTGCTACATTATTAGCCTTTGAATCCATAATTTCGTTCTTATGTTGTGGTAAACCTCCAAAGTGAAGTGACGTCTTAGAGTTCGTTTTCTTATGAATCAGCTCAACAAACTCTCTCACTGTTACACTATTACCTGTACCAACTTCGTATTCGTTAAACCAATCAAACTGTTTTAGTTCTTGCTTCATTAATAGAGAATAAGCGTTAATTACATCATTAACATAAATAAAATCTCTTTTTTGGTTTCCTAAAGTTAGATTTATCTCAGGTTTGTTGTTGATGCAACTTCTGTATATATATGGAAAAAATTTATTTTCGCTATCATATGGACCATAAACATGTTCAAGTTTTAAATTTATGATCCTTATTTTTTTAAACGCACTATATACTTTCAGCCATTGTAAAAATTGTTTTTTCGTTAAAGAATATCCAGCTAAATGTTGATACCCTTGATTATTTTTATGAATAAATGAATCGGTATTAATAAACAAATTCGTTTTATACAAAATAGCTGTTTCTAGTAAAGCTAATGGAAAATAAATATTTGAACGAAGCAATCGAGAAAAAGCTTTTACATTACGGTCATACTCCGTTGCAGTATGAATGATGACGTCGTAAGGACCACACTCTTTAAAAGGTTGTTCAACGGAACATTCATCAATATTAAAGATTGTTAGTTTCTTTTCAATAGATGCTATTCTCCATGTATCTGAGAAACTTCTTTTTAAAATCGTGACATTATGGCCCTCTTTAATTAAAGCTTTTGTTAAGTGACTACCTAAAAACCCGGTAGCTCCAGTAATTAAAATTTTCATTTTTACCTCCTAGTAACGAGCGACACCATCATTTATTTTTAAGCCACGGTACTTTCCCTGATAACCAAACTTCTTCTAAATATTTTTTATCCCGTAAAGTATCCATAGGATGCCAAAACCCTGAATGTTTAAAAGCCATTAGTTGGCCTTCTTTCGCAAGGTTTTCCAAAGGTGTTTTTTCAAAAATTGTTTGATCTCCTTTTGTGATATAGTTAAAAACCTCAGGCTGCAACACGAAAAATCCTGCGTTAATCCAACCACCATCACCTTGAATTTTTTCTTGAAATGTTTCGACTTTTTGATCTTTTGATAGTGATAAAACTCCGAATCTACCTTTTGGCTGAGTTGATGTTACTGTTGCAAACTTGCCGTGCGATCGATGAAATTCGACCAATTGCTTGATATTTATATCACCTATCCCATCCCCATAAGTAAGCATAAATGGCTCATCACCAACATATTTCTGGATTTTTTTAATTCGGCCCCCTGTTAAGGTATTTAATCCGGTATCAACTAAAGTTACTTTCCAAGGTTCTACGGAATGTTCGTGTATTGTTAACTTGTTTCCATTTCGAAAATCAAAAGATACATCAGAATTATATAGAAAGTAATTCGCAAAATATTCTTTAACAACATAACTTTTATAGCCTAAACAAATAATAAAATCATTAAAGCCATAACTAGAATATAGCTTCATAATATGACATAACATTGGTTTATCACCAATCTCAATCATAGGTTTAGGTTTTAGATGAGTTTCTTCACTTATCCTAGTTCCAAAACCACCTGCCAAAATAACAACCTTCATGATGACCTCCTCTCTAAACTTCATGACATTATGATCTAATAAAAGAAATAATATTATTCGAAGCTTTTAGTACTATAGTATTGAACTCATTTAATAAGTGTTCACTTAATAAAGAAAAAGGGCACCTTTTAGATAAATTCCAAAAAAATAACAGATCAAAAAATTACATTAGCTGATCTGCGAGTAAAATTAAATTTAGAAACGTCATTTAATAAAGCTGTTTTCGTAAACATTGTTATTTTCAGGACAAATGAGCGATTAAAAAATCAAATAAAAATAGAATGTTATTCTCTACATTACATTACAAAAGTAATAAACATTTTTTCCTGTAACCAAACGATTAAAACCAAGAATTGGAAAAATGATGAATCGTATGAGTATTATCAGTAATAGCCATCTTTCTTGACCACCATTCTTTCGGACAAAAATAATCAGTTGGATAAATGTGAACATCATTGTTAAGCACTTGAAAGTTATTGTTTCCTTTCACCAAACCAAATTCACGCTCAGAAATATCGGTAATTATCTTTACGTTAGTTGTTAAATCCATGCTCCCGTTATCAAAATAAAAAGATTTGTCTTTGTAGTATTCTAATAATCGATTTATCCAAGGATGACCTTTTACTGCACCCATTGCACCCGTTGGAATTGCCCCAGGACTTTCAAAACCTGAAAAGGCAGGGTGAGTAAGAAATCTATCAAGACTTTTAATTACTTCGACGTCAGTATCCATATATATTCCACCATAATGATATAACGCATACAGACGAATGTAATCACTTACAAATGCATATTTTTTAGCTCCATATGCTTGCTTAACAAATAGATTTGAATTTATATCAAAAGAATCTTCATTCCAAAATATCTTTTGATAATCTGGTAAAAATTTATCCCAACTTTCAATACACTTTCTTTCAAGTTCTGGCATTTCCTTAGGTCCGACCCAACAATAATGAATAATTTTAGGTATCATTATATCCTCCCCTTTCCATGCATAATAATTATAATACTCATAATGACTTTTATTGACACGGTGTTTTCTCTAGTCATAATTAATAAACCTTTAATAAACACACTCTCTTAACAACTTTCATAACTTGTATTATATAAATAAATATATGGGGGTATTCGTATACAAAACCCCATATTACGGAACAGGATTCCCAACCGTAACTCCCAGCCCTAGATTCGGTTTTGGAATTGCGATCATCGTTATTGTGGTGATTTTGTTATTTTTATTTGGTTTGAAATGGTTTTTGGCAACTTTGCTATAACAAACAAAAGGGTCAGCTCCCATATCCTAAAATCGGATAAGGAACTGACCCTTAAAATGTATTATTAAAAATAAAGTTTAGAAGTTGCCCTCTTCAACTAACAACTCCCAACTTTCACCGTGATCTGTCGTTTCATACAGGTTGTTTTGGAAGGTCGCAACGATCACTTCAGAAGAATTGTTGATTGCGATATAGTTTGCTGCATCTGTTTGTAAATAGAGATCGTATGTGATAAATTCTTCTCCTTTTAATCTGTACAATCCGCTTTGGCTTGCTTCATAAAAAATGACTTCATCATCGCTTACTACATTAAGTGCTGTAACAAAGCCTTCCACTTTTCTACTCCAATCTATGCCTCCATTTTCTGAGTACATTAGTCCAGAGCTCGTTGCTGCATAAACAACATCGTCGTTATTTGGGGCAATTGCTAAGTCAAAAAACTCATCAGCTTCTAGCGGTAAGCCATTCGTCTCGACAACTTCCCAACTATAACCTTTGTCAGTAGATTTAAAAATAAAATGATCATTGTTGTCAATCGCATACGATAACAGTTTATCTTGACTTTGAGTGGCGGTTAATGCATGAAAATCAATCATTCCATAGTAACTACGAACTTCCCAGGATTGTCCTAAGTCTTCACTCCACATAAACCCTAGCGGATCTTCTAAAGAACTGCCAGGCTCTGGATGGCCACTAGTCATCAAATATGCTGAATCAGCCACTTTGGAAAAGCCCATTAAATCAAACCTTTCACTACCTACAAAGAAAGCTTCACCATTTTGTTTATTAAATTCAATTAAACCGTCATGACTAGCTAGAAAAATTTTATTTGAGTCTTCTGGATTTATCGACATTCCATGAATATGCGTATAAGAAAATGCTTGTTCCCGTTCTTGAACAGTTTCACCAACGAAAAACGGTTCTGTATCATCAACTCTTTCCTCAGATCCGCACGCCGATAAGATCGCCAAGACGCTAGCTAACCCTATCGTTAATAACCCCTTTTTTATATTCATTTCTCCATCTCCTTTAATTTCTATCTTAATGAATTTCATAATTCATTATTCTCGACACTAAGATCAATATATAGTTGCGACAAAAACATTCGCTAACTATATATTGCGTGATGTGGCTCGTTTTTGGTAGTTATGAAATTCACTCATCTAAGTTAATTCTCTAATATATTAATAGAACCTTCTCAAGAGGAGGCTTGCCAAACCTTGAAATTGACAATGATTCTCTCTGTTAGTTAAGGCTTACCTTCCTATTCTTGTTAAACTTTCGTATTGCCCCAAATAATATAAACCCTAAGTTAATAGCTGCAAATGTTCCTAATACCCACCAATTTACCCCTGGCTCTAACGGGTTTTCTTGACCGGCTAACCACGGGGAGTTGATTCCTCCAAGTCCATCTCTTGGACTATGGCCAAAGACTTGATATGGAGTTATTATCAAAAACACAAAAAGAAACCCAAAGATTTTTACTCTGTTTTTCATTTCTATCACCCATTTTCGCTCTTTTCTAAATCATTGTTAATTTTTTCAACAACGTTTTAGAAAACAAACTATATTTTACACCTTTATTACATCATGCAAAAAAACTGTGAAGAAACAATCGAGAAATTATGAAGAAAAGTGAACACTTATTTCCCGAGTAATATTTTTCAAGTTTTTTCGACAGATTCTATCTAATAGATTGTTACTGTCTGTTTTTAGATCAATCTCAAGTAAATGGTGTTCGATAACCAAAATAATATCGTCAACGCGAAAACGTAGGAACTGAAGCTAGATACTTTGGTATAAAAATGTTATTTACAAATTATTTATAGTTTCCTGACAATAGAAAAACTGCCTCTATAATTTAAAGGCAGTTTTTCTAACATATATACTTAAAAGTATAGATTAACGATTCACACTTACTTTCACTCTCGATTTTGCTTCGATACGTCTCTTGTGTAGGATCGGTTCTGTGTATCCACTTGGTTGAGCACATCCTTGAAATACGAGGTCGCACGCAGCTTGAAATGCTACTGAATTTTCATAGTCCTCAGACATTGCTTTGTAATTAGGGTCAGCTTCATTTTGTTCATCAACTACTTTGGCCATTTTTTTCAACGTTTCTAACACTTGGTCTTCGGTACAAACGTGATGATGTAACCAATTGGCCATTTGTTGACTAGAAATACGTAAAGTTGCACGATCTTCCATCAGTCCAACGTTATTAATATCTGGTACCTTCGAACAACCAACCCCTTGTTCTACCCAGCGCACGACGTAACCGAGAATACTTTGCGAATTATTTTCCAACTCTTGTTGAATTTCTTCAGTGCTCCAATTTTGCTCATCAGCTAGTGGCAGTTGTAATAAACAATCACGTAAGTCCTCTTCCTTCTCTGGCATGATTTGCTTTTGGACTTCAATTACATTTAATTGATGGTAATGCAATGCGTGTAATGTAGCAGCCGTCGGTGACGGAACCCACGCTGTATTCGCCCCTGCCTTCAGGTGATTAATCTTTTGTTCTACCATATCACTCATTAAATCTGGCATCGCCCACATCCCTTTACCAATTTGAGCTCGACCAGGTAAGCCGACTTTGACTCCTGTTACTACATTTGATTTCTCGTAAGCTTGTAACCATATTGAAGATTTCATCTCGTTTTTGCGAACAACAGGACCTGCTTCCATTGACGTATGAATTTCATCCCCTGTTCTGTCTAAGAAACCAGTGTTAATAAAGACGATTCTCTCTTTTACATTTTCGATACAATTTTTTAAATTGAGTGAAGTTCGTCGTTCCTCATCCATCACACCAATTTTCAATGTATTTCTCTCTAATCCTAGTAAATCTTCAACTCGGTCAAATAGTTGGTTAGCAAACGCCACTTCCTTCGAACCGTGCATTTTCGGTTTAACAATATAAACGGATCCCTTTTTAGAATTTATATATTGACCATTTCCTCGTAAGTCGTGTAACGAAATTAGCCCGGTAATTACACCATCTAAAACCCCTTCAGGAATCTCTTTTCCACCGTCATATAATACGGCATTGTTCGTCATTAAATGACCAACATTTCGGACAAACAATAAAGATCGACCAGGTAAAGAAAATGAAGTGCCTGAAGTAGAATGATACGAACGATCACCATTTAACGTTCTCGTCACCGTGCTACTTCCTTTTTGAAAAGTTGCCGTTAAATCTCCTTTCATTAGACCTAACCAGTTACGGTACACTTCAACCTTATCTTCTGCATCTACAGCCGCAACAGAATCTTCAAAGTCCATAATCGTAGTAAGTGCCGATTCTAAAACGATATCTTTGACCCCTGCTTGATCCGTTTGTCCGATCGAATGTGTATGATCAATTTGGATTTCTAAATGCAAGCCATTATTTTGTAGCAATATTGCTTGAGGATTACTTAGTTGACCTTGGAAGCCAATAAATTGTTGCTTATTTTTTAAACTAGTCAATTTTCCATCCTGAAGTTCAACGCACAACTGCCCAGCAAAAATTTTATACAGTTTTACATCACGGTGACTTCCTTCCTCTAACGGCACTGAGTGATCAAGAAATTCCTTGGCATAAGCAATGACTTTCTCACCTCGAACAGGATTGTAGGCAATTTCTTGCTGCGCACCACCTTGTTCACTAATAACATCCGTTCCATAAAGGGCATCATATAAACTTCCCCAACGAGCATTTGCAGCATTAATGGCATAGCGAGAATTATTGACTGGAACGACTAATTGTGGCCCTGCTTGCAGCGTAATTTCATCATCAACATCTTCGGTTGTAATCTCATAATCTGCTACTTCTTTTTCAAGATAACCAATACTTTGTAAAAACAACTTATAATTTTCAAATTGAAATTGCCCTTTATGCTTTTGATGCCATTCGTTGATTTGAGTTTGCATCTTTTCTCGAGTTGCTAACAGATGCTTATTTTCTGAAGCAAGATCGATAACTAGATTTTCAAAACCGGCCCAAAATTCATCGGGATTTATCCCAGTCCCTAAAATTGCTTCCTCCTTAATAAAATCGTACAATACCGATGCCACCTGAAAATTTCCGACTTGAACATAATTTTCCATTAAATATTTCCCCCTTTTTAATAACTCGCTACTATCTCATAACAGTGTTAAATTATTATTTCTGTATTATAACACAATGTGCGAATTATGGAAATATTCTTCACGAAATTTATTTTCATACACTTAATTGGCATTTTCTCTGTCCTAAAACTATAAGTTTATAGGTAAGAGGGATTAAATTACGCAATCATAATAACATTTTTAACTTCATCCTCTATTAGTGAACATTTTCTAGGCATACACATACCTTAATAATAAGATTTATAAAAAGGACGGATTATTATGCCTGCAATTGTCGGAGCCGTAAAAGTAAATAGTATCGGTAGTAGCGGTGTTTTTAATATTGGTGATGTATTTACGATCTCTCCTAAGAGCACCGCAAAAACGTTTGCTGGGGCTGGTTCCTTTAATACTGGGGACTATTTAAAAATCTCAAATGAATATAGCGCAACAAATACGTACGATAAAGATTTGGCTGACGCTAATATAAGCACAATCCTTTAGCATAGGTGGTGCCTTAATGAACTATTACATTAATCAAACGATTAACATCCATACGTTAAGAGTAGATGGAGTAACAAATTCATCTGTGTTACAAATAGGCAGTTCGGGGGTAATAAAGGCTTTAGCAAACCTTTATAATACTGGGGACTTCGTAGAGCCAGCACCGGAAATAGATGAACCTGTAGCTCCTACTCCGGTTATACCGTTAGCGCCACCAGCAGGAGCAATGCCTCCTGTTTCACCGTGAATGACTTAACTTTATTTGCATATATGTAAAGAAGGAGCATTCCTGTTAGAAGGATTTTCGGGGACTTGAAAAAAAAAGAGCCCTCCTGGTATGATACGGGGTGTCAAATCGTGCACCGAGATGACCCCTAACTTAGTTAACCAAGGAGGACTTCATAA
>NZ_MLQQ01000037.1 GCF_001865995.1 Anaerobacillus arseniciselenatis | reverse complement strand
TCATTATGAAGTCCTCCTTGGTTAACTAAGTTAGGGGTCATCTCGGTGCACGATTTGACACCCCGTATCATACCAGGAGGGCTCTTTTTTTTTCAAGTCCCCGAAAATCCTTCTAACAGGAATGCTCCTTTTTGAAAAGTGGTTAAGTTTATGTTAACCGATTGGAGTAGGAAATTCTTATCTTAATTTAAGCTGAATTTTATCTTTTTTTATTTGTTCAATTTAATTGCTATTTTAGTGGTGAAATAGATGTTTATTTTTTAGATTTACGGTATTGTTGAGGCGTCATTTGCTCAAACTGTTGAAAAAGTCGTGTTAAAGAAGATTGATACTCATAACCGACAAGATTGGCAATCGATAGTAACGTTAAATTTGTTTCTAATAGTAATTGTTTCGCCTTTTTTAACCGTAAAGTTTGAATGTATTTTTTAGGGCTCATTTGATATTGCTCTTTAAACCACTGTCCGTAATAAGCCACTTGATAATGTTCTAATGCAGCTAGATTTTCGGTTGAGATTGGTTGATCGTAGTTGTCGTGAATGTGTTGAATCGATCTTGGTAAATTGTTTTCTGCAAGTAGCTGTGAAATGTAGTGCATTAAGTCGTGGACTCGACTATGTTTTCCTTTTTCATTTAACTCATTAAGTAATAAAGAACGAATCGCTTGCCAGTAATCATTTATATCGATGACTTGGCCTTGTGGATCAATGTTAATATTATTTACTTTTGCTAAAAGAAAGTAAGGTATATCAAGAACAATAAATTCATTTCGCTCTAATGAGTAGTAAGAATG
The DNA here is from genome assembly GCF_001865995.1 of Anaerobacillus arseniciselenatis. GTDB lineage: Bacteria > Bacillota > Bacilli > Bacillales > Anaerobacillaceae > Anaerobacillus > Anaerobacillus arseniciselenatis. The sequence goes on along the minus strand of NZ_MLQQ01000037.1, from coordinate 2,831 downwards.
TTCACAGTGAGGAGGTAAAAACAAAAGCCTCTGTTCATTTAAAGTAATTTGCTTTTGTGATGTGCCGATATGCAAGTCACCATGAAGAGGAATTAAAAGCTGGTAATAATCATGAACATGTTCGTTTTTAACATTTGAATAAGACCTACGCTCACAAATCGTTTTTTTGATTGTGCTCAAAAAACTCACCCCGTATCTATTTTACTAGATGAAGTTTATTTATTATACGATTTTATTTAAAAATTCACAAAAAACAGAAAAATCAAAAAAGGGGGGGTATTTGCATACAAAACGCGCATGACGAAGCATCGTCACCATTTAATATAGAAAAGTCGAGCGAGGACTCTAATCACTAACCAACAAACTACCCTTTTACACAAAAAAGAAGCCGGATGATCCGACTTCTTTTAAGCGATTAAAAGTTATTTTCATTTTTTTCTATAATCCGTGCAATGATTGTAGAGATTTGTGCTCGTGTGATCGGTTGATTCGGTTGAAAGGTGCCATCTTCATGCCCTCTAATTATACCTTCTTCGCGCATCGTCTCAATTGCTTGCAATGCCCAATGATCATTTTGTATGTCGTTAAAGGTGCTTTGTTTATTACTTGATGCTTTGTCATATAACCCTGCATTAAATAAAACTTGGGCCATTTGCGCTCTAGTAATTATTGTATTTGGCGAAAAATGCTGATGAGATGTACCGTTCATCACTTTATGTTGCGCAATAACTGTAATCGCATCAATTGCAGAATGGTTTTGCGGAACATCCATAAAAGATACCGAATCATTAGTTGGTTTTAGATCTAGGAAATTAACCATAATGATCGCTGCTTGTCCTCTTGTTAATGAATTACTTGGTCTAAAAGTTTTGTCTGGAAAACCATTGATGATTTTTAAATTAGCCAATTTAATGATATCTGATTTTGCCCAACTGTTGCTAATATCTATAAATGGGTATTGAGCAGATGGTCGCTTATCTTCAGAGGTAACGTTATTCACTTGTTCAGTTTTAGGTGAAGCCTCTTTAAATTGATCTTGTACTTGAGAGGTTGGAAGCTTATCATATTGATATAAATTCCACTGATCCATAATCGTTCCAACAGTTTGTCGGTAATACACGCCACCTAAATGGTTATAACCGGCATTTGCGATTTCAAAAAGAAACTGTTTGGAAGCCTCTTTGCCATCCCAACCGTTATTAATTCGTTCTTGATATTTATCTCGAGCAAAGCCGTATCTTTGATTTAATAACAGGTTTCCAGCTAAAAAGTTAACAGATTCTCTATACGAAGGGAATTTTCGATACCAATTGTCCCGCCGTCTAGTTTCATCAAAAACGATGCGGTCGGTTCCGTAATTTGCAATAATCGGAATCGGTTCAAAATCTTCATTTGGCTGCCCTTTAAGTTGCCAAGCGTTAGGAGGGTTACCCCCCCATACTTTGATGCCGAAAAGGTTATTAGCAAAATGAGCGGTCCTAGTAGTACCAAAACCACTTTCTAAGATTGACATTCCGATAATCGCACTTGCAGGTATCCCCCATTTTTCACTTGCTTCCACAGCGTATAGGGTAATCTCAGTAACAAAATCTTCTCTTTGTTTTTGAGTGAGAAGTTGTGTAGAAGGGTTGTATGCATGACTATTTCTTCCGTTAACTTGATCTTCAAAAGGAAGGGGTTGAAAAGTAGCTGCATAACTTGTAAATGGATTTATGACTAAAAGCGAAAATACTAAAATGATAGAAAAAACATTTCGATAAATGTTACTCATTATTATTTCCCCTCTTATACTATTTTATTGTAAAACTTACAAACTAATAGTATAAAAAATAGTGCTAGTTTACTACAAGTAGATTTAACCATATAGAGAAGAAGTTAGAAGTACACGTGTACCCTGAAGTGAAAAGGTAGTGCAAGAAGTGATAATTTATGAGTTTCTTAATGAAGTAAGTTTGATCATGTATAGATAGCAAACTAATTTGATTATATATAAGGAAACTACATATTAAATTTATGGAGGTGAGATTAATGGAAAACAATTTTGGGTAAATTGCTAGTTTGGGAGAAATATATAATAGTAGTAACGCGATTATAGGGTAGGAGTTGTATACTAAATAAATAGATCTTAAAACGAATGTTTTAACTATATAAATTAATGAATTTCATAATTCATTATTTCCGCCACTAAGATCAATATATAGTTGCGTCAAAACCATTCGCAGACTATATATTGCGTGATGTGGCTCATTTTTGGTAATTATGAAATTCACTCAAATGAAAAATAATAGTTGTTTTGTTAATTCAGTTATGGTAAATTTATAAACCGAGCAAAAAACTACACTATTTTAACTGATGATTTTTAAAAGTTACTTGCGGAGAATTAATTATAGTGATATAGTATTACTTGTCGGTTATTGAGCGATATACATTATATTTTTGTTTCTTCATCAAAACGTTTAAAAAACACTTGCGCAGAATTGGTTGTTTTGTTACAATAATTCTTGTCGCTGCAAACAAGTAGACGAAACGTCATTAAAAAAAGTTGTTGACGCAAGTAAGTTATCCTGATATAATAAAATTCTTGTTGTTGAAAATGACAGCGAGGGGATTTAGAAGCGAAGAGATTTGAAGCTTTTAAATTCCCAGATCGTCCTTTGAAAACTGAACACACAGCCAAGCGAATTAAGAAAGGTGGAAGACAGCGCTTAATAGTGAGGTCTGAAACTTTAAAAAGAGATATAAAAATCTCGTCAATGTTTTATTTTGAGCTTTATCAAACACTTTTATGGAGAGTTTGATCCTGGCTCAGGACGAACGCTGGCGGCGTGCCT
>NZ_MLQQ01000036.1 GCF_001865995.1 Anaerobacillus arseniciselenatis | reverse complement strand
TCATTATGAAGTCCTCCTTGGTTAACTAAGTTAGGGGTCATCTCGGTGCACGATTTGACACCCCGTATCATACCAGGAGGGCTCTTTTTTTTTCAAGTCCCCGAAAATCCTTCTAACAGGAATGCTCCTTATCTAGTTTTTTTTATTTTCTGATCTACTTTAAGGTTATGATCGAGTCTTAATAAAAGATTGGACAGAGGGACTGCTAAAGTAAACTTGATTAAATAATCTATAGTATAGTCTGACATTAACGCCGATGATTGTTGCATATTTCAAATATACTATTCAATAGAAAATGGTCTTTCGCAAACTGGCCGATTTCTGATAACTTTTTTATTCAATATAGCTTCTTGGATCCACAGCTTTTCTCTGTTTGATTTGATAAACCTTCTAAATATTTAATAACTTTAATTGTTTCTTTATTGGCTCATCCTATGAAGGTCGGAGAAAGGCTGCAAAACGTTTAGCTCGCCTTCATTTTAAATCCCCAGTAGCGATTCATCCTGAAGGAAATATTTATTCTTTTCCAACCCAATAAAGAAGAGGACATTGATAAAAAAATTAAACATTACCCTAGTCTTTCGACCGCGCTTTTTTGCATGAAGCCTATTCAAAAAGCCAGTCCTAAGAAACAATAATTGGTTAATTTCTTTATGAATTATTATATTATTTTTAAAAATAAATGGATATTTATGTTAAAGTGATTATTGAGAAAACTTTAGAGTTTGTGAATTTCTTCACTTAAACTAAAGAAGCAGTATTGTTGAGGAAACCTACTAATACGGACCGTTTTTTAATTCTATCGGACAAGAGAGCCGTTATTTGTGACCAAACCGGTGTTTTATCAAAGTAAGAGGACACCAGGTTCGTTATTTGGTTAATTTCGGTTCATTTTAGCGTTTTTTTATGAAATAGCGAACCTGGTGTCCTTTAAAATAAAAAAATGATCAAAATGCGTAAAATAAGGTATTCTGTGTCCGGAAACGGTTAGATTCAACTATCGGAGTGCTTTAACTGAATAGGAATTAAAACAAAATGTTGAGGGGATGTGTTTATATGGGGGGCTTAGTTATTATTCTTCCTTTTATTTTAATTATGATTGGCTTATATTTTATTACATTAGGTCTTTGGGAATTAAGAGAAGGTGTAAATAGAAATCAGTATGTAAAATACATGTTTACTGGCTTATTTTTGACTCTTATTTTAACGCCGTTACTTGGTCTTATTTGGAACTTTTTAAATTTCCACCTCGGATAATCACTAAGAATGTGAAAGAAAACACTTAAACTAACGAGTGGCGATAGCTGAATAAAGGGTATCGCATTTTTCTCTGCCGAAGTATTGAGCAGTTTAGTGCAACAAAGCTTATACATGTAATGTTGATTTTACTGAAATTACTGTTATTACTGATAAAAATGGAAAACAAATAAACATTGATGAATTGAAAAAAGGAAAAACGGTTAAGGTTGTCTTAAATGAAAAGGTAGATATTAGCGAAAGTAATAGAGATGGTACTGCTGCGGAAATAAAAGTTTTAAACTAACGCCCCATTTACTTAAATAAGGTGTGGTCTTTTCATAATACTTTAGCATTTTTTATATGTAAAAATTATTAAGGATCAATGGAAATCACTTACTAGGGTTTGATATAATTTATACAGAGGTGATAATCAAATGAAATCATTAAGTGATCACGCCAAAAAAGAATTATATAATGCTCTCCAAGGTAGAGAGTCAGGGGTTTTTATAATAAACGGAAAACTATATTCCATTGAAGTAGAAAATGAGGATATGGAATTACGTTCTAATTTAAATGATGATTTAACAAAAGAAATTGATGAATATCCTGAACTCAAAGAATCATTGACAAGGTATTTAGACAACCCAGATATGAAAAGGTATTCTGGGAGCGAGTTGAAATCTAAACGCAATGGTCAAAGAAAATAGCAACCAATTTAATGTACTTTTTACAGAAGAATTTGAATAATGTTTGGATAAAATTCAACAATTCTTTTCTAATCAAAGCGAGGAAACCCTAAAATGGTGGTTTTCCAAGGAAGATGAAATAATTGATTACATTGAATTAAGCCTTTCCAAGAACCCTTTCATGGGTCAGGTTGTTGAAAAAGGTAACTTCAAAGGGCTTAGAAGAATAACATACGGAAAAAGCAAGCACATAATGTTGAATTATATAATTTATTATTCAGTTCACGAGAATGATGGGTTTGTTGACGTCATTAACATCTTACCGTCAAGGAGTCAGCGTAAAAGAGTGAATTAAAAAGTAAAAAACGGTTGTTGCTCACAAGTGACAATCGTTTTTATTTATACCATATTTATTCAAGATCCAGCATTTTTAACATGAAACGGAATTAAACTAACGGGTGGTTATCTTGAATAAAGAAATTTGAGGTGTATTATGGAATTTTTTGATAAAATGGAAATAGGGAATTACTACTTCACAAAAGGGGAGAGTAAAAATGTTATGGGAAGATGTTAGAAAAGCATACCCAGATAAATGGGTTGTTTTTGAAGCAATTGAAGCTCACTCAGATAGTAATTATCGTATAGTAGATGATATTGCGGTAATAGATTGCTTTGACGACTCAATGGACGCATTTCGTCATCATAATGAATTACACAAGCAAAAGTCTAATCGTGAACTTTACTTCTTTCATACATCTAGGGAAAATCTAGAAATACGTGAGAAGAAATGGACAGGACTTAGAAAAATATGATTTTTTATGTTTAGGATATTTATAGTACAAGAGAATATAGTTCTTTGGAGATTTTGAAAAAAGCCCATCTTTTGATGAGCTTGTAGATTTTACCTAAGTCAGCGAAACTATTTTAGATATTATTATTCTACGTCCTTTGGTAATTCAGGTTGAAACAACATACTACCTGAAGCTGTACTGATCTCTGCTTTAGCAATTAAGACAATAGCAGTTACTACAAATCCAATTGCAACCTTGGCGAAATTTTTCATTAACTTTACCTCCTTTCAAGTAATTTTTCAACATTATTTACAAATAAATATGAGTATGGATGGATACTCATCATTTGAAACAAAAAGCCTAGAATAGAAGCTAAAATAAGAACCGTTGAAATAGAACTAAAAATCAATAAAAACATCAAATTTCCCCATATGGAAACTGTTATAATAGAAACTTTTTTTAATCTCCCTTTTTGATATTTGGTCATCTTTTTATAAAAATGGTTTGATGGTGCATAATTGAAGCTGAAGTATAAACCAATTATTAGTGAGAAAGTCAACAATACCAATAATTCGGACCTACCAAAAACATATTCAAATTTAGTCACAAAATAAGAGATACTAACCAATGATATTGTCCCAACTATTAAGCAGCGAAAATACGTAGAATAGTGATGGCCGCCTGTCAAAAAGCGAAATACAACAAATGTAGACCAAACGAGTATCATCGGGAGCAATAACCCAAATGCGTATGCTGTAAAAAATAAAACAAAAAGTTTAATAAACCCTCTAAACATGATTTCTATGCCATAGCGTATATAGTCCACATCTTTAGGTCTTCCTACATAATCACTCAGTACTTCTGCTACTCTTCTACTAGCTATATTAATCATTTTTACTCCTTTTGAATTATAGAATTATATACTTATATCCTTTTCTATCAATTTTCTTAATCCGTGTAATGTCGAAAGCAGTAGGATATAGTAATAATTTTAATGAAAAGTAACATATTGTAAAGGGTTTCGACAATAAAACTAAAAAATCGACATAGATTGCAAGTTGGAAATATAATAACCTAATTTAAACAGTACTGAAAACGTATTAACTTTAATTTGAAAAACGCAGTAAAGTGGGGGACCGATTTGTTAATGGAGAGGTCCTGCTGTCTATTTTTACAAGACCAGTACATGATTGTATCGCATCATTATCAGAAGAATATGGAATTTATCTTAAACCTACTTCGAACAACCAGAGAATGGAACTTTTTTCAAAACATGAAAAAGCAATCATAGAGGGACCTATAACTTTATTCTTTTATGTTACGAATAGTAAAGTGAACGTAAGAAAATAATAAAACCGAAATGGTTCGTATGATTTCACTATCATACGAACCATTTTTATCTTAATAAAAAGCATTCTTGTTTTGTATTAACCGTAACTTACTTTTTATTTAGGAGTAAACATTATGAAATCGAGGTTAAATAAGTACCCATTTTTAATAGTAGGGTTTATTCATTTAGTCATGCTAATTTATACGTTTTATAAAAGTAGTGACAAGAAAAAACACCTTGTACTTTTACTTAATTTTGTTGGTTTTGCTTATATTTTTGATTACATAATTGTCGTATTTTTGAATGGTTATAAATATAAACCATGCTTTTTAAAACAAAATTATTTAGATAATATATTTGGAGCGGTTTTGTCTCAGTTCTTTTATGTTCCAGTGACCGCCTTGTTTATAACCGTTATGAAATTTGGATGGATTTCAAAAATATTATTTAGTTTATACTTTGTTTTAATTGAACGGCTCTTTGTTAATTTACGTATTTATAAAAATAAATGGCGGCGTACTCATTATACTTTTTCTCTAATTTTAGTATCTTTCTATTTTAATGATAAGTGGGCGGAGCAGATTGTAAAGAGAAATCTAATCATTTTATTTGTTTCTGTTTTTTCATTTCTTCATTGACTTCTTACTTATAAAAAAAGGAAAGTTAAAAATAAATGATTTTTCTATATTACCTATTAAATATACAGTTTTCATGTATATTACTTACATTTACAATAAATGGGTTTATGGTCACTCTGGAATGTATATTGGTCTGGCTTCATTTATTTAAAGATGTTTATTTTTTCTGCTCTTTATAATAGAAATCCATATGATCCACAAATCCTAAACTACGCAATAATTGTGTACCTCTATGTTTTAATTTTAGATGAAATTTTTGTTTAGTAATTTTTAGCATATTTTTTTAGGTGCTAGGTAAAGTTAAGCTTAGGAAATAAAATTAGAATTTCTAGGTGCTGGAATTATGACAAACACAATTTATCATAAATTAGATAAAAACCTC
>NZ_MLQQ01000035.1 GCF_001865995.1 Anaerobacillus arseniciselenatis | reverse complement strand
GGAAGTTTGCCGCTCGCTTCCTTCAGATTTCACGTCGCCGTGAACACCCTTGCGTTAAGCTAACCGTTACTTCTGCCTTCACGGCTCGGGACTTTCACCCTAGAGATTGCACCCATGCTGGGCACACAATCAAAAGCGAGCCCCACCAAGGGACTCGCCGCTATCAACTAAAAATTATTAAGAACTTACAACTTCTTTTTTGAATTCTTCAAGTAGAAGTGGTAACACTTCAGCTAAGTCGCCAACAATTCCGTAATCAGCAATGCTGAAAATTGTTGCTTCTGGATCTTTGTTTACTGCTACGATACATTTAGAGTTTGACATTCCAGCAACGTGCTGGATTGCACCAGAAATACCGAAAGCAAAATATAAATCAGGAGTTACAACTTTACCAGTTTGACCGATTTGTAATGAATAGTCACAATATTCAGCGTCACAAGCTCCACGTGAAGCCCCTACAGCTGCTCCGAAAATATCAGCAAACTCATACAGCTTATTAAACCCTTCTTCACTTTTCACTCCACGGCCACCTGCGACAACGACTTTCGCTTCTGATAAGTCGACGCCACCGGAACTTTTACGTACGATATCTTTAATGATTGTGCGTAAATCTTTAATATCAACAGAAACTGTTTTTACTTCACCAGAAAGAGATTCATCTCTATCTAATGCCGTAATATTGTTAGGACGAATTGTCGCTAAAATAATTCCGTCTGAAACTACTTTTTTCTCAAACGCCTTACCAGCATAAATTGGGCGCGTGAATACAACTTCTTCTCCGACAACTTCTAAGGCAGTAACGTCAGAAACTAAGCCAGCTTGTTTCTTCATAGCGATGCGAGGTGCAAGGTCTTTACCAATTGCAGTGTGACCCATGATCACCGCATCTGGAGATTCCTCATCGATTACTTGAAGAAGTGCTTGTGAGTAGGCATCAGGCGTATAATCTTTTAAACTACTATTCTCTACAGTTAAAACACGGTCTGCCCCATAATAAAATAATTCAGAAGATAAACCGCTTACATTTTCACCTACTAAAACTGCAGCAACTTCTCCACCATCAGCAACTTGTTTCCCAGCTGCAATGGCTTCAAACGATACGTTACGAAATGAATTGTCTCTTATATCCGCAAGAACTAATACTTTTCTAGCCATTTTCATATCCCTCCAGTTATATTACTTTTGCTTCCGTTTTTAATAAAGAAACAAGCTCTTTGACTTGATCATCTACTTCGCCCTCAAGAATTTTACCTGCTTCTTTTTGAGGTGGTAAGAAAATTTCCACTGTTTTTGTTTTTGCTTCTACGTCATCTTCCTCTAAATCAATATCATCTAATTCTAGACGCTCTAACGGTTTCTTTTTCGCTTTCATAATCCCTGGTAAAGAAGGATATCTCGGCTCGTTTAAGCCTTGTTGTGCTGTTATAAGGACTGGCAGTGACACTTCTACAACTTCTTTATCACCTTCAACATCTCTTTCGATGGTAGCAACTGAACCATCTACATCAATTTTCGTAATTGATGTTACGTGAGGGATATCTAATTCTTCAGCAATTCTTGGGCCAACTTGACCTGATCCACCATCAACAGCGACATTACCTGCTAAAACGATGTCATATTCTTTATCTTTTAGTAATGTTGCCAGCACTTTGGCTGTTGTAAACTGATCGATATCATCTACCTCTTCACTATCAATAACAATCGCTTTGTCTGCTCCCATTGCTAAGGCTGTACGAACTTCCTTATCGGCTTCTTCCTCAGCAAAAGAAACAACTGTTACTTCACCGCCATGCTTTTCTTTAAGGACAAGTGCTTCTTCAATGGCATACTCGTCATAAGGATTAATAATAAATTCTGCTCCATCCTCATTAATCGAACCATTTGAAAGGGTGATTTTTTCTTCTGTGTCGAAGGTTCTCTTCATTACAACAAAAATATTCATTCCTTTACCTCCTTAAATTAAGTAAATTAATGAATTTCATAATCCATTATTTCCGCCACTAAGATCAATATATAGTTGCGTGATGTGGCTCATTTTTGGTAATTATGAAATTCACTCAAATATAAAACCTTTTTATTTTTCTTAAGTATTATTGATCTTTAAATTGTGCTGGTCGTTTTTCAAGGAAAGCATTAATACCTTCTTGACCATCGTGTGATTCAAAAGCTTCTCCAAACAGCACAGCTTCTTTTTTAACACCGTCTTGGAACTTATAATCGTTCGCATACGTTAGAAGCTGTAATGCAAGTTTCATAGATACTGCACTTTTCTTTGTTAACTTTTGAGCTAGTTCATAAGCTTTTTCTAAAAGCTCTTCTTCACTGTAAGCATGATTAGCTAAACCTAGCTTTACGGCCTCACTACCGGTTATCGGCTCACTTGTTAGTAACATTTCAGCAGCCTTTGCTACTCCTACATAACGTGGAAGACGTTGACTTCCAGCAAAACCAGGAATTAAACCGAGTTGTAATTCAGGTAAGCCTAATTTACAATTTTCAGAAACAAGACGAATATGACAAGCCATTGCAAGCTCTAATCCCCCACCTAGTGCTGCTCCATGAACAGCAGCGATGACAGGTTTAGAAAATTGTTCGATACGGTTAAATAAAACTTGTCCGTACTCAGCTAACTTTTCAAACTCAGCCCCATTTTCTACTGTCGTAAACTCTTTAATATCTGCTCCTGCTGCAAAAAATCTTCCATGACCGTGTAGAACAACCACCTTTACTTTATCATCGTTTTCAAGGTTATCGAATATAGCCGATAACTCTTGAAGTAGCGGAGACGACAATGCGTTAGCAGGGGGGCGATTAATCGTAATTGTTGCGATACGGTCCTCCTCTTTTACAAGGAAAAATTGATACTTACTCAACATCACTCACTCCTTTCAATTACTCATGCTTATTGTATTTTTCTGCTAGTTCAAATAGTACAAACTTATTTTAATTATTACATAAATTAAACAACATTGAAAATTTAAAAAATTCATTACAAAAAAATTTTTTAAACATTCGTAGGGAATTTTGAATTACTTACCTAAAAATTGCAATATGTAACTAATTCAAAATTCTACATTAAAATTTCACTTCAGTACTATATGAACTAGCATTGAAACTACGATCTCCTCATTGCGTTAAGTAGCATTGTATGAACAGGTTCACAGAGCTGAACTAAGTCATATTTATGCTCTTTCATTACCCAGTCAGTGACAACTTCATCAATCGTCCCAAAGATCATTTGTCTTGTGATGCGAACATCAAGATCCTCTTTAAATACTCCTTTTTCAATTCCGAGTAAAATGATCGTATCAATAAGTTTTAAATAACCTTTAAGTACCTCATTAATACGATTCCGTAACTCGATGTTAGATTGTCTTAATTCTAATTGAGTAACAATCGCTAATGAATGATCTTTTTGTAATTGCATGAGGTGCATAGTTATCAATATTAATAATTTCGCCTCAATTGAAGATTCTCCTGCTAATTCTTCTTCAATCTTCTGAATAAATTTTCCCATTTTTTCTTCAAATAAAGAAACGAGTATATCTTCTTTGTTTTTAAAGTAAAGATAAATCGTTCCATCTGCTACTCCTGCTTCTTTCGCAATTTTAGAAACTTGTGAGTGATGATATCCATTTTGGGCGATCACTTTAACCGCTGCATCAATTATTTGATCATATTTTTGCCCTTTCCGCTTTGCCAACGTTTTACCCCTTCCTGGATTCGATAGTAATGAATGATCATTCATTCATATTTTCATTTTAGTCGATCGTTTATTTAATGTCAATCAACTTCTATAAATAAAAGCAGAGCATATTTGTATTTTTTGGAGAATAAGGTAATAACTTTTGGAAATAGTAAAGGTATCCTTCAATAGTGTTATATCGTGCGCAGGATAACTTTACGTCTTGAAAGGAGTAGCATCATGGAAACACAAACTTCTAGTGATACGTACCGTCCGACGAAAATCTTTTTTTACTCTTCACTCGTTTGGCTCGTCATCGGTATGATATATGGTTTAATATTAGCTTTTAAATTTATTTGGCCTAACTTTTTAGTCTGGGGACCACTCCAAGTCATACTACAATTTGGTCGCATTCGACCAATTCATACAAACATGCTTTTATTCGGTTGGTTAACAATGGCTAATATAGGCGCTCTTTTTTATGTTATCCCTAAACTTTGTCGAAATCAACTGTCATTTCCTAAAATGGCAACGTTTTTAGGCTATTTCTGGAACTTTATCATTGTCGTTGGTTCTATTGCTTTAACGATGGGATATACGACAGTTACTGAATACGGCGAATGGCCACTTTGGATTGATATTTTAGTTGTTATTGGTGTAGCTATGCTCGCTATGATTTGTTTTTCTACGATTGCTAACAGAAACGAAAAGCAGTTATACGTTAGTCTTTGGTATTTTATGGGTTCGCTCATTTGGTTACCTGGATTATATATCATCGGAAATCTACCTTATAAATTATTATCAGGAGTTCCACAGTTTTTAATTTTTTGGTTTTATGGTCATAACGTCATTGGCTTATGGTTTACAACTGTCGGCGTAGGGCTCATTTATTATTTACTTCCCTACTTAACTAAAAATCCATTATATAGTCACCGTCTATCGTTAATCGGCTTTTGGACGATTGCTACTTTTTACGTATGGAATGGTCCACACCACCTTCAAAATGGTCCGATCCCACTTTGGCTAATGAAGGCAGGAATTATTCCGTCTGTGCTGTTAATTATCCCTGTTTGGGCTGTTTTAGCAAATGTATTTGGGACGATGAAAGGGAAGTGGCATGCTGTCGCTCATAATACTCCATTAAAATTTCTAGTGACGGGAGCAATCTTTTATTTAATTACTTGTTTACAAGGACCATTTCAATCTTTGCAAGGACCTAGTTCGATTGTAAAGTTTACCGACTGGGTACCTGGACATGCCCACTTACCTGTGTTTGGTGCATTTTCATACGTAGCATTTTCAGTCATGTATTATGTACTCCCGAAAATTGTATATCATAACATATACTCGAATCGATTGATGGAAACTCATTTTTGGCTCTCAACGATCGGTTTATTATTGTTCACATTTAGCACGTGGACTGCAGGTGTTTTTGAAGGTTTTGCCTGGATTGAAGGCGCTCAATATGGACTTCAGTTTGTAGAAATGCTCACGGCAATGCAACCATTTTTCTGGATAAGAACAGTAGGTGGTACATTAATGTTTGTTGCGCAAATATTCTTCATTATTAACCTGTACAAAACGATCCAATTAGGGAAAAAATCACAAAATACAAATGAAAGTAGCGCTTGATTTCAGTTTTGAGTGTTGAGTGTTGAGTTTTGAGTTTTTGTGAGTAGGTGCTTCGAAGCATTTCTATCAGAAACTCTTAACTCAAAACTCATAACTCTTAACTCAAAATGGAGGTGATTTAATGAGTGGGTTTGCTAATGAGCGGTCAATGTTCACTTACGTAATCGGTGCGTCAATTTTATTTTTAATCGGTGTTTTCGGAACTGCATACTTACCGTTTTACGACGATCAGATGCAAGCACCTAATGAAAATGCAGAATTAAGAAATTACTCTGTCGACTCGGCTGAATATCGCGGTAGAGAAGTTTATATACGTGAAGGTTGTCACGTTTGTCATACAATGTTTGTTCGTCCAGTACTAGCCGATAGTGCTTTAGGACCTATATCTCAACCAGCGGACTATTATTATGAAGCACCGGCAATGCTTGGCTCTAAAAGAACAGGTGCTGATTTGATGTGGGTCGGTAATCGCTGGAATGCAGACTGGCATCGTGAACACTTAATTAATCCTCAGAAAATTTTACCAGGGAGCATCATGCCAAGATACGATTATTTGAGTGATCAAGATATGGAAGATTTAATTGCGTATTTAATGAGTTTAAAGCCTTCGCCACAAACAGAAGGTCGACCGGTGAATTAGTGTAGCTCCACCCTAGTTTCAAATAGAAAGTGAGGTGTGTAGGTTTGGATAAAGATAAACAGAATAGTGAAGTAAATAATGAAGAAATGAAAGAGCAGCATCCAAAAACTGAACACGGTGCACCTACTGATGAACCGCCAACTCCACAAGTAGAAGATATGTCCAAAGACATTCGTATGGGAAATGCAAAAGTTCCCCGCTTTCTCGTTGTCACTTATTGTTTATTAGCGATTTGGGCTTTTGGGTATGCTCTAATGGCCGTTCCGCTTAATCAAGTAGCAGAAGTTGCAGCTGATGGGGAAACGATATTTTCGCAAAGTTGTTTTGGCTGCCATAACGTAACGGATGAATTTAAAGTTGGACCAGGAATGCAAGATGTTGGTTTGAAATATTCCGAAGAAGAGCTCCAAAAAATTTTACTCAACGGAATTGGGACAATGCCTTCTTTACCTAACCTTGGCTTAAATACAGAACAAATCAAAGCAGTGAAGGAGTATATATTGACGTTGTAGTTTCAAATGTACAATATACAATTAAAAATTAAAAAAAATTTTTGAATGCATTAGCTTCGAAGCATCAATGAGTTATTTAACAATTATCAATTATACATTTTAAATTCAAAAAACTTCGTAGCTCTACTCAACAAACAATTATCAATTGTAAATTGTGAATTTTAATTAAAAAGGGGGGAAACGAATGGGAAAGCCTCATATTATTGCAACTTTTTATGATTTGCATAGTGCAGAAGAAGCATTTCATGCATTATTACATATAGTACCTAGAGACGACATTTCTTTTATTCATCGCCCAGATCCAACTAGAGCTGAAGGAGATGACATGAGTAGTGACCACCCTCTTAATGGAATCTTATACGGTTCTGCTATAGGTGGTGTTGGCGGAGCTTTAACCGGACTTAGTTTATTAGCATTTCCAGGCTTAGGTGCATTACTAGCGTTAGGCCCTATTTATGCGGCACTCGCTGGGGCAACGACCGGAGGTATCATTGGTGGGCTGATGGATATTGGGATTAACAAGTACGAAGCAGAAGAAATTGAAAAGCATGTGAAAGGTGGTGCCGTAGTTTTAACAATAGAAGCAGCAACACCAAAAGTTTATGACCTAGTTTCATCTACATTAAAACATTACGGTGCCAACTATATTACAAATGAACCGATCGTTGATGATACACTTGAGTAAATCGGTTGCATGTTTAAGAGAGTATTCCAAAGCAAAGTGTCGGTCACCGATAGGTACAGCAGATGTTAAATATGTGCATCTATAATTTAGTAGTACCTCTGGTGATTTGACACTTTGTTGTCCGAAGTAATTACTAATTATTGTCTAATCTATTGTCTTATTGTCCACCCAAAAGATTTTTGCTCCAATTCACTTTCAAGCTAAAAAAGAGAGTGGGCCAAAAGTGTCTGACACCACGCGGATTCTACTAAATATAGACGTAAAGATTTATCATATGTCTATATTCGGTGTCTAGCGGTGTCTGACACTTTGTTTTGGCCCACCTTCTTAATCTTTCTGTTGTCTAGTTCTTAATTCTTGTACCTCAAAACTGGGTAAGTTAATAGTTTAGCTACTTTTTAATTGATCATCGCTTTCTGAGGATTTCAACTTCTCTTCTTCTTCCTCTAGCAGTGCCCGTCTAAGAACTTTTCCTACCATTGTTTTTGGTAATTCATCTCTAAACTCATAAAGTCTAGGAACTTTGTAGGCGGATAAATGCTTACGACAAAATTCATTAAGTTCTTTTTCCGTTAATTGGTGGTTTTCCTTTAAAACGATGTAAGCTTTAACGGTTTCCCCACGATATGGGTCAGGAACCCCAATAATAACAGCTTCTTGAATACTTTCATGTTCGTAAAGAACTTCTTCAACTTCACGAGGATAAATATTAAAGCCACCAGCAATAATCATGTCTTTTTTGCGATCAACGATATAGAAATAACCTTCATCATCCATATAACCCATGTCTCCAGTATATAACCAACCATCTTGAAGCGTTGCTTGAGTTTCTTCAGGACGATTCCAATAACCCTTCATTACTTGAGGCCCTTTCACTAAAAGCTCACCAATTTGCCCTGGTTTAGCGAACTCACCTGTTTCGGCATCTAAAATTTGCGCATCAGTATCAGGCCATGGCAAACCAATGCTGCCAGTAGGACGCTTCCCCCAAACTTGATTAAAGTGGGTGACCGGGGCTGCTTCTGTCAAACCAAAACCTTCAGAAAGTTTACCGCCTGTTAACTGTTCAAATTTTTGTTGGACTTCGACTGGAAGTGGGGCCGAGCCACTAATACATACTTCAATCGATGATAAATCATATTTGTTAATATTCGGATCATTAATAAGTCCGATGTACATTGTTGGTGCTCCTGGGAACACTGTCACTTTTTGAGATTGTATCCCTTTTAATATTTGTTTCGTATCAAACTTTGGAATAATGACCATTTTTGACGCGTGCATTATTGAATAATTCATGCCCACAGTCATTCCATACACATGGAAGAACGGTAATGCACATAAAACAACTTCTTCTCCAGGAGTCATTTTATACATCCATCTAATCGCTTGGGTAGTGTTAGCTACTAAGTTATAGTGTGTTAACATTACTCCTTTGGCGACACCTGTAGTTCCACCCGTATATTGTAGTAATGCTAAATCTTCTTTTACATCAAAAGAAAGTGAGATTTCCTTTTCTTCCCCTGTTTTTAAAAGGTTTACGAAGGAATGGACATTACGACCGTAATCTACATCAATAGTAATGCCAGTATTTTTCTTTTGAATAAAAGGATAAATTAAATTTTTAGGGAATGGTAAATAATCTTTAATTCCCGTGACAATTACATGTTCAAGGCTCGTTTTCGGCCAAACTTTTTTCACCCTTTGATATAAGAGATCTAAACAAATGATCACCTTAGCTCCTGAATCGACCATTTGATGCTCTAACTCTCTCTCTACGTAAAGGGGGTTCGTTTGCACAACAATAGCTCCAGCCATTAATGCACCATAGTAGCTAATCACTGATTGTGGAGTATTAGCAACCATTATCGCTACCCTATCTCCTTTTTTGACACCAAGTGTTGTTAACTGATTAGCAAACTTTAATGCTGACGAATAAAGTTGTTGATAAGTAAGTTCTTTCCCTAAAAAGTGCAATGCAGCCTTTTTAGGATGCTTTTCACTCGCTTCTTTTAAATAACTTTGTAACGTTCGTTCCTCATAGTTAATTGAGGTAGGTATTTCGGTAGGGTAATGATTAATCCATGGGTTTTTAGATAACAAATCCATTTATGTATGTCCTCCTTTTACCTCCCCTTTCTTATACCATCAATCTCTAAGTTGATAGTATTTTAAAAAAGCATTCTCCTCTTTCTCTATTGTAATGAAAACGTTTACAATAATAAAGTGATTTATTACAAAATTTAAAATTTTTTTATTAAAATAAAAATTCTATACAAAAACTTCATGTATGTTTAACCTTCACCATCTAATATGTAAAAGAACGAGTAATTTCCCTCTCCTCGCTGTAAAGCTACTGACCTCAATCACACCATGAGATACATCTATGAGGAATCATCGTGCAACTTTCGACGAGTAACCGCAGGAGCAACTTCTTGCGAATTTTAGAGGCTCGTTCAGGAAATTACTCGTTCTTTTTTCATACAAAACACCAATGACGATGAACCATCTCACCTAACATGTAAAAGTCAGGTTTTTCCTTTCCGACTAATCCAACTGTCCAACAAACCAACTTTCAAAAAAAAGCCCTCAATCAATTTGAAGGCATCACCACTAATTTCTATCCTATATCCTCTTTTTCTAGTTTCTTCTTTTCTTCTTCTACTAGAACTCGTCGCAATATTTTACCGATCATTGTTTTTGGTAATTCATCTCGAAATTCGTAAAGTCTTGGTACTTTAAAGGCGGCTAAATGCTTTCGACAATATTGGTCTAACTCTTCTTCGGTTAAGGTCTGCCCTTCTTTTGGAACGATAAATGCCTTTACAGTTTCACCGCGGTACTCGTCTGGAACTCCGATAATGCAAGCTTCTTGAACTTTTTCATGTTCATATAAAACTTCTTCTATTTCCCGTGGGTAAATATTAAAGCCACCAGCAATGATCATATCCTTTTTACGGTCGACAATATAAAAGTAGCCTTCATCATCCATATAGCCCATATCTCCAGTTAGGAACCAGTCATCCTTAAAAGTAGCCTGGGTATCTTCAGGTCGTTTCCAATACCCTTTCATGATTTGAGGACCTTTCACCATGACTTCACCAATTTCGTTCGGTTCAGCTGGCTCTCCTGTTTCGATCGATAAAATGGCCGCATCCGTATTTGGCCACGGTAAACCGATGCTTCCCGATTTCCGCTCGCCCCAAATTAGGTTAGCAATTACTACTGGTGACGTCTCAGTTAGGCCGTAGCCTTCGACTAAATTACCATCGGTTTCTTGTTCAAACTTTGACTGGACTTCTACTGGTAGCGCTGCCGAACCACTAATACAAGCTTCGATCGAAGATAAATCAAAATCTTTAATTTTCGGATGGTTTAAAAGTGCAATATACATTGTTGGTGCCCCTGGAAATATTGTTGCCTTTTGCTTTTCAATCGTTTTTAAAACATCAATCGGTTCAAACTTCGGTAAAATGATCATTTTTGAATAAAACATAATCGATAAATTCATTACTACCGTCATACCGTAAACATGAAAAAATGGTAAAGCTGCTAAAATCCGTTCTTCCCCTTTTCTTAACTTATACATCCAGCCTACGCATTGACTCGTATTGGCCACTAAATTATAGTGTGTTAACATTACTCCTTTTGCCGGTCCAGTTGTTCCCCCTGTATATTGAAGTAATGCTAGATCCTCTTTTGGATCGATCTCTATGTCTATCTCTTTTGAAATACCTTCTTCAAGAAGTTTTACAAAACTTAAAATCCGGTGATTATAGCTAATATTTACATCAATACCAGTACGTTTTTTTTGGATGAAAGGATAAATTAAATTTTTCGGAAATGGCAAATAGTCTTTTATACCAGTTACTATAACGTGTCTTAACTTGGTCTTATTCATCACATTAGCGACTCTCGGATAAACAAGGTCAAGACAAATCATGATTTCTGCTCCTGAATCGTTAAGTTGATGTTCGACCTCCCTTTCTACGTATAGCGGATTCGTTTGTACAACAATCGCCCCAGCAAACAGAGCACCATAATAACTTATAACCGCCTGCGGAGTATTTGCTAGCATAATTGCAACGCGATCTCCCTTTTTAACTCCTAATTTTTGCAATTGATTTGCTAGCTTTAAGGAAGAGTCATAAAGTTGTTTGTAAGATAGCTCTTTCCCTATAAAGTGTATCGCTTTCTTTTCAGGATACTTCTCTGCGGCCTCTTTTAAATAACTTTGTAATGTTCTTTCTTCAAACTGCATTGTCTTTGGAATTTCATCAGGATATTGAGCTAACCACGGCCTCAAACCAGTTTCTTCCATTCACAATCTCCTCCTTTTTATTTTCATCTCCTTTCTAAACAATGGCATTCTCCTCTATTTACATTGTAATGTATGCGGTTGCAAAAATAAATATGTTTTTATAATATTTTGAATTTTTAAATTAAATAAAAAGTATCCAGCACCATCTAATAGGGAAAAAGGCGAATGATTTCCTTCACTTCTCTGTGACCTTCTAACGAATCTCAGAGGCTCGTTCACGAAATCATCCGCCTTTTTCTTTCATACAAATCCCCATGAGTTTTTGTAGCTTCACCATTTATATATAAAATTCTGGGGCTTTTCTAACCAACTAGCGACTAACCAACAAACCAACTAACCAATCATGCTATAAAAAATAAATAAATAACTCCAGCGATCATAAAGACCGCACAAAAGATGAATAAAACTTTCCAAAGCGTTTCCAAGTTTATACCGCTCCATTTCTAATTCTTAATAATACCTGCGCCAATAACAAATGAAAGCCCTACTGAAATAATAAAGGAAATGAAACCGACAGCGCGGTTATCTTTAGCTATTTCACTGTCTACTTTAAAACGTGGTGTTAAAAATTCAAAAATAAAATAAGCAAATAAAAGTAGAGAAAACCCAAATGATCCCCAGATTAACATCGTTAAAATCGAATCATTATGTTGAATAGAAAACCGAAAAATATTGGCAACCCCAAAGATTTTCCCACCAGTGGCAAGCGCAACTGAAATGTTCCCTTTTTTTATTTCTTGCCAATTGTTATACTTTGTGACCGTTTCAAAAATAGCCAAAAAGACAACCATCGCTAATACGGCAACACTAAATGAAGCTGCTGTGTACACAAAGTCAATTTCAAATAACTGCTCCATCGGTTCTCACCTCCTATTACTTAAATTGTACGATTGTATTACCGAATCCACCTTCGTTCATTGCGGCCATCTTTGAATTTTTTATTTGTGGGTGGGATTTTAATAATTGGAGCACTCCTTTTCTTAAGGCTCCAGTTCCTTTACCGTGAATAATCGACACTTGGCTGTATCCTGCCAATAAGGCATCATCTAAATATTTTTCAACACGAAGCATCGCATCTTCAAAGCGCTCGCCACGAAGATCGAGTTCAGGCTTAACATGATGATTCGATCCTCGAACCGTTGCCATCGGCTTTTTCTCGATTTGTTTCGGTCGATCAAGTAGCTCGAGATCATCAATTTGTACTTTCATTTTCATAATCCCGATTTGCACTTGAAATTCTTTATCTGATATTTTTTCAACGATATGACCTTTTTGACCGAATGAAAGCACTCTTACTTCATCACCAGGCATTAGCTCTTTTGATACCTTCTTCACAGAAGGCTTCTTCTTTTTCTCTTTTAATTTAGGCTGTTGTTCTTCGAGACGTTTTTTTGCATCAATGAGCTGATGCTCTTTTACAACGTTTGCTTCTTTTTGAAGTTCCCTTAATTCTTCAATAATAAATTCTGCTTCTTCTTTCGCAGTTTCAACAGCATCATGAGCTTTCTTTTCTGCTTCTTCTAAAAGCTTTTCTTTTTCCATCTCAAATGCCGAAAATTGGTCCTCTAACTCTTTCCGCAATGCTTCTGCATTATCTCGGACCTTTTGAGCTTCTTCCAATTCTTTTTCTGCTGCTTTTTGACTTGTTTCTAGTGAAGAAATCATATTTTCTACTTTGTTCGTTTCCGTAGAGATTTGTTCTTTCGCTTTATCAATAATTTCTTTATTTAATCCTAATCGTTCTGAGATCGCAAAAGCGTTACTTCTTCCCGGAACACCAATTAAAAGGCGGTACGTAGGGCTTAACGTTTCAACATCAAATTCTACACTAGCATTAATTGCACCAGGTCGATTGTAGGCATAAGCTTTCAATTCACTGTAGTGAGTCGTTGCAATGATTCTAGCTCCACGCTGATACACATCATCTAAAATCGAAATCGCTAATGCCGCCCCTTCTGTTGGGTCCGTACCTGCCCCTAACTCATCAAAAAGAACGAGACTTTCGTGATCTACTTTATCTATAATATCAATAATGTTTGTCATGTGAGACGAGAATGTACTTAAATTTTGTTCAATCGATTGCTCATCGCCAATATCAGCAAAAATCGATTGGAATACCGCCATTTCTGATCCTTCTTCACAAGGAACGTGTAAACCAGATTGCATCATCAACGTAAGTAACCCGGTCGTTTTTAATGTGACGGTTTTACCACCCGTGTTCGGACCAGTAATAATTATCGAACTGTATGTCTTCCCTAATTCAACATCGATTGGAACGATTTCCTCGTGTGGAATAAGAGGATGACGTGCTTTTTTCATTTTAATAAAACCTTCATCATTCAATTTAGGCTGAGAAGCTTTTATCGCTTTGGAATATAAAGCTTTCGCAAAAATAAAGTCAATTTCAGCAAGTGTTTTAACATTTTCGAGTAGCTCTTCACTTACTTCAGAAACTTTTGCGGAAAGCTCGTGTAAAATCTTTTCAACCTCTTGCTTTTCTTTCATTCGTACTTCTCTTAATTGGTTATTAATCGACACAACTGCTTGCGGTTCAATAAATAACGTTGCCCCTGAAGCCGATTGGTCGTGGATCAGTCCACCAAAGTTGCTACGATACTCTTGTTTTACCGGAATTACGTAACGTTCATTTCGGATTGTAATAATCGAATCAGACA
Source organism: Anaerobacillus arseniciselenatis (assembly GCF_001865995.1). Classification (GTDB taxonomy): domain Bacteria; phylum Bacillota; class Bacilli; order Bacillales; family Anaerobacillaceae; genus Anaerobacillus; species Anaerobacillus arseniciselenatis. Next base: position 132,221 of record NZ_MLQQ01000035.1, on the reverse strand, counting down.
GCATTTTTTGATTGCTAGAGGAGCGAATGATGCTCTCTAACTTAGAACGAATCGAGGCTTCGTGACTTTTAATTTGATGACGGATCGTTCGTAAAGTAGGACTAGCTGAATCTAACATATGACCGTTATCGTCGATACACATTTTAATTTCGCGCTCAACATCCGTAAGTGGAGTAATTAAGTTTACTAATTGTTGTAAAATTGGAAGTTCTACTTCATCTTCAATCATGTCTTCAATAAACTTCTTAAATCTTCTTCCTCCGTATATCGTACTCGCAACTTCTAGTAACTCGCCCTCATTTAACATACCGCCAATTTGTGCACGTTTTACACTTGCCGTAATATTACGAATTCCACCGAGTGGGGCTTGTCCTTTTAACCGCAGCACTTTCGCTCCTTCAAACGTTGAGTTTTGCGCATGTTGAATTTCATCTATATTAACCAACGGCGTAAGCTCTTCAATTTTTTTCTTTCCAAGTGATGAACTTACGTGTTCTATAAGCTGCTCTTTCATTTTATCGTACTCTAAGAGACGATGAACTCGCTGTAACAATGGACCCACTCCTTACTTATCTTTTCGGTTCAAATAACGAACTACTTGTTGTTGTGACCAACTATTAATGACCGTGTCTTTTTTAATCCAACCTTTTCTCGCACTCGCAATCCCAATTTCCATATCATCTAGCATTTCTTCGTTGTGAGCATCGGTATTGATCATTATTTTAACGTCTTTTTGTTGCGCTTTTTTCAACCAATGTGGCGCAAGGTCAAGGCGATGCGGGTTCGCGTTTAACTCTAGCGCTGTGTTTGATTCACTAGCTAAGTCAATAAGTAAATCAACATCAACATCATAGCCTGCTCTACGACCAATAAGCCTACCTGTCGGATGAGCAATTAAGTCCACGTGTTGGTTTTTTAAGGCGTTTTTTAGACGATTCATAATCGTCTCTCTATCTTGAGAAAAAGAAGAGTGAATCGATGCAATCACAAAGTCGACGTCAGAAATTACTTCATCATCATAATCAAGCGTACCATCTGGTAAAATATCCATTTCAATTCCTGTGAAAATCGTAAAGTCATCCCACTGTTCATTTAGCTTTGCAATTTTTTGGTGTTGCTCGCGAAGTCGTTTAACGGTCAATCCATTCGCTACTTTTAAATATTTCGAATGGTCGGTAATTGCAATATATGAATACCCTTTTTTTCTCGCGGCTTCTACCATTTCTTCAATCGAATGGGCACCATCACTCCATGTTGAATGCATATGCATATCACCACGAATATCATTGATCGATATCAGCTCATTTTCTGTTTGCCAAGCTTCGATTTCCCCATCACCTTCGCGAACCTCAGGTGGAATAAAGTGAAGACCAAAATGTCGGAAAAATTCTTCCTCTGAAGCAAACGTAGTTATTTTTCCTGTTTCAACGTCTTCTACTCCGTATTCACTAATTTTTTCTCCACGATCTTTTGCTAATTGTCGCATTTGAACGTTATGATCTTTAGAACCTGTAAAATGGTGGAGCGCTGTCGCAAACTCGGCATCTTTAACGAGCCGGAAATCGATGGAAATCCGAAATTCTGCTAACTGTAATACTAACGAAACTTTCGTATCTCCACTAGCGATAATTTCTCCGACATTTGCAAATTTCAAAAGTGCATCGCGAACTTTTTCTGGCTCATTCGTTGCAATAATATAATCTAAGTCTTTGACGGTTTCTCTTAACCTGCGTAAGCTACCAGCACGGCTAAACCGAATAATTTCATTAATGTTGCTTAAATTAGCTTCAATCTTATTAGCTACAGGTAAAACTTGGGCGATTGGTAAGCGCTCAGGCTGTTTTCCGAACTCTTCAATCGAAGCTATTATTTTTTCTTCTGTCTTTTTCCCGAAACCTGCAAGAACTTGAACTTTTTCATCCAAACATGCTTGCTTAAGCGATTCGATATCAACAACTTCAAGTTGTTGGTAAATCTTACCAATCTTCTTTTCGCCAAGGCCTGGAAGTTTTAATAATGGGATTAGTCCCTCTGGTAACTCTTCTTTCAACTCATCAAGTAAGCTTGATTTACCTTCATTTTTTAGTTGCTCAATTACGGTCGCTGTTCCTTTTCCAATCCCTTTCAACTTAGAAGGATCTTCAATTTGCTCCATCGTTCTTTCATCTAACTCTAAAGCTTGAGCAGCCTTTCTGTAGGCGGATACTTTAAAACTATTTTCACCTTTTATTTCCATATATATTGCAATCGTTTCTAACGCTTGAATTATTTGTTTTTTATTCAAAAAAATCATCCCTTCTTGCAGTGCCGACAATCGAATTTTCAATTAGCTTCAGTTAGGAAATAAAATTCATTGTTTGCTTTTCTAATATACATAATTCTTGTTAACCTCTTATTTACATCCATAGTTATCATACCTAGTTTCCCTCCTAGAAATCAACTTTCAACCATTGAAAGAGGCTGTCCTATAAGTTTTAGTTCACCCCAAACAAATACTATACTTAGAGAGGCTGTCCCTAAAAAAAGTCCAACACCGTCATGCACCAAATATAGACGGATAATAAAAGTATACGTCTATATTAAGTAAGTTTTTCCTGGTGTCAGACACTTAGGGACAGCCCCGTCTATTTATAGTGCCTGAGATGACTGACACTTAGTTTTAGGACAGCCTCTTCATACTTATAATTGATTTTCAATCCACAATTCTTTTAAATAATTAGATAAGATCGGTGTGTAATCTAATATTAATTTTGCTAAAGACGATTCTTTTAATAAATCTTGGACGAACTCAATCGGTAACAGCGCTGCAATATGTAACAGAACAACAAAAATAAGCAGCGTTTCTAAAAAACAAAGAATACCACCTAACCAACCATTAATCGTACTTAAAATTGGCAAATGTGCTAAAAAGTCAAACATCGAGCCGATAATCTGCAACAATATCTTTGTTGCAAAAAATAAAATCGCAAAGGCAATCCCAGTATAATACACATTTTCAAAGTTAAACCCTTCAACCAACATGAACGCCGGATTATCGGTAGGAAACTGTGGATACGGGATCCAAAGGCGAATATGATACGCTAATTCTGCATGATAAAGATAAGCGACAATAAAAGCAATAATAAAACCAGTCAAATGAACTAACTGTAGTATAAACCCTCTACGAAACCCAACAAAAAAACTAGTAATTAAAAGAATTAAAATTATTAAGCTAAGCATTTTTTATTTTTCCCCATCTTTCTTTATACTTTCTTGCTGTTTTTTTAACCGTAAGTATTCATCACTAATATTAACTGCCGCCAACACAGCGAGTTGAGTACTATCTAAATAAGGATTAACATTTCTCATTTTCTTCATTTTCTCATCAACAAATTTGGCCACTTCCTTAATGTGACTGACGTCCGCTTGCCCTGAAATTACATAGCTTTGACCATTTATCTTTACGGTTGTTCGCCGTTTACTTTTTTCTTCCCCCACAATAAGCCTCCTTATTAGAAAAGCGTAAGGCGCCCGCCTAACGGCGACAACCACTGGAAGACCTTCCCGTAGCGGTCAGGTTTTAGACCGTAAGGGGAGGACTGAAGTGGTCGAGCCGTTGGCGCCTGGAACTAGACATAGAAAAGCGTAAGCGCCTTGAATAGCTTCGACAAGCGTTGGAGGGCCAGCAACGTTTTGCCTCCTCTTCGATTTCCCCTCATGAATAGGCAAATCTTGATGGACCGAAACGCTCGAGAAGCTAGGCGCTGGAGCTAGACATAGAAAAGCGTAAGCGCCTTGGGTTATCGACAATTCAAAAATTCCTACCTTCTATCTTACCACGAACAGTCGTGATTGGAAATATATGATGAGTAATTGAGAAAAGTTGAGAAAAAATGGTACAATGAGTCTAGTTTTGAGTTTTGAATTTTGAGTGGAGAGTTTTGAGTTTACTGTAGGTAAATTCGGGGAAGTAATTTAGAATTTAAAATTTATAATTTAAAAAATTGTTTGGCACTAATTTTACATTTTAAATTTTACATTTTAAATTATATCGAAAGGGGTTTTTTCACATTGGGGCAACGAGTATTAAAGGTCACAAGTAGTTTAATTATAAAAATGAAAGAGTTTTATACAGATGACTTACAAACGAAGCTTCCGCCAGGAGCTGTTTTTTCGGCTAAGCCTCTTAATTGTTCAGTTACTGCATATAAATCGGGAAAAGTTTTGTTTCAAGGAGCAAACTACGAAGATGAAGCGTCCATTTGGGAAAAGTTCGCAAACGAAACAGTGGAAACAAAAAATAAACATAATGCATCAAATAAACAAGAACGCAACACCGCTCAATACGGGCAATTATCATTATTGGGGTCGGATGAAGTAGGTACTGGTGACTATTTTGGTCCGATCACTGTTGTCGCTGCCTTTGTTGCGAAAGAAAACTTTTCTACTTTAAGTAAACTTGGAGTAAAAGATTCAAAAGGAATGAAGGATGATCAAATTTGTAAAATTGCCAAAGATCTCATTCAAACAATACCGTACAGCCTTTTAGTTCTCCCTAATGAAAAATACAATTCCTTGCAAGCAAAAGGAATGAACCAAGGAAAAATGAAAGCCATTTTACATAATAAAGCTCTCCTTCATTTAAAGAAAAAAATCGGAACAACTCCGTATGACGGAATTTTAATTGATCAATTTGTGGAACGCGACACTTATTACCGTTACATTGCAGATCAAAAGGAAGTCGTTCAAGAAAAAAATGTTTTTTTTGAAACAAAAGCAGAATCAGTTCACTTATCCGTCGCAGCAGCATCCATTATTGCTCGTTATGCTTTCGTCAAAGAAATGGACAAATTAAGTGAAAAAGTAGGGTTCGAAATTCCCAAAGGGGCAGGATCACATGTTGATAAAGCAGCAGCAAAGCTTATTCAAACACACGGTGTTGATTCGTTAACACAATTTTGCAAATTACATTTTGCTAATACAGAAAAAGCAAAGAAGTTACTTTGAGCTTTGAGTTTTAGGGTTTTAATTTTTAATTTTTAGCATTCGACCTTACCCGGTTAAAAGTATTAAAATTCTTTCGATTTACATGTTTTTGTTTTTTATGCGAAGGAGATTGCCATAAAAGCGATTTTCTTCTGCATGCTTCTCCCATTCAGCTTTATTGTTTACGACTAAATAGTCCGAAGAAATTTCTTCTATAGGGAGACGTAACTCATCAGTGACTTCCTTTAAAAACTGTTTATTCTTTACTACATTCGTTTTAATTTTTTGATAGTCTTTACTCGCTACAAAACAAGCAATTTTATTTTCGCCACAATAAATACATTGATTTCCTTCCACGACACTTGTTAACTCATGTGTAATTAAGGAATTGAACACCCACTTTTTCTCCTTTATTAAATAAAGAAAATCAGTCGTATACTCCATCTGTTCACCGTCCATTTGAAAAACGACATTCCATACACAATAATCTATTTTTTTTATTAGAGTAATGTTGCTTACTTTATACATATAAAATGACCCACCTTTTAGAAAATGCTTGAAGCTGTCAGTATTCACATAAGAGCGCCCAAGTGCAATGAATAACGGCAAAGATCCTATGTATTTTTAACTATACTTAGTAAATCCTATTTACACAATAGAAAATACGGAAAGTTGCTTTTTTGTCACAAAACCTACTTTCCATACAAAAGAAGCTGTCCCATAAGTGTGTGACACTATTTGGAACAGCCCCTTTAATTACTTTATGCTCTTAATGTTACGCCTAGTTTTTCTTTTAAGCCTTCGAGTACTTTATTATGGACGTTGGTTACTTCTTCATCAGTTAATGTTTTTTCTGGGTCAAAATACGTTAAAGAAAACGCTAATGATTTATGGCCCTCTTCCATTTTTTCACCTTGATATAAATCAAATAACTGAACTGATTTTAACAGTTTACCACCGTTACTTTTAATAACGTCCTTTACATCTTCAGCTTGAGTCTCTTGGGCGACTACAAGTGCAATGTCACGAGAAATCGCTGGATATTTAGGAACTCCCTCATAAAAGACTTCTTGACCACTTGACGAAAGAACCACTTGTAAATCTAACTGAAATATATACGTTTCGTTTAAGTCGAGCTCTTTTTGAAGCGTTGGATGAATTTGACCAACAAATCCTATTTCTTCACCGTCTAAAAGAATAGCCGCCGTTCTTCCAGGATGCATGCTATCTTTTTTCACAGATGCGTAGCGAATTTTTTCAGTGATCCCTAATTGATCAAATAATCCTTCTAAAACACCTTTAGCAACAAAGAAATCAACCTTCTTTTTCTCGCCTTGCCATAAGTGACTTTGCCACGTCCCTGTAAAAGCACCTGCTAAAATTTCTTTTTCTGTAGGTTGCTTTGTGATTTCTGTTTCTTCAGTTAAGAAAATCGAACCAACCTCGTAAATAGCAATGTCCTCAATTTTTCGGTTGTGATTATATTGCACAACATCTAGGACGTGTGGAATTAAACTTGTTCTTAACGTACTACGATCCTCACTCATCGGCATTGCAAGACGAATTGGCGTTACATTTTCTAACGTATCACCGAAACCTTTTGCTTTACTAGAGCTCGTTAAAGAATAGGTGATCGTCTGGTTTAGTCCTACACTTTCTAAATAACGACGAACGTTTCTACGACGAGTTTGGCTCGGTGTAAGGGCACCAGCAGTTGTAAGACCTATAGGTAATGTCGTTGGAATATGATCATAGCCATATAGTCTTGCCACTTCTTCTACTAAGTCCGCTTCTATTGTGATATCTGGTCTCCTCGTTGGAACATAAACGGTAAAAATATCTTCGTTTTGTGAGTAGATGAATTGTAAACGTTTAAAGATATTTCCTACAACTTCTGCAGTCAACTCTGTTCCTAACGCGTCATTTAAACGTGAAACTGAAATATCAACAGGTAATGGTTTCGCATCAAGCTCATTTACTTCAACACAACCTTCTAAAATCACTCCACCTGCTAATTCACAAATCATTTGTGCTGCTCGTTCTGCTGCTAATGCAACACGGTTTGGATCAATTCCTTTTTCAAAACGAACACTCGAGTCGCTACGTAAACCTAAATCTTTTGAAGCTTTACGCACTGTTGAGCCTTTAAAATAAGCGGCTTCTAGTAAAACTGTCGTTGTTTCATCGTTTACTTCTGATTTTGCACCACCCATAACACCAGCTACAGCCACTGGTTCTTTCCCGTTTGTAATTACTAAATGCTCTTTAGCAAGCTTACGCGTAGCATCGTCTAATGTGACAATTTCTTCTCCTTCTGTTGCCTTACGAACAACAATTTCTTTTGAGCCAAAACGGGCATAATCAAAAGCGTGAAGAGGTTGTCCATATTCTAATAAAACATAATTTGTAATATCAACAACGTTACTAATCGGACGAATTCCAGCAGCCATTAGACGATTTTGAAGCCATAGAGGAGAAGGTCCTACTTTCACATCTTTAATAACCATCGCTCTATAAATCGGGTTATCTTCGATTGCATCAACACGAACTTCAATAAAGTCTGCTGCTTTCTCATCACATTTTTGTAATTTCGGTGTCGGAACATCAATTTCGCGACTTAAGATCGCTCCTACTTCATAAGCTACACCGATCATATTTAAGCAATCTGCACGGTTTGGTGTTAAATCAAGCTCTAACACTTCATCGTCTAAATTTAAGTATTGTAGCGCATCTATTCCTACCTCTACATCTTGTGGGAAAACAAAAATACCTTCCGAAACTTCTTTAGGAACAAATTTTGTATCTACCCCAAGTTCCTGTAATGAACAAATCATCCCGTGTGATGCTTGTCCACGAAGTTTTGCCTTTTTTATTTTAAAATTGCCAGGCAATACTGCGCCTACTTTTGCTACCGCTACTTTTTGGTCTTCAGCGACATTTTTTGCTCCACAAACAATTTGTACTAACTCTTCTTCACCGACGTCAACTTGACATAAGCTCAATTTATCTGCATCTGGATGTTGTTCACGTTTTACGACATGACCGACAACAACATTTTTAACCCCTTTATTTAATGGATGAACAATGTCTACAGCCACACCACTTCTTGTTAAACGCTCTGCTAATTCTATCGCTGAAATGTCACTTAGCTGGACATACTCTTTAAGCCAATTGAATGATACTAACACAAATGTTTCCTCCTTTTAAGCTCGTTTAAATTGCTCTAAAAACCTTTTATCGTTTAAGTAAAAATGACGAATATCATCAATACCGTACTTTAACATTGCTAAACGTTCTACACCCATTCCGAAAGCAAAACCTGAGTATTTTTTCGAGTCAAATCCACCCATTTCTAATACGCGAGGATGAACCATACCTGCACCTAACACTTCAATCCAACCTGTTTCTTTACAGATACGGCAACCATCACCTTTACACATGACACAAGAAATGTCTACTTCTACTGAAGGTTCAGTGAATGGGAAAAAGCTCGGGCGTAAGCGAATTTTTTGATCAGGACCGAAAAACTTCTTCGCAAACTCTAATAAAACTCCTTTTAAATCACTCATACGAACATTTTCGTCTATGTAAAGACCTTCTACTTGCATAAATTGATGTGAATGTGTGGCATCATCATCGTCTCGACGGAATACTTTCCCTGGGCAAATGATTTTTACTGGGCCTTTTCCAGCATATTTTTCCATCGTTCTCGCTTGGACTGGTGATGTATGAGTTCTTAATAAAAGTTCTTCCGTAATATAAAACGTATCTTGCATATCACGAGCTGGGTGATCTTTCGGTAAATTTAATGCTTCAAAATTATAATAATCCGTTTCTACTTCCGGACCTTCAGATACTCCAAAGCCCATTCCGATAAAAATATCTTCAATATTTTCAACGACCGCTGTTAATGGATGTCTAACCCCAGTGTTCGCAGGACGTCCTGGTAAAGTAACGTCGATGCTTTCACTTGCTAACCTCTTTTCTACTTCTAATTCTTCTAGTTTGGCGACTTTTTCTTCTAGCTTATCAGATATCGCTCCACGAACATCATTAGCCATTTGACCAATGATTGGGCGCTCATCTGCTGACAACTTGCCCATTCCTCTTAACACTTCTGTTATTGGTCCTTTTTTTCCTAAATAAGAAACTTTAACATCTTGAAGCTCTTTTAAAGATTGTGCTGACTCAATTTGATTTAACGCTTCTTGTTGTAGTTCTTTTAAACGTTCTTGCATCAATTTTTCCTCCTTTATTTGTAACAAAGTATTTACCTTTTTGTGTCAAGTCAGTTGATCGCTAGAACCCATTTTAAAGCAAAACCACGATACCTTGTAAATAAAAGCCGTACGCGGACCTAACCAACAGACGACTAACCAACTAACCAACTTTTTCCACACAAAAAAGCCCTCATCCCAAAAGGGACGAAGACTTGACTTCGCGGTACCACCCTAATTAACAATTAGAAAACCTCTAATTGTTCACTCAAACTTGATAACGGTCTATGACCGATGCAACCTTAATAGAAAAACTTCTATATTCCGGTGCCAACTCCAGAGCGAATTCAATTGCGACTATCATAGAAATGCTTTCAGTCTAGGCATTTCCTCCCTAAAAATGACGTTTTTGCAATTTACTACTCTCTTTCCTAGTTTTTTTAATATGAAATTCGAAATTAATTATAAGTTATTTTTAGCAAGAAGGCAAATTTTATTATAGTTTTGATTGTTGTAAGCTTCTCTTCGAAGCTTTTAGCTTTTATTTTCTCAAATGATATAATAGGATGCCTGTTGCAATTGAAACGTTGAGTGATTCTGCTTTTCCGTAAATAGGGATATATAAATTGTCTGTTGTTAATTTCAGTAGTTGCCCAGACAACCCACTTCCTTCGTTTCCAACAATCAGTGCAAAACTTTGTTGTGGAGGCACACTATTATACACTTTTGCATTTTCATTTAAAGCAGTTCCATAGATTGGAATATTTTTATTTTGTAACTTTTCAACCCATTCAACTAAATCAGCTTTCACAACTGGAAGGTGAAATAAAGAACCTTGTGTAGAGCGAATTACTTTACTATTATAGACATCGACTGTCCCAGCCCCTAAAATCACCCCTGACAAGCCTGCACTATCTGCGGTACGTATGATTGTCCCTAAATTCCCCGGGTCTTGTACTTGATCTATTAATAAATACTTCCCATCATCTTGAACCGTTAAAGGCTTTCTACCTAAAAGCTCGCATACCGCTACAACTCCTTGAGGTGTTTCGGTTTCAGAGATTTCTTTCATTATTTTATCCGGTACGATGTATATTGGAATATCCGTTACGTTCCAGCTTTGAGGGATTTGAAAATTCTCCTCTACGAAAATTTCATTGATAATTACGTTTGATTTTATTGCTTCTTCAACTAAGTGCTCACCTTCAATGAAAAAGCTCCCTAGTTTTTCCCTTCCTTTGCGTGTATGTAACTTTTTTACTGATTTTATTTTTGCGTTTTTAACTGATTCAATCCGTTCCATTTTTTTCTCCTTTTATTTAAATAAAATCGCCCAACTTATTCATGTTAAATAGTGACTTTTGTTCCGTCATGGGCATTTTGTATGTAAAAATATTTATTTATACTCATTTATATTATAAATATTTTCGTCCAATTATTGTCATACTATAACTGAATAGCAATAAGATTTATTTTATCACAAGGAGTGAGTAAAGATGGGATTTAATTTACGCGGCGCGATTTTACAAAATGTACAAAATAGTACTGAAGAAGATGTAAAAGCAACCATTGCTGATGCAATGCAAAGTGGCGAAGAAAAAATGCTACCAGGTTTAGGGGTTTTGTTTGAAGTTTACTGGAAACAAGCAGATGAACAAAGCAAACAAGAAGTAATTTCTTCGATTTCACAGGGGTTACAGAAGTAAAGAAGAATAGGTCATATAAAAGTCAAAGTTGTTCTAAATTTTAATAGAAGTAAAGTTGGTGTGCGACTTAGTAATACAAATCGCACACCTTTTTGTTTAACACTTTATTCCACAACGCCTCTGTAATAAACAACTTACTTTTTATTATTCCCTCGCTTCAATGTACTGATTGTTTTGAACGCATCGAAGGATTTCGTGCGCCTGATTTCCTGAAAGTACAATTAATTTCTCTAATAATTCATCTCGCATTAAGTCGAGGCGAATTATTTCAACTGCTAATTTCTCTGCTTCATTTTTCATGTTTCATCGCCCCTATCTTTTGTAGTAATTATATTTTATACAGGAGCTAGCGAATTCTCATTATTTTTGTAAGAATTTATAACAATTTTTCCTTTAGAAAAGCGCAAGGCGCCCGCCTACCGTCATAAAACTTAGTCAAATGTAATTTTTGCTACAGTATCTTTATCTAACTTTTTGATAACCTCAACGATTAATTTTACAGCGTTTTCAAAATCATCTCTGTGTAAAATCGCTGCATGACTATGGATGTAACGTGTCGCAATTGTAATTGCTAGCGCTGGTGAACCATTTGCTGTTAAGTGGATCGCACCTGCATCTGTTCCGCCACCTGCTACATAGTCAAACTGATATGGAATTTCTGCTTCATCAGCTGTATTTGTTACAAAGTCACGAAGTCCTTTATGAGAAATCATCGAAGCATCATACATGATCACTTGTGGACCTTTACCCATTTTTGATAGCGCTTCTTTTTCAGTAACACCTGGTGTGTCCCCTGCAATCCCTACATCAACTGCAAAGCCGATATCTGGTTGAATCGCATGTGCTGCAGTGCGAGCACCACGAAGCCCTACTTCTTCTTGAACTGTTCCTACACCATAAACTGTGTTCGGATGATCAACATCTTTTAGCTGACGAAGTACTTCAACCGCAATTGCACATCCGATACGGTTGTCCCACGCTTTTGCCATTAACATTTTTTCATTTTTCATTACCGTAAATTCGCAAACTGGAACAACTGAATCTCCAGGGCGAACACCAAACTCCATTGCTTCTTCTTTGCTTGAAGCTCCAATGTCAATAAACATGTCCTTTTTATCAACAGGCTTTTTACGTGCTTCTGGAGGTAGAATGTGCGGTGGTTTTGAGCCAATTACTCCTGGTACATTTCCATTACTTGTCATAACAGTAACGCGTTGTGCAAGCATTACTTGCTCCCACCAACCGCCGACACATTGAAAACGTAAATAACCTTTATCATCAATACTCGTAACCATAAAACCGATTTCATCTAAGTGACCAGCAACCATAATTTTTGGTCCTTCAGCAGAGCCGTTCTTTTTAGCGATTAAGCTACCGAGATGATCTTGAGTAATTTCATCTGCAAAAGGCTCAATATGCTTTTTCATTACTTCACGAGGCTCTCGTTCATTTCCAGGAATCCCGTTCGCATCTGTTAAATCTTTTAACATTTTTAAAGTGTTATCCATATGTAAATGCCTCCTAAAAAAATTTAGTTATGTTTACCAACACTATTATAACGGTAATCGAAATAATTCTCAATTGTTCTACTACTGTGACACCCCGGACGAACCGAACCCTCCTTCACCTCTATCAGTAGTTGTTACTTGATCTACTTCAATAATATTTACTTTCGCTACTTGTGCTATGACCATTTGCGCAATTCGCATTTGTTTTTCCACTTTAAAATCTTCTTTTCCGTGATTAATTAATATTACTTTAATTTCTCCTCTGTAACCTTCATCAATCGTTCCTGGGCTATTTAAAACCGTAACTGAATGTTTTAATGCTAAGCCACTTCTCGGCCTTACTTGAGCTTCTGTTCCTTCCGGCAATTCGATCATAATCCCTGTACTTATTAGCGCTGCTTCCCCTGGTTTAATCATTTTTTCTTCAACGGAAAACAAATCAAGACCTGCATCTCCTTTATTCGCTCGGTACGGTATAACCGCATCGTCATTTAATAATTTAATTTTTAAATTGTAACTCATTTCTTCCTCCTGTTTATAAAAATTATTATTATCCCTGTCAGCCTTTTCCATTCAAAACCTTCATGACGGTAACGGTATTCCGTAACCATCTAAAATGAAAATTGGAGGTGGATTTTCTTTCACTTCACTGTAAACTTCTATCGAATTTTAGAGGCTCGTGAAAGAAAATCCACCTCCAATTACCTTTTCCTTACAAAACCCGCATGACCATTGTCCGTCACCATTTAAGTTGTAAAAGACAGATGATTTCCTTTTCTTCACTGGTTTTCCAACTTTCCAACTAAATATCTAACCAACCAACAAACCAGCTATCCAACTTAAACAAAATTTTTGAAACCTTTTCTTTGATCATTCGTAATGTAAATAAGGACAGTTTCGTTTATACTAATTAAGACCACTTTGTCGTTAGGGGGATACCAATGGTTGTTTTTTTATTCCGATTATTAATATTAATAGCCGTTATTATTTTAGCATACAGTTCGATTAAATATTTAATGAATCCAAAACGTAAGCTCGAATTAGCACACGAAAAAAAGCAATTTTACTTTTTAGATGATAAACAAAATATTAGAAAAAACTTTTTAATCACATATCGAGGTGTTCTATTTGAAGGAGAAAAATATTTGGGAACGACTGACAAGGCCTTCGAAGTAGTAACAGTCCAAGTTTGGGTCAAGAATCCAGATAAACTACAAGGGCTTAATAAAGAGGACTTTTATTTTATTGAAAAAGAAATTATTTTAGCTTATCCAAATGCTAAAATCGATTGGAAAAGCCCTATTAAAGAACTTTTGTTAAAATAATAAGAAAAGCAAGAAAAGCGCAAGCCGCCTTGGTCAGCAAAGCAGCTTCTTAGATTTGTTCCTTGTGCTTTGCGACGAGTAACCGCAGGAGCTAGACAGCTTTCGTGTTAAAATGTTATCTACAAATACTTTGTCTTTATAGTTTTCCTAGACAACCAAAAAGAGGCTTGGACAAAGGTGTCTGACACCACGCCCATCCTACTAAATATAGACGTAAAGATTTATCATATGTCTATATTTGGTGTCTAGCGGTGTCTGACACTTTGTTTTGTCCCAGCCTCTAAAAACTTTATTTCATATTTTCTCTTCCTAAACTGAACCCGTAACCGTAACTACCCGGGATGTTTTTAACTCGTTTTAAAAAACTTCTTCCATTCGATAATCGCTGGTTTTTCGATCGCTTTTCTTCTAACCCCGAAAAATACAACCGTTAAGAAAAATAATAATACGACTGAATAAAATAATGGAAGGTCAACGATCATTTGACCGAAGCTTGTAAAAATGATCGAAGGTAAAATTACACCTAAAAATGAGTACTTTGTATATTCTCTAAAATTATTAGTTTGATCTAAAACGTAAAGAGATAATAAATGGAAATGGGCAAATGGCACCATTCTTAATACCATGATTTGATTCATTGTTAATGGGCCATTTTTCATCATCTTCTTATTTAATTTTGCAAAACGCGATAATACATTAGGAAACTTTTGTGCAACGAAGTAAAAAATAATACACATTAGCGTTAATCCAATAATCGAAAAGATTGATCCGTAAATCACTCCGAATAAATACCCACCGACCATACAAACAAAGAGAACAGGTAAAAAAAGTAATGGACGAATGAGGTGAAATAGCACAAATAAGATTGGCGCAATAATCCCGCTCTTTTCTATATAAACTGGTATCGCTTCTGCTAATTGTTCAAACATGGCCTTTCACCTTCCTTAACAGGAATTATGTTGTATCGCTTAAGGAAATTTTTATACCTAATTTTTCCCTAGCTACTTTGTCCTTATTAAAAAATTATGAATGAGAACTATAAATAATGATAACTGATTAGGACAAATTGTAGCAAGAAAATTAATGGAATTCCTACCTTAAAAGATAAATGTTTCGTCTTATGCCTAAATTGTTTCATTCCTAAAAAGATACCTGCACTGCCCCCGATGATTGCTAAAATGAAAAATTTTCTTTCCGGGACTCGCCATTGACCTTTTATCGCTCTTTGCTTATCTACATACATATACGCAAATGAAATGATGTTAATCAAAAAAGCATATGCAAAAACAATTTCAATTGTCACTACTTAAACCTACTTCCTTTTTAATTTAAAATTAAAAATTTAAAAAAGCCACCCTACTTGTGAGAGTGACTTTTTATTTGTCATTTAGTTTAAGTTTGCTTTTGCTTTTGCAGCTAATTCTGCAAATGCTTTTTCATCGTTTACTGCTAAATCAGCTAACATTTTACGGTTAACTTCAATACCAGCAACTTTTAATCCGTGCATTAAACGGCTGTATGAAAGACCGTTAATACGAGCTGCTGCGTTAATACGAGTGATCCAAAGCTTACGGAAGTCACGCTTCTTTTGGCGACGATCACGGTAAGCATAAAGTAATGATTTCATTACTTGGACTTGTGCTGTTTTAAACAATCTATGTTTTGAACCATGATAACCTTTTGCTAATTTTAATACTTTCTTACGACGACGACGAGCGACATAACCGCCTTTTACTCTTGGCATCGTGTTTCCCTCCTCAAATCTTCAACCTTAGTTGAAAATATCAATTATTTTTTGTACGTTAACATTTCACGGATACGTTTGAAGTCTCCACTATGAACCATTGCAGCTTTACGAAGCTTACGCTTTGCTTTCGTTGACTTGTTTGCAAATAAGTGACTTGTGAATGCATGCGAACGCTTAAGTTTTCCACTACCTGTTCTCTTAAAACGCTTTGCTGCACCACGGTGAGTTTTCATTTTAGGCATAGGTAAATCCTCCCTTATTGATTACTAGAAGATGTCCAAAAACCGATGAAGAAAAATCAGCAATCGCCTTTGAACACAACTTACTATTTTAAAACTTGCTCATGTCCTAGCATAGTTCATCTATGTTAACTATTACTTTTCAGCTTTTGGAGCTAAAATTAAGAACATGCTACGGCCTTCCATCTTCGGCGCCGCTTCTACAGTTGAAATGTCGTCACATTCTTTTGCAAGACGCATTAAGACATCTCTTCCGATTTGCGAGTGTGTAATCGCACGACCACGGAAACGGATCGCTGCTTTTACTTTATCTCCCTTTTCAAGGAACTTCCTCGCGTTGCGAAGTTTCGTATTAAAATCATTTAATTCAATCGTCGGACTAAGGCGAACCTCTTTCGTCGTGATGATCTTCTGATTTTTACGAGCTTCTTTTTCTTTCTTTTGTTGCTCATATCTAAACTTACCGTAGTCCATTATACGACAAACTGGCGGTTTAGCATTTGGTGCAACCATAACTAAGTCAAGGTTTGCGTTTTGAGCCATTTCCAGAGCTTCTTGTTTTGACTTTACTCCGATTTGATCTCCGTTTGCCCCAATGAGACGAACTTCTCGGGCACGAATACCCTCATTGACCAACATGTCTTTACTAATAACTAGCCACCTCCATGATTTATTAGATAAACTTAGTTTTATAAGTTATCATTCACTTTAAAAACAATATAGTTTTCGTGAGTGTTCTACTCCAAAGGACCAAGCATGTCTGTTATGCCCACCTTATCTCTATGGCTTTATAGCCAATTCCTAAATAAAAAAGGTGTGAGACGCATACTACGCCCACACCTTTATTGATTATCATCAATATTTAAGTAACCTGCAAACTACATTTGTGTCAGTCAGGTGAGAAGCGGGCGCTCCTTCTTGCATTGGTTCCAATATTTAATTCACTTAGTTACTATATCAAGTTAAAAGTTGTTTGTCAACTATTTATGAAAGGCAATTAGTTTTAAAGTTGTTAGTCAACGGTTTTCATAAACCGACTTTTTTATAATAACAAACAGTAACGATATATTTCAATAGTTTTTTTCTTCTTTTATTTGGCAATTGACGAATGCCCTTTTAATAGTTCTGTTAAATCAGCAGCAGGTACAGGTCGACTAAAATAGAAGCCTTGCATTTGATCACAATTTTCTTCCTTTAAATAATTTAATGCTGCTTCATCTTCGACTCCTTCAGCAATTACATTTAAACCAAGATTATGAGCTAAGTTAATAATCGAAGATACAATGGCACGGTCACCGCGATTTTTAGGTAACTCATTCACAAATGTTTGATCTATTTTTAAAGTTGAAATAGGAAAGTTTTTTAAATAACTTAAAGATGAATAACCCGTACCAAAGTCGTCAATGGCAATGCCACTGCCTAAGTTTTGTATATTTGTCAAAGTATTAATCGTGTCTTCTGTATGATCCAATAAACTGTTTTCTGTAATTTCAAGGTCGATCGAATGAGGGGATACAGAAGTTTCCGTTAATATTTGAGTTAAATCAGTAATAAAATATGGATGTTGAAATTGTTTAGTTGCGATATTAACACTAACCCTTAAATGAGGAAAGCCTTGCTGCTGCCATTTTTTCAACTGAGAACAAGCTTCTTTTAACACCCATTTCCCTAATGATACAATTAAACCTTTATCTTCAGCTACTTGAATAAACTCTATAGGGGAAATAAACCCTTTTTCAGGGTGTATCCAACGAATGAGTGCCTCTACTCCGACAATTTGGTTTGTTTTAAGGTCTACTTGTGGTTGATAATGAAGTTGTAATTCTCCCTCAGTGTTCAATGCTTTTCGAAGGTCATTTTCAATTTGCAACTTTTTAACTAACGAAGCGTTCATATCATGATTGTAAAATAAATATTTATTTCTACCTTTATTTTTTGCTTCAAACATAGCGATGTCTGCGCTTTTCACTAACTCTTCTGGCGTTTCCCCGCTTAATGGAAAAAGGCTAACTCCTATACTTATTTTCAAATGGATATCAGCTTGTTTATATAAAAACGGACTTTCAAATAAAGTGAATAAATAATCACAAACTTCTTGAGATCTTAATTCGTCAATATCATAGAAAACATAGACGAATTCATCGCCTCCTAGGTGGTATAACATATACTCGCTACTATAGCTTTTCAAATCGGCCCTTTGTAGACGATGTGCAGCCATAATTAAAATGTAATCGCCGACTGAGTGCCCTAAAGCATCGTTAATTAATTTAAAATGATCTAAATCAATAAATACTGTAGCGACATTTTTATTTGATTGTTTGGCGTCAACTATAAGCTCTGTTAAATCAATATCTAATTTTCTTCGGTTAGGTAAATCAGTCAACG
This sequence comes from Anaerobacillus arseniciselenatis, assembly GCF_001865995.1. Lineage (GTDB taxonomy): Bacteria > Bacillota > Bacilli > Bacillales > Anaerobacillaceae > Anaerobacillus > Anaerobacillus arseniciselenatis. The sequence goes on along the minus strand of NZ_MLQQ01000035.1, from coordinate 114,129 downwards.
AGTCGTGATAAGCCATGTGCTCCACAATTTTTTCTGACTTTTTCAACTCAGTAACATCACTAACCGAGCCTACAACTTCTTTCACCTCACCGTTACGATAAAACGGCGACAAAGTAATAAATAAATCCATTTTATAAAACTTAAGTTCAAATTTACTTGTTACCCCTGTAAAAGTTTTCTCAACAGGCTTAAGAAGTTTTTGCAATGTATTATTTGGAATGATTTCGTGAACAGATTTATGTAAATGCTCTTGTTCTAGTAAACCTATTTCTTTAGCTAGCTTTCCAGCAATTAATGTAAAAATAAAGTCATTTTCATCATTTCTTTTTAATTTAAAAACGAAATTATCTAGGTTTTTCATAACTTGAGCAAAGTCATTTTTTAATAACTGTCTAACTTGTTCCTCATAATGTTTCCCTTCTGTAATATCCGTTCGAATCGAAATAAATTTGTATGGTCGCTTTTTAGTATCTAAAATCGGAAAGATGACGGTCTTTACCCAGTAATAACTTCCGTCTTTTGCTCTGTTTTTCACTTCACCTTCCCAAACGTTGCCACTCATAATCGTCTTCCACATCTCAAGATAAAATTCAGGTGGGTGATGCCCAGACTTTAATAGATTATGATTTTTCCCAATCAACTCATCTTTACGGTATTTAGATATTTCACAAAATTTATCATTAACACTTAAGATCGTACCTCTTCTATCTGTTACAGCAACTATTGTTGATTGATCGAGGGCATAACTTAAATCTTTTAATTCATTTAAAATCTCCTCAATTTGTGGAGTAACTATTTCTTGGTTAGATAACTCCCTATTTAAGAGAGAAACTAAGTTTGTAGGTGTTGTATCTTTATATAGGTTTAAATCTTCTTTCATAAACTTCCCCCTCAAGGAGAAACTTCCTCCCCACTTTAATATTTTTATTTTACAACTAATTTGAGAATTCAGCAATTGTCTAAACCCGCTTTATACATACAAAACCTTCATGACGATATATCTTCACCTATCATCACCAGCTAAGATGCAAAATAATGCTCGGTCGCTTTTCTTGAGTAAGCCTCTAAAATCCGTTAGAAGTTTAAAGCGAAGCGAAAGAAAAGCGACCGACATTTCCCATTCTAGATGGTGAAATGTTACTGTCATGAATTTTTTTTATGAAAAAAGGTGGATACTTTCGTGAACGAGCGTCTGAGATTCAAAAGAAGGTCAAGGCGAAGTGAGGGAAAATGTCCACCTTTTCATATTAGCTGGTGACGAGTAAATAGTCATGAAGGTTTTGTATGGATAAAAATTGGAATTTTGATTCATACTTAATATATATGTGCACATTTTAACGGATAAAGATTGAAGGTGAATTTATGAAAAAATATATAATTTTATTAATGATGATGTTTTTTACAGTGGGTACTCATTCGGTATATAGTGATAGTGCTGAAACACTTCAAAACAAATATTTACCGCTGTTTGAGGAGATTGAACAAAAAGCAGTAAACGAACTCAATTTCTTAATCGATGAAGCTTATATTGAGTATGAACGCAAAAAAGAAAAGGGTGAACTTACGGTTCCCATTTTATTTGCTTATATTGAAAAAGGAAAACAATTAGAAGAGGAAATTGATAAAGATTTTCAGACCATTTTAGCGCATATGAAACGAGAGATTACCGAAAAAGGACTACCCGAAACGTTAGCAGCGCCTTTCGAAAAGCAATATTTAAAATCAAAACGAAAAAATAAGTTGCACATTTTAAAAAATATCACGTTGGAAGGGCATACGATCAGTTTTGAACGGTAACAAATAAAACTTGATAATTACACTTCGATAGCAAAAGCGCTGCAATACATGCAGCGCTTTTGCTTTACTTCATTGTCATTGTTTATTCATTGTCGTCTTCTGGAACATCACCAATTGTTACTGTTCCGAATGTATGTTGTCTCATATCTTGAACACCGTTAGCACTCATTGCCTTGTAAGGCATTGCTTCATCAATATCCCAATTTGTATCATGACACTGATGACAAGATTGGTCTGTTCCATTTCTTTCTAAGTCTGCACTAATTAAAGCTTCCCAGCTTCCGCCTTTTAACGTACTAGGGTCATGTAAGTCATGACAAGTTGAGCATGTGAAGTCTAAATTCATTTTCATTACATTAGCTTCTAATTCGTTGTACTGCATACGATGGCTTCTTGCAGAACCGTCAGCCCAGAAACGTTGGTCTCCGTCTGTGTCCCAATAGCCTTCAACATTACCATCTTCATCGTAACGTACAAAAACATTTTCAGCTCTAGCAATACTAGTCACATATTTGTGATCGTAAAGGTCGTCGCCCCATTTATAGAAAATAGAATCTTGGTGATTCATAGGCTCGCCAGTTGCCGGATCAATCTGTCCAGTGTTTCTTGCGTGACATGTACCACAGAAATCTAACTCTTGTTGAGCTGTAAGGTTAGCTGGATTTAAAATTGTATCTGCGCTAGGGCTGCTAACGTGCTCACTAGCTGGTCCGTGACATGCTTCACAACCGACACCTAACTCTCCAACAAAGTCTTCGAAATAGTAGTCGTCATCGCCACGACGATCTTGATTCGCTAACATCTCTTCGTAATCAAATCCTGTCGTGTGACAACCTAAACATCTGTCTTCGTACTGTTGTCCACCACCATAGCTATTTAACCTTGCTGGAGTTACTTCACCATCAGCTGCCACCCATTCTGGGTTTGCTTGGAACTGTACAAAGTTAAAGCCGTGTTCTGTTCTAATAAGACCTCTTTGTTTCCATTCTCCACCGACTACATAAACAAGCTCATCAAAAGAAGTTAAACGCTTGCCTTCATTGTCGCCACCAATTGTCGTGAATTCACTATTTTCCCAATCAGCAAGTTCCGCTTCCATCAACTCTCTTGTGTAATCTTTAATTGCATCAGGATTTTTCTCAACATTTTGAACCATTAATGGATGCGCTGTTTCAGACCAACCACTATGTTGAGCGTTGTGACAGCCTGCACAGCTATCTGATCCAACATACTCTGCATTACTAATATCAACTTGCTCAGGCTCTGGAGTCTCGTCTGAATCATCAGTGCCTTCTGAGTCAGTATCCGTAGTGTCTTCTGGCGTTGTTTCTACTGGATCTGTTTCATCCGTCGTTGCTTCTTCATTCGAACAGCCAACGATTGCAAATGCAGCAATCAGTAGCATCGCCATAAGCACTAGTAAATGTTTCTTACTCATTTTTTCCACCCCTTCATCTAATTTGAATTTCTTTCCCTGTGATCTTTATCACATCTTTATTTTCCCATGTTTTTTCATATTTTCGTATCAGTGTTAGCCTTAAATCTATTTCTTTTTATGTACATAATCCCCCTTACTTTTTGTCAGGATTTACCCTTACACCCCCTAAATAAATAGGGATATTTTATGAATACTCTATATTTTTTCACAAAATAGCAAACAAAAAAAGATTGATATTAAATATCAACCTTTTTTACAATTCAAGAAAAAAACATATAAAATATATTAAATTGTGTAATCTCAAATCAATTATTCATTAATCGAGATAAGACCTTGACTAACAGCATAGCGGACGAGCTCAGATCTTTTTTTCATATTTAATTTATCTGAAATTCTCGCTTTATGGGTTTCTACCGTCTTCACACTCACAAACAGTTCGTCCGCGATTTCTTGGTACGTAAACCCTAATGCGACATATTTTAAAACTTCCTTTTCTCTTGCACTTAACGGACATTCGTCTTTATCTTTCTTTTCTTCGGTAAAGCCTTTAAATAGAAAACTTGACATCGTTGGATATATATAAGTTTCACCTTGTAATACCGTTCTAACTGCAGAAATTAACTCTGTGTCTACAGCCTTTTTCAACACATACCCTGAGGCACCTGCTTTTAATGCTTTTTTTAAATAGTCTTCTTCTGAAAACATTGTTAACATTAGAATTTTAATGTGAGGAAACTTTTCTTTTATTTGCCTTGTCGCTTCAATGCCACCAATTCCCGGCATTGATATATCCATTAAAATTAGATCAGGATCCCATAAAGATGCATTTTCTACCGCTTCTTCACCACTAGAAACAATGCCGACAATCTCCCATTCATCTACTTTAGATAGTAATAGTTGAATACCAGAAAGGAGCACTCCGTGATCATCAGCTAACATTATTTTCGGTTTATCCATTCGTTTCATCTCCAATCACGATATCTTTGACATAAATGGTCGTCCCGATTCCTTCGTTCGATTCAATAATTAAGTTTCCACCTATTGATTCGATCCTTTCTTGCATTCCTTTTAAACCGAGATGGTCTTTCGTTAACTTCCCATTTAACACTTTTTTCGCATTAAAACCAACACCATCATCTTCAATAATGACAGAAACTATACCATTTACATGTTTTAATATAATACTTATATTTTCAGCTTTGGCATGCCGCGCTGCATTTGTTAATGCTTCTTGGATGACTCGGTAAATGGTTACTTCAATTATTGATAGTAGCCTTAATTGATGAAAACCTATCACTTGAATATCTACATCGATATCATATTTTTTCATATATTCTATGACATATTTTTTAATCGCTGGTAGGAGGCCAAGATCATCTAATACACTCGGACGTAATGACCAAGAAATATAGTGGATCTCATCTAACGTTTTTTGGGATACTTCCTTTATATCTACAATGTCTTGGGTCATTTTTTCAGAAACTGATTGTTCCTCTAATAAAGTTAGACCGACTATAATGGATGTAATTGATTGACTTGTCTCATCGTGAAGTTCTCTAGCAATACGCTTTCGTTCTTCTTCTTGAGCGGTAATCACTCTTTCTAGAAGCTTTATTCGTAATTCTTCTTTATACTTTACTTCTTTCCATAGTCTAGCATTTTCTGCAATAACGGAAAGCTGACGTGAGAAAGAATGAATAAACTTTTTCGTCGTCTCATCCGGTTTATTACCGAAACAAACGTTTATTTGACCGATTTCTGTTTTTGCCTTGATCGGCACGTAAAGTTGTTTATCATGAAGTACATTATTCTCTCGGAAAAACAAGCAGTTTTCACAAGCTTTGTTATCTCCAACTGCACAATTACTTCTTCCCTTAAATGTAGAAATTCTTTCATCAGCTAAATTCAACTCGATAAAACAACTGTTTAAATTCAGCTCTTCCATTAAGCGTATAGCCGTACTCTCGATGTGTTTATTGAAATTATGAAGGTCCACGGAACTAACAGCAAGCTGGTGCAACAAAGAAAGCTCACTATTTCGTAATTTTAAAACGTTAAGATATTTATTGTTTTCTTCGTTTTTATATTTTAATCTTTTAATCATCGTATCGAATTCACTAGCAAGCAATCCGATTTCATCTTTAGAATTAATTTCTACTTTACATTGTAAATCACCTGCACCGACTTTTTTCGTTACATTGATTAAATGGTTTAAATCTCGATACATTACTTTCGTTAAAAGAAAAGAAATCATGAAGCCGATGAATCCCACACTAATAGTAGATATAATAATGATGAACGTTATTTCATCAATGGTTTTATAAATTTGTTTTTCGTTTAACCCAACCCGCACAAAACCTACTTCACCTTCTAACATAGGCGAAATAACGTCATGGATCGTTCCTGCTTCAGATTGAAAAGTGACGAGTTGGTGAGAATATTTCTCAGGATTTCCATCTAATAAGTTTATGTTTATTAGCTTTTCAGAAACTTTAAAGTCTGACCCAAACGTATGAATCACGATGTTAAAATTTTCATCGGCAATAAAAATATATTCAATATCAGGATTATTGCTCATTGTATCTTGTATTAAATTATTGAGGCTAACGATATCTTTTAATAATGTATAGTCAGTTCCTCGGGCACTTAAATCACTAGCTATTGAAACAGCGCGACGATCTAAGTCCTCACTTAACTTTACAACAAGAATTTCACGTAAAATAATCGTGGATGTCAGTGCCATTAAAATAACAAGGCCAATCGTTATACCCAATACCTTCGTTTTCACACTTTTATTTTTTAAACTTGTAACGAACCACTTTATAAAACTCTTCATTTCGTTTCTCCTAGCTCAACTAACATTTCATTAATTGGTTCATATAAGTTAGGGGCAGGTTTTATAAAGTGATCAACATTTAATTTCTTAAGTGCTCTGTTACCGTAGTTACTCTCGTGCATAGACAACACTACATCGACGAGTCTTTCTTTTATTTCCTCATCCATATCTGGTCTAACGACCAAAGGAGAATTCCCTACATCAGGCCCTTTCCCGATGATTTTAATTTCATCTATTATCGGATCGTTTTCTTGTTTTAGTTGTTTATATACATCACTATGGGTAGAGCCACCGTCAACTAGACCATTAGCAACCGCTACTATCGTGTTATCATGGCTATACGTAAAATATGTTTTTTCAAAAAAGTTACCGACATCATACCCTGATTTTCTCAATTCATAATTCGGAAACAAAAACCCTGAATACGAGAGTGGATCAGAAAAAGCAAAGCTTTTATCTTTAAGGTCTAATAATGATTGGTAATCAGCATCTTTTTTTACGATTATATAAGATTTAAAGACTTCATCATCGTTACGTATAGGCTTTGCAACACTTTCAAAAATCCCTGCATCATTGCCGAGTACCGCTAAATAAGCACAGACGATACCTGCATCCACTTCTCCTCGTTCAAAAGCTCGCTTAATCTCTGAATATGTTTGCTTTTGAACAATTTCAACTGGCATACCGAGCTCTCTTTCGATATAGTTCAAAAATTTATTATACGTTCTGTGTGTTTCTCTTATCGATAAAATGGAAGCAATGGCTATTTTAAAAGTTTCTTCATCATCATCAATTAATAAAAGTTCTTCGGTATTAGTCGCAGCCGCAGCCACTTCCTTCGCTAGCGGAATACCACTTTTTTCTGTATCGGAACATGCCGTTGCTGTCAAAAGTAACATCATAGCAATAAATAGTATTTTCATATTACGAAAACGCATAGATAGCCCCCCTAATCTATATCTACTTCAAGTATATAGGAGTCATTAGGGGTTTCCCTGACAAAAATGCAACAGTTTTATGAAATATGAAAAAAGGGACTGTCCAAAAGAAAGTGTCAGACACCGTTGGGCACCAAATATAGACGGTTAATAAATTTGTACGTCTATATTTAATTAGCTCTACATGGTGTCTGACACTTATGGGACAGTCCTTTTTCTATATTATTTTCTTGTTGTGATTTCTTCTTTAATATTGAAGATAAACGATTCAAGACCCACTGCTTCTGATTTTTGTTCCCCATATTTACGAACATTCACAGAATTGTCCTCTTGCTCTTTATCACCTAACACGAGAATATATGGTGTTTTTTGCATTTGTGCCTCGCGAATTTTATAGCCCATTTTTTCGTTTCGAGTGTCAATATGAACACGAACATCCGCTTCTTGAAGCTTTGCTTTTACTTGCTTAGCATACTCAAGGTGGACGTCATTTACTGGGATAATCTCTACTTGTACAGGAGCTAACCAAGTTGGAAATGCTCCAGCAAAGTGCTCAACTAAAATTCCGAAGAAACGATCAATCGAGCCGTAAATCGCACGATGAATAACAACCGGTGGAACTTTATTGTTGTTTTCGTCAACGTATGTTAAATCGAACTTCTCAGGCATTTGGAAATCTACTTGGATCGTTGCACATTGATGACTACGCTTTAAGGCATCTTTAATGTGGAAGTCGATTTTCGGTCCGTAAAACGCGCCATCACCTTCATTTAATTGATAATCTAAATCAAGATCTACGAGTACGTTGCGCAGTGCTGTTTCTGCTTGATCCCAAAGCTTATCATCACCCATTGATTTTTCAGGACGCGTCGATAATTCAACAGAGTATTCGAAGCCGAATGTTGTATAAATCTTATCAATTAAGTGGAAAACTTCTTTAATTTCACTTTCAATTTGCTCCGGTGTCGCAAAGATGTGAGCATCATCCTGTGTAAACGTACGAACACGGATCATACCGTTTAAGGCACCACTTAATTCGTGACGGTGAACTTGTCCAAATTCAGCCATGCGTATTGGAAGGTCACGATAAGAATGTAGCTCATTTTTGAAAATCATCATATGACCTGGGCAGTTCATCGGTTTCATTGCAAATTTCGTATTATCTACTTCTGAGAAGTACATATTTTCGTGGTAATGATCCCAGTGACCTGATTGCTCCCAAAGACGTTGGTTCATCATAAACGGTGTACGAACTTCATCATAACCAGCTTTTCGTTGCAATTCTCTTGAGAAGTCTTCTAACTCGGTACGAACAATTTGCCCTTTCGGTAAGTAAAACGGCATCCCTGGTGATTCTTCAGAGAACATAAACAGTTGCAACTCTTTACCTAATTTGCGGTGGTCACGCTTTTGTGCTTCTTCGATAAAGTGTAAGTATTCATCTAGTTCCCCTTGTTTCGGGAAAGCTGTCCCATAGATTCTTTGCAACATTTGGTTATCGCTATCACCGCGCCAATATGCACCTGCAATGCTCATCAGTTTATATGCTTTAATTTTACTAGTTGACGGAAGATGTGGTCCACGGCAAAGATCAAAAAACTCACCTTGCTCGTAAATTGAAATTTCTTCACCTTCTGGAAGCTCACGAATTAATTCAATTTTTAAATGATCGCCAAGTTCTTCGTAAATACGTAATGCTTCTTCACGAACAACGACTTTGCGTTCGATTTTAAAATTTTCATTAATGATTTTTTTCATTTCTTTTTCAATCGCCGGTAAATCTTCTGGTGTTAAATTGTGCTCCATATCAATATCATAGTAGAAGCCATTTTCAATGACTGGTCCAATCCCTAGTTTCACATCAGGGTATAGTCGTTTAATCGCTTGTGCCATTAAGTGGGCAGTACTATGACGATAAACTTCTAACCCTTCTTTTGAATCAAGTGTAACAATTTCAACAGCTGAATCTTCTGTAATTGGTAAAAGTAGGTCAACAACTTTATCATCTACTTTACCTGCTACCGCTTTTTTCTTTAACCCTGGGCTAATTGAAGCAGCTATATCTTCAGTTGTAACTCCTTTATCGTACTCCCGTATCGCTCCATCTGGGAACGTAATTTTAATTTGTTCCATGTTTTAACACTCCTCTTTCTAAATTTGATTTCACTCATTGTGACCTACCTCATCACCATTTAAGGAAGATGGCGGACACTTTCCGACTTTCGACTTATTACCTACCAACAAACCACTAACCAATTAACAGCGAACACAAAAAAACACCCATCCCTACAAAGGGACGAGTGTGTGCTCGTGGTTCCACCCTCATTTCTACTATGGGTGTTCAAAAAATGCGGTAACGATAGACAGCGGTCTCTTCGTCAGCTTGCTACTCCGCTACTCACGTATTACTAAAATACGCTCCGTTGCTCGGAAAAGAAAAAACTTTTCCTTCGTGCGGTGCATATGCTTACGGAGTGCAAGCTTATGCTCGTAGCTACGCTTCCTCGACCTTCTCGCCTCTCGTTATCCTCTTTTTGAACTTCTATCCTAGTAGCTCATGAGAAATAACGGTTGTAGCCGTCAGTAGATACTATTAGTTCCCTACTGAAGTTCAGAGGTGGTAAGAATTATTTTCGTGTTAGGAAGCTCTCAGCACTACTTCCCTCTCTTTGAACCGTAAAATAAAACTCGTGTCCTCATCAAAACTTTTGTTGGATTTAATTATCATATGTACGTATTATATGAATTTCTTAACAGAAAATCAAGTGTATATTAAACCCAACATTTAAAATTTTATTTTACAGCTGTTTTATGGAAAGAATCTTTACTATAAAATTTGACTTTTTCCTGAAAAATATTTTGAATGGATTGAATGACTCCGTGATCGATTTCATCACTATATAAGTGTATCTCTTTAGGAGCAATACTAACAAGAGGGCTTATCACCATTTCTTGTATTGGGATACCCTTTTCAAAAACAATTTCCCTGTCTAAATAGCCCTCAAGCTTCTCATCGGTAATGAGGTGGAAATATTCATCATAAAAAGTAAAACGTTTATCGATGACGAGATGAACGCAATTTAGTTTAGGCGGGCGCTTTTTTATATAATAACGAAAGCTTTCAACTAAATTTTGATACTCTTGTTCAAGTTGATATTCATCAATGGACATTTCAACACAATCTATTAGTTTGTCTAAATAACTTTTTAAGCGAAACGTTAAAAATGACTCGTAACAGAACTTGCAGTCTCGCGATAAAAATTCCGAAAAAGCACCATAAATAATTTTTTCCGTTGCAAAGACTTTTGAAACATTAGGAAGATCTAACCGCTCACCAGCAAGAATCGATTTTGCTATCGCTAATATTTGTTCTTGCTCTTCCTGGTCATCATAAAAAAAGATGTTACTAACAATATCTAAAAGCCAGATTTTCTCCTTCGTTTCTATGACATGCCTTTTCAAAATTTCCGAAATCACGGGCTTTATCGTCTCTTCGAAATCAAAGTTTTCTTCTACTTTTATGATCAATCTGTCACTTGCTAACGAAAGTTCAACTACACCATTTTTAATAAAGGCATGTAGCCCCGACTTAAAATCTTTAAATAAATTATACCGATCGAGCTTATTTTGCAAATATATCTCTATCAATAGAAGCCCCTCCCACAACAATCTACGAACTAGTGTCCATTTTTCTTTACATGTATATGGGAGCTTATCTTAAAAAATGATTAAATGTTTGAAATTAAAGAAAAGTAAGTGAACCAGTATTGCGTAAGCATAAAAAAGAGTTGTGCAAAATGTGTTAGACACTTACTGCACAACTCTTCATATATATATTAATTTTGCATAACAAAATCTTTATCTGTCTTTTCCTCTTCATCAAAGACATGTAGAGTATTATACTTTGTATCGCGCTGTGCCGGAACTTTTCCTGCTTCGCGAATAAGGCGTAAAATTAAATTCGTGTTTACTTTATGAGTCGCACCTGCAGCAGAAACAACATTTTCTTCCATCATTGTACTTCCAAAGTCGTTACATCCGTATGAAAGTGATTTCTTACCAATTTCAGGTCCCATCGTTACCCATGAAGATTGGAAATTAGGGATGTTGTCTAAAAACAGTCTTGAGATCGCTAAATTCTTTAAATATTCTTCTGGAGTTACTTTTTCAGCTTTTAAGTTCGTGTTATCTGGCTGGAACGTCCATGGAATAAATGCTAAAAAGCAATTCGCATCATCTTGAGCATCACGAATTCGTTGAAGATGTAATGCACGCTCTTCATACGACTCGCCAAAGCCAATTACCATCGTTGCCGTCCCATGCATGCCTACTTTTTTCACCATCTTCATACATTCGATCCACTTTTCCCACGAGCCTTTTTGTTTACTTATTTTTTGCCTTGTGCGGTCATCTAAGATTTCAGCCCCGCCACCAGGAATTGAATCAAGTCCTGCTTCTTTTAATTGCAGTAACACTTCTTTTAAACTTAATCCTGAAACCTCAACTATTTTCCAAACTTCTGCAGGAGAAAAAGAGTGCATCGTTATATTTGGAAAACGCTCTTTAATTTTTCGTAATAAATTGGTGTAATAGCTAAGTGGAAGATCTGGATGAGTACCACCTTGCATTAAAATTTCCGTGCCGTTTACATCTTCAGTTTCTTGGATCTTCTCTAAAATCATTTCATCATCTAATACATATGAGCCTTCACTTCCTGGTGCTCTATAAAAAGCACAAAAGCGACAATACGTATCACAAACATTTGTGTAATTCACATTACGGCCAATGACAAAAGTAGTCACCGGTTCCGGATGCCACTTTTTCATAATTTGATTTGCAGCAGCACCAATTTTTTCAACTTCGTCGCTTTCATATAAGAATATAGCATCTTCAATCGTTAGGCGCTCACCGTTTAGCGCACGCTCAAGAATTCGATCAATTGTCATCGTATAACCCCCATCTCTCTTTTATAAAAAACATTATGACGGATTATCGTCACCACATGCTAGTTGCGATTTTATTATTTGCATTATAGTTTAATGAATTTCATAATTCATTATTTTCGCCACAAAGATCAATATACAGTTGCGTCAAAACCATTCGCAAACTATATATTGTGTGATGTGGCTTGATTTTGGTAATTATGAAATTCACTCAGTTCTATTAAAAATAAATATTCTACTACACAATTCTATTATTATCCTAACATATTTCGAAGATGAATGTATAATTTACAATTCAATTTAAAATTCACAATTTCACCATTCTTCTCCTACTCTTCGAATAAGTTAAAGTTAAATTATAAATAATTTTTAGTTAAGGATTCCTTGTTTATAAGTAACGATTCTTAATACTCATTTTTAATTTTACATTTTAAATTTTCATTTTACATCGAACCTCGTCGGTTTTCTCCTTCAATATAAACAGGTTCAGCGAAATGTCGGATGCGCTCCATAATCCGCTTCGATTTTAACTGCTCAACGCCACCTTTTTGTGAATAAGCTAAGTGCTCTTCTAACAGCTCAAAATCGTAGTTTGAAGTGTATAACGTCGGAAGTTTTTCTAGCATTCTATGTTGCAAAATAACTCCTAATATATCATCTCTTATCCAACTAGACATCGTTTCTGCACCGAGGTCGTCTAAAATTAGTACAGGTGCGTTTTTGACGATTTCAAGTTTTTCAATGTAAGAGCCATCGTGAATGCCACTTTTTAGTTCACGGAAAAAGTCAGGCGTATAAACTAGCATTGAGGCGATGTTCCGGTCAGCCAATAAATTAGCTACCGCGCCCATAATGTACGTCTTCCCTACCCCAAATTGTCCATGAAAATAAAGACCGTTTCCTGTTTCTCCAGGATTTGCTGTTGAGGCAAACTCAAAAGCTTTGGCGATCGCCGTAATTCTTGAACGATTATCTTTATGAAGAGTTTCAAACGATGCCGAAAGGATTTCTTTCGGGACATAAAGACTTTTAATAAGTTCAATCTGACGGCTTCGTTCATCATTTGCCGTTTTTTTGTGACATTTATTATAACGAATTAGAATTTTATTTCGTTCCGTGTATAACTGGGGCTCGTACCCTTTCATTAGATTCGGACATGACTGTAAGCTTGTACAACGTATACAATTGTTTCGTTCGTTGCGAAATTCAAATAAACGAGAAATGTTACGATCGAGCTCTGCATCTTCAATAGCTGGATTAGCTTGAATAAATTGTTGGATGGTTTTATCAGTAAGAACTTCCTCTTTAATTTTTTCGAATTGATTTAAAATATTATTAGAAGTTGGCATTCTTTTTAACGCTTCTTGAATAGATTCCACTGTTTAAACCTCCTTTTGTGATTTAAATTGCTTCATTTTTCCTTCAAGCTCTTCTTTAAGTTTAGACAGGTCATCATCTTGTTCGCCTTTTGTATCCTTTTTCTCCTCAGTTAACCATTTCGGTAGACGATCTTTTTTTACATACCGATTTGAAGATTGGCGCTTCACGGAATTCCCTTTTGCTTGTGCAGAATCTGATTTTTGATTCCATTGACTCCGATCTTTAAATTCTGCCTTCGCTAATTCCATTGCCTCTTTAACGTTTTTTACATTTTTACGCGCCCATTGCCCTGCGATTTTTTCTACTAACGGTTTAGGCAGCTTCATATTGCTCATTTTAAGGACAAAGTCAATCAAGACATTGGCTACGCCAGGGAGAAGCTTATAATCTAAAAGTAACGTTTCAACAATTTTCACGTCAGCTACCGGAACTTTTGCACCATCAGAACGACTTTCCAAAAGCGTTAAAGGAGAGGCAGTTTCGTAATGTAAAACCATTTCCTCTTCTTCATTTGTTGGAGCTCGTCCAACAATCGTGCGCAGATGTTCTGGGTGCGTTCTTAACCCTAACGCTGGTGGCTCACTAGTATGCGTAAACCGATACCAGTTTTTAACCTTTTCTCGTAATACATCTATATCAACAGTATCATCTTGTAACAACGAATCTTGAATTACTTTACTCATTTCAAGTGGATCCATTCGATAAACAAAGGCTAACCGAATGATGGTATCACGTACGTTATCTGTTAATAACTTTCTTGGGTTAATCATGCTTGATAAGTGAGCAGTTAACATTGAAAAATCAAAAGTTTCTTCAAATATTTTATAAGAATGGTCTTTATGAGTGACTATTTCTTGTCCTTCTTCAATTGCTAGGGTCGATGATAATTCTCCTTGATGAGACGAAATTTCAGAATGGTGTAAAGAAGTAAAAACGTCACTAAAAGAAACAGTAGTATCATCGAAGTTGTCTTTATTAAATTTATCTAATGTAAAACGATCTCTTAGTTGTAAATAACGATGTTTGCCGACACGGTTGTATAAGTAAACACTTAAAACGTCGTCCTTAAAAAATTCAAGAGGAGAAAATGGTTTTTGTATCTCGTATAAATAGGTGACCGTATCTTCTTCTTTCTTTTTATAAACCTTTAGAAGACCAATAGCTTCTAACTTTTTTCGCTCCTCGTAAATTTTATCTAAAGGAATTCCCATCATCGTCATTAACGTTTTGTGGGTCGTTTCTTCACATGTATATTGATCTCGCTCTAACTCACTAGCTAACGCAAAATAAAGGCTATGAGCGATTGCTCCTATTAAAGGCTGATATAATAATGTAATGAGTTTCCGATCAAATTCGTTAATCTCTGTACTCGTTCGAACGATGTATCGATCAACGGGTAACAAATGCATCCAATGTAAAGCCATTTTTTTCATCACCTATTTTAAAAATTTATTCATCTATTTTAACATTTTTTTTGATAATAATAGATAAAACAAACGGAATTTTTACAACCATAACTGTTTAATTTCGGTAGGAGTTTTGGTTTTAATTTTAGTTTTGAGTTTTGAGTTTTGAGTTTTGAGTTGCTTGCGAGTAGAGCTTCGAAGTATCTATTAAAATATTGTTACCTTTGCTTTTAAAGTGAATTCAATAAAGCTGAACTTTTATAAAAGAATAGGGAAATAACTCTTCAAACAAATAAAATAAGATGAAACCAATTACTTCGAAGCAAAACTTTCACCAACTCAAAACTCAACACTCTTCACTCTTCACTCTTCACTCTTCACTCTTCACTAAAATAAAAAAGAGCCAAAGAACAAGGTCTTAAGCTCGGTTTTATTTTACTTCTTCTTTTTGTAATAGATCTTTTAATTCGTCGATGAAAACGCTAATGTCTTTAAATTGACGATAGACAGATGCAAAGCGTACGTATGCAACATCATCACACGATGCTAAATATTGCATGACAGCCTCACCAACCTCTTCGCTTTTCACTTCAGCTGTTCCGACATTCCTTAAATCTCTCTCTACTTTATCTACAATTTCTTCAAGTTTTTGCAAAGGAACAGGCCGTTTTTCACAGGCACGAATGAGACCACGAAGAGTTTTATCCTTACTGAATTCTTCTCGATTTCCGTTTTTCTTTACTACAATTAGTGGTATTTCCTCTACAGTTTCAAAAGTAGTAAAGCGATAATTGCAAGATTCACATTCTCTTCTTCGCCTAATTGAACGCCCTTCATGACTCGGTCGTGAATCAAGAACTTTAGTGCCGTTATGATCACATGTTGGACAACGCATATCGTTTCATCTCCATCGTTTTGCTACTGTTTTAGTAACAACTATTTTAAGCCAAATTAAACTTGTCCTTTTAATGATATAAAAAATTTCTTTGATATACAAGAGTAAATACTAACTTAGTTGGTCCCCTAATCCAGAACCGACATATTCAAGATTTTTACCTATCTTTTGATAAAGTTCTTTTATGACTTTAGAGCTGTATCCAAAATCAGTTGGAAGTACCGTTTCAGTTGTTACTGAAAAATCAATGGCTGTTCTATTCGGAGAAACCATGATGACAGTAGCAACAATAAATAGTTTTTTCCTTCCCTTCCCATCAACAATAATTTCTCCTCGGTCAACAGAACTCGATTTGACATCGTAATTTTCACTTTGATGAAAGATCGTTAATAGTTCATTAAATGTCTTATCCTTCATCGCTTTATAATAATGTGTTTTCAAACCTCCATCGGAATGGTTCTCTCTTGTTTCTGTATGGTTGGAAATAAATTTATTTAATGTATCTTTGAAGCCCACAAAATTCACCCTTTAACTTTTTTATTTATGTACAGTATAGTAAAAGTACAAAAAAAAAGCTAATAAAGAATCTAAGAGGGTGGGACAAAAGTGTCTGACACCACGCGCATCCTACTAAATATAGACGTAAAGATTTATCATATGTCTATATTCGGTGTCTAGCGGTGTCTGACACTTTGTTTTGTCCCACCCTCTTTTTGTTTATATTCTACTATGATACACCAATACCAGCATGCTTTTTTATTTCAGTTGCAACGTAATTTACTAAGTCAACGACACGGCACGAATATCCCCATTCATTATCATACCACGCTAAAACTTTAATTTGTTTGTCGCTAATGACCATTGTCGATAAACCATCAATGACGGTTGAATTTTCATTACCATTAAAGTCAATTGAAACTAAAGGTTCAGTTGTATATCCTAAAATACCTTTTAGTGAACCATCTGCTGCTTCTTTAAAAGCTTTATTTATTTCTTCGACGGTTACTTCTTTTTCTACATTTACTACTAAATCTACTAACGAAACATTTGGTGTTGGAACTCGCAATGCTAATCCATTCATTTTACCTTCTAACTGAGGAAGCACTTTAGATAATGCTTTTGCTGCTCCTGTTGTTGTAGGAATAATCGATTGACCACATGCTCTCGCACGACGTAAATCTTTATGCGGATTATCGATATTTTTTTGGTCGTTCGTATATGAATGAACGGTTGTCATTAAACCAGATTCAATTTTAAAATTTTCATCAATGACTTTTGCAACTGGTGCTAAACAATTTGTTGTACAAGATGCATTGGAAAGAACGTGATGGTTCTCATGATCATAAGTTTCTTCGTTCACTCCGATCACAATTGTCGCATCTTCATTTTTTCCTGGAGCAGTAATAACTACTTTTTTTGCGCCTGCTTCTATATGGTATGATGCTGTTTCTTTAGATTTAAACTTTCCTGTAGCTTCCACAACGATGTCTACTTTTAGCTCTTTCCAAGGAAGTAACTTCGGATCACGTTCGCTAATTAATTGAATTATTTTGCCGTTTACAGATAAAGTGTTATCCCCTTCTACTTTTACTTCTCCCATAAATTGACCGTGAATACTATCATACTTAATCAAATGAGCGAGTGTTTCAGCAGGATAACTCGCATTCACTGCAACAACTTCTAATTTATTATCAAGAATCGCTTTTCTAAAAACCATTCTTCCTATTCTTCCAAACCCATTAATCGCAACTTTCACCTTCATAAATGACTCCCTCCACAACTAATATGTCATACTAAATAACCTTTTCTTAAAAATAGTATAACATATAATCTGGATTATTGAAGCTTAATTTTCATATTTTCGTAAAAAAGTTGCAAATTTAGGCGTATTAAATAGAGTGTAAGTTTCCTAAAAAATATCATGACGATAAACGTCACCATCTAGAATGAAAATTGGAGGTGGATTTTCTTTCACTTCACTGTAAACTTCTATCGAATTTTAGAGGCTCGTTCAGGAATTTACTCGTTCTTTTTTCATACAAAATACTCATGTCGGATATTCCGCCACCATTTAATATGGAACAGGCGACTGATTTCCTTCACTTCGCTTTGACCTTCTTGCGAATCTCAGAGGCTCGTTCACGAAATCAGTCGCCTTTTTTCATACAAAAATAAGCGCTAGGTAATTACTTAAGCGCTTATTTTGCTTATAATTTTTTCAAACATACGAGAGTTCAATTTTTATATTTTCCCTAGTTGAGTGAATTTCATAATTACCTAAAATGAGCCATATCAAACTATATGTAGTTACGAGTGGTTTAACGCAACTACATAGTTTGATATGGCGATAATAATAAATTATGAAATTCATTAATTTAAAGACAATTCCATTTATTTAATATCTTCAGTAATTGTTGTTTTGTTTCTTCTTTTAACCCATGGTTATGAATGACTTCATCGGCAAGTTCAATTTTTTCAACAAGAGGCATTTGTGAAGCAATGCGAGCTTTTGCTTCTTCGTCTGAAAACTGATCTCTTTTTATTAGCCGTTCTTTTTGTATCTCTTGATCAACGTAGACGAGAATGATTTTATCTACCATGTACGTTAATTTACTTTCAAACAAAAGTGGAATATCTAAAACCACTATCTTGTTGCCAACTTGCTTATATTGTTTAATTTCTGTTAACATTTTTTTACGAATAGCAGGATGAACAATCCCATTTAAAGAAAGTCGCTTTTCTTCATTGTTAAAAACGATTGCGCCTAGCTTGGGACGGTCTATGGATTCATCGTCGCTTAAAATTTCTGTTCCGAAATGATCAACAATTTTTTCGTATGCTTCCTCACCTTTTTGAACAACTTCTCTTGCAATAATATCTGCATCTACGACAGGTATTCCTACTTCTTTGATCATATTAGATACAGTACTTTTACCACTAGCAATTCCACCAGTTAATCCAATAATCATCATAGACTCCTTACATTTTTCCATCAATTTTGTTATGTATGGGGGAGTCTTGTAAGTGTCTGACACTTTGTTTTTGGGACAGCCCCCGTTCATAAACTTTCACGTTACTAAACACTTCTACAGTCGCCACACTCCTAAAATGATGAGAAGTAAGCCAGGGATAAATGAAAATTTCTGTAATACTCTAGAATCTGAAAAAACATAACCACTTCTCATTCCTAGAGTTACACATAACGCACACATGATCGCAACACTGATCGCCATCAATAATGGGGAAAAGCCAATTAACGCTGCTCCAATCCCTGCACCAAATGCGTCAAGTGAAAGAGCAATCCCGAGGAAAAATGCTTCTCTTCCTGTAATCGTCCCTGAATTATCAAAATCAGCAACCATAGGCTTTCGTAAAATTTTAATAACAACACCTAAAATTTTAATTTCAAAATTTAATATTACTGCATCTTCTTTATTTTTCACATCTCTCTTAGCAGGGCGGTAAATTTGATAAAGTGCCCAAGCACCGATCATAATTAATATTACACCACCAATTGACTCCGCAACTGAAGGGGATAAATAACTTACAATCCAATTGCCTATGGTCATGGCGATGAGTATTGAAACAGCTGAACACGAAGCAATAAATAATAAAGATTTAAGTGGTAGCTTCATTTTTCTTAAGCCATATGTTAACCCTACACCAAAGCTATCAAGACTTACTGCTAATGCTAATAAAAGTAAGGAAAGAATTTCAACCATTTTCAAAAGCTCCTTCCAACCACTGATACGATAGTATATGGTCAGAGCCCATCCAACGTACTTACTTTTTTTAGTTTTGAATTTTGAGTTTTGAGTTTTGAGTGAAGAGTGTTGAGTTGTTTCAGCAATGCTTCGAAGCGCTACCCAGACCTAACTCAAAACTCAACATTCAACACTCAAAACTTCTTCTGGCAATTCGGGCAGTAATGAGTTCCTCTTCCTCCTACCACTGTTTTTTCAATCGGTGTGCTACAAGTTTTACATGGTTCTCCTTTTCGACCATACACAAAGAGCTGTTGCTGGAACATCCCCATTTCACCTTGACCGTTAACGTAGGATTTAACAGAACTTCCTCCCAAATCAATCGCTTCTTTTAAGGTCGCTTTAATTTCACGATGAAGAGTTAATATCTCTTGTTCAGTTAAATCTTTACCAATTCTTTCAGGGTAAATATTGGCACGGAATAAGGCTTCGTCTACATATATATTGCCTAACCCAACTAGCTTAGACTGATCTAATAAGGTAACTTTCACTTTTCGATTCGTTCCTTGAAATAAACGTTTTAATTCTTTAGGACTAAACTGTTCATCAAAAGGTTCAATTCCTAGTTGAGCTAATGGAAGGTGCGCATCTTCTTCTCCCTTTAAAAAAAGGTGCATCGTTCCAAATTTCCTTACGTCCCGGTACCTCAATTCCGTTCCGTCGGTAAAAGAAAAAATTACGTGAGTATGTTTATCAATATCTTCACCTACTTCATACAAACCGTAACGACCTTCCATCCGTAAATGTGAAACGAGAACATAATCATTTAAAATAATTTTTAAAAATTTAGCTCTCCTTTCAACGTTTGTAACGGTTTGACCGATTAACAGATGACAAAACTCGAGGGTATCATCAGGACGCTTAATTATTTTTGCCCAATGAACTTTAACTTCCTTGATCGTTTTACCGACAACAAGCTGCTGTAACGTTCGTTTCACTGTCTCTACTTCCGGTAACTCAGGCATTTCTTTCACCCCTTTTCAGTTTTGAGTTTTGAGTTTTGAATGTTGAGTTTTGATTTGGTGTTGGCTTTGCTTCGTAGCAATGCTCTCAATAACTCAAAATTCTTCACTCAAAACTATAACTCTACACTCTTCACTCAACACTCAAAACTATAAACTATTTCGCATCGTACCATGAACTTCCGTATGAAAAATCGACTTTTAATGGTACTTTTAGTTCGATTGCCTCTTCCATGACTTCTGGAACGATTTGCTTTAATTTGTCTAGTTCTTCTTTAGGAGCCTCAAAAATGAGTTCATCGTGGACTTGCAGTAGAAGCTTCGCTTGCATGCCTTCTTTTTCAATTCTTTCACTCATATTCACCATTGCTTTTTTAATAATATCGGCGGCGGTCCCTTGAATTGGGGTATTCATCGCTGTACGTTCTGCGAAACTTCGTAAATTAAAGTTTCTACTCGTAATTTCCGGTAGGAAGCGACGACGGTTAAGTAACGTTGTCACATAGCCTTTTTCGCGTGCTTCCTGGACGATTTGATCCATATAGTCTTTGACTCCTGGGAAGCTCTCTAAATAGCGATCAATAAAGTTCCCTGCTTCTTTCCGAGTAATTCCTAAGTTTTGCGAAAGACCGTAGTCACTAATACCGTATACAATTCCGAAATTGACGGCTTTTGCACTGCGTCTCATCGTATCCGTCACTTCTTCTTTTTCAACGTGGAAAACGTCCATCGCTGTTTTCGTATGAACATCCATGTCTTTATTAAAAGCCTCAATTAAATTATCATCATTGGCGATGTGCGCAAGTACTCGTAACTCAATTTGTGAGTAGTCTGCAGCAAACATGATCCAATCTGGATTGGACGGTACGAAAGCTTTCCGTATTTTTCGCCCTTCTTCTAAGCGAATCGGAATGTTTTGTAAGTTCGGCTCTGTCGAACTTAAACGACCGGTTTGCGTTAACGCTTGATGAAAGATTGTATGAATTTTATTCGTATCGTCATGAACAACTTTTAGTAACCCTTCGATATAGGTTGAGCTGAGCTTTCCTAATTGACGATAATGTAAAATGCTCGGAATGATCTCGTGCTTATCTGCTAATTTTTCTAAAACGTCTGCAGAAGTTGACGCACCTGTTTTCGTCTTTTTAATCACTGGTAAGCCTAATTTTTCAAAAAGGACTTCTCCTAGTTGTTTTGGAGAATTAATATTAAACTTCATCCCGGCAAGTTCATGGATTTCTTGTTCTAATTTTGTTAGCTGAGCAGTTAGCTCATCACCCATCGCCTTCAGTTGTTTGACATCAACTTTAACTCCAGTCATCTCCATTTTTCCTAAAATAATTGAAAGTGGCATTTCTAAGTGATAAAAAAGCTCTGTTAGGTGGTTTTTTTCTAATTCATCGTTTATTTCTTCTCTTAAGGTGTACACCGTATTTGCTTTATTAACGAGATGTTCAGCTAACACTTCTTCGTTTGGCACTGCGCGTTTAGCACCTTTGCCGTAAATCGTTTCATCATTTGCGACAGTACGTTTTCCTTTTCGGTTGGCAATATCAGCAACTTCATGTGAAGAAGCAGAAGGGTCTATAATGTAAGAAGCAATCGAAAGGTCAAAATGGATTCCTTCTAATTCCATCCCCTTCCACCCTAAGGCCACAACTGCTCTTTTCGCATCAAAAATCGCCTTTTTCGCGTCTTTATCTTTTGCCCACTCCTTAAAAGCATCGCTCGATAACGCTACATCTGTTGGAATGAAAAAGCGTCCGTTTTTATTAACAATAGCAAGTCCAATAATATCTGCTTGATGATAGTTTTCTTCTAAAACCTCAACAACAATCGCCGACTCATTTGTGAGCATTTCATCGGTTACTTTTGTAGCAATCGTAAATTCTAGTTCTTCAATCTCTTCTTCTTCGACTTCACCAGCATCAAAGCGTTCAAGTAATGATTGAAATTCTAATTCTTTAAAAAGGGAAACCACTTTTTGCTCATCGTATTCACCAAAGATAAGTTCTTGTATCGTTATATCCACCGGAGCTTCACATAGAATAGTTGCAAGATCTTTACTCATTAACGCTTGCTCTTTATTTTCTGTTAGTTTTTCTTTTAACTTCTTTCCTGATACTTCATCGATACTGTTTAAAACTTTTTCAACGGTACCAAATTGTTTTAATAACTTAATTGCTGTTTTCTCACCGACTCCTGGAACTCCTGGTATATTATCTGAAGGGTCTCCCATCAACCCTTTCATATCGATAATTTGCTCAGGGGTTAGACCATACTTTTCATTCACAACAGTCTCATTATATGTATCAACATTTGTAATTCCTTTTCGAGTTAAAGCAACTGTCACATTTGGAGATACAAGTTGCAGTAAGTCTTTATCACCAGAATATACTTTTACTTCCCAGTCATCTTTGGCTGCTTGTTTCGCAAGTGTACCGATAATGTCATCAGCTTCGTAATTTTCTTTCTCATACCTTTTAATTTGAAAGGCATCTAAAAGGTCACGTATAAGTGGAAACTGTTCCGATAATTCTGGAGGAGTTTTTTGTCTTCCTCCTTTATATTCTTGATATGTGTTATGTCTGAACGTTGTTTTTCCTGCATCAAAAGCGACTAATAAATGTGTTGGCCTTTCTTCCTCAATCACTTTTAATAGCATCGTTGTAAACCCGTAAACGGCGTTTGTATAAACCCCTTTATCGTTATTTAGTAACGGCAATGCGAAAAAAGCTCGATAAGCAATACTGTTGCCGTCAATCATTACTAATTTATTTTTCAAAATGCAACACCTCAATCAGATCTATTTATTTTCTATATTTTATCATGTTTCATTATCATTAGAAAATGTAGGCTCCTAACTTTACTAGCAGACGCAAGCATACCTCCTTCTAAGTTGGAAAAGGCGGAGGATACTAATAAATAAACCGGAAGAAAAATATTCTTCCGGCTCATTTCTTCATTATTCAGTATATCCCATTAAAATACGAGCATATGGCGCATCAGCAGGGAGAACGATAACTGTTTGATCATCAATTGTTTTTTCATAGCTTTGTAGAGTTCTGTATAAGTTATAAAACTCTACATCTTTACCAAATGATTCATTGTACAGTTGCGCTGCTCCTGCTTCACCTTCACCGATGATTTCATTTGCATCAGCATTGGCCCTAGCAACGATTTCCTGAAATTCACGATCGGTGTTAGCACGGATACGATTTGCTTCTGCATCCCCTTGAGAAAGGTAATCAGCAGCTATAGAGTTACGCTCTGAAATCATCCGACGATAAACGGCTTGTTCGTTTTCTTCAGGTAAATCCGTTCGCTTCATTCTTACGTCAGTGACTGAAATTCCGTAATTATCGCGTGCTAACAATTCGTTCACTCGATTTAACACACGGTCATTAAAACTACCACGAGAAGATTTTTCATCATTAATAATTTCATCGTAATCTAGCTGACCTAATTCGGCACGAATTACAGAATAAATAAAATTCATCATAATCGCTTCAGCACGATCGATCGTTTGCGCATTAGAAATCATCTGCTGTGGACTATCAATCTTCCATACAGCGTAGTTATCAACGAGAATTCTCTTTTTATCACGTGTATTAATTTCCGTTGGATCAACATCTAAAATCATCTGCTTTTTCGTTAACGATGTCACACTTTGGATAAATGGAATTTTGTAATTTAAACCTGGCTCATCTATTACTCTAACAACTTCACCAAATTGCCTTACAACTTTGTATTCACCTTGTTGGACAATAAATAAATTATTTATCGTAAAAACAACTAACCCGATCAGAATGACAATAACGATTCCTAGCTTTGAGTATTGTTTCCATTCATCAGATGGCTTACGGTCACTGAAGTCGATAATTTTTTCATCACTCATTAATTTTCGCCCCCTTGTCTAGGTAACGTAGAAGTAGACGTAGTTGTGTTGCTACCACTTGTTGATCCTTCTAACGAACGAATCGGTAAATATTTCACAGTATCACTACCACTGTCCATAATATAAATTTCTGTATTTGGTAGTACTCGCTCTAAAGTTTCAATCACTAAACGACTTCTCGTTACATCTGGATTAATTAAATATTCATTGTAAAGGGCATTAAACCTCGCTACATCCCCACGAGCTCGCTCTAGGCGCTCAGCTCTTGTTCCTGCAGCACGAGAAATAATCGCATCTTGCTCCCCTTGAGCTTCGTTAATTTTTTGATTTCGATATTTGTTCGCTTCATTAATTTTTGTTAGGCGTTCCTCACGAGCATCCGTTACTTGCATAAATGCATGACGAACGTCTTCATTTGGTAATTCAACATCTTGAAGTTTTACGTCCATAACCGAAATTCCAATATCATATTTTTCAATCAATGCCACTAAATAATCCCATACTTGTGCTTCAATTTCTGGACGTTGATCCGTTAAGGCATCATCAATTCTTGAGCTTCCAATGACCCCACGAAGTGCTGCTGAAGTGGCACTAAATAAAATTTGCTCTGGATCATTAGAATTGAATAAAAACATTTCAGGGTTTGTGATCCTCCATTGGACAACTAAGTCCGCAAGTAAGATGTTTTCATCTCCAGTAATCATTTTCGCTTCATCTCGGTATTCAACAACTTCTCCGTCTCTTTCATCGTAGCCAACAGTCGTTGTAAACGTACCACGTGGTAAAATTTCTACACGTTGAATTGGCCAAGGTAATTTGAATTTCAACCCTGGTTCTGTCACATGTTCATCGACTTTACCGAACGTAATTAGTGCTGCTTGCTCACTCTCATCAACAATATACCAACCTGTCGTTAAAAATAGCGCTAATATCGAAATAACAATTAGCGAAACGAAGCCGAGGATAATCTGTTTTATTGTGACCATCATTGTTTCCCCACTTTCCTTTTGTAGTTTTCTATCATGTTAACAATTATACTACGTTTGAACTAAAATAAAAGTTTCATAACTTTCCAGATTTATTTTTCACATATAAATTGTCACCATCTAAGATGGAAAATTCGGGTGCTTTCCCTCACTTCACCTTGACCTTCTTAAGAATCTCAGACGTTCGTTCGCAAAACCACCCGAATTTTTTCATCCAAACTAGTTGTAGTTTTATCATTTTAATGTAAAAAACGTGTATCTTCCTTTCAAACTGACTGACCAACCAACTAACTAAACAACTAAGATATTATCCACTTACAATTGAGCCTTTTTGTTGAAACAAATTGCAAACAAAGTACCTTTTCCTACTTCACTATCAACAATAATTTCTCCCTGATGTGCTTCTACTATATGTTTTACAATTGCTAAACCTAGTCCCGTTCCACCTGAATTTCTACTTCTGGCACGGTCAACTCGGTAAAAACGTTCAAATACACGTGAAACTTCTTGTTTACTAATTCCAATACCAGTATCTTTCACTCCGAAAATGACTTTTTCATTTGTTTCAGTCACATTAATATTGATTCGGCCACCTTGAGGGGTGTACATAATCGCATTATTGATAAGGTTAATCATTACTTGTTTTATCCTTAGTGGATCACCTTCAATCGTGCTAGATCCTTCGGTTACTTTTGTTAATGAAATATCTTTTTGCTTAGCTTTACCTTTAAGCATGACAATTACATCATCTGTTAACATGCTTAAGTCCACTCGTTGCCAGTTTAGTTGAAATTCACTGTGTTCGATTTTTGAAAGATCTAATAAATCTTGAATTAAGTTTTGGAGTCGTTCAGACTCATCCCAAATGATGTTTAAAAATTGCTTTCTTAAAGCTTCATCCTCGGCAGCACCATCCAACAATGTTTCTGTAAAACCTTTGACTGAAGTGATCGGTGTTTTTAGTTCATGGGAAACGTTTGCTACAAAATCTTTACGCATTTGTTCCAACTTTTTCAGTTCTGTAATATCGTGAAAAACGAGAACAATTCCTTTTAAGCTCTCTTTTCCACCACTACTAATGATAGGTGCGCCATAAACATCAAAATGTCGCATCTCTAGCTGAATAGGTAATATAATGTGCTTCTTTTGTCCTTTTTCACTTAAAAATATTTCTTGAACAATTTTTATAATTTGTTTATGAGGAATCACTTTATGATAAACCTTCGTTAACCAGTGATCGATATCTTCATGAAATATCTTTTTACACGACTTATTAATAAGGCTAACTTCGCCTTTGTTATTAATTAAAATCAAGCCACTTCCCATATTTTCAATTAAGGTCTCAAGCCGCTCTTGTTGTGCTTCATACGTTCGTGTAATTTCTTCTAAATTTTGTGCAAGTATGTTAAGAGATCTACTTAATTGTCCTGTTTCATCATTTTTGACTTCAGATGCTCTTGCTTTAAAGTTACCTTTGGCGAGTTGGTTAGCAACTGCTGTAACCTTTTCAATAGGTCTTGTCATTTCATTTGTAATACGAAAGCTTAAAACGATAATCAAAAGAAACGCAGCTGTAATACTAACTAATAGTACAACCCAAATTTTCTTATTTACCTCATTTAACATGTGTATTGTTATTCCTAAACGAACATAACCAATGATTTGACGGTCATCGATTAAAGGAACAGCATAATAAAGAAGTTCTGCGCCTAAAGTTTCACTATAACGTATCGCCTGTCCTTCTCCTTCTTCCCTTACTTGGATTAACTCTGGTCTATGCAGGTGATTTTCCATTTCATTAAGCGGAGCTTCTGTTTCTGCGATCACCTCACCTGTATGTAAAATAACAGTAACTCTTGTTGCTAACTGCTCACCAACATCGTTAACAATTTTCGAAAGATCTTCATCGTGTAGTCCTGCTTCAAGAACACTTATCGCAACAATACGAGCCTCTTTAGATAGACGTTCACTTACATGATCAAAATAAAAGTCTTTAAAAATTTGTCCTAGTGATATGCCTAACCCTGCTAACACAAAAAAAACTGCGATTAATAAAGAAATCGTAAGCTTGTTTCGATATTTATACATTTAGTTGTGGCTCCTCGAGCTTATAGCCAAGCCCTCGAATCGTCTTTATGTAAATTGGTTTTTTCGTATTCGGTTCTATTTTCTCTCTTAAGTGACTAATATGAACATCAACGATCCTTGTATCACCTACAAACTCATAGTTCCAAACTGCATTAAGCAACTGATCTCTCGATAACACTCTTCCTTTGTGACTAGCTAAATATAGTAATAATTCAAATTCCTTAGGGGTTAGTTCTAATTTACTCCCTTTACAATATACTTCATAATTTTCAGGATAGACCTCAACTTCGCCAAACTTTATAATCGAGTCACTTTTTTCTATGTTATCCGCAGCAACTTCAGCTGATTTGTTAACTCGACGAAGAATTGCACGTATTCGAGCAACAACTTCTCTAGGGCTAAACGGTTTAGTCATGTAATCGTCCGCACCAAGTTCTAACCCTAATATTTTATCAAATTCATCGTCTTTCGCTGTTAACATAAGGATTGGTGTACTGTTCTTACTTTGTCTTAATTGTTTACAAACTTCTAACCCATCCATTTCCGGTAGCATTAGATCTAAAATAATGAGATCAAAGCTTTGTTCTTTTGCCAATTCAAACGCTGTTTTTCCATCCATCGCTGTAATGATCTCATATCCTGATTTTTCTAAGTTGAATTGTAACAAAGTAACAATTGATTCTTCGTCGTCTACAACTAATAGTCTTTGTCCCATCTAATATCCTCCTTAAAAACAGGCCTGTATAAATGTATATTATATACTAATCTTCAGTTTATATCTTACTAATATGGAAAAGGCGGATGATCTCCTTCTCTTCGCTTTGACCTTCTAACGAATCTCAAAGGCTCTTTCACGAAATCATCCGCCTTTTTTCATACAAAACTCTCATTGCCGCATGCCAGCCACCATCTAATATGAAAAGTCACCCGGGGTCCTAACCAACTAATCACTAACCAACAAACCAACTTTCACACAAAAAAGCTGACTTGTTAGTAACGTGTTTGCCTCTAGCTAAATTGAGCAATGTTATACACATGCTTCTAATTATAGCATTGATTAAGAGGGAAAGAGATACTATTAAGTCAGCCTCATTTTATGATATCAACTTTTTTAATGATTAAAAATTTTCGAATGTACCTGTTTTATATGCAATTGGCTTAAGCTCATGTGGTGGACAAATTCCAATTGTCCCTTCAACAACAACGTTATCAAATTCATCGGTCCCTTCAACCTTTAATTCTATATAATGTTTAGCTTCGTCAACAATTAACGTTTCCAAAAGTAATTTAATCGATCCGTAATGATATAGTGGCTTAGGGAATTGTAAATTTTGATTAACAATTGAACTTCCGGGTCCTGGTAAGTACTTTGAAATTGCTCCAGTAATAAAACCTGTAATCATAATATGAGGGACAATTGGCTTTTTAAACGGAGTTTGCGATGCATAATCATGTTGTATAAAAAGTGGATTAGCATCATCAGTGAGCCCTAAATATAATAAAATATCCTTATCTTCAACCTTCTTAGTTAACTCTAATTTTTCTCCTACTTTAATAGCATTAATATTTCTACCTAAACGTCGCTTTTTGTTTAGCATTTTAACCCCTCTTTCCTCATCTTGTGATGTATTAGTTTAGAAGTATGAGTTACTGAATTGCTGCTTTTTAAATAATAGAAAGCCTTTTACATATTAAACACTTTATACAACTTTATTAACTCATAACCCTAAACATTTTAAAGCGCTTACATTTTAGACTAAAAAACATTGCAGAACGCATTTTCAAGCTAAACTTTTATTAATTATAAATGTAAAACCCACTACTTATATTATAAGTAGAAATCCGGTTATTATGAAAACCGGATTTCTACTTTTTTATAAGTACTTTTTATTAAATCTAGTGACGACGTTATACTTTAATTATTGTAAAACTGTCATAACATTTTTTACGGAATCAACAGACTTTTGTAGAGATGCTTTCTCGTCATCTGTTAAGTCTAACTCAATCACTTTTTCAATTCCATCTCCACCGATGATGGTTGGAACACCTAAGTATAGGTTCTCAAAACCGTATTCCCCTTCTAAATAGGCGATTGTCGGGATAATACGCTTTTTATCTTTTAAGATCGCTTCTACCATCTGAACAATAGATGCTGCCGGAGCATAATACGCACTTCCGTTACCTAATAGATTTACGATTTCTCCGCCACCTTTACGAGTACGCTCAACAATTTGCTCTAAACGCTCAGCAGGAATAAGCTTCTCTAATGGAATTCCACCCGCGTATGAGTATCGTACTAGAGGGACCATATCATCACCGTGTCCACCTAATACGAAGCCTGTTACATCTTCCACAGATACGTTTAACTCTTGTGATACGAATGTACGGAAGCGAGCAGTATCTAAAACCCCTGATTGACCGATAACACGGTTTTTAGGGAAACCAGATTCTTTAAACACTGTATAAGTCATCGCATCTACAGGGTTTGTAAGTACAACAATATAACAATCTGGAGAATGTTTCACAATTTCTTTTGTAACAGCCTTCATAATTCCAGCGTTCGTATTAACTAAGTCATCACGACTCATACCAGGTTTTCTAGCAATACCAGCCGTAATAACAACGATATCAGAACCAGCTGTATCTTCATAATTTGAAGTACCTACTATGTTAGAGTCGAACCCTTGTACTGGACTAGCTTCTAACATATCTAAGGCTTTCCCTTTTGTCGGATTTTCCATTTGCGGAATATCTACTAATACAACATCACCTAATTCTTTTTGAGCTACCATAAGCGCAGTCGTTGCTCCAGTAAACCCGCCACCAATAACCGAAACCTTTCTTCGTTTAATTGCCATTTTACTCGCTCCCTATCGTAAATTTTAGTTTCATAAATGAATGTATATTTACGTTTTATAAACCAGTTACTTTTAAGTATAAAAGATAAGGGTGACTCAATAAGGGAAAGACTCGCCATATCTAATAATGACAGAGTCTATACCCTATTTGAATCAGCCTATATTATTTTAGATTTCAATTAAGTTTTTAGTCCATGTTTTTAATTAATGCATCACCAAAACCTGAACATTTAACTTCTGTCGCCCCATCCATTAAACGTGCAAAGTCATAAGTTACTACTTTACTTCCGATTGTTTTGTCCATAGAACTCATAATTAAGTCAGCTGCTTCATTCCAACCTAAATGACGAAGCATTAACTCACCTGAAAGTAATACAGATGAAGGGTTAACTTTATCTAGTCCAGCGTATTTCGGAGCAGTACCATGTGTAGCTTCGAAAATTGCGTGTCCCGTCTCATAGTTGATGTTTGCTCCAGGAGCAATTCCAATTCCTCCAACTTGTGCAGCTAACGCATCTGATGCATAGTCACCATTTAAGTTCATTGTTGCAACTACATCAAAGTCTTTTGGACGTGTAAGAATTTGTTGTAAGAAGATATCTGCAATAACATCTTTAACAATAATCTTACCAGCTGCTTCTGCATCTGCTTGCGCTTTATTAGCAGCATCTTTTCCATCTTTTTCAACAATCTCATCATACTGAGCCCAAGTAAATACTTTATCACCAAATTCTTTTTCTGCTAATTCATAGCCCCAGTTTTTGAACGCTCCTTCAGTAAATTTCATAATATTACCTTTATGAACAAGCGTTACACTTTTACGTCCTTCTTTAATTGCATACTCAATGGCAGCACGAACTAAACGAGAAGTTCCTTCTTGTGATACAGGCTTAATACCAATACCAGAAGTTTCTGGGAAACGAATTTTTGTAGCACCCATTTCATCACGTAAGAACGCAATCAACTTTTTAACTTCAGGAGTTCCTTCTTCATACTCAATACCTGCATAAATATCTTCAGAGTTTTCACGGAAAATTACCGTGTCAGTATCTTCAGGTCTTTTAACCGGTGATGGTACACCAGTGAAGTAGCGAACTGGACGTAAGCAAGTATATAAATCTAGCTCTTGACGTAATGCTACGTTAAGAGAACGGAACCCACCACCGATTGGAGTAGTTAATGGACCTTTAATTGCAATAATATACTCACGCACTGCTTCTAATGTTTCTTCTGGAAGCCATTGTCCTGTTTGATCAAACGCCTTTTCACCTGCTAATATTTCTTTCCACTCAATTTTCTTTTCACCATTATATGCTTTTTCTACTGCAGCATCAATTACACGAGAAGCAGCAGCCCAAATGTCTGGTCCAATACCATCACCCTCGATGAAAGGGATCACCGGATTGTTCGGTACGTTTAAAACTCCACCTTGAACAGTAATTTTTTCGCCATTTGCCATTACTATTACCTCCTAAAAAATTCTTTTTTTCTTGTTTTAATTTATATATGTAATGGGAGAAGTGAAAAACAAGCATGATCTTTGGCGGCTTAATATTTTTATCTACAAGCTCCCCCTCCAACATCTATATGCTTTTCACTCCATATAATCTTTTAGTAGATTAATCTCCCCAACACATGTGATTAACGCTGGTCCATTGGTACATAAACTTGTTTATCAGGTCCGATATATTCCGCACGCGGCCTAATTAATCGGTTGTTACTAAATTGCTCTAAAATATGTGCAATCCATCCTGACATTCTACTAATTGCAAATATTGGTGTAAACAAGTCATGCTTAATTCCTAAACTATGATAAACACTAGCAGAATAGAAATCTACGTTAGGTAGTAAACCTTTTTCACGAGTTACAATATCATCAATTTTTATAGACATTTCATACCATTTTGTTTCACCAGTAATAGATGTCAATTGTTTCGACATTTCTCTTAAGTGCTTAGCACGAGGATCTCCGTCTTTATATACACGGTGACCGAAGCCCATGATTTTCACTTTATTATTTAATGCATTTGTAATATAAGGCTCAACATTATCAACTTCTCCAATTTCCATTAACATCGCCATAACTCTTTCGTTAGCTCCACCGTGTAGAGGACCTTTTAAGGCGCCAATTGCAGCAGTAACACCAGAATACATATCAGATAAAGTTGCGACACAAACACGAGCTGTAAATGTCGACGCATTTAATTCGTGGTCAGCGTGTAAAACTAACGCTTTATTAAAAGCATTTACTGAAATATCATCTGGCTCTTCTCCATTAAGCATGTAAAGGAAATTTGCAGCAAAACCTAAATCTTTACGAGGTGCAACTGGTTCTTTTCCTTCGCGAATTCGTGAAAACGCTGTCACTATTGTTTGTACTTGAGCTTGCAATTTAAGAGCTTTGCGCTTATTCGCTTCTTCAGATTGATCATCAGCCTCAGAGTCGTATAATCCTAAGTTTGAGATAGCTGTGCGTAGAGCAGCCATTGGGTGAACCTTCTCAATATCATACATCTTCATCTGGTCGATGACACCTTGAGGAACTTCCGCATAACTTGCTAAATCTTCAGTTAACTGATTTAATTCAGCCTCATTAGGAAGACGACCGTTCCATAAAAGGAAAATTACTTCCTCAAAGCTTGCATGATCTGCTAAATCATCAATGTTAAAACCATGATAAGTTAACACACCATCGATAATTGAACTTACGCTCGACGTTGTTGCAACAACACCTTCAAGACCACGAGTAGTACTCATTTTTCAACCTCTCCTTTACAAATAGAATGATTTTTAAAACAAACTTGTCATGCTTGAACGAAGAAGACAGTTCAAAAAGTCCTTACAGTAGTTGGTTGCCGACGACGAAAGTTAAATCTATTAATCTTTAACCCAATAGTACGGATTATAACTATAGTAAAATATTTATTTGTTCCCATTTGAACATAATTGTTCGGAATCGTCAGCAATATTTAGTAGTAATCTTTAGGCCTTTTTGAACCTACTCTTTTTTCATAAAACTTTTATGATGTTTAAAGAGTTTTCTAACTAATTTCAATTATAAACATTTTTCACAGTTTTGTGAACTTTAAATTTAAAAATAAATTCCGACTATTTTAATTCTTATGAAAACTTTCACTAGAATTATACTTAAGAGCCTAATGTGCTAAAAAACTCAACTAGCTTCATCGCCATATAAGCAATACCAGCTCCAATCAATGGACCAACTGCTACACCATTAAAAATAGCTACAGCTAAAATCGTCCCAAAAACTAGTGCTGCGGTAATATGCGGATCAGATTGTAATAACTCTACCCCATTTGCTGCAACAATAGCAACAAATATACCCGCACCTAACGCAATCCAAGCATATGTAGATTTCATCGCTTCAGTTAATTCTTTAAAGCCAATCTGTCCGGTGACTATTGGTACTAATACTGCAATTGTAATGATTGTAACTCCAATATTTATTCCTTTTTGTTGAATTATAGGAAATGCCTTTTCTCCTAATCCAATCCATTTAATAGCTAGAAGAGCTACTACTGCTACAACTAAAGATTGATTTTTGGCAATGATACCAATTAAAAGCAAAATTAGCATAAATGCAGTTGCTTGCGTAATCAAAAGGGATGCATCCTTCCTTGGTAGGCCGTACCATTTTTATATTATCATATAATTTGTAATTTATCCAACTTTCAATATATAATCTTGTCATTTTTTTGAAAGAATAATTATTCTTTTCGAATGTAACACAACGATAACAGGTCTAAAAAATGGATACAAGCCATAACTATTTAATAGAGTTAATAAAGTAAAACCTACTCGACTGGACATTTTCATACAAACCATCATGACGTCCTACTCGTCACCATCTAACATGGAAAAGTCGGGCGATTTTCTTCACTTCGCTGTGACCTTCTAACGAATCTCAGAGGCTCGTTCAGGGAAATCGCCCTCCTTTTTACATACAAAACGCTCATGACGGTAACCGTCACCAACTAATATGGAAAAGAACGAGCAATTTCCTTCTCTTCGCTGTAAACTTCTAACGAATTTTAGAGGCTCGTTCACGAAATTACTCGTTCTTTTTTCATACAAAATTCATGACACAATCGACACGAGGTAACATGTAAAAACGAGTTGTACCTTTCCAACTTTCAGCTTTCCAACTAACCAACTAGCTACTAACCAACAAATATATCGAAAGGAGAAAAATATGTCTTCTAATTACTTTCAGATATTAATGAGACTCCTTATCGTTTTATTGATATTCACTTCTGTTATTTTAATAGTTTTTCTTTTATTTAAGACTGCCTATCCATTTGCCATTGGTCTAGCGATAGCATTTTTAATAAATCCTTTCGTGAATTTCTTGCAAGAAAGACTCAATATAGTACGGTGGCTTGCTGTATCACTTATTTTACTTCTTTTAATTGCTTTAATTATCGGTACAATTACAATTATTATTTCAGAAATCATCATGGGAACAAATTATTTATCACAATCAGTCCCTTTTCATTTACAAACCATTATATTTGAAATGAAGGAAATATTTACAGGGAAAGTTATTCCTATTTACGAACAAATATCAGCAATGTTCTATTCTTTAGATAACGAACATCAAGCGACAATATTAGCTTACATTGAAACAATTACTGTTCAATTAACAACAAATTTAAGTAACACAACCCACTCTATATTAACAGGTATATCTGACTTTTTATTAGGATTACCGAACTTAGCTACTGTTATTATTTTTTCTTTATTAGCGACTTTTTTTATTAGTAAAGATTGGTATAAACTCGTTTTTCTATTTAGAAAGTGGGTACCTAATCTCATCGCCGAAAAAACAAAAGAAGTAACTGTTAGCTTGAAAAAAGCGTTTGTAGGCTTTATTTTTGCCCAGTTAACACTCATTTCTATTACATGTTTTATCGTTTTAGCTGGATTAATCTTTTTAAGAGTTGACTATCCAATAACTATTGCTTTGCTTATCGCATTCGTTGACTTACTTCCATATTTAGGAACAGGGTTGATTTTTATTCCGTGGATCTTGTACACATTTTTCTCTGGACAACTGTCACTGACGATCGGACTTTCCGTTCTTTACGGAATCGTCGTAGTTCAAAGGCAAATTATGGAACCAAAAATATTATCGTCAAACATTGGTGTCGACCCACTTGCAACTCTACTTTCTTTGTTTGTTGGTTATAAATTATTCGGATTTTTAGGATTATTAATCGGTCCAGTAGTCCTAGTCTTTATTCACGCCATTCATAAAGCTCACGTATTTCGCGATTTAAAAAATTGGTTATTTCAAACTCACTAATTTTCATACAAAACGCCCATGACGATTTATTCTCACCATCTAATATGGAAAAGAACGAGCAATTTCCCTCTCTTCGCTGTAAACTTCTAGCGAATTTTAGAGGCTCGTTCAGGAATTTACTCGTTCTTTTTTCATACAAAACTCTCATGACGGCAAATCCGTCAACAAAGCTACTGACCTCAATTACATCATGAGATACATCTTCCCAACAAACCACTAATTATCTTTTTGAATCAAAAAATGCTGAATAAAATCACGCTCTTAGTCGTGTTTTAATCAGCATTTTTGATTTAGCGTCTGTTAATAAAAATAATAGAGCCACTTTGGACCATTTGATTAAATATTTTTTGTAAAAATGCTTTTGCGATCGCGCGTGTATTCGGTAAGAGTAAAAAGAAACCAATCGCATCGGTAATAAAGCCAGGTGTTAGCAAGACAACTCCACCAACTAAAATACATAGACCATCTAAAAGAACTCCACTAGGAATTTGTCCTTGCTGTAATTGGAGTTGCGCAAGACGTATCGTCTGCAATCCTTCTTTTTTCGCTAACCAAGCTCCTAGTACCCCTGTTACAATGACCAATAATATCGTCCAGAGAACCCCAATCGTACTACCGGAAAGAATTAAAACTCCAATTTCTAAAGCAGGGACAATAATTAGTAATAAGATCAATATTTTTAACATACTTCCCTCCATTTTTAACCAACTAATCATCTTTCTCATAAAAAATGAGAAGGAATAACTTAATACCCCTTCTCATCTTCTTACCTATTTTATTATAAAATACTTGCATGTCCTTTGTAAATATTCCCGCGTGTCGCATCTACAGTAATTACTTCACCATCTGAAAATTGGTCTGTAGCATTGTGCGCACCTACAATTACAGGAACTCCTAAATTCAATCCTACTACTGCTGCGTGGCTCGTCAAACCACCTTCTTCAGTAATTACTGCTGAAGCTTTTTCGAATGCTTCCATCATATCTTTATCAGTGCCGACAGTAACTAAAACCGCACCATCTTCCATTTTTGCTAAAGCATCACTAGCAGTTTTTGCAACAATCACCTTACCTGTTGCAGCTTTACGTCCAATCCCTTGTCCTTTTGCAACTACTTCACTAATTACGTGAACTTTCATTAAGTTAGTTGTGCCTGTTTCACCTACAGGTACCCCTGCTGTTATAACAATTAAATCTCCATGAGCGATAAATTCTGTTTTAACAGCTTCTTGCACAGCAATTTCTAACATTTCGTCAGTTGAATTAGCTTTTGTTCCTAATTGAGAATAAACTCCCCAAGCTAGGGAAAGTTTGCGACAAACTTCTTCTGAATGTGTAACAGCAACAATCGGTGATTTCGGACGATATTTAGAAATCATTCTTGCTGTATGTCCACTTTCAGTAGCGGTAACAAGTGCAGATGCTTCCAAGTTTAAAGCAGTGTGAGCTACAGATTGGCTAATTGCATCTGTAATTGTTTTTTGGCTTTCTCTTCCTCTTTTCTTAAGCAAATCTTCATATTTTAATGCAGATTCCGTGCGAATAGCAATATTATTCATTGTTTGGACAGACTCAACAGGATAATCCCCTGCAGCCGTTTCCCCTGATAACATAATCGCATCTGTTCCATCAAAGATAGCGTTAGCTACATCACTTGCTTCAGCACGTGTTGGACGAGGATTGCGTTGCATTGAATCTAACATTTGCGTTGCTGTAATAACTGGCTTCCCTAAAGCATTACATTTTTTAATTAACGATTTTTGAACTAATGGTACTTCTTCTGCTGGAATTTCAACTCCTAAGTCACCACGTGCCACCATTAATCCATCTGAAACTTCAAGAATTTCATCAATATTATCGACACCTTCTTGATTTTCGATTTTCGGAATAATATGAATATCAGGAGAACCATGATTTTCTAATAATTCACGAATTTCTAAAACGTCAGAAGCACGACGAACAAATGAAGCAGCGATGAAATCTACTCCTTGTTCGATACCAAAACGAATGTCATTTGCATCTTTTTCAGTGATACCAGGTAAATTTACACTTACGTTCGGTACGTTCACACCTTTTTTGTTTTTAATGGTTCCGCTATTTAATATTTTTGTTCTTAACTCATTATCACCAATTTCAATCACTTCTAATTCAATAAGACCGTCATCTAGTAAGATTTTAGACCCAACTTTAACATCATTAACTAACCCTGAGTATGTGATAGAGAATTTTTCAGCAGTTCCTACAACTTCGTCCATCGATATAGTAACTTCATTACCTGAAACCAACTCTGCTACACCATTCTCAAAATTATTTGTACGAATTTCCGGGCCTTTCGTATCAAGTAAAATCGCAACGTATTTTCCTGCTTTCGCAGCTGCTTCTCTAATGGACTTTATGCGTGCTCCGTGCTCTTCATAATCACCATGGGAAAAGTTTAGTCGAGCTACATTCATTCCTGCTTCGATTAAATTGTTTAATTTCTCAATACTTTCACTTGCTGGTCCAATAGTACATACTATTTTCGTTTTTCTCATTATATATATTCCTCCTAGTTCCATTCAACTTAATAAATGTTTTACTTTATCGAATAATAAATGTTTAATTATTGTTGCCAATCGTTATAAAGTATGTCATAATCGAAAAATAAAGTGTATATTTACTAAATAGATAGTTCTTTTGACAATTGATACATTCTTTGGTCAACCGCATGTTTTTTGGCTAAAGCATCGTCAATATCATGAGAAACGAGCTCATTGCTCTCAATTCCAACCATTTTACCTGCTTGACCTTCAAGTAGCAGTTCCACTGCTTTTGCGCCCAAACGGCTTGCTAACACACGATCTGCTGCTGTAGGAGAACCACCGCGTTGGATATGACCTAATACAGTAACTCGCGTCTCTAATTTCGTTTGTTCTTGAATTTCTTTTCCGATGTCGATACCACTACCAACACCTTCGGCTACGATAATGATACTATGCTTTTTCCCACGTGCATGTCCACGCTTTAGACGAGCTATAACATCATCCATTTCATAATTCTCTTCTGGAATTAAAATTGTTTCAGCACCGTCTGCTAACCCTGCCCAAAGTGCGAGATCACCGGCGTCACGTCCCATTACTTCAATTACATATGTACGTTCATGAGATGTTGCAGTGTCGCGAATTTTATCAATTGCTTCAATAATTGTGTTTAATGCTGTATCGAAACCAATTGTAAAGTCTGTTCCTGGGATATCATTGTCAATTGTTCCTGGAACCCCTACGCACGGAAAGCCGTGTTCTGTTAATTTTTTCGCTCCTTGGAACGAACCATCACCACCGATAACAACCAATCCTTCAATACCAAATTTATTTAACTGCTCGATTGCTTTCTTCTGCCCTTCTATAGTTTTAAACTCTTCACAACGTGCCGTGTAAAGCATCGTCCCACCACGGTGAATAATATCACCTACTGAGCCGATTTCAAGTTTCTCAATTTGACCTGAAATTAGACCTGCATATCCGTAATAAACTCCGAATATTTCCACATCGTGATAAATAGCTTTTCGAACAACCGCTCGAATTGCCGCATTCATTCCAGGAGAATCTCCTCCACTAGTTAATACGCCGATTCGTTTCATTTTTTAAGTTCACCTCATCACAAATTTAAACATATCCTAGTATTAGTTAATTTACTAATTATCATAAAACCATTCATTAGATTTCTAAACACTATTACTAGTATTTTCATCACTCGTATTAAAATACCACTTCTGTTTAAGAAAAACAATATAGTAAAATGGACAAACAAAAAGCCTTCTCTATATTTAGAGAAAGCAAATTCCTTATTTTATAGTGATGGTATCGTTTACAAGGCCATACTCACCAATTTTTTTAAATTTTTCGTAACGATGCTCGATTAGTTCATTTTCAGAAAATTCCGATAGATCAGCTAACGATTTTTCGAGCACTTTTTCAATCGCAACAGCTTGTTTTTCGATGTCACGATGTGCTCCTCCTCTTACTTCTGGAATAATCTCATCAATTACGTTAAGTTCTTTTAAATCAGGTGCAGTAATCCGCATTGTTTCAGCTGCTCGCTTTGCTAAGCTTGCATCTTTCCATAATAACGCAGCTGCTCCTTCTGGTGAAATCACTGAATATGTAGAATTTTCTAACATGTGAATATAATTTCCAACACCTAACGCTAATGCTCCGCCACTGCCACCTTCACCGATAACAATACAAATAATCGGAACAGTAATTCCAGCCATTTCTAATAAGTTTTTAGCAATCGCTTCACTCTGTCCTCTTTCTTCTGCTGCCTTTCCAGGATACGCCCCTTTTGTATCGATAAAGCAAATAATCGGTCTGTGAAACTTTTCTGCTTGTTTCATAAGGCGTAAAGCTTTACGATACCCTTCTGGATGCGGCATTCCAAAATTACGGCGAATATTCTCCTTCGTATCTTTACCACGCTGATGACCTATAACTGTGACAGCTGTACCTTGGAATTTTGCAATCCCCGCTACAATCGCCTCGTCATCACCATAGTACCTGTCACCATGTAATTCTATGAAGTCAGTAAACAAATGTGAAATATAGTCTAATGTTGTTGGCCTTTCACTATGGCGGGCAATTTGTACTCGATCCCACGGTTGTATGTTGCCGTATATATCATTTTCAAGCTGCTCTAAGCGCTCCTCTAACTTTGTAATTTCTCCAGTTAAGTCAATACCCTTTTCTTCTGTGAATTTTTTCAATTCCTCAATCTTTGTTTTTAATTCTATTATAGGTTTTTCAAAAGGTAATTCATTTGCCATCACTAGACACCTCCTTTTTATGACAAAACTTCACGATGAATATCTAAAATCGTGGTTAATGTATCTTTCATATCTAATCGTGAGATTACTTTATCTAATTGGCCATGTTTTAATAGAAATTCTGCTGTTTGGAAATCGTCTGGCAAGTCTTGGCGAATCGTTTGTTCAATAATCCTTCTACCAGCAAAGCCTATTAACGCACCAGGTTCAGCAAAATTATAATCACCTAAAGAAGCAAAACTTGCAGAAACCCCCCCAGTTGTTGGATGAGTCATTATCGAAATAAATAATCCTCCATGATTACTTAACTTCTTTAGTGCCGCACTTGTCTTTGCCATTTGCATTAAACTAAGTACCCCTTCTTGCATTCTCGCACCACCTGATGCTGAAAAAAGAATGAAAGGTGCTTTTAATTCAATTGCCTTCTCAATAGCTCTCGTAATTTTTTCACCTACAACTGACCCCATACTTCCCATTCTAAACCTAGCATCCATTACCGCAATCACAACTGGCATGTTTTCCATTTCAGCTTGTCCAGTGACAATCGCTTCGTTTAACCCTGTTTTCTCACGATCTTTATTGGTTTTTTCAACATACGTAGGGAATGATAACGGATCTTGCGAAATCATATTACTATTAAATTCCTTAAAACTTCCTTCATCAACTAAGGTATCTATTCTTTCATGAGCTGTCATACGATGATGATAACCACAAGAGTCACAAACATATAAATTTTTCTTTAGTTCTTTTGTATACATAATCGTTTTACAACTAGGACATTTCGTCATTAAACCTTCTGGAACGTCCATTTTTGCTTGATCCGATGGGATCGTAGCATATTTCTTTTTCTTAGAGAATAAATCCTTTAACATAGTAACACCTCTCTTGTGGACAATTTTGCATAAAGCATACCATATAAAATTCAACAGATTCAAGGAAAACTCTACAACGAATAGTTGCAAATTCCCTTTAAAAACGACTATTTTTGAGATGATTCTTCAATGCATTAATGGCACATTCTTCATTTCTATTTTGTAGAGCGACATATATTTTTTCATGTTCTGCAATTGATTGCTCTGGTCTACCTTCCCTTGACAAGGATTCCCTTAATGCAACCTTACTATACTCAACAAGTGAAATCCATATATTAAGAAGTAGCCGATTTTGACAAGCTTCAACAATCGTTTTATGAAAAGAATAATCTTCTTCTACCGGAAAGCACCCCTGTTGCCAACTAATCTTAGATTTTTCGATGAGTTCTGCGAGTCTTTTCAATTGCTCTTCATCAATTCTTTCACATGCAAGCCTTAAAGCTTCGACTTCAACAATCTTTCTCGTCTCAGCTAAATCACTTTTTGCCTTTTTTTCTCTTAAAAAAAAGCTCGCTAGCACTTCGACTAGACGATGCCCACCAACCGTTTTTATAAATGTCCCTTCACCGCGACGGGTTTCTATTAAATCTAGTAACTCTAAAGATCTTAATGCTTCTCTAACCGAGGAACGACCAACATTTAAGCGTTCTGATAATTCCCTTTCAGATGGAAGCTTGTCTCCAGCTTTTAAGTTATCTTCTTGAATGATGTGGTTTAATTCACGGATAATTTCAATATATACCTTATCCTGCTGTGATGACACAATAATCACCACCTTTTCTCTCTAAAATTAGATAGAGTTCAGAGTATAGAGTTTTTAACAATGCAGAAATATGTGGTAGGAACTCTCGACTCCGAACTCAGTATTTTTTTATGTTTAATTTTTTTTAATTGTATAGTTTGAAATTTGAGTTTTGAGTTGGTGTGGGTATTGCTTCGAAGTCAATCTATAGTATGTGAATTATTCACATTCAACTCTTAACTCTTAATTCTTAACTACTACTCAATATTAGTAAGTTTTCTTGTTTTTGCTTCTATGTCGTCAGGATTTACTTCGCGTCTAGCTACTCCTGTTTCCATTGCCGCTTTTGCTACTCCTTTAGCTACAGCTGGCGCAACTCGTGGATCGAACGGCGCAGGGACAACATAATCAGCATGAAGTTCATCATCTGATACTAAGCTGGCAATTGCTTCAACCGCTGCAATCTTCATCTCTTCGTTAATTGTTGTAGCGTGAACATCTAGAGCACCACGGAAAATACCAGGGAATGCTAAAACATTGTTAATTTGGTTCGGAAAGTCTGAACGTCCAGTACCAATTACACTAGCTCCTGCTTCTTTTGCATCTTCAGGCATAATCTCAGGAACCGGATTAGCCATAGGGAAAATAATCGGATCTGCATTCATCGTTTGAACCATTTCTTTCGTTAATGCACCTTCAACAGATACACCTACGAATACATCTGTTCCTTTAATCACATCTTCTAGGGAACCTTGTAGTTTTTCACGGTTCGTTACTTTAGCAATTTCATCTTTAATTGGGTTCATACCAACCGGACGACCTTCATAAATTGCACCTTTTGTATCACAAAGAATTACATCTTTTACACCCATACGTTGCATTAACTTAACACAAGCAATCCCAGCCGCACCAGCACCGTTTGCTACTACTTTAACTTCTGAAATTGATTTTCCTGTTAATTTTAATGCATTTAATAATCCAGCTGCAGTTACAATTGCAGTTCCATGTTGATCATCATGGAAAATAGGGATATTACATTCTTTCTTTAAGCGCTCTTCAATAACGAAACAATTTGGCGCAGCAATATCTTCTAGGTTAATTCCACCGAAAGTTGGCTCAAGAAGCTTTACAGTTTCAATAATTTTCTCAACATCAGTTGTTGCTAAACAAATTGGGAAAGAATCTACTCCAGCAAATGATTTAAATAATAGTGAC
The DNA here is from genome assembly GCF_001865995.1 of Anaerobacillus arseniciselenatis. Taxonomy (GTDB): domain Bacteria; phylum Bacillota; class Bacilli; order Bacillales; family Anaerobacillaceae; genus Anaerobacillus; species Anaerobacillus arseniciselenatis. Next base: position 70,985 of record NZ_MLQQ01000035.1, on the reverse strand, counting down.
TTTCCTTCCATAACTGGAAGCGCCGCTTCTGGTCCAATATTTCCTAAACCAAGTACAGCTGTACCATCAGAAACAACGGCAACCATGTTTCCTTTCATCGTGTACTCAAAAACATTGCTAACATCATCATGAATTTCTTTACACGGCTCTGCTACTCCTGGTGAGTAAGCTAAACTTAAATCTTGCGCATTGCGTACAGGAACTTTTGAAACAGTTTCTAACTTCCCTTTGTTTACTCGATGCATATGTAATGCTTCTTCTCTTAATGTTGCCATAATACTCCACTCTCCCCTAATAGTGATTAATAACCTGGTAAAAAAGTGGTCTGACCACTCTTTCTCTTTTATTATAACAGATGTTTCCTTCGTGTACAGTGTTAGTTAACTTTTTATTACAACATTTTGTTTTCCTAATATGTTACATAACGCCTCTAAGCATTGGTTTGACCCACTTACGCTAAAGTCATCAGATAACTCAATATACCTACGTTCAGCCTCATAAAATAGTATAACCTTTATCTGACCTGAATATTTTTTCAGAATATTTTTCAGTTGAGATAATTGTTCATTAGAAGCGTGACTTTGAGTAATTTTTAAATATAAGATTTGTTGCTTATCAGCTGGTTTTTTCTTAACTTCTTTAACATCCGTTAACTTTTCGGCGATCAGTTGTTTCCGGCCTTTTGATAATTCTAGTCTACCGACAAGAAAAATTAATGCACCTTCATTTATAGTTTGGTAATATTCACGATAAATTTTTGGAAAGACAGTAATATCGATCTCGCCACTTTCATCACTTATCTTTAAAAAAGCCATTTGTTCGCCCTTTTTCGTTTTTATGACTCTGACACTTTCAACTAGACCTCCGAGACGGACAGCACTTTTCTCTTCATCTAAAAGTGCACTTGACACTTTAGTTCTTTGGTGAGATTCAAGTACATCCAAATAACCTTCAATCGGATGGCTTGAAACATAAAACCCTAACACTTCCTTCTCGAAATATAGCTTTTCAGGTTCTTTAAACGGAGGAACTTGAACAAAACTTGGTTTTACAATTTCATCTTTGAAAAGAGCTGTTTGCCCATTTTCATCGATTTCTTTTACTTTTTCACCATACTCTAGCGCATAATCTAACGTAGCTAGTAAACCCGCCCTATGGTGTCCTAATTCATCAAAGCACCCTGCTGCTACTAATGCCTCTAGTGTTCGACGATTCATTTGTTTACTTTTCATACGCGCACAAAACTCAAAGATATCTTTAAAGGGGCCTTTCTTGTTTCTTTCTAAAACAATTTCTTCAATCACTTTTGCCCCGACATTTTTTAGTGACGCTAACCCAAAATTTATTTTCTTATTTTCGGCAATCGTAAAATAAGCTGCACTATTATTGATCGATGGCTTTAGCACATCGATACCTCTTTGCTTTGCATCAACCATGTATTGTTTAACTTTTTGCTGTCCACCGATTGCATTCGATAAAAGAGCAGCAAAGAAAGCAGTTGGATAATTCGCTTTTAAATAAGCAAGTTGATAAGCAATCACGCTATACGCGACTGAGTGACTGCGGTTAAATCCGTAATTGGCAAAACGAACGATTAAGTCATAAACGTCGGTAGCGACATTTTGAGCATAGCCACGTGCTAGACACCCGCTCACAAACTTCGAGCGCTCCCCTTCTAACGTATCTAACTTCTTCTTACTGACTGCTCTTCGTAATATATCTGCTTCTCCGAGTGAAAACCCCGCTAATTTAGAGGCAATTTGCATAATCTGTTCTTGGTATACGATCACTCCATACGTTTTTTCTAGAATCGGCTTTAAATCTTCATGAACATAAGAAACTTTTCTTTTTTTATGTTTTCCAGCAATGTATAAAGGGATGTTCTCCATCGGCCCTGGTCGATACAAGGCATTGACTGCAACAATATCTTCAAACTCAGTCGGCTTCAAGTCGGAAAGAACTCGTTTCATTCCTGGGGATTCAAGCTGAAACACTCCTGTCGTATCACCTTTGCTTAACAATTGAAATGTTTTTTCATCGTTAAAGGGAATTCGATTCAGATCAATTCTCTTATCTTCGTCTTGAACAATGTGATTAATAATTTCTTCAATAAACGATAGATTCCTTAAACCAAGGAAATCCATCTTTAATAAACCGAGTTCTTCTAACGTGTTCATCGGATATTGGGTTAACAATACATCGTAATGCCCCTCTTGTAATGGAACATTGTTCGTTAAAGGTTGTTCGCTAATAACAATACCAGCCGCGTGGGTGGAGGCGTGACGGGGAATTCCTTCTACTCTTTTGGCAAGTTGAAACCAATTTTTCACTTCTTCATCAGCTTTAATTTGTGATTTTAACGAAGGAGTTTCTCGAACAACTTCCTCAATTGTAATATTAGGTCTCGAGGTAATTTGCTTAGCAACTACATCAATCTTTTTTAAAGGAATACCAATGACTTTGCCCACGTCTCTTAAGGCTGCCTTTGCCGCTAATGTTCCGAACGTAATAATTTGGGCGACATGATTTTTCCCGTATTTTTCAAAAACATATTGAATCACTTCTTCACGTCTTGTATCCGGAAAATCGATATCAATATCTGGCATCGTAATACGTTCAGGGTTTAAAAACCTTTCAAATAATAAGTCATACTTTATCGGATCAACATTTGTAATATTTAATACGTATGCGACAAGCGACCCAGCCGCCGAACCACGACCAGGACCTGTAACCATTTGGTGATCATGGGCAAATTTCATAAAGTCCCAGACAATTAAGAAATAGTCGTTAAAGTTCATCTTGTCAATAACTTCAAGCTCATAGCGTAGCCTTGCTTCAATATCATTAGAGATATGGTTATACCGTTGTTTTAACCCTTGATAACATATTTTTTCTAATGTTTGTTTCGCATGTTCATCCTCTGGCAATGGATATTTAGGTAATGTTTGCCCCCCGAAACTTATTTCAACGTTACAACTATTTGCAATAAATTCAGCATTCGCTATGCTTTGTGGTACATGTTTGAACAATTCGTACATGTCTTCTTTTGACTTTAAGTAATATTCTTCAGTACTAAAAGCACTTTTTAGCTCTTTTAATGTTGTACCTTCGTCAATAGCTAATAAACATTTATGTGCAATTGCATCTTTTTTGTCGACATACATCACTTGATTCGTAGCCACTAATTTAAGCTCTTGTTTTTTTGATAGCTGAAGTAATTGTAAATTTAGTTCCTTTTCTTCCGCTAAAAAATGATCTTGAATTCCCACATAAAAGTTAGAAGGAAAGGACAGTTCATATTCTTTTACTTTTTTTATCGCTAACTGTGTTGAACCTTCGGCTAACAGTTGTTGAATTTCTCCTTTATATGGCGAACTAATGGCAATGAGATCTTCACAATAGGCGAATAAATGCTTTTTCTGAACTTGTTTCGTATTAGTCGTTGGTAAGATTTGAGCGACACTACTTAGTTTCAGTAAGTTTTGATATCCTTTTAATGTTTTAGCTAATAATATCAACCTTGTTTCTCTACCGTCATCCCCTACTACTGAAAGTTCAAGACCAATAATCGGTTTGATACCAGCGTTTTTACACGCTTTATAAAAAGGTATAACTCCATACATTACATTTTGGTCCGTAATGGCTAGGGCAGAAAATTGTAGTTCTTTAGCTCTTTGGACAAGTGTATCAATTTTTGCTGCACTTTTTAAAAGGCTATATTCCGTATTGATATGTAAATGAGCAAACCCCACTACAGTTCCCCCCTCTTTTTCAGAACATACGATCCTTATCTATTGTTTATTTTACATGAAAAGCGAGTTAATTTAAAACATAAGAATATCACAGTGCTTTGTCCCATAAATATTAGTATTGGAATTTTATATTCAAATTTATAATTTATAGTTGTCTCTTTAAGAGATACTACGAAGCTTCTTTTTTTTACAATTTCACATTTTTAATTTTATATTAATTAGAGGAGAGACATATATGGATAAAGAATTTATCGCAACGTTAGTTATGAATTTCTTTGTTGCTTTCGGAGTCGTTATTGGTGGTGCGATCATTGGTGGTATTGGAGCTTTTCTTATTGGTAAGCCACCTCTTTCTACAATAAGTGACCTTGCAGCAGGTTTAAAAATATGGGCATTAGTCGCAGCCATTGGCGGAACTTTTGATGCGATTTATAGTATCGAACGCGGGATTTATGATGGTTCCCATATCGATATTGCGAAAACATTATTTATGATTTTCGTTGCATTATCAGGAGCCCACTCAGGCGGTGTGCTAATCCAATGGATGACTCAGGAGGCCTAATTTGCAATGATGAGAATTCCACCTTACTATAAAAAACCAGGATGGCAACGATTTTTCTCTGGGATGATTATCGGGATGTTAATCGGTTGGTTCTTTTTCATCTACCAATTTGGAATTGTGCAAGAAAAATTAGTTAATGAAATTAAAAAACAAGAAATAACAATAAACGATCAAAAAGATACAATCGAAATTTTAAGAAGTGATCAAGATGAACTAAACAAAGAAAACCAAAGAAAGCTAACGATTCAAGAAATAAAGGTATATTTTAAAAATGATAAAGAATTAAAACTAAGTGAATTGTCGATCCACGAACTTCGTAGCAAAGTTGAAAACGAGCTTAAAGCAATAAAAAATAAAAACATTGAAACTGTTGCTAATACGAAAGAGCTCTTATATCAAACGTTAGAAAATACTACATACGAAGTTAACGACAAGAAATATCAAGTAACAGTAAAGGATGTCTGGGCATATACAACATTAGAAGTATTCGTAGAAATCCGTCTCGCTAATTGAGTGAAACTCATTAAATTAACAAATATTAAAATCTAACAAATTTCCGAAAAATTGTAATGAACAAGCTACCTTTTTTACGAATTACTATATAATGATAAAGAAGCAAAATACTATATTGATAAAGGAGGAGTTTTTAAGATGATTATTAGCCGTAGAAAACTCGCGAGACTAAAAGTAGAGCGAATTAAAGCAGGATACTCCGCCTTTACTGATTCCCAAGAAGTTGCCTCATACATTAAAAAAGAATTAGCGAAAAGCGGGATCCCAGTGTTTGAGGATGCGACAAATTTAGGTTATTGGTTTATCCCACAAAAAAAAGTAATGTAGGGACTATCCCATAAGTGTCTGACACCATGTAGAACAAACTTTCTAAATATAAACATATTACATTTATAATTCGTCTATATTTGCCGACTAACGGTGTCTGACACTGCTATTGGGATAGCCCTTTACATTACTTTTTAAGTACTTTCATTTATACCTTATGATTTTTGCATATTTGCTGTAGCTCATTTAAAACAAGCTTCGCCTCTTCCCAGGAATGAACCGATGCCCCGGCAGCTAACGGGTGTCCCCCACCATTAAAATTTTGTGCTAAGCCATTAATGGTTGGCCCTTTCGAACGAAGGCGAACACGAATTAACTGGTCGGGTTCTTCTACGAAAAACACCCATGCTTTTAACCCTTCTACATCAGAAAACGTATTAACTAACTTAGAGGCTTCGCTCGTCGTTATTCCGTACTCTTGAAGTAAGTCGTTTGATAAGTTAATCGTACCTACGCCGTTCTCAAGATATTTAAAATTATTTAAAATATAGCCTTCGAGTCTAGCCATATTTAAGCTTTTATTTTCCATTTTTTCATATAACTCAACAGGAGAGAATGGTTGTTTCATTAATTCGGCAGCATAGCGAAATGTTCGCTCGGTCGTATTTGGATACCTAAACCTACCTGTATCTCCAACAATACCGACAAATAAACTACGAGCTACCTCTTTAGTCATTTGCATACCTTTCAATTCTTGCCACGTTTCAAATAGCTCATAAATCATTTCACTAACAGAGCTCGCACTAGTATCCACCCAAATAACATCCCCGTACGGATCTTCATTCGGATGATGATCGATCTTTATTATTTTGTCACCTTTTACATACCTTTCATCACTTATTCGTTCCGTATTTGCAGTGTCACAAATAATAATTAACGCTCCACTAAATTGTTCGTCTTTTATTTCATCCATTTTATTAATAAATTGAAGTGATGCCTCTTCATCGCCAACTGTATATACGTTTTTCTCAGGATAATGTTCTTTTATTAGTTGGGCCAAACCAGCTTGAGCCCCTAATGCATCTGGGTCTGGACGAACGTGTCGGTGAATAATAATTTGATCATAACTTTCAATCGTTTCAATTATTTTTTGTTTCATTTTTTCATGCTCCTTTAATGACAAATTCTTTTACATTTTTCTTATGTATCGTTTGCGTCTTATTAGCTTTTCTCATCATTTCACGTTACAATAACGATGTAAAATTTTTTTAGGGGTGTTAATGTTGATAACAACTAGTATAATTATCATTTCTGTCGTATTTTATATATTTTTCAAAGTAAAATATTTTCGTACTAAAGCTCCGATTGAGAAGAAATGGATTTCAACTAAAGGAAATATCGCTATCGGTGTGTTTTTAGTAGCTTTTGGTTTAAATCAACTTAGATTTCCAACGAATGTTTCTGTTGCTGTTGGATTCACTTTTATTTTCCTTGGTGGCGCTAATATTTACTTCGGCTATAAAGCATATAAATATTACTTACCATTAGCAATTGAAGAAGCTAAAGCTTAGAAACGACATCTCACCAAGCCCTAATTAATAAGTAATCATTGTTAAAATACGCCTTTGTCCATGACTAGTGACAAAGGCGTTCTTCGTTTATCATCATTTCGGTCTATAATAAAATTAACGATCTATAATTTGTGCCATTAATAATGCTTTCCCTACTATATTACCATCATGAAAGATTTCCACATCTACTTTACCAAATTTACGACCAATTTCTAATACTCTTGGATGGATTTCGATCATGCTCTCTATTTGAACTGGCTTAATAAAATAAAGCGTAATATTTTCAACGACGAGGTCACCTTTTTTATGAAGGCGTAAAACGCGACTTCCGGCCTCGGTTACAAGAGTGGTAAATACACCATATGAAACCGTTCCTAAATGGTTCGTCATTTGTGGTGTAACTTCACAACGATAACAAGTTTCATTCCCCACCGAAGCATCTTCAAACCGACTCGTTACTAGATCTTCAATCGTTTCTCCAATATGTGGTTGCCTTTGGTTCGTCTGCAATGCTTTTAGAACATCTTGCCTACTGAGGACCCCGACAAGTTTTTTATAATGATCAACGACAGGAAGCTGCTCAATTCCTTCCCACACCATTAAATGCGCCGCAGACGCAACAGAAGTTTGTACGTTTACGGAAATTGGACTTTTAGTCATTACTTTTTCAATTTCAACCTCTCGCTCAATTCCCATGATATCTTTAGAAGTAATCATTCCTTGAAGTTTCATATTTCCATCAATTACTGGATAACGGCTGTGACCCGTCTTTTCATTTAACATAAACCACTCTTCTACTTGGTCAGTTGTTTTTAAATAGTATGTTTTTTCAAGTTTGATAAAAATATCTTCAACTAATATAATTTCCTTTTTAATTAATTGATCATATATGGCCCGGTTGATCATCGTTGCTACTGTAAATGTATCGTACGTTGTTGATATTATTGGTAATTCTATTTGGTCTGCTAAGCGCTTAACTTCATCTGAGGAATCGAAGCCCCCTGTAATTAAAACGGCTGCGCCATTTTCAAGTGCGAGTTTATGCACTTGTTCTCGGTTACCTACAATTAATAAGTTCCCTGGTTCAACGTAACGCATCATTGCTTCAGCTTTCATCGCACCAATGACAAATTTACTTAACGTTTTGTATAAACCATCTCTTCCCCCTAGAACTTGTCCATCAACAATATTGACAACCTCAGCAAACGTCAACTTCTCAATGTTTTCTTTTTGTTTTTTTTCAATTCTAATTGTCCCAACTCGCTCAATCGTGCTAACTAGCCCTTGATTTTCGGCATCTTTTATCGCTCTATAAGCCGTTCCTTCACTAACAGTTAATGCTTTGGCAATTTGTCTTACTGAAATTTTATGACCTACCTCTAGGGACTGAATATGTTGCAATATTTGTTCGTGCTTTGTCATCAAGCTCTCCCCACTCTCTCTGTGTTCATTAAGAACCGTCTCTGTACTAATACAATTATAGCGATGTCAGAGCTTGACTTCAAGGCAATTAACCATATTGTCGTACTTTTTGTTTCTTTTGTTGTTTAAAAATTTGTTTAGTTGTTGTAGCACGACGGTTGACTCTTTTTCCATAAAGTAATGCGATTAAATTACCACTAATAGCAGCAAGAGCAAACAAAACCCAAGTGATCGAAAAAATAACCGTTTTTAAATCTCCTTGAAAATTTAAATAAGGGACACCATAAAAAACAATTGCAATCCCAAGTAATAAGCATAAAAATAAACGTTTCCTTCGCATATATACTCCTCCTAGATAGGTTGTCTTACTAGATTATATGCACTGTTTTTTGAAAGATGAATTTGTTTTTGTGAATTAAATTTAAAGCGCTGGGAAAGTTATCGTTGCGAAACGGAAAAATATTTAACAAAAAAAGAACTCAAAGAATAGTTAGTTTCTAACCCGTTCTTATGAGTTCTTTTTAATTCTTATATTTTAAAGATTAAATGTCACACCTGAACTTAATACTTTCCCTTCAATTCCAGATTCAAGCATGGCAACAAATGCTTTCGGATCTTGCTCGATGACTGGGAAGGTATTGTAATGGATTGGTACTACCTTTCTAGCTTTTAACCATGAAGCAGCCACGGCAGCGTCTTCGGGACCCATTGTAAAATTATCTCCGATTGGTAGGAAGGCAACATCCACATTGTTTCGTTCACCAATGACTTTCATATCTGAAAACAGCGCTGTATCCCCTGCATGGTATATCGTTTTTTCTTCTGCTGTAAATAAAATTCCTGCCGGCATGCCTGTATAGACGATTTTTTGATTTTCTTCTTCGACATAAGCGGAGCCATGGAAGGCTTGAGTTAATTTGACAGTTCCAAAATCAAACTGATGCGCACCACCAATATGCATCGGATGAACATTTACTCCTTTCCAGCCTAAAAATGTAGCAAGTTCAAACGGGGCGACAACGGTAGCATCATTTTTTTTAGCTAGTTGAACCGTATCTCCAACATGATCGTTATGACCATGAGTAAGAAGAATCACATCAACCTTAAGTTCCTCAGCATTTAACGTTGTTTGTCCATTACCTGTAATAAACGGGTCAATGATAATTTTTTTGCCATTTGCCTCAATTAGTACTACAGAATGTCCATGATATGTTAGTTTCATCCTATCACTCCTCTAATTTAATTCACTTTCCTTTATACACAATCAATTACGATTTAAAACTGTAAAATTCCTTCTTATTTTTCGCCTTTTTTCATACAAATGTTCATAACGATCTTATCGTTACCATCTAATATGTAAAAGAACGAGCAATTTCCTTCTCTTCACTGTAAACTTCTAGCGAATTTTAGAGGCTCGTTCAGGAAATTACTCGTTATTTTTTCATACAAATGGTTCATGACAATCTCTCGTCAAGCCATTTTCTTATAATTCACGACTTATTTAATTAACAATTTCCTTTAAAAATGATAAAGTCTATATATGAATGAATTTCATAATCACCAAAAATGAGCCACACTATGCAGTATATAGTTTGCGAATGGTTTTGACGCAACTATCTATTGCAGGGTGTGGCGGAAATAATCCATTATGAAATTCATTGATAATAATGAATTTCATAATTCAATATTCTCTCCATTAAGTAATTATATGTAGTTGCGTTAAAACGTTGGCAACTACACATAATTTGATATGGTTTAATTTAGGTAATTATGAAATTCACTCACATACATAAAAAACTAAACTAGGAAGTGATCTCATGAATCAACGTTTAACGCAATTGAGTAATTGGCTTAGTGAACAAAATATCGATTTCGCTTTTGTACAAACAAAGGCAAATGTATTTTATTTATCTGGATTTTACTCTGAGCCACATGAACGGTTAATCGGTATTTTCGTATTTCCTAACGGTGAACCTGTTATGGTATGTCCAAATATGGAAAAACCACAAGCAAAAGCTGCCGGATGGGAATATGACATTGTTAGTTACAGCGATTCAGATAATTATTGGGAGCTAATAAAAAATTATTTAAATAAAAAGGGGCAAGGAGGACAAAAGATCGCAATCGAAGAAGAACACATTTCGTATTTACGTGCAAATGCGTTAAACAAAATTTATAACGAAGCAAAATTTGTTTCAGTCGAAGAAAAACTAAATTCATTACGCTTAATTAAAGATGACCAAGAATTAGCGTTATTAAAACAGGCAGCAGAACTAGCAGACTTTGGAGTTGAAGTTGGTGTAAATGCCATTAAATCAGGTAAAACTGAGATGGATATATTAGCGCTCATCGAATACGAATTAAAACGCAAAGGTATTAGAGAGATGTCTTTTTCAACAATGGTACTAACAGGAGCTAAGACAGCTGACCCACACGGGAACCCAGGCATTACCGAAATTAACCGAGGCGATTTTGTTTTATTTGACCTTGGAGTTGTATTAGACGGCTATTGTTCTGACATTACTAGAACTGTTGCATTTCAAGAAATTAACGATGAACAACGCCGTATTTATGAAACTGTATTATCTGCACAAAACGCCGCATTTTCAATTTGTAAAGTAGGTACGAGAGTTGGAGATATTGATAAAGCCGCAAGAAACTATATTACTGAAGCGGGGTACGGAGATTACTTCCCACACCGCATTGGACACGGCCTCGGAATCGATGTTCATGAATTTCCTTCAATGAGTGAAAATAACGATGATTTATTGCAAGAAGGGGCTGTATTTACAGTAGAACCAGGTATTTACGTACCTAACGTTGGCGGAGTACGTATCGAAGATGATATCGTCATTACAAAAGATGGATTTGAAAGCTTAACGAAGTATCCGAAGGGGTTAACTATAGTTTAGAGTTTTGAGTTTTGAGTTTTGAGTTTTGAGTTTTGAAAGTGATGCTTCGAAGCAATACTTTCATCTAACTCTCCACTCAAAACTCTTCACTCATAACTAATTAGTTTTATCCCACACCCACGTATAAAGTTTACTTTCTCCGTTCATCCAACGAATTTCGAGTCGTTCTAGGGTTGGGTAGCGTTCTTTCTGTAGGACGTCAACCATTTCTTCTACTTTCGCTTTTTCAGACAAATTAAGGAGTTTAACGATTGATTGCATCTCTACTTTTGCCTCATCTGTTTTTATGACTTGTTCTCCCTTTTCATATTCATATTTTCCAGGGCTTGTGTACTCCCATTCGTGTTCAATACCATTTTCAACAATTGTAATCTTTAAAAAGAAACTTTCCATTAAATTTAGCGCACTAACTTGCATTGGCAAAACGAATAACCAACTTAATAACAAAGCAGTAGCTATTGTCATTTTCTTTTTCATAAATATCACCTCATTATTACTATTAGTAAAAAATGGATAAAATATACAAAGAAAAGCGGAGAGGACTTGATCAGCTTTGAGCGTCACTAAGAAGTTATCTGTTCACTAATTTGTTTCACTGCAACCATTGCTTGACCGACAGAAGCAGATATACTTGAATATGTCGGTCGTGTACAAACGTCGCCTACCGCAAAGATGCTCGGTACGGATGTCTCACCTAATTGATTTACGATAATATAGCCAGTTTCATCTGTTTCTACTTGGTTTTTTAGTAAAGCAATATTAGGCTCTACTCCTATTCGAACGAGTATCGCATCTATTTCAATATTTCGTTTTTCTTCAAGTTGAATAACATCGAGCGATTGTACACTCTGTTCGCCGTTAATAGCTAAAACTGTCGTATCAGTTAACAATTTGATATTTTTATTCATATACACTCGTTTTTGATATGCTTCCCGTGCACGAAAATATGTGGAACGATGGATTAAGTAAATATTTGCCCCTGCTTCTGCTAAAAGAAAAGCCCCTTCAAATGCACGATCGCCTCCGCCTACAATTGCAACATCTTTCCCTTTCAATCTATGTTGATCACGGGTTGCAGAGAAAACTTCGCCTCTTTCGATCATTTCTTTTTCACCTGGAACATTTAAAGATTTCGGCTTCGATCCTGTAGCAAAAATTAAATATTCGTAATGAAGCTCTTTTTTGCTCCTATTTTCTTTATAAATTAATTTTTGTTGTAGCGAATCAATAAATAAAATTAAACAACCTAACTTTACGTTACATTCCATTGTTTTTATTTGCTGCTCTAATAACTGCTGCATTTGTCGACCGTCATCGGCTAAAACGCCAGGGTAATCAATAATTCTATTATGAATTTGAAATAGCTGACCACCCAATTGCTGTTTCGATTCAAAGAGAACATGGTTTAAATCAAGACGTTTACACCAAAGGGCAGCAGATATCCCCGCCGGACCACCACCGATAATTACAACATCTACTTTTTCCAATTATATCTGCTCCCCTTTCTAAACTAATAGAATTTTTGAAACGAGCTAAGGACTTCTCTATACTTTCAAAAATACTTCAGCGGCAATGTGAATGTATCTCAAAACTAAATTAATAATTTAAAATTCAAAATTTAGAATTGTTTAAGCCTCTCAGAGAAGTTTTCACAAATATATATTCTAACTTATAAGATAAATTTTATATTGATTAATAAGTTCGTCGTTATTATTATTTTACCCTTTATGTATATGTAATTACTATTATTAATACTTAAGTTATTTTCATAATTACAAGCATGTAAAAGTCGGGCGATTTCCTTTTTTTATACAAAACCCTCATGGCGATTACCCGGGCACCATCTAAAATGAAAAGGTGGACACTTTCCCTCACTTCGCTGTGACCTTCTATCGAATCTCGGAGGCTCGTTCACGAAAGCATCCACCTTCTTTTCCTACAAAAAATGACTGCACTCCCATCGCATCTTTACCATAGAAATGTTCAATATTTTTTCCAACTTTCTCATACAAAATCATTAAAAAACCTTGGCATGAAAAGTACCAAGGTAAGGGGATTTCCGTTTAATTATTATCTTTATTATCAGTATCATTCTTCTTATGACTATCTGTTGTTCCGTCATAATAAGAATCCAACAATTGCTGTCTAACAATTGCTTCTCCTTCCTCATCAAAGATCATATTTCCAGGCTGTTGATCCTTCATCAATTTTCACCCCCTTTTTCAACTCTATTATTCATCAAACATTCATGGTTTATGAGGTAAACATTAATTTTACAGTAAACGTTTCATGTTATACTTAAAGTGTTAATGGGTATGATTAATTGTAAGAGGGGTGAAGATGCCATGGAAAAAAATTATTCTAAAATTCTTGTAGCTGTAGATGGCTCAAAAGAAGCTAAAAAGGCATTAAAAAAAGCAATTGAAGTTGCAAAAAAGGAATCTGCAAAAATTTACATTGCCCACATCGTTGATACGAGAAGTTTTGCTACTGTTGAGCAGTATGACCGTGCTATCGTAACTCGTGCAGAGGAATATGCAAAAGACATGCTTAATGAATACAAAGAAGAGGCCGAAAAAGAAGGTATCGAAGCTGAAGTAGTATTAGATTTCGGGTCACCAAAGGTTAGAATATCTAAAGAAATTTCTAAGAAGTATGAGATAGATTTAATTATAACTGGTGCTACTGGATTGAATACTGTTGAACGATTACTAATCGGAAGTGTATCAGAGTATATTGCTAGAAGTGCCAATTGCGATGTATTAATTGTACGTAATCAATAAAGTTAAAATTATCGAAAGAAAAGGAGGCTGGGACAAAAGTGTCTGACACCACGTAAATCCTACTAAATATAGACGTAAAGGTTTATCATATGTCTATATTTGGTGTCTAGCGGTGTCTGACACTTTGTTTTGTCCCAGCCTCTTTTTTCTTAAACTTTTTTACTCAAAGCATCTCCAGCTTTAGTTAACGCTTCTTTTACTTGCTCAAACCCTGTTCCACCAGCACTGTTTCTTCTTGCAACGACAGTTTTAGGTTCAAGCACTTGGTAAATATCTTCTTCAAACAAATCACTCGCTTCTTTAAACTCCTCCATCGATAAGTCTAATAGAAACTTTCCATTTTGAATTGAATAAAGCACTAATTTTCCAACAACTTCATGTGCAGCACGGAACGGCATCCCTTTAGAAGCAAGATAATCTGCTAATTCCGTGGCATTAGAAAAATCTTCATTCGTCGCTTTCTCCATATTTCCACCAAGAACTTTTAAAGTTTCAATCATTCCTGCAAAAATTTGCAAGCTACCTTTTACAGTACGAACTGTATCAAACATACCTTCCTTATCTTCTTGCATATCTTTGTTATACGCTAACGGAAGCCCTTTTAAAACAGTTAGTAAGCTGAAGAGGTTGCCATAAACTCGACCAGTTTTTCCACGGATCAATTCAGCCATATCTGGATTTTTCTTTTGCGGCATTATACTACTACCTGTTGCAAAAGCATCATCGATTTCTACAAATTGAAACTCTTGACTCGACCAAAGAATAAGTTCTTCACAAAGCCTTGATAAGTGCATCATTAACACTGAAGAATTGCTTAAAAATTCAACGATAAAATCACGATCACTTACTGCATCCATACTATTTTCATAAATTCCATCGAATCCTAATAATTCTGCCGTATATTCACGATTAATGGGGAAGGTTGTTCCTGCCAAAGCACCTGCGCCTAGAGGTGATATATTAATACGTTTTACGCTATCTTCGTAGCGACCGTAATCACGCTCTAACATCCAAAAATACGTCATTAAATGATGGGCAAAAGAAACTGGTTGCGCACGTTGCAAGTGAGTATAGCCTGGAATAAGTGTTTCAACATGCTGTTTACTTTGTTCAAATATCGCTTCTTGAAGATTTTTAATCGAAACGAGAATTTCCTTTACTTCGTTTCGTAAATATAAATGCATATCGGTTGCGACTTGATCATTCCTACTCCTACCTGTGTGGAGTTTTCCACCTACTTCACCAATCTCATCAATGAGAAACTTTTCAATGTTTAAATGAATATCTTCATTTTCGACATTGTATTGCAACTTACCTTCAGTAGCCTTTTCTTTAATTACTTTTAGGCCAGAGATAATTTTCTCTACCTCTTCATTTGATACAATGCCACATTTCCCTAGCATTTTAACATGAGCGATACTACCTTCAATATCCTCATTTACTAATTGTTTATCAAAGTCGATCGATGCTCCAAAAGCATCGACCCAACTTTCTGCTCTTTTTGTAAAACGTCCACCCCACAGCTTTGAAGTCACTGTTGATTAACTCCCTTCTTCGTTACCATGCTATGAACTTTTGTCGGTAAGCCCCAAAGCTTAATAAATCCAACAGCAGCACTATGGTCGAATTCATCTTCATTCGTATATGTTGCAAGTTTTTCATCATATAATGAAAATTCTGATTTACGTCCTTCTACTATTGCATGACCTTTAAATAGTTTCACACGTACAGTTCCAGTGACCGTTTTTTGTGTTTCTTGTAAAAATGCTTGAAGCGCTGGCATTAATGGAGAGAACCAAAGACCTTCGTAAATCATTTCCGTAATCTTCTTTCCTACCACAGGCTTAAAATGAGCGACTTCTTTCGTTAATGTTAAATCTTCTAGTTCTTTATGTGCTTTAAGTAATGTAACTGCCCCAGGGCACTCATAAACTTCACGAGATTTAATTCCCACTAAACGATTTTCTACGTGGTCAATTCGCCCGACACCATGTTTTCCAGCGATAAAGTTAAGCTCTAAAATTAATTGATCAAGCTCATATGCTTTCCCGTTAATCGTTTTCGGTACGCCTTGTTCAAAACCAATTTCTAAAAATTCCGCTTCGTCCGGTGTTTGTTCTATAGGCGCTGTTAATTCATACGCTCCTTCAGGTGGTGTTGCCCAAGGATCTTCTAAAATACCACATTCATTACTTCTGCCCCAAAGATTTTGGTCGACAGAATATGGATTATCTAAGTTAACAGGAATTGGGATATTGTGTTTTTTTGCATATTCAATTTCCTCATCACGACTCCACGCCCATTCACGAACTGGTGCTAAAACATCAAGATCAGGGTTTAATGATTGAATCGACACTTCAAAACGAACTTGATCATTCCCTTTCCCTGTACAGCCATGAGCAATTGCATCTGCACCAACTTGATTGGCAATTTCCACTAATTTTTTCGAAATTAACGGACGAGATAGCGCAGAAACAAGCGGGTACTTTCCTTCGTACATTGCATGACTTTGTAAAGCAGGTAGAACGAATTGTTCTGCATATTCCTTTTTCGCATCAACTGTGTAAGATTGGATTGCCCCAACTTTCAATGCTTTTTCCTTAATAAATTGTAAATCCTTACCTTCACCAACATCTAAACATACGGCAATTACGTCATAACCTTGATCACTTAACCATTTTATAGCTACAGAAGTATCTAGCCCTCCTGAATACGCTAATACAATTTTCTTTTTACTCATTACTCATTCCCCCATCTTATGAATATTGATACTTGTTTTATTATAAATATACATTCGTTTTTAAAAATAAAAGAGGCTTGCTATAAGCACTCTCATATAGTGTCACTTAATTTATATTCACTACTTTAACAACAATCCAATCTTTTTGCAATACATATTCATGAAAAAATCTAAATATTTATTAATTTATCTCCTCCAGTATTCAAGAAGTTCGGACAAAAAAATGAATAAAGATGATGTAACACTGATATCGTATGCTCCTCCATCGGTAAATGTCCGCAATGTTCGATAATTGCTAGTGTAGAATTTTTTAAAGTTTCTTTTAGAAATATCCCTTCTTCTAATGTGACAACTTGATCTTCTCTTCCCCAAAGTAAATATGTTTTATGAGTAATCTTATTTAGTTCTTCTTCCTTCATATCATCTTCACGGTCTTTTCCTAGCTTCAATACAGCCTTAATAACTTCTCTTTTTTTACACATATCGATATACGGTTTTAAAACTGTATCCTCTAAGCCCATACCACCTGACAATACTTTTGCAACTGCAACATCGACAATTTCATCTTGAAAATAAAATTGGTACGCAGCCTCATCCATATAAGGGATATAACATAACAGTCTAGCTAACCAAAAGGGTCTGCTTCGCTTAGCGGATGCTGCAATCAAAAAGAGCTTGTCAAAAAAGTTGGGCTTTAACTTCACTGCTTGTAAAGCGATTTGTCCACCTAACGAATGACCTACTAAATGAACTTTTTTTAAATTTAATTTTTCTATTAATGCAATTGTCGTTTCTCCATAATGACTTAACGTATACTTATAGTGAATAGCTGCTTTTGTTTTACCAAATCCAGGAAGATCAAAGGCAATCACCCGAAAATGTTTTTTTAACTGGTTTATTAACGGGTGCCAACTCCATGAAGAGCTTATAAATCCGTGAATACAAACTAGTGCCTCTTTATTACCACCACTATCCTCATAATAAATTTTAGAACCATCTATATGAATATAATTTTTTTCCATAAAAAAACCCCTCATCGCTTTCTACCTTAATAGAATAAGCAATTAAAGGGCGGTTGATGTAATAATTTAAAATTTACAATTTAAAATTAAAATTACTTCAATTCTTTTCGAAGATGCATTGCACCTGAAAACTAAATTTATTTTTACCAATTTCATTTTACAATCATTCAAAACTCAAAATTTTGAAATAAATTGCCTGGTCGGTTTTACATACATTGAACTTTAATTTCATTGTGTTTTTAAATTTATATATGCTAATTTTGAATTTTGAATTGTAAATTATCAAAGGTGGATTTTAGCACTGACTTCTCCATGAGAGCGGAACCATAACCAAAGATCATTAATCGTTGAAGCTAGTTCTGCTATTTCTCGATTTAATTCACATGATTTTTTAAAATCATTCTCATTATTTAATAAAGCTTGCTTTCGATTAATTTCTTGTTCTAACTCTCTTACCCGATCAGGGATATTGCCTCTAATATTTTCCCATTTCATTAGTATTTCTTCTTGTGTTTTTTTATCGTACTTTCCCCAATCTTTTTGTAGCTCTGGTATTTCTATTCCTAATCGCCCATCAAATTCGAATGAATACAACTTAAGCACCCCCAATACGTAACTATAGTTTACATCATCTTGTCACTTTATTGAAGGGAATCGCTACCTGTCTCTTCTAATAAATATCGCTTTTCGTAAAAGCGATGGGCTATTTCTGACACTTGTTTCGCTAAAAAGTAATTGGAAGCCGCACCGACAGTTATACCGAAAATAGGCAAACCGTAGATTAATTTCTTTTTTAAAAGAAGTAGTGCCATTCCTTTAGCTAGCTGTTTAATCGGTTGTTGAAGCCATGCTGTCGATTTATCAATATTATTTTCATCGAATAATAACCATTGATCTTCATAAGCTTCAAGTTCTAGTAACAACTGCTTCCAACCTTCTTTTTGCATTGTTTTTGGTAATGTTGCAACATGAAAAACCTTCAGAGCTAACATCAGTTCATACGGTTTATTTAAATCATAACCGTAGGTCAGTGCCGTTAAGTGAATTGAGCGCATATTGATCGTTAACATTAATGGTAAGTCAAGTGCTACAAAGAAAATTCCCCCAAAACCGCTGACCCCACCTTGGGTCAGTGAAATTAAGCGTTGCTTTGCTAAATTTTGTTGACTTATATAGCGAAGTTGATCGATCGTTAATCGTTTCATATCTGAGATATTTTCAACATTGGCTTCGAAAACTCTTCCAAGGTTTAAAACTTTGTCAGTCATCTGTTTGTCATAAGTACTATTTTGAGCAATCGTATGTGTATGGAAAATAATACTATCAACGATTTGTAATAATTTTATTTGTAAGTCAGGTCGCCAAGTTTCAACGCTTTTGTTAAAATCAGCTTCTAATGAATAATATCGGTTTGCTTCACTATCGATAAAATATGACTGCTCCCACTTCTCAATTTCTTCCCATATAGTCTTTTTTCTGCCTGTTAAGCCCAATCTATGTCACTCCCCACTAAAAAAGCATATAATAAGTTATGTATTCATCATGATATACATAATTTCCTGCTATTATTTTATAAGGTTCTTTTTTAAAGAATGTTGATATTAGCTTTTTTCAATAGAAAAGAGGCTGGGACAAAAGTGTCTGACACCACGTGGATCCTACTAAATATAGACGTAAAGATTTATCTTATGTCTATATTCAGTGTCTAGCGGTGTCTGACACTTTGTTTTGTCCCAGCCTCTTTGTTAATTAATTTGTTAATCTTACCGTATCTCTAGCAATCATAACTTCTTCATTCGTTGGAATGATTATCACTTTTACTGGAGAATGTGGATAGTTTAAGAATGCTTCTTTTCCTCGTACTTGGTTTAATGAAGGATCCCAATAAATCCCCATAAACTCTAGCCCTTTTAAGACGCGAGCACGAATGACATCACTGTTTTCACCAATTCCTGCTGTGAAAATAACAGCATCAACGCCATGCATACGAGACGCATAAGAACCGATATATTTATGGATACGTGAAGTAAATACTTCTAACGCTAATTCTGCTCTTTCATTACCTTCTTCTGCCTGAGTTTCAATGTCACGCAAGTCACTTGAAAAACCAGATAAAGCAAGCATTCCACTCTTTTTATTTAGAACATCTAACACTTCTGTTGCAGTTTGTCCAGTCTTATCCATAATGTAAGGAATTAACGCTGGGTCAATGTTTCCAGAACGTGTTCCCATCGTTACCCCTGCAAGTGGTGTAAAGCCCATTGATGTATCAATCGATTTCCCGCCTTCAATTGCCGCAATACTAGCGCCATTTCCAAGGTGACAAGAAATTAAACGAAGTTGTTCGATTGGTCTACCTAGTAATTCTGCTGCACGTTCACTTACATATTTATGTGATGTTCCATGGAAGCCATATTTACGGATCCCAAAGTCTTCATAATACTCATAAGGTAAACTATATAAGAAAGATTGCTCCGGCATCGTTTGATGAAACGCTGTGTCAAATACCGCTACAGCTGGAACATTGGGTAATACTTCCATAAATGATTTGATTCCAACAATGTTTGCTGGATTGTGAAGTGGAGCTAATTCAGAAACCTCTTCGATCCCTTGTAATACTTCATCTGTAATTAATACAGAATCATTAAACTTTTCACCGCCATGAACCACACGGTGGCCAATTCCTTCTATTTCATCTAAAGAAGAAATGATTCCTAAATTTGTTAACTTATCTAATAATATTTTTACAGCTTGAGAATGATCGGTAATTTCGCGCGTTTCTTTTTGCTTTTCACCTTTCACCTCAATTTGGAAAATTGCGTCTCCTAAACCAATTCTTTCAACGATACCTTTTGTCACAACTGTTTCAGTTGGCATGTCTAAAAGCTGAAACTTTAATGACGAACTCCCCGCATTAATCGCCATAATTTTTGCCATTTCCTACATCTCCTTTAAAATAAGGGATACCCCTTAACTAAATCGAATTTTTCACCTTCTCTATTTAAACATTGTTATTACTATTTTTCAATAGCAAAAAGCAATTTTTATTGAAAATTACATGAATTTTTATGAAACAGTTAATATTAAAAAATAAAACACCCTTGATATATCAATGTTTTATAATAATACAGAAAAATCTGTACTATAATATAAGCTGTCGCTGTATTACAATAGTGCTAATAGTAAAAACCCCTTAGTGTCTGACACCTTTCGTGGACAATTTGCCATTTTGTCCGTGTGGTGTGGACAAATTATGCTCGTTCATTTTAGCTTACCAAGAGACCGAGTTATTTATTTACTTAAAATCTGGTAAGTATGACGGGGACCCAGTCACCATCCAAACTGTAAAATTAATGGGAGGGCGTAGTCTAACCAATAAAATAAACAACAAACCAACCGTTTTTCCAAACAAAAAGAGCTTTTACCTCCAAAGGCTACTCACTCTTTTAGAATTTATTCTGTTAAGTGTGCATCAAACCATTGATTAATACTTTTAATCATTTCCGTTAAAGCTTGTTTATTTGAAAATGATGGTAATTCACTTAAAAGTGCTTGGTTAGGAGCTTTTATATTTTCTCCTTTTTTCCTAATAATAAATATACTTTTTGCATGTTTTTCTTCTTTAAACATCGACTTCGGTAATTGAAGTAAACCATAAATATGAGCTTGTTCCTTTAGATATGTATGAAGTTGCTTCGCTTGATCAGATTCGAACATAAAATTAGGAATCATAAAGATTAAAAATCCGCCTGACTTCGTATAATTTAATGATTGTTCGATCATCAAGTGATGCGTGTACGACATCCCCTCTTTAGCTTTTAATTCATATTTATTGGCCACTTCTTCATTTGGATAGTACCCGATTGGCAAATCAGCAACAATTATATCTACAGGGTCAATAAATATTTCCGTTAAACTATCTTGATGGAAAAATTCTATATGATGTTGCTGCAAATTCGCACTAACATAGCCTAACTGAAGCAACGTTTCATCAGGCTCAATCGCAAAACTGGAAACATGTTTATTTGCTTGGTTTAAAATGGCTGTTAATAAGTTCCCTGACCCTACAGCCGGGTCTAAAATACGAAAACTTTCCTTTGTCTCCGTTAATTTATTAACTAAATAACTTATGAAAATGGCAACGGCATCTGGTGTCATTGCATGATGTGGTTGAGTAGCTTCTTTCATACCTTTTAAAATCGCTAATTGAAAGGCTTTTCGAATTTGTTCTTTAGATAATTTTTCTAGTTCTACATTTTCTAACGCGTTTTTTATTTTCTTTTTACATATTTCGCTCAACGGTTTTGAAACTTCATTTTCAAAAAGACATTCCCCGGCAAAAACTAAAGATTCTAAATAAGTGAGCTCACTTTCATTTTGAATGATCTGTGCACTCTCATCCAAGTTCGAAAATAAAACTTCAAAGTTATCGTTATTTTCCAAAATACTTCCTCTCCTTTCTCAACTTCTCATTCTATCATCTTTTATTCCTTTATGAGTAGAAAGTTATACATTCAATGGTGAAAACAATAACCACAAACAATCACATGCCGTTAATCAGTCAACATCTCATGTGGAAAAGGCGGGTGCTTTCCCTCACTTCACCTTGACCTTCTGACGAATTTCAGACGTTCGTTCGCAAAAGCACCTACCTTTTTTCATACAAAATCTTAATAACGATTTATCGATACCCTCTAACTTAACATGTAAAAGTAAGTGTTTTCCTTACCAACTAACCACAAACCAACTAACAAACAAAAAAAGCGCAAAACTTCTTAAAGCTTTGCGCCCCCATTATATGGTTTAACGATCTTCCAATATTAAGCTAATTGCTTGGCTGCCGCTAGTGCTGCTTCGTAATCTGGATGGTTTGTCGCTTCAGAAACATATTCTACGTACGCCACTTCACCTTGTTGATTGATAACAAATACTGCTCGAGCTAGTAGTCGTAATTCTTCTATAACAAGGCCGTACGCTTTTCCAAATGATAAATCTCGGTGATCTGATAATGTTTGAACTTTATCAATCCCTGCAGCACCACACCAACGTTTTTGTGCGAATGGTAAATCAACACTTATTGTTAAAACACTTACTCCATCAAGGCTGGCAGCCTCTTCATTAAACCTTCTCGTTTGTGCATCACAAACTCCTGTATCTAAAGAAGGAACAACACTTATGATTGTAACGTTCCCTTTAATATTTTCTACAGTAAATGGAGATAAGTCATTTGCTAAAACAGAAAAATCAGGTGCTACATCACCTACTTTTAGTTCTTTCCCTAATATTGTTACTGGGTTCCCCTTAAATGTTATATTAGCCATTCCAAAATTCCTCCTTATTTTTTAAACATGAATATAGTGTTAATATAGTTAAAAAATAATAAATATTCAAGAAATATGCTTATAAGAAAAGCGCAAGTGCCTTGGTCACGAGCGAAAGGCACTGGAAGGCCTTTGACAGAAGCCGCTTTTTGGCTTCCAAATCGTGCTCCTGCGGTTACTCGTCGCAAAACTTGCACTGTAGCAATATCAGTGAAGTGTCTTGGAGCTAGACAATAAAAAAAGCCAGTACCTTTAAGAGATCTCTCAAGATCTTCTTAAAGATACTGACTAATTTATACTTATAAATTTAAATCATTTTTTGGTGGAGGCGTTGTTGTCGTATTCATCTGCCCTGCTTGGTTTTGGTTTTGGTTTTGATTTTTATTTCCATTAATCATTTGTTGAATTTTCTCGACAACTTGAGGAGCAAAATCCATTAATTTTTCATAAAGGTGAGTGTTCTCATCTAAGTGAACCATTTTTACCCCTGTTGAATTAACAATTAAAAATGCGATTGGGGTTATTGAAACACCGCCACCACTACCACCACCAAAAGGGTGGTCTGTTTCTTTCGTTTCACCAGGCTTATCTACTACGAACTGGCTTCCCCCAGCAGCAAAGCCAAAACCTACTTTAGAAACGGGAATAATAACACTACCATCGGGAGTTTCCACCGGATCTCCGACAATGGTATTTACATCAACCATTTCTTTTATATTTTCCATTGCTGTTTTCATTAAGCCTTGAATTGGATGTTCTGACATAAAGTATACCCTCCTAACTTTGAATACCGTTCTGCTCATACAAATTTTCACTAACAAACTTTGGTCTTTTCTTCCAATGTTTGAGGATTTGTAATGCTGCGACTATAGCATGCCCTAGCCGAAAGGAAAACATACACGAAACTTCCGTATGAGATGTAAGTTGCTGAAAAGTTGGTTGAACTTCAATAATCGGTTCTGCTTTCAATTTCATATAATGAGAAACTACCCCTAAAGTGCTTCCTTTAATTCCCCAAACAGAGCCTACTAATGTTCCTGTAGCAGCTGCTTCACCAACCCCAAAACGGCTTTTCCATGAAAAATGATGAATGGAAATCTTTCTTAAAAAGCGTTTTACAATTTTATGAAAACCAATAACATGGCGTAAAAAATCTTTTATTTTTCGAATATCACGAATAATAATTTCCGGGGTAATTTTTTTCGTTTTTTCATTATCACTAACTGCCGAATGTTGTTCCTCTTCTACTATAATTGACGCTGAATTTTCATCTACTTTTAAGACGGGGACACTAACTTTATATGATGCCAAGCCAAAAAAGGTGGATATTTTTACGTTTAATTCATCATTATCTTGATCATGAAAATAAGTTAAATTTACTTTTAATTTTGCAAACGGAAGCAATATGAGAAAAGACGTTATTGATATTACTACCCACCAAATCCAATGCATGTCAAAATCTCCCTTCTCTCACCATTATCACCCCGGATAAATGAAAATAAACAATGTAAACTTAAAAAAGTAGAATGTACGAAGCATCAGCTCCCTCATTCTACTTGAGAATTTCGTTATTACCGAAATTTACCACTTCACACTGTATGTAGTTGCCAACGATTTAACGAACTACACATAGTTACTTAATGGCAAAAATATCGAATGATGAAATTCATTAACTTGAGTGAATTTCATCATTACCCAAAACGAGCCACATCTCACAATATATAGTTTGCGAATGGTTTTGACGCAACTATATATTGATCTTAGTGGCGAGAATCATGAATGATGAAATTCATTAACTTACATAAATTTATATTTCTTCATGAATGACATACGTTTCGCCAACCATATCATGTAGGCCTTGCTTTTCTTTTTGAAAGGCAACAATTAGATATAGTGTGTACGTTATTGTAAATGCTTGTAAAATATAGCGACCAATAACTTCACGAAAAACAACTGACGACCACGTCAACGCGCCCTCTTTCTTATTTATTACCTTTAGACCAAAGACTCTTTTCCCTATCGTTTGACCCCATTTTTTTGTTAATAGGACAAAGTATAGAAATGTAATCATAGCGATCAACAGCGCCTCGAGCGTCATAAAAGTAAAATTTATCTCTCTAATATTAGTCACCGCTACTAACGGAGTCACTATAATCCCGTTAATACTAGCAACGATCACTAAATCTAACAAGTACGCCCAAAACCTCATCCAAAAACCGGCAAATTTATATTTCTTTTCTTCTACAATGATTGATTCAGTTTTTTCATTTTCGTCTTGGTTAAATTGCTCTTCTTTATTCGTTTTTTCATCCATCATTTTTCACCACCTAATCTGCCTTATATAAATACATTAAAGTTGGTGAATTCGTTTGACGAACGAGTTGATTTAACCCAA
This sequence comes from Anaerobacillus arseniciselenatis, assembly GCF_001865995.1. GTDB lineage: Bacteria > Bacillota > Bacilli > Bacillales > Anaerobacillaceae > Anaerobacillus > Anaerobacillus arseniciselenatis. Next base: position 45,725 of record NZ_MLQQ01000035.1, on the reverse strand, counting down.
GTGGATCTTGATGACGTGACATCAGATTTTGCGTTGTCATCGTTAAAAAAGATGGGAAACTAAAACGTGCCTCGTATTTCACGACATCGATTTCTCCTCGGCCAATTTCTTCACGCATAACATCAATTGCTTGATCTAAATTTCCTAACTCATCGACGAGGCCTAATTCCACGGCTTGTTTACCTGAATAAATTCTTCCATCAGCAATTGTTATTACTTTCTCTCTTTCCATCTGGCGACCGTTACTAATGACATCGACAAAAGACTCATAAGAATCATCAATAATAGATTGTAAAATTTGTCTTTCTTCGTCTGTCATTTCACGCATCGGAGACATTATATCTTTATGTACACCACTTTTTATCGTTTCAGATCGAATCCCGTATTTTTCAGCTAGTTCACTAATATTAATACTTTGCATAATGACACCCAGTGAGCCAGTAATTGTTGCTTCGTTAGCAAATATTTTATCGGCTGGTGCCGCTATATAATATCCTCCAGATGCCGCCAAACTTGCCATTGAAACGTATACAGGTTTACGAAATTCTTCTTGTATTTCTACAATTAAATCATGGATTTCAGCACTTTCTACGACACCACCACCCGGTGAATTAACTCTTATAATAATACCATCGACAAGATGATCTTCACTTGCATGACGTAACTTCGATATAAAATTTCTGTGGTTATACGTAACTGTTTCAAAGAGAGAAGGTGCATCATACCGCTCTTGAATAACACCATTTACATTTAATACAACAATTTTCCCTTGACCATTTCCCTTTTCAACTTTTTTCTCGACCCAAACATCCTCTTCATCAACTGCAAATAAACCTGTCCATTGTCCAGTGGCAGTTGAGCTGATAGCACTTATTCCAATTGAAAAAAGGAAAAGTGCAAATGCTAAACCAAGCGCAATCCACCGTTTACTGCTCATAAAAAACAACTCCTTTTCTTTTTTAAAATTAATGAATTTCGTAATTCATTATTCTCGCCACAAAGATCAATATATAGTTGCGTGAAGTGGCTCATTTTTGGTAATTATGAAATTCACTCAAATGATTAAATAAAATAAGCAGGATTTTCCTAAAATAATAAAGAAATAATAGTGATAGTATGACCAAACCTTGTACAACTTAAGATGAAGGAGAGATGAAAATGGCTGATCGTAGAAATGTTTTTTTATATTACCATCCAACAAACGAAGTAGAAGAAAAATTAGCTCCCCTAATTGAGGTAGCAAAACAATATAACTTCGATATCGTTTCCAACTACCAAGAAGCAAACATCATTATTAGTATAGGCGGAGATGGTACGTTTTTACAAGCACTTCGTAAAACCGAATTTCAAGAAGATTGTTTATACTTAGGAATTAATACTGGAGATCATATTGGGTTTTATACTGATTTCACACTCAACGATATCGATTCTATCGTCGCAGCAATGAAAAATGAACAAGTGGAAGTAAGAAAAAACAACCTCATCGAAGTCAGTGTTAATGGCGAAAAACCTTTTTATTGTTTCAATGAATGCTCTATCCGCTCAAACGTTATTCGAACATTTGTCATTGATGTATACATCGATGATATGCATTTTGAAACTTTCCGCGGAGACGGATTAATCGCCTCTACACCTACCGGTAGTACGGCTTATAATAAATCTCTCGGTGGCGCTGTCGTTGACCCTCGACTAAAAGCGATCCAATTAACAGAAATATCATCACTTAATAATAACGAATATCGAACTCTCGGAGCACCTTTAATTTTGAGTGGTGATAGCACTCTTACATTAAAAGTCGTTCAAGATGGAAATGATCATCCAATTATCGGTGCAGATAACGAAGCATTAAGCATCAGACATTGCCACGATATAAAAGTAAACATAGCAGATAAACAAGTAAAAATGTTAAAACTAAAAGACAACTCCTTCTTCCAAAGAGTCCAAAAAACCTTTTTGTAAGGAAGAAAAGCGGAGGCGCCTTGGGTAGGTCCGAAAAAAACTGGAGGACATCACTAAAAAGGCGCTTTTTACCTTTTCTAGTGATGTCTGAAGTTTTCGAGGACCTAGACGCCGCAGCTGGACAAAGAAAAGCGGAGGCGCCTCCGTAACAAAAAAGCAGACTAACACTTAAAAGTGCCGTCTGCTTTTTATTTATAAGTTTTCATAATGCTTATTTAGCCACATTAGGTATGTTAATGTAGCTATTTTATTGGTATTATGAATTTACTCATTCAATTAGCTTTTTAATGCTTGCTCTTGTTCTTTCTTTCTTAATTCCACACGACGAATTTTTCCTGAAATTGTTTTTGGTAGATCACTAACAAAATCTACTTTACGTGGATACTTGTAAGGAGCTGTTAACGTTTTAACATGCTCTTGAAGTTCCTTAATTAGAGTTTCTCCTGCGATATCAGGATTTCTTAACACAATAAACGCTTTTACGACATTACCACGTACTTCGTCAGGACTAGCAACAACTGCACACTCTTTAACAGCTGGGTGCTTTGTTAATGCATCTTCTACTTCAAATGGCCCAATTGTATACCCTGAGCTAATGATGATGTCATCATTACGTCCTTCAAACCAGAAATATCCGTCTTCATCCATTTTTGCTTGGTCACCTGTTACGTAGTAATCACCACGGAACGCCATCGCAGTTTTTTCTGGATCTTTATAATACTTTTTAAATAAAGCTGGTGCATCTTTATGAACGGCAATATCACCAACTTCACCTTGAGCAACAGGTTTGCCATCTTCATTAATGATCGCTACTTCATTACCAGGAGTTGGTTTCCCCATAGAACCTGCTTTAATTTCCATTCCTAAAAGTGTTCCTACTAAAAGTGTGTTTTCTGTTTGACCGTAACCATCACGGACATCTACATTGAATTCACGCTTAAACGTGTCAATTACTTCACGGTTTAGTGGCTCACCAGCCGATACTGAACTTCTTAATTTAGATAGGTTATAGTCACTAATATTATCTACCTTTGCCATTAAGCGATATTCTGTAGGTGTACAACATAATACATTTACATCGTTGTCTTGTAAGAGTTGTAAATATTTATTCGGGTCAAATTTACCTTGGTAAACGAGTGCAGTAGCCCCTAAGCCTAAAATTGATAGGAACGGACTCCAAATCCACTTTTGCCAACCTGGACCTGCAGTAGCCCAAACTACATCTCCTTCTTTTACATCTAACCACATTTTTGAAGCAACTTCGATATGAGCAAATCCCCAACCATGTGTATGTACAACACCTTTAGGGTTACCGGTTGTTCCTGATGTATAAGATAAAAAGGCCATGTCATCACGAGTTGTCTTCGCACATTCAAATTCTTTACTTTGCTCATTAGCAAGCTCGTCAAGTCTTAAATAACCATCAACATTGTCACCTACAACAAATTTATAAGCTAAAGTAGGAATGTCTTCGTTAATATTATCAACTTCCGATACATAAAGGTGGTAAGAAATAATTGCTTTTGCTTCCCCATGGTTAATTCTATATGCTAAATCTTTTGCTCTTAGCATTTCAGAACAAGGGATAACAACGATTCCAGCTTTTAAACATGCAAAATACGTAATGTAAGCTTCAATACTTCTTGGAAGCAGAACGAGCACTCGCTCACCTTCTTCGATGCCTTGAGCTTTTAAAGCGCTTGCAAACTGGTTCGCTCTTGCAGTTAGTTCTGAGTATGTGATGGAACTTTCCTCACCTTGCTCAGTTAAAAATTTTACTGCTAAACGATCTACTTTAGTAAACTTTTCGAACTCTTGCGAAATGTTGTATGTCTCCGGAGCAATTAATTGGTTTCGATCCATATTCTTCTCCCCCTCAATAAATTAGTACAATTCCTATTATACAGAATATAATGATTTTTTTGAATATTATTTTTTAGAAAAATTAAATTTTTTTAAAAAATACATGAAACCCGATTATCTATATTAATATTATGAAAAATCTTATATAGTTTTGGCTCGTTAAAGACGCTACTGCAAAATAATTTATCCCCAAAATAAATAGAGAGGTGACATAATTGTCACCTCTCACAGCCATTTTTATTTAATTATTGTTGTTGCCCACCCATTTGCTGCTCAGCCATTTGAACTAAGCGCTTAGTAATCTCACCACCAACAGATCCGTTAGCGCGAGAAGTTGCATCTGGTCCTAATTGAACTCCAAACTCAGAAGCGATCTCATATTTCATTTGATCTAGAGCTTGTTGTACACCAGGTACTACTAATTGGTTTGAACTATTGTTGTTTGGCACTGTATCTCACCTCCTTTGTAAACATATGATGTGTACTTAGGGATGAATCAATACTTCTTTTTTCTTGGTAATTTCAAGAAAAATCAACTACAATAATTCGTCGAATTGCTCTTCCACTTTTTTGCCTGGAATAATATCAATCACTTCAATATTTTCTACTGCTTCATTGACTAACGCCTCAATGTTTAACTTTTCTTCAAACTTATTAGCTTTTTCTCGTTGTGGCTTTGTTTTCGTTTCAGGTGGTAAAAAGATCGTACAGCAGTCTTCATAAGGAAGAATTGAAAGGTCATAAGTGCCAATCTTTTTAGCTACATCAATGACTTCGAGCTTATCCATCGTTACTAACGGACGGATGATCGGCATATTCGTTACTTCATTTATAGTATGCATGCTATGCAATGTTTGGCTAGCAACTTGTCCTAAACTTTCACCATTTGCAATTGCAAATGCTTTTTGTCTACTTGCAATTTCTTCACTTATGCGAAGCATCATTCTACGCATAATCGTCATTGTATAGTTTGCCGGTATTACTTTATGAATTTCCATTTGTGTTTTTGTAAAAGGAACGACATGAAGCCGAATTTTCCCACCATATTCAGTTAAAACTTTCGTTAAATCAATGACTTTTTGCTTCGCTCGTTCATTTGTATATGGAGGGCTATGGAAGTGAATCGCTTCGATTTTTACTCCACGCTTCATTGCTAAATACCCAGCCACAGGACTATCAATCCCACCAGATAGCATTAAGACTACTTTTCCACCTGTCCCTACCGGCAAGCCACCAGATCCTTTATATACAGCACATGTAATGTACGTATCTGTTTCTCGAACTTCGACTTTTACTTCGATATCCGGATTATGTACATCTACTTTCAATTGTTCTGTATTTCTTAAAATAAAGCTCCCCACTTCATAGTTTAACGTACTAGAACTTATAGGAAATCCTTTATTAGCACGTTTGGCAGAAACTTTAAACGTCTTTTTACCTTCGAGTATTTCATGAACTGCCCTAAGTGCTCCTTCACGAATTTTATCAAGGTCGTTTTCAACTTTAACCGCTAAACTAAACGAGTGAATCCCGAAAATTTTTGAAAGCTTATCGGCGATTTGCGTATGATCTTCACCATTTAGTTGAATAAACATTCTTCCAAATGTGCGTTCAATTTTTACATTTGGAAATGATTTAAGCGCGATTTTAATGTTCTCTTGTAAACGTCTTTCAAATGTAGAGCGATTTTTTCCTTTTAATGCTAACTCAGCGTAGCGAATAACAATATGATTATAGTTCATTTTTATTACCTCATTACTTCTTTTAATTGTAAAACTGTTTTTTTCAAAGCTGAAATAAAAGCGTCAACTTCCTCTATTGTATTATGATACGAAAAGCTTGCTCTTATTGCAGATTGTGCACGTTCTTCTCCTAAACCAGCTTCCATAAGCACTCTACTTGGCTCAGCTAATTTTGATGAGCAAGCTGATTTTGTCGATACATACATTTGCTGTTCTCCTAATGATTGAATAATAACCTCTGGTTTCAATGTCGGCAGTGAAAAATTTACGATATGCGGAGCTGCCGCTTCTTTAATAGGACTATTTAAAATAACTCCTTCTACCTCGTTAAGTGACTTTATAAAATAATCACGAAGTTGTTCGAGGTGACTTTTATTTTGAACATACTTCTCCATCGACATTCTTAACGCTTTAGCCAGACCGATAACCCCTGGAATATTTTCTGTTCCAGCTCTTAAATTATGTTCTTGTACACCACCAGTGAATAAAGAAAATAACTTTATACCTTCACGGACATACAGTACTCCCGTTCCTTTCGGGCCATGGAATTTATGGCCAGAGATTGTACATAAATCGATATGACAATGTTGCAAAGAAAGTGGTACTTTACTTATTCCTTGTACGTGATCAACATGAAAATAGGCCTTCGGGTACTTTTTAACAATATCTCCTATTTCTTTAATAGGTTGAATGGAACCTAGCTCATTGTTCACATGAATTACCGAAACAAGAATCGTGTCCTCGCGAAGAGAGCTTTTTAATTGCTCTAAAGATATAATTCCAAACTGATCAACATCTAAATATGTCACTTCAAAGCCTAGATTTTCTAGTTGCTGAAATGCTTCATAGTTAGAAGCATGTTCTATTTTTGTTGTGATTAGATGTTTTCCCCGACTTTGGTGTTGTAATGCCGTTCCTTTGATTGCTAAATTATTTCCTTCTGTTCCACCAGAAGTAAAAACAATTTCTTTTTTATTGGCTTGTAGAAGTTTAGCAATTTGATCTCTCCCTTGATCCAAAAGCTTTTCTGCTTCTTTCCCTAACGTATGTAAAGATGAGGGGTTACCAAAAAAAGCTTCTGAAACTTTCTGGTAAGTCTCAATGACTTCTTTATAAGGTTTTGTTGTGGCACTATTATCAAAGTAAATCATCACTAAACTCCTTTTTATTACCTTACTTGTACTTCTTTAGTGTCTAAAATATAATATCATAACTATTTTAGGAATTAAATAGCATCACAAATAACTTAAAAAGGCTTAGCACAATTGCTAAACCTTTTCTAAAGAATAAGAATTAATTTTTTCTACGACATTAGGATCGACTTGCTCGATGGCATTATAGGCAGTTTGTAGGGCTTCCTCATATTCGTATATACGAAAAAGTTCTTCTGCCTTTTGTAGTTCATTATGAATAAACGAATAACTACTTCTAAAACGGTTTCCGTATTGAATGACTCGCTCTGCAGCTAATGCTTGTTCAATCGTAAAAGTTATTATACCATGCATATCATTTACACTTTGTAACGCCTCTTCGATTGACGAGTTAACGTCCTCAATAACAAGGGGGATTTGCTCCATTTTCTCATTAGCAGCGACTAGACTAGTTTCTGCCTCTTCCATTTTAATGAGAAGTGAATGAGGAAGTCCTGGGATATTACTTTTTTTAATTAACCGTTGCCCTTCACGAACTTTCCCTTTTAACTCGTTTAATGTTTCTCTAGCCTTTAGTTCTTCTTTACGTAATGTATTTAAACTTTCTTTACATTCATCTAAAGTGCTACGTCGTTCTGCTAATTCTTCGGTAAATTGTTCGATCGCCTTTTTTATCGTTATATAAGATTGTTTTTTATTAGCTATACAATCGTCGATCACTTTTAATTTATTCGCTAATTCCTTCATTTGCTTTTCTAACTTCAAATGAAGTTTTATTTCCTCTTCAGGAATATGATAGCTCAATTTAACGGTTTCAACTTCTGTTTTTAATTCAATCATTTCGTTTTCGAATAAGGACATTTCATCTTTTATTGTTGGAATTTCGGTAATAACGTACTGCTTAGCTAAAACTTCTTGTTCGAGAGTATCATATATTTGGTCAATCTCTTTAAACATGTCGCCAATTGGTATCGCCGCCGCTTCGATTTTTCCTTCCTCAAGAAACGGTAACATTTTGTGTAATTGTTTTTTTAAGTTTCGAATATCATTTTTAAAAGAGAAATGCTCAAGGATATATCCATCTTCTTCCATTTCTCTAATTCCTTGTGAAATTTCTTCTATCTGTGAAGGAATTTCACTTTCTATGTGTACGAGTAGTTTGGGTACTTCGTCCATCTTCCACTTTTCATGGGAAATTTCTTCTTTCATCACCATCAAAATTTCTCGAGCTTCGAAGTAGTTTCCTTCTTTTGTGGCAGTTTCAAACTCTTGAAACGTTTGCTCAATTTCCTTCATTTTGGTCTCAAAGGCAAAGGCGGTCGTTCCTAATGTGCCTTTATTTTGTGAGTAATATGTTTTTAAATCTTTAAAAAGGGAACGTATTTCGTCAATTTGCTCTCGATTATCTTCCTCGCTATGTATTAACAAATTAATCTCATCCATCATTTCTTGAAGACTAACTTCAATATCGTTCAACTCGTTTGCAATATCGCTTGCTAAGGTTTTCGCTTTGCCAAATCTATATTTATTTGCCGCTTCCTCAACATCAAACAATTTTTCTTCGAGATCAGGCAGTCTTAACGTAATAATTTCATCCCATTTATTACGCCAACTTTCAAATTTACTCTCTGTTTCACCAGACATATTAAGTCCTTTAATTTTTGCAATTTCATCTGTGATAGGTTTGTTCATTATTTGAATTTTCCATGCTTCAAGGCGGTCTACCTCATTGTATATCCTTTTTCTTGATAAGGCGCCATATATAATAATAGCTAAAAAAACTACTAAAACTCCGTAAATAAAAAACTTCATTCTAATGCCCCTTCCTGCTTCCCTAAGTTGTTTATGTAAAAAAACTATAATATTTTTATTATTATAATAATTCAATGAATTCCATAATTCATTATTCTCGCTACTTAGATCAATATATAGTTGCGTGATGTGGCTCATTTTGGGTAATTATGAAATTCACTCAATTAGTATAAATTTAGGCTATTTTATAAGGCTGTTTTCGTAAAAGAAAACAACCTTTTTACTTTAAAAAAATATAATATTTTTCGATATTAACATGATACCATGAATAAACAAATTTTGACTTATTTTTTTACTTTTTCTACAAAAAAAATCAAAAGATAATGCTTTCCTTAATTCCTATCTCTATTTTAAAAGGAATTAGGTTGGACATACCTTTCGACCTTATTTATTCGAAACTATTTTATTAAGTTTTAGTTCTTCACTTTCACTAATATCGTTATATAAAAATTCGCTTAGCCATCGCTCGATATGCTTAATATACTTTTGTACAAAATATTCTTCATGCGGTTGCAGGTGGTAGACTTCTCTAATGTACTGCGGTTGTGAATAGGGCATCGTTAACAAAGCTCGTAATTGGATGACAACGAAGTCGCAGGATAATTGCCTAAACTCTTTTTTCTTCATTCCCGCTTCAACAAGTGCTTTCACAAAATGCTTTTCTTTCATTAGATAGGTCATCATCAGTTCTCTTACTAACGTAGAATCTAAGGTTACTTCCCGATGAACAAATCTTGCCAGATGGTGATTTTTTTGTTGATATTTAAGTAAGTCGGTTACGATTGTATAAAGACAGCTTTTCGCACTAACTAATTCTAACTTTTTATAACTCTCTTCGACGATGTTAGTATAGTTTTCTAAGAAATCAATCATTAACTGCTCTAGAAGACCTTGTTTATTACCGAAATAATAAGAAATTAGCGCTCCATTCACCCCTGCTTCATTTGCAATAGCGCGTACTGAAGTACCGCTATACCCTCTTACATTAAATAAAGATACAGCTGCATCCATCACTTTACGTTTTGTTTTTTCACCTTTATCCACTGTAGAAATCCCTCCTTTTAAAAATTCGTTTTTAAAAACCACAAGTCCAATTAGCTAACGAACGACAAAATAATAACTAAACAAATTTTACATACAAAACGAGATTATTCGTCATCATCTAGAATGTAATAAATTGGAGATGGATTTTCTTTAACTTCGCTGTGACCTTCTATCGAATCTCAGAGGCTCGTGAAAGAAAATCCACCTCCAAGTATCTATTTGCATACAAAACCTCATGACGATTTACGTCACCGTCTAATTGAAAAAAGCGGGTGCTTTCCCTCACTTCACCTTGACCTTCTAACGAACCTCAAACATTCGTTGGCAAATCATCCGCCTTTTTTCTTACAAAACGCGTATAACAAAACTTCATCATCATCTAATATGGAAAAGTAAGGAAAAGTCGTAACCTAACCAACTGTCCACAATCCAACTAACCAACTATCTAACTAATTAATTATAAAACATCTAACTCCTGCCTTTTCTTCTCGACATATAGTAAAAAAAGTTCTACATTAACTGATATAACCCTACTTTAAAACTCACTATATAAATCGAAGTTTGTTAACTTTAACCGAATTATCAGTTTTTTTGTCTAACCATCAAACAAACTGCTAACTAACCAACAAAAAAAGTAATGGCTCGAATTGGATTTTCACTTCCAAATCTTAAGCCACTACTCTTATTAAAAGGCGCTTCCGCTTTTCTTAAAAAAATAAGAAGTTAATTATTTTGAACTTAGAAAGGTGTCTAGCTTCAGCGCCTAGCCCTTCGATCGTTTCGATCCACCGATGTTTATCAACTCGGAGATGCGTCTCAAGAGGAGATAAACCAGCGTTGGCTCTCCAACGCTTTTCAGGGCTGCCCAAGCCGCTTCCGCTTTTCTACATATAGCATGTATTTTCGTCAAAAACTACGACTATATTTTTTCCTGTTCGTTTTGCGGTATATAATGCTTGGTCTGCATGATTAAATAATGTTTTTAACGATTTATCTTTATCAACTTGCTTCCACTCAGAGACACCACAAGATACGGTCACTCGAGGACTCGTTTCTTGGGCTACTTTTTCACGAATACGCTCCGCAACCGTTACACCGACTTCTTGATCAACTTTCGATAAATAAACAGCGAGTTCTTCCCCACCCCATCTTGCTGCAATATCAGAGGTTTTAATATTTTTCTTTATTACATTTGCGACTTGAATAATAATATCGTCACCAACTTGGTGGCCGTATATGTCGTTAATTTGTTTGAAATTATCAATATCAATTAATATAAAACAACCATAAGCATCTTGGTTCATCGACTGTTGAACTTTTTCATCTAAATAATTTCTCGCATATAGTCTCGTTAAGTGATCAGTGATCACTAGTTTTTCTAATTCTTCATGAAGCATCGAATTCGTAAATGCTAACGTCGAATGATGAATTAAAGACTGCAAAAGCTTGAACTTGTTAAAGGAGAAATAATATGCATGTTCATGAACGATCATTACCGCGCCCTTCAATTCACCACTTTGAATCATCGGAACAGCGATAAAAGAGCGGTAAGGCTTTAATAAATGAGGCTCATTTGAAGCAAGGTCACCAATAAACAACGCATCTTTATCTTTTTTAATTCGGTCGCAAAAAGCTTTTATATCCGATAAATTCGTGTCTTTGAAAAAAAAGCTTGTGCTTCCTTCAATAACTTCTATATCTCCATTCGGCCGAAACATAAAAAAGCCAATTTCCTGAGCGCTAAAAGATGATTTAATTTGCTGGGTCATATAACTAATCGTTTCCGAAAGCCTCAGATTAGAATTTAATTGATGGGAGGTTTTATTAATGAGTTGAAGATCTTCAACGAGTTGCCTAGACTGTTGATAAAGTTCAGCATTTTCTATTGCGTTTCCTCCTGTATCTGCTAACACTTCAATAAAATCAATTTCATGCTGAGGAAATACGAAAGAATTTGTCGCCATTATTTTTAAAACCCCGTAAACACCTTGCTTTCCTCTTAAAGGTGCGTAAACGACCGATTTTCTATCTTCTATTATGTCTTCTATTTGGATTTTCCCAGTTAAATAGGCATTAGTCGCAGCATCATTCCTTTGACCATTACTGTAACACAATTGTTTAATCGGTAATTCTTCACTGACATCCCACTCATGTGATAATAAAATAGTAATATCAAATGATGGAAATACTTGCTTTAGAGCATCAATAATTTCAGCTAAAATTGCACTAACATCCATAGATGAATGGAACTTTTTGGTCACTTGTAGTAAAAGTTCTTTTAGCTTCTGTTCAATGGTTTCATTTTTTTTATAAAAATCATACTGTTGTTTACACTCTATATACTTCGCTGTCATAACAATCGATTGTCTAAAGCCAAGTAATAAAGTACGAACAGTTTCTCTGCTTGCTTCATCAACTGCTAATATAGCACCAAAATATCCTTCCCAATCACCATTACCACCTTGTAATGTGATAGGAATAGCATCTACTAAATAATCATTATCTTCAAAAGGTAGTTGATCAGCAACTAACTTTTCAGGTAGTTGATAAACGAGTTCAATTACTCCAGGGAGGTAGCCACCTATCTCACGCATTGTAATCATTTGCCCTTGATTATTTGCTAAAAAAAATATCGCAGACGGATATTTCTTTTCGAACAATTCGTCTAAATCAAATGACATATAAAATAGTTTAGAAAAATTTATATTTGATTTTGTTTCTTTCGCTTTAATCACTCATTTTCACCACCAATCATAACAACTACCGTATCCTTTAATTATAGTAAAGTCAGCTTAATATTACTATAAAAAATTACCATCTACCTACTTAAGACAAGTTTATACCATCTACACTATAATAAAGTTTGAATGAATTTAATTATACATTCTTTTCCTTGCAACAAAAGTCTAACTTTATTACTATTGTATGAAAATTTTTAGTGAACTGACTAGACAAATTATACATTCAATCTTTTTGTTAATTTTTGTTCATATTTTAATGAATTTCTTAATTCAATATCATCGCCATTAAGTAACTATATCTAGTTGCGTTAAGTCGGTCGCAACTACATATAGTTTGATATGGCTCGATTTAGGTAATTATGAAATTCACTCATTTAGTAATTATACTTGAAACCTTGACTTCGTTTATAAAAAAACATATACTATAATTTGTGTAAAATAAAGACAGCCAAGGTAAACTTCAACTGACACTCTTCTCATTTTATACCTCTTAAACTGCGGCTGAAACTTTTTGAGGTGCATTGTGTAACTTCTAGCTGTCGAAGCGAAAGTGCATGAATATAAAATGAGCTTTTGAAGGGATTGCCAAAACTGTTGTTATTTTATCAAAATCTAAAATAACAAAGGAGGAGTCATTCATGGCTCGTTATACAGGTCCATCTTGGAAATTATCACGTCGTTTAGGAGTATCACTAAGCGGCACAGGAAAAGAATTACAAAAACGTCCTTACGCACCAGGACAACACGGTCCTACTCAAAGAAAGAAATTATCTGAATACGGAATTCAACTTCAAGAGAAGCAAAAACTTCGTCATATGTATGGAATTAATGAGCGTCAATTCCGTCGCATGTTCGATGATGCTGGCAAAATGCCTGGTATCCACGGTGAAAACTTCATGATTTTACTTGAATCTCGTTTAGATAACTTAGTTTACCGTATGGGATTAGCTCGTACTCGTCGTGGAGCTCGTCAATTAGTAAATCACGGTCACGTTATGGTTGACGGTGGACGTGTTGACATTCCATCATACCGCGTAAAACCTGGTCAAACGATCAGCCTTCGCGAAAAATCTCAAAACATTACAGTAGTAAAAGAAGCAGTAGAAGTAAACAACTTCGTACCTGCTTACATCGAGTTTGACGCTGAAAAACTTGAAGGTACTTACACTCGCTTACCTGAGCGTTCAGAATTACCTGCAGAAGTTACAGAAGCTCTAATCGTTGAATTCTACTCACGTTAATAGGAAAAGCGGAAGGCGCCGCCTATCGGTGACAACCACTGGAAGGCCTGCACGTAGCGGTCAGCTCTTAGACCGCAAGGCGTGCTCCTGCGGTTACTCGTCGCAAAGCTACAGTGAAGTAATTCAAGGTAGTAGCTTGACTGAAGTGGTCGAACCGATGGTGCCTGAAGCTAGACAAAAAAAGCCACGCGAAAGCGTGGCTTTTTTTGTGTTGAGTGTTGAGTTGTTTGGAAGTGATGCTTAGTAGCACTACTTTCAGTAAACTCAAAACTCTTCACTCATAACTCATAACTAGTATTTAATCAAAAAATACTTCTTCTTTCCTCGGCGTATGATCGTAAACTGATCTTCGATACGGTCTTCTTTTGTAATTACTTTGTCGAGTTCAGTTGTACGGACGCCATTAACGTAAATTGCACCGTTTTGAATGTCCTCTCGTCCTTGGCGTTTCGAGGAAGAGATTTTCGAAGCAACTAAAAGCTCTAATAAATTAATTTCATCTTCTGCACATTGATATGAAGGAACATCTTTAAATCCTTGTTTAATTTCAGTGGCATTTAATGCAGCGATATCTCCACTAAATAAAGCCTCAGATATACGAATAGCTTGGCTTAATGCTTCTTCTCCATGAATTAACTTTGTTACTTCTTCAGCAAGTTTTCGTTGCGCACTTCTTTTTTCTGGAGCAGTTCTCACCTCTTCCTCTAAAGCATTAATTTCTTCATGTGCTAAGAAAGTAAAGTACTTCAAGAACTTAACAACATCACGATCATCTGTATTGATGAAAAATTGGTATAACTCATAAGGTGATGTTTTCTCTTCGTCTAACCAAATCGCACCGCCTTCTGTTTTACCGAACTTTGTACCATCGCTTTTTGTGACGAGCGGTATTGTAAAACCAAAAGCCTTCGCTTCTTCCGTCGTTGATTTACGAATTAACTCAAGCCCTGCAGTAATATTTCCCCACTGATCACTTCCACCAATTTGTAAACGACAATTTTCCTTCTCAAATAGTTTTAAGAAGTCATAAGACTGTAGAATCATATAACTAAATTCTGTAAAGGAAATTCCAGACTGAATGCGAGATTCTACAGAGTCTTTTGCCAACATATAGTTAATCCCAAAGTTTTTACCTACATCTCTTAAAAATGAGATCACATCTAATTTGCCGATCCAATCGTAATTATTAACGATTTGTGCAGCATTTTCCCCATCAAAGTCTAAAAAGCGAGATAGTTGACCTTTAATACGATTACTAAATTGAATAACAATTTCTTTTTCATTTAAAGTACGTTCAGCTTTTTTGCCACTCGGATCACCAATTAATCCAGTCGCACCTCCAACTAAAGCTAAAGGCTTATTACCTGCTAATTGGAAACGTCTTAACGTTAATACTGTTAATAAATGACCTATGTGTAAACTGTCTGCGGTTGGATCAAACCCACAATATAAAGTTAATTGACCTTCTTCTAACTGTTTTTGTAATCCTTCAAAATCTGTTACTTGATTAATCAAGCCACGATATTCTAAATCCTTTAATAAATCCATCTTTTTTCTCTCCTATTCTTTATGTTTAATTTGATGCTTTTACATCGAATGACTACCATCTCACCACCTAAGATGAAATTTGGGCGAGGGTCCTAACCAACTAGCCACTAACCCACAAACCACAAACCATCTTTTCCACACAAAAAAAGCCCATCCCATAAAAGGGACGAACTTTAAAGTCGCGGTACCACCCTTGTTGAAAGTATAAATTGTACTTTCCACCTCGAGAAATATAACGGTTTTACCGTCCTTTGCTACTTTTCCCTAAAAAGATACAGTGTTTGAGAAAACAGCCTTTTAAATATTGTTCACAAAGGAAGCTCTTGGAAGTAATTCATAAGCAAGTGTGTATTGGTTTGCAGCAACCACCAACTTTCTGAAACAGGGAAATGCTTACTACTATTGTCCATTCATAGCTTTGTCTTATTTAATTTATTGCATTATACAATTTTTATCAAAAAATAACAACGTTGTCAAACTAATCTTTTTAACTTTCATACATATCCATTAATCGACAATGTATGCTATAATATTTTTGATCATTTAGGAGGTAATTTATCTATGACTAATAAGCGATCTAACCGTCGATTTTCGATAAATAATATTGTTAATTATTTAAATGGAAAAAAATTATTTAAAAGTTTTCGTATCACTTACCAAGTAGTTTGGAATTTATTATTAATATTTTTTATCGGGCTAATTTCTTTAATGCTGTTTGTCGGTGCAGCAGGCGCAGGCTATTTTGCATCACTTGTGATGGACGAGCCGATTCGTAATAAAGAAGATATGAGAATGGATATTTATAATTACGAAGAAGTTTCAGAAATTTACTTTGCAAATAATGTCTTTTTAGGTGATCTTCCCTCTGATATAGAAAGAAGGGAAATTAACCTTGAAGATATATCACAAAACTTAATTAATGCAATTATTGCTACAGAGGATGAGTATTTCTTTGAACACGATGGCATTGTCCCTAAAGCGATTTTGCGCGCAACTTACCAAGAATTTTCCAATGCATCTGTCCAAACAGGTGGAAGTACATTAACACAACAATTAATTAAAAATCAAATTTTAACGAGTGAAGTATCGTTCGACCGTAAAGCAGCAGAAATTTTATTAGCATTGCGTCTTGAAAACTTTTTTGAAAAAGAAGAGATATTAGAAGCGTATTTAAATGTTGTTACATTCGGTAGAAATGCAAATGGTCGTAATATTGCAGGTATTCAAGCTGCAGCACAAGGGATTTTCGGTGTAGATGCTAGTGATTTGTCGATACCACAAGCTGCATACATTGCTGGGTTACCTCAAAGTCCATTTGGTTATACTCCTTTCTTATCTCAAGGCCGTGGTGTAAAAGAAAATTTAGAACCATCGTTAAATCGGATGAGAACTGTTTTAAATCGTATGAGAGATAAAGGCTATATCACTGAGACAGAATTTAATGAGGCACTTAATTATGATATTCGTGCAAATTTAACTGAACCTACTCAAACAACATTAGAAGAGTATCCATTTTTATTAGATGAAGTACAACGTAGAGCGATTGAAGTCTTATCAAAACAAATGATGGAACATGATGGAATTGTTATTGATGAAATTGAGGATGCTGAAAAAAGTGCGGCAACGTTACGTGAGTATCGTGAAACTGCTCGCCGTGACTTACGAAGGAATGGTTATGAAATCCATACAACCATTAATAAAGATATTTATGATGCACATCAAGAAGTCGTAACAGATCATAGTTTATTTGGTGGTGTAAATGATTTAGGTGAGCCTGAAGAAGTGGGAGCAGTCCTACTTGATAATCGAACAGGAGCCATTATTTCGTTTGTAGGTGGTCGAGATTATTGGCGTGAACAAACGAACCATGCGACAAGAAATCCGTTTCGTTCCAATGGCTCAACAATGAAATCTATTCTTGCCTTTGCTCCTGCTATTGAGGTAGGTACCGTACAACCAGGGTTTATACTCGCAGACACACCAATGAATTACAAAAATGATCCTAGCAGACAAATTACAAACTGGGATAATGAGCATTTAGGATTAATGACAGCTCGCGAAGCACTGCAACGTTCTCGTAACGTTCCTGCCGTTAGAGCATTTAACCGAGTACCGCATGATTTTGCTAGAGAATCACTTGAAAAAATGGGCTTTAACTTAGTTGGCGGTGAGCCGTATGAACCAGCTGCGATTGGAGGAATTGCCAACGGTCCTTCTGTTGAATTGAATACGAGCGCTTATAGTATTTTTGCTAATGAAGGAAAGTTAAAACCATCCTACATGATTGAAAAAATCGTCTCAAAAGATGGAGAAGTCATTTATGAACATGAACATACAGAAGTTGAGGTTTTCTCACCTCAAACTGCTTATTTAACTCTTGATATGCTACGTGATGTCCAAGTGTCTCCTGGTACAGCGTCAGGGCTGCCTGGAAGGTTAAATTTCCGAACTGATTTAGCCGGGAAAACTGGTACATCAAGCTTCACTCATGATGCATGGTATGTAGGGTTCAACCCGAATTTTTCAATGGGGGTTTGGATCGGATACGATACACAACGGACGCTACAAGGGCGTACCGGTCCACGAACCCAAGGAATTTGGGCAGCACTCGCCAATGCAGCCTATGATATTGACCCTGAATTTATAGGCACCGATGAATCATTTAAGATGCCTAGCGGAATTGTAAGACAATCATTTTGTGGTATTTCCGGGTTACTACCATCAGACCTTTGTCGTGAAGCTGGTTTAGTACAAACAGACTTATTTATTTCAAAATTTGTACCGACAAAAGTCGATGACAGCTTAGAGAGAGTTGACTTTGTCATGCTTAGTGGAAAACCTTATCGTGCTCTTGAAAGTTCACCTCGTGAATTTACAAAAGAGGGTATTGCGATAAAAAGTGAGTATTTTGATGAAGATGAAAATATATTTGACTTTCTTCCTGATCATTGGGAAAAGCTTATCCCTGACCGTGAGCCAGAAGATAACGGTAAAACACCTGAACAAATTACTAATGTAACTATTAATGATAATTATCTTTCATGGAATGAACATGAAGATGAGGACATTATCGGCTATCGAATTTACGGTGCACCAACTGGAACTGATGTTTATACCGTAATTAAGACTATTACATCAGATGAAGAACTCTCTATGAATCTACATTCTCGTCCGTATGCCTATAAAGTTACTGCTGTTGATGTAGTAGGTCGTGAGTCTGAACCTTCGCCAGTTGTTTATAACGGAGATTGGCAAGACCCAATAGAAGAGGAAGAAGACACTGAAGGCGATAATGAAAAGAAGAAAGAAGATGACGAGGACGAAGATAAACCTCCAAGTGACGGAGAAGACAACAACAATGGTGATGACAATGAAAATGGTGATGGGGAGATAATCCCTGATCCATTAAATGATGACCTTACATTTTTAAGAGAAAATCAAAAGAACCTTCACCTTGTAGTTAGTTTACAAGCATAAATTAAAACAACATTAGAAGAGGGTGTCCTGAAAGTGTTAGTTCACCAGAGACAAATTCTAAATACAAGCGAAATTTATTTGCCATTCGTCTGTATTTAGTGTCAAAGGTGACTGACAAATTTTTAGGACACCCTTCTCCATTTAGTCTTCCATCGTCGATAAATCACCTGTTGGTAAATCTAATTCCCAAGCTTTTAATACACGTCTCATAATTTTGCCACTTCTAGTTTTAGGTAGCTTCTCTTTAAACTCGATTTTTTTCGGTACAGCATGTGCAGATAATTCTTCTTTTACAAATAAACGAATTTCTTCTTCTAGATCACTAGTTGGCGTATACCCTTCACGTAAAGAAATAAACGCTTTAATTCTCATTCCTTGAACTGGATCAGGTATACCTATGACACCCGCTTCAGCAATTGCTGGGTGCTCAACTAGCTTACTTTCCACCTCGAATGGTCCGACTCTTTCTCCTGATGTATTAATGACATCATCTATTCTACCTTGGAACCAAAAGTAGCCATCTTCATCCATATAAGCTGAATCTCCAGAAATATACCAACCGTTATGCGTAAAATATTCTTTATATTTATTAGGATTATTCCAAATAGATCTCATCATTGATGGCCATCCCATCTTTAATGCTAAATTCCCCATTCGATTTGGAGGAAGTACATTTCCATTGTCGTCAATTATTGCTGCTTCGATTCCTGGGATCGGTTTCCCCATAGAACCAGGTTTTATATTTAAGCATGGATAATTACAAACCATCATTGCACCTGTTTCTGTCATCCACCACGTATCATGAATCCTTAAATTAAACACTCTTAATCCCCAACGAACGACTTCAGGGTTTAACGGTTCACCCACACTTAATATATGACGTAGTGATTTTAAATTAAATTTTTGCGTTAACTCCTCACCAATCCCCATTAACATACGAAAAGCAGTCGGAGCGCTATACCAGACAGTAACTGAGTAATCTTCGATCGTCTGATACCAGTCGTTAGGATTAAACCGCCCACCTCTTACTACATTCGTTACACCATTCAACCATGGGCCAAACACTCCATAAACAGTCCCTGTTACCCAACCGGGGTCAGCTGTACACCAATATATATCATCTTCATTCAAATCTAACACCCACTGTGCTGTTTGATATTGCTGTATCATTGCATTATGGACATGTAAAACCCCTTTTGGTTTCCCTGTTGAACCTGAAGTATAGTGTAAGAGCATTCCATCTTCACGATCCATCCACTCTATTTCTAGTTCATCACTAGCTTCCTCGAAATGTTTATTAAAGCTCACAATTTGATCGGTTTCCTCAATCTCATCTCCCACTAAAACTATCTTTTCTAATTTTGGTAATTTTTCTAAAGGGACACGGCTAACTAGTTCAGGAGTTGTTACTAAAATTTTAGCTTCACTGTCATTTAATCGATCGTAAACTGCTGCATCCATAAACGCTTCAAAAAGTGGTCCGACAATTGCCCCGACTTTTATTGCACCTAAAAGACAAAAATACATTTCCGGAGAACGTGGTGTATAGATAAACACTCGGTCACCTTTTAATACATTAAACTTCTTAAACATATTTCCTGCTTTATTTGTCATTTCCATCATTTCTTTAAACGTAAATTGTTCTTTTCTATATTCATCTTTATAATATAAAGCAACTTTATCTTTTTTTGTGCTTAGAGCATGCCGGTCAATTGCTTCATGTACGATATTGATTTTCCCAGTTTTAAACCATGAAAACTTCGCTTCTACTTCACTCCAGTCAAAATGCTCTACAGCATTTTCATAATCATTTAAATTAAAGCTCCCTCTAAGAGCAGGTATAAACTCCATGTTCATTGTGTAAACTCCCCCTTTATATACCATTTTTTTTATTGTAATATAAATTATGAATTTTCTCAATTCTTAAAATCTTTCATAATAATATGTGTCAAATTCGTTATAATGCTAAAATTATGCAAAAATTAATGTATAATAGACATTATTGAATCTTTTACTTCAAGGTGGTGTGCAAATGAAACATCAAAAAACGTACAATGCACTAGAGTTACAAACAGGACAATTCACACTAATTATCGAAGGTCCACTTTCCGCAAAAGAAATTGAAACGTATAAGTTTCATGAAGGATTAACTGCGTTTAGACCATCAGAAAAGCAAAAAAAAGCTCTTTTAGGCATTGCTGACCTTCCAGAAGGAAGAATAATCGTCGCTCGACATAACGATACAATCGTTGGTTATGCGACTTTCGTTTACCCTGATGAACTTGAAAGATGGTCACAAGGTAAGATGGAGGATTTAATAGAACTTGGAGCAATTGAAGTTGCTGCACCATATCGCGGATGTAAAATCGGTAAAAATTTACTAAAAGTTTCGATGATGGATGACGCAATGGAAGATTATATTACTATTACTACTGAATATTATTGGCATTGGGACTTAAAAGGAACAGGATTATCGATTTGGGATTACAGAAAAGTAATGGAAAAAATGATGAGTGCTGGTGGTTTAATATGGTATGCAACTGATGATCCCGAAATATGTTCCCACCCAGCAAACTGCCTTATGGTAAGAATCGGTAAGAGAGTTCCTCAAGAATCCATTCAAAAATTTGACCTTATCCGATTCCAGAATAGATTTATGTATTAAATTTTAAATTTTGAGTTTTGAGTTTTTGAGAGTTAAGCTCCGCTGCTCTTCTTTCATAAATTATAATTCAAAAGTTAAATGCAATATTGGCAAAGGGAGTGAAATTCATGATCGTTGAACAAATAATGAAGCGTAATGTATTTAGTATTGATATCACAACAACGATTCAACAAGCTATTGATTTGATGGATAATAATCGAATTCGCCACCTCCCAGTCATCAATGAAAAAAAAGAACTTATCGGAATTGTTTCTGATCGCGACATTCGCGATGCAAGACCGTCTATTTTTGATACAGATAAACATGAAGACTATTTTTTAAAACCAGTTTCAAAAATTATGGTGACCAATGTTATAACGGGGCACCCTCTTGATTTTGTTGAGGACATTTCTTCGATTTTTTATGAACATCATATCGGATGTTTACCGATCGAAGAAGACAATAAATTAGTAGGGATTATTACTGAAACTGACTTATTACACACTTTAGTACAGTTAATGGGAGCTCATCAGCCAAGTTCACAAATCGAAGTACAAGTTGAAAATGTTGCTGGAATGCTTGCTGAAATTGCTACCATTATAAAAAAGCGAAATATCAATATTACGAGTGTTTTAGTTTATCCTACAAAAGATTACGAACATAAAGTTCTTGTGTTTAGATTGCAAACAATGGATCCACGGGGGGTTATTACTGATATTGAAAAAGAAGGCTATAAAATTATTTGGCCCAATTTACCGGGGATGACACCATGAACAATGCTGCTTTTATTTATTCCCGAGAACAGCAAACGTATAAATTTAGTGATGACCACCCATTTAACCAAAAGCGTTTAGATTTAACTTTCGATCTATTAAATAAGTGTAACGCCTTAAGCAAACAAGACATTATACGACCGCGTATGGCAACCGATGAAGAATTATATTTAATCCACGATAAAGATTACGTTGATGCTATAAAAAAAGCTGGTAAAGGCGAATTAAGAACGTCTATCGCTAATACATATGGTATCGGCACCGATGACACTCCTGTGTTTGAAAATATGCATGAGGCTTCCTCCCTTTTAGTTGGTGGAACATTAACAGCCGTTGACTTAGTTATGGAGGAAAAATACTTGCACGCATGTAATTTAAGCGGAGGCCTCCACCACGGATTTAAAGGGCGAGCCTCAGGGTTTTGTATTTATAATGACAGTTCGATTGCCATTGAATATATGCGTAAAAAATATCAAGCGAAAGTTTTATATGTTGATACAGACGCCCATCACGGTGACGGGGTGCAATGGGCTTTTTACGACTGTGACGACGTGTGTACATTATCAATTCACGAAACCGGTCGCTTCCTGTTTCCTGGTACTGGAAACATTAATGAAAGAGGAAGTGGCAAAGGTTATGGTTATTCTGTAAACATACCTTTGGATGCGTTTACAGAAGATGCTTCCTGGATAGATGCCTATAAAACTTCTTTACGAGAAGTAGCCGAGTTTTTTAAGCCAGATGTAATTATTACACAAAATGGGGCTGACTCTCACTACTATGATCCTTTAACACACCTTTGTTCAACGATTGATATATATCAAGAAATCCCAAAGTTAGCTCACGAAATTGCTCATGAGTATTGTAACGGCAAATGGATTGCAGTAGGTGGTGGAGGATATGACATTTGGCGCGTTGTCCCACGAGCTTGGGCTATGTTATGGATGGAGATGACAGATAATCTAATTACAAAAGGGGCACTTCCTAAAGAATGGGTCGAAAAATGGCAAAAAGAAGCTCCTGTAGAGCTCCCGAATACTTGGGAAGACACTCCACCTATTTACCCAGAAATCCCAAGGAAAAAGGAAATCAATGAAAAAAATGCACTAACTGTCAAAAAAGCACTTTCTCATATTCGTAATGAAAGGATAAAAAGGGAAAGTAATTCATTAAACAATAAATAAGTTTTTTCACAAAATAAAAATTCAGAACATTTAAACTTAGCAAAATAAACAAAAAGTTAACTTGTGGTTTGTTGGTTTGTTGGTTAGGTCGCGTCCTCGACTTAATTTTCATATTAGATGGTGGCGGCATCCCGCCATGGGGGTTTTGTATGATAATAGCTTGGAGGTGGATTTTCTTTCACGAGCCTCTAAAATTCGATAGAAGTTTACAGCGAAGTGAAAGAAAATCCACCTCCAATTTTCATTCTAGATGGTGACGGAATATCGTTATTTGCGTTTTGTATAAAAAAAGGCGGATGATTTCGTGAACGAGCCTCTGAGATTCGTTAGAAGGTCACGGCGAAGTGAAGGAAATCGTCCGCCTTTTTCGTATGTAGAAAGCTACATTTATATATTTTCTACGATTGAATGAACAATAGAAAATGAACGTTCTGAAGCAAGCTTCGTAAACTCTGTAAAATTAACGTTTGCTTCACCATTTGCTTTGTCAGACATCGAACGAATAATAACGAATGGAATTTTATTTAACATAGCTACGTGAGCAACAGCTGCTCCTTCCATCTCAACACATGAACCACCAAAAAGTTCACCTAATTGAGCAACCTTTTCATGATCTGCTATAAATTGATCACCACTTAATATCGTTCCCTTTACTACGTTTATGTTATCTAGTTTTTTTGCTCCTTTTTCAGCTAATTGGACAAGTGCTTCGTCCGCTGGAAAAAGTGAAGGATAGTTAAACATAGGTACCTCACCTTTTTTAAATCCTAAAGCTGAAGCATCAAGATCATGCTGAAGCGCATTTTTTGAGATGACAATGTCTCCGATATTTAATTTAGGATCGACAGCCCCTGCTACCCCTGTAAAAAGAATATTAGTTACCGAAAAATCGTTAATTAAAAGCTGAGTAGTAATTGCTGCATTTACTTTACCAACACCTGATTTGCACACGACAACTTCTTTACCATGTAACTGTCCAACGTAAAACGTAATCGTTGCCTTCACTACCTCTTCCTTCACTTCAATGTTTTCCTTTAATAACTTTATTTCTTCATCCATTGCTCCAATAATTCCAATTTTCATCATATAACATCCCTTCTGAGTTTTGAGTTTTGAGTTTTGAGTGTTGAGTTTTTGGTTTTGGTTTTGAGATCAGTATGCTATATATCTTATTAAATGGTGACAACAATCCTCATGAAGGATTTAAATGAAAAAGAACGAGCGATTTCCTGAACGAGCCTCTAAAATTCGTTAGAAGGTGCTCCTGCGGTTACTCGTCGCAAAGCAGCACGGGGCCTTTGCCCAGAAGCGTGCCATGATGTGATCGAGGTCAGTAGCTTTAAAGCGAAGAGAAGGAGATTGCTCGTTCTTTTACAATGTAAATTGTACATGAACAAAACTAAAAAGAAAACCTAGGAAGATTTATCCTAGGCCGTTAAAATTAATATTCTTCAGTTTCGTTATAGTTAGGGTCTGAAATAACAATGACTACACGACGATTTTTTTGAAGGTTTTCAGCTGTTGTATTTGGAGCTACCGGTCTTGTATCACCGTAGCCTACTGCCATGAAGCGATAGGGTTCAAGGTTATTATTATTATCTAGTAAATATCGTATAACACTACTTGCCCTGGCACCTGATAGTTCCCAGTTTGAAGGATATCTAAACGTATTAATTGGACGGCTATCGGTATGCCCCTCCACTTTAACTAAGTTCGGAATTGTTTCTAACAATGTTCCAACTTTGCTTAAAAAAGGTCTAGCACCATCTAAAATTTGAGCTTCTGCTGTTTCAAATAACGCTCTCTCTTGAAGAACTAGTACTACTCCTCGGTCATCACGGGAAGCTGTAATTACTTCATTTAATTGATTTCCCTCTAAAAATTTCCGTACTTCTTCATAGAGTTTGTTTAATTCTTGGTCAGAACTATCACCTTCTGAAACATCTTTAAACGGATCATTAACATCGTCATGAGGGTCTCTTTTTACGTCTATATCCTCAGCTGGATTTTCAAAAGGGATCATTGATGGGTAAAAGTCAAATATCGCTCGTTCCTGAAAAGATTCAGCAATGGCACGAAATTTAGTCGCATCTACCACTGAGATTGAAAACAAAAGAATAAAGAATACTAGGATAAGAGTCATTAAATCAGAAAAAGTAACAATCCATTTGGCTGGTCCTCCTTGCTTTTGCTGACGTCTACGCTCCATCAACAGTGACCCCTTCCTCTTCTTCCTCTATCTTTTGTTGTGTTTTCGGTAAAAAGGCACTAAGTTTTTCTTCTAAAATTTTTGGGTTTTGGCCTGACTGAACACCAATAACCCCTTCAATAATAATTTGCTTTTCAAAAACCTCTTCTTCAGTCTTAGTTGCTAGTTTGTTAGACATAGGAATAAATACTAAATTTGCTAATAATGAACCATAAAGGGTTGTTAAAAGTGCTAAAGCCATATTAGGGCCAATCGTCGATGGATCCGTTAAATTTTGTAACATTAAAACTAATCCAATCAATGTACCGATCATTCCCCACGCTGGTGCATACTCACCAGCTCTTTCAATAATTGCTCGTCCTTTACGGTGGCGCTCTTCCATTGCAACGACTTCAGCCATCATTATATCTTTAATAATCTCTGGTTCAATCCCGTCTACAGCAAGTAAAACCCCTTTTTGAATAAATGGATCTTCAACTTCTTCAAGGGAGGCTTCAAGTGCTAGTAGACCTTCTCTCCTTGCCTTAGTTGATAAATTAACAAACGTATTGATTAGCTCTGGAAAATCTTTAGGCTCTGACCTAAAAGTCTCAGCAAATACTTTAGGTATTAGCTTTAAATCAGCTAGTGAAAAGTTAATTAATATTGCAGCAGTAAGACCACCCAGTACGATTAAAAAAGAAGCAATTTGTATAAAAAATACAACGTCAGACATACCTCTTTCTGAATTGGTAAAAATTGCAAATAACACCATTGTCAAACCAATAAAAATACCTATTGGAGTAAAAATATCAAATTTTTTCATAAACCTCTCCCTAACTACAACAAAAAACGTTCTCTTTCTTTATGTTTGTTTTGTTGATTGTCTAAATTCAATTCGATGCGGAAGTAAGACAACCTCATCTGTAACTTCTTCTTTATTCATGTATTTCGTTAATAGGCGCATTGATACCGCCCCGATATCATACATTGGTTGGACAACCGATGTTAACGTCGGACGTACCATTGCCGCTAACCTAGTGTTATCAAAACCAATGACTTCAACATCGTTTGGAACTTGTAGACCGCGGTCTTGAGCGCCATGAATGATTCCTAAGGCCATTTCATCTGTCCCAGCAAAAATAGCTGTCGGAACTTCATCGAGCTCTAAAAACTTTTCCATCGCTTCGATTCCCGAATCATATGTGTAATCCCCTAAAATGACATAATCATCATCAAAAGTGATCCCGGCTTCTTCAATAGCACGACGGAAGCCTGCATATTTTTGATAGCCATTTACAGGATCTTCTAAAGACCCAGTTAACATTCCAATCTTTTTGTGACCATTGTTTAATAAAAACTTGATCGCATCATAAGCTGCTTGTTCATAATTAATATTTACAGATGGGAAATCTTTCTCCGGATCCATAGTCGCAGATAAAACAATTGGAACTGGCGAACGTTTAAACTGCTCAACATGTTCTTCGGTAATCTCCCCGCCCATAAAAACAATTCCATCAACTTGCTTTTCTAACAAAGTGTTCACAAGATGTATTTCTTTATCTTTGTTTTGGTCAGAATTACATAAAATAATATTGTACTTATACATTGTAGCAATATCTTCAATTCCTCTTGCTAACTCAGCAAAAAAGATACTTGAAATATCTGGGATTATCACACCAACCGTTGTCGTACGTTTACTTGCTAAACCACGTGCAACAGCGTTAGGACGATACCCTAACCTTTCAATTGCTTCTAATACTTTCTTTCGAGTTGTTGGCTTTACATTCGGATTTCCATTTACTACACGTGAAACAGTCGCCATTGATACTCCTGCTTCTCTTGCAACATCGTATATTGTTGTATTCACTTTGCTTAAGTCCTCCTAATTTTTATACCAAATAATGGTTTTCACTATTTTCAAGAATTTTAATGTTATCATACGATACATTTCGGAGGTCTGCAATCTCTTTACTCAACTTATATCGACAAGAAACGGATTTTTTTTTAGTGAATTGAATTTTTTTGTCGATACTCTTTCTCCAAAAATATGATAAACAATATTTTTATTGTACAATACTTTAAGTTTAATCGTAATAAAGCTAGCTAATTATAAAGTACAGTTTTTTGAACAATCTTCGGATTTTCGCCGAGTCTCGTTTTCATGATCGTATATTGTAAACGGGTATTTACGTCTTCTCTCAAATCCATTTCTACAACACTTTGAACAGTCGTATGTAGAACTACTTTTATTGTTTTCGGATCAGCATCAAAAATACTATACCAATCGATATCATCTTCTGATACTGCTAAAAAACTGTGATTATCACTTTTACTTATGTCGGTTATTTTTCTAGTCAACGTATCTGCTAATTCATTTGATAAATATGTTTGATAATATTCAAACAAATCGTTTTTAGTCGTAAATTGCTCTGGAAAAACTTTAAATCCTTTTTCATTAACATACGCATCATGAATAGGTTTTCTCATCATTATCTCTGCTTCTTTCAAAAATGAAATCAGTTGTTCGTACTCATATTCAGTAACACCTTGATTGGTAAAATCGAAATATTCTATCGGTGTATCCATTTGCCCTTGATAATTTGCTCCTTGACACCCCATTGATAAAGCTACTAGTCCGAAAATAATAGCAATGATCCCCTTCACCCTTATCACTCCTAAGCCATTTTTTGTTAGGATAACTCGAGCTTAGAAGAAGTATACTTTTTTGTAAGCAGAAAACCTTCTACAATATTGTAGAAGGCTCTCAACATTATTAAAGCTTATATAATCCTGATTCGCGAAGGTCACCCATGAATTTTGAGAATTGACCAAAGTCCATTTGTTGGGCCGAGTCGGAAAGTGCTACAGCAGGATCTGGATGCACTTCTGTCATCACTGCATCTGCACCAATCGCAAGCGCTGCTTTTGCTGTTGGAAGTAGTAAATCTCTCCTTCCAGTCGAGTGTGTAACATCAACCACAACTGGTAAATGCGTTTCTTGTTTTAAAATAGGAACTGCTGAAATGTCTAGCGTATTCCTAGTTGCTTTTTCGTAAGTGCGAATTCCACGTTCACATAAAATAATATTGCCGTTTCCTTTAGAAATAATATATTCAGCGGCATTAATAAATTCTTCAATCGTTGCTGATAATCCACGTTTCAGTAGGACAGGTTTATCGACTGAACCTGCTGCCTTTAATAACTCAAAGTTTTGCATGTTTCTTGCACCGATTTGAATAACATCAATGTAATCAACTGCTGTTTCAATATCTTTAGGATCAACAATTTCACTAATTACAGCCATATCTTCCTCATCAGCCACACGTTTTAAAATTTGAAGCCCTTCAAGACCAAGTCCCTGGAAGTCATAAGGAGACGTTCTAGGTTTAAATGCACCACCACGTAGTAGCTTCAGACCTTGTTCTTTTAAAACTTTAGCTACGCTAGAAACTTGCTCATAACTTTCAACTGAACACGGACCTGCAATTAAACGTTGCTTACCATCACCAATCTTTTCACCTTTAACATTCACTATCGAATCCTCAGGATGCTTCTTTCGTGAAACTAATAGCGCTTTTCGATTATCGTCTTCTTGAAGCTCAAGACTGACTTTAAAAATTTGTTTAAAGATATGCTGTAATGTGGATGTTTCGAAAGGTCCTTCATTATTTTCTGCAATCAAATCTAACATTTTTCTTTCACGAACAGGGTCAAAACGATTAACCCCTTGTGCACTTTTAACCTTTCCTATCTCTTGAACTAGCTTTGCTCTTTCATTAATTGTATCTAGCAATTGCAAGTTCACATCGTCTAATTTCTTTCTCAGCTCTTCTAACTGTTCATTACCCATTCGAACTCCACTCCTTGTTTAGTATTTAAAAATTTCTAAAAATATGATACATTTCTTATAAGTTACGGATTATTATAAACGATTATAAACTACTTGTCACGAACTTTTTCTTTAATAATTAAACGCTTTTAAGTGTTAAAGTGTTTTTGTCATGCTTATTTTTCTTACAAAACGCTCATGACGGTACATCCGTCACTATC
This sequence comes from Anaerobacillus arseniciselenatis, assembly GCF_001865995.1. Taxonomy (GTDB): domain Bacteria; phylum Bacillota; class Bacilli; order Bacillales; family Anaerobacillaceae; genus Anaerobacillus; species Anaerobacillus arseniciselenatis. Next base: position 16,305 of record NZ_MLQQ01000035.1, on the reverse strand, counting down.
TAATATATATAATAGCCTTGTAGTATGTAAAATCAGGCAGGAACCTAACTAACAAACTAACGACTGACTAACAAACCAACTAACCAACTAACCAACTAACCAACTAACCAACTAACTTAAGAAGGTGTTTAAATGGAAACAAATCAGCAAACGCCAATTTTTGCACTTGATATTGGGACACGCTCTGTGGTAGGACTTTTATTAAAAAATAATAAAAATAACTATGAAGTACTCGATATTGAAATTGAAGAGCATGACGAACGATCGATGCTTGACGGTCAAATTCATAACGTCCTCGCAGTCACAAAAGTAATCACTTCGATCAAAGAAAAACTTGAAGAGAAACATGGTCAATTAAAAAAAGTATGTGTTGCGGCAGCAGGCCGTTCCTTAAAAACGAAACGAGCCAAAGTTGAAGCTGATATTTCCAAAAAGCCGATTTTTGAGCACGATGATATTTTACATTTGGAGCTTAGTGCGGTTCAAAAGGCTCAGTATGAAATTGCACAAGAGTTTGAAGGCAAAAGTGTCAATTATTACTGTGTCGGTTATTCCGTACTATCGTACCAACTTGACGGAGAAGAAATTGGTAGTTTAGTCGATCAAAGTGGAGAAATAGCCTCAGTTGAGGTGATCGCTACTTTTTTACCAAAGGTTGTCGTTGAGTCGTTACTCGCAGCCTTAAATCGTTCTGGATTAGAGCTTGAAGCATTAACATTAGAACCGATTGCTGCAATTAATGTCTTAATTCCACCCACGATGAGAAGGTTAAATGTTGCCCTCGTTGATATCGGTGCAGGTACATCAGATATTGCAATCACAGATATAGGAACGGTGACCGCTTACGGAATGGTTCCTGTTGCCGGAGATGAAATTACCGAAGCGATTAGCGACCATTTTTTACTCGATTTTCCAGATGCAGAAGTAATAAAAAGGCAATTATCTACTCAAGAACAAGTCGTTCTAACTGATATTCTAGGTTTTGAAACGACACATACTCGTGAGGAGGTCGTTGAACCTATTTCAGGCGCGATTGAAAATCTTGCTTACAAAATCACTACTGAAATTTTAAATTTAAATAAAAAACCACCTAAGGCTGTGATGTTAGTCGGTGGTGGTAGTATGACCCCTAATTTAGCAAAAAAGATTGCTGCATCGCTTCAATTACCTGAAAACAGAGTGGCGATAAAAGGGATTGATGCAATTAAATCTTTAACGATACGAGAAAACCTTAAAGCTGGTCCTGAACTTGTAACTCCAATCGGAATTGCTATTGCAGCGAAAGAAAGTCCAGTTGAATATGTGAGTTGTAAAGTAAACAATGAACAGATCCGGCTTTTTGATATTAAACAATTGACAGTAGGAGATGGATTACTTTCAGCTGGTGTTGAACTTTCAAAACTTTATGGAAAGCCAGGTATGGCGATCATGGTTAAAGTAAATGGAAGACTTATCTCAATTCCAGGTGAACACGGCATGCCTCCAACTTTACAAAAAAATGGACAAGGATGCAGTTTAGATACCCCTTTAGTTGATGGTGATATTATTTTCGTTGAAAGTGGTGCAGAGGGAAGAAGTGCAACAGCAACCGTTAGGGATGTCATTGAAGTATTACCAAGTAAAAAGATTACGATAAACAAAAAAGACTACACATTGAAAGCATCGATCGCAAAAAACGGCATGGAAGCACAACTTACGGACATCATTGAAGATCGAGATGATATTGTCATAAATGAAAAAGTGACGATCGAAGAAGCTTTAAATATCCTTAAGTTATATGATGCCATTCAAAGTGTGAAACCTCTCAACTTTGAACTGAATGGGAAAAACATAACTATTAGGGACGAAAGTTGTCTTTTAAAAAATAATAAGAAGGCAAATCTAGCTACAACAGTTCAGAACGGAGATACGATCACTGTCAATGAAACTTTGAAACAACAAATAACGGTTGAAGAGCTACTTCTCCATGAAAATATTCCCTTCATGCATGAAATCATGATTTATTTTAATGGTAAGCCGATTCAAATATCTCAATCACTTGTTGAAGTAATACGTGGTGATGAGCCGTTACATGAAAAAAGTTATATATATTCTGGCGATAAAATAACCGTTAATGTAAAGCAAAAAGAGCCTTTTATTTTCCAGGACATTTTCCGTTTTATCGACTTTAACTTTTCTAGTGAACAAAACAAGACACTAACAATTTTACGAAATGATAACGAAGCTTCGTTTTCGACGCAAATTCATACAGGAGACCATCTCGAGATTAAATGGATGGAGAAAGTAAAAAGCTAGGGCTTCCCCTAGCTTTTTACCTTTATTTATATGATTATTTTGTTACGCTTTTTCTATTTCGTTTTCTTCAGCAGCAGTTTCAGCTACTTCGCTTTGTTCTGTCACAACTTCGTGTAGTTCTGCTACTTCTCTTTTTACTGTTTCAGCAATTTCTGCTCCAGATTCTTGAAATTCTTCTGTTAATTCGTCAGCAGATTGGCTTAATTCTTCTACATCTCTTTTTACATTTTCCGTTAGTTCTCTTACTCGTCCTAATAAGTGAGTAGATTGTTCAGAGACAGTATCAGCAATTTCAGAAGACTTTTCTTTTGCGATCGCTGCATATTCAGTTCCTTTAACTAATGCATTTTGTGTTAAATCTGAAGTTCTTTCTTTAGCAACTAATGCTTGTGAATTCAAATCTTCTCTTAACTCTTTACCTGATTTTGGTGCTAGTAATAACGCAGATGCTGCACCTACGATTCCTCCAACTAGCGCCCCTATTATAAAATCTTTTGTATTCATATCGTTATCATTACTCATGCTTATCATCCTCCCTATTAAAATAATTAGCAATTTAATGAATTTCATAATTCATTATTCCCGCCACTAAGATCAATATATAGTTGCACCAAAACACTTTGCAACTATATATTGTTTGATGTGACTCTTTTTTAGTAATTATGAAATTCACTCAATTAACATCGGTATTTTTTTTAGCTTGTTCTGCTTCCTTTTTCGATTTCCATTTAGTATACAAATCAATAACTACATTTCCCCACTGAACCGTTTGAGCAATGTTATCTGACTGCTGTTCAGTCGTTTTTGATACTGAATCTGATACTTTACGGATCGAGTTATTTAACCCAGATAGCGAACCGCCTAAATCTTTTACAGAATCAAAAACCGTGTTTAACGATTTCGACTTTTCTTGAATATCATCAGCTAATTGATTAGTTCTATGTAACAATTCCGTCGTCTCTTTCGTTAAACCGTCCATTTGTTTGTTGAGGCCTTCCATCGTATTAGCGACATTCGTTAATGTTTTTTGCACTGCGATTAAAGTTTTAGCCACATAAACCACTAGTACTGTAAAGGCAACAGCAACAAGTGCAATACTTAAATACAAAATAATTTCCACTTTTACACCTCCTTGAGGTCCTTCCATAAATTTATCTTTTCACATTTATACCCTTAAGTAAAAATATGAAACATTGCCAAAAAGAAGGATTAAGTCAAAATTAACACGTCTAGCATCTTCTAATTTTAGCATTTCTATAAATATTCTACAAAATTTTTACTTTTCCTTTTCATTGCACATAATAAAACCAAGAAGTTTACGAAAATAGCTAAATAAATAGACGAACGTATGTATTAAGGGTACACTAATTTTTAGAATATAATTTTAATTTAATTATTCAGGAGGAAAAAAGATGAGAGATCCACGTATTCAAACACTAGCAAAAAATTTAATTAATTATTCTGTTAAGCTCAAAAAAGGTGAAAATGTTCTTATTGAAAACTTTGGTTTACAAAAAGAACTTGTAAAAGCTCTTGTGGATGAAGCATATAAAGCAGGAGGCAATCCTTTTGTATCACTTAAAGACCATGAAATAGATCGCGCATTATTATTTAATGCTAATGACACCCAAATGGATATGGTCGCTCAATTTGAAGCAAATGTAATGAAAAAAATGGATGCCTACATCGGATTAAGAGCGGGGGATAACATTAGCGAATTATCTGACGTCCCTTCAGAAAAATTAGCTTTACACGGTAAAACGGTTGGTACAAAAGTTCATAGAGAAATTCGTGTCCCTAAAACTCGTTGGGTTGTATTACGTTACCCTAGTGCATCCATGGCTCAATTAGCTAACATGAGTACAGAAGCATTTGAAAACTTCTACTTCGATGTTTGTAACTTAGATTACGGTAAAATGGATAAAGCAATGAATGCCTTAGTCGAGCTTATGAATAAGACAGATAAAGTAAGAATTACTGGTGAAGGAACGGACTTAACATTTTCGATTAAAGACATTCCAGCGGTGAAGTGTGCTGGTGAGCTGAACATTCCAGATGGAGAAGTATATTCAGCACCAGTTAAAAACTCAGTTAATGGGACCATTACATATAATACACCTTCTCCATATCAAGGCTTTACATTTGAAAATATTAAGTTGACGTTTAAAGATGGAAAAATTGTTGAAGCTAGTGCCAACGATACAGAACGAATTAACAAAATCTTTGATACGGACGAAGGAGCAAAATATATTGGGGAATTTGCCATCGGTGTAAACCCTTATATCAAACATCCGATGAAAGACATTTTATTTGATGAAAAAATCGACGGTAGTTTTCACTTTACCCCAGGCCAATGTTATGACGATGCTTATAATGGCAATAAATCATCTATCCACTGGGATATCGTTAATATTCAACGCCCTGAATACGGCGGGGGTGAAATCTACTTCGATGACGTCTTAATTCGTAAGGACGGACGTTTTGTTGTTCAGGAGTTAGAGGCATTAAATCCGGAGAATTTGAAGTAACTCAAAAGTAAAAGGGCGACCTCGGGTCGCCCTTTTACTTTACACTTTCATATGCTTGTTGAAATTTTTGAATATCGCCTGCGCCCATGAATAGTAACACACTCGATTTATGTGCTTTTAATTGCTTCATTTCACTTTCTTTAATTAGCTTAGCATTAGGAATTAAATCTTGTAAGTCTTTTATCGTTAATGTACCACTGTTTTCTCTTGCAGAAGAGAAAATGTCACAGAGATATACTTGATCAGCTTTACGTAAACTTTCCGCAAACTCCTCTAAAAACGCTTTTGTTCTTGTAAACGTATGTGGCTGAAAAATCGCAACGACTTCTCGATTCGGATATTTCTGTTTTGTTGCATTAATCGTTGCCGAAATTTCAGTTGGATGGTGTGCGTAATCGTCAATTAAAATTTGCTCTCCAAATGGCTTTTCACTAAAGCGTCGTTTAACTCCAGGAAATGTTCTTAATTGATCTGAAATCACTTGCATTGGAACATCTTCATAGTGGCAAAGAGCAATAACTGCTAATGCATTTTTTACATTATGGTCTCCGTACCCGGGGATCGTAAACGTCCCATAAAAAGTATTGCGAACAGAGACATCAAATGTTGTTCCTTCACTAGACACATGAATGTTCGTTCCTTGAAAATCATTATCTTCTTCAAGACCATAAAATACAACGGGTACTTGGGCTTGAATTTTTTGTAAATGGACATCATCGCCACAAGCAATGATCGCCTTTTTCACTTGCATCGCCATTTCTTGAAACGCATCAAAAACATCATCTACGTCTTTAAAATAATCAGGATGATCAAAATCAATATTCGTCATAATTGAATAATCCGGCTTATAATGCAAAAAATGTCGACGATATTCACAAGCCTCAAATACGAAATATTCGCTATTTTCTTCTCCTTTACCTGTTCCGTCACCAATTAAATAAGACGTAGGTTTAGCTGCTCCTAAAACATGCGAAAGTAAGCCTGTCGTAGACGTTTTCCCATGAGAACCTGTAACGGCGACACTCGTAAAGTTTTCAATAAACTCCCCTAAAAATAAAGGATATTTGTGAACCGGCATCGATTTTTCAAGAGCTTCTGATATCTCCTCATGTTCCTCATTATAAGCAGGAGAAGCGATGATCGTTTGCCCACTTTGAACATTGCTTTTGTCAAACGGTAAAATATTAATTCCCTTTTGTTCTAAAGGTTTTTGCGTAAAAAATACTTTATCAACATCAGAACCTTGTACTTTAAATTTCATATCATGTAACACTTGAGCTAAAGCACTCATCCCAGATCCTTTAATTCCGATAAAATGGTAGACTGTCATATATTGGACCCCCACACTACTTTATTAACCTGTTTATTGTTAAGCTGCATACTAACCTGCATAAGCTTAAATAATGAATAATTATTACTCCACATTAAAATTCCTTAATTAAGTATATGCCTATTATGTATAAATGTTATTTTTTTGAACACATTCTGACTTATTATAACAGAAAATACTTTTTGTCACCACGTTTGAATGTTAATGCAAGTTATATAATATTTACACCCTTAATTGGAACTAATTCTAAAGACTTATTTTCTATTATTATTTTAACCAATATTGGGAAGATTAATTATTCACGTTAATGAATTTCATAATTCATGATTCTCGCCACTAAGATCAATATATATTGGCGTCAAAACCATTCACAAACTATATATTGCATGATGTGGCTCATTTTTGTAATTATGAAATTCACTCACGTAATAAAATTAAGTATGTTTTAAAAAAGTATGCATTTAATAAGTCCTAAAAAACAAAAATGTTTACGAAAAAAGCCTTTTAAAAATTAAAAAGAGGGTGGGACAAAAGTGTCTGACACAACAAGGATCCTACTAAATATAGACGTAAAGATTTATCATATGTCTATATTCGGTGTCTAGCGGTGTCTGACACTTTGTTTTGTCCCACCCTCAATCAACTAAATTTATATGAAAGTATGTCACAACCTCCCACTATAATTTGTGGGTTGCTTACACTACTTTGGAGCTTTAATTATTGCTTTCAAACCTTCTATCTTTGTGACGTAGCTTCTACTTGTCGCTCAGCTAATTCGTCTAAAGAATTAATTCGAATGTGACTAAGAGATCCTTCAAATAATTGTTCTTCATTTAAATAAATTCGCGCTTGCTCATGATCGAATTGTTCACGTAGGTTTGCACCTACTCCATGGACAATTAATGATTTTAAACTTTCCTTATCGATATTATTTTTTTCATAAGCTTTATTTATATCACCCTTTAAATGAATAACTATTTTTCCATCTCGTTCTTCAATGGTATCAAATGAAAACTTCGATAAATCGATTTCTACTTCTGTAATCGCCTGTGTATGGAGGCTAAAAAAATCAGCAAATATATCTTCTATTGAATAAGTAGGAGGAAAATATTGTCTTAAAAATATCCCCTTTTCCGTACTTATCGGTAAATATACGGCACTACGATCCGCTAATAATGCGCTATTACGATCTAGTGGTACATCAATAATGTCAAAGTCCTCTCCTTCATGAGAAAATGGTTCACCATCTCCATAGGCGGTATAATGTGTTACTTTATCACTGAAATTCGTAGCAAACGTGTTGATACTAAATAACCCCATTCCTACTCCTGTAGACCCTCTTATATTCATCAAATCGTCTTTTTTAAAATATAAGTGTAAATGCTCATCTTCTATTTCATACGATTGCAACGGAATATCGGAACGTGCAAACCTTAATCCGTATTTAATGTTTAAATTACTATTAGAAGTGTACTCAAAATTAACGTGTTTCAAAATATCAATAGTCATTCTCGAACTAACAGGTATATAATACATGACATTTGAATCCGTCATTGCTATTGTAAAGTAATCTTCACTAGCATTTATAGTGCCGTAATAAAATAACCTTTCTTCATCTTCTGTTACAACATCGGGCTCTTCGATTAATTCTTGCTCTTCTAATAATTCAGGTTCTTCTACTAAGTCAATTTCTTCTTCCTCAATTACTGCTGGAGTCTGTTGTTGTTCAAATAGGGAAAAGTTATAGCCAACAAAAATAACTGCGAAAAATAATGCTAAACTTGCCACATACACAAATGCGTGCTTAAACTTCTTTCTTCTTTCCAGTTGATCAATATCATTCATCAGTTTTTGATGTAGATTACGTTTCCTGTCTTCACTCCAACTAACCTTATTCAATTTACTATAAGAATGTTCATCCCAATGCTTTTTCATTTTCGTACCCCTCCTTCGCTAAGCGTTGTTCGAATGTTTTTAATGCTCTAGATAACGTTGATTTCACTTTGCTTTCTGACCAACCTAAAATTTCAGCTGTATCCTTAATTGAGAATCCCTTAATTTTTCTTAAAATAATTACTTCTCGATATGAAGGTTTCAAACTTTGTAAAATACGATAAATTTCATTTACCTCTTCTTTAATTTCTAATGCCTCTTGAGGAAGTGGTTTTGAGTCTTGTGTAAAAAAAATAGTTTTAAAGAAAACGAGCGGTTTCTGTTTCCGCATATAATCGACAGTGACATTACGAGCTATTGTAAAAAGCCAAGTTTTTGGACTAGCATTTTGTTGAAAGGAGTCATAATATTTATAAGCGTTAATAAATGTTTCATGGGTTAAATCTTCAGATTTTTGGTAGTCATGGGTCATCATCAAAATAAATTTAAAAATAGATTCACTATGTTGTTCATACCAATCACTAATTTCCATTTTCTTATTGACCACAACTCTACCTCCCTTCCTTTTGTATTTCACTATTTAGACGTAAACACAACACTAAAAGTCGCACGAAAACAAATATTTTTTGATTTTATTAGGTAAACTTTCAAACCTCAACCATAGTTGAATACAGAATATTAGAAGTATAAGAAAAGTGATGGCTTCGAGAATGAGGGGGTAACAAAAAAAGGTAATGCACATTATGGGGAGAGTGCGCAGTAGTTGGGCGGACATGTACTGTGGGGCATGGTGAGGATTTTGCGTTATCTTTTGATGGGTGTGGCACTCGGTTGGGTCACGCGAGAAGATCTCGCGTTACCTTTTGAGTGAAGTGACGCTTCGTTCGGGCACGCGAGAAGGTCTCGTGTTACCTTTTTGGGGGATGTGACGCTTTGTTCGGGCACGCGAGAAGGTCTCGCATTACCTTTTGGGGGATGTGACGCTTTGTTCGGGCACGCGAGATCTTCTTGCGTTCCCTTTTAGGTGATGTGAAACTCGGTTAGGTCACGCTAAAAATTCTTACGTACCCTTTATCTGTAACCGTCAAATCATCCACACCTTCTAAAGATAATCTGTTTATGCGAAAAAAACTGATTACTCTTCCTAACTTAAAACTAGAGAAGAGTAATCCAAACGCCCGAATGATTACTCTTCTCGACTCAAAACCAGAGAAGAGTAATCCAAACACTCGAATGATTACTCTTCTGAGTTCAAAACATGAGAAGAGTAATCCAAACACTCGAATGATTACTCTTCTGAGCTCAAAACATGAGAAGAGTAATCGAAACCCCGAACTGATTACTCTTCTCGGCTCAAAACTAGAGAAGAGTAATCGAAACCCCGAACTGATTACTCTTCTGAGTTCAAAACATGAGAAGAGTAATCCAAACACTCGAATGATTACTCTTCTGAGCTCAAAGCAAGAGAAGGGGAATCGAAAGCTTAAAGTGAGCATTTTGCTCTCTCTTTTATATTGCAATTGCGCACTCCCCCCATGTTCTGCACCAAGCCTTTTTGTGCAGTTTCCCATACTGCATAAAAAGTGGTGAAGGTAGAGTTACATTACAGCATTTGTAACCCCCTAAACTTATAACGTATTGTTTTTCGCCTGGTTTTGTATTTTTTGTGAAAATAACGTAATGCCATAGGCAAAGAAGGCAACGATAAGATAAAGAATGATATAAAATAATGCAGATGAATTTAAAAATAATAAAATAATAGAAAAAAATGATAACGTTGATACAGCAACTGCTAATAATAAATTTCCCTTCCCAAACGCACATGCACAACCTTGTCCTATAAAAAGTAATGGAAAAATGAGTAATAACCCTATCACAAATAACCCTTTACCATCCTCAATAGTAAATATATTTGTAAAAGATACTAAGGCAAACATCAACATGATTATCGTTGGTACAAATGTAGTAATTAAACTTATTTTCGTAAATTTCACCTATATTCCCCCACTTAATTCTATCACTCATTTTTAAGTTTCTCTTAAAAGATAAAAAAGGCAGTCCCATCGTTAAATTTCAGTCACCTAATACTAATAGCTTGTACACCGTCATCTTCTTACCAAACTAATTGTACGGTTAATAGGTGAGCTGCATTTAGGGACAGCCTCGTTCGTATAAAAATTTTTAATCAATTTTTTCAAGGCGTGGATTAGGGCGATATTTACGACCTGTTTTCGCTTCATGCTTGCCATTTAAAAGCACATTATCTCCAGTGAAACCAATATGGATCTTTAGTAAGCTACTTCCAACACCATAGATATCGACAGGAACTCCTCTTTTTTCATACTCCTCAATTCGTTTCGCATCAAATCCGCCAGAACCAATGATCTTTACATGATGGAAACCTTCATCATCTAAAGCTTTTCGAAGCGCAAAAATCAGCTCAGGGTTTGCACCACGTGGGTCAAACGAACCTAGTACATCAGGATTTCTAAAGAAGTATTGATCAACCATTGTTTTCGATGTATCAATTCGTACCCCTTTTAACTCCTCACCAAACTCACGTGCTACACTTAAGGCGTCAGTTATTACATCGTTGTTATAATCAACAAGTGCCATTAAATCATCTTCTGGAAATGTTTCTTTGTATGCATGAGTTGCTGCGACAACATCTCCTTCAAAAAGTTGAATCAATGCATGTGGCATCGTTCCCATTCCTTTTTTACCCCACCATTCATTCATCGCATGAGTCGCTTGGGCAATAGAACCACCGATATATGCAGCATACCCATCTCCAGCTTGTTGCGTAAAATGATCATCACGATCTCCCATGAAGATTACAGGTTTTTTTACACCAGAAAGACTTGCCGCTTTAACAACATTGTACACATTCGTAGCCACCGAGGTTCTGCGCGCTAAAATACCATCAATAACCCCTTCTAAATAGCCAAAGTTTTGATAAGGTCCAGTGATCGTTAAAACTGTTTCAAACGGCTTAATTTTATCACCATCTTTTAATGAATGAATCTCAAGCTCGTCCACATTTTTCGCAAAAGTTTTAATAAGTGCAATGACTTCATCAGTTCCGCAAAGTACTGCATCTGTTTTTTGAAAAAATTGCATCGTTACCGTATTATCTTTTTTTAATTTCTCGACAATCTCTTTCGTTTTCAAAAAATAAACAGCAGAAAACCAGCCCTCTTCGACTCGTTCATCAAATTTAAATGTTTTATTTGTTAACCTTTTAATCTTACCTTCTAATTTTAGTTTGATTTCTTTCATTATGATACCCCTCGTAGTTTGCAACGGCTTTTTTAGTTATAATGCCCGTGATGGACATAAATCCTGTCACGGGCACAGTTTAAACATTAATGAAAAATATTTCCTTTATTATGCTGCTCTACTATTGCTGCTTCTACAATTTCTTGCACGTCACACTCGTCTAAATTGGCGAATCCGTGTTTTAGAACAATGAGCATATTTTGCTCATCTTCTGTTAATAAGGAAAGCCATTGTGGAGAAATAGATTTTACTAAGCTTGATAATTGAATCTCTTGCATCGTGACCACTCCTTATAAAAAGTATGGTATAGCTAGACTCATATTACTAAATGACTTATAGTAAATCTTTCGTCTTTCTCACTTACAAATCGTCCTTATTCAATTATTACCAATAAAGCACCAACATATTAATCATATAAAACCTTTTGTCAGAAAACAAGGTATATTTTCAAAGAAACATACCTTATATATACTATTTTATATTAATATCAAACGTGATACTAGCATTGTTTTAATTTACAATTCACAATTCATAATTAAAAATTTATGAAAGAAGCGCTTCGAAGCAACTCCCTAGCCCTAATTTTCAATTTTAAATTGTAAATTATTAATTTACTAAATTAACTCCGAAAGTTCTTCTTCTGAAACGAGGACGTTTCTTGGCTTTGAGCCCATCGCTTCTGAAATAATCCCTCTTGCTTCCATCATGTCAATAAGGCGAGCTGCACGGTTGAAGCCGATCCTAAACCTCCGTTGTAAACTAGATGATGATGCCCCACCTTGCTCGACGACGTAATAACAGGCTTCTTCAAAAAGATCATCCTCTTGATCTATCGCCTCATTTCCTCTAACAAGGTTGTCCTTATCGAACAAATAGTTAGGTTTACGCTGTTGTTTTACTAACGCAATCACTCGATCTATTTCTTCGTCTGAAACAAAGTTTCCTTGAACACGAACTGGCTTAGATGCCCCATTTTCAAAAAGGAGCATATCCCCTTTTCCTAGCAAGCGCTCTGCACCACCAGAGTCGATAATTGTTCTTGAATCGGCTTGAGAAGAAACTGAAAAAGCAACCCTCGTAGGTATATTTGCTTTTATTAAGCCTGTAATAACGTCTACAGAAGGTCTTTGCGTTGCTATAAGCAAGTGTATCCCACATGCCCTAGCTTTTTGAGCAATACGACAAATCGCATCTTCAACATCTTGTGGCGATACCATCATCAAATCTGCTAATTCATCAATAACAATGACGATATAAGGCATTGCTGGAGTTGTTTCGTCCTCTTTTTTCATTACTTGATTATATCGTTTAATATCACGAACGCCGTTTTGAACGAACAATTCATAGCGACGTTCCATTTCTTCAACTGCCCACTTTAAGGCTACAGTTGCCTGTTTTGCATCTGTAATTACAGGGGTAATAAGATGCGGAATGTCATTATAAGGGGCCAGTTCAACCATTTTAGGATCAACTAACATTAGCTTCACCTCATCAGGTGTCGCTTTAAACATAATACTAATTAAAATTGAATTTATGCATACACTTTTCCCTGAACCTGTTGACCCTGCAATTAAACCGTGAGGCATTTTTTGAATATCTGTGACTACGGGATTTCCAGAAATATCAAGCCCCATCGCAACCGTCAGTGGAGAAGGATTTTTTTGGAATTCACCACTACGTAAAATCTCTCTAATAACAACAGGCTCACTGACGTCATTTGGCACCTCAATTCCTATCGCATTCCTTCCAGGAATCGGAGCTTCGATACGAATGTCTTTAGCAGCTAAACTTAATTTAATGTCATCTGTTAGTCCTGTTACTTTACTAACTTTCACTCCCGCTTCCGGCTGGATTTCAAAACGAGTAACTGAAGGACCTTTCGTAACACCGACCACTTTGGCGTTAACATTAAAATTAGCAAGTGTCATCTCAAGGATTTCCTTTTTCTCATCTAACCACAATTGACTATCTTCTTGTTTTTTCTCTGGTATATTTAATAACTGTAACGTCGGAAAACGATAGTTTCTTTGCTCATGATCTTGATTTTTTTTATGAGCAACACGGTCTTTTTGAAGCATGAGCACATTAAATGGAACAACTGTTTTGCTCGAAACTTGTCCTTTATCTTCATGAAGTGTTTCTTCAATTTCAGCTTCCTCTTGAAATGCTTCTTTTTCCTGCTCAACTTCTATTTCGGGCTCAGTTGTTGCTAACTCTACTTCTATTTCCGCTTCAGTTAACTCTTCTTCGACTTCAATTTCCTCATGAGTTGCAATAATCTCTTCATTTTTTATTTCTGCTTGAAATGTTTTAACTACTTCAGTTTCTATTTCTTCTTGGACTGTTGCGGCAACTTCAGTTTTTATCTCTTCCTGTGCTGTTGAGACTACTGCAGTTTCAAGCTCATTCTTTACTGCTGTAGCTACTTCCATCTTTTTTTGAAAAGTTGACATTTCTTCTCGACCAAACGGTTGGACCTCGAGGCTATTTTCCTGTACAGGAACCTGTGTAATTTTTGTAGTAACGTCGTTTCGCTCTAAACTATTTGTTTTAGATGAAACATTTACGTCTTCATTTTTTTCATCCCGGTTAACCTTTAATGTTTGTTTCTTAAAAGCATGTACGGGGGATGGAATTTCTTGTGCTTTAAAATTAACACCTTGAAATTTTTTGCGTTTTTCATTTTTCTCAGTTACCACTTCTTTTTGTTCTAAATTCCTTTTAGGATGAATATTAGTAACTACTTTTTCTCGTTTTTTTTCTATTTTTCTTGTCGGATTTGATACAGCAGTCTCTTTATGTATAGATTTTTGGCGTACCAACTTGTTTCCCTCTTCATCGGAGATGATCGGAAAACGAAAATTTCCTTGCTTAGGATATTGATGAATCATCCGTGCCTCAGTATCATTGTCACCTTTAATTCGACCATAATAAAGCTTTCTTTCTTGTCGTGTATGAATATGTTCACTTTCTTCTCCAAATAAAAACGAATGAACTTTTTGGTAGGCTATTTTTAACTTCTTAAACATGAAAATCACCTTTTCTATATTGTTGAATTTACGATGTAGAATTTTGATTTCGGGGTATTATACATGTTGCATCTCCTTCATCTCATTCAAAAGTTTAAATATAACATATGCTAGTTTAATAATAACTTAAAAAAGGAAAAAACCACTAGTTTTTTCTAGTGATTAATGGGAGATTGTGAAATTATACCTAATTTAGCCATAATAGAAAAGGGAGTTTAAAATATTTTCTCATATATTTATTATAGAAACATAGTGTCAGACAGAAAAGATGACTGACACCTTTAAACTTACTCTTCTTCGAAGTATTTAATTAATTTCCATTTCTTTTTTCCATTTTTATCTTTAATTAACTTCCATTTTTTCCTTTTGTCTTTTTCATTTTCTTTATTTTCTTCATCCACTTTCTCTTCATTATTTTCTTCGTTATTATTCTCTATATTTACTTGATTACCGAAAATAATTTCATCTCCAATAATAATTTCACCTGCATCAATTTTGGCATTTGCTTGATGACCTTTATGAATTGAAGGCCCAAAATTAATAGAAGCTCCGTCAGCAACATGATTAATTTTTATATTAATATTAGGCGGAATCCGAAATTTCTTCACCGTCGTTCCTCCTTTCGCTACTCTCCTTAACAGTGTATGTGCGTGAGGACAACCTAGTTTGGATATAATCACTATTAAACAAGAAATGTATTTTCGTCTAACTAAATAGCTTTTTACATACAAAACCCGCATGACGATATTCCGTCACCATCTAATATGGAAAAGGAGGGTGCTTTCCCTCACTTCACCTTGACCTTCTAACGAATCTCAGACGTTCGTTCGCAAAAGCACCCGCCTTTTTCATACAAAACTCACTTGACGAATAATCGTCACTATCTAATTATGTAAAAATCAAGGGCTTTCCTTTCCAACAAACCAACTGTCCACTAACCAACTATCAACTACACAAAAAGAAACTAACACAATAACACAATGTCAGTCTCTCTCATAAAAAGGGAGTTATCCCCTTATTCTTCTTTCGGTTTTTTTTGCGCTAAAATGAAAACTGGTTCCAAATGGCCTTTTTCATAAATAAAAGGAAGTGCAGTGATCGGCGTTCGTCCATTAGTGAAAAATTGAAACACCATTTGGCCTAAAACATCATACCCCGCTTCATTTTTTATGTCAGCGATGATTAAAACATCCTGATGCGGTACAGCAACGGCTAATTCCCCTTCTGCATTGTTTTGATAATGTTTTAATAGTTGTTCGTTCAAAATTTTGCTAGCATCATAACCATCGTTTGAATTAATAAAGTAAAATGTATTGCCGGCGACTTCATCTCGTTTCGCATCTGTTTTTAATGAACGAACATTAAACATCGCTATTTCTTTTATTTTTACTAAACTCATCTCTTCTTTTTCGATCATTTCCTTCGTCACTAACGAGAATGTCGTTCCTCGATCAATTGCATAATATATTCTCGTTTCAGCAGTATGCTCTTCCCATAGAAGTTCCTTTTCATTTGCCGCAGTAGGAAATGACGTTGAACGAATAACCGGAAAAATTCTTTTCTCATTTCCACTAAGTGTTACTGGTGTTGCCATTGCTCGTAATGCTTCTTCTACGTAATGTACCGCTTCCGTTAATGCCGCTTCTTTTTTCGCTTCCCATTTAACTTGAAGTTTCGAAATTGATAAAGTGACTCCTTTATTAACGGTTGTATTTTCTATTCTTAACTTTTGCTCATCTCGGTCATAGGAAAGTCTTCTATCCGGAGCTGCTAACCTTTTTTCTAGCTCACGTTTTAACTGTAATGGCTTCATCTTTATAAAGCCTCCCTCTATAAATATTGATATACCAACGGTTTGAGCCGTTGGAGAAGTACCAAAAAAATATTTTTCGACACGACCTCTAACATTATTTTTATAATATGTGAAACTATGCCAATTGGTGGGTACGCT
>NZ_MLQQ01000034.1 GCF_001865995.1 Anaerobacillus arseniciselenatis | reverse complement strand
TCATTATGAAGTCCTCCTTGGTTAACTAAGTTAGGGGTCATCTCGGTGCACGATTTGACACCCCGTATCATACCAGGAGGGCTCTTTTTTTTTCAAGTCCCCGAAAATCCTTCTAACAGGAATGCTCCTTTAATTTTGTTCGAAATAATCAACTACTGGAAGTCCGTCATCGGATTTCGGTTCAAATTCCTCAGAGGCAAAAGTTGAACTTGCTGTAAAAAGAGATGAAATTAAAATTAATGAGAATAGAAAAAATAATCTTTTGTTCATTTCGATATAACCCCCTTTCCTGTTTAGTTAAAAAATACTAAACTTTTAATCTTGTAACAAAGTGGAAAAAAGGAGTTGTTTCGGAATGTAGTTAATTTAGAATGGAGATTGTGCAATAAAGCTGTCGAAATTGAAGGGTTGGGTGAATATATTCACCTTAGTAACTCTTCTAAAATTTCTACATTTGTATTATTATGGTAAAATAAACTTATTAAAAATTGTTACAGGGGTGTTGTTTTCGTGGAGAATAATATAGGGGTTAAAATCAAAAACTTACGAGAGTCTTTAGGTTTAACTCAATCGCAATTAGCTGAAGGGATTTGTGATCGCACTTTCGTAACTAAGTTAGAAAAAGGTAACATAACCCCTAGTTCAGAGATGTTATATAAATTATGTGTAAAGTTAAAAATTTCAACAAATGATCTGCTTGTGTATATGGATGAAGATAGTTATAGATATACACAAGCATTTATGGATGATGTACGACAAGCTGTGTTAAAACGAGATTATGAGGATGTTAAAAAGATTATTAATAAGCACATTTCCTCCCCTAGATTCGATAGTGGTATATTAAGAGGTTTCGTTCTTTGGCACCAAGCCTTAATTTTGTATTACATAAATAAAGAAAAAGAAAAACCGTTTCACCTATTCAATGATGCAATCAAGGAACTTAACGAAACTGTGAATGTTGATAGCTTAAAAATGAAAATTGAAATTCTGATTAGTAAAGCAAATCTTCACTTTAATCTATCTCAATATGCAGACGCTTTGATATCATACAAAGAAGCCGAAGATTTTATCAGTAAGATCTCTAAAATAGATATAAGTGACATTAAAATAAGATTGTTTTATAATTTTTCAGCCTATTATATTAAAATATGTGAATACGAAAACGCATTAAAGTATTGTGAACTAGGTATTAGAACCTGTACTGGAACAAATAGTATGCAATCTTTAGGAGAATTGTTCTACCATCAAGGTTTATGTAAGGCTTTATTAAAACGAGATGGTTTCGAAAAAGACTTTATGAAGGCATTAACGATTTTTGAATTGAAAAATAATAAAAAGTTTTATAATTTTGTTATGGAAAAATCAGAAAAATATCTTAAAAGAGAATAACAGGATCTTACATCAGTAAGGTCCTATAAAAAACTAAATTATTGTTAACTTAAAACACCTATACAAATGAATCTCTTCAAAATTCATTTGTTCAAGCGTATTTACTTCTCATAACCTACTTTGTATATACCAAATTTTCATTGTAATAATATTATCAAGAGTATTGTTTAAATTTCTAAGCACTTTACTAAAAAAATCCTGATTTTTTTCTTGTTGCGCATTATAGGTCAAATACGAAAGACGATTTCATTTTTAGCAATCGTCTCTTAAGAGAACTATTTAATAACCCGTATGGTTGAACTGTGCAGCAAAAGGAACCCTTGTTTTTGTCTTCCTTCTTCAACATAAGGGAGTGTTACTTCAATAAAAGATTACAATTTCTTTTCAAAAATGGTTATGGATATTTGTTCTTTCACCATCACTTCTTTAATATTTATAAATCCATTCTTTTTATAAAAACTAACAGCTGGTACATTTTTAGAACCTGTTGATACTTTTATCGTTTCAACCTTGAACGTACTTTCAATGAAATTTAATAGCATTTGTGCAATTCCTTTTCTAAAATGGTTTGGATGTACTATTAACCTATGAATATCAACTTCCTCGTCAACTATTTTAATAGAAATTCCTCCGCATAATTGTTCATTTTTATAATAACCAATGAAAGTTTCTTCGCAATGTTGCAAATTATAAACTGTATCCTTTAATGGGGGTATTTCATAGGAACCAATTATTTCTGCCTCTACCTTATATGACGGTATTTGAACATTTAAAACATCCCTAGCGTGTTTTCTATTACTAATATCAATTGTTTTTATCATAGGTCACATCCACTTATTATCTTCTTCCACAATCTGCGTTACTTCAAGTACGCTTTTTCCAATTTCAATGCTTACTTCGTTATCTTTTATCAATAAGTGCAACTTTACTATTCTGTATAAATATAACTGTCTATACAGCTTCACATTTTGGGAGAATTCAGAGTGAGTAATAAACATACTGTCTCACATACATCATTTAAATACTAGAAACACTTTCCTACCTCTTTACAATTTAGTTAAGAATCTCTTAGGTGTACTATTTCGAATCCTATTTTTTCAAGCTTCGACTTAATTTCTTCACTTACAGCTTTCAATTTAATTATTAATTTATACTGAGCTCTACTCATTGCAACATAGTAAACCCTATGAGACTCTTTATTCATATCAGGGTTTATTAGGAAATCTAGTTCTTTACCTTCATTTTCATAAGAGAGAGTTATACAAACTGTGTCGAATTCTTCACTAACTTATTTTCAGATACCCATCACCAGAAAAATAAGCAAAATACCACAGCTTGAAACTACCATCTAAAACTTATTACTTTTACAGAAATTAATGTGAACTTAGGGACTTTTCAGGAAATATGGAAAGGTCCAGCACACCTAAATAATAGTAAAATGGAGGTGTCTTTATTATTTTTATATAAAAACTTAAAATCCAAATTAAATAAAATACTTTTCTCGTTTAACGAATTAATAACCCGTTAAACAAAGTTCGTATTTTCTTTAAATAATCATTGGTATACATGAATTTCTAGCTAAAATATCTCGTTAAACCTGAACAGTAAAATATGAGCTGAAAAATGCTCTTGTTTAACAACCTCCACCTTCTATAAAAGATAGCTTTTTAAATTATTACTATAGTATTTAGATGTATTATTTATGTTAAAGTTTACAAGATAAAGAATAAGTATTTCTATTTTTGAAGTGCTTTATAATTCAAGATTTAGTAATAAGGTCGAAAAGGTTGTCGATCATCTAAGTAGCGACAAACAAAAATAGATCTATTTTGTTTAATTGAACTTTTCCGTCGGTTTTTACGCTTTTTGGGAGGCGGTTCTAAAGTATACTTTTCAAGTTCCGCCACTGCATAATACAAAGCAGGAACATATTTAGGTTTAGGATTACAAAATTCAAATCCTCTTTTTTCAAGTAATGGTAGAGTAAGGTCTTTTTCGGTAGGTAACAAGAAGAAATAAAAGTCTGGCGTGTCTGGTCCACTAACTCGATAAACAACTACAAGATCGTTAGAACGTGTGGGTTGGTATAGCCCAAGACTTTCGGCTAATTTTTTTTGCTGAAGTTTTAAAATAGTTTTTTGTTTCAACTGATAAAGCTCTTGTTTTTTGAGGTGGTCTTCCTCCCTTTTTAATAATACATCTACAACATACAGAGCACTAATAATAAAAGAAATATCCATACTATCTCACCTTTTTCATTAGTCAATGTCTATATAATATTTTAAATAATTCGAAATAATATGTCTAGTTAAAGCCTATATTTTACTGTGATTTCTCAGTACGTAGAATTAAATTGAACAATTTTGTCGTTTAATTAGTACTTTTGTCGAAACTATTAACAGTCGGTAATACCTGTTATAAAATGGTACTCGTTGTGTTTATTCGTTTATTGTAGGAGATTAGTATAATGAATAATGAATAATAAAAAACTTAAAGACATTGAGTTAGAAATTAACACCTTACGTTCCTGCATGATATCCAAAGCTCAATTAAAGGGGATTAACCACCCCGAAACTATAAAAATAAGTCAAGATTTAGACATACTATTAAATGATTACCAGCAATTAAGGACACACGAAAATAAAAAGTAGTTATTAATTATTACTTTGGTTCTATGCTTTTCTGGAAGCAAATCATACGGAATTGTGATCATCAACTAAATGGCCCAGTTTGGCTCAGTTAAATAACACACATAGATATAAATTAAATTTAGAAACTAATGTCATTCGTCATAGATCCTGAATTTACGACAATTGATTAACATATTTAAAATCCTTCATCAGCCATTTCTGGTTATGTTGTTCGTATTGTTCAATATTAAATCTTTTAATATTAAATCTTTTAATTTTTGCTTTTCTTTTCGATTAAGCTATCAACTTTTTCTTCAATTCTCTTTAAACGCTTGTTATTTTCCCTACTGTTTCTAAAAACCGAAACGATAATAAATATAATACCAACCCAAAAGATTAACATTATTAGTTGGTAAATTATATGAGTAGTCCAAGGAATACTTTCAAACATCATATTTTTCTCCCCCTTTTTTACTAATGCTTTCGTTAGCTTAATATTTACTCTTTTAATCATCAGTTTTCAAGAGCTTCCCTTAGCCCCTTCCCCCTTGACCTTGAAATTCTTGAGACCATCTTTCGCTAATATAGCTATTTAATTCGGAATTGATATTAGATAGTTGATTGTACCACTCTTTATTACTAGCTTCTCCTAAAGTTTCTTCTAATTTTGCCAAAACATCGTTGGTTATTTTCAGTCTTTCTATATATATCTCTGCGTTCTTGTCTAACGCATCCATATCATCTTCCGCATAATTTATAGAAATTTCATTCAGTGGTGGAAGAAGAATCACATAAAAATTATCTACATTTCCAAGTCGATGAGAAGCAGCTAAGGAACTGACTTTTACATAATATCGTGCAAATTGTACCTCGTCCCCTTGACGCAACTGTTTCAGTACATGGTCAAAAACTTCCACTTCAAAATTCCACATAACTTCCTCATGGTTAAGCCTATATTTCAGTCCAATCATGTTTTTAAAAGAACTTGTTTCATTAAAAAAATGATAATTCATTCCCAAAGATGATACTAATAGCATTATTACTATTATGGAAATTAGATTTTTTTTCAAGCGGTTTCCCCCTACCAAATTTTTTATAAACCTGCTCATTACTAAAACAAAAGTATCACTGCCACTGTTCAAGTATCGCACGTCGTTAATGGAATAAGTCTCCATTACTTATTAAAAAACTCAAACTTATCATTTATAAAATTATTTATTTCGGAATTAGAATTCGTTAGCTCTCCATACCATTTCACGTCCTCTAAACCTAACGTCTCTTCCATTTTGCTATAAATTTCATTCATCACAATAATTTTTGACTTAGTATATTCTGCTTTAACTTCAATTGCTTTTATATCACCCTTTTCATAAAGACTCGCAATTTCATCTAATGATAACGCGATTCGGTTATAGTAACCTCCCACACTTCCCTTTATATTAGAAACAACACTGTTGACCCTAGTTCTATAAACATCATATGATTTTACATCACCATCAAGTAATTCACTGACTTTTTTTTCAAAAACTACAACATTAACTATTGAATTGGCCTCGGCATGTTGATTAAAATAATCTCGTCCTACCATACTTTTTATAGATTTATTTTCATTAAATAAATGAATATTGAAATACAAAGATATAAAACCAAACAGCAATAGTAAAATAATAATTATATTTTTCTTTTGCGCCATTTTCCCACCTCTTTAATCATTGCCGATTTAAATTTAAACACCTTAAAATACTTTTCTTTAACACTTAATGGACATTACTCCTTATTGGAGTAATGGAAGCTCAATACTTCAATAAGCAGCGTAACCGTAGCAACGACAGTTCCTCAACTATTGCGTTTATTAATGGAATAAAAACTACCCAACGTATTGGAGAATCAACTGATATATTGCTACGCAAAGTCCTAAAATACTTGCTTTCACTTTGGAATGATGGTTTCTTTTACTACGAAACATGTATAAAAAAACAACTATAAATCCCAAGGGAAGCCATA
Organism: Anaerobacillus arseniciselenatis; assembly: GCF_001865995.1. GTDB lineage: Bacteria > Bacillota > Bacilli > Bacillales > Anaerobacillaceae > Anaerobacillus > Anaerobacillus arseniciselenatis. Next base: position 337 of record NZ_MLQQ01000034.1, on the reverse strand, counting down.
ACTCAAAGATACCTTCTGTCGTATTTCGAGTAAAAATTGGAACAATCGTTGTACTAATAAGAAAGTAAAAGAAAACTGTAAAACGTCGTGTTTCTAGTTGCTTACTCCACCGTACTAAAAAGAAAATAATTATTATTACAATGATTGCAATGTGTAAAGGTGGGGGTAAAATACCAAAATCACCAAACTTGAAATGCATGTTATACAGCCCTCCCTCTATAAATATTGATATACCAACGGTTTGAGCCGTTGGAGAAGTACCAAAAAAATATTTTTCGACACGACCTCTAACATTATTTTTATAATATGTGAAACTATGCCAATTGGTGGGTACGCT
>NZ_MLQQ01000033.1 GCF_001865995.1 Anaerobacillus arseniciselenatis | reverse complement strand
ATACAAAACGCGCATGAAGAAACATCGTCACCATCTAATATGGAAAATGGAGTGGTTTACTTTCCAACAAACCAACTAACTGACCAACCAACTAACCAACTCCTACGAAAAATATATGAAAAAAGGTAATACTACAAGGCTAATCGCAAGGATAATTAGAAAAAAAGAAGCAAATTTCTTTTTTTCTTCCCATACAATCTTTGTGTAAACGATTGTATAATAACAAAGATATAACCCTATTATAATTAAAATCGATTCCATTAAATCAACCCTTTACTTCTTCCATATCAGTAGGTGCCAGTTGCTTTCCAAATTCCTTAAACTGCAAATCTACTTCAAAATGAACTTCGGCATACGGATAGTTTTCCATCCATCGATATTGTTCATATTCCCTATTTGTTAAGAATGTACGCCTCGCAGGTAAAGACCAGCGAAATGGTTCGGCCTTGAATTCTTTTTGCGTTTTTCGAATAAACGTATTCACCTTTGCTTCAATTACGCTTTTAATGTGCATTTTTAACACTTCTTGCTTTTCTAAATCTTCTACATAGTCGATGTCGCTCTCTATCGATAGCACTTCTAGCCTTAATGGTGTCCTCACGTGAATTACAGGTGCTCTTTTTTTTGTATTTATAGTAATGTTAGAGCCTTCTTCAGCTAGAAATCTCACCGTGATCTTATATTCCTCATCTATTGGATCAGGGTAGCTTGCGATCATTTTTTCAATTTCTTTTTTAGGGCGAAGTAACAATGAAAACCTAGTTTCTTCTCCTGTTAGGCTGCCAATCATCTTTCCTTCCTTGATGACAGCACTACCAACTGTTTGCGTTGGGTTACTTCCTTGAATTCTAACTTCACCTGGGATGTAATCATCTTCTTGTCCAACACCTGCTTCTTCTTGAACGGTTGTGCTGTATGTAGCTAAAAATACTCCACTATCCTCTTCCATACGGTGAAACAAACTATGTAAAGTGGAATCAGGAACTAGGCCCGTATCTTCCCAACGATCAGTCATTAGTTCGAAAAATTTATGCGGCCTCGTTTCAAGAGTAGGCTCATTATTCCTCATAAAATCACTTGCTTTCTCTTTGGAAACAATGAGGTTTACCTTTCTACTTAATTGTCGTTCGCGTATTGCCGGTTTTATAAAATTTACAAACTCATCTCTTCTCGCAAACGTTTCACTAACGATCAACACTTTCGTGTGCGTAAAAACAACTTCTCTCGAAACGAAAGCAACAACCAAATCTCTCGCCGAAAGAAAGTCTGGAGCACGAATAGAAATAATATCAGAAATGACATCATCCTCTCCAGCTTCTTTAGGATTGGCAATTTGATACGTAACTAAAAAATCATCTCCCTCTCCTTCATCTATTCCTATCGCAATTACATAAGCTAATTCATCTATCTCATGCCGATCCCAACACCCTAACATTAAAACTAATATACAACAATGAACGATTAGCAACGTTTTTTTCAATACGCGCTTCTCTCCTTCCATTTCCAGACAACCCACAATAGGATCGGAAAAGAGTTAATAATCATCCAGCCACTCTCGATGACAATTTTGTTAAAGTAATTCATGACAACAATTGGATTTTCAGGGATAATCCCTAACATCACAATTAAACCGCTAAACGGCAAAAGTAAAGGTTCAAACTCCTCTAGCCTAATCATATAAGCAAAAATTAGTGTTGTAATATAAAGCAATGCTGCAAAACGAATCACAGAAGCTACGATCCAAACAGCTAAAAAAATACTATCATAGTTAGCTAAAACAGCATTTAATTCAATAATTCTCGTTAATTGTTGAAAAGGATAAGCAATACTTTCAATACTCGGGTAATCAAACGCCATTACAAAAACAGCTAAAATGAGCGAAAATTGAATCGTAACAAATAAAATTCCGATAAATGAGCCAATTTTAAAATCTTTATTTGAGCGAATAAACGGATACAAAAAAGCTAATAAAAATAACTCCCCGTAGGTAGCACTATGCTTTATACTATTTGTTATTAATGTTGGTAGTCCTGGCCCTAATACCGGGAAAATAAAATCTACGTGTAAAATTGGAAAAGCTAAAAGTATCGCTATCAATAAAAATAAATTTAATGCAGGGTAAAAAAGCCAAGTAGTTCTCCCAACCGCTTCTAAACCACGATTAGCAATAATGTAACTAGCGAACATTAACAGTAAGTAAATCATTATTTTAGGTGTTATTGGATAAAAAAGCGTTCCTACTATATCTACAGTACTTCTACTCGACAAAACTAAACTAGAAAAAGAATACAAAAAAATAAGCAAGATTAACAAAAAACCTACCCATTTACCAAGTAATGAATAAATGATCTCCACTAAATGCTTTTCTTGATGAGCTTGTAATATTTTATAAAGTAGAAAAAATGGGAGAATGATGACGAACAGAAAGAACATCGGCATCATCCAAGTAGCATTTTCACCAACTTTAAATAAATACATTGGTGTAGAACCAGTAGTCTTAATTAATATTAAAATTAAAACGAGACCAAAAAATTCTCGCGACCCTATTTTACCGTCAGTAGGCTTAATCATTGTGAAGAATTCCCTTCTGGACGTGTTGACCTTTTAAAATTTTTACGACTCACGTAAAACGGACGCAACCACATTTTCCAAAGCGGTGGTCTTATTAAAGTGTCTTTCGACGAGCGATAATGTGGGGAAATTGGAGCAAAAAAAGGAACTCCAAAAGATTTTGCCGTTGAACAGTAGGCAATTAGTACTGTTAAACAAGCAGCTACTCCAAATAACCCCATCGTTGCGCCAAAAAACAAGAAAACAAAACGCAATAAACGAATAAAAAAACTAAAACTAATATCAGGAATAGCAAATGACGCTAGCCCTGTAACAGCAACGACTATAACTAAAATAGGGCTAATAATATTTGCTTCAACGGCCGCCTGTCCTAAAATTAGTGCACCTACAATCCCGATTGTCGGTCCAATCGCAGAAGGAATTCGGACTCCTGCTTCTCTTAATAGCTCAAAAGCGATTTCCATAATAATAACTTCGACAATCGATGGAAAAGGGACTCGCTCCCTCGTAGCCGCAATTGATAAAACTAAATCAGCTGGAATCATTTCTACATGAAAATTTGTAATAGCTATATATAAACTAGGAACAAGTAAAGCTACAAAAATAGCAAAAAAGCGAACGCAGCGAATAAAGTTCCCGTAAGCCCAACGTTGATAATAATCTTCTGCTGTATGAAAAAAAGACCAAATCGTAACTGGAACGACTAAGCAGGCTGGTGAATTATCCATAATTAAAACGATATGCCCCTCTTGTAAAAAAGCCGCAGCACGATCGGGTCTCTCTGTATAAAGAATGCTCGGTAGTAAAGAGTAAGGCCGTTCCTCGATGTGTTGCTCAAGTATCGAAACCCCTTGCAAACAATCGACATTAATCTCATCAATTCTCTTCTTTACCTTCTCAACTAAATCATGATTAACAATGTCATTTATATACAGCATCGAAATAACCGTTGATTTTTTTTTACCTACAGTTAACGACTCCGTTATAAGGTGTTCATTATGAACTTGCTTACGAATTAAGGAACGATTTATAAAACCAGACTCTACAAAACTTTCCATCGGACCTTTTAATACATTTTCACTTTGTGGTTTTTCAACACCCCGATGCTCAAAACCCGCTGTAGTAATGCTTAAGGCAACAGCTTCGTTATCGATAAAAATGATTGTATTTCCTCGTAAAATTTCAATTTTTGCATCATCAAGCGCTTCAATTTTTTGAACATCTTTATTTACTAATATTTCCTTTCCGACAATTTCACTCAATGAACCTTTGCCATAAACACCTTCTTTTTCAATAAGTGGGCGAATCACCGTCGTTTCTATACTCTCAAAATTAACCATTCCATTTAAATAAAGAAGAGCGACATCACATTTTAATGAAGTTAAATAAACATATCTAACTTTGAAATCTGAATTTAGATCGGCTGAAAATACTTGCCTTAATGCTTCGACATTTTTATTAAGATTTTTATGAATCACACTGTTATTCTCCACTTTTTTCAAGCCACCTTATCGTTACCTTCTCTTACTATGACCGGAAAAAAACGGAATTATGTAAAGTGAACAATCATTGTTACTTTTAAAGACATTTTTATAGTACAAATAAGAGGGTGGGACAAAACAAAGTGTC
>NZ_MLQQ01000032.1 GCF_001865995.1 Anaerobacillus arseniciselenatis | reverse complement strand
TCTTGATGGGATTGTTTCAGGAAACTTGGTTCCTTCATTCCAATCCTCAGTTGTAAAGTTGAAGTTTTTCTAGTAAACTTCCTGTATTTTCACGCTGGAAAGCGTTTATAACAGAACTTGTCGCGCGCTTCCGTTAGTTTAATATTTACTCTTTTAATCATCAGTTTTCGAAAGCTTCGCTTAGCCCCTTTCCCCTTAACCTTAAAAAGCTTGAGACCATCTTTCGCTAATATAGCTATTCAATTCGGAATTGATATTAGATAGTTGATTGTACCATTCTTTATTACTAGCTTCTCCTAACGTTTCTTCTAATTTTGCCAAAACATCGTTGGTTAGTATCAATCTTTCTCTATATATATCTGCGTTCTTTTCTAACGCATCCATATCATCTTCCGCATAATTTATAGAAATTTCATTCAGTGGTGGAAGAAGCATCATATAAAAATTATCTACATTTCCAAGTCGATGAGAAGCAACTAAGGAACTGACTTTTACATAATATCGTGCAAATTGTACCTCATCCCCTTGACGCAACTGTTTCAGTACATGGTCAAAAACTTCCACTTCAAAATTCCACATAACTTCCTCATGGTTAAGCCTATATTTCAGTCCAATCATGTTTTTAAGAGAACTTGTTTCATTAAAAAAATGATAATTCAATCCCAAAGATGAAACTAATAGTATTATTACGATTATGGAAATTAGATTTTTTTTCAAGCGGTTCCCCCCTACCAAATTTTTTATAAACCTGCCTCGTTAGCACCACAACAGCAGCGACAGCTTATTAAGCTATTGCACCCTTTAGTTAAAGAACAAACAAGGAAATACTAATTATAAAATTTTATCAAATTCTTCTTTTAATAAAGCAAATAGATAATTATCTCTCCATTCCCCTCTTACTTTTAAATCCTTTATAAAATGCCCCTCTAACCGAAAACCATTTTTTTTAAGCAAGTTAATTGAACCGAAATTTTCAGTATCGCAAGTTGCATAGATACGATGCATCCTAAATTGTCTAAATCCTAAATCGAGTAACGCATAGACTATTTCTTCACCATATCCTCTTTTCCAGAAATTCGAGTTTATAAAATAGCCAATTTCAGCAATCTCAAAATCATCATCCCGCACCATAAATAACGCATTTCCTATAACCTTTCTAATGCTTTTTAATTCAACTGCTAAAACATATATCTTCCTATTTTCTTCACTTTGAAAACCTATTTGTTTTAATAGACTATTTAGAGTGTGCTCTCGATTACTTGGTCCCCAAGTTAAATATTTTACTACTTTTTCATCAGACTTAATTTGAAAAACATCTTCAAAATCGTCGGCCACAAGTTCTCTTAATAAGAGCCTGTTAGTTTCAACTGATTTTATCATGGACATAAATAGCCCCCTTATTTATAACTTTTTTATAAAACAGACCTTATTTAACTATACTGCTCGTTAGTTTAAGTGAAACCATTCACAAAGTGACCAACCTTCATACATAAATAATACCAGAAAAGAACTAATTGTCGTTCTTATTTTTCATAAAATTGGAAATAATTCCTCTAAAATACACATAATACATAGGAGGGAACAATCTATGCAACTAACTAAAGCCTGGGAAGCATACAAAGCTGAGAAACGAATTGAAGGATTTTCGCCCCATACCTTGAATGCCTACCGACTGCAAGCAAATCTCTTAATCCGTCACTTCCAAGATATTAACCCCCAATCCGTTACAACCCAAGGTATTAAAGATTACTTAGCTTTATCCAGCGAAGGATTAAAACCATCGAGTCTTGCTCATCGTGTTCGATTTATCCGATCATTTTTTCGTTGGTTACACGAGGAAGGTCATATAACCACTAATCCTGCTGCCAAAATCAAGGAACCAAAAGTAGGAAAACGAATCCCAAAGTTCTTAACAGAACGTGAAATTGAACATTTAAGGGAAGGGTGCCATACCCCAATGGAGAAGGCTTTGTTTGAGTTTATGTTTTCGACGGGATGTAGAATTGGTGAGATTGTTTCATTAGATAGGAATTGTATTAATGTTGGGAATCGTTCAGCCATTGTAAGAGGGAAAGGAGATAAAGAGCGTGAAGTGTATTTTAATATCAGATGTGATATTTGGTTAAAGCGTTACCTTCAAGAGCGAATAGATCAAGACCCAGCCATTTTTGTGACGGAGCGAAATCCTCACCGAATGAGCATAGCCCAGATGAGGTATGTTATCAAGCGGATTTCTAGTCGAGCTGGTATCGACAAAACCATACACCCTCACCAATTGCGCCATAGTTATGCAACTCATTTACTTAATAACGGTGCTCCTCTTGATGTTATACAGAGTTTACTTGGGCATGAAAGAAGTGAAACTACTCGTATCTATGCTCAGTTAAGTGGGAAATTGAGACAAGAGTTTTATAGAAAATACTTTTAATTTAGATTAAATTTTAAAAATCATTTTTAGAAGAAGGTACCATTTATTTTATATAAGGTACCTTTTTGAAGTATACCCTCCCTCTATAAATATTGATATACCAACGGTTTGAGCCGTTGGAGAAGTACCAAAAAAATATTTTTCGACACGACCTCTAACATTATTTTTATAATATGTGAAACTATGCCAATTGGTGGGTACGCT
>NZ_MLQQ01000031.1 GCF_001865995.1 Anaerobacillus arseniciselenatis | reverse complement strand
TCTTGATGGGATTGTTTCAGGAAACTTGGTTCCTTCATTCCAATCCTCAGTTGTAAAGTTGAAGTTTTTCTAGTAAACTTCCTGTATTTTCACGCTGGAAAGCGTTTATAACAGAACTTGTCGCGCGCCTCCGTTAATGAAATAATCATTGCATTATTTTTCCTCTTTTAATTTTTGTACGTTAAACATAACAAAGCCAATGACAATACCACCTACTGCAAACCCTAACAAATTAGATAAATAAGAACTTGCTTCAATAGGGGCACCTCTGAAATAAGTAATCAATATTGAAATAGCGGTAGCCAAAATCGGAAATATTAGCACCCAAAATAACATTGTTTTTAAGAATTTAGACATCAAATCGTCTTCCCCCTTTTTTACTAAAGCCCCCCTTACTTAAATAACGTCAACTCTTGTTTTGAGTAATTTTTATCAAAGTCGGAATCCCATAAAAAACTATTATTCCTACAATAACAGATAAAAATATATCAAGTTGAATTACATCTGTTACAAAGAGCAAAACCAATGCCAATAGTACGAATATCCTCCAATACAAAATAAATTTCATGAGAACCTCCTTTTTTCAGTAATGCACCCATTATTTGAAGAGTATTATGCAACATATTTTATCTTGGTAATGTTAATTCTCTAATTACTTCCGAAAATTTTTTTGAATAAACGATTAGATTTTTTGTAGAGATTTTGATAAAAGTCATCAAAAAAGTGTTTTACTATCAACCTTACTAAAGAAAAGAATATCGCTATTATCATTATCACGAATAATAGAAACAGTCCTTGTTTAATCGCCTCCATTAAATCACCCTTACCATTTTATTTCACTTCAAAACTTGCACAACAGTAGCAACAGCTTCTTGCACTATCGCTTTCGTTAATTTAAGAAGACATTTCATTCCTATCAACCCATGATATAAAAATATCTATAATCTCTTCTAAATTTTCTGGACCACCAACACCAAAAAAGCATAAGCAGCTCACTTCTTCATCATAGCCGACTGAACACTGTACCCAATTATTTTTATTACGATTTAGCTTTATTGAATTAAATGGTTTGTTCTCAACTTCAGTGTTTTGGATGCTAATCTTTACCTTCCAAATTAATGAGTCTGTTGTTTCTAAAAACACTCCACCATTTTGCTTCTCTTTCTGCTGTATATGATGCCATGATTGAATCCAGCTTATTTTTTTATGTAACATCCATTACCAATCCTTATACTTATTTTACATTTTTTTCTACCACTAAATATTAACATAATTCCTTTTTTATTTGTTTATAAATTGAAAAAACGAGCTGAATTAATTACAGCTCGTGATTTTACTATCGCTCCGATAATTTCAAAAAGGTTACTTAAAAAATCCACCTAATTCCTCAATTTCAGTTGTTCTAAAAACGATACCTTTATTGTCAAAAATAAAAATTTCGGGGGTTTCATTTATTTGTAAAGTGTTTTTGTAGTCATGTTTGTGGGAATTTCCTTCTAGAATAATATACGCTACCTCAGAAATGTTTTCATATATTTTATATGAATCATCACTTATGGCGTTACTGATGTCACTTTGATACCCTCCACCTGGCAATTCATCGGCAAAAACTACAATAATATACATTTCTTCGTCCTCAGATTTGAGTTCATTAATTATTCTATCTTTCTCTGAGGAACAACCGATCAGAATAAAAATTACACTTAGTATTATTGCAATATTCTTTTTCAAAATAACACCCCCTAATTAGAAAATAATTTCCCCATATTCCTAAGGTATAGAAATAGGTATCCCTATATCCTTTGAATCTGGATTTGCTATTCTTACACCATCTTTTTCTTTTGACCCAACCGCAACACCCATTCTCAATACATCAGATGTACTTAACGTGTCTTTATTAATTTCCAACTCAATGATCACGGTTCCTTTTCCTCCTCCTGTAGGAGAATAGCGAGTACGATCTCTTCCGATTTCTATAAACTTATTCCACCCATGATCAGGTGTATCAGCTGTTGTCCATACGGATGGGCTGTTGTTATTATCATTGGGGAAACTACTAGTTATGCTTGTAATGTTCCATTGATCAGAGAGATGGATAACGACTCCTCCCCAATCATCAGGATCTACCTCAACGAATACAACTATTTGTGCAAGTTCTGGCACTTCTCCTTTTTCTCCGCTAAGAAATACTGTGCCTCTTGCCGATGTCTCCAATTCTGTAGAATCTGATTTCACATGGAAATCTTTTATTTCTACAATATTTTTGTTTTGACTTATCACTCCAACCCCCTGTTCACACCCACTAATTAGTGTGGTTATTAGAGCGATGATGATTATAACTAAAATAATATCTTTCATAACTACATCAACATCCTTGATTTTTTTTAAATCCCCCAAAGTGGATTTTAGACAATGCTCGGGCATAAAAGTGAACTCCATCAATTAGCCTGAGATTTTACTATCTACTCCGTTAGTTCAAGAGTATCTTTACTAATTCACCAATAACTTCCATTAGAAATTTGTTACTAATTTCTTGATTATCTTTTAGTTTATATGAAGAAAGCTTTTCTTCTTTTATAGGGTTTAAAGTCATTTCTATAATCTGCTGTTGTTACAAAAAAGCTACCCATTAGTTCATTAAACTATTATTCCAAAGATGAAATTATTTTTTGGAAATCCTCTTCACTGATCCCGACAGAATAAAATTCATACCGTGTATACTCATCAACCTCTAGGTTAGATATATTAACAAAAAACTTATAAGAAATTGCATCACCTTTTCTTCGAAACTGTCCTACAAAATCTTCTATTACTAACAATTCAGTATCAGGAATCGCGTCATATGGATCTATACCTTTCTCAACATCTTCTATTAAGTTTTGGGGATTTGGATTTAATCTTCGATTAGGTTCTTGACTAAACCTAAAGTATGTTTGAATATCTTCGCTTTCATATCTTAACTTTAGAAAATCCCTTTCTAAAGAGAGAGAAGACATAGATGATAAACCTAAACCATTTGGAATATATTTTGGAACTAATACTTCGTAAGGTAATTCCTCCTGAGCCTTGTTAATAATATCTTCTTTACTTGAACACCCCACTAACATCAACATAAGGATAAAAATAATACAATAATATGATTTCTTCATATTAACCTCCTCTTACTTCTTTTATTACTAAAGAGCAGATTTAGCACAATACTAGTAGAGAGAGCTTCTTCAACTCTTGCATCTCGTTTACTTTAAGAATACTATTTATCTTTCATATATGTTTCTTTGAATTCATCGTTAATTTCTATTTGTTCCAATCGTGGAGTTTCATTATTACTCCATTGATAAACAACAAAATATGCTCTTTCTAATTCAATTAAATTCCACAGGTTTTCTGATGGTACAACAATTTTTATTTCTTTCGTACCTCCGTTTTTTTCATCTAAAATATTGAGATAAACATAGTAGTTAAAGTTTTCATCGACTTCTTTGTTTATTACTAATCCCGAAGTAGTCGTTGAATGGTGCATTGTTTTCTCTTTAAAATTTGTAAAGCCAATCCATTCGAAACTAATAAACATTAAAGTTAATATCACCAAAGCTAACAAAACATTCCTTTTTGTCAAAACTAATCCTCCCAGTACAAAATATTTTTTCTGTTATTTCATATTGAAGTAATCTGCTTCGTTTGTAAATAAATTCCACAGAAAAAGCGTTAATCCTTTTTGAATTAACGCATCCGTTTGTTTAATAAGCAAAACGCCTATCTGCGTCTAGTATTTTATCAAGAATTATTATCCAATTTTCATTTGTTACTGAATAATCCCAATTTTCATAATCCACGAATATCTCTTTATACCTTTCTGTTACTGACTGCACTTGTCGAAACGTTATTAAGTGTTCAGCATTTAGTGAGATTACTCCCTCCGTCTCGGCTAC
>NZ_MLQQ01000030.1 GCF_001865995.1 Anaerobacillus arseniciselenatis | reverse complement strand
GTTAGCAATAGGTAAGCCTTTGAAGTGATCTCCAGCTTTTCCCCTGCTCCGCACCGAACGTGCTAGTTTCCCAGCATTCGGCGGTCCATCTAACGATGTATATTAAATTATAAGTTCTTCGTTACTTGTTGACGTGAGATGTTTCTACCTTTTCAAGCCCACATTCCATTCGATAAAAATTTAATTTCTTTATCATTGAGTTGTCTAAATTGAATTTTTGTGTTTCTGATACAATCATTTCGTAATCTTTACGATGGATTAGTCGATGTATGTCTTTGTGGAGAATGCGCAGGTTATTGAATTGATCTGTTCCACCAAGATGTTTTGGTACATAATGGTGACAGTGAACATCATGAGCTGTTAAATCCCAACCTGTGATTTCGCATTTCCCCATTTTCATACTAAAACGACTAATTCGATTATCCAAATATTCAACTGTTCTGTCTGGAAGTGTTGCTTTCATTAATACGCTGATTTCAGTTTCAATATCTGGTTTTAATTTGTCGTAAATTTTCTTTCTGCCTTCTTCTGTAAATAGGGATAATGTTGGACTAAAGTTCATTGCATTAACTGTTTTTACATTCCCTATCGGGAATAGATGCACAGTAGCAATCTTGAACGTTTTGACCCTTATGCTATAAAACTTTTTATAAGTTGAATTGGGGTTGATTGGATGCCCATATTTCCCAACAGAACGAAGGCGATTGTACAGAAAGGCTTTGATCTCGTAAGCAAGACGGGAGAATTCTGGATTAACATGTGTAGCTCGGTTGAAATAGTTATGAATACCTAATACAAAACTGTTAAAGCGTAAAGCGTTTTGAATTGTGGGGGAGTCTTTCATTCTTTGGATGTGTATCTTAGCTTGTTCTTTGAGTTTCTCCCGCTTTTTACGCTTAATGCCTGTATGGGCAACTCTCTTCTTTCCTTTGATCTTTGCCCAGATTGTGAACCCTAAGAATTCTGATTTTCGTTTTCGCAAGTTTACGATTTGCGATTTTTCGGGTGAAATATCTAGTTTTAAACGTTCTTTCAAGTATAATCTGACTGCATGATACCATTTTTGAGCCGTTTTTCCGTCTCGACAGAAGATTTTAAAATCGTCCGCATAGCGGACGAGGTATCCTTCTTTGAGGTTTGTACGCTTCTTGGCGTATAGCTCACCTTCTCTTGTTTTATAATGTTTAGTAAGAGGGAAGAATTCCCATTGTTCTGAAACCCACTTGTCTAGATCGTTTAGTACAACATTCGATAATATTGTCGATAAAATACCACCTTGAGGTACGCCTTTAGATGGTATTCCTTCTTTATCAATTTCAGCTTTTAGCATTTTAGATATGCAAGCTAAAACTTTTCGATCATGGATACCTAGGTTCCATAACTGTTTGATGAGAAGCGAATGATTAACATTATCGAAAAATCCTTTAATATCAACATCAACAACGTAGTGTAGTTGTGATTGATTAATCAAGAATTGTACTCTAGCCATAGCATGATGAGTAGACCTTAACGGTCTAAATCCATAACTATGTTTATAAAAATGAGCTTCAGCAATCGGTTCAAGAACTTGTTTAAAACATTGTTGAATGATACGGTCAAGAATGCATGGAATGCCAAGTGGTCTAAATTTACCGTTTTCCTTTTCAATCCATTTTCTTCTGACCTTCTTAGGATGATAGTTTTTTAGTTTTGATTGAATTATTTTCACTAGTTCATTTTCCGATAATTTTTTAATATCTTTGATGGTTTTCCCATCTGTACCAGGTGTTTTCGAACCTTTATTGGATTTCATTGTGCGGTAAGCTAGTAGAATATTTTCTCTTGAAGTGATGATTTCATATAGATGATCAAAGGACTCGATGTTTCTAGCTCTTTCGTGCAAATCCGTAAAGGTTTCCGTCATATTGTAGTAATCCCAATATCTCAAAGTTGACACTGTGGCATCCCTCCTAAAGAGTGATATTCCCACATTCTTACCCGATCGGTGTCATTCACGTGAAGAAAATAATTGTTCTAATTCGCTAGACTTGAGGCTGTTCCTTCACTCCAATTACAGGAGCTTCTTCGGTCGTACCTCTACCTTCGCAAGAATAAATGCATTTCGGCTTTTGCCTTATAACAAACGTTTTGGATGACAGTCCTTTTTTCAACGTTTCTTGCTTCCCAAGTACCTTACAACGTAGCTATCCATTCTGGACGTAGGTGCTTCCTTTAAGCCTGTGAGCTTGATACCGCCATTGTTCAGTATAATGTATTTCATAGGAAGCAGTTTTACTCTACACCACCCACCCCAACGTTTGTTGGGACATAGCTTTACACTATGTTCTAACTTTAGACCCTTTAATTCGGAAGTTCGTCAGTTCCTTTTGATCGGAACATTCTCACCATATCTAGTTTTTCAGCCATCCGGCATATCAGTTAACATACCTTTTCCATTGGAATGGCTCTAGTCTTCCTTCTGCCGACTCTACCTGTGCTTCGAACCCCATGAACTGTCATTCATGACGCACGCAGGAGTCTTGATGGGATTGTTTCAGGAAACTTGGTTCCTTCATTCCAATCCTCAGTTGTAAAGTTGAAGTTTTTCTAGTAAACTTCCTGTATTTTCACGCTGGAAAGCGTTTATAACAGAACTTGTCGCGCG
>NZ_MLQQ01000029.1 GCF_001865995.1 Anaerobacillus arseniciselenatis | reverse complement strand
TCTTGATGGGATTGTTTCAGGAAACTTGGTTCCTTCATTCCAATCCTCAGTTGTAAAGTTGAAGTTTTTCTAGTAAACTTCCTGTATTTTCACGCTGGAAAGCGTTTATAACAGAACTTGTCGCGCGCTTCCGTTAGTTCAAGATGGATATTGTACAGTATGTGGAGAGTGAGCAACAAAGTGGTGACGGAGGTTTATTGACAAATACTGTAAAACTGATGTGTCAATCTACGTTTTGATGCGCGGGCTTTACAAATACTGTAGTTACTGTACGTCAATCGATGTTGTGTTGGGTACTCTACCCATTTTTCTGGACATGAGAGACCTTATTTCATAGATTTGTTGAGTTTTTTCAATTTAGCGGACACCACGGGCTTTATTCCATCTAAAACACCGGTTTTTGGTTCGTTTTTTGCCAAATAAGGTCCCTTATGTCCGATAATTCTTAAAATTATGTATTTTTGGTGAAATAACGTCCCTGGTGTCCGCTTGGCTCAGCAATGATCAATTTTCAACTTAGCTTTTTAGTATCTGCATAGGTCGAGTGGGCGATTCCACCCTAGAGAGTTCGTAGTATGTTTTGCTCTTCTGCTCTTTAGTGCAACAGGATGTACAATTCCTTATTCAAGATAAGCTCTCGTTTGTTGAATAGGAAAACCCATGTAAATTTTATTTAGAATGGATTCTCCCCCTTTAAAAAGGGAACTAAAATTATATAAATAGAACCGACAAACTTGTTAAAGAAGACTAACCTTCTCTTTCATCTTAAAAATAACTATAATATAAACTATTGTTAGAAGAATTACTAGTGCAACTAAAAACAAGTAAACTGTTTCTGGTGTGAATGACCAAATTAACGAACCTATTATATACAGCGTATAAGTAGAAAGAACTATAATTCCTAACCATATTAATGATTTAACCTCTTTAAGATAACCTATTAATGTTAGGAAAAACAATAACGAAGCTACAATTCCAACTATTGCTAAAATTGTTTGTTCGTCTCTCCAAAAATCAAACCCATTTATTAAAGACACTAAACATAAGAACGCCAAATAAAATAGAATATACTTGTTTTTACTCAATAAAATCACCTCCAGAAACTAAAACCTTTTCTCCCTCTCTTAAAGTAAATGCTTCTTTAAGTACATTCATTCACAAGCAGAAGGAGTTATTCAAGAACTATACTGAAACTTTATTCTAATCCCTTGAAAAAACCTTCGAATTCCATTATTTGCTGTTGACGAAAACCAAAATTTTTGTATTCGATAATGAGATGACTTATGTTATTTTCATAGTTTGCATCGTGTAGTTCCACCCGAAAAACGAGCATGAAGTTGTCTTCTACTTTATAGTTTTCTACTGGTAAGTATTCGTTGATATACCCTTCTTCAATTGCGAAATCTTCGTCTATCACTCCCGTTACACCCATTTTATCAATCATCGAAGTGACAGATAATTGTAAATCTACTTCATTTAGCTCCGTTCCATCGTGTTTTATTAATGTTACGTTGGTTAAAGTCGGTTTTCCAAAACCACCCCAATGCAGACCGTAGCCCATATAAAACGGAAGCCTTTCTTCTACAATTGGGGCATCTTTAGCAATATATGAGGTAGAACCGATAACAAATTCTCCTTTTGAAAAAACATAGTTAAATATAATAACGTTTAATACTAGAGTAGCAAACAGTATAATAAACCACTTTTTCATTCAAGTACCTCCCTCTATAAATATTGATATACCAACGGTTTGAGCCGTTGGAGAAGTACCAAAAAAATATTTTTCGACACGACCTCTAACATTATTTTTATAATATGTGAAACTATGCCAATTGGTGGGTACGCT
>NZ_MLQQ01000028.1 GCF_001865995.1 Anaerobacillus arseniciselenatis | reverse complement strand
AGCGTACCCACCAATTGGCATAGTTTCACATATTATAAAAATAATGTTAGAGGTCGTGTCGAAAAATATTTTTTTGGTACTTCTCCAACGGCTCAAACCGTTGGTATATCAATATTTATAGAGGGAGTTCAAAAGTTCTCTTAATAAAATTCCACAATTAAAAGTTATCGAGAGTGCTGACTACGAAGTTGATCCATTAAAGGTTACCGTTCAATCTAATTGTCAGTTAAGTGGCTTTCAATTACAAACTCTTTTAGAAGAAGAAGGAATATTTACAGAGTTGGCTGATCAGTTTAACATTTTGTTCGTCATGCCTTTAATAATTACAGAAGATCTTTACAGCATTACTGAGAAAATCAAACAAGTATTAATTAAGTTTCCTATAAATAAGCGACTCGACAAAATAGATACCGAATTTAAAACAAAGGTATCAAACCTAGAACTTTCTTATAGAAGGATGGAAGAAACAAAAAAGGAAACCGTAGCATTACAAAAATCAATAGGAAAAATTATTTCCGAAGAAATCATTCCGTACCCACCAGGAATTCCAATTTTACTTAGTGGTGAAAAAATAGAGGATGAACATATAAAATTATTAGTTGTGTTAAAAAGAGCAGGAGCTCACTTTCAAGGAAACGATGTATTCGAAAATGGAGTTAAAGTCTTTAAAAGTAGAAATGATTCTTAGTAAACAGAAAAAGATAAAGAGAGGCAAGAAATATGACAAAAAAGTTTATTACATTTGAGGGCGGAGAAGGAGCAGGAAAGACATCTGTTATTGAAGCTCTAGCGGATGACTTCAGAAAAAAAAGTTATGATTTCATAACAACGAGAGAACCTGGCGGAATTCAAATCGCAGAAAGTATACGTAGTATTATTTTAGACACAGAAAATACGGCTATGGATGGAAGAACAGAAGCCTTATTGTACGCTGCAGCAAGAAGACAGCATCTCGTTGAAAAAGTGATTCCACAATTAACCAAAGGGAAAATTGTCCTTTGTGATCGCTTTTTGGATAGTAGTTTAGTATATCAAGGGATCGCAAGGGAAATCGGTTTAGAAGAAGTGTATACGATTAATTCTTTTGCGATTGACAATTGTATGCCCGAATTAACATTTTACTTTGATATTGAACCGGAAAAAGGGCTTGCAAGGATTGCTCAAAATAAAAATAGAGAAATTAATCGCTTAGATAAAGAAAAATTAGACTTCCATTATAAAGTTAGAGAAGGATATTTAAAACTCGTCGAAATGTATCCTCAAAGGATCGTCCTTATTAACGCAGACCGGCCACTCGTTGAAGTTATTAATGATACGAAAGTGACGATCGAACAGTATTTAAAAAGTGTAATATAGGCGATGCTTTTATACATCTGTTATAATGAATACAAGTCAATAGGACAATAATTTAAGTGGCATTTTACCTTTAAGTTAAGGCTAGATATATAATGATTTGTGGAGGAGGCTTAACAATATGAAACTTGTTGTTGCGGTTGTTCAGGATAAAGATAGTAATAATTTATCGAATGCTCTAGTGAACGCTAATTATAAAGCGACGAAACTGGCCAGTACTGGTGGTTTTTTAAAAGCTGGGAATTCTACTTTTATGATCGGTACTGAAGATGACCAAGTTGATGATGTGTTAGATATTATTAAAGCCAATTGTCAAAGTAGAGATCAACTTGTTGCACCGATTTCACCTATGGGAGGAAATGCAGATTCTTACATTCCTTATCCTGTTAATGTTAAGGTTGGAGGAGCTACTGTATTCGTATTACCTGTTGATCAATTTGAAAGATTTTAGGTGTTGATGGAAATGATGTGGAATGAATTAGCAAAAAGTCAGGAAAAAGTTGTAAGGATTATTACGAATAGTATTCAAAAACAACGCTTATCCCATGCCTATTTATTTGAAGGCGCAAAAGGAACTGGCAAAAAGAAAATCGCCATTCAGTTAGCGAAAACATTTTTTTGCGAGAATCAGCAGGGGGCTGACCCGTGTGAAACTTGTCCGGATTGTAAGCGTATAGCATCTGGAAATCATCCCGATATTCATATTATTCATCCTGACGGTCAATCGATTAAAATTGAACAAATTCGTCATTTGAAAAAGGAATTTTCATATCGAGGTATGGAGTCCACAAAAAAGTTTTATATTATTGAAGATGCCCAAAAAATGACAAGTAGTGCAGCAAATGGTCTTTTAAAATTTCTCGAGGAACCGGACGGTCTTTCAACCGCAGTTTTGACAACATCAGAGGTTCAAAAGATATTAAGCACTATTTTATCTAGAACACAAATCCTTTCATTTGTTCCATTAACGCCACTACAATTAATAGAACAATTAGAAAAAAGTGGTGTAAGTAAGCCGATATCTAGGCTTTTAGGACAATTAACGAACGATATTGAGGAAGCTTACCAGCTTTACCATGAGGATTGGATTGCACAAGCCCGAAGCATAATGATACAATTAGTTGAAGAAGTGTGTACAAGGCCACATCAGGTCATGCTCACTTTGCAAGAAAGTTGGTTTGCTCACTTTAAAGAGAAAAATCAACTAAATCTAGGTTTAGATTTATTATTGCTTTGGTATCGTGATGTGTTACGTACCTTATTAGCCAATGAAGATCAACTTATTTTTGTTGATCAGATCGATATATTAGAACGACATGCATTAAAAAGCTCACAGCGTACAGTAGGCCATCATATGGCTAGTATCCTAGAAGCGAAGAGACGTCTAGGTGCAAATGTAAATCCTCAACTATTAATGGAGCAATTAATGCTGAGGTTACAGGAGGGATAGTGAATAGTGCATCAAGTAGTAGGTGTTCGATTTAAAAAAGCGGGAAAAATTTATTATTTCTCCCCTGAAGATATAGACGTACAAAAAGGTGGGCTAGTAATTGTCGAGACTGCTAGAGGAATTGAGTTTGGGAAAGTAGTGATCGGCAAGAAAGTGGTTAGCGAACAAGATGTTGTCTTTCCTTTAAAGAAAGTGATTAGGATTGCCAATGAAAACGACAAAACAACGGTCGAAGAAAACCATGTCGCCGCCAAGGAAGCTTTTGAAGTTTGTTCAAGTAAAATTCAAGAACATGATCTTGATATGAAGCTTGTAGACGTAGAGTATACGTTTGATCGGAATAAAGTGTTATTTTATTTTACAGCAGATGGTCGGATCGACTTTAGAGAACTTGTTAAAGATTTAGCAGCTATTTTTCGGACAAGGATTGAACTTAGACAGATTGGTGTCCGAGATGAGGCTAAAATGCTAGGTGGTATTGGTCCTTGTGGGAGAATCTTATGTTGTTCGTCATTTCTTGGAGATTTTGAGCCCGTATCTATTAAGATGGCGAAGGATCAAAACTTGTCTTTAAATCCAACGAAGATCTCAGGACTATGCGGTAGACTGATGTGCTGTTTAAAATATGAAAATGACAATTACGAAGATGCAAAACAAGGTTTGCCTGACATCGGCAAAACGATTGCAACTACACTTGGCAAAGGCCGGGTCACTGGTTTAAATATTTTAGAGCAGCTTGTTCAAATTGAGCTTGTTGAAGACAGCAGGGTAGTGGAATTTACAATCGACGAGCTTATGAGTGAAGGAGCAATACCTATTCATACCACAGAATAATGAGGTGTAAGCTAGCGTGGATAAAAAAGAGGTCTTTTCACAAGTGAGTTTAATGGAAGAAAAAATAGGTGGCCTTTATCGTGAATTAGGAGAGCTAAAAGAACATTTAGCCATTCTATTAGAAGAGAACCAACATCTAAAGATTGAAAATGACCATCTACGTTCTCGGATCGAGGAATCAGCAGAAGAGAAACAGGAAGAGTTAGTAGAAAAGACAAAAGAAGATAAAATTGATATCGGCGAAGGATATGATAACTTAGCTAGATTGTATCACGAAGGATTTCACATTTGTAACCTTCATTACGGGAGCATACGTAAAGAAGGAGATTGTCTCTTTTGCTTGTCGTTCTTAAACAAGAAGTAATGATTGGAGGTTGACATTGTATAATGTCTGCCTCTTTTTTTGTGGGACAGTTGGTTTGTTGGTTAGTGGTTTGGACCCTCGCCCGGGTTTTATATGTAAAAAGGCGGATACTTTCTTGAACGAGCGTCTGAGATTCGGAAGAAGGTCAAGGCGAAGTGAGGGAAAGTGACCGCCTTTTACATATTAGTTGGTGACGGTATCTCTTCATGACGACTACCCTAGCTATTGAATGATTAGGTTTGATATAATTTATAATATTATAAGTTGTTAATGAAAGGAATTTATATATGATTGATATTAAAGAAGATGAGCGCGTCGACTTCTTGCCGAATAAAAACCGAAAAATTATTCAGAGCCCAAACGTATTTTCTTTTTCGATCGATGCCGTACTTTTAGCAAAGTTTTGTTACGTACCAATTCAAAAAGGAAAAATTATTGACCTTTGTACAGGTAATGGCGTCATTCCGTTATTATTAAGTAAAAGAAGTAAGGCGAAAATTACAGGTATAGAAATCCAAGAACGACTTTTTGATATGGCGATTCGCAGTGTTCAATTAAATGATTTACATAAACAAATTGGTTTTATCAATGATGATATTAATAAAATAGTTGAAGGTTTAGGTAAGGAACAATTCGATACTGTCACTTGTAACCCTCCTTATTTTAAAAATGTAACTGAAAAAGAGTGGAATGAAAATCAACATTTTGCGATTGCTCGTCATGAAATTTATTGTGATTTAGAAGATGTGATTCGCGTAAGCAGTCAACTCGTAAAGCAAAAAGGGAAGGTGGCTTTCGTTCACCGACCAGAGAGGTTGATTGATATAATTACACTTATGAAAAAGTACCACATAGAGCCGAAACGAATTCAACTAATTCATCCAAAACAAGGAAAAGAGGCAAACATCCTTCTGATCGAAGGTATAAAGAGCGGAAATTCAGGTATAAAAATATTACCACCATTATTTGTTTATAATGATGATATGAGCTATACTGAGCAATTTACAGAAATTTATTTTAACTGAACTGATTAATTATAGAGGTAGGTATTAAAACAAATGTGGATACAACAAAGCTATCGTAATAATGAAGGTGGAAGTTTATACTTAGTTCCTACACCGATCGGTAATTTAGAAGATATTACTTATCGGGCTTTAAATGTATTAAAAGAAGTTGATATTATAGCTGCTGAAGATACAAGACAAACGAAAAAACTTTGTAATCATTTTGAGATTGCGACAAAGCTTATTAGTTATCATGACCATAATAAAGAGTCTAGTGGCTTTAAACTAATGGAACAATTAAGAAATGGGCAAATAATAGCGTTAGTTAGCGATGCAGGAATGCCAGCAATTTCAGATCCAGGGTACGAGTTAGTGGTTAGTTGTATTGAAGAACAAATCAATGTGATTCCATTGCCTGGAGCTAATGCAGCACTTCCAGCTCTTGTAGCTTCTGGATTGCCATCAGACAATTTTTTCTTTTATGGGTTTTTACATCGACAAAAAAAAGAAAAGAAAAAACAACTAGACGATTTAAAATACATAAAAAGTCCAATCATTTTTTATGAATCACCTCATCGTATCAAAGAAACGTTAAAAATCTTATTGGATCAGTTAGGTGATCGAAAAATTTCTATTTGTCGAGAGTTAACAAAGAAGTTTGAAGAGTTTATTAGAGGTACGTTAAGTGAAGCGATTAGCCATTATGAAAAAGAGGATCCAAGAGGGGAATACTGCTTAATCGTTGAAGGGTCTAACTCGGAAGAAGAACACGAAAACGAAGATTGGTGGACAGAGTTATCTGTTGTTCAACATGTTGAACACTACATTACTTTAAAGTTATCTTCAAA
The DNA here is from genome assembly GCF_001865995.1 of Anaerobacillus arseniciselenatis. Taxonomy (GTDB): domain Bacteria; phylum Bacillota; class Bacilli; order Bacillales; family Anaerobacillaceae; genus Anaerobacillus; species Anaerobacillus arseniciselenatis. The sequence continues at coordinate 1,752 of NZ_MLQQ01000028.1, read as the reverse complement.
AGAGGCAATTAAGCAAGTATCGAAAGATCGAGGGCTTCCTAAGCGCGAAGTATATCAAACTTATCATCAAGAATAAAGAAAAATTGATCTAATCCATACTTTGTCTACACAAAAAAGGGCTGACAATTGTCAGTCCTTTGAAATTTCTTACTATTTAGCTTTGCTCTCAACAAAGTTTTGTAATTCAGCGATGATTTCTTTAGCGCCATTTGCACTTAAGATAATTTTTCCATCTGCTAATGCAAGGTTATCATCATTAACTTCACCTGTTACTTGGCAAGTCATATTTGGTTTATATTTTTTTAAGATGATTTTATCACTATCGACATAGATTTCTAGTGCATCCTTCTCTGCAATATCAAGTGTACGACGAAGTTCGATTGGAATAACGACACGTCCTAACTCATCAACTTTACGAACAATTCCTGTAGATTTCATAATTTCTCCTCCTAGTAGTTCACAATAATACTTATGTTATTGTTTCTTCAAAATTCGACATTTTTCTCTATGAATATAGAATAACAACATTTCCAAAAGAAGTCAATTATTTTTTTCAAGTTTTTACTATTTTTGTAGTGTTATTTCTAGTCGCGAAATAAAGGGCCCGGTATTACAAGGATTTCGCTTTTTAAAAAATAATAGATAACTCAACTTTTAATTTTATCATCAAACTATTAAATATAAGTTTGAACTAATATTTACGCAAATAGGGAAATGTAATTCGACAAAAATCTACAATCTATTTATTCTGTTCGACAAAACTTTCATGATTTTATTTTTTACAAGTTTTGTATGAAAAAAGGCGGATGATTTCGTGAACGAGCCTCTGAGATTCGTTAGAGTGTGCTCCTGCGGTTACTCGTCGCAAAGCTACACGATGCGTATCCTAAGAAGCGTGACATGATGTGATTGAGATCAGTAGCTTCACAGCGAAGTGAAGGAAATCATCCGCCTTTTCCATATTAGATGGTGACGGTAAATCTTCATGAAGGTTTTGTATGAAATCACCATTAAATTTGTTTTAAAAAATTAATTTTGGACAAACTTGACAATAACCCTGTTGTTTAGGTATATTTTTGCCAAAAGGCCTTTTCATTTGACTTATGATTTTTAAAGCCTTTCCTAGAGGGTGACTTTAATCAAAGTACCTCAATTTCAATTGAATATTTTTCTGTTGAAAAGATAAGTAAAAAGGAATTCCTATTATGGTGTTGATCATAGACAGAGAGCCAGGGGAGCTGAAAACTGGTATAGGTTGAACTTTTGAAAATGGTCTTGGAGGATTTGCCTTCGAGTTATAAGTAATAAGGGGGCAACGTTTACTAAGCGTTATTTTAGTTTAAAGTTACTAATGTTGAGGTGAATATAGTTCATTTCAGCCTTTCTTTGTGAGGCCAGAGGAATGTTCTAGAACACTCTATTTGTTTAGTAACTTATTGAGCCTTGTAGTCGTGAGATACAAGGGAAATTGGGTGGTAACACGTGAGGAAGTAAACTCTCGTCCCTTTATTAAAAGGGGGGGAGTTTTTTTTGTGCCTATTATTGTAAAAATTCATATGTTAAAGTATAAAAAATTTTGAAAGCTGTCTAGCTTCAGGCGCCCTGCGCTTTTCTAATTATAAAAGGAGCATTCCTGTTAGAAGGATTTTCGGGGACTTGAAAAAAAAAGAGCCCTCCTGGTATGATACGGGGTGTCAAATCGTGCACCGAGATGACCCCTAACTTAGTTAACCAAGGAGGACTTCATAATGA
>NZ_MLQQ01000027.1 GCF_001865995.1 Anaerobacillus arseniciselenatis | reverse complement strand
AGCGTACCCACCAATTGGCATAGTTTCACATATTATAAAAATAATGTTAGAGGTCGTGTCGAAAAATATTTTTTTGGTACTTCTCCAACGGCTCAAACCGTTGGTATATCAATATTTATAGAGGGAGGGAAGGAGAAGTAACTGTTCGAGTGTTTGGATTTGAAGAGAAAGAAGAATTATATAAAGAAATTAGTGAGGTTGCTTCTGATGCGTTGGGATATTTCGAGGAGAATATTGGTCCCTATCCATTTGGTCAACTAGACATTATTCTGGATGAATTAGGGATGGAATATCCAGGTATTGTTACAGCTAGCTCCATATACGGTAGTGGTCCTGTGAATCCTGATGCTCTGAAAAATATGGTAATTCACGAATTATCCCATCAATGGTTTTACGGCGTTATTAGTAATGACCCATTTAACGATGCTTGGTTGGATGAAGGTTTAGCAAGTTTTTCAACTAGCCTATATCTTTTTTCTAGTGAAAATCAAGAGGTTCCATATGATTCGATGGACAAGCAATTAGAACAACTGGAATCAATTCCAGTTAATTTGCCACTAGATAAATACGATGAAAATATGAGTTCCTATACTTATGGAAAATCGGGTACGATGTTGTGGAAATTATTTGAACAAAGAGGTGGAATAAAGGAAGCAGAAAAGTTCTTAAAGACTTATTATAATTATTATCAATATAAAGAAATAGATACTAAAGAGTTCGTAAGATTTACAAAACACTATTTTAATTTAGAAGATGAATCATTTTTTAAGGAATGGTTGACACTTGAATGATTTTTAGCGAATCCCAACTTGTTGCACTAAAGAAGGCTTATGTTGAACAAGAAATATGAAAAAGAACAGTGCCGCTTGTTGCACAGTACAACGATACTATTCACTAAAATAATAATCCACAATTGTTTCGATAGAGTAAACCGAAAGCCTACCCACGGTATAAGAGGATTAGGCTTTTTCACTTCAAAACTGTTGATGTTCTTTTATTGGTAAACACGTTGAAAGTGAGTGGTAAATTTCGTGGCAACTGCTGGTAAAAAAACATGGCACATCTTATACATTCTTGTGGCTGTAATCATACTAAATGTATTATTAGGGATTTTTGAGGAGTTACCTATACCTGATTTGAAAACTAGAGTAATCGAAGATCTAAACAGAAAATGAAAGAAGAAAAATACCCATATGTAACAAGTTTTACAGTAACTATGTTAAAACAAATGCCAACCCGTTATCCTAAAGTAGATGAACGGATTATGAGAATGGTAGAAAGCAAAATTTCTAGTTGATTTAAGACCAAAATCATTAATAAGTAGTAACGAGAAATTAACGAAAAAGAAACGATTAGAACTACTTTTACAAGTAGTTGAACTAAACTAGGGAGGAATTACAAAATGAAACAAGAATTAATTGAAAAGCACCTAACTAAAATTGTTGGTCAAGTACCTAAGATTGAATATTTTACTGGTGAACTACTAGACAAAAATTTTATACGGGGTATTGATAAAGGTAAATTTACCCTATCTAACGGAGAAACATACTATTATGCTATAAATAAAGATTCTAAATCTGTAACAATATTTGATCATGAAGGAAAGTTTATTAGAAGTGATCAAATGACACCAGAAAATGAAAAAAGTATTAAAAATATGGTAAACGTGTTAAAATTAATAAGAGCTGTTGTAGCTGCGACATTAATTCCGTACACTATTTTAATTGCAATCTCAAAGATTGAGGAACATTTTTTAAACACACTTGAATTATGGACATTAATAGGAATAGGGCTGGTTGTTCCTTCTTTATTATTTATTGAAACAATCCTGTCATCAAGAGTTGAGAAAGTAAAGGATAAATGGTTTATAATGTCCATTATATTTATATTAGCGTATAATTTTTTCATGGGTGTAATGATAGTAAACGTTTTTAATAATCTATAATATTTATAAACCTTCTTTTCTTCGTTATTTACGTTGAAAAGGAAGGTTTTTCTAGTTAAATACAAATTTGATTATTAAAAGAGATAATTGACATTTAAAGTAATAAAGGAAGCGAACTAATTATGTCGCATCCCATTTTAAATTTCTCAAATTATCTAATATACATTCCATACAAATGAAAGAACCAAATTACAAGTAGAATATAGAAAGGAGTTCTTTTCCCTTTATAACTTTCTTTTAACATTACATAGATAAAAATTAAAGGGAATACGAAAGAAAATAAATTTTTAAGTATAAATAAGAATAGATCCATGTAATCCATACCCTTCTTAATGTGTAATTCGTTCATAAATTATAGCATTTAACGAGGTGAAGTTGAACCCTCATTCACTATATCATCCTTTAGTGTTGTGTAAGCGTTACTAACTGCACTACTGCCATCTTGATAAGCCCCATAAATATTTGCAGCGAATGAAGCAGCAGCTATACCGCTACCGAGAGCCCCTAAAACACTACCTAATGTTAAAACAGTTAATCCTAACGCAGCCATTAGTAATGGTACATTATAGTTAATTGTTGATCTTGCCGATGCTACTTGGTCAGCGTATGATTTAAACCATTTAATATTATTGCTCTGCCAACCGCTAGTGTATGCATTTTTGGATAACTTGCTTCCTCCACCGCAACCTGGATCTAAAAATATACAAATTTCTTCGCTCCAAAAACTCTTTACTCTTTCATATGATGTCATAGTCGTTAGTTTATTAACAGAATTGTCAGAGTAACTAGTAAGGTAAGAGACACCGCCCATTATCGATGGCATATTCATTTGTTCAATAGTTGCGATTGGTGCATTAAGATCCACTAGCTCATCGTTTACTAGAGCCTCATCATTATTCAATTGTATAATTTCATCCACTGTTTCTCTAATTACCGATTCTGTCCCATCAAAATAAGTTGTTATAGTTTCGTTAGTTATCGTAAAGATTGTTTTTCCTTTATGTTCACCCTTTTTTACTTTGTCAGTTTTCACTTTCAAAGTAATATAAGTTATTCCTATTTCGTCACCATTTTCAAAATCAAAAACAGGATATTCACTATTAATTACATTTTCACTTTCCTTTTTTGAAGCTTCAGCTGTATTGAAAGGGTAAATCACAAATGCGAATAATAATGTAAAACAAATTAAAGTAGAAATATACTTTCTCATTCTATCACTCTCCCTTTTTTTCTTGAATTTTTTTATTAATTAATGCAGTGGTAGACAACATTCTCCCCCTTAATTACCTTTTAGTTGCATTAAATATCAACTAAAACTAATTTCGTTGTTATTAACAATATGTAAGTTGTTATCTTTTAACAAATATAGTAAAACTATCTAACATCTACTAAGTGGTAATATATTATAAGAAAACTTAATTTTCCTCAAATTCTTATACAAAGGCATAAATATATTGATAATTCGTTGAATTCAGATGTTTTTATTGTAAGAAGATATCAACAATTTTAATGGATCGACCTTGAAAGCTTATAGTAAATAAGTTTATAATAGACTTATATTCTATTATCCTTTTCTTTTTTACCTTGTACTTTCCCACTGTCAAAAGTGAGCAGAAAGAAGCTGGTTTTGCAGCAATGGAAACACCGCTATAAATCTTCATAATGATGAAACGGTCACTGTTTAATAAACATCCGCTAGTTGTGATGGTTAAGCGCCTTTGTACTTTCCCAATAATTTTTATTGAGCAGAAAGAAGTTAGGCATGGTTACTATCAAGTGATAGTTTTAGTTGATCTTTTAAAAAGTTTTGTTCACACAATTTAAGTGTGTCAAATATATTAAACGAACATATAGGCGTATCTAAATTTCGAGGAATATTCCTTGTGTTTTTGGTACGCCTTTTTCTGTGAAAATAAATTCTTGGTTTATGCACCTCATAAACTGTTAATGCTATTAATACTTTAAATAAGGCAATAGGAAAGCAGAGCTACCAAAATTTTTGGTTTCTCGCATAACTTTTCTATTACTTGTCTATACTGCTAATTTGCGGGTAACTCGTGGTAGGGTTCTTTGTTAAGCAGCATGTGATAGACAATGGTGAGCATTCGATGTCCAATGGCAACGAGTGCTTTTTTCTTTCCCCTACGTGACGCTAAAGACCAATACTTGATAGATAACCTTTTGTTTCGACTCCTTGATACTGCCCATGCGGCTTCACATAATGCCGATTTGATATGTGGATTTCCTTTGGTACTCCGCGTGCTTTTCCTTTTTCCAGCACTCTCATGATTTCCTGGTGATAATCCTGCCCATGAAGCAAGATGTTTAGAGGTTGGAAATTGCGCCATATCAGCTCCTATTTCAGCAATAATAACAGAAGCTGTCTCTTTTTTAATTCCAGGCATGGTCATGAGTAACTCAACTTCTGTTTGATACTCTTCTAAAAGTTGGTCAATCCTCTTTTCAATATCAGAAATGAGTTCTTCTAAATAAGTAATGTGTAGCCAAGATTGCTTAATAAGGAAAATTTGATGTTCAGTAAGAGTACCAAATAATGAATCTGTGATTTGTTTCTTTTTGTGAGCCATTCGACCATGAATTCGTTTTTCTACCTCAGTTTCATCCACATATCCTTCAGAGATTAACTTTTCTAATAACCTTCTTCCTGAAGCGCCGAACACATCGGAAATGATCGTACTTAATTTAATATTTGAAGCCTCCAACACTTTTTGGATACGATTTTTTTCCGAAGTCATTTGTCCAACCCACTTCTTCCGAAGACGAGTTAAATCGCGCAGCACCCGAATATCTTCTGGGGGAACAAAGCTTTTTTCGACTAACCCGTGACGAAGTAACTTAGCTATCCACTCTGCATCAGAAACATCCGTTTTTCGACCAGGAACATTTTTAATTCGTTGGGCATTAGCAAGTGTAATATCGAAATAGTCCTCTAAAATATTGTAGACTGGTTTCCAGTAGATTCCTGTACTTTCCATTGCGATATGGGTTACTTCTCTTTCCTCTAACCATTTGAGTAACCTAAATAAATCTTTGGTTAACGTAGGGAAAGTTTCAACCTCTTTTGATAGTTGACCACTATCATCTTCTAAAAGAGTACAAACAACAATCGACTGGGAATGAACATCCAAACCAGCACAACGTTTAAATAATGTCTCCAATCCTCTTAACCATCCTTAATGAAATATTCCACAAACAATGGAGTGAATTTGAAATTAAACATTTTTCTGTTCGTAGTCACCTTTCGTAGAAAGAGCTAACAATGGGTTGTGCACCAAATTCACTCCAACAGTTTTGTGTACAGGGTCAGACCACCATTAAAAGCTACGTCATATACTCATTGTTTGTGGTATCTACATTATGGTAAAGAAAACTTATTTTCATTCCTGGGTTGAGAGCGAGCGCTCATGGATGTTTTGTGTACTAATTTTGTGTACTAAAAACAATAGGGAATGAACTGAAAATCTTATGTAATAGGTTTCCTATGCCTTTCGTGTCTCTTACATCTTTAACTAGATTACGTTGAATAATTTCATTGTTATAAGTAACGTTGCGGAAGTTTTCTAAAACGCCATCACCAGCATCAATTTTGTTCTTTCAATTGCCTTTGTTGCTCGTCTGAAAGCATTTGAAGGTCAATTTGGTTGGGTAAGAATTTTTCTCTTAAATCATTACGACTATAAAGATCTTCTCCTACCGAGTACCAAGCTATTAGCAAGCAAAAGGCATGGATTTAAAGGTTCAATTTTATTCAAGTAAACCAGCTAATAGAAGCTCGGTTCTTATTGCGTTAACGACGTGAGATAGTAAAAAAGGGGGACTTTTGCGTAGGTCTCTAATGGAATGGGAATTTCAATATTTTTTTTCATTGCATTTATATTAGTGGCAGGTACTGGTTTATGGAATTCTGTTCTTGTCTGATTTTTCTGTGGTAGGGTAGGTTTCTTGGGGAAATAGTTTAACTAAACTGCCATAGGTTAAGATAGTCGTTACTGGAACAGAAGAAGTGACACTTTCGTTTTCAGTATTGAGCAGCAGTAAAAGGATAGTAAAATAAAGGTATGTCAACTATCGTGAGCTAACAGTTTTTGAAGATCGCTTCTTTCTTTTTATGCCGAACATTCCGCTATATTGTTGAACGGCAGTTGTGGCAGGAACGATCACTACGCCTTGTGCTTCTAAGTTTATTAGAAAATCTTCGACAGATAAAAAAGGTTTTGCCTTGATTTGTTCTTTTCGCAAATAACATCATCCCCTACTTATTAATGTTTTTTATTGTATTGTATTAATTATATCAGATAATTTCGCAAGAAAGGATGGGGTGAGTATTAACGGACAGATTTTTATTTATTTTTGGACTACTCATTTAAAAACCTCGTTATAATTTTGGATCGATCAGTTGTACGCGTTTAACCTCCGCTAGTTTCTTTGCTTGCATCGTATAATATTGGTTTGTTACAACTATTGCGTTTTGGCGCGATAATAAGGAATCGCAATAGCTACGACTACTTATTGAATGGCGGAATCGCCAATATTTGAACTATAGCATTTAGCTTGTACGACCGTCTTTTTTCTTTTACGAGAAAGAATTAGATCTGCGCCATAGTCATCGCTTCCCTGGGGGACCTCTGCTTTGTATCCTTTACCTCGATAAATGGTTTAAGAAATGTACGAATTCTAAACCGCCAAACAATTAACGGCGAGCAGATTAGGGGTAAATCCATTTCTCGCCAACTAAATCTTTAAGGGCTGAAGCGTTATAGTAAATCTGCAATCATTGTAAAAAAACTTGGAGAAAAATGAAAAATAGTATCTGTGAGATTGGGGAATTTAAACAAATGTGACAAAATAGATCTTTCTCTATGTCGCTTTGAGTCAATAAAAGTAACCTACCCTGTGCGTTTGGTCGACGAATAAGGGGAAGGATACTTTTATTGTTTATTTGCCTTTTACGCATCCGTGCTCTTTTTTAGTTAATCTAAAAAGCGATTGACTTTTAAAGAAAAATTTATTTTTAAATTTAATACCTCCACTCTTGCAGTAGCGTCTTTCCAAATCTTTTCCTTCCCCATTCCAATCGTTATCTAGTTCATGTAACTGCTAAACTAAAGTTAACAGTTTTCGCTCGATAGAATTGAACACTTTCTGCTCCAAAATTCCTCCTTTCAGTTAAACTTAGAAAGTATAAAATTAACTGTATGTTGGGGGTCGGGAAGGTGCTGAAAATAGAATTGATTGTGGAAGTTTATCAATTGAAAAAGCAGGGGTTTAACGTCTCTGCAATTGCAAGGAAATGCAGTCTTTCGAGAAATACAGTATATGCCTATCTAGAGATGGATCTAAAAGATGCTTATGAGTGGGTGGATGATTTGAAAACAAGAAAACGGAAACTAGATCCTTACCAGGATCAAATCTTAGGATGGCTAAAGGAGCATCCGGATTTATCAGCTTCTCAAATTTCCGATTGGCTAGAAGAACGGTGCTCATTTAAAGACATTGGTGAAAGTACTGTTCGAACTTATGTAAGAGAGCTACGGGAAAAGTACCATATTCCTAAAACTGTCAACTTCCGTAGTTATGAAGCTGTTGAAGAACTACCAAAAGGAAAACAAATACAAGTAGACTTTGGAGAAATGCGAATAAAGACTTATGAGGGGAAGGTGATAAAAATATATGTCATTGCTTTTGTACTCTCCCACTCACGTTTTAAATATGCAGAGTGGCAGGATCGTCCTTTTACTACCCGTGATGTTTTACGTTCTCATGAAAATGCGTTTGACTATTACGGTGGAATAACAGAGGAGATCGTATATGATCAGGATAAATTAATGACTGTTAGTGAAAATGGCGGAGATATTATATATACGGAGGAATTTCAATCATACAGACAGCAGAGAGGATTTCGAATCTATTTATGTAGAGCAGCAGATCCAGAATCAAAGGGAAAAGTAGAAAATGTGGTTAAGTTTATTAAAAGGAACTTTGCAAAGAATCGAGTGTTTCATCAAATAGAAACATGGAACGAGCAATGCTTAGCTTGGTTAGAAAGGAAGGGGAATTATCAAGTCCACAATACAACAAAAAAGAGACCTGTCGAAGTATTTGCCCTCGAAAAGCCACACTTACGAAAAGTCTCTTCCCTACTCTCTTTCGAGAGTAACCATGGATTAAGTATAACAAGAACTGTGCATAAGGACAATATCATTAAGTATCAATCTAATCGCTATTCTGTTCCATTAGGAACTCATAAACCTCAAGGTGATAACACAGTTTATGTTCGAACGGAGCGGGACGAGCTTATTATTGAAAAGACACCTGGCGGTGTTACGTTAGCTATTCATCCTCTTTCGAGGGGGAAAGGGCAGTTAATAAAAAATAGAGATCATTCCAGGGATCGTTCCACAGGAATTAAAGCCTTCATAGAAACAGTAAAGATGCCATTTGAAGACAAGGAAAAGATTCATGTTTTTTTAGAATAAATTTTAGAGCGTTATCCAAGGTACATGCGGGATCAACTACAGATTCTTCAACGGGCAGTGAAGGATTTCCAACCATTTATTCAATCAGCCTTGGATGTTTGTATTAAGCAGAAATTATGGAGTGCGAATGATTTTTATGACGTCGTGAGCCATTTAGCTAGAATTCAAGGGTATGAAAGCTCAATACCATCTGACATTACTTTCATAAATGAACATGCCTCCAGTCATTGGAAAGAAAAAGCAGTGTTGAGAGAATTAGATGGTTACCTCAAAATTCTAGGAGGTGTCTGAGTTGGAGTTATCCGTTGAAAGTTTACAAAGGCAACTTCATCATTTAAGGATGTCAGAGACCTCAAAGGAGCTAACTAGTTTTTTAAGGAAGGCAGAGGCCAATTCATGGACGTATCAAGAATTTTTACGTGAACTGCTCACTTATGAAGAAAAACGACGTGAAGAAAAAATGATAGAAAAACACTTAAAATGGGCAAAGTTCCCTTACGAAAAGAGCCTAGAAGAGTTCAATCTAAAGGAACTACCTTCACTTAGTACAAGACAATTGAAGCAGTTACAAGAGCTTTCTTGGTTAGAAGAATCTTTTAATCTAGTATTTTTAGGCCCTCCAGGAGTTGGGAAGACTCATATTTCAATAGGGTTAGGTTTAGAAGCCGTTCATAGAGGCCACCGTGTTTCTTTTATTTCTATGGGGGAACTAGTACCTTTACTCAAGACAGAGGAATTCCTTCGCAAGTCACAACTAAGAATGAAACGCATTAAAGAAGCAGATCTGGTTATCATTGATGACTTAATGTATATGGCCATGGATCAAAATGAGGCAAATCTATTTTTTCATTTAATAAATCACCTTTATGAAAGAAGTTCGATTATACTCACATCAAATAAAGGGCCAGAAGAGTGGGGAGACTTACTAGGAGATCAAGGTATCACTACGGCGATTTTAGATCGCCTTCTCCACCGCTCAGAAGTTATTCATTTTGATGGAGCAAGTCATCGTATTAAATATAGAGAATCTCTATTTCAAGCAAAAAGTGTATAAATTAATGAGCAAATGTGTTCAAAATTAATGAGCGAAATTTGTTCAAAACTACTTGACGGTTACAAGGGTGCACCTTTTGACAATTAAAGGCCAATTGTGGGGTAACTTATAATACTTAGTAGACCTATATTATGTAATGAGGTCTTTATTTTTAGAGGAACTGGTGAAGTAATGCACTTAAACTTACCAGTAGTTATGTGGGACAATTAAACCCTTTATGGCAATACTCCAAATTCCGTCTCCTACCTATGTTAGTTTATCGGTTTTATATAAATTTTATTATTTACAAAATGCTAATTTGGTGAATAAGATGAAATAACTCGATCAGAAGTTCGAGGTAGGGCGATTAATATTATTAAAGACAAATCTCCTGAGTATATAGTGGAAAGATCTTCCTGGAAAGAGGGGAGCGTAATAAAAATAATATCTTCCAAAAGTTAGCTCTAAAAAGGCACCCTTTATTAAATTTCACCATAGTAAGGAACATCGTTCACGGAATGATCAACATGGAAACCATGTAGATTGTTTAGATGATGTGACGACGCCTATTGATTATTGTTTACTTTCATTTGGAGATTTGCATTTTAGTGAAGTAAAGTATAGTTGTTAATTTTTTCAAAAAATTGGTATAGTAGATTAAAGGGGAAAATGGTAGCCATTTAGAAAGTTTCTAATTTTCATTTTATAAGATTAACTATTTAAAAACAAATAATTGGGAGGGAGTTATAATGAAAGCATCAGAAAGTTACCTATTAAATCTTTTGTCAAATAACGATGTGACGTTTTTTATTCCACCATACCAAAGAAATTACGAGTGGGATAAAAGCCAATGTGAGGTATTTTTTAATGATATTAAAAAAACAGCAATCAGCAATATTAATGGCAAGTACTCTGAACACTTTTTTGGAACAATTGTATACGTAGAGAATGACGCAGTATTTGGCGAACCTAGTAAACTAGTATTAACAGACGGACAACAGCGTATTACAACGACAATGTTATTTTTAGTGGCTATCCGTGATGTGGTTGATGAAGAAAAGACTAAAAATATTATTGATGATAAATATTTAACAAATAAGAATGTTACTGACGAAACAGAGCATAAAATCAAACTAAAACAAGTAGAAACTGACTGGCAAGCGTACCTTAATATTATTCTAAATAGTAATTTGACGGAGGAGAATAAAAAATCTGCTGTTTATCAAAACTACGCTTTTTTTGTAAATGAACTCAAAAAATTGAAAAAAGAAGATGAGATAGCGCTTTTAGATTTGGTATCAGAAGGTCTTGATAGGTTTAGTATTGTTACTATTCAATTACAACCCACAAAAAATAGTTGGGAAAATCCTCAGGAAGTTTTTGAGTCTATGAACTCTTTGGGAAAACCGTTATCTTTAGCAGATTTAGTTCGTAACTATTTATTGCTTGGGATAGAAGCGGATGTTCAAGAAAAATTATATAAAGATTACTGGTTACATATTGAAAAGCAATTGCCAGAACAAGTATCTAATTTTATACGAGACTTTATGCAATTAAAAGCTGAGAAAGCTTTCAAAAAAGCTACGGAAACAAATTATAAGGAATTATATGCTGACTTTAAGTATTTGTTTAAAAATGCTAAAGTTGAAACTTTATTAAAGGAATTGAATACATATTCAGATTATTATTCTTATATCGTATTAGGAAAATCGAGTGGTAGTTCTAAAATTGATCAGAAGTTAGATGATTTACGTACAATAGCTGTAACGACAGTCTATTCATTTCTTCTTGATTTATTAGATAATTGGAAATCCGAAAAACTAAATGAACAAGATATTATTAATGTTTTAGATGGGTTAATAGTGTATTTTATCAGGCGTAGAATTTTAAAATTAACACAAGGAGAAAATAAAAATTTTCCGTCACTTGTTAAAGAAACAAATAAAATTGTCGGCAATCCAGATAAAAAACGTATCATGTTTGAAATTTTAGCAAGTCAAGATAATTCAATGCGTTTACCGAATGACAACGAAATATCTAATGAGCTTAAGGTGATGAATTTTTACAACTATAAGCATGCTAAGTTCATTTTGTCATTAGTCGAAGAAAAAATTACAAAATATCGACCAAATAAGATTGATATGACATTGCAAATGGAGCATATTATGCCTCAAACCTTAAACAGCAATTGGAAAGAAGATCTTGGAGTTGATTTTGAAAATATACATCAGGAATATTTGAACAACATTGGAAATTTAACTTTAATTCGTCACAATCAAGAGCTTGGAAATAAATCCTTTTCAGAGAAAAAAGAAATTTATAATAACAGTGCTGGATTACAAATTGCTAAAAATAATATAGTTAATCGTTCAATATGGAATAAGAATAGTATACAAAAAAGAGGAACGTGGATAATCGAATTTATCCTTAAGGAAATTTTGCCTATTCCAGAAGAAATGAGATATAAAAATAATTATGCTCAAAAAAGTAGTAGGGGCTTATCATTTTTAGAATTACAACTTATCGGAGAGGAAATTAATTATATTTCAGATAAGTCTATTGTTGTTAAAGTCGTTGCAGATAAAGAAGTTGAATTTGAAGAAAAGAGATGGCGATTATCCCCCCTGACTCGAGAGATAGAAACAAGAAAAGGGACCGTGAATTCATCTGGAGCTTATCAAGGTGCACAGTATTGGGAATTTGAAGGTATGAAACTTGCAGAAATTATGTAAGTGTTATTTCTAAAGTAAGCGTCAAAAAATCACATTTGCTGGTGTGCGCTTTTTGACGCTTGTTTTTTTACTAATAAAAACTAACTATCGTTTTTTGCAGCTTAGATGAAAGTAAATAACGTATATTTTATATTAAGTACAATCAGTCACAAAAAACCTCATTTAGAAACAATATTACAAGTTAAGTATCGATAATTGTTCAACAATTGGGAGCTATCCTGAAAAGTTGATAAAATAAACATTGGTTTGCTGCACAGTCACCCATGTATTTTAAAACCAAAAATACACCACCGAGAATGAAAATAAGTTCACTTTGTCCATACTGATTTTACGGCTGGCTGAGGAAGGTCGATATACTGTGGTGCGTTAGAGCCCTTTGCGCAGTCTGACTCCTTCGATCATGGTGCACCAATGACTGTTGCTCCCTTACGGGAAGCACTCATGGTAGATTAATCCTATTCTGGTTATTGCACCAGCCTCTAATATTATTTGCCGTAGAAAGGATGTTTTCAATGGATATCATCATCGAGAGAGCCTGTGGTATGGATGTCCATAAAGACAACATTACTGCATGCGTCATCACACCAGAAGGAAAGGAGATTAAGACTTTTTCAACAAAAACCTCATTCCTAATTCAGTTAATTGACTGGATCAAGGAACATAAGTGCACTCATGTGGCAATGGAAAGTACAGGTGTTTACTGGAAACCTATTGTCAACTTACTTGAAGCCGAGGATATTGAGTTTCTTGTAGTGAATGCTCAACATATTAAGTCCGTTCCTGGACGAAAAACTGATGTAAAAGATGCTGAATGGATCGCAAAACTACTTCGTCATGGCTTACTAAAAGCCAGTTTTATCCCAGACCGAAATCAACGAGAATTGCGTGAACTCGTTCGTTACCGTAGGAGCATTATTGAAGAACGTGCCAGACAACATAACCGGATTCAGAAAGTATTAGAAGGCGCTAATATCAAACTTGGTTCTGTTGTTTCGGATGTTATGGGAAAGTCTTCCCGTGATATGCTTCGCGCCATCGCTGAAGGCGAAGATGACCTTGAAATGCTGGCAAATTTCGCAAAAGGAAGGATGAAACAAAAGAAAGATGAGCTAAAACTCGCCCTTCATGGTTATATCAATGAGCATCAACGATTCATGATAAAGACGGTTCTAAACCATATTTATTTCCTTACTGAACAAATCGATTTGTTAGATCAAGAAGTAGCCGATAGGTTAAGTATCTATCAAGAGGACATCGATCGCTTAGATTCCATCCCTGGAATTGCAAGGAGAATGGCTGAGCAAATGCTTGCAGAACTTGGGACGAACATAAAAGAACAATTTCCTACGGCAGCTCAAATGTGCTCATGGGCCGGATTGGTGCCAGGTAGTAATGAAAGTGCTGGGAAACGAAAGTCTTCTAAAACGAGGAATGGAAACAAATATTTAAAGTCAGCCTTAATTGAAACAGCTCATTCTATCAGAGGGTCAAAAAACTACCTCGGAGCGCTTTATCGCCGAACTGCAGCACGCAAAGGTAAAAAACGGGCAGCAGTTGTAGTTGCACATGCGATATTACGAATCTCTTATTACTTATTGACCCGTAAAGAAATGTACGTTGATTTAGGAGAAGATTACTTTGATAAGCAAAAACAACAATCTATTGTTCGTCATTCACTTCGAAGGTTAGAAAGTCTGGGCTATACTGTCAGACTTATAGAACCAGAAGCGTCTTAGAAATAATCCATTCAAATATAATATCCCCTGAAATATGGCGTTCCTCTCTTTTTTTTAAAAAGAATGAGCTACGTCTTCTTAAGTATGGCCTTTTTATCGATACTAAAGATGTTAATTTTCATGGTAGTACAACGATATTATTCACTAAATAATAATCCACAATTGTATGAATAGAGTAAACCGAAAGCCTAATCCCACCGTATAAGAGGATTAGGCTTTTTTACTTCAAAACTGTTGATGATGTTCTTCTATTGGTAAAACGTTGACAGTGAGTGGTAAATTTCGTGGCAAATGCAGGTAAAAAACATGGCACATCTGGTACATTCTTGTGGCTGTAATCATAACTTCACTTCACAACAAAAGAGAGGACAATGTGTTAACTATTGCTGTATTAAATCTCGAATTTCTTAGGTTAGAGTTTGGAATAATGGATTAATCAAAAGTCTATATAAAAACAATTTTAAGCTAAATTTATATAGTATAATAATTTCCTTACTAGGTAAGGATTGATAATAATAAAAAACTATGCTAAAATGGATTTATCCTTACTTAGTAAGGATAATGCTGTACTAATATTCCTAGTAGTCATCCAACCTCGATAAAAAACATATTACAGAAAAAAGGCTAATCTAAAAAAGATTATAAGATAAACATTCAAAAACAGAAGATCATAAAATAACAAAGGCTAAAAACAAAATTGAAAATTTAAAAATGCCTAAATGAGAAAATGACAAAGATTTAAATAAAAAAACATGAATAAAACGACAGCCAAAAAGGATGATTTTAATTATGAAAAAACATATTTTGGAGGGATTCGGCGATTTAGGAGTAGTTCGTGAGTACAGGGACGTAAAAATAACAAGTAAACGACAACTCACGATACCAAAGGCTTTTTTTGATTATTTAGGAATGGAAGATACGGTCCATGCAGTTCTTTTAGATGACGGAATATTGATTAAACCCGCTATAAAAAAGTCTGTTCAAGAGGCAGATGTTGAGGCTATACTACAAAAGGTTATAAATGAAGGATATTCTGGAGATGAATTAGCCGATGAATTTTCAAGAAGGGTTAAAGAATATAATCGAGTATTGAAAGGTCGTATTAATGAATTCCTAAATGATATAACAAGCGATGAGGTTTCGGATGAGCGTGAAGGAGACGATTTTAATGGCCTTGACATGTTCTTCGACCAAGAAGATGCAGAAAATTTTGAAGCAAGTGGAGAAGAAAAATAAGAAACTATATTCTGAGTTTAATGATCAGCTAAGTGAAATTATGAATGATCCTCTAACTGGTGCAAGGTTAAAGGGAGATTTGAATGATTTTAGGAGTCATGATTTTAAATTTCAACAAGTCTCATTAAGAATTTGCTATGCCTATCATGAAGATGATCAACATGTTACATTGGTTTATTTCGGCACGCGAGAAAACTTCTATCGCGATGTAAAACGTTATGTTAATTAAATATGCTCCAAAGTCCTCGATTGATGGGGACTTTTGTGTTCTTTAATTTAATAATTTAATAAGTTTTACGTTTAACTTCAATGAACATTATTACTATTACAATCGTACGTAATTGTAACCTTGCTAATTTCCTATTTATTTTATAAAATGTAATTATAATTATTTTTATTTGCTCAATGAGCCTGACAGTGAAGTTTTAAGCCCTACGGGTGGAATTACACACGCTATACGTGTGTCTTCCTCCGTAGGGCTTTTTTGTTTTCTATAAAACTTAAAACACATTTAGGAGGATGAATATGAGAAGGATATCAAAGGATACCATTCAGAAAGCAAAAGAAGTTGATTTAGTTTTTTTAGCTGAACAGCTCGGTGATCAACTCAATAGAGTAGGTCAAAGTTATTTTACCTATCGAAATGAAGGCGAAAGTACTCCATCCTTATCTATTAATCCAAACAAAGGAATTTGGAAGGATTTTGCAGGTACAGCTGGTGGAAGTGACGCAATTAGTTATTACTACTACCGTATCAATTATTCAGAATCTTATCCAAAGGGTTCTGAGTTTTTTGAAATGGTAGAGAAAGTTTGTGAGCTTTGTGGGATTACCATTGAATATGAAGATGGTCAATCTCGTGAATTTAACAATGTTGAATATAAACCTCGTGAAATAATTGTTAAGGAATCTGAAAAAGCTTCTCCAGAACAATTGAATAAGGTGTACAAAGTCATGTTAAAGGAGTTTTCACTTCAACAGCAGCATGTAGAACATCTTAAAGAGGTTAGGAGGATTAATGTTCATACTGCTAACTTACGCTCATACGGTTCAATAATTCAAGATAAAAAGGAACGGTATATAAAGACCAAAGCCATTAAACAGTCTGTAGGAAATCTAGAGGGTGTTCCTGGCTTTGCTGAAATTAAAGGTAAATACGGTCTTTATTGGAGTGTAGTTGGTCGATCAGGTATGCTAATTCCTTTCCGCAATATTAATAATCAACTTGTAGGTTTTCAGGTTATGTATGATGAAAGACCTCAATTGATAAAAGCGGATGGCGATTTACTTGTTCAAATGAAAGATTACAATAATTTCAGTATTATCCAAAAAAGTACCGGTGAATTAATTGGTGAGGCAAATCGTGATCAACTTCCAATAAGTAACGAGCTAGGTTCTATATCAATAAAGCTCGGTCAGAAGTATGGTTGGTTTTCATCTCCTATTAATCCATCAATAGGTATCTATAATGGTGCTGAGATTGGAGATCCTCTTCCTTATCACGCGGCTGTTCCAAGTAAAGCATTAGCTGATTGGGATATCTTTCAAGATAACATTCGTAATCATATGAATGTTGATGAAATATGGTGGGGAGAAGGTCCATTGAAAGGTGATATAGCTTCTGATTTTACCCAAAAGCTGCATTTACAAGTGGCTGGCGTATCTCAGTGGCGTCTACTCTTAGAACCGACAAAACAGTTAAAGCCGAAACGTATCGTTATTGCCTTTGATGCAGATGCACAAGACAAAGAGGATACAGTAGGATTAAACGTTTTTAATGCGGTGAAGGAAGCTAAAAAAGAATTGCAACCATTAGGAATTGATGTGGCTATAGCCATGTGGCCGTCGAATGTAGCTAAAGGAATAGATGATTTATTCCATGCAGGGTACAAGCCGAAAATCATTGATATTCCGTAAAGTTGCACTTTATATGACAAAAAGGAAGCTGCTTTTTATTAAAAGCGGTTTTTTTGTTGTCTTTAATTAATAATTCTTATCTAAAAATTACACTTAGGAGGACATTGAAATGTTACAAATGACGCTAACTTGTTCAAGAAATGATGTTGAGGTAGTGAAGGAAACTCAAACGAGAATGTACGAAGTTGATGGTGGAATTGAAGCTTTAAGTGAAAGCGAACTTCTTCACCTGATAGTGAGAGCTGGAACAAAAAATCATCCACTTGAGGAAGTAATAAGTGAGATATCCGCTCTAAAAGCTGAGTACGGCTTGAAATGGTTAAATCCTGAATTTCTTAGGTCGAATGTAAGTGGTTTGACACAAAAGAAAGCTGAAACCTTAGCAGCAGCTATTGAACTAGGTAGGAGAGTTTATACCCAAGATCCTATTGTTGGAAAAACGATTAGGTCTCCAGAAGATGCTGCAAGTTTGTTTGATTATATGAAACATCAAACACAAGAACACTTCGTTGCTGTGTTTTTAAATACCAAAAATGTCGTTATAGGAAAGAAAACAATTTTTGTTGGTAGTTTAAATGCAAGCATAGTTCACCCGCGCGAAATCTATCGCGAAGCTTGTCAACGAAGTGCAGCATCGATCATCGTTGCTCACGGACATCCGAGTGGAGATCCGTCTCCTTCCAGGGAAGATTTGGAGGTTACAAAAAGACTTGTTGAGGCTGGAAAGATGATTGGAATCGAGGTTTTAGACCACGTGATTATCGGATTTAACCGCTATACAAGTTTAAAAGAAAAGGGTCATATATAAGCCCATTACACACACTTAGGAGGAATTAATATGAACGCAATATTTACAACTGAAAAGGTGAAATATGAAGTGAATAGGTTAGGTTATACGCGAAATGGACACTTTGTTCAAGGGGAAGTCAACTTAAAGCAACTAACAATTGGTCAACCGGCTATCATTGAGTTTAAGCTTAATGGTCATAAGCAGATCATTAAGACAGACACTGTAACGGATATTGAACAATGTCCTGATTGCTTTAAGAATAGGCTAGACAAAGAGGTTCATCCTTATAACATTTCTGTAATTCGTAAAGACCGTTCGATCATTAAATTAATGAGAATTGGTACTGAAGAACAGGTTAGAAAATGGGTAACTAATCGTTTTCCAAATGAAAAAATTACGTATCGAATTGCTCCTATTCCAGTTAGGAAAAAAGGAGTTTCGTGATCTATGGATTTTTCTAAAGGAGAAGAAATTTTAGTTACTCTTAGCGGTAATCATAAGCCGATACAAGCTACGTTCTTAGGTTGGAAGCCAAGTTTAGATGGAAAAGATTATGTCTATCTAGTGGTGGATTGGAACGGCCAAGAACGAAAAATACATGATGTATTTATTGGAGAGATAAATGGTAATACATTTACTGCTTAATTTGAAGAAAGTCGATTCGCTTTATTGAATCGACTTTTTCTAATTTATTACACACTTAGGAGGAATTGATATGGCACGTATTGCATCGCAATCAAAAGGTGGCTTTTATGCAACACCAGAAGGACAAATGAGCTTAATTCTCCCACGTTTAAAGGTAAATGAAGGTGAGAGGTATTTGAACCTTTTTGATCCTTGTGCTGGAGAAGGATTAGCTTTGAAACAGTTAGGAGATCATTTTTCTGATGATCAAAATCTAACTGTTCAAACTTTTGGTGTGGAATTAGAAGAAACAAGGTTTCAAAAAGCAAGGGACGCTCTTGATCAAGTTATCCATGATGGATATGAAAATGTTCGTACAGAAGCGAATTTTAATGTAGTTTGGTTAAATCCGCCCTATGATGAAGTATTTCATGAAAGAACGGAGCTTCGCTTTTTAAGGACTTTATCTTCTAAGTCTAAAAATATTTTTGCGAATAATAGTTTACTAATGTTTTGTGTACCTCAGTACGTTTTAGATAAATGTGCAATGGTTTTATCAGAACGGTTTCGAGAAATAAAGGTCTACCGATTTACAGACAATGCCTACGATGTTTTTAAGCAAGTTGTAGTCTTTGGTTACTTTGGTACTCCTGGTTCTCGGGAGAAGGTAAAAGAGACACGAGACTATCTAAAAGATATCGCAAATAAAGGTCCTGAAATATTACCAACTTTAGAAGAAATTGAGGAAAACTTTTATGTTGATCCTTCTGATCAACCTATTACATTATTTCGAGCAGGAAAGTTAAATTCACAAGAATTGTTCAAAGACCTACAACATTCAACACTCTTTTCAGAATTTGAAAAAAGAGTCACACCAGAAGTAAGGAATAGTTCAATGAAACGTCCGTTGTTGCCTTTAAAATTGGCACATGCAGGAACGGCTATTGCTTCAGGTGCTGTAGGTGGAAATTTAGGAAATCACATGGTTGTGGGAATTACGAAACCTGTTACGGAATTATCAGAAGTGTTAGATGATGAAGGATTAGCAAAAAAAGAAGTTTACACTAAGCATCATAAATCCGTCATACGTGCTTTTACACGAAACGGTATTTTTGAGTTGCAATAGGAGGAATGAAAATGAAAAAGGATACAGTTACTTACACTTATGAGAATGAAATTGAGTTTAATAATGCTCTAGCTACATTAGATAATATCATTGCTTGTCATTTTCACTACGAATATAACGCGGGTTATATCGTTGTGGAAGAACAGATAAAGGAGGAAGAATAATGAATGCACTCCTTTTATGTGATTGTTATGGTATGGACCCTTGCTGCAGCAAATGCTCTGGTCATGAAAAAATAGAGGTAACTCAGACATATCGCATTCCTAGTCATTTTGATTTTGCTACGTTAAAGTTCGAACCGATTGGGGGACTTTTTCAAATCTTCCATTCAGGCGAACAAATTATCGGGGTAGGAAATATCGATTATCAACCTGAGTCTAAAAGCTATTATGTTGATGAACTTCAATCCTTTTGGGGACAAGGAGGGCATGAATTTATGATTAATACCATGCTTTCAGCTGATGATATTGAGTTTATTGAAGGAAATTTCAAGTGGGAGGATTGTTTATGATTGATAGACTTTCAAACTTTGAAAAAGGTTTTTGTCTATATATCCAAGCCATTAAAAGCCCTATGATCAATCGACGATATGCACCTATAACTAGAAAGCTTAATGAGGCTATATGCCTCATGGCTTCTGAAGATGTGAAACTGATGAAAAAAATTGTTGTTAATCAATGGGTGATTAATAGAGCTTTAAGCAGCTCTTATGCTGAAAAGTATTGCATTTAGGAGGAAGTTAATTGTTTGTGAAATAAACCGTAAACAATTACAAAATAATTAAACTTTAAAGGAGGGATAGTCCTCTAACTATTAGATCCAGTTAGGGGAAATCCCTTCCTGTGTCTATAGTTATGACGATTTAATTATGGAAATTAATTTACAATCTGTAGAAAGAAACTTTAATGCTAAATTGCATTTTGCAGTGGTGGAAGGTAAAGAGATTATAGCTGCTTCTTATGTTGGAGTACCTGAAGCAACAACCGCGATCACCGCAGGAATTATTGAAAATCGTCCTGTTCGCATTGGAAATCTCCTATTCAATCGATCTATGGATGCCTTTAGGCGTTTAGATAGAAGAATAGGAATGGGGGATGTCGCACATGGTATGGTTTTTAATTCACTTACAACGATTGACGGGATTAATAATGTGATCGAAGGAGAAGACAATAAAAAAAGTTACATTATTTCAATGAGTGGAAATATCAAAGAAGATGTATCTAATCACGTGATTGAGCGATTCGGGTTACCAATAGAATTTAAAGAACAGTATTCGGGATTACTAGGTTTTATGTATGAAGATTTAGAAGTCATACAAAATCCTGAGTTCATGGAGTTATATCCATCCCTAAGAGCTGTTCGTTTTAATGGCACAGAGCAAGATGTTCTTGAAATCGTAGAAGATGCGTTAAAGAACGGTATGCTCATTATTCCTAAATCCGAGGTAGAAGGTGTCTTTGATCCGGAATGGTCAATGAAGGAATATATGATTAAGAATGCGCAAGCAATGAATAAGTTGCTTGCAGAAATGAAACCACTTCATACCATGAAGGACAAACTAGATCCTGCCATTGCAACAATGGATCGTATTCCATTTCCTGCACAAGCCCATGTAATTCAAGGGTTAGTCAATGGGTATAGCGTTGGAAATAGTGTATGGAGTGCAGCAAATATGGGTTAATCCTGTGAAGGGAGGTAACCGTATGTATGAAGTTGCAAAAAAAATGTATTTAGATGGAATTTCCATGCGACAAATTGAGAAGGAAATAGGGTTTGATCGTAAAAAACTTTCTCAGATGCTTAACCAGGATGGAGTAAAAGTTATTTCTAGAGGATTTACTAAAGGGACACAAAAATATCAACATAATAATCTAGCGTTTAAGAATATCGATTGTGAAGAGAAAGCTTATTGGCTAGGATTTTTGTATGCTGATGGTAACGTCTACCAACCAAGAGGTCAAATTGAAGTAGGGTTAGGAGTAAAAGATAGAATTCATTTAGAACTATTCAGAGATTTCATCTCGCAAAAAGCACCGATAAAAGAGAAAATAGTTACTTTAAACAGTAAAAAGTATACTGCGTGTCGGCTTCAAATCAACTCTATGGAAATTGTAAATGATTTAATCGATAAAGGGTGTCTCCCTAACAAGTCCTTAACTTTAAAGTTCCCAGATAAGGATACTTTACCCAAGCATTTAATTCACCATTTTATAAGAGGATATTTTGATGGGGATGGAACCGCAATAATGAGAAAAGAAAAGACGTGTAAAGATCAGGCTTTTGTCAGTATTGTTGGTAATAAACCTTTTTTAGAAAGTTTGGTTGAGCATTTAACTATCGTTGGTTTATCAAATAGAAATAGGTTTTACAAAAAGGGAAAAGCCTACTCGTATCATCTTGCAGGGAATGGAAATTATAAAAGGTTTCATAAATACATCTATCATAATGCAACTATCTATTTAAAACGGAAATGTTTATTACCTGTGGCCCATGTAAAATCGGGTGAATTGCTGGAACCCCTAACGTAAAGTCGAGGGTAATCAGCAGCCAAGCTACATGAATTGGTTAATTAAGTATTGTAGAAGGTTCAACGACTAGGTTGTGAGGATAACCATACCAATAAACAGCCCACGAGCGCCCGACACGATGAAGGTCTTGCAAACTGGAGTGATGATATAGTCTGGTCCTTCAAGAAATTGAAGAAGGGGGTTAAATTCCCCCTTATAACTTAACGACAGGAAAATCAATACAAGCTTGCGGAGTGGTTCACGTTCTAAATGAAAAGAAGAAACAAAATAATGCTAAGAGCGGAACGGCAGTATTGTTATCCGCTCCTGGTATTACATTACGAAAGTGGCAAACGAAAGAAATCGGAAAAACATTACCCTATGCGAAAACTACCATTATTCGTACAGCTGATGAAGCTCTTCAAATGCTAGATAAAGTCCGAAATGGTTATAAACCGTCTCCTGGAGAGGTGGAATTCACCATTATAGGCATTGATAAAGCAAAAAGGGATGCTGAGCCGTATTATGCTGGTGTTTGGAAACGAGTAAAAACAAATAAGCATTATGGTTGGCATTGCCCTGATTGTGGCAGACAGCTTATGAAAAAAGTAGAAGGTGAGTGGTTTCCGCTAGAATGGTCAGATATAGCCTACGGAGAACAACCATCATTTGAACGTTTAGCAGATGCTAAAGCAGAAAAAAGGTTAAATCCAAATGGTCTACCTGACAACTACAAAGTGAAGTGGCGTCGCACTAAGCAATTCATGAAGTGCTCATACACACTTAAGCCAAAAGGATATTTAAGTGAAGAGAATAGTACTGAAATTAACGTTAATACGTATGAGGAAAAAGTAAAAATAATTGCGGAAAAACGTACTAATGAAGTTTGCGGAACTAAATTGTATCGCCCAGCGGTAAAAAGTCGCGGTGAAACACGTAATCGTCCAACAACGAATATTTCAAAAGTCTTTAAAAAGATGAAGAAGTATTTTTCAATGTTCATTTGTGACGAAGCCCACCAATGCAAAGCTGGAGGATCAGGTAGAGGTGACGCTTACGATAAAATGGTTAAATCTGCAAAGAGAAACCTTAATCTAACTGGAACCTTGGTAAATGGAAAGTCCACAAGTATCAAGGAATTACTCTGGAGAACCACCCCTCAAGACCTTATAGATAAAGGGTTTAATGATGCGAGTGGTGATCTAGCTTGGGCTGAGAAGTACGGAAAGCTAAAACAAGTGGTTTACCTTCAAGATGAAGTTAGTAGTCAGGGGTGGGTAACAAGACAACGTAGAAAGCCTATGCAACCGACTGAAGAACCTGGCATTGCGCCTGCGATGACTGCACAATTTTTACTTTCCAAAACAGCATTCTTAGACATTGATGATTTGGGTTTACCTCTTGTTGAACTGATTGAAAAACCAGTGTTTATTCAGCCAAAACCTGAACATGAAGCTGCTTATCGTGTTTTTCATGAAGAAATGTACGATAAATGTTCCAGAATTGCGCGTGCAGGTGGAAAAGGGGCATGGTCAAAGTTTAATCCAGCTGTGTTAAATTATGCTGCTAGACCAGACTTAGGTGCGTTTTATTCATTTGTATCGCAAGATGGTAAGGAAGAAATCATTTCTGCTCCGAAACTAGAGGGTTATACAGCCAAGGAAGAATGGCTCATTAACCAAGTGAAGTCTGAACTTGCTGAAAATAGAGGAGTAGTTATTTACAATAACTATACTGGAGAGTATCAATTAAATGAACGTACTCAACAAATTCTAAAAGAAAATGGAATTGAAAGTAGGATTCTAAATGAATCGAATACGGAGAAGCGTTCAGAGGTGCTTCAAAAGTATGAAGAAGAAGGCGTGAAGGTAGTAATATGCAATATGAAACTTGTGGAAACGGGTCTTGATCTCTTGTTTTGGCCAACGATTATTTTCAATCAACTTTCTTATGAAGTTAACGTTGTACGTCAAAGCGCCAAACGTTCACATCGTATTGGGCAGCATAGACTTTGTAAAGTCCTCGTTCCAATCTTAAACGGTACACAAGAAGTGTCACAGTTTAAGAAAGTGATGAGTGCTCGAGGTCATGCCTTGATGACGGAGGGGCGTTTAGATCGTGGTGAACTTGCAAAATACTCTTACGATGAACAATCGGCACTAGCTACTGATTTAGCTCAATGTTTTGCCGAAGCTGATCTAGCAAGTGCTTGGGAAGAACTCGCTGCTAAAGAGTTTGAAGGACTTGAAATGGTAGCAGAAGATGAATTCCAACAAGTGCTAGAACAGAGAATGAAGGAATTAGCTGAAACCACTATGCGACTATGTGGTGTGAAGCCAGTAACTTCATTACAAAGTACAGAAGAGAAAGAAGTTGAACAAGAGGAAACACTTTTTGCATTTGATTTTTCAGAAGAAAAAGATGCAAATGATGATCTAGGTGGTGTTATTGGAATTGTCGATCTATCTAATTATAAAAAGAAATGGTCGAAGAAAGCACCTACTGAGGATCAATTAGTGTTCAATTTCTAATGTTTAAAAAGGGCAGCAATTGCTGTCCTTTTTTGAATCTGAAAGTCCTTCAATGGAAAAAGTTATTACAAAAGACAATTTAGAACTAACCATTGAAAAACTTTGCATTGGTGACACTAAAGCACAACATTATAATCGTGAATACTATAGTAGAGGCGAATTAAGCATAGCAATCGCTACTACCGAAACGATTAAATTGTTCATTGAGAAGATGTTGAAGCAGGATACTGCCCAATGGCCTTGTTAAATGAAGTAATGTACGCAAATGGATATTTCATGAAAACAAAATATCGTCATTTAAAGCAAGTTGCTGATAATGACTTCACCATTAATATTTCGGACCTTGATAGAGTTGTTCTTTACTTCTGTGAAAATGCGTATCAAGAACAGATTAAGGAGAAAGCAAATGGCTGAAATTAAAGGTAACTTCACAAAATTATGCTTCAGTAAAGGAGGATTTTCTTGTTGCTCATTTTGGATTTACTGCGAAATAGGGAAGGGGAATTGCTACTATGCTGATAATGAGATCGATAGCGAAGCAAAAGAATATTGCGGTTGCTATAAACGTTATCATACGGAGCCAATCATAAAAAAAGTTTCTAAACAAGATGATCCATTTGCTGATTTTAATGAGGAAGCATTAGATGATCTGTTTGGAAGTTTTAACGAAAATTTACTAGACCATATAGGACAATAGGGGGATACCTCTATTCTCTTACTAATAGGAGGACACACACATGTCAGTAGCTTCGGTTACTCTGTCAGAAATGCAAAAGAACGGTATCGCATTAGCAAAGGCTTGGCCAGTATAGAAATTGACAAGAAGAAATACATTTTTATAGTAGAAATCTGATATTTAATAAATCCAATATAGTTGGCCAAGCTGTTGGCAATAAGTGATACATATAGAATAGGTGTGAAATCTGCCTCCAAGATCAGCAAGATTGCTGCAATAAAGAGAGAAGATGCAACCGTTTTAAGAAAAATGTACAGTTTAAGGCTATTTAAAGAAAGAACTTTCATTTCAAAGGTTTGGAATGGTATATTCAAAATAGGATTATTTTGAAAGACCTTTGCCAAACCGTAAGCAAACAAAGCAATTGGAAACCACTTTATAATGAGATTTTCATACACTTGAAATAACTCCACGGACAATGGGAGAAAAAATATGAGTAACAATAAAAAAATCACCCCATTAAATTTGTTCTTTTTTATCATCCGAATGTACTGTCTTACTTTATTGAGGCCTATAAAATAGACTAAATCAACTATCATAGCTATCGCCTATCAATTTAGTGATTTGTTTTCGATCTAAGGTTCCCGGTTCAAACTCTAATAATTGTCCATCCTTCAAAATCAAATATTTATCACAAATCGTTTCCAAACTGTCTAAATCATGGCTTGAAATGATTTGAATCCTGGTGGTTGATTTGTGATTCAGGAACATCTGCTCTACAGTATCAACTTGTACGGGATCTAAGGTAATAAATGGTTCATCGAAGAAGTAGACATTCGATTCTCGCAGCATTCCTATGGCAATATTAATACGCTGCAATGTTCCTCTTGAAACACTTCGTGGATAATAATCCATATATTCTTCCAGTTTTAGCTGTTTTGCTAGATGTTGTATTTTTTTTATTGCCTCTTCTTTTGATATTTTATTTAGTTTACAAATGAAAAGCATTTGTTCACGGGCAGTTAGATCTTGATATAAAACAGGTGTATCTCCTATAAAGACGAAGGGGAGATTAAGAATATCCACAGTGTTAATGTTATCGCCATGAAATAAAACATTTCCCTCATGGTTCCTAATGATTCTCATTAAAATTTTTAGTAATGTTGTTTTACCTGCTCCGTTACGCCCAATTAATCCATAAATGTTTCCCGTTCTGAATTCGAAGGTAATACCATTCAATACTTTCTTATCCCCATACGACTTTGAAATTGAATCTAATTGAATCATGCTTTCACTTCCCTTAAAAAAGAGTTATAATATTTGAATTAATATTTTAATAAGAGTCCTTGATGACCACCTAATATTTTGTAATTCTTTATGAGATCATTGAATTCAAACGAGAACAGCGATTTTAGACTGCTGCCACAATCTTGATATGGAACTGCTTTACCGACTATATTGAGTTGGCCATTATAAAAATTCAAAATGGTTGAGTAATTGACTATTTCCTTCAGTATCAAAACTTTATCGTGGTCATCTTCTCTGATTGTCCTATTCGTAATAACTTTTTCGACTTTTGTTATGTTTCTCATTGGGTGATAATTTTCCATTAGTTGCTCTGAAAACAATTCTTCTTTCTTTTCGGCATCTGATAGATGATCGTAAACAAGAAACTCAATGGTATCAGTTTCATTTTGCCTTGTAATTTTGATTTTATTGTTACAGATATATTGGTAACACAGATTTAGCAAGGTTGTTAATTGACTTTTCTCAATCAATAAATAGCTATAATGGTTCCTCTGGCAGTTTTGTTTGGGTATGTTGCTTTCTATCAATCTATTTAGAAAAGTCTCAACATTATTGATGACATGTTTATCGTTTTTAATAACTGCAGTGTTAATCTCAACATCTTCTTCCACAAGGAAACAATAAATTTGGATCATATCCAATTGTCC
This sequence comes from Anaerobacillus arseniciselenatis, assembly GCF_001865995.1. Classification (GTDB taxonomy): domain Bacteria; phylum Bacillota; class Bacilli; order Bacillales; family Anaerobacillaceae; genus Anaerobacillus; species Anaerobacillus arseniciselenatis. The sequence goes on along the minus strand of NZ_MLQQ01000027.1, from coordinate 10,519 downwards.
ATCCTCACTAAAGGAAAAAGAAACCTGATAGTCATCCACTTGTAATTTTCTTTCTACCATCATTAAGTGGAAGGTTGAAACAACTTTTCACATAAATCTAATAAGGGAACAGCCCTGTTGAATGGTGAATGTTCTGTAAGACTTTCCCAAAATACTCTTTTATAAAATTTGTGATATGAAATGGTGAACACTTTATTATTGAATTGCATTGCCCAACCCCTCAATAATGATAGACGGAGAAATATATTTGACCTTGACGGTTGCCCCTTTTTTACCGCAGAGGCTATGGTATTCATTACTATTGCTGCAAAAGACAATCTCTTTATCAAAAAAATGTCTAATATCCAAATACAAATGAAACGGCTCGATTGATGCAGTGAATTGTCCTGCTTCTATTAGACTAGCATGAGATACTTCTACAGAAAAATCACCTGTAAAAATGTTGACTTCGCCCATTCCAATTTTATGTATATAAATTCCCTTGTTAATGCTTTCAATGTGTTTCTCTTCCGAAGTCTTTCCTGGCTGAACAAACATAGATCGCATTCTAGTAATCACCGGCATTCTTAGATTTTCTCTCCGCCCATTGCCGGTATTATGAGAATGTTGCTGGTCCAACCGGCTACTAAGCAAATGGAGGATTTCCCCATTCCTTATCAATGGAATGTTTTTTGTGATGGGGTCGCCGTTATCATCAAAGGTTTCTGGAATGTGAAAATTCTCAAAGATTGTAAGATGTCGGCTGAAATTCCATTCCTTTTCCCTATTCAATGGAGACCGAAAAAAATGATCAGTCTCTAAAAAATGACCCAAAAATTCGTGGGAAAATAGACCCGATGAGTAGCTATTAAAGGCCACTTTATAAGAATCTAGATCTTTTGGCAATGATTTCTTTGTAGAAAAGAACCAATTGATTTCATTCTTTATTTTCACCAATACTCTGTGAATACTATCTTTGTTTATTCTCTCAAGAACATGGAAATCACTGATAAGATTTATGCCAAATTGATCAATATTATAGGAAATAATATAATAAACTTCATCCTGCAATCCTGTTAAGGAGTCAGAATCATATAGTATTTTTTTGTTGCTGACAGTTTCGATTGCTATTTTTGTTTCAAAATGAAAAGTTTGTTCAATTAGTTTGTGTAGTAACTTTATCAATACATTGATAGAATATACAAAAATACCGGGATAAATAGCAATATATAAAGAAAAACATAATAAATATCTACATGTCACCGAAGTACCAGATTAGAATTATTTAAGTTATTCATATACTATTTAAATAACTTCTGGCCAGAAGAAATAGGAGAAGGTTTACTCTCGAATATGGTGTAGTGCAAGTACAAGCCAAGTGTAAAAACATCCCATATTATATCTTGAATGAAGTTGGAGGAGATTAAGGTGAAAAAAATATTTGCTTTACTATTAGTTGTATTGATGATGTTTACTGGAACAATGGTATCAGCTGAAAGTAAATCAACAACATCTGAAAGTGTAAAAAAGTACGAAAAAGAAATTCTAAAATCTTTTGATGAGTTAGGAATTGATTTGGAAACACAGAAAAAACTATTAAAAAAGCTTAAAGATGGGGAAATGCTAGATTCATTGAAACAAGAGAACGCGGACTTTGCATTAGAAGAAATACAAAGTCTACAAATGAATGAATCTAATATCATTACATTCTCAGACGGATCAAAAGCTAAGGTAGGTAGTGAAATAATAAAATCTGAAGATGACACTTACAACGATGATATTGGATTAATGCATACAGGGTTATCGCCCGGAACTTATACAATTAGAACGTATTACAACACAGGTCTCGTTAACGCACAATATTATATCGAAGCTGTAATTAGATCGGGAAGCGATAACGATTATATTTTAACAGTATATGACGGGACCGCTACTGTGATAGGAGGAAAAAAAGAGGAAGAAACAACAACATTGCACAGAAGATTTGAAACTTCAACTCATTATGCTCATTCTAATTTTAGGGTTGACTATTCCTTATTCGGAGAAAATTTTAGTTCTTCGATGACACTTAACACTTTGGTAGGGAATGACGGATATAAAACTGGTTTAAGTAATCTTACACCTTTAAAATAACGGTTTAATTTTTCAGAAATTCATCCTAGTAATAACATCTTATCTAACAAGTAATTAGCAGACCGATATTCGTAATTAGGTCTGCTTTTCTCTTTTTGGATTATATTAACATTTACCTTTTAATGTTATAATAAAAATAGGTTTGAAAAATGACGAACAAAAAAAAATTAACAATTAATTATTGATAATAGTTGACCTGTTAAATATCAGGAAATCCCCTTAAAAAGAGGAGTGACAACATTTATGGCTACAGAAATGCATTTGATTATATTTATGGTCTTAATTTTTGTTAGTGTAATTGGTGTAGTATTACTAATCTATTTTTGGTTGAGAAGCAGCTATAGAAAAAAAGATTTAAAGATCAGAGAGCTCCAAAAAGAAATTGAGGAACTGAAAGGAAAGGGTTAAATAAATCTAAAATTTGTTTAGCCTACAAAATCCCAAAATGTAGACGTAATCTCCTTCTTTTATAAATACGTTTGCCCCCATCTAACCCATGATGGGGGTGTGTTTGTAAGAAGTATTTATAAACAACATAAAAAAAGCTGACTCTTACATAATACCTCACTTTAAATTTATTTTAATTACAAGCCACCTTAATAGTATTTATTTTATCCAATATAAGTTTATAATTACCAAAGTCACCGTTTTTTTTAAACACCCAATTAGCTTCTTCGTACCACTTCAATACTTCTTCACTATATTCTCCAATTTTTTTATATAAGATTTGTCCCTTTAGATAAAATAAATAACCAAGTAAAAACATCGTTTGTTCTTTTTGACATAGGTTAATTCCATTTTCACAAAAGTTCAAAGCTTTCTTTTCATCATTTAACAAGTCTGCATTTCTAGCAGCATTATAATATAAGTTAATTAAAATAGATTTTTTTATTATGTTTGGAGATTTCTCACAAAAATTAATTAGCTTCACATACAATAAATCAGCCTCACTAAATTGACTTAATTCATTTAACATTATAGCTTTACTAATATATATTTCAATATCTCTATTACTAAAATTTTTGGAAGTAGTTTCTGAATAAGAAAGAGCTTCTTCTAATAACTTTAGGGATAATTTTTTATTGTCATATAGATAGTTTATACAGATCGCTTCTCTCCATAATAAAAATTGTTTAAGATGAATAACTTTATTAAACAAGGGATTTTTCTTTTCTAACTTAACCATATCATAAGCTTGGGCATATTCTTTGAATTGAATTAACTTTGTTAATTGATCACATACTTCGTTTACATAACTATAATTTGTTACATTAGTTTCTTGAAAAAAGTAATCAATAGAAACTCCTAGACGTTGACTTAGGGCATTTAATAATAGTGCTGAAGTATAAACGTTTTCATCATTTTCTATAGTACTGATCATTGCTTGAGAACAGATGTTATCCGCTAACTCTTCTTGTGTCATCCTCCAATATTTACGTAATTCTTTTATTTTCAATCCAATATTGTACTGCATATTTAATCCCCCCCTATATAGCAATAATACCTAAATATTGGTAATGTTGTGAAGTTAAATTATCAATAGAATTATATTATTTATTGGAATTTGATAGAAAAGCTAGAAATGTTCATGAAAATTATCATGAAATAGATTTCCTCAAAAAAACTATCTAAGTTAATTTCATGTAACATAAAATTAACTTATTTATGAAGGGATTTGATATATATGAAGAAAACCTTTTTTCTAGTTTTATTGAGTATCAGTTTAGTTGCATTTGCACCGATTAATGTCCTTGGAGCACCAACAGAGGTGAACCCTCAAGACCTTGGAAATGTTCACATGTAGATCATTGAAGTTAAAAAGATGTTAACCAAAGAGCTGATTTTATAAACATTATAGAATTAGCTCTATCTAAAACTTCACAAAAATATTTTATTAATAGTATCTGATACAGACTTTTTATTTTCATACACAATTTCTATAAGTTCGTCGAAGGAAATAGGTTTTGCACTCCTACTATTTCGGTCAACTTCTGTAGAAATATGGTTATAATAAAATCCTCTCAGATCATGTCTAAGAATTAAATGATTGGAATATCCAATATCTAATAGCTCATTAAATTCAAATGCATGAAACTTTTCATCTCTAATTTCAACGATAGACTGAGAATATCGATCTAAATTCAATAAAAACATTTCAACATCATTTTTAGTTTTTAAAGATCTTAACTCCAGTTATTTGCCACTTATTTTAAGTGTATGGTAAGCCCGAATTATAAAAAAATAGCTCACCTTTCCGGTACGCTATTTTTTTTATATTTCGGGCTTACTGCCAATTTAATTCAAAGGAAATGTTATAATTGAAAGAAAAAAGTAAAGTGGGGATTAAAATTGTTTCGGGGTTATAATTTATGGATTTCTATTGGAACTCTAGTAGCTGTAACAATTATTTTATTTACTCAATTTATATGGGCTAACATACCTGAGTTTATTCCAGGGGTATCAGCAAAACTAGGTAATATATTCTTTAATATAAGCATGTCGTACATTGTAAGTTATATATTTTATGTGATTGTGGCTTACTTACCTGAAAAACAAAAGAAGGCACATCTAAGAAAAGAGATACAAAATTCAAAAGAAAGCATTTTACGTGATTTTAATCAGGTTATATCCTACATGGAGAAATCATCAGGAGTTACTTTAAACAATAAACAAGTAACAGAATTTGATATAAAAAACATGCTGGGAAAAATACATCCTTATAGTGCTGCTCCTGTGGTTACGTGGTCCAATGGTTTAGTAGTAAACTTAACATGGAATGATTACCTATTGACACATATAAAGGAAATAACTGAAAAAGTAAACAATATATTCATTTTCATCCCGTTTATGGATGCTACATTGATCGCAAGTTTTAATAAAATTCATAAGTGTAGTTTTTTCAAAGTTGGAAATACGTTGTTTACCACTCCTATGAAAAATAAAAATTTGTCAGCTTTTGGTAAAGATTTTTACGAATACTATTCTCTGGTTAAAAGTATTGAACAATAGGGAAATAATACATAATAAATAGAGCTAGTAAAGTGAAAAAAAGGATGATAATAAGGAGAAGTAAAATGAAAGAGAAAGTCTTGATAATCTTTTTTAGGTATATTTTTCCAATGCTAATATTATTTTTGATGTCCTATATCTCTATGTTTCTTTCGTTTGGTGGATATATTTTAGTTTCTTCGATATACATTGTGCTGAATTACTATTTAATTGTATATATCTTTCAATTTGGCTATAGTTCTAAGATTAAGTCAAAAAACTCATTATATACATGGTTAGATAGTTTAGAAGGTGGAACGGATTTATTAAACCAATTATTCTCAAAGTCATTAAAAAGTAAAGACGTATTGGTCAACTTAGAACAAGCATATTTAACATTGAATCATTACACTAAATATGATCATAAAAAATTAAAACTATTAAGAGGGTACTATAAGGTATTAAGTGAGGAGGGACCGTTAGATAAGTTTTATAGTACAGTTCATGCAGTTATTATTGGTGTAGCTATTTGGGGGATTAATAAAGGTATAGTTTTGGAAATAGCAAGATATAGTGGTGATACAAGGATAATAGGAGTAGAGCCTAACTTTATTACTATTTTAAATATAATCACTTTTTTTACTATTGGGATTTTATTTACTTCAGTCATAATCAAAGATTATTATTTAGGAAAAAAACGAAAAAAATTGATAATTGAAATCATAGATATTTGTATAGAAGAAAATAAGAGTTAAACCCGGACATTAAAATGTTCTTCAACAATATAACGCGTTTCTTTAGTAGAGAATATGCCATTTATCATTTTAGTACCAGATTATTGAAAGGTATAAGGTTTTTAGGAAATGGTTTTGATAAATATGTTAACTTAATTGAACTACTGTGTATACAGAACGGTGCGACGGTGCGGTGAGAGAGTTCGGGAATTTGTCATCCCCTCCTACTCGATTTTGGATGATCTAAAAAAATCTTATATTGTTGCTAGACTTAATATTTGATAAAATAATTATATAATATTTTTTAATTGCTCTATGAGCCTGATTTACTGAAGTAAGCACCCTATGGGATGCATATTTGTTTAGGAGGATATCCTTGCATAAGTGCGTCTTATAGAGGTGCTTTTTTGCATTTACAGAACCGGAAGTAATAGGTAGCTGCCTATTCTTTCGGTTCTTTTATTAACAATTAGGAGGGAGATTTATGGATTTGTTACAACGTTTTGAGGAAGCTATGACAGTTCATTCATTAGATATTGATACTACTTATAGTAAACGAATGTATCTAATCGAAATGATGTTATACGGTTCCTCTGAAAAGGTAGGAGATGTGGATTTTTCAACTTTTACTGTGTCTGAATTAAAGAAAACGATCGATGATATCTTGGAATATGAATCCGATGAAATCACTGATTATGATTTTGAAGATGCAAGAAATATTGGAAATCCCATTTACGAATTAAATTCTCTTGCTGGTTTAACGAATAATATTTTGGCAGTTAAACCGCAGCAAAAGAAGAAAAGGAGGTTTATCTAATGTCCAAAGTCTGTTTTCTAACGGTACAGTTTTTGGAAGAGGCTCGTTATACAGCAGATAATTTATTAATCGCTAAAATGATGAGTGACAGAGGGGTACCATTAGATCCAGGATTGATGTTCTATGTTAGAAACAGCCATGATGATTCTTCACTATTTTTTGATGCAATCGATAAACTTTTCGTTGTGAAATCGAAAATAGTAGAAGGAGATTCTGTTGATGAGGTAATGACCATAACCGTTACAAATAGTCATATTGATGGTTGGTTAGACCTTAATAAGAAGATCAGCCAAACATCAATGTATGAAGCCTTTCGTATGTCCCAGCTCGGACTTGAAAGTAATTTACTTTCCTCTAGTGACTATTTTGATGGTAGTTTCGAAGGTGAATTTACAAGCGAGGGTCTTCAGTTAAAGATTTGTGGTACAAGTTACTATATGTTGTACCATGAGTTTTTAGAGGATATTTTTTCGTTTATTGATATGCTGAATAAACAATTTACAATATGGGAGGAACTTTATTATGAACACAATGAAAGAAGTCAACGAAACACGTATCACGCTTCGTAGCCATGAAGCAGTCGTTGAAAATGTTAACAATGGCATTTCGATGAATAGGCGTACTGTTATTCCATCTGATTTAGCGATTTCAATGCTTGGGATTTTAGAAGATGAAGCAATTGTTACTCACCTTCTAAGAGAGAAAAGCTTTGATCAAGTTTTTGAAGGTTTTTTTAATCTTCAAAACTATAACGGTGAACCGTTGATAGAGGAGATGAATGCTATTATTGACTTGGCATTTCGTTATATTGATGAATCAGATTGCGATTCGGAAGTTCTAAATAGTTTTTTCTTAACTCTAGTTTCAAGGTTTGATCCAAATGATTTTTCGGAAAAAGAAACCATTAAGGCACTGAGGCGTTTCTTGAGTAAGGTTAGAGAATTTGAGAACTCAGACATTATTCATGAGTTATTTTATTACTTATTGGATGAGGTTAATTTACTAGGGGATTTGAAAGGGGCATATGCAGGTAGGATATTAAAACAACTACTTACACGTGCGAGAAATTCCTTAGATAAAGAAATGATCCATTCATTGTTTCAAGTGACTTCAAACGTTGCAGATCAAGAGTGGGTATTAGAAGTTTTAGAGAGATATATACCAAAGAAGAAGGCATGTTCGAGCCCGTTACTTCCTAAAAATTGCTTTATCTATCAAGAAATGATGGATGGAGCAAAGCTTGTCGGCATTGAGGTTGAAGCACAACGCTTCGATATCCAATATCACCGTAAGCGATTTGAGGAAGTGGGGCATCCGAAGCTGCTTTTTTTATTTACTTTAAGAGGACAAAGGGTATTGAGTTGCAAAATTGTTTGTGTGAAAGATCAAGTGTTAACACCTGAAACGCAGCTCTATAGGTATCCTTTCAGTAACGTTCATAACAATACATCTACGTGTTGGCCAGACCTAAGAAGTTATCAAATGAAAAGTATAGCTCATGTAGGGACCATGCCTTTTGCATTTATTCATTCTCAGAATAATGAACATCTATTTATAGGTGTCAATTTAGGCGAGAAGTATAACGAATTACAAGGCAAAGATTTTGACCATGATACGCTTGAACTTTTGGATTTATCTTTTGCTGGTTGGTTGGAAGTCTCAAAGAAGACTTTGAACTAACAAATTATTACATTTAGAAGAAAATATTAAAATTACACACTTAGGAGGAAATGAAAATGGATCAATTAAATTTATTTGGAGAAAACGTGATTAAAGTTACAAAGAAGGAAGAAGAAGTAAAGCAAAAGGAAAAAGCTAATGTGAAAAATACTTCAAAAGCTGCTAAAGGAGATAAAGGAGATAAGAAAGCAACGACTCCATCTAAAAAGAAGCAGGAGATCAAACTCTTTTCTGATTGGACCATTCATTACTATGGAAACACATTCACAGTGACAGAATTTGTTCAAGATATCCCTGAAGGTGGTATTACGACAGAAGAACTTCGTGCAGCAATGGCACAAGAATTCTTTGAAATGACAAAAGAACGTACTCATTTTGACCATGATTCCGAAAATAAAAGGTTGTTCCCTAAAGTAACTGGAGGTGCAAAAGGATGAAGAAAATGGGCATTCACACCTTTAGTTGGTCACTCTCTGATTTACTAGAGAGTGGCTTGCAGCCTTTTAATATCGTTGCTGGTCAAGATGGACAATTATACGAAATTCGTCAATCGGATTTAGGTACGATTATTGTACCTGCAGATAACCTACGAATGTTAGAAGAAATACCAAGAGGATTTCAGTTCAACCTTCCGAAAATCCCTGGAGAAACGTTAGCATCTGCTATTACGTTTTTTCGAGATTATTGTAAAAATGGTGTGGAACTGGAAGTTATGGTTAGTTTCTTTTATCATCCTATAACAAAGGAATATGTAGTAGATTGTCCGTTACAAAGGGTATCTAAAGGGCGAATTGAGTTTGAAGAATTAAATTATTATCAGGAGGGATTTATCGAAGTACTTCAATTACATTCTCATAATAGCATGAAGGCTTATTTTTCTGAAGTTGATAATAACGATGAAAAAAGATTTTTGCTTTATGGAGTGGTTGGTGAGTTAGACCAGGAACACCCGAACATGAAGCTTAGAGCTGGCGTTAATGGGTATTTTTATGACTTACCATTGGAGTATGTGTTTGATAGACCTGATGTTACTAGAGTTATGGATTATCCATCTATATGGAATAAAAAAGTATCCGTTATTTAAAGAATTTTGAAGAGGAAGGGCTAAAACGCTCTTCCTTTTTTACTAATAGAGGAGGAAGAACATGAATAAATTAAATATTTTAGAAAAAGGAAAGAACAAATTATACTTTGATATTGTACAAGTGGGAGCAGGCGCAAATGGAGGACAATTTTTTAGGTCTCTTTGTCAAGATATTGCAACGCATTTTGAGAGTTTCAAATCGAGAAATGATCATCCTGTAACGTTTGGTGTTAATCTCGTTTTATGTGATGCGGATCGATTTGAAACGAAAAATCTTGCTAACCAACTCTGCCTGAGTGAAGATTTAGGAGAATTTAAGGTTGAGGTTCTAGCTGAACGATATGCTGACGTATACGATTTATCAGTAGGTACGGTAACAAGCTATGTAAAGACAATTGATATGTTAGATCGTTTATTTGCTGAAAAAAACATTAATAAAGCCCATCAACAGGTAAAAGTTCTTTGTGGAATGGTAGATAACAATAAAACACGTCAACTATTTCATGATTATTTTTATTCAGATCATGTTGAAAATCTTATTTTGATTGATGCAGGTGTGACAGGTGTTAATGTCATTGATAAGCCGAAAGAAGCCTGGTCAAAAGAAAAATGGGAGGATACTCAACAAAGCGGTTTTTCAGGTCAGGTAGTCGTTGGCTTTAAATACAAAGGCAAAGTTATCCTAGAACCCGTTACGCAAATTTTTCCAGATATGTTAGAGGATGCATCAAGTCATTTCCCTGATGAATCGTGCGGAGATCTAGTTATAAATAACCCTCAAAGATCAGCAACTAATCGAATGGCAGCTCTTCTAGCTAACAATATCATGAATAACCTTTTTCATACACATTCCATTTATAGTCATGTATTAAACTTTAACGCTCAAACGTGTCATGTTCAATCGGGAATGGGCGGTGGAAGAATTGGAGTTATTAAAAAAGAGCAAATTCATACGTTGGATTTGCTACTAAAGGAGGCGCGCGACAAGTTCTGTTATAAACGCTTTCCAGCGTGAAAATACAGGAAGTTTACTAGAAAAACTTCAACTTTACAACTGAGGATTGGAATGAAGGAACCAAGTTTCCTGAAACAATCCCATCAAGA
>NZ_MLQQ01000026.1 GCF_001865995.1 Anaerobacillus arseniciselenatis | reverse complement strand
AGTAGGCACCCACTGCTAAACCTACCGAGATCCAAATCGCTTCCATTCCAGCGACGTAAGCATAACCTGGCAATCCTAGTAAAAGCCAGCTACTCATATCAGAAGCACCCGCACTTAAAGCGGCGACCCCCCCACCTAATCTTCTTCCGCCTAAAACATAGTCTGATAAATTGTTAGTCATTCGATAGGCAACAAGACCGATCGCTAACATCCCTACTAAATATACGATAAACGTAACTAACGTTGCTGTTTCCAATTTTATTCTCTCCCCTCAACGAAATAAGTAATAATCGACAATACAATTAATAGCGGCATTGGAACGAATAGCCAAAATACCGTAGCTCCCGTTAAAACGAACTCCATATGATCACTCTCCTAATCTTAAATGTGAAATATCCACTTACACTAAAAAGTATGATTTTTTTAAAATTCTCGATTAATTTCTTTTTGAAACGAGAAATTTATTTCTTAATCATTCCTCTTAACGCGAAACTAACATTTTGTGGTCTTTCCGCTAATCTTCTCATAAAGTAGCCGTACCAATCGTTCCCATACGGAACATAAATTCGAACGGTGTAGCCCTCTTTCGCTATTTCTCGTTGTAATTCTGTTCTAAATCCATAAAGAAATTGAAATTCAAATTGAGTCTTCGGAATTCCCTTTCCGTCTGTAAACGCTTTCAATTCATTGATAATTCGATGATCGTGCGTCGCAATTGCCGTATAACTACCACCTAACAAATGTTGTTTAATTAAATTTAAATAATTATCATATATTGTTGTTTGATCTTGATAACAAACTTCTGGCGATTCTTTATATGCTCCTTTTATTAACCGTACAGAAGTTCCTTTTAAATCTTTAAGATCTTCTTGGGCACGGTGTAAATAACCTTGAATAGCTGTTCCTACATTGTCATAATCTTTACGTAACTCGTTAAAAATATCTAACGTTTCTTGGCAATGAGCATAATCTTCCATATCAATTCGGACAAAGTTGTTATACTTTTTCGCTGTTTGAACAATTCGACGGATATTGTTTAAACAAAGCTCGCGATCGATATCTAAACCTAATTGTGTTAATTTTAATGATAAATTGCAGTTAACCCCCGCTTGGTCAATCGCTTCTAACGTCTTTACACAATAGTCTGTCGATTCGATGGCTTCATCTTTATTAATGACAAACTCCCCTAAATGATCGACAGTACAGATTAAACCTTGACTATTTAACTTTTTTACCGTCTCAATCACACTAGGAATAGTTTCTCCAGCTACGACGTTCGATGCACCAAATTTTAAGCCCCATTTTTTTGCACTATTATTTAATAATTTATTTTTTGATAAGAACAGAAAAAATTGTCTCGACGCTTTTTCAACGATCATTTAAATCCCTCCCCATTTTCATAAAAATTTGCAAAACACGTCTCAATTACGCATTCTACAAATGAAAGACCGTTTATTTTTCTTTTTTAATCGCTTGTTATTTCTTAATTTGGAATCTTTGGAATCTCCCCCTAACTTTCCCCTCCTTAAAAGTATTTTCCAACTTTTATAAATGCAATTCCCATGCCAAATTTAAAATGTTCAGAATTGTACGAATTAATATAATTAAGAGAAAAAATTGACGCAAAACTATTTGGCGGTTTATAATATTTTTTGCAGGTAGGTGCTATATCATTTTGCATTAACGGTTAGGAGGAGCAACATGAGTTTGGAAGAAGAAGTTAAACATTTAAGATACTTAAACGATATTTATAAAAGTATTCTTGACGAAATTAATGTTGGTGTCCAAGTAATTGATCAAACTGGTAATACAATTATTTATAATCCTAAAAAAATGCAACTAGAATCGATGGCGATTGAAGATGTTTTAAACAAAAATTTACTTGAAATTTTTAACTTTAAAAATAAAAAAGATAGTAGGTTGTTACAATCATTAGAAAAAGGAGTTAAAACAAACGCTACGAAACAAACGTATTTTAATAATAAAGGAAAAGAAATTACGACAATTAATAATACATATCCAATTGTAAAAAATGGTGAAACGATTGCAGCTGTAGAAATTGCCAATGATATTACTCAATATGAACGACTAAAGAAAAGTGTCTTAAAGACAGGCGATACTAGATATACGTTCGATAGTATTATTGGAGAGAGCAAAGCATTAAAAAATGTAATTGAAGCAGGAAAGAGAGCAACTAGAACTTCCTCTTCCGTATTAATCATCGGTGAAACAGGAACCGGTAAAGAGTTGTTTGCTCAAAGTATCCACAACGGTAGTGGTCGTTCACATATGCCTTTTGTTTCACAAAACTGCGCTGCTTTACCTGATAATTTAGTTGAAAGTTTGTTATTCGGTACTAAAAAAGGAGCGTTTACTGGGGCAATTGATCAACCAGGCTTATTAGAGCAAGCCGAAGGAGGAACACTTTTACTTGATGAGATTAACTCTTTAAACCCTATATTACAAGCAAAGCTTTTAAGAGCGATTCAAGAAAGAGTGATTCGAAGAGTAGGCGATACGAAAGATAAAGAAATTGACGTACGTATCATAGCAACAATGAATGAAGATCCGATTGATGCTATCGCCAATGATCGACTTCGTAAAGACCTTTACTACCGCCTTAGTGTTGTTTCATTATTTGTCCCTCCTCTAAAGGAAAGAAAAGAAGACATACCGCTACTCGCGACAAAGTTTATTGAGAAATATAATTCCTTATTTCAATTAAATATTAAAAAAATATCGAACGAAGTATACCAACTTTTTTATGAATATAATTGGCCTGGCAACGTAAGGGAGCTAGAACATATTATTGAAGGTGCGATGAATTTAATTATCGATGACGATGTGATCAACTTTAGTCATTTGCCAAATCATTTTATTCATAAAAAAAAGCAATCACCAAAACAGTCATCTACCTCTTTAGAAAATTCCGTTAATGAAGATTTCAAGAAAAAACTAAAAGATTACCTCGAGGACGCCGAAGCTAACTACTTAAAAGCGGTCCTCAGTAACCATAAAAATAACGTTTCTCATACCGCTAGCATTCTTGGAATAAGTAGGCAAAGTCTTCAATACAGATTGCGAAAATATCAAATTTATAAACAATCGTAACCAAACTTTCTATAGTTCTCATTGTTCTCTTTATAAAAAAAAAATCGCTGTAGGCTGTCCAAAACAAAGTGTCAGACACTTATGGGACCGCCTACAGTGATTTTGTTTGTATTTAATTCGCTACAATATTGACAAGCTTATTAGGAACTGCAATCACTTTTCGAATTGTTTTTCCTTCAAGCTCGGCTTTCACTTTATCATTTTCTTTAGCGAGTTGCTCCATCTCTTCTCGACTTGAATCTTTTGGAATGACTAATTTCGCTTTTAGCTTACCGTTAACTTGAACGACAATTTCAACCTCATCTTCAACAAGCATGCTTTCTTTATACGTTGGCCATGAAGCATAAGCTAACGTTTCACTATGGCCAAGCTTTTGCCAAATTTCTTCTGATACGTGTGGCGCGACTGGAGAAAGTAATTTTACAAAACCTTCGATTAACGATTTTGGTAACTGTTCTTGCTTGTATGCTTCGTTGATAAATACCATTAATTGTGAGATCCCTACGTTAAAACGTAGTCCAGCAAAGTCGTCAGATACTTTCTTCACTGTTTGGTGATAAACGCGCTGGAAGTTCTCATCGCCATCTACATCTTTAATGATAGGATTTAATGAACCTTCATCAGTAACGAATAAACGCCATACACGGTCTAAGAAACGGCGCGCTCCATCAAGACCATTTTCACTCCAAGCAATCGATGCATCTAATGGTCCCATAAACATTTCATAAAGACGTAGTGTATCGGCACCATGGCTTGTTACGATATCATCTGGATTTACGACATTTCCTTTTGATTTACTCATTTTTTCGTTATTTTCACCGAGGATCATTCCTTGGTTAAAAAGCTTTTGGAACGGCTCTTTCGTTGGAACAATTCCTAAATCGTAAAGAACTTTGTGCCAGAAACGCGCATACAACAGGTGAAGAACCGCATGCTCCGCACCTCCGATATATATATCAATCGGAAGCCATTTTTTTAGTTTTTCTGGATCTGCTAAAGCTTCTTTGTTATGCGGGTCGATATAACGTAAATAATACCAGCAACTACCTGCCCATTGTGGCATTGTATTCGTTTCTCGTCGACCTTTTTTGCCGGTTTCAGAATCGACAACATGTAACCAATCCGTAGCATTCGCTAACGGCGATTCTCCTGTTCCAGAAGGCTTAATTTCTGACATTTCTGGAAGAATTAACGGCAACTCTGATTCCGGTAATGGCTTCATTGTTCCGTCTTCAAAATGAATAATCGGAATCGGTTCTCCCCAATAACGTTGACGGCTAAACAACCAGTCACGAAGGCGATACGTTATTTTTTTCGTACCTTTTTCTTTTTCTTCCAACCAATCAATCATTTTCGCAATCGCTTCTTCTTTATTTAAACCATTTAAGAAGTCGGAGTTAACAAGCGTTCCATCTCCAGTGTAAGCTTCTTTGGAAATATCTCCACCAGAAACTACTTCTACGATCGGAAGCTCAAATGTTTGAGCAAACTCATAGTCACGCTCATCATGACCAGGAACGGCCATAATTGCCCCTGAACCGTAAGTCGCTAACACGTAATCTGCAATCCATATAGGTAATTTTGCTCCATTTACGGGGTTAATCGCATAAGCACCAGTAAATACCCCTGTTTTTTCTTTCGCAAGTTCTGTTCTTTCAAGATCACTTTTCGTTGCGACTTTTTTCTTATAAGTATCAACAGCATCTTTTTGTTTTTCAGTCGTAATTTGATCAACTAGTTTATGCTCTGGTGCAAACACTGCGTATGTAGCACCAAATAGTGTATCTGGTCTCGTTGTAAAGACGATAAAATCTTGGTCATGACCATCAATTTCAAACGTGATTTCCGCTCCTTCAGAACGACCAATCCAGTTACGTTGCATATCTTTAATACTTTCAGGCCAATCTAAATCTTCTAAATCATCAAGAAGACGGTCTGCGTACGCCGTAATTTTTAACATCCATTGTTTCATTGGACGACGTTCAACCGGATGTCCCCCACGTTCACTTTTTCCGTCAATGACTTCCTCATTTGCAAGCACCGTTCCTAGTGCTGGGCACCAGTTAACCGGAACTTCATCCACATAAGCAAGACCCTTGTTATAAAGTTGAAGGAAAATCCATTGTGTCCATTTGTAATAGTCTGGATCCGTTGTATTTACTTCACGATCCCAATCATAAGAAAACCCTAACGCTTTAATTTGACGACGAAAATTATCGATATTCGTTTGCGTAAATTCATTCGGGTGCTTTCCAGTATCGAGTGCAAACTGCTCAGCAGGTAAACCAAACGCGTCCCACCCCATTGGATGTAAAACGTTATAGCCTTGCATTCGTTTCATTCTTGATAAAATATCAGTAGCTGTATATCCTTCAGGATGCCCTACATGAAGACCTGCACCAGATGGATACGGAAACATATCAAGCGCATAAAACTTTTCTTTTGTTTCGTCTTCTTCTGTTTTAAACGTTTTATTTTCTTCCCAATAATGTTGCCACTTTTTTTCTATTTCTTGATGTGAATACGACATAATAAAAAACCTCCTTCATTTTCTCTATGTAATTTAAATTTGATGAATAAGCATTCATAGCCTGTAAACCAAAAGCCCATCATTTAGTATTTAAACGGCTAGTGATCCCCAAACCAACTAACCACTAACCAACTAATCAACAAAATATAAAAAACCTCCCACCACTAACGTTAACGTTAGGGACGAGAGGTTAATAAACGAAATTTTCCCGCGGTACCACCCAATTTAGTGTTGGATACACTCACTTGTTTAACTCCTTAACGCGGAAGACGACAAGAACTACTAAGTTTCACTCTTGCAACTTTAAGGCGAGTTCATGGATCTCTATGATTGACTTGCACCTACCGTCAACTCTCTAGGTCACGAGGTTCCATTACTACTCCTCTTCATTGTTTTTTTCTCGATGAGTAATTTAATTAATCTCATAATTTGTATTGTATGAATTTGTCGAATAAATGTCAATAACTTATTTCACATTTTAGTCAATTTTTTTAAAATATATACCGTAACTTAATAAATATTTATAGTAAAAGCCACAATCTTTACGAAAAGAGCCTTTAAAAAGAGTTTGTTGGCAAATTAATTTTAACTATCTCCCTTAACACAAACATTGTTTCGTCCTTCATGTTTCGCTTTATATAAAGCGTCGTCAGCATCCTGATACAGCCTAACTGGATCAACTTCTCCACCGTTGTATGAAGCAACTCCAATTGACACTGTAATATTTATTTTTTCTTTGCTAGGTAAAATAAAAGAGTGCCTTTCAACGGCTATTCGAATTCTACAAGCAACTTCCTCTGCTTGTTGTAAATTGCACCTATCAAGTAAAACAGAAAACTCTTCTCCACCATTTCGCGCTACAATATCACCATCTCTCATTAATTTCTTTAACAGTAAGGCGAGCTGTTTTAAAACTTCATCACCAGCTGGATGTCCGTATTTATCGTTTACTTTTTTAAAATAATCAATATCAATAATACAAACCGCACAATCCTCTTTTGCTGACTGCGCCTTTTCTAACATTAAATTATAGTAATAATCAAATGACCTCACATTGAATAAACCTGTTAACGGATCACGCTGCGATCTATCTTTATATTGATTGTACAATTCCGTATACCTTCTAATATAATTAACGAAATAAAGAGTTAAAAAGCCTCCGATAAGTGAACTTACTATATGAAAAAAAGCAATATTTAAAACTTGAGAAAATGCGTCCACAACTATGTATAAGGCTAACGTAAAAACAAATTGACTATATAAAAGTAATAACGTCCATTTTTTTATCCCCTTAACTTTGACGTAACGAACGATGATACCTGCACCAATCGCCATTGTAAACATCATAAACAGTGATACCACCGAAGAAAAGTTTACATCAATAAAAAAACGACCAATCGAAATAATTGCAGCTGATACAATCGCAGGGAGAAAGCCACCAAAGTACGCTACAAGTATGACTGGTATATGCCTTAAATCTAGTATAGTAATCTCATTCACTTGAATGCTGTAATGCATTAAAATAATACCAAGCACTCCACCAATAATTCCATCTAAAATTTTTATTTTAGTTCGTGAATTTAGAGTAAGCCGGTTATTTTTTAAAGCTTGGTGCCAAAAAAATGTGAACGACGTCAAAACCGCAATATTTACAATTAAGTCACTAATCATGTTAATTAGTCCTTTCACAATATAGTAAATATCATGATGAAATTTTTTAAGGAAAATTTTTATTAATGAAATTATATCATAATTTTACCAATATTAAGAAATGTTTTTTACGAAATTAAACTTAAATAACATTGATGTGTCTTGAAACTAAATAGCTTTACTAGCTTCACAATACAAAAACCAGCATGACGATGAACGCCACGATCTATTATGGAAAAATGTCGGTCAACTTTCTTTCGCTTCGCTGTAAATCTCTAACGACCTTTAGAGGCTCACTCAAGAAAACCGACCGAGCATTCTTTTTTCATAAGATTAGCTTGCTTTCATTTCTTTTTTTACAATACCTTCTTCTAAATGCCGATCATAGAAATACGTGGACACAAAGCCAATCAAGAACATTAACATTAAGCCGTAAAATAATACTTGCATCCCGTAAATGTCAACAACAATTCCACCAAGGAGCGGCCCTACCATCCGACCACCTTGCGCGATACTATTAACGACACCTTGATAAAAGCCAGCTTTTCCTTTAGGGGCTAGCTGATGAGCAATCGTCGGCACTGCCGGCCAAACAAACATTTCACCGATCGTTAAAATAATCATAGCGACTACAAAGACACTAAACACTTCTGCTTGTGCCAAAACAAAAAACGAAACCATAAATACGCCAAGACCAAAATAAATTTGTCCCTTTAACGTATGGAACCATTTATTAATCATACCAGATATAAGTGGTTGACCTAATACGATTAAAGCTCCATTTACCGTCCAAATTAAACTATATTGTTGTAGGCTAATACCCAACGATTGCGTGTGAACAGAAATCGTTGATGGCCATTGTGAGTATGCAATCCAAGAAATTACAAAACCGATACATAAAATGAGTAGTGCTTTAAATCTAGACTTGTTTGCAATCAGTGTTTTTTGGTCAAAAACATTGGTTTGTTGTGCAGTATCAATAGCTTCGCCTTGCATTCCTCTATAACCGAAGAAAGCAACTAAAAAGAAAATGAAAAACATAAAGCCATTGGCAAAAAAGACGTAATCAAACCTAATTGATGCGACGAGCCCACCTAAAGCAGCTCCAACAGCAATTCCGAAGTTTTGAGCGACATAAATCGAATTAAATGCCTTTCGTCCTCCCTCAGGCCAAACAGTTCCTGCCATTGCATACATGGATGGAAATGTCATTCCTGAACCGAAACCTATACAAATTAATAAAACAACATAATAGTTAAAACTGTGAAAAAATGCTAATGTAAATGCACTTGTCATTGTAATAGAAATACCTAATACAATCGTTTTATAGCCACCAATTCGATCAAAAAGTCTACCACCAATTAAATTACCAATGACTCCTGCACCAGAATTCATCATTAGAACAAGACCGGCAACACTTAATGATTTCCCCAATTCTTGATGAATGTAAATCATATTTAATGGCCACAAAAAAGAAGCGCCCATTACGTTAATCACCATTCCGATGATCAGTAACCATAACGCCTTTGGATATTTTGGCATATTGACCTCTACCTCTCTCTATTTCGTCTCTCTAAGGGAATTGTATGCCATTGGAAGGGATTTAGCAATGTTAATTTTTGTGCGGGATACCTTCACCTTTCATTTATAATAATAGTTTACAAATAGCCTTCCTCCATCATTTTCAACAAATCACTCTCTGCTAAAATAATGTCATCTGTCGCACGGACACTGATTTCATGAGCTACTTTTTGTGCTTCTTTCACCGCCTTTTCTTCATTAACAGTTAGTAACTTACCTTCTTCGACAATTACTTCGCCATCTATTAGCACAGTTTCAACTTCATTGCCACGAGCAGAATAAACTAAGTTCGGAACGATGTTGCGGATTGGGCTCGTAATGATCGGCGATAAATTAGGATGTTGTAAATCGACTATAATGACATCAGCTTTCTTCCCTTTTTTCAGCGATCCTACTTCATGATCTAAACCGATCGATTTTGCTGCTTCAATGGTCGCTAAACGTAAAGCAAGTGGGGCTGGAAAAACCGTAGGGTCACTTCGTTTTACTTTATTTAAAATTGCTGCAAACTTCATCTCATTGAACATATTGTTATTGTTATTTCCTGGAGCTTGGTCACTCCCTAGTCCTGCCACACCGCCCGCTTCGATAAATTGCATCACTGGTGGAACTAAGCCATCGATAATCCCAATACTCCCGGCACAATAAATCATTGATGCACCACTTTTCGCGACGATCGCAGTTTCTTCATCTGTCGCTTCTGTCAGGTGTACTGTAATAAGGCGGTCATCTAGATAGTTAATGTCTTGTAAAAATTGGACTGATCTTTTCCCGTAACGCTTAACCATTTGCTCAATTTCTCGATCTCCTTGAGCAAGATGCATATGGAGCTTCGTATCATATTTAATTGCTAACTCTCGGGTATGTAAAAGCAACTCATGACTCATCATATCAGGACCATGCGGACCGAACATTACAGTTATGCGACCATTTTCTTTTTCATGCCACTTTTCCATTAATGTTATATTTTCTTGTAATTTACGCTCACCTATTGTGGGGTCAAATGGATATAATTCTCCGACTGGAATTTTGCCAATATCATTAGGAATTTCGTTCACCATCTCTGCAACACGGGCACGAGCACCTACTGTAACATAATTTTCAACTAACTTATTCATCGACGTATCATAATCACAAAAAGTTGTCGTCCCTGCCTTTACTCCTTCAATAATATTTACTAAAGATCCTTTGACCGTATCTTCTTCATGCACATGTTTTAAAAAAGGCCATAGCCCCTTTTGCATCCAATGGTTCATATCTTGAGAAACGCCACGAACGATCGATAAGCCTGTATGAATATGGGAGTCAATCAAGCCGGGCATCACTAATTTATTTTTCGCGTCAATCACTCGATCAGCGCTATACCTAGCCGTTAGTTCTTCTGTCCCCCCCACAGCCTCAATCATATTTCCGTTAATCGCCACTGCTCCATTTTCAATCATTCCTACACCTTTGCCTTCCATCGTCATCACAAAAGCGTTCTTAATAAGTAAATTAACGTTCATTCTAATGACCTCCTCATCTTCAAATCTAGACTTTTCACTATTATCTATTTTCCTTCACTCAACTATGTTGTAAACTACAAGTAGAAAAAATTTAGCTACACTAAATAGTTTAATATTTATTTCACTATTCTGGCAAGTCGCACATTTAAAGCTTACATATAATATTAGGACACGCATGAGGAGAAATTAAAAATGTCCAAAGTAAAAGTTCAAGGCAAATGGGTACTCAGCTGAGCAAACATTCGCTGCTGAAATACTTTTGCCAATAATGCTCAATAAAACCTTTTCTAGAATATTAAAAACCTTTTATGTTAAAATGCACAAAAAGCCTATTGGAGGATTCAACAATGATTGATTTACGCAGTGATACAATTACTAAACCGACAAAAGCAATGCGCGAAGCGATGTACAACGCTGAAGTCGGTGATGACGTTTACGGTGAAGACCCATCCATTAATAAATTAGAAAAACTTGCAGCACAAATGTTAGGAAAAGAAGCGGCATTATTTGTGACGAGCGGAACACAAGGAAACCAAATAGCCGTACTTACTCATTGTCGCCCGGGTGACGAAATTATTTTAGATGAAGATGCTCATATCTTCTTTTATGAAGGTGGGGCAATTTCAGCGTTCGCAGGAGTTCAACCTAGAACGATTAAGTCGGAAAACGGTTTACTTTGTCCTGATAAATTAAAAGAAGCGATTCGGTCGGACGACATTCACTTTCCAGACACTAGCCTTATTTGCCTTGAAAATACTCATAACCGTGGAGGCGGCGCCGCTATTCCACCATCACATATGGAAAAACTATTTACGGTCGCAAATGAACACAATATACCTGTTCATTTAGATGGAGCCCGCCTGTTCAACGCGGCAGTCGCTTTAAATGAACCGTTAACTGAGTTTACAAAATATACAACAACGGTCCAAATTTGTTTATCAAAAGGATTAGGTGCGCCTGTCGGTTCGATTTTAGCAGGGCCGAAAGACTTTATTCAAAAAGCTCGTAAATGGCGAAAAAGATTAGGTGGTGGCCTAAGACAAGTTGGGATCCTTGGAGCTGCTGGTCTTATTGCTTTGAACGACATGGTCGACCGTTTAGCCGAAGATCATGAAAGTGCAAAAGCACTAGCAAAAGGACTCGACAAACACCCACAGCTTTCAATTGCCAACAATGTTGATACGAACATCGTCTTAATCGATATTAGTAAAACGGGAAAGCATTCAACAGAATTTATTGATATGCTAAAAAAAGCAGAGATACTGGCTGTTCCATTCGGTCCTTCGACGGTTCGTTTTACAACACATTATGATTTGAATAAACAGCAAATTGAAGACGCGGTTCAAAAAATTTTGAGTTTTGAGTTTTGAGTTAATGAAAGTTTTGCTTCGCAGCTTTCATCAACCAATTATAGTAATTATTATCGATATAGAAAGAAAGGATTAATTATGAATATTAAAGGTCAAGAAACGCCGATCATGTTTGGTGAGAAGCGCTACCATTCATGGAATTATCATCTCCGCCAACAGTTTGGAGAAAAAATCTTTAAAATACCACTTGATGCGGGATTTGATTGCCCTAATCGTGACGGTACTGTCGCTCATGGCGGCTGCACATTTTGTAGTGAACGTGGTTCTGGTGATTTTGCCGGGGACCGTAAAGACGACCTCATTACACAATTTCATTCGATTAAAGAAAAGATGCATAAAAAATGGCCGAACGGAAAGTACCTCGGCTATTTTCAAGCTTATACGAATACATTCGCTCCTGTGGAAGAATTAAAAGAAATGTTTGAAGTGATCCTTGAGCAAGAAGGAGTAGTTGGCCTCTCAATTGCGACACGTCCTGATTGCCTTCCCGATGATGTTGTCGAGTATTTAGCTGAGCTAAACGAGCGAACTTACTTATGGGTTGAGCTCGGATTACAAACGGTTCACGAAAGCACAGCTGACTTAATTAATCGAGCGCATGATTATGAGACGTATGTCGATGGCGTTGAAAAGTTACGAAAGCACAATATTCGCATCTGTTCTCATATTATTAACGGGTTACCAATGGAAAACTACGACATGATGATGGAGACAGCAAAAGAAGTAGCAAAGCTTGATGTCCAAGGAATAAAAATTCACCTATTACACCTATTACGTAAGACAGCAATGGTAAAGCAGTATGAAAAAGGAATGTTGGAATTTATGAGTGCCGACAAATACATTCAGCTCGTTTGTGATCAGCTTGAAGTCATCCCACCAGAATTTGTGATTCATCGCTTAACTGGTGATGGTCCTGCCGACTTAATGATTGGTCCAATGTGGAGTCTAAATAAATGGCACGTATTAAACGGTATCGACGCCGAGTTGAAAAAACGCAATAGCTGGCAAGGTAAGTTTTATCAAAGGGGGAATAGCTAATGAAAGTATTAGGTATTCTTCCTTTTGCACGAAAACTTTTAAGTGAGGCTGTGTCCACAGGGGACATTACGATTGATGGAACGGTAGGAAATGGGCATGACACATTATTTTTAGCAGAGCTCGTTGGTGATTCTGGCCATGTATATGGTTTTGACATTCAAGAAGACGCAATTAACAAAACTAGAGACCGATTATTAAAAAACGAGTGCCTTACGCAAACAACCCTTTCACAAATAGGTCATGAAAACGCGTTACAAACCATACCTGAAAAGCATCACGGTAAGGTCGCTGGGTGTATTTTTAATCTCGGGTATTTGCCTGGTGGGGATAAAACAATTGTCACTAAACCAAACACGACGTTAAAAGCAATCACTGATGTTTTTTCAATGCTAAAAAAAGAAGGCATTATCGTTCTCGTCATTTATCATGGTCATGAAGAAGGAAAGAATGAAAAAGATGAGCTTCTAAAATTCGTTGAAAATATTGATCAAAAAGAAGCGCATGTTCTAACCTATCAATTTATCAATCAAAAAAACGATCCACCTTTTATCATCGCAATCGAAAAAAGATGAACAAAATTTCAAATTTTTGATAATTTTTAGAAAATTGTATTGACAGGCTTACCTCCTTTCAATCAAACTATAATTGAAGTGAAATTTTTGAAGTAGGGGGGGAGTCTATTGAGATTATTGGAAGAGATTTTGCAAAACAATGAATCTTTTGTACAAGAAAGAAAGTTTGAACCTTACTTAACAACTAAGTTTCCAGACAAAAAGTTAGTAATTGTTACATGCATGGATACTCGTCTAACAGAAATGCTACCTCAGGCCTTAAACTTAAAAAATGGAGATGCAAAAATTATTAAAAATGCGGGTGCTGTTATTTCTCATCCGTTCGGAAGTATAATGCGAAGTATCATTGTTGCGATTTACGCATTAAAAGCCGAAGAAGTATGTATTATCGGTCACCACGGTTGTGGGATGGCAGGATTGGAAGCAAATGTGATTATGGATCAAGTAGAAGAAAGAGGAATTGACAATAATACAATTGAAACGCTTCACTTTTCTGGAGTCGATATTAAATCTTGGTTAAAAGGTTTTTCAAGCGTTGAAGAAAGTGTCTCACACAGTGTAGAAATGGTAAAAAAACACCCACTACTACCAAAAGAGATTCCAGTACACGGTCTCGTCATTGATCCAGACACTGGAAAACTAGACCTTGTAGTGAACGGATATGAATTAAACGAAATGAGCGCCCAATAAGGCGCTCATTTTTTGCCGTTTTCCGTATTTTAACGTATGCACTAAAAAGTGATGATGTGTAAGGTAAAAAGCTGAATATTGGTAGCCTTTTGGAAAAACGCTTAATTTTCTTTTGTGACATTTTCTATATTTTTCCCATAAAAAATTGCATCCATCTCCATTTTTAAGCGATTTTCGATTTCACGCTCTTCTTCTGACGTTAGCTGGTCTTTTTTAGAACCGAAAAGATAATTTTCTAATTGAAAATCTTTTAGCTTACATTTCGTATGAAATATATTATCAGGATATACATTCACATCAATCATGTCGTATAACTCTTTTACATCGTCTGGGATGTAATTTTGGATTGAATTGATTTCGTGATCGATGAATAGTTTATGCCCACTAATGTCTCTCGTAAATCCTCGTACGCGGTAGTCCATCGTCATTACATCGGTCTCAAAAGAGTAAATTAAATAATTTAATGCTTTTAATGGAGAAATTTCTCCACAAGTTGCGACATCAATATCCGCTCGAAAGGTACTAATTCCTTCACTCGGGTGATATTCAGGGTATGTGTGTACCGTAATATGGCTTTTATCTAACTGCATCGTTACCGCATTCGGAAGTGGTCCCGGTGACTCTTCATACGATTCAGTTGGTACTTCAACGATCGGTCCCTCCGAAACTAACATCGTTACGCTTGCTCCTTGTGGAACATAATCTTGTTTGGCGGTATTCAATACATGTGCCCCGATAATATCAGCGACATGGTTTAATATTTTGGTAAGTCTGTCCGCATTATACTGTTCATCAATATAAGTGATGTACGCTTCCCGTTCCTCTTTTGTTTTTGTATAACAAATATCATACATATTAAAACTTAAAGATTTAGTTAAGTTGTTAAAACCGTGCAAAGTAATCCGTTGTTCTGGAGTAAGCATAATAAATCCCCCATATGTAGTATAATTATTGTTTCTTTACTGTTGTTGATTCAACATTTCGCAATAAATATTATTATGTTACCCCATTTGAGTGAATTTCATAATTACCAAAAATGAGCGACAACTTCAGGTTGTCACTCATTTCTTTAACCTACGATATAACCAACCGTTAAAAAAGAAAAACCATGTTGAACCGCCCCCGACTCTTAGAAGTCGTTTAGCAATAGCCCTTACTTTTTTCTGTTTTCTCACCTTTTCGTCTGCCAAATAAATCGCTAATAGACCTTTATTAATAAAATAATGAAACTGCCAATCTGGCATATGCCGAATACTTTTATCAGCTTCAACCGCGAAGTGTTCAAGCCTTTCGATTAACTTCTGTTCACTTTCGTAATAAAAACAAAAATTCAAATCTCCACCTTGAAGATCCTCCTCTTGATCAATAAAATAATCAAGCATAATATGGAGCCCTTGAACCCATGGGAAATAACTATTTTTTACAAGAGATGCATCCTTTTTAGAAAAACCTTCATTCGTTGCATATGCGACAAGACAAAAAATACCTAACGTTGATCCCGCACATGCTGAAAATTCATACCAAAACATTTTAGGAAGTTCACTTTTATAATCATTAAACCATGACTCTAATCGTGGGACACGCTCTTCTATTTTTACATGTTTATGAACTTGTAAGTCACAATAATATTGAGCTAATTCAATATTTGCGGAATGTATGTGGTCGTAATTCGGCAACGTTGACAGCACTTCTTGACAGGTTGATACAAGATCATGCAAATAACCACCATCATCTTGCTCCTCGCGATATCGATAATAATTTTCAAGAGGCGTACCAGGTGTTAAAGCATGTAGCATCGAATCGTGAAGCGCGCGAAAATCTGCTGGGTCAAGCGAAGTGCTACGATCACATAGATTGTCTAAATAATCACTAATCGTCTGGTAAGCTACGATAAATCGAATCACTTTATCAATGTCTGCACCTGCTAAAATTCCGTAAATGCTGCCACCCTCACAATGAAACGTTTTTGTCTCAATGCTAGCTAATGCCTGTTTTCTAAGTTCACTGTTCGGTATGTTGCTCGCTTTCTCTTTCCAGCCATCTAAATAATGGTGGACACGAGGTAATACTTCTTTATAAATTTTCGCCATCATCGTCCATGGCTGTTTTGGAATACTACTCAACGGTCGCAATCCTCCTAAAGTCGTATAAATCTACTTTTTCTAACACTTGAGTGAATTTCATAATTACCAAAAATGAGCCACATCACGCAATATATATTTTACGAATGGTTTTGACGCAACTTATATTGATCTTAGTGGCGAGAATAATGAATTATGAAATTCATTGACTTATATAAAATTAAAGCGATTAAGGCAATTGATTACCATTTAAATTCACATGCATATCGGCAAATGATTTCGCCACATGAAACACTCTTTCCTTTTCAGGTTCATTAAATACCTCATGATAAAGACTTGGCCATTCTTTATAGTACTTATCATCAATCGTCAATTGATTAAACCACTGGGCAACCGCTTCTTTGGCAACGATTAGATCTTCACCACCTTGTAATATAAGTAGTGGGACATTAGGAAATTTTTTCACTTTCTTATGACTGTCCTCGATTGCCTTACTAAGCTCATAATACCAGCGGACAGAAACTTTTTTTACGATATGTGGGTCACTTTCATCTCTTTTTATCATTTCTTGACAACGTGTTCCTGGTGCTAAATCTGTTGGAAGTCGCAATGTCGGAGTGACTTTATTTAACAGCGATGCACCAAAATGCTTCATTTTTGATGGCGGCTTAACAAGGCCTAAACAAGGTGAGGACAAAATAATCGCATCTACTTGTAAATTTCTTTTTAACATTGTTTGGATCACCACAAGACCACCCATACTGTGCCCTAAAAGAAAAACTGGTAGCTCATAGTGTTTCGCTCTTTCAAACCATTGTTCTATCGCCGTAATATATTGAGAAAACGAATCGATATGCCCTTTATGTTTTGGACTTTCCCCTTGTCCTGGTAAATCGCCCATAACTACGTGGAAACCTGTATCGGTTAGTTTGTTTATTAACCACTCGTAACGAGCGTGATATTCATTGGCACCATGGACAATAACAAACACTGCTTTTGCTTCTGAACTCTCCCAAACTTTCATCTTAAACTCTCCCTCCCCAAAAAACTTATTTCTATATACATATTTTAATGAATTTCATAATTCATGATTCTCGCCACTAAGATCAATATATAGTTGCGTCAAAACCAATCGCAAACTATATATTGCATGATGTGGCTCATTTTCGGTAATTATGAAATTCACTCATTTAGTACCGAAAGCATTTAATCTTTGTTAAACTAAATTAAAAATACCATTGTTAACGAGGTGATTCAATTATGATCTATCCGTATAAGGAAAAATATCCAAAAATCGCAGATAGTGCGTTTATCGCTGATTTTGTAACAGTCACTGGAGATGTAAAAATCGGTGAATACTCGAGTATTTGGTTTAACACGGTCATCCGTGGTGATGTTTCACCAACAATTATTGGCGATCGCGTAAATGTTCAAGACAATTGTACGTTGCACCAAAGTCCCCAGTACCCACTTATCATTGAAGATGATGTTACTGTAGGTCACCAAGTTTTATTACATAGTTGCTCGATTAAAAAAGGGGCATTAATCGGGATGGGATCCATCGTTTTAGATGGAGCAGAGATAGGTGAAGGTGCATTTATAGGAGCTGGAAGTCTAGTACCACAAGGCAAAAAAATACCACCTAACAGCTTAGCCTTTGGCCGTCCTGCGAAAGTAGTACGAGAGCTCAGTGACGCTGATTTAGAAGATATGACAAGAATTCGCCGTGAATATGTAGAAAAAGGACAGTATTATAAAGAAATAAAGAACAGTAATCGATAGTCTAGAAAACCGGAGGGTGGGCCAAAAGTGTCTGACACCACGCGGATCGTACTAAATATAGACAAGAAAGATTAATCGAATGTCTATATTTGGTGCCTAGTGGTGTCTGACACTTTATTTTAGGCGGAGGCGCGCCCTAACCAACAAACCAACTATCCAACAAACCAACTATATAACTCGTCGCTTCGGGATCACAAATGGCATTTGTTCATTACCGATTAGCCTTTTACCCTCTGTTAAAGTAACATCTTTATCAAGAATGACATTTTCTAAAATCGCCCCTTCACCAATTTCACAGCGTTGCATAATAATCGAATTCTTTACGATTGCATTTTTATGAACTTTAACACCACGAAATAAAATACTATTCTCTACCGTTCCCTCTATGATACAACCGTTGCCAACCAATGAATTAGAAACATTTGCGCTTTCTAAATATCTTGCCGGAGGCTCGTTTTTCACTTTCGTATTAATCGTTTGTTCATTAAAAAATAAATCTCGGTAAAAATTCGGGTTTAGTAAATGTAAATTATTTTTATAATAACTTTCGACAGAATTTATGACACAATGTACCCCTGTATATTTAAAGGCCTGAATGTTAAGGTTATCTACTTCACTAGCAATACAATCGTTAAACAAATGCGAAGCGCCATGAGCTATGCCATACTCAACAAGCTGTAGTAAAAGCTTTTTACTAACTAAATACATATTCATGTAAACATTGTTATTATATTCTTCGTTGGTTACTTCAACGACACGGCCTTCTTCCGTAACGGATAACTTCTGACATTGTTTGTGCTCGGGCTCTAGCATATCTACTTTTTTATAAATAAGTGTGATATCTGCGTCACTGCTTTGATGATGTTCAAATACCTCTTGATAATTAATACCACAAACATGTTGACTCCCCGATATAAGTACATATTCAGCTTTACCACGATGGAAAAAGTCAATGTTGTTATGAAAATGTTGTAAATCACCTTTAGATATATCCGTAGGGTCATTCCAATCAGGGGGTAAAATAAACAAGCCACCGTACTTCGTGTCTAAATCCCATGATTTTCCTTTGCCAAGATGGTCCATTAAGGAGCGGTACTTTTTACGAGTAAAAACAGCAATGTCAGCAAACCCAGCATTAGCCATATTAGAGATACCAAAATCTATAAGACGATATCTCCCACCGAACGGAACAGCTGCACCACAACGAAAATATGTTAATTCATTTAAGAAGTCTTGCTCATTGTCTAAGTTAATGACTCCCATCATTTTCATTACTCTATCCTCCTTTAAATATGACCTTTAACTCTTCACTGCTACATTTGAATTTGCTGAAATATGACTATTTTCACCGATTAACGTAATTTCACTTTCTTGAGATGGTTCTGGTTCAATCACTGCTCCATCCTCAATGAATGAATTTTCTCCAATAATCGCTTTATTGATGGTAACGTTTTTACCGATTTTCACATTAGGCATAATCACCGAATCTCTAATACTACTTCCTTCTCCAACATGGACACCGAAAAATAAAATAGAATGGTCCACATTTCCATCAACGTAACACCCTTCATTAATGAGAGCTCTATTTACTGTTGCCTTTTGTGAAATATATTGAGGAGGTTGATTCGGATTCACCGAATACATTCGCCAATTCATATCATTTAAATTAAACTGAGGTTCATCCTCCAATAAATCCATATTTGCTTTCCATAGGCTTTCGACTGTTCCAACGTCTTTCCAGTAACCTTGGAACTTATAAGCATAAAGACGTTTTCCATCATCTAATATTTTCGGCAATACATTTTTACCAAAATCATGGCTTGACCGTAAATTTGCCGCATCTTCGCTTAAGTATGTTTTTAATAAATCCCAATTAAAAATATAGATGCCCATAGAGGCTAAGTTATTTTGTGGATTTTCAGGCTTCTCATCAAATGTGTGAATGCTCAAATCTTCGTTTGTGTTTAATATGCCGAACCGACTTGCTTCTTCCCAAGGTACTTCAATCACAGAAATGGTCACATCAGCTGCTTTTTCCTGGTGATATTGAAGCATTTTCGCATAATTCATTTTATAAATATGATCACCTGATAAAATAAGCACGTATTGAGGATCATATTGCTCTATAAAATTTATGTTTTGATAAATCGCATCGGCTGTGCCTTTATACCAATTGCCACCTTCTTGTGCTTGAAATGGTGGTAAAACACTTACTCCTCCGTACTTACGGTCTAAACTCCAGGCAGATCCAATTCCGATATAGCTATTTAATATAAGTGGTTGATATTGGGTAAGAACCCCTACTGTATCAATGCCTGAATTCGTACAATTACTTAATGGGAAATCAATGATACGATATTTCCCTCCAAAATAAACCGCAGGCTTTGCCAGCTTTTTCGTTAAAAGTTGTAACCTTTTTCCTTCCCCACCAGCTAGTAGCATCGCTACGCACTCTTTTTTACTTTTCATTCATATCCTCCTTACTTAAAGCATACTTCTACTAAAAAACCCCTCTATTTCATATTTATACATAGGTAAGGTAAATAGACCAGCTAATAAATATAGACTTATAATTTTCACTAAATAATTCTCGAACCGTGAACTTTATCAAATTAACCATGTGTTCAAAAATAATGAGCATAAACTATATATGTTAATGAAAGTCACACATGTGGTTATAAAAGTAAAAAAGAGATCATATATAAACTTTTGGTATATTGTATAATGTTTCTCGCAGTTAAAAAAGATAGGCAAATTACTTAAAACTAGTAATTTTCATAATTTGACATCTTTTTTAACTAGAAAATTGGATAACTATAAGCCTTGGCAAAAATAGGTGATCGCTGAAAAAAATTTATCGACTACTTTCGAGGGAGAAAAGGAGATTTATGTAACAATTTGCATTAAAAAACCACATTCAGTTGAGCAAAAGCTCTCTCAACTAAATGTGGTCTAGTTCAATTTATATAATGATTATTTATTTAAAGCTTGTTGTTTTAAAGCTTCTGCTTTGTCCGTCATCTCCCAAGGAAGTTCAACATCTGTTCTTCCGAAGTGACCATATGCCGCTGTTTGTTTGTAAATTGGGCGACGAAGATCTAACATTTTAATGATGCCTGCTGGACGAAGGTCAAAGTTTGAACGAACGACCTCTACTAGTACTTCTTCAGTCACTTTCCCTGTTCCGAATGTATCAATTGAAATTGACACAGGCTGGGCAACACCAATCGCATAAGCTAACTGAACTTCACAGCGATCTGCAAGACCAGCTGCTACGATATTTTTTGCAACGTAACGGGCTGCATAAGCTGCAGAGCGGTCTACTTTTGTAGCATCCTTTCCTGAAAAGGCACCGCCACCGTGACGAGCGTAGCCACCATACGTATCAACGATAATTTTGCGACCAGTAAGACCGGCATCACCTTGAGGTCCACCAATAACGAAACGTCCTGTTGGATTAATGAAGTATTTTGTTGCTTCATCAATTAAATCTGCAGGGACAACTGGCTTAATCACATACTCTTTTAAATTACGTTGAATTTGCTCTAATGAAATTTCTGGGTGGTGTTGAGTAGAAATAACGATCGTGTCAATTCGTACCGGTTTGCCATTTTCATCATATTCAACAGTTACTTGCGTTTTGCCGTCAGGTCTTAAGTATGGAAGAATTTCTTCTTTGCGTACTTCTGTTAAACGACGAGCTATTTTATGTGCAAGAGAAATTGGTAATGGCATTAATTCAGCAGTCTCATTATCTGCGTAACCAAACATTAAACCTTGATCCCCAGCACCAATCGCTTCAATTTCAGCATCTGACATTTGCCCTTCCCGAGCTTCAAGCGCTTGGTCAACCCCTTGAGCAATATCGGCTGACTGCTCATCAATGGATGTTAGTACGGCGCAAGTTTCAGAATCAAAACCGTATTTTGCACGAGTATAACCAATATCACGAATTGTTTCGCGAACAATTTTCGGGATATCTACATATGTAGATGTCGTAATTTCACCGGCCACTAAAACTAACCCTGTCGTTACTGAAGTTTCACAAGCTACACGAGCATTAGGGTCTTTCGCTAAAATTGCATCAAGAATTGAATCTGAAATTTGGTCACAAATCTTGTCTGGATGACCTTCCGTTACACTTTCAGAAGTAAATAAACGTCTTGTTTTCTTTTCTGTCATTAATTGTACCTCCTTTATCCTAATTAGGATATGCACTTCTTTGATACGGTACTCATTTTTCCCAGTGTCTGACACCATACATGGACAAAATCATAAAAAGGACCGTCCTGAGTGAATATATGGTATCTAGTGCCACCTTTATGTAGCCTCATAATATTAGAAAAAAACCTTTTCCAAAAGAGAGGAAAAGGTTTTTAATTAATCCGCTTCGCCTCTTATCGATCAAGACAATCGTCTTGCAGCAGGTTAGCACCTTTTCACTATATAAAACGTGAAGCAAGTAACAAACATTGCGCTTTCACTATAAGTGTTGGTTGCCGGGCTTCCTCGGGCCTGTCCCTCCACCGACTCGGGATAAGAGTATCCGTTCGGGACATATCATAACGCAACCGCCTATTATTGTCAACTTTTATCAGCTGACTCACATAGTTCCGGTAAATTATTTTTCTAAAAAAATGTTAATAAAATTAACATAATTTTGTTCCAAATTTTTCGCTATTAGTATAGACTAATAATGTAAATGTGTTATACTAATTCATATCAAAGATGAATTTTATATACAAAACAAACAAACAAAAACGAAATAATACTATTTTTTTAAGAAAGGGTTTGGGTGCGAATGAGTACACTTAGTTACGAAACAGAATTAGACAAAGTATTAAAAGGTGAAAATGTATGTCATGATTTATCGGTCTCTCAACTAGTAGAACAGTCTCTTGAAAGAAAAGAAGGAATGCTGACTTCAACTGGAGCCCTTCGCGCAACAACTGGGAAATATACAGGAAGATCTCCAAAAGATAAATATATTGTTGAAGAAACATCTGTTAGAGATAAAATTAACTGGGGAAATGTTAATCAACCTATTAGTAAAGAAGTATTCGAAAACCTTTATAAAAAAGTTCTGAACTACTTACAAAAGAAAGATCAAGTTTTCGTATCTAAAAATTTTGCAGGTGCAGATAAAAACTATCAATTGCCAATTCGCGTAGTTAATGAATATGCATGGCATAATTTATTTGCTCGTCAATTATTTATTCGCCCGACACAAGAAGAATTAAAAACTCACGAAGCTAAATTTACGGTCATTTCTGCTCCTGGGTTTAAAGCAGACCCTAATATAGATGGAACAAAATCTGAAACATTTATTATGATTTCATTTGAAAAGCGTGTAGTTTTAATTGGTGGAACTGAGTATGCTGGTGAAATTAAAAAATCCATTTTCTCAATTATGAACTACTTGTTACCTGAACAAAACGTGTTATCAATGCATTGCTCTGCAAACGTAGGAAATGAAGGGGACGTAGCCCTATTTTTCGGACTATCCGGAACAGGAAAAACGACGTTATCGGCAGACCCTGAGCGCCATTTAATTGGTGATGACGAGCATGGCTGGTCACATACAGGAGTATTTAACATTGAAGGTGGCTGTTACGCGAAATGCATTAACTTATCTGAAGAAAAAGAGCCTCAAATTTATAACGCCATTCGATTTGGCTCAGTACTCGAAAATGTTATGTTAGATGATCAGCGCAAACCTGATTATGATGATACACAATTAACAGAAAATACTCGTGCAGCATACCCACTTGAGTTAATTCCAAATTCGGTTATGCCAAGTGTTGCTGGTCATCCGAATACAATTATATTTTTAACTGCTGATGCATTTGGTGTGTTACCGCCGATCAGTAAGCTAACAAAAGAACAAGCGATGTACCATTTCCTTTCTGGTTACACTAGTAAACTAGCAGGTACTGAGCGTGGTATAACAAGCCCTGAGGCAACGTTCTCAACGTGCTTTGGTGCACCATTCCTACCACTTCCTGCTAACCGTTATGCAGAAATGTTAGGTGAGAAAATTAACCAGCATGAAGTGCAAGTATTTCTAGTGAACACAGGCTGGTCTGGTGGAGAGTACGGAGTTGGAAAACGAATGAACTTATCTTACACTCGTGCAATGGTTCAAGCTGCTCTGCAAGGTGAATTAAATACGGTTGAAACGATTGTTGACCCAACATTCGGATTAAATATTCCAGCACATTGCCCAGGGGTACCTGATGAAGTGCTTCAACCGCGCGAAACTTGGACGGACAAAGTAGCTTACGATGCAAAAGCAGCAGAACTAGCTACTCAATTCCAAGAGAACTTTAAAAAGTTTGCTAAAGTGTCAGACGAGATTCTTAACGCAGGTCCTAAAGTATAAAATTTACCCGGCCTAGCTTAACTAAACTGATGCTCTACTAGCTATATAAAACACCGTTTTCTATGAAGGACTTAGCACTACCTTCGTAGGAAGCGGTGTTTTTGCTTTGAATCGTAATGTCAGTCAATAGCCCTTTTTTTTCTAATAATCACTAATTCTTCACACACACATCTAGGCGAATGAACATAGACTATCACAGCTAAAACTAAATATATTTATTCAGGAGGAATTAATATGAAAGGCTTACGAAAACTTTTACTTTTGAGTTTTATCGCACTAGTAACAACACTTTTAGCAGTCGGGTGTTCTTCTAATGATGACATGGATAAAGTACGTTTAGCGGAAGTAACACGTTCCATCTTTTACGCTCCACAATATGTAGCAATCTCTGAAGGTTTCTTTGAAGAAGAAGGAATAGAAATTGATTTGACGACGACTTGGGGTGGCGACACAACGATGACGACGTTATTAGCTAATGGAGCTGACGTTGCCCTTGTAGGTGCTGAAACATCTATATACGTTTATGCCCAAGATGCCAATGATCCACCAATTAACTTTGCAGCTTTAACACAAACGGACGGAACGTTTTTAGTTTCTAGAGAGCCTATCGATGATTTTAATTGGGATATGTTGAAAGGTAGCACATTCCTAGGGCAGCGCACAGGTGGCATGCCACAAATGGTTGGTGAGCATGTATTAAGAAATCATGGAATTGACCCTCACGGAGATTTAAATTTAATACAAAACATTGATTTTGGTAATATTCCTAGCGCCTTTGCTTCAGGCACTGGTGATTATGTTCAACTTTTTGAACCGACGGCAACACAATTTGAACTTGATGGGATTGGCCACATCGTAGCCTCATTTGGCGTTGAGTCTGGGACAGTTCCTTACACTGGCTTTATGGCAAAACAAAGCTACATTGATAAAAATGGCGAAGTCCTCGAGCGATTCACAAAAGCTTTATATAGAGCACAACAATGGATTGAAGCAAGTTCTACTGAGGAAATCGCAAAATCAATTCAACCTTTTTTTAGCGATACTTCCCTTGAAGTCATCGAATATGTCGTGGAAAATTACAAATCTCAAGGTTCATACGCTACTACGCCAAGAATTAAAGAGGAAGCGTGGGAAAACCTTCATACCATCATGGAGCAAGCAGGAGAATTACCAATGACAGTTCCGTATGAAGAATTAGTTAATACAGAAATTGCTGAGAAAGTAATGGAGTAAGTTTTGGGTTTTGAGTAAAAAGTTTTGAGTTTTGAGTGAAGAGTTTTGAGTTGTGTGAGTAACGCTTCGTTGTCTATTTTAACAGCAGAGATTGCTTCAACCACACTTGAGCTAAAAGAGCTAAGGAGCGAGGCTACCAACAACTCAACACTCAACACTCTTAACTCAAAACTACTAATAAAAGGGAGGGTTTTGCTGTGTCTATCGTAAAAATTAATAATGTCGATAAAACATTTTTTACTAAAAAAGCTGCAACAACCGCCCTCAAAGATATTTCACTCTCTATTGAAGATGGGGAATTTGTTTCATTAATTGGGCCAAGTGGATGTGGTAAAACGACATTGCTATCATTGATTGCCGGCCTTTTCCAACCGACAAACGGAGAGATTAATATTGAGGGGCAGCAAATATTGCGTCCATCACCGAAAACCGGTTATATGCTTCAACAAGATTATTTATTTCCATGGCTTACGATTGAACAAAATATTACACTCGGTTTAAAAACGATGAAAAAACTAAATGAAACTACAAGAGAGAACGCCTTATCTTTATTAGATAAAATGGGGCTTTTAGATAAAAGGAGAGATTATCCGAGTCAACTGTCCGGTGGAATGCGACAGCGTGTCGCTCTCGTTCGCATGTTAGCTACGGAACCTTCACTACTTTTATTAGATGAGCCGTTTTCTGCTTTAGACTATCAAACGAAATTAAAGTTAGAAGACCTCGTTTCATTAACGCTTAAAGAACAAAAGAAAACAGCGATTTTAGTGACTCATGATATTGGGGAAGCGATCGCGATGTCTGATCGAATTATTTTACTTTCAGCTCGCCCGGGAACAATTCACCAAGTTTTTGACGTACCTGAAGTCTTACGTCAATTAGCACCATTTAAAGCGCGCAACCATAGTGAATACAATAAGCTCTTTCAACATATATGGAAGGAGTTGGAGAGCCTTGAAGAAGAAAATATCTGAGCTTCATGAACAGTATAAGCATAAAAAACGTATCGAAAAAATTAAAATTATTATTTGCCAATTAAGTATTTTAATCTTTTTCTTCGCATCCTGGGAGATTGCCTCAAGAATGCGTTGGATAGATCCACTATTGTTTAGTATGCCTTCGAGGGTATGGAATTTATTTTTAGAAAAAATCCAAGATGGTAGCTTACTTACTCACGCATCAGTCACTTTATTTGAAACGATCGCAGGATTTATATTAGGAACGGTCATCGGAACATTTATCGCAGCCATTTTGTGGTGGTCGCCGTTTTTATCAAGGGTTTTAGATCCTTACCTTGTAGTTTTAAACTCGATGCCTAAAATTGCTTTAGGACCCATATTAATCGTCGGCCTAGGACCAGGGTACTCGTCGATTATAGCGATGGGGGCATTGATATCAGTTATTATTACGACACTCGTCGTATACAATGCTTTTAAAAATGTCGATGAAAACTATTTAAAGGTTGTTCAGACGTTCGGTGCGACGAAACCACAATCTTTTACTTCCGTCGTTTTACCTGCGACATTACCGACGATCATCTCAACATTAAAAGTTAACGTCGGTCTGTCTTGGGTAGGTGTCATTGTAGGGGAATTTCTCGTTTCTAAACAAGGACTCGGATATATGATTATTTATGGTTTCCAAGTATTTAACTTCAACCTTGTCATTTTGAGTTTGTTAGTTATTGCCGTCCTTGCAACAGTTATGTATCAAGGCGTAGAGTTACTAGAGCGGAAACTAATGAAACAACTACAGTAAAGCGAACTCGTTTCAGCAAGCTGAAACATCGAGATATCAGATGGAGTCCCGACTCCATCTGATTAAATTCCCACCTACGCTACGCGTTGAGGTGGGAGTTTATTTTATAACCCTTAAACCATTTCCGAGCTTTTTTAAGTTTTAAATACTTAGTTCTTCTCGGTGCCTTTCTAACCATTGTAAACTATTGGTAAGAACACCATCTTTCATAATAAAACTATATTGTTTATCTTGCTTTATCTCATTAGGAAGTGTTTTTAACAAAACAGGTCCAGCGGTTTCAAAATAATGATCTTTTTCTTTTAACGTTGAGATTTTCGCAAAGTAAATATTTTTTATAACAACATCGTTTCTTGCGGTAACTTTATACTGACCAATTTTCACAAGGTTTTCGACGATGCCTCCGGTCTCCTCGTACACTTCACGAACAGCGGCTTCATCTGCGGTTTCTCTCTCTTCAACTTTCCCCCCAGGAAATTCAATGCCGCGATCTTCGTGACGGGTCAAGAGCCACTCTTCTTTATATTTACAAATCACCCAGACATGTTTAGGCTGTTTCGAGAAATAATCTTTTTCAAATGACAATTCAACTTTATTATTATAAAAATCAAAAAACGTATAATTTTTAGTTTGCAACAGAACAAATGACACTCCTATCTCCCTTATATTTTTTTCTATTATACACACCATTAGTAGAAAAAACGCAAGTACATTGCATATTTAAATTTAAAGTTATTCATTCGTCTTCTGAAGGTTTAATAAAACTAACGGTAATTAAAACCGACACCAAACTTACAAAAGTAATTACAGCAAATAAGGTGAAATGTGAAGCTTTCATTAACACAGCAACAACCGGTGGGCCAAGAGCAACCCCAACAAAACGCATACTACTGTAGACAGAAGTGACCGTCCCTCGTTGCGCCTTCTCAATACCTTCAGTTACTAAAGCATCTAAACTAGGTAAGGCAAAGCCAATTCCTAAACCAGAAGCAAACATCGCGGTAAGTAAAACGTATATATCTTTTGTAAAGGCAACGGAAAAGTTGGCTATCGTTAAAATGATTAAGCCAACGGTTGTTACTATTTTCATTTTTTGCTTTTCTTTCCCTATTGCTTTCCCCGTTATGAACGATGAAAAACAAAGAGCTGCTAACGGGATCGCAAGAATAATCCCCTTCTTAATCCCATCAATATTATGTTGTTCTTCGAGCATTGTTGACAAATAAAATAAGACACCGAAAAGGACAAACATACAAATACAGCCAATGGCAAAAACAGCATACAACCAACGACCTTCGTTTTTACAAATATATTTTAATGACCTAATAAAAGCATCTAATTTCGGTGGTGTTGTTGACAATGGTGGTGTTGAAACTAAAAAGTTCATCATTAATATCGAAATTAAACAAAAAACAGGAAATGCAAAAAAAGGCATAAACCAAACCATTGCCGCTAATGCCGCACCTAATATCGGACTTAACACTTTCCCAAACGTATTTGACGTTTCAATGACACCTAACCCATTACTGACATCACTTTCATCTTGAAAAAGATCACCTACTAAAGGCATAACAATTGGAGCGGCACCTGCAGCACCAACACCTTGGAGCAACCGCCCAATTATAATTAAATTGTATGGATCTTTAACTTGCCATGACGCCCAGCCTGAAATTAATCCACCTATCGCTGCAATAATTAAACTCGGAATTATTATTACTTTTCTTCCGTACTGATCCGATAAATATCCTGCAATAGGAATTAAAATAATTGCGACAACTGAGTACACCGTAATAATTAAGCTACTTTGTAAAGCAGTTATACCAAGTTTTTTTTCAATCGTCGGAAGTACCGGAATCAACATGGAATTCCCAAGAGTCATGACTAAAGGAATAGACGCTATCGACACAAGTTCCCACGTTTGCTTTTTTTCCATAAAAAAACTCGCCCCTCTTTAGAAAATTTCATTAAAAAAATAATTTAATGAATTTCATAATTCAATATTGTCGCCATTAAGTATCTATATGTAGTTGCGTTAAACCGCCCGGAACTACATATAGCTTGATATGGCTCATTTTAGGTAATTATGAAATTCACTCAATTAAAGTTGCATTAACTTCAATTTGTAAGTGCGAGCCTTCACCTATTTCCTCACTCAAAATTCTTACTCTTATTATTTTAGAAAAGAAAAAATCTATTCTAGAAGGTTAAATTATAAATAAAATTGCTTTTTACATACAAAACACTCATGACGATTTACCGTCACCACCTACTATGTAAAAGAACGAGCGATTTCCTTCACTTCGCTGTAAACTTCTAGCGAATTTTAGAGGCTTGTTCAGGAAATCACTCGTTCTTTTTTCTTACAAAAGTTCATGACTTCATTCCATCATCAATTATTATGTATGTAGATGTTGGGAGTTTTTTTTCAAACTTTCCAACCAACTATCCAACTATCCAACTAAAAAACAAGTGAATATTTTCCTGAGCTTTAGGATAAATTATCAATGACCATTTATCATTTATACTCGGTTATGAATTCGTATTGTGCTTAATAGCACGTAAGAATGACTTAAGAATAAATACGATAGATGGAAATATTAAGATATGATTTAGGAGGAATTTTTTAATGCAAGGTAAAGTAAAATGGTTTAATGCAGAAAAAGGATTTGGATTTATTGAAGTTGAAGGGGAAGATGATGTCTTTGTTCATTTTTCTGCAATTCAAGGTGATGGTTTCAAATCATTAGATGAAGGGCAAAGTGTTAGCTTTGAGGTTGAACAAGGTAACCGAGGTCCACAAGCCGTTAATGTTGAGAAAATATAAGAAATTTTAAGCAATTTGTAAAAAAATGAGGGTGTCCCATCAAAAGTGTCAAACACTGCAAGCATTAATTACAGACGAACGTCTAATTAGTACGTCTATATTTATTGTCTTTCGCGTGCTGACCCTTATGGGACACCCTCATTCACTTTAGGCTAGAGGTAAAGCATGATTACACTTTAAATACTTTGACTGACTGACGGAGCTCTTCTGAAATATTCGTAAGCTTTACTGCACTAGCAGCAACCTCTTGCATCGATGCAGTTTGTTCCTCTGTAGACGCAGCAACATTTTGCATATATTCCGCAGATTGTTCGGTAATTTCTTTTACTTTCGTCGTCATTGAAACCATATCTTCAACACCAGCAGTTACTTCTTCAACACCGGCGGCCACTTCTTCAAGCTGAGAAGATACTCCGTTTACCGAACTTGTAATTGTTCCAAAGGCTTCCCCAGCATCATGAATAATTGTAATACCTTCTTTTACTGCTCCACTACTATCATTCATCGAGTCAACTGCTTTAGTTGCTTCTTCTTGAATTTCGATAATTAAACTACTAATTTGTTGAGCAGACTTGCCCGATTGTTCCGCTAGCTTTCTTACCTCATCGGCGACAACAGCAAAACCTTTTCCTTGCTCTCCGGCACGAGCTGCTTCAATAGCTGCATTTAGCGCTAATAAATTCGTTTGATCGGCGACTTCAGTTATTAAACTAATAATCTGATTTATTTCATTTGTTTTAGAGCTTAAATGCCCGACAACTTTAGAAGAATCTTCTGTTTTAGTATTGATTAAGTTCATTTGTTGCACCGCTTGCTTTACAACTTCATTTCCTTGAGTAGCTGAATTGCTCATTTCAACAGAAGCATCAGTGACGCTTTGGATGTTCGTCGTAATTTGGTTCATGCCAACTGAAATCTCTCCAGCAATTGCTGCTACCGAATTCGTGTTTTCCATTTGTTTCTCAGTTCCGAATGTTACTTCTTGGATGGCATTTGCTATTTGTTCAGTCGCCTTTGAAGTTTGCTCAGAATTGTGGGTTAAAATATTTGACGAACTTGCAACATCGTTTGAAGTATTAATAACGCCATTGATTAATTTATTTAAATTATTTTTCATCTCTTCAAAACTATGAACTAGCTGACCAATTTCATCTTCGGAATCTTTCTTAATTTCCTTTGTAAAATCTCCGTTACCAGCAGCCGTCATCACTTCAGAAACTTTTCTTAAACGCTTGGACATTCTTCTTGAATACCAAATTAAAGTAGAAATAATCACTATAATAGCAACAATTAAAATAATTAAAAAGATTGTCATCGTTTCTTGTATCGTTTCATCAATAAAACTTTGTGATGCTCCAACATACCAAATTCCGATCGTCTCACCACTTGCATCAAGGATTGGCATATAACCTGTTTGGTATGTATTTCCAACAACATCCGCTACACCATAATAAGTTTGTCCACCAACTAAAACTGCATTGGCTATTTCTTCCGACACTTGGGTCCCTACAGCTCTTTGACCATCTACGATAACATTGGTCGCAACACGAGTATCTGCTAAAAAGATCGTTACCGTTCCGTTCGTCAGTGCTGCAATTTCATCTACTAAGTCAAAATTATCTGAAATTTTCTCTTCCCCTTTATATAGGTCTCCACCTTTAGTTGACCAATCTCCGGGGTATTTCGCATCTATGTACTCATAACCTAACGGTAAATCGGTTCTTACTTTTTCCATCGCGGCTTGCTCGGCAGCACTTTCAACTTGTTTTAATACTACTGCACTCATAACAACAGCGAGTAATATTATAAAACTTAAAACAAGTAAGTTTATTTTTGTTGCTAATTTTAATCTACTAAACACAAACTTAACCTCCTATTATTTTGAGAATTCCTTTGTAGAAAGATGTTCTAATAACCAACAAAATATGTAAACAAAAACATTAGTCATAGTGTCCTCCCTACTTTGCCTAATGACCGAAGATTAACCATTCTAATTTTGATTTATTATCAGTTTCTTTTTGCTGTCTAACGGTGTTTATTTTTGGACAGTCCAGCCCTTCAATAAGTGAATGCTTTCCACTAATACAAAAACAGTAAGGCAAATGATTTCTCACTTGCCTTACTTAAGCTAGTTATACATCCTTTTTTTCTTCCGTTTTTGCTTCATTTGTTGACTTTTTGTCGTCATCCTCAAATTCATTCGTTAATTCTTTTGTAGATTTTTTAAATTCTTTTAACGTTTGCCCCATCGCTCTACCGATTTCTGGAAGCTTTTTCGGTCCGAAAATTACTAAGGCAATAACTAAGATTAAAACTAAACCTGGAATTCCAATATTACTTAACATACATTCTCCCCCTTACGATGCTTGATTAACATCAATTGTTCTTTCTTAGACTTTTGATCAAACAAAAATATTTAAATTACCTTATTGATTCAACGAATTTCATAATTCATTATTCTCGCCCACTAAGAGCAATATATAGTTACGCCAAAGCCATTCGCAAACTATATATTGCGTGATATGGCTCATCTTTGGTAATTATGAAATTCACTCATTAAAAAAATTAGGCTTTATCGCTTCAACTACTTTATAACCACCTAAACGTTCGACTTGTTGCTTAAATTCAGTTGAACGGATCACTTCCATTAACTGTTGACCTGCA
Organism: Anaerobacillus arseniciselenatis; assembly: GCF_001865995.1. Taxonomy (GTDB): domain Bacteria; phylum Bacillota; class Bacilli; order Bacillales; family Anaerobacillaceae; genus Anaerobacillus; species Anaerobacillus arseniciselenatis. Next base: position 125,952 of record NZ_MLQQ01000026.1, on the reverse strand, counting down.
TCACTTTCATAAAAGCTATTTGTCATGACTAAGTCATAATTTTCGTCAGCAACAGGAATAAAATCAAGCCCCATTGTTTGTGCAGCAGAATAAACCCCTAAACCAACACTATTTTCTTTTTCTTTTACTTCAGCAGCAACACTTAAGTGCGAAAACATTTCTCTTTCGTAACCTTGAATTTGCTCTGAGGTTAACGAATGTTGTTTGAGTAGTGAGTCAAATAAAATACGTGTTCCAGCTCCACGTTGCCGGTTTACGTAGGCCCCTCCTTTCTCAACAATGTCATCAATCTTATTAATCGAAAGTGGGTTTCCTTTCGGAACGATCCAACCTTGCTCTCTTTTTAAAAACGGAATGTGCACCACTTGTTGTCCTGCTAAATATTTTTCGATGTATGGTACATTATACGTTTCTGTCTCAGGATCTAGAAGGTGAACTCCAGTCACATGAGCTTCACCTTTTCTAATGGCCATTAGTCCAGCCAAACTACCAACATGTGAAGAAATGACTTGGCGGTTCACGTCTCGTCTTCTTAATAACGAAGAAACGATGTCGATTGTTAAATCATGACTCCCAGTAAATAAAACCGCTTTTTTTAGTGCGTCGACCGGTTTATAAAGCTCAACTTCCACTTCTTCGCCTTGTTCTAATCCTAAACTATCCGGCGGTACGACTAGAACACCATCAGCTCGAACCATCGACATCGTCACACCTGCTGCTCGTGTTAAAGGATTAGCGATAAATTCACCGTTAACATAACCGACGTTCATGCGAACAAAATCTTCTGCGCCCATATTTGAAACAACTCTACGCCCGAGACGTACTTTCAACGTTTCCCGCTCCGGTTCTTGAATGCCTTGATAATGATAAAGAAGAGGGCGGAGGAACCACTCTAGCGCTAAATATGCAGAAACTGGATATCCCGGAACTCCGATAATCGGTTTTCCTTTCACTTCTCCCAAAATCACGGGCTTCCCTGGCCGAGTTGCAATTCCGTGCGTATAAACTTCACCTAGTTCATTAATGACATGGTATGTGTAATCTTTTGAACCAGCAGATGAACCTGCATTAATAATAATTACGTCGGCTTCTTCGGCACCTTTTTCAATCGCCGTTCGAATATGATCTGGGTCATCAACAGTAATATCAGAAAGTAATGGGTCTCCTCCCCACTCTTCTACAAAACCAGCAAATACTGTCCCGTTAAACTCAATAATATTCCCTGGTTCGAGGGGAGCACCTGGTTGTCTAAGCTCATTTCCCGTCGGTAAAATCGCTACTTTCGGTTTTTTTACAACAGGAAGCTCTTGGACGCCACCTGCGAGTAACGCTCCTAAATCAGCAGGTCTTAACGTATGGCCTTGAGGTAAAATCATTTCGCCACAAACAACATCTTCACCGACAGGACGAATGTTTTGCCACGGTGTTGCCGGAACAATAATTTCAACCGTTTCAGCATCAATTTCCTGAAGTTCCTCGACGATAATAACCGCATTAAACTCATTAGGGATCGGGTTTCCTGTATCAACATATTTAAAATCGCTGTCTTTTTTCAAATGGAGCGGACGTTGTTCATGTGCCTCATACGTATTTTCAGCACGAACAGCAATCCCATCCATCGCAGACGCGTGATAATGAGGTGTAGAAATATTAGCAAAAATAGGTAAAGCTGTTACTCTACCTAGAGCCTTATTCGTACGAATGTTTTCGATTTCAGGAGTTAACGTTACGTTATTAATAAACTCTTCCCTGGCTACATGTCTCGGTTTATCTTGTAAATATACTTTTCGGTTTGTTTGTATTTGACTCACGTATTGGCTCCTCCTAACGTAACAAAATCGCTGGTACAAGATCACCTTGTCTTGCACCTTCATTTTCAGCTTCAATTTCTACCATTGCATCACTTTGAACAAGTGTGGAAATTAAGCCTGACTTTCCGATAATAGGTTCGGCCCACCACTCGCCGTCTCTTTCTAGCAATTTCACTCGAACATAGTCCGTTCTCCCCATTGAAGAATGGATGTTTTTCATTAAACGAACTTGCACTCGATCTAACTTGTTACGAGAAGCTTCACCACTTAATTTTTGAACAATTTTCTCTCCAAATAAGGAGAATATTATCATTGCGCTAGCCGGATGGCCAGGTAACCCAATCACTGGTTTCTCATTTGCCATTGATAAAATTGTCGGTTTTCCTGGCTTGATCGACACACCATGAATAAAGACACCAGGCTCACCAAGAGATTCAATCACTTGTGTCGTAAAATCTTTCGCCCCTACTGAACTTCCCCCTGATAAAACAAGACAATCAACTTGTTCAAATAATTCCTTTGCACGCTTTTGATATTCATCATAATCATCAGTAACAATTCCAGCGTAAACCGCCTTTGCGCCCCACTCTTGCACAAGGCTTGTAATCGTAAGTGCGTTTACATCTCTAACTTGGCCTATTTCTAAATATTCAGTTGTATAAGGAACAATTTCATCACCACTTGACAAATAACCGACCGTCAATTGCTTAAAAACAGTAACATGAGTTTTACCAATAGCTGCAATAGCACCTAGTTCTTGCGGGCGAAGCTTTGTCCCATTTTCAATCAACACTTCACCAACGCGTACATCTTCACCAATTTGAATAATGTTTTCACCTGGAGCCACTTGTTTGTACGTATTCAATAAACCATTCAAATCTTCACAGTGCTCAATCATGATAACGCTATCACTTTGCGGTGGAATCATTCCACCTGTCGGGACATAAATCGCCTCTCCACTTTGTAGTGGAGCAGTAGCAGCTTCCCCCATTTGGACACTACCAGCGACATTTAAAAATCCAGGCATCGTCTCGGAAGATCCAAACGTTTCTTTCGCCTTGACAGCATAGCCATCAACGGTTGATCTTGGAAAACTCGGAATAGACTCTGTAGCAATAATCTCCTCCGCAAGAACTCGACGGAACGCCTCTTCTAACGGAATTACCTCTGTTTCCTTGACCGCCTTGACAAGCTCTTCAATTTGAGCAAACGTTTCTTCTACCGTTTTCACTTTAAAAAATTGCATCAATGATCACCCTCCCTCTTTTTTGTTGAGAGATGCTATTTTTCAGCTAACTTCTTTGCTTCTTCATATTCCGAAGGATGATTCATATTATAGAAAACTTGTTCAATATTATCAATTTCTTTGTTTAATAGTTTTTCTTCTGAAATATAATTTACTTTCATTCGTTGTAGTAAATGTTTCAGTCGCAATTGGTCACTCTGTATACACTCTGTTACTTCCGATAATACAGTTTTTTTATATACAGCAAACAGCGGATGCTGCTTTCCGTTAATGACTGGAATAACAGCGTCAAAACCTTCACTTTCTTGAACTAAAAATTGAGCTATCTCGTCTGAAACAAAAGGCATATCACATGCAACAACGATATTTACATCATTATTTGAGGCAGATAGCCCTGCTTCAATCCCCGCTAATGGACCTTTATTTTGATAGTTGTCACTGACGGTTGGAATGTTTAAAAATCGATATTTCTCTTTATCATTAGTCACTAAGATGATATTTTCAAAAGTGCTAGCTAACTGATTTTTAATTCTTTCAATATTAGCAAGGCCATTAATCGGTAATAGAGCTTTATTTTGTCCCATGCGACTAGACTTACCACCCGCCAAAATAATTACACCAGCGTCCATGGCTTCACTCCTATTCAATGATGAGTTTTGAGTTTTGAGTTTTTTGTGGGTAAATGCTTCGAAGACTATAAGTAAGAGATCAGTTACCCAAACTTTGATATTATTAAAGCTACGGAGCAAGGCTTTCACTAACTCATATCTCTTCACTCAAAACTCATAACTAGCTACTAACTACTAACTTCTTCCTTCGGTATGCCGAAGCCTTTTTCTTGAGCAATGATATCTAAATGAATACTATTAACGTCTAATAAGAAAGGTGTTAGTTTTTTATATTTCTTTCTAGTATCGATGATTTTCATATAACTATTACACTCTTCACAAACTTCGATTTGTAAATTTTTGTCTTCCTCAACTGTGTAGTAACTTAACTTTTTGTGATCTTCGTTACCACAACTTGAACATTGAAGACGTTTCTGTTGCCATTTAGCTTCACAGCGTGGACAAACGATCATCTTTGATCCTTTCCCTTCAAGAACTGCTAAGCGGATCGGCTCTCCGCAACAAGGGCAACTTCCTTTCGTTTCCAAAGCTGAAAGATCTTCTTTAAATACTTCAGATACAACACGTAAAAATGGTCGAATCGCATGTTCTGCGATAAGGTACGGTAGCCACTGGGCTACATTCGCCTCTTCAGCGTATTTTGCAAAAAATAGTTGATTAAAAGCTAATACTTCGTCAGCCCAACGCTTTACTACGCCATCATTCAGACTCTCTTTTATTGTTTTAATATCATTTATAAGTTTAGGGTCTTTTTCTACTAAAAGATCTCCTAACTCAAAAACCCATTCTTTATATTGCTCTAAGTTAATTACCACTTCTGTTTGCGCAATTACTGGTACTTGTTTTTCGGTTAAAGTTTGTTTTTCAATGATGGTAGATGCTTCTAATTTCTTTTGCCATTCCTTTTGTAAATTAGAAATATCTGTCTGTAAGGCTAAATATTCTTTGGAGATTACGGATGATTTCATTTATGTCACCTCAATTTTAAATTTAACTAAAAGCGAATTTTATATAAATCTTGAATGTTGAATGTTGAATTATAAACTTTGTAAGTCTAAATTCTTTCACAATCCATAACTCAAAATTCAATCTTTATGACTACCACTAGTATATCAACCTAACTAATAAAAACATGTGAGAAAAAACACGATTAGCCTAAAAACTGATACATACGATAGCTTGTTCAAAAAACATTCATATTTTAAGAAAAGCGCAAGCGCCTTGGTCCTGCGATTACTCGTCGCAAAACTTTCACTGTAGCAAATTCAGTGGAGTGTCTTGGCTAGACAACTTTCCTAAATTTATTTATAAATACAAAGGAATAGCTGTCCGAAATGGACAGCATTCCCTTGCAATTTCACTATAATGAGTGCTTTAAGAAGATATTCTTATGCACCTTTGTCTTTCTTTTTAGGAGCTTCTTTAATTTCACCTTTTGCTACTAACTCATCATACCATTTACCGTGATGATCTTTCGCATAATCTACTGGAACATCACCTTTTGTCATTCCTTGCATGGAAATTTTCGAGTTAGGGTGACCACAACTTAAGAACACGTGACCGACAACAACAGCTGCTGCTAAACCAAATCCAATATTATGAAGCGGATATGCCCATTGTATTATTCCTGTTGAGAATAAATGTGGCATCCAGATTACAATCCCTGAACCAATTAAGATAACAGCACAAACAATTTGCATAATAGAATTTAATTTTTCACCAGCATTATAGAAATCTTGTTTTGGCATATCTTTCACATGGCCTCCGAAAAACTCTTTCGGAAATTTCGCGAAAAATTGAAAATCACTTTTTCTCCATGTGAAAGCTTGCTTGATCCAATGAAAGAAGCTTTTTGGATCAGTAATTAAGATAATGAACACTGGTAAGATAAATACAACTGCAAATATACGGTGTAATAATCGTAAGTTTTCTGGTCCACCGAACACTCCATACATCCAGCTAAAGAAGTCCGTATAAAGTGGTAGGCCGGTAATATAGAGAGCCAGGAAAGCAACTGCATTAATCCAGTGAACGATGATTACAGGCTTACTAAAACGTTTCACCGTTTGTTGTTGACTACTCATTACTCTCTTCCCCCTCATCTGCACCATGGTCATCTTTATTAAATAGTTTGTTAGAAATATAACCACCAATAACTGCCATCGTTGTTACACCTAGCATTGCTTTTCCTAGTGGTTGTGCATAATCTTTCCAAACAGTTGCCGAAAGTGGTACTCGTGGATTTTCTGGTAATCCGTACACGCTCGGTGGCTCTGCAAGTAAATAAAATGTTTGTGTACCTTCAACACCGACAGGGTTATAAATATTGGCATTCGGAAAACGCTCTTTAATTTCAGCTAAACGCTCTTCAGCTAAAGCCTCCATATCGGCTTTCTCACCATAAATTAAAGCATCCATATGACAAATTTCAACACAAGCTGGTTGATCACCTTCACGTAATCTGTCAACACACATCACACATTTTTGTGCTAACTCATACTCAGTTCCATTTTCATCAGTGTGAGTTTCCAACTCTACAATTCCAAATGGACAGTTTTGAACACAATACCCACAACCAATACACTTATCGTAGTTTGTATTAACTGTACCAAACTCAGTAAAATGCATTGCATCTGCAGGACATACTTTAACACAAGCAGCATCAGTACAATGAAAGCATGCTGTATGACGGAATAACCATTCAAAACGGTTACCTTCAGCTACGTGTTCGGTGAACGTCAGCATGTTCCAAGTATTTGCACCACATTTATCATGTGATTGATAACTTCCCTTGAATTCTTCTGGATCCACCGGAAGGTCGTTCCAGTTTTTACACGCTACCATACACGCGCGACAACCATTACAACGTGTCGTATCAACTAGTTTTGCATATTTAGTCGTCATTAGTCAGCCCTCCTTACATCACCGAGGAATGCTTTATATTCTGGAATCATTGTGTTTGCATCCCCAATATGTGGTGTTAACGTATTCGCAATTGCTCCTGTTGTAATTCCCATATAGCCCCAATGCCACGGCATTCCGATATGGTGAACTTTTTCACCGCGAATTGTGTATGGTTTAAAGCGTTTTGTTACCATTGCATACGCTTCGATTTCACCACGAGCCGAACTAATAACTACTTTATCTTTATTTTTTATGCCTTTTTCTTCTGCTAACTCTTCACTCAGTTCAACGAACATATGACCTTGTAATTCTGAAAGCCATTCAAGGTTACGTGTCATTGAACCTGATTGCCAGTGTTCCGTTAAGCGATAAGTCGTTACAACAATTGGGAATTGAGAGCGATCACCTTTTTCGTTATAATCACCTGTCCAAATAACGACTGCTGGGTTTAAGTCAACGCTTGAGAACGCATTCGGTACAGGACTTTCGTACGGCTCATAGTGCTCTGGGAATGGGCCATCATTCATTGGAGCAAATAAGCCCCCATGTCCATGAGCATTCATGATAAACGGATCATCTCCGCTATGCCCTGCTAGTGCAGGTGCTCCTGGTTCTGCAGGTGTGCCTGGTGCTTTTACTGCCGCAAAGTCTGGTACATCGTAGCTGTTAGCCCAAGTTTCTCCATCCCACCAAATCACTTTTTTATCGTCACTCCATGGCTGACCATTTAAATCTGCACTCGCACGATTATATAAAATACGGCGGTTTAGCGGCCAAGCAAAAGACCAATTTAAATAGTTTTCCATACCAGTATCCTTATTATCGCGATCTTTTGCTCTATTCTTCTCCTCATCTGGTCCGGCATCAGGATAGACACCACTATAAATCCAGTTTCCACAAGATGTTGTACCGTCATCTTGAAGTTGTGTAAAGTTGAGAACCGTTTTACCAGTTGTTAAATCATAACCATTAATTTCACGGTTAATGAGGTCGTTACTCGGGTAATCTCCGTCACCAAAGCTCCAGTTAAGTGCATTAATGATGTTACCTTTCGTTGAATTATCACCTTGATAAAGCTTCTTTACACGTTTCGCTAAATTATGGCAAATCCATGCGTCAGCCTTTGCTTCACCTTTAGGTTCAAGAGCCTTCCAACGGAATTGCTTCCAACGACTTGAGTTTGTTACTGCACCTTCTTTTTCATAAGGTCCACAAGCTGGCAACATGAATACTTCCGTATTAATACTTTCTGGATTACTTCCTGCTTTTTGCTTCCAGAACGCAGCTGTTTCGGTTTCCCAAAGATCAATCGCCACTAACCAGTCAAGGTTTTCCATTGCTTTTTGCTCTTTTGTCGTGTTTGGTCCACCGACAATTGGATTCTGCCCCCATACGAGCATTCCTTTAATGTCACCGTCATACATTGCCTCAAACAATGAAATATGCGAGCTATTTCGAGAGTTTTTCGGTAAATAGTCATATAAAAAGTCATTTTCTTTTGTAGCCGCATCCCCGTACCATGCTTTTAGTAAGCTCACTAAATACTTAGGTCGGTTATTCCACCAGCCACCATGTGGAGTTTCATTTTTGTTATATGAAGCAAGATCCTTATGACGTTCAGTTCCAGTTGGTGCAGGTAGATAACCTGGTAATATATGGAAAAGTAAAGCCATATCAGTCGATCCCTGTACGTTACATTCTCCGCGCATGGCATTTACACCACCACCAGGAACCCCAATGTTTCCTAATAACAACTGGATTAATCCATAAGCACGAACATTCTGCGAACCAACCGTATGTTGCGTCGTCCCCATCGCATACATAATCGTTCCTGATTTTCCTACTTGACCTGTTGCACAAAAGGCTTCAGCCATTTTTAAGAAATCTTCTTTCGGTGTACCTGTTACTGAGCAAACCGTATCGACATCATAACGAGAATAGTGCTCTTTCATTAATTGATAAACAGATCGAGGGTGTTGTAGCGTTTCATCTTTTAAAATGTTTCCATCCTCATCGGTTTGGAACGTCCAAGTACTTTGATCATAACTACGACTGTTTTCATCATAGCCTGAGAAAATACCATCATTGAATTGATAATCTTCGTTAACTAAGAAGGAAGCATTTGTATAATTGACCACATACTCTTTATGAATTAAATCGTTTTCAATTGCATAATGGATCAGTCCGCCAATTAAAGGAATATCCGTTCCCGAACGGAAAGGTGCATAAATATGCGCTTGTGTAGACGTTCTCGTATAGCGAGGATCCGCTGAAATAACAGTTGCGCCTCTCTCTTTTGCTTTCTGAACAAACTTCATACTAATCGGATGATTTTCAGCTGGGTTTGCCCCAATAATTAAAGCACAATCAGTATGCTGAATATCATTCCAATGGTTTGTCATTGCGCCACGACCAACTGTAGGTGCCAGACCGGCAACCGTAGAGCTGTGTCATATACGAGCCTGATGCTCAATAAACGTTGCGCCTAACCCTCTCATAAATTTTGCAATTAAGTAACATTCTTCATTTTCAAGAGCCGCTCCACCTAAAGAAGCGATCGCTTCTGTGCGGTTTACAGTAATCCCATTCTCTCTTTCTACAAAACTTTCATCACGTGTCTTTTTAATCTTTTCGGCAATTTTATTTAATGTCCAATCCCAATCTTTTTCTACCCACTCACTACTTCCCGGTGCACGGTATAAAGGTTTTTCTACACGGCGATCTGAAGTGTAGAGTTGACGGATGGACGTACCTTTACTACATAATGATCCTTTGTTGATCGGATGATCTGGATCCCCTTCGGTGTACAAAACGTCATTTTTCTCCTCATTGACGTGTACTAAAATACCACAACCAACTGAACAATAAGGACAAATTGTCGGTGTAGTTGATGCACGAGCAATTTTATACTCGTTTGCTTGAGCCTTTGCTTCGTTTGGATTGAAGCCTAATTCAACAACAGCTACAGTAGCTGCAGTTGCACCTGACAGCTTTAAAAACTGTCTACGTGATAAATCAAACATTATTTATTCCTCCCCCTATTTTGTCTGATGACTAGGTCATCAACACCCTTAAAAAAGATTCATTTACGTAACTAAGACTAATTCTCTAATTCTTTCAAACAAGAAAATAAAAATATAAAGACAGAACGCTTATAAAATCTCTTTTTTAAGGTCGTTCCCCAGCAACCTTCGATACATCATTTAAAACTTTTCCTTGTGATGTATAGACGGTAGCCATTTTTCCCCGAATGTAGCCGACGACTTCAATTTGCAAAAAATTTGCAAGTTGAACCGCTTGCTTTGTTGCAGCTGTTCTAGTGCCAATTAAACCGATCCCAAAACGGGCAGCTTTTGACAACATTTCGTAGGAGACTCTTCCAGTTGTAAGTAATATTAAACTCTTCGGATCGAGCCCCTCACGCACCGCATATCCCAATACTTTGTCGACTGCATTGTGACGACCAATATCTTCGCGAACAATAATATTTCCATCGCTATCAACAATACATGCACCGTGCATACCACCAGTTTCTAAATAAAGCGGAGAATTTTGTGCAAATTCATGACGCTTTTTTAATAAATAAGATAGATTGACGGTTCTGTTTGTAGTGATCTTTGGAAATTTTTTTACATCAGTCATTGAAAAGAACGTGACTCCTTTTCCACAACCTGCAGTAAAAGTTTTTTGTTTTTGCGAAAACTCCTCAGCGTCAAACTCATTATTCATTTCAACGAGTATTCTGCCGTGGTCTTCATCTATAGTTAACCTTTTCAGGTCGCTGGGTCCATTTATTATCCCTTCTGAATAAAGATACCCGATTGCCCAATCATCAAGATCGGCTTTTGTTAACTGGAACGTCGCCAGCTCATTTCCATCGATGAAAAGCGTAACCGGATATTCATCCGGACAAAACTTTCGAGTCATCCATATCCCCCCCTAAATTCAATGAGCGCGTTTACAAAAGTAATCGCTTTCTTTTAACCCCATTGTTAAATTTGACTTATTTAATAGAAATTTTAACAAAATTCACATTATTCGACAATCAGTTTAGTTTATAAGAAAAATAATAGTATGCTTGTTTAATAAAATACCTATTACTTTAACTACAAGCTCTATTATTTTTTTAGAACTGTTATAAGAATAACATGTTCAATTATTTCATTTCTGTGACATTCATCACGCATTGAAATAAAGCGTTTACTAACATTTGTTATAAGACAGATTTCATTTTTCAACAAAAGTTAAACAGATAGAAATTATAGGAACTTTTTCTCTTTAAGTTCGTATGTCTCATACCAAATAAGGATTGTTTATGACTCCACTTTTACACATAGTGTTATTCTAATATAATTTTATTTTTTTAAAACGTTCACAATATGTTCAAATCTTTTTCGACATTATTTTTAAAGTTCGACAATTCCATATTACATATATATTACTTTTCGTATTAAAATAAACTTATACATCTTTCATACAAAACCCGCATGACGGTATTCCGTCACCATTTAACACGAAAAAATTCCGGTCGATTTCCCTCACTGCGCTGTAAATCCGTTCCGGCTTTAGAGGCTTGTTCGGAAAAGTCGACCGTCATTTTACTTTATACAAAACTCTCATTGCGGTATCACGTTACTATAAAACATATAAAAGTCAGGCGGGTGCTCAGCCTAACCAACAATCCACAAACCCACTATTACATACAAAGGATTTGAAATTATGATTCGAAACATTATTTTATTTGTATCAATCGGTCTAATGATTTTCTTTAGTTTTCTTTTGTTTAATTTTAATAAAAACAATACTGTTATGACCGTAAAGGATCACACATATATAACGAAAAGCAATTTGGCGCTAAAAATGACAGAGCCTCCTTCATTTCTTAAAACTGCTGATGATTTAATGGAAAAAGTGAAGCTCATCAAGGAAAATCAATACCCTGAACCGACTCGATGGGGCGAAAGTGTAAATGGTGTCATTCAAAAAATTGATACGGATGAGAAAGTGATCGCATTGACATTTGATGCATGCGGTGGAGATTTTGGAAGTGGATACGATAAGGAATTAATCGACTTTTTAATTGACGAGGGAATTCCGGCTACTCTATTTATTAATAGTCGTTGGATAGAGGCTAACCTTGAACAATTTCACTATTTAGCTTCGGTGGATCTTTTCCAAATTGAAAATCACGGTACTGAACATCGCCCGTTATCTGTTAATGGAGGTACTGCTTGGGGTATCCAAGGAACAACAAGTGTAGAAGAAGTGGTCACTGAAGTTATTACAAATTATAAAATGATCAAAGAACTCACTGGTCACGAGGCGCGTTATTTTCGTTCAGGAACAGCTTTTTATGATGATGTTGCTGTTCAAATTGTTACCGACTTAGGGATGAAAGTTGTCAATTACGACATTCTCGGAGATGCAGGAGCGACTTTTTCAGCCTCCCAAGTACGGGACGCTCTATTGAGAGCAAACCCAGGATCGATTGCTTTATTACATATGAACCAACCGTCGAGCGGAACTGCCGCAGGTGTGAAAGCAGCAATCCCAAAACTAAGAGAACAAGGCTTCACTTTTGTTACTCTTGAACAAGGTTTTAAATTAGAGTAAGATAAACTACTATTTTTATTTTATTGAGTGAATTTCATAATTACCAAAAACGAGCCACATCACGCAATATATAGTTTGCGAATGGTGTTGACGCAACTATATATTGATCTTAGTGGCGAAATTAATGAATTATGAAATTCATTAATTTCAAAACTTTAGTCAAATACTCTTCCTATAAGCTACTATTTTGAATACGTTATTGTAAGAAGTCTTAAGGAGGGTTACAAAATGACTAGTAAAGATTTCCATGAGCTTATGGACTTACTCGATCAGATCGAAGAAATAGTTAAACTGTATCCTGCCTTTTCATACATTCATGTTAATATACTTAATACACGATATGAACTGATAAAAAGGTATTCAGAAGGAAACTTTCAGAATGACGACAAACCAACAAACTATTAGGGGTTTGTTGGTTTGTTGGTTTGTTGGATTATTGGCTAGTGGAAAGGAAAGCGCGCAACTATTACATTTTAATGATGAAGCTACACCTTCATGATGTTTCACAGAAAAGTTAAAGTTATATACGCGCCGTCCGCTCTGTACTGTTAACGATTTGTTTTTGATATAAATCTTCTATTTTATCTCTACTATAACCTAACAAATTGTTAAGAACTTCATTCGTATGTTCACCGATGATTGGCGGATCGCTACATATACTTGATTTCTGTAAATAAAAAGTAGAAACATTTGTGTTTGCAGCATTTTCTGATATTAATTGCCGATCCTTTAAAAATGGAAAGTTATTTATCTCATCAACTTCTAAAATAGGTGCCATACAACAATCTACTTCAAATGAAAAGTTCGTCCACTCTACCAACGTTCTACTTTCGAAAAATTCAGTTATTTGCTGATAGAATTGAACATTATCTTTCTTATTTGTCCCATGTAAAACGATCCATTCTTCTTTACCAACAGCTTCACAAAAATTTTTCCAAAATTTATGCTCTAATGCAGCTAACGCAATATAGCGACCATCTTTAGTTTTGTAATTAGAGTAACAAATGAGGTCTCCATTAAGTTCTGGAACGCCACGATACACTCCACCATCTCTATAATGAACATAGTTTGTGCCCATGATCGAGACAAGTGGGTCAGTAAGCGATAAATCGATGTATGTACCTTCTTGTGTTTGATTTCTTCTTATAATCGCTGCTAAAACTTCCTCCGTACACTGAAAAGCTCCTAAGTGATCAGCAAGCTGAACAGACGGAGTGATCGGTTTCCCATCTTCATCTTTTAACTGAGCTAACACACCACTGATGGCTAAATAATTTAAGTCATGACTTCCTAATTGTTCCATCTCACCACATTGACCATACCCCGAGATTGAGCAATAAATAATATCTTCTTTTTCTTTTTTTACCGTTTCATAATCTAGCCCTAATCGCTTCATCACCGTTGGACGAAAACTCTCAACGACGACATCTGCCGTCTTCATTAATTGTAATGCTACCTCTTGTCCTTCCTCGCTTTTCAAATCGATGGCAATGCTTTTTTTATTACGGTTATTCGCTAAATAAAGCAATCCTGTTTCATTTTTTTTAATACCGATATGACGACTTGGCTCTCCTTCAATCGGTTCAACGACAATCACTTCTGCTCCTTTGTCAGCAAGCCTCATTGTCGCATACGGACCTGGTAAGTACTTACTAAAATCAATGACACGAATTCCTGATAGCAAAATGTTTATCACTCCTTTTAGTTCGATTGTTTTTTAGAAAACTAGAATTCACGTTACTCTTTAATGAATTTCATAATTCATTATTAACGCCATTAAGTATCTATCTGTAGTTGCGTTAAACCGCTCGCAACTACAGATAGTTTGATATGGCTTAATTTAGGTAATTATGAAATTCACTTCCTTACGCATGTATTTCCAGTTTTCTACTATCTAATGAGGAAGTTGTTCTTTCACTTGCCTCCGTTTTCGATTAATCCAATTAAGTACAAATGATCCTAAACTTATCATAAAAATGGAACCAACAGTAACATAAATAGAAAGGTCTTCATGTAAGCCAGTCATTTTCCCTAAGCTAAAAAAGAGACTAAACCAAATAAACGCCGTCGAATATGAAAGTATTGCAAAGCGGAAATAGGAAAGACGCATCATTCCATACAAAAATGGAACGAAATTTCGAACACCAGGGATGAAATAGCTAATAATTAATGAATAAACGTGGTATTTTTTGATGAGGTGTATCGCTTTACGAATCGATGACTTTGTACCACTTTTTTTCTTCAAATAAGCCACTAACTTTCCACCTAACAACCTTCCTAATAAATAACTTGTCGATAAACTCGCTACTATTCCTAAATATCCGATCACAAATACTTTCTCAAATTGTAAATAAGGAGTCGTTGATAAGTAACCGACTGTTGTTACAATAACTTCATTAGGGATCGGCACACCAAACATACCGAGCCATAGCCAGAGGAAAATCCCTACATATCCGAGCTCTCTTATAATATTTAAGATGTCTGACTCCATTTGACCTCCTACTTTCTTTTAGAGAGAATCTAGAAGAACTTTTCACTTCTATTTTATACGGTGGATAGGCCATACGTAAACCGACATGTCTAATTTTTCTAAAAATTTAAAATATAATTCAAAAAAGTACATGTTTGAATTGGCGATCAGTTTCCTCGCTCCCCTTATAATAAATACATAGTGCAGTCTTCAAGAAAAAAGCCGCCTCCAAAGTGTCAGACATTTTGGGACAGCCTCCTATTATTAATTCATTATTTCTCCATTACAAACAACTCGCTATCTTCCCACAAAAAAGTTTTTTAAGGTCTTACATACTCAATATGAACATAGTCTGCAGCGCTAATCTCAACATTTGCTGGCACTTTAATATAAAGAGCATTTGTGCCTACTCTACTAAGATGACCATCGTAAAACATTCCCTCACCCGTAAATTGAGTGATTGTGAACTCTTTATGGAATTTCGCCATCCTTACTGGTTCTCCCCAAGTACTCCCAATTTCTAACGTCCCATTTATCATTTCTAACTGTGGCGAGCGCACTACATGGGTTACATCGACACCCAGTGTAAAGTATGGCGTTGAGTAGTGGACAATATTGACATTTCCATCGTTTGTATCTTTATTCTTTACTAATATTCGCATTGAAGATTGATCCCCTTGATTTAAATTTAAGTGAAGTACGGGTTCTTCAAATGAAAACTCCCATTCATCTATAGTTAGTAAACCTTCAATTTTTTCTAAATTTCCTTCATGTGTTGCATTGTAAAAATTTTCTTCGATTTGTCTTGCTTCATTAATACTGACGTTTTTCTCCTCTACACCTATTGGAACGACAAAAAGAAAAATGGTCGCAGCTACTAAAATCGTAATATAACCGATAAAAATCCACTTGATCGTCGTTGCATTGAAGGAGGCTGCTTTTTGTGAAACCTTCTTTATGATAGAAGAGACAACAAAAATGATAGCCAAAATAAAAATAAGTTGAATGAGAATTAAACCGACGAACTCCATTTATTTTCGCACCTCCATTTTATCTGTCATTATTGCAAGCAAAAAAAGAAGAGCAATTACAGCCATAGCTTTCACAAGAAACAAAAACGGTGACGTTTCTAGTGCAAAAAATTGAACAAGCTGCCCTAACGGTCCCTCACCTTGCATCCGTCCTTCGACGAATAATAAACCGATAAAAACTAGTGGTAATAAAAATACAAAAAGCTTACTCATCTGGATAATCGCCCCGACAAAATAACCTAAGGCTCCAAAGAGTGCCATATAAAAAATGCTTACAACCACACCAAGCACTAACTCGGAAAATGGAACAAACGCACTACCAGCAAGATTATCAACAGTAAAGTAATAATATATAATGACTTTCAATAATGAACCCGCAAGCATCGCTGCGAGTCCCGCAACGGCGGTCGCTGTCATTAAAAAAGCGATATTTGATAAGTTGCTCGTCAATCGATTAGAGACAAACGCGAAGTCCCCATCTTTAGAAGCTTTCGAATTTAACGTAATCCCAATGGTAAATGCCCAAATCATTGTAAAAATGATGATCATATTTCCTGTGTAATAGTTAATATTTAACGATACATTAAATATACTTGTGCCGCTCTGTCCAGTCCCCATAAATGCCGAGAAAAGTAAGGCAAATAACTGTGTCATAAGTAGGGAAGTAAACACACCGTAATTTGCTTTTAACTTAAAAAAGTATTGCTTTTTAACTACAGATATAACATTAGCTTCTTGTAAAAACATCATCGATCCCTCCTTTTGTTGTGTTTGTTAAATAAACACATATATCTTCTGAGGATACAGGAGATAATTCTATCCCGTTTGCGCTCATCTTTTGAATCTCCGCTTCACTAAAGTCATTTTCAACAACTACGTAAGTACTATCGACACCGACTGTTTTTCGATAAAGGACGTCTTTTCCCCGAATTAATTCTTCGATCTTCTCGGCTTTACTACTTAATCCAATCGCCAATTGCTTTAACTCCTCTACAGACATATGGAGTCGTTTTTCACCATTTTTAATTAATAAAACATCTTCTAAAAGTTCATCAATTTCACTTAAAAGATGACTCGATAAAACGACCGTACGTGGATGATCCAAGTAATCTTTCAATAGTGCTCTGTAAAAATCTTTTCGAATTGCTGCATCCATCCCCGTTGTCGGTTCATCAAATATTGTTAAAGGACAACGTGCAGCTAAACCAATGATGATATTAAACGTACTTTTCATTCCTTTTGAAAGATTTTGATGACGTTGCTTCGGGTGAAAAGAGAAATACTCAAAGAGACGTTTGGCTAACGCACTATCCCAATTCGGGTAAAATTGACTAACTGCTTCTAACGTTTCGGTTAAATTTAACGATTGCGGTAAAACCATGTTGTCATCAATGAAAATCATATTTTGTGAGATTTTCAAATTGTTAAAAGGGGCTTCAGAAAAAACTTCGACTTCACCTGATGAAGGTTTCGTAAACCCTGCAATTAGTTTTAATAATGTTGTTTTTCCTGCTCCATTTCTCCCAATCAAGCCCGTAATTTTATTTTGCTCAATGGAAAACGAAAGATCTTTAAGCACTTCTGCATGCCCAAATTTTTTTGTTAAGTTATTACATTGGATCACTTTCATTTTTCTTCCCCCTTACATTTACGGTTTTCTAAACGGATCATCTCGACTATTTCTTCTTCACTCACTCCAAGTTGCCGTGATTCCCTCACAAGTTCCTCTACTAAACGTTGCAATGTTTGCCCTTTTCGCTTCGCTAAAATAATTTTTGCTGCGTTTTCTGACACAAACATTCCTAACCCTCGTTTTTTATAAACGATATTTTCATCCGCCAATAAATTCAGCCCTTTTGCTGCAGTTGCCGGATTAATGTTAAACATCTCTGCTAATTGATACTGAGAATACACTTTTTCATCAGTACGAATATTCCCCGACAGTATTTCAGTTTCTAGCCATTCACTTATTTGTTTGTAAATAGGCTTCGACCCATCTGTATTTAAAATCAAGAGGACACCTCCGTTTACTGCATTCAATGGTCATTAAACACAATTTTTTTTTGATCTGCCGAACATGTAATATAGTGCATTACTGTTGTAATGTACTATATACTATTTTATGAAATAATTCAATAGGGCACTCGCCTTTTTTTTATACAAAAAAAGCCTAGAGAACGAATCTCTAAGCCTAATCAGTAACTTGCTATTTATAATTGTTTTCAAACCACTCAATATATTCTTCTTCTGTATCATGTCCCACAAACCTAGTTAATTCCTCACCAGCTTCAAAGACGATTACTGTCGGAGCGTCTATAATCCCAAACTGTTCATTACCTTGTTCAAACTCTACTAAATCATACATTCTCATTGGAATACCTACTTCTTCACTTGCTTCGACAATGCTTGGTGCTGTACCTGCACAACTAGGACATGTCGGGCTAAAGAAATAAATACTAAACGTTTCCCCATCAATTAATAATGCTTCTAATTCATCATGTAAAATAAGTTTATCGTTACTAGTATTAGTGAATGCTTGTAACACTTCTGGATCAACCTCTGCATTACCACCTGGATTAATTTGTAATGCCCCTTCACTTTTTTCTATCTCATCTTGTGATGAATCGAAAAACAAAAATGCACTAACTACTAATACACCAAAAGTAAAAAACATGATTACATACTTACTTTTTCCCATTTCGTTCTCCTCCATAAAAAAATAAGGCCGTTTCGTAAACAATGGTTTCTTTTCTTTTTGAGGTGATTTAAAAAGCCAAAATTTAAAGCTCCCCTCTAAAGATTCATTATATATATAATTAATGAGTTTTCTATTAAGAATTAGTGAAGAAAACGAAAACACTTTAAATTAATATGGCCCACTACAATTCTTCTTTAGCTAAAACGAAGCTTAATAATCCTCACCACTTTTCTAATAAAAAACGTTATGATAGATTCTATATAACAAATAACTTTTCGAGGTGAAGACTATGTCTACTAATGATATAAATAATCTTGATACCCCTTCTTTACTGCTCGACTTAAACATATTAGAAAGAAATTTAAATTTTATTAGTGAAATTGCTAAAAAAAATAACACACAATGGCGCCCTCATATTAAAACTCATAAAAGCGTTCAAATTGCCAAAATGCAAATGGAAAGAGGGGCTTGTGGGATCACAGTTGCGAAGCTTGAAGAAGCTGAAATCATGGCAGAAGCAGGAATTGATAACATTTTAATTGCTTACCCTCTATCAAATAAACAAAAACTAGAGCGGCTTCGAAAATTAACAAATAGCGCCCACATCATAATTTCCATAGATTCAAAACAACAGGCGGAACTCGTAAATGAAGCTTTTCAAGGCGTCAGTCAAATAGAAGTTTGGATTAAAGTAAACTCTGGTTTAAACCGTTGCGGAGTTGAAGTCGAAGAAGTGTTAGAGCTTGCTGAAGTAATTACTAAATTAAACAATTTAAATTTAACTGGAATTTTTACCCACGCAGGTCACTCGTACGCTGCTACTAGTGAAGAAGAAATAAAAGAAATTGCCATCTGTGAAGCCGAAACCGTAATTAAAAGTTCCGAAGCGTGTGAAGGGGCTGGCATATCGATAACACACCGTAGTGTAGGTTCCACCCCTACTTACAAATATGGAGCTTCCATTGAAGGAATTACAGAAATACGCCCTGGCAACGCTGCTTTTCATGATATGTGTCAAGTAGGTTTAGGAGTTGCTACAACTGAACAATGCGCCTTAACCATTTTAGCTTCAGTTGTTAGTGTTAAAAAAGATCGCCTTATTTTTGATATAGGAAGTAAAGCTCTTGCTCTTGATCAAGGAGCTCACGGAAACACAAGTGTCAAGGGGTACGGCAATGTGTGTGGTCATCCTGAAATAACAATTGCGCGTTTATCTGAGGAACACGGTGTTGCGACATTTAGTAGCGAAACGGCATTGAAGCTCACTTATAAAGTTCAAGTTATTCCAAACCATGCTTGTGTTGTTGCTAATCTTTTTAATGAATATATTGTTCATCGTGATGGTGAAGTCGTCGATACGTGGAACGTTGATGCACGCGGAAAAATGAAATAGTAATTACCTCACCTTGGAGCACTTCATTAATGGAGTGCTCTTTTCTACATAAAAAGGAGCTGTCCCATAGGTGTCTACCTTGTATATAAGTTACTACGGGAATGTTCACTTTCTTTAATGAAGCCTTTCTTAGCGACTTATTTACATTGATGTTGGTGAAAGTGAACTTTCATTTGTGTATGACACTTTTGGGATAGCTCCTTCAAACTAGACAAATAAAAGTATTGCAAAGAAGTGGACGACAGTTCCTGCTAACACGAATAAATGCCAAACCATGTGGTGAAACGGAAACCAACGGAACATATAAAATAGCGCTCCAATCGTGTAGAGTAAGCCTCCAATAACTAATAAAATAACCCCAACATCATGAAGGTTTGTAACGAGTGGTTGCCATGCAAATACGATGATCCAACCCATGACGATATACAATAAAGTTGAAGTGTATAAGAACCTTTTCACAAAAAACACTTTAAAAACGATACCAATGCTAGCAATAGTCCATAGTAAAGCTAATAATGATATTCCTAGCTTTCCACCAATTACATTAACTAAAATCGGCGTGTACGAACCCGCAATAAATAAGTAAATAGAAGAATGGTCAAAAATCTCAAATAAATTTTTCACTTTACCTTCTGGAAACGCATGAAGTAACGTTGATGACACGTATAAAAGGAGCATTGTTACTCCATATACTGTATAGCTAATAATACTAGCTGCCGAACCTTCTAATGAAGCAAAAACAATCAACAATGTTAATGCAGATATACTAAAAACAACTCCAACCCCGTGACTAATAGCGTTTGCAATCTCTTCCCCTTTGGAATACCTATGTGTAGTAGCCATACCTCGCTCCTTTCGATCAAAATACTTATTTATTCATGTCTAATTATCAAGACGAATACCCATTGAATACATCCTATTATAACATTGATACAGTTGTGAAAAAAATTATAAATGTCATATAAGTGAATTTCATAATTACCAAAAATGAGCCACATCACGCAACTATATATTGATCTTAGTAGCGAGAATAATGAATTATGTACTTCATTAATATAACCTAATTTATTACTACGATTGAAACCTAAATGAAACCTAAATTTTCATATAAGCATATAATTTGCTTCTCACTGGTCATACTGATACTGTATTGTCATGTGCAAAATATAGGAGGTACACTACTCATGTCATTATTAATACATCAAATTATTTCCATTCTTTTTCTCATTGTTATCCCACTCCCAATCATTGCATTAATGAAAGTGCGAAGTGGAACTCCACTCGATTCAGCTCGAACATGGAAAGTGCTAGTGATGTTAGCTAATATTGCTTTATTCGTTAGCCTTATAACAGGGTTTATCATCTATCCTATTTTCACTTCATTTCGTGCTTGGTTCTCAGTTGCATTAATTTTAATTATTGGAGCCTTCCTCGGCATTTTCTCTAAACAATTAAAGTTATATATGAATGAAAATAACGAAGAAGCGAAAATTAAATCGTTAAAGAAAATTTCAAAAGTTGGGTATGCTTATATCGCGGTTATTATTATTACATTTGCATTTATGTCGAACTGGTATAACTTTTAAAGTTACTGATCAAATATAAAAAGAAGGGTGAATTTAGCGGCTCGTTCGTGAAACTCGCCCTTCTTTTTATTTACATACAAAACCTTCGCCATCTAATATGGAAAAGGCGGGTGCTTTTCGGCACCCTCTTCTTTATCAATTTGCTAGTAACGTTTGAACTGTTACAAATTGATATCCTTTTGCTCTTAAGTCATCAATAATTTGTTGGAGCGCCTCTACACTCCCGTCTAACAACCGTGCTGTTGGTGCATGTGGTTGGAAATTATGTTGCAAAATGATGCCACCAGGAGAAATATCACGATGAACGATCGCTAAAATCTCTTCAGCAGATAAGCCACTCCAATCAAGAGTATCAACTGTCCACATAATATTGCGCATACCCATTTCTTGTAAAACTAAAGCGTCAGATTTAGTAAGTGCTCCGAATGGAGGGCGAAATAAATCTGGACTTCGCCCAACTGTTTTTTGCATAATGTTCTGTGTTGTTGTAACTTCTTCTTTCAGTTGAGAGGTCATAACTTGCGGAAGCTGCGGGTGACTCCAAGTATGGTTTGCGATTCCATGACCTTCCTCTACGATTCGCTTCATTATGTTTGGATAATGTTCAACTTGTTGCCCCATCACAAAAAACGTTGCTCTTACGTTTTTTTCTTTTAAAATATCTAATATTTGAGGGGTATAATGACTATCCGGACCATCATCAAAAGTTAATGCAACTAGTTTTTGTTCCGGATTCCCTCTACTTATGCGATTTTGAGCATGAGGAATTTTCGTTGTTATCGACGTTTGCTGTTTTTCATGATTATAGGCGACGTCCATATCGAATTTTCTTACCACATCTACCAACGGCACAAATACTTCATCATTAATTTCCACTGTATATGTGGCAAGCGGCCGTCGAATCCAACTTCTGATATTACCAATTAGATCATCCGAATAGTTTTTACCAACCGGCAAGGCAAACATTGTGCCGCCATAACTAAAAACCATCGAACCATATTGTTCATTATGATCGACTTTCACACCAGTATGTTTTAGAAATAATGCCGGAACTAATAAATTCCCTTCTCGCATTACATACTTTGTTTTTATCGGTTGTCCATCAATGATAATCGTTGCTTCAGATAACGTTGATTCTTCAGCAAAAGTCCCCTCGTGGTGAAAAATTAAAAAAACAAATAAAAAGCAGAAAGCAATCAATATTTTGTATGTAATTTTTGTACTCATACCTATCCCCATTCCATTGTTGTGATAGGATTATTTTTTACCAACTGTAGGTGAATTATCAAACATCGCTAGCGACGTTTTTTTGTTTCGGGCGTAAAATTCTAGTTAAGGGCGTATATTTACTTTTGTATGCGTATTTTGTTTTTTCGGGGCGTATTTCCCCAGCTGTGTAAGTATTTTTTATTTTAACGTAGCCCGTCTACATAACTGTTATTAGACAACGGTTTCGTTTCTGTTTCTATTCGATTGCAATTCACTTTTCGGAGTTTTCGTCGATAAGTACACTCCAACTAAAACAAATGTAGCGCCAAACAAATGAACAAAGGTAAATCGTTCGCCTAAAAAAACAACCGCTAATGTCGTCGTAAAAACTGGAACAAGGTTAAAAAATACCGATGCTTTACTAGGGCCTACTTCATCAACTGCTCGGTACCAAAAAAGAAGAGCCAATGCCGATGGAAAGATACCGATATAAAGAAGACCGAGGTAACCTTGCCATTGAAGATCTTCAAAAAAGTTTCCATGTTGTATAAATTCATATCCTGCAAACGGGAGTAAAATGAGCGCACTTATGATCATAGTGACGACAAGGCCACTTAAAACCGGAAATTTGCCACCGTGTACTTTGATAAAAATGGAATAAAATGCCCAAAAAACGATCCCTAACAGCATAATCAAATCGCCACTATTAACCGAAAACGAAAGTAATACACTTAAACTGCCTTGTGTAATGATGAAAACAATACTAATAAAAGATAGAAGAATTCCGAACCATTGAACTTTACTAAGCCTTTCTTTTAAAATCATAAACCCTAATAAAGCTGCGACTGCTGGTGTTAACGCATCAACAATTGCTGCATTCACGGTTGTTGTATAATTTACAGATAAATATAGACAAACATTAAAAAGTACTAACCCACTTGTGGCGATGGCGACTAAAGGCTTCCACTCTTTGATCCAAAGGGGCTTATTGATAAAAACATGTTTATAACAAAGTGGCATTAAAACGAGTAATGCCATTGTCGAACGTAAAAATGCTAACGTAAACGGAGGAATTGTCCCCGCAAATAGCTTCCCGACAATAAAATTACCTGAGAAAAACAACATTGCAAAAATTAGTAGTATGTATGGATGCATGTCCTCCTCCTTTTATATGGATGTAAGTTAGTATCATGATAACATACTTGAAAACTCTCAATCTCCAGTATTAATTAAGCATCAATGTGACGTTTCTACTCTCCTGCCGGTTGCAAACGTCACATTGTCATAGAAAATGAAGGGGCTGTCCAATAAGTGTTTGACACTTTCTTTTTGGACAGTCCCTTCATTAAAAATAAAACTTTTTAGTTTTCCAAATGATTACTCATAACTCTTCTCTAATTCGTCGATTAACGACCCTACATAAGCTACCGCTTTACGGATCGGTGCTGGTGTCGACATATCGACGCCGGCATGTTTCATTAATTC
The DNA here is from genome assembly GCF_001865995.1 of Anaerobacillus arseniciselenatis. Lineage (GTDB taxonomy): Bacteria > Bacillota > Bacilli > Bacillales > Anaerobacillaceae > Anaerobacillus > Anaerobacillus arseniciselenatis. Next base: position 101,877 of record NZ_MLQQ01000026.1, on the reverse strand, counting down.
AAGTGGCTTCATCGTGCCACCTGCTTTTAACACTTCTAACCAACGGTCAACTGCGGGTTGGCCTTCCTCTTCAATTAATTGAGCAACCGCTGTTGATGCTGTCAGTCCAGCAGAATACGTGTACGGATATAAGCCCATGTAGTAGTGAGGTTGGCGCATCCAAGTTAGGCTTGCTCCTTCATCAATTTCTACTGTATCTCCCCAGAATTTTTCCAATAGCTCTTTCTTCTGTTCGCTAAGAGTTACAGCAGTAATTGGTTTTCCTGCTTCAGCTAATTCATAAATTCTACGTTGCAGTTCACCTTCTAATAAATGAGTGACGAAATTATGGTAGTACGTACCTAACGATTGTAATAATAACCAACGCTTCATGCGTTTATCTTCTATCGTTTTTAATAAATGCTGACTTAATAACAATTCATTAATAGTTGACGGCGCCTCAATAAAATAAAGTGATGGGCGTGTATTCACGTATCGTTGGTGTCCACCAGCAAAATAAAAGTGACCAGCATGTCCTAATTCATGCGTAAGGATAAACGCACCTCTCATCGTATTTGTCCATGTTAATAAAATAAACGGATGGACACCATACGGACTTGAACAAAAAGCCCCTGTTGCTTTTCCAACATTTTCAGCTAAATCTACCCAGCGCTCTGTTAACGCTTTTTTCATGACTGAGTGATATTCCGGCCCCATTACTTCTAACGATTTTAAAATCGTTTCTGACGCTTCTTCATACGTAGTCGCTGGATTAAATTCAGGATCAAGCGGTGCTTTCAAATCACAAAACTTCATTGTATCTAAGCCAAGCACACGTTTTTTCAATTCAGCAAAACGGCGCATATGTGGAGCTAGCTCTTCTTGAATAATGTCTAACTGATTGTTATACATTTCTAATGTTACTTGATGTGGTTGGAGCAACATATGTGTTACGCTTTCATATTTACGTTGGCGCGCTAATACAACTTGCTTCTTAATCTCAGTTGAATAAGTGGCTGCAAATGTATTTTTATATTTTTTCAAAGTTTCGCAAAAAGCATCGTAAGCGTTACGGCGCACATCAGTATCCGCCGATAATTCATAACGGTCTTCAAATAAAGCAAATGTTAACGGTAGTTCATTTCCTTTTCCATCTTTGAAAGAAGGGAAGTCCATGTCTGATGATTTACTCGTTTCATAAGTCGTATAAGGTGACGAAAGAACTTGTCCTAAAGAAGCTAACACTTCCTCTGTTTCTAGACTTAATGTGTGTGGCTTCTTTTCTAAAAGCTCTTCTAAGTTTTGACGGAAATCCTCTAACTCTTTTTCTTTTTCTATGTACATTTCAACCGTTCCATCCGGTAAAGAGAGAATTTCAGATTCAATAAACGAAAGAGCTGCCTGCACTGTCGCTAGAGCTGCACCTGTTCGAGAGGAATTTGCTTGTGCATCTGGGTTTGTACCATCTTCGGTTTGCTTTAATCTCGCATATGTGGCTACTAGCACAACTCTTTTAAAAAGTTCTTCTTGTGCATTAAGACAATCTAGTAAAACTTTTGCCCCTTCACCTAATCGCCCTTTAAATTGAGTTACTGTCACAATATCTTCTTGAACAGCAGCCAGTTCTTTTTCCCAATCTTCTTTTGATGCAAATAAATCGGTTAGATCCCACGTTAATTCAACTGGAACCTCACTTCTGAGTGTTTTTTTTGCCATAGTTTGTGAGCTCCTTTTCCATTTATTTCGTAACTCTAATGATTTTATTATAACTTAATTCCATTTTAATGACAAAATATTTGTAATTATCAATACATTGTTTTATTAGTTATATCTACTAGTTTTCAGCCCACTGTACTCCTTAATAAGCAGAAGCAGTAGTTTATTAACTAAAACTACTGCTTTATCAGTCGCTCGGGAAAAATAGTCAATGACCGTTACCATCCAAACCTCTTATACTTCATAACAATCACTAATCTCTTTTCCTATTTAACTGCCGTTGGAAATAAATAAAAATTGGTAAAGGAATGACAATCCATCCGAAGCTTTTAATCAAATTATTTTTAGCTCTTTCGACCGCATTTTCTTTATGTGAGGCGACCATCGAATCATAGTTTCTTCTTAATTCTTCTTCAGATAATTGTTGGGATTCTTCACCAGGTTTTTCAGGTCCACCACTCCACCTTTTATATTCTTCAAAAGATTGATAATAAGGTGTAGGAGCGACAATGTCAGCAGCCGCCATAAACGCTGCTACACTCCCACCAATCGTCATCATTAACGTCGCAAATAACACTAAGTAAACGTAAACATTTTTAATCATTTCCTCGCCTCCTCTTTCTGAATTTCCCCTTACTGCGGTGATCAATAAAATAACTAAAACGATTATAATGATCGGTACAAAAATAATAAATAGCGATGCCAACTTTATCTCACTCTCCTTTTGTGAGTATTCTATATAAACTAATAGTCGTTTATGACAAGAATTAGTTACAAAAAGGGACGATCCTAAAGAAAGTGTCAGACATCGTTAGGCACCAAATATATACGGCTAAAAAATTTATACGTATATATTTAGCAAGTTCTAAATGGTGTCAGACACTTATAGGACTGTCCCTTCTAAATCGTTACGGCATTAACTTTCCACGAGAAGCGACATAAAGGCTATACCATTCTTCGCGCGCCATTTGTTGGGATTGACGTAATGCATCTTCACAGTTTTTAATTCGCTCAACATTTGCTGTACCGATGACCGGTTGGATCATCGCTGGGTGGCGCATTAACCAGCCAAGAACAATCGCCTCTAATGTCGTCTCTTTTTTTGCTGCCATTTCTTCGACTAATTTTTTTGTTTGTAAATAGGACTCAGTAGTTTTTTCTACCTCACTACCTGAATAAATTCCTTTCGCTAACGGTCCCCACGCTTGGATTTGAATGCCTTCAAGCTGGCAATGCTCAATGATCCCATCAGAAAAATTAACGTTTTCTCCAGCTTGTTGATTTACTAATACTCCGTGTTCGAGCCAATCTAACTTATGTAAGTTCAATTCTAGTTGGTTAACGACAAGTGGAACTGAACAATATTTTTGCAAAAATTTCATTTGAGCAACATTCATATTCGACACCCCAAAGTGGCGAACTTTCCCTGATTTTTCTAAAATCTCAAAGGTATCAGCGACTTCTTCTGGATCCATTAACGGATCTGGCCGGTGTAATAATAGAACATCTAATGACTCTACGCCGAGCCTGGACAAACTCTCTTCAACTGAGTTAATGATATGTTCTGTTGAAAAATCATACCGGTTCGGAATTTCTCCTTCCGGAAAACGAATACCACACTTCGACTGTAAGACGATTTGCTCTCTTAACTCAGGACGACGTTTTAATACTTCACCAAATACTTTTTCAGCCTTGCCAAACGTATAAATATCAGCATGATCAAACATCGTAATTCCGATCGAGAAAGCTGCATCAATCGCTCGTTCTGCTTGGAGGATGTCATCTTCTGTAATCGGATTGTGGTTCCACCCTCCCCCTAATCCCATGCAGCCAAATACGAGTCGACTATTTGTTATGTTTCTTTTTTGTAACGGGATTTTTTTCATCATAAAAGTTACCTCTTTCTATGTAAATATCTTCTTTGTAGTATACATGGAATAAATAGAAAATCCTACTAAGAAAAGTGTTGCTCTATTGTACAACATCCATCGTGCATTAACTGATAGCGTTAGTACAAGAAGCAAATAAAAATAGGTCGGTTCATAATGAACTGACCCATTTTTATTTTGATTACATATTTCAAGGCACAATTGTGTACCAATTAAGTGAAATATATGCTTGTAAATAGTTTTTTTGCGATAGGAAACAGAACCCGTTATTATGGGACAGTCCTATTTTTTATTATGCACTTTGACCCTTTTCACTCTCTACAACTGGTATAGAAATTTCAAACCGTGTTCCTTTATTTAGTTCACTCGATATATGTATTCTCCCATCTAACATATCTACAATCCGCTTCACTGTCATCATGCCAAGGCCTGTTCCACCACTACCCTTCGTTGTAAAATAAGGCTCTCCAATTCTAACTAACTGCTCTTTTGACATCCCATGACCGTTGTCTTCAATTATAATATATACCAATTTTTTATCTTTCTTTGTCTCTATTGAAAGCTCTCCACTTTCCGGCATAGCTTCGATGCAATTTTTTAAAATATTAAGTAAGCATTGTTGAAAAAGTTGTGATTGACCTTTAATGTAACAAGATTCAATTTTTGTAGTTATTTCTACTGAATTCATATTTGCCATCGGTTTAATCATATCTATTGCTCGTTGAAATTCTTTTTTTAGATTAAGTATTTCCATATTTTGTTCGGTCGGCTTTGCAAAAGATAAATAGTCACCAATAATAATGTTAGCGCGATCAATTTCATCCATCGATATTTTTAAAAACTTTTTTTGCTCGTAACGCGACATTTCTGTTTGCTCCATCATTTGCAAAAAACCTCTAACGACCGTTAGTGGATTTCGAACTTCATGAGAAACAGAAGAAGCTAGATGACTGACGATTTTCATCTTTTCAGCCTCAAACAACTTTTGGTTGATCATATTTTCTTCTCTTATAATTTCTAACGTGTAAATGACGATAAAAGCGGAAAAAACTAGTAATACGGAATACGTAAGTATCTCTAGGCCGCTTACAGGTACTCGAAAAATGGCGTAAAAAACAATTAATTGTAAAAGTCCAGCTGTCAACGAAAAACTAGTAACCATTTTAATTCTATTTTTCTTTATCAAACTATTAAACCTTTTTATTAATAAGATCGATAAAGTCACGAGAAAAACGCAAACAATTAAATTCGGAATTACACCTTCTCCACCTATTAAAAATCGATATCCAATTGTTATTGTGGCCAAAAGAATACCTACCGGAATCCCCCCATATAAAATTCCAATGACTAGTGGAATCCAGCGCAAATCAAAAATAAATCCTTCAACTGCAGTAATAGGAAATGACATACTACTTACTATTGCAATACAAAATGAAAATATAATGATGCTTTTCTTTAACTTAATTGGTAGCGTCTTCAAACTTTTTTCTAAAAAAAGAGGCACAAATAAAAGGAAAACAATTAAAAAGAGTAAGTTTAGTAATAAAGACTCTATTCCATCCATTGGATAAATCCTCCATTTTTCAATATACATATAGAATATTATAAAATTGTGAAAATTAAAAGATTTTTTTAGTTAAAACTATAAAAACCTTATTAATCCTCTTGGATTAATAAGGTTTTTTACTACAATCGCCATATATATAGTTTAATGAATTTCATAATTCATCATTCTCGCCACTAAGATCAATATATAGTTGCTTCAAAACCATTCGCAAACTATATATTGCATGATGTGGCTCATTTTTGGTAATTATGAAATTCACTCAGTTAACTTAAAGCAAAATGATTTAAAACAAATTCACTATCGCAGGGACAACTGTATTAATAAGTAGTACAGCAAACCCTAACAAGGCCATAAATGTTTTCGCCCGTTTATTTTTTAGTTTCGGTCGAATAAGGAAGAACACAATAAGCCCAATCGGGATAATAAATCCTTTCACTGTAAACGAAAGTAAACCTACTATGTAAAAAACAAAAAACTTAATCGCCATGTATGACTCTTCTTCTTCTACTTTTCTATTGGCACTCATTAAACCGATTAAAAAAATAGCAATAATAATTAAAGTTACGATATCCATTAAAGTAATTCCCACCTTATGTATTTAATTTCTGTCGTCATATGAAAGGGACTTGCCCCATAAGGAAGTGTAAGCCACCGTTAGGTACCAAATATAGACGGATAATACCAATTACACGTCTATATTTAGTAAATTCTGCATGGTGCCAGAAACTTATAGGACAGCCCCCTTTGCTCTTCTAGCATTTATTTTAACAAATAAGTTTTCGTCAATCTATCGTAAAGAGGCCTTTTCCCTTTTATAAACATTGTAGGGAACAACACAAGTTTTAAACATTCTCTCTTTAAATAAGTTCCTTTACTTATATCTTTCGCATGTTCATCTTTTAAATACAATCCTACCATGCGCATTCCAATCGTTTTCCTTTTCATCATAGGAAATATAAATTGAAACAAAATACCGACGGTCGCCAACACGATCCAATTGATAACAAACAAATGAAATTCATGCTCCAAAATGTATTCACGAAGTTGAACCCCTTCTAGACTATGAGGAGCATTACTTTGATGCCCCATCCACCATGTTGTGACAACACTGGTCATTACTAACACAACGACTAACACGACCATATCGTAAAAAAATGCACATGACCGATTAAACGCAGTTGCGTGATGCTTTTCATCTAACATTTTCTCAACCCATCTTTGTTCCATTTCTCTGCTCCTTTCGTTGATGAAGTAACTTTCTATTCTAGGCCTCTCGCAATCACTATACTTTTATATACGACATCAGAGCGGAAAAGTTTCAAAAGTTGTGTTAACTTGCTTGCAATTACTCTACTGTATGAAACGGTTAAGCCTAGACCTATCCCCTTCGTTTTAGTCGAGTAAAACGGAGTACCTAACTGCTCAATTTATTCTGCTAAGGAAATTGGATACATCATACATAAATAGATCGATATCCCGCAAAAAATACCGATAATCAATCGGTGATATTGTTTTAGTGATGGTTTCATTTTTATGAAAAAAGGATATAGGTAATTTGTAGTAATAGTTGACTAAACAATTTGTACGTCTCCTTTTTTTTGTTATAATTTCTATCAAATAACTTCTATAAAATAACATAAAAGTCCTTTTTTGATGACAATATGCTGAGGGGATCGATTAATCTAATGAGTAATCACAAAGATGTAATCATAAAGCGCTATAACCGTATTTCTCGGATTTACGATCGGATGGACAAGATGGTAAAAGAAGCATGGCGTATAGAGTTACTTAAGCAGGTAAGTGGTGAAGTTTTGGAAGTTGGGGTGGGAACTGGTGTAAACTTAGCGTATTACCCTAAAGGAGTTTCGTTAACTGGGGTTGACTTTAGTCCCCGAATGCTCGAGCTTGCCCGAAAAAAGGTTGATCGTAACCAATTTCGGTTCGAAGTTCAACTGTTAGAAGCTGATATTCAGGAGTTACCTTTTCAAGATCATACTTTTGACTACATTGTTTCTACTTGTGTATTTTGCTCGGTTCCTGATCCCGTTGAAGGGCTTAAAGAATTAAAACGTGTTTGTAAACCTTCAGGAAAAATTTTGATGCTTGAACATATGCGCAGTGAAAATCCTGTACTTGGCTTCGGGATGGATTTATTCAACCCGATTTCCGTTAGTTTATGGGGCGCTAATATTAACAGAAGGACGATGAAAAATATCGAAGCATCGGGGCTAAATGTGGATAGTAGTGAACTGCTGATGGGTACGGTGATGCGGAAACTAACGTTGAGTCCTTGATATTGTGGCCTATTCATATAAAATACGGAAACCATCTTGCTGCTTTGGTTTCCGTTTGTCCTCTTCACATACAAAAAGGTCTGACCGAACTATCTTCCCACGTCTTAAGACGGTATGTGACCGGCGTGGGCTTTCCCGTTCGGAAAATCTGTAATCATTTCGATACTTTGTGCATTCTAAATAATGCCAAGTTAATCTTTTTTTGCCTCTGCTTCAAGTTGCTTAAAAGATTTAACCTTACCGTGAGCATTTTGAGCTTCTTTACGCTTTCTAAATTGTCTTTCCTCTTGGCTCTTTGATTGTGTCATCATTATCCCACCTTATTTTTATTTAAGCTTTCGACTTATATTTAATGAATTTCATAATTGTATATTCTCGCTATTATGATGCTATATGTAGTTTCGTAAAAACGTTCACAACTACATATAGCTTGATATAACTCATTTTTTGTAATTATGAAACTCACTCTATAAATAGTTTGCCGGATAACTTTTTAAAATATGTGATGGAAATGATATGCAGACTCCACGTTAAATCCCTTTGAGCTTTTGTAGAAGCTTTACCGGATCATCTTCAAGGATGATAAGTTCCTTATATTCTTTTTTTACAAATCCTTGCTCAATCATATGGTCAAATAGTCCGATTAAAGGAGTGTAGTAGTTGTTAATATTCAGTAAGCTGCATGGCTTTTGATGATAGCCAATTTGCGACCAAGTTAACACTTCAAACCATTCCTCAAGCGTTCCCGCGCCACCCGGTAAAGCGATAAAACCATCAGCGAGTTGTGCCATCATCGCTTTTCTTTCGTGCATCCCTTCAACAACATGAAGCTCCGTTAATTGGTCATGAGCAACCTCAACCGTCATCAGCTTTTTCGGGATCACACCGATCGCATTCCCTCCTGCTTCGATGACCGCATCAGCGACTGCTCCCATTAAGCCCATTCTTGATCCACCGTAAATTAAATCGATCTTCTCTTCAGCAAGTAGCTTCCCAAGTGCTCTTGCAGCTTCCATATAACATGGATCACACCCTTGGCTAGCGCCACAAAAAACAGCAATTTTTTTCATTCTCATCAAACCTTTCTACAAGATTGGAAAACTATTATTTTTAAATTTGCGTTAATGAAATTCATAATGCAATATTTTTGTCATTAAGTATCTACATGTAGTTACGTAAAATCGTTCGCAAACTCCATATAATTTGATATGGCTCGATTTAGGTAATTATTTTGAAATTGACTCACGTAACTCTTCTTTTTTTATTTTATGAAGTAATGCACGTTTTCATCCTTATTTAGTTTCGCATAAAAAACAAAGAAAAGCGACCGATAATTTAAGCGATGCAACAGGCTTTATTCTAACGGTTTAACAACGGTTAAGCACTTGCCTCAGCGCAGCAACGAACTACAAGCTTATCGGTTTTTGTTAGCTTGCTGATTGCACCTTCGTCAGTGGCTGCTTCTTTTTTCGATTAACGATAATTATTCCACTCGCTACAAATAAAAGACCGAGAATTACAAAAACATGAATGACTTCATCAAGCAGAAGCGATGACAAAATAACACCAAACACAGGAATTAAAAATAAGAACATTGACACTTGGCCAACAAAGTTATATTTCATGATATTATTCCAAACGACAAACCCTGCTGAGGATAAAAAAGCTAAATACAATAAAAGCCCCACAGAGTATGCTGTAAACTGAAATGGCATCCAACCCGCAAAGACGATCCCCACTAGTAGCAGTGCTCCGCCACCAAGCAACATTTGATAAGCAGTTAAATAGACGACGTTCATCGTTTGTGCACCATTTCGAGCAAGAATATTTCCGTACGCGCATGAGATCATAGCTACCGTCAAGCAAAGTTCCCCAAACCCGTACTGGAATTCAAACGTTCCTCTCGTTATATTAACGAGGACCACCCCAGTGAATCCGACCATTAGGCCGATTGTCTTACGGATAGATATTTTATCATCCTTGTACATAAAATGCGCTAAAATAATTTGGAAAAACGATATCGTTCCTGCAATGATCGCTCCTTGGATGCCAGTGCTATAACTTAGCCCGATGTAAAAGAGGACATATTGAAAAAACGTCTGAAAAAAGCCGATTGAAAGCAGCGGCTTGATTGTCCCCTTTTGGTAACCAACTTTACGTTTCATCATTAGCATGAATGCAAAAATCAATAAAGCTGCTAGAAAAAAGCGATAGCCAGCAAATAACACTTGCTGAGCTGTATCACCTTGCCCAATATTTAACACATCATAACTTAATTTAATGACCGGGAAAGCACTTCCCCAAAGTGCGGTACAGAAAACCGCAGCTATAATCACTCCCATTTTATTCGTAAAAAAACGTTCTGCTGTCAATTTACATTTCCTTTCTCGCTGTCTTTTTTGGTGTCAGACACCATGTGAAAACTTCACATGGTGTCTGACACCGCCCGTGGACAAATCGCAATTTTGTCCGCGTGGGATGGACACCTTTCTATATAATACCGAAAAAACAAAGTACTTCTATACTGCCAGTAGCCACCGCTTTTAATAGTTCTCTAAAAACGTAAGGAATTCGTCTAGATCATACGTTTTTAAAATTATAGATTCCTAACCTTTCTCAGACTACAATCACAATTTGAATTTCTACTCTATACTATCATATATCTTCAAGCTTAGGTGGATGTTTCAGCATCGTTATAGTGTCCACCACACATGGACATTTTGCTAATTTGTCCACGAGCGGTGTCAGACACCAATCACCATAAAAAAAGCACAAACAACTTATTTTCTCTCAAAAGTTGTTTGTGCTCGATCACTGTTATGAACCAAAAAAGAAGTCTATCACATTAGAAGCGGTTGATGTCTCACTATTATAAAGTTCAGAGTAGCCACAATTGGTGCAATACACAACGATAAATTTATTATGCTGGATATCGAACATCTTCGATAATCCTGTTCCTGTTGTAGCAATTTCCTTCGTTTTTGCCTCTGTTCCTCCACATTTTATACAACCCTTTTTCTCCATCAAATCGCCCTCCTCAATTACCTATATATCTCTATACGACTTCTTTAAAGAAAGGTTTCACCATTGTAAATATTTTCAAAGCCGTCACACGGAAGTAACTACCCCACCATCTAATCTGTAAAAAAACGTGCCCTTTCCACCAACCAACTAACCACTAACCAACCAGCCAACTATTACCTTTCATTCAGTTGTTGCAAAATGGAGTCCGGCACATGCTCAGCTGAGATCGTTTCAAAATGTGGACGGTTTAAATCATCTTCGTAATAATAAGCGATGACATATTTTCCTTCGTCATTCCAGACCATTGATGATTTGTCTAGTAACTCTTTCAACTCCTCGACATCTTCTATTCGAATCGTTCCTTCGCGATCTTTAAAATCTTCGCCGACATCGACTCTACCTGTTTCAATCATTTCAGCTTCCCTTTTACCGACGACCGCAAAAGCGATATCTTCAGCTGTAAATCTTGCTTGCCTTGCTAAATCTCGCGCTTCTAGCCACGCTTCAATTTTTTCATAAGACTTTTTCCAGTCAGCATTCAAATAATTTCTCCTATCGTCACTTATCAGCGAATATTCAATCCATGCCCATGATTTGCCATCCGTGAACTCATCGTGCGTCATCTCTTTTATATCTTTTTGCAACAATTGATGAAATTCCTTAATCTCCGTAGCATCTGTGATAATGATTTCTCGATGTCCGCCTCGATTTGAAGAAATTCTAATATGATTGATTTCATCTGTATTCTCGAGCCTCAGCACCGGAAAGTAATTATATTTATATTCTTCTGATTCCATTAACTTTGCCAGTGGTTCATTTGGTTTGGTATAAAATTCTACAGGAACTTGGAAGGCACGGACGAGCTTTCTTCCGTTCGTTAGTTCATAGTAAAAAACCGCTTGACGATAAAATCTTCTATTTTGATCATAGGACCGTTCGCCAGCTATAACCTCTTCATGAAGATTAATAATTCTATCGATATTTTCTCGATCTTCATAAAAATGCTGTTGCCTATAAATAGCTTCTTCATGTTCGGATAATGGCCTTCGAGTACTAAGCCAATGAGCTGAATCACTCAAATAAACACGCTCAACATTTTCAGCGACCGGAACTCGATTTTCGTACCCAGTAACATCAAACTTAATCAGTAATGCAAGAATGGCCATCGCAACAACAAAAACTCCGTAACCTTTCCACTTACCTAACACTCGCCACGTTTTTTCCAAAATCATTTGCGCAACGACGTAGCCGATCAATGATGCGACAATATACCCAAACAAACGCCAACCAAATGTTCCTTGGGTCTGTCCGAAATACATTCCACCTAAAAGCATTGCACAAAACGTTACTCCGTATAAAAACACAGGTCTAAGTACACGAAAAGCGACGGCTTGCGATGCCATTTCTACTTTTCTTCTTTGATAAACAAAGAGAGCAACCAAATAAAACGCAATAGCAATTATGAAAAATCCGAGAAAATCACCTCCGGAAAATGGCGTATGTGTCAGTTCACCGACCCGAACGAACGGCAACCAACGTTCCACTTGATGATCCAAATAGTAATCTACCGCAAAACCGCGCAAAAAGTAATTGACATTCATAAAAAATAAGACGGTAACACCCGCTGGAAATACGAGTAAAATGTATGTCAGAACCCCTTGGAATACAGAAATCCCTGTAAACATTGCCACAAAAACCGTAGCCATAAATACAAATACATTGACTACAATCGTCGTTGCCACCCATGCTGCAATCGTTCCTATATTTAAGACATTCGGTGCATCAACAAAACTGCTTAAAATCAACAATATTAGTCCAGTAATCAACACAGGAATAACTACGACTCCAAGTCCAAAAATCACATTTTGCTGATACAAGGCCTCGCGCTTAATCGGCAAACTATGAATATAATCTGCTGATAGTTTCACTTGCAGATATCGGAAAATAAAGATCCCAAGTAACACCGGAACCGTAAACATTAAGATCATTTGAAAGCCGGAAGAAAATCTAAATAACGTTTCACCGGTAAATTCATACATTCTTAAGTAATCATCACGTGAGCTTGTGACCATTAAAATTCGTAACGGCACCGCAAAAAGTAAACATAATAAGTACGCAATAAAAATCCAGCCGACTGAACGAACATTTTGGACAAAAATCCCCTGATTAAACAATAACGTTTTCAATCGCATAGCCGACATCCCTCATTTCATATATGAAAATTTCCTCTAACGTCAACGGTAAGACGTCAAATAATACAGGCATGAAAAAGTCGATATGGGCAGACATTTCCTCTTCATCCCCTCTAACGATATATAAATGAACACTGCCTCGTTCTTCTTTATACAAAACATCAAATTCTTCTAAAAGTCCGTCAGGCAACACTCCACCTTTAAAAGCAACTTGGATTTTATGAACGTCCGTTTTTAAATCATCTAATTCTTTTTCAATCATCATTTCACCGTGATGTAAAATACCGATATGATCACATAAGTCCTCAACTTCTCGTAAATTGTGAGAGGAAATTAAAATCGTCATTTCACGTTCAGCAACGTCTTGGACTAATAAATTTTTCACTGTTTGTCTCATCACTGCATCCAAGCCATCAAACGGCTCATCTAAAATAAGTAATTCCGGCATCGTTGATAACGATAACCAAAAAGCAACTTGTCGTTGCATCCCTTTTGACATCCGGTGGATCTTTTTATTAACGCTAATCGGGAATACTTTACTTAATTCTTGAAAACGCTCTTCGTTCCACAGCGGATAAATACTTTTATAAAAATTCGCCATTTGTCGTACCGTGTATTGTGGAAAAAAGTAAAGTGAATCAGTGAGCACGATCATTCTACCTTTCAGTTCCACATTTTCAAAGACGGGCTTTTCATCTATGAAAATTTCTCCGGCATCCTGCTTATAAATACCGCCGATCATTTTTAGAAGCGTCGTTTTCCCAGCACCGTTTGATCCGAGCAATCCGTAAATCGATCCTTTTTTTATATGAAGATTTAGACCTTTGACCGCTTCAATATCTTCAAATTCTTTTTTTACATTATGAACTTGAATCATCCGTTTCTCCTCCTTTCACCGATTTTTCTGCTAAGGTAATCAATGATAAAATTTCTTCTTTTTTCATGCCTAAATACATCGCTTCAGAGATGAGTTTCACTAAGTCCTTTTTCATTTTTTTCACCTTTTCGTTATTTGTCGTGTTCGCTTGTGGGGCTACGAACTTTCCTTTCCCAGGGATCGAATAAATATAGCCTTGGTGCTCTAACTCTCGATATGCTTTTTGGATCGTGTTCGGATTAATCGTCAACTGTGCCGCTAGCGCTCGTACAGATGGAAGCTGTTCATCAACTTGAACGACCTCATGAATAATTAACTCCTTTAGCTTTTCAACGAGTTGCTCATAAATCGGCACTCTACTTCGTAAATCTAATTGAAACATCGGCTTCCTCCTTTTGTTTCGTAAACTTACATACAAAACCCTCTCCATCTAAGATGTAAATGCGGCCGAATTCTCTCGCTTAGCTGTAAACCTCTATCGAGTTTTAGAGGCTCACTCGAGAATTTGTCCGGACATTTTACCATCAACCATGGCGAATTTATCTATAAAACAAGGGTGCATTACGCGTATTATGTGTATTACTATAAGTAGTACAGATTTATTATAACTTATTTGGTGATTTTTACAAGTACTTTGTATGAAAATAGTTACTTGGAGGTGGAATTTCTTTCACGAGCCTCTAAAATTCGATAGAAGTTTACAGTGAAGTGAAAGAAAATCCACCTCCAATTTTCATATTAGATGGTGACGATAAAATCGTCATAAGAGTTTTATAAGAAAATAGTTGAACAGTTGGTTTGTTGGAAAGGCCCCCCCCTCGATTATAGTTTTAAGATGCTGACAAAGTATTGATGAGGGCTTTATTGTAATCGGCTTTTTGAATGATCTCTTTACTCCTGTTAAATACTAAAGAAAAGGTGGTGAAAACGATGCAAAACGAAGTAATTGAAGAACTAAATGAATTTTTAAAAGGACAATATATGGGGATCCATTCGTATGAAAAGTACATACAAAAGTTAGAAGATGCTACGATAAAAAGGCAGTTTCAAGATATTCAACAAGGCCATAAAGAGTACGCGATGAAAGTGGCCGAGCGAATTCAAAATCTAGGTGGTGAACCTGTCGATGATGAAGGGGTTTTCGGTTCGATACAAGGTTTTCTAAATCAACTCAACTTACCTGATACGACTGAAGGGTTAATCAAAGGTGCGATTAAAGGAGAAACTCTCGGGATTGAAATGTCTGAGCGGATCGTTCGCGGTGATTTAGATGAGGAGAGTCTAGAACTCATAAAGGAAATCTTGGATCACGACCGCCAGCATACTGATTTATTAAAGCGATTATTGCATTAAATATGCATGCACCGCTTACTTCAACTTCCTTTCTAAATTTAATGAATCGGGTATGGGATAAGCCCCTTGGATCATACGTTTAGAAGAGGTGAAGCCAATGCTGCGTTTTTTGTTAATAATGTACGTGTTAAAAAAGACGAAAGTCATAAAGAAAAAATTTGTTTTTTTTATAGATATTTAAACGTCCCTTTTTCAAACGAAAGTTTCATGAGAAAGGGATTTTTTCGTTAGGTCAAATTCCCCTTTTTTATGCAAAAAAACTTCAGATCCAACATGGAAAATCCAAGCCACACCTTTCCACCTAACCGCAAACCAACTCTCCAACCAACAAACCAACTAATCACTAGCCAACAAAAACGGCACAGATCATATTCCATCTGCGCCAGTCATCTGTTGATTTTGTTTTACCATTATTACGATTTTCCTAATTAAAAACCCGACGGCAAGCCCTGGTATCACGAAAAGCATCGGCAAAAAAACAGGACCAAAAAGAATACCGAAAATCGTTAATCTCGTGGAATACATCAACCCGACGGTCACGAAATAGGCACTGAACACAAATGGTAAAAAAATATATGGTTCTGGTGGATCGTTCGCATCTCTATACGCATCCCAAAGCGCGAAAAAGTATAAACACGGATAAAACATGAGCCATTGGAAGTTTGTTACTTCAATTGCCCCGATAATATTCCCATTAAACGATTGAAGAATCGCAGTGTTAAAATTACTCATTACATTACTGACAAACTCTAACAAGATCAAAATTATCCCTTTAAAGTATTTTTTATTAATAAATTGTCCAAACCCCGGTAAAGCAATGCTCCATAGTAAAGGTTCGTAATTTCTTTTTTGCTTTATACCCTTTTCCATAAAACACCACCCTACTCCTTATTCTCATTAGAAAGATTTTGTCGGTCGGCACTTGTCGGTGGTTCTTCTAACCAACCGTTTTCAATCATTAAATTCATGCCATCATTCGCATATTTTCCAATAGATGCTGTAAAGGCTGCGAGCTGTAACGAAATGTCGTGACGAATTACTTGTGAAAGTGCACTCCCGATATTTTCTATACCCATTGCCGTCGCTAGACCTGCTTGGTAAAGCATGAGCTTGTTTGAAAATGGTGATGTCGTCGAATCACTAATATGAACATCTAGAATATTAGGAACAGTAAGATTGTTAGTTAATAAAATTTTATTTAACTCATTAATTTGATCCTCAGCTAGTGATGCCCCTTGACGGAAATAGCTTACTAACTCTTTTGATGGTGTCACTTGAGAAAATGCAACCATTAATGCTTTACCTAAAACGTTCGTATTGATATTAATTTGTAAGTGTTTAATCTCTAATCCTGTTAGTGGCCGAGTTTTCCCGGTAATCATCGAGACGAATGATTTTTTTGTGACAATATCATTCTTTTTCGGATAAGGTATTTCCGGTGGCGTTATATCAATTCCTTTTGAAAGTAAAAGATGTAATGCTTGCTCACTCGTTGCTATCGTATCTTCTATGCACTCTTTGAAATAATCAATCACATCACTTCTAATAGCCACTGAAAAAGAACTCCCATATAAACTTAGACCTGCTTTTGCCATTTGTTTTATGTAAATGACCATAAAAATATCACTAAATAAGCGCGGTACATTGCGATGAATATCTTCTTCACCAAACCCTTTCGGAATCGGAATTTCTTCTTTCATGTATATATCTTGTAGTTTCCGAACATGTTTTTCCGATATAGATTTTGCACTCAAGATAAACTGTTTAATATCTCCATCTTCAACCACTTCTAAAAAATGTTCGAAAATACAAATACTCATCGTATCTCCTAAATAATTGGCAAACAAATCACCGAGTTCTGAAGCCGTTAGTTTTTTATGCATTTGATGCTTTTGAACCTCTTCTCTACTTGAAAAATCCATGTAACTTCTCCTCCTAAAATAATGACAGATATAGTTTTAGTTAAAAACAACTATTTTATTACATTTGCTGTAACTTATTTACATTTTTAGGTAATGAGTCCTACGATAATACGAAAACAACTTCACTACATCAAGTATGAATGAAAACTCGACTTTTCGATTTTTACGTTAATCTTTGATAAACTATTGGAAAATTGAGATGCGAAAGGCTGGATTCAATGATTTTTCATGTTACATACATATCACAAGGTTTGAAGATAAACGGATACTTAGCATTACCTAATGATCTTAAAGTATCACTTCAGCATTTAAGGTCCTACTTCCCTGAAAGCGTTGAGCAAGTCGCTTATTCAATTATTCCGCAAACGAAAACGTTAGATAATATGAAGTTACCCGGCTTTATTTATTGCCGTGGCGGGATCGGACGCTTTGGGCGTGTTAAAATGCATTGGATTGAACATTTTGCGAGTTTCGGTTATGTCGTATTCGCTCCTTGTTATCGCGGTAATGAAGGAAGCGAAGGGCGTGATGAATTCGGCGGGCGTGATCAAGAAGATGTTTTTTCAGCGTATCGAATCATGGAAAACCTTCCATTTGTTGATAACGGTAGGATTTCTGTTATGGGTTTTTCCCGTGGGTCGATAAATGCTACTCAAACCGCTATAAATATGCCTAATATTCATAAGCTCATCTTATGGAGTGGAGTTTCTGATTTGGGGAAAACTTATGAAGACCGTATTGATTTGCGAAGAATGTTTAAGCGAGTAATCGGTGGAACTCCTACTAAATTTCCGGAGTTATATGAGGTTAGATCACCTATTCATATGGTCGAGAAAATTCAGTGTCCGACACTTGTGATTCACGGGACAAAAGATGAGCAAGTACTCGTAACTCATGGCGAAAATATGATCAAAAAATTAAAGCATTATGACAAAAAAGCAACTTACCACCGTTACGACGGTTACGGTCACCATTTTCCAATAAATGTACACAGTCAAGCCGTAAAAAAAATGTTTCAATGGATCGAATCTAACTGAAGCGACATAATTTTTCATTGCACTCAAATACTAATCGTAATATTTTTACGATTGGATTGTAGTGCGATGACAAAAACAACTTTCCCCCCCTAATACGCTCATTAGTTTGCGTATCAGAAGACAAGCAATCGTAAGCAGGCTTGTCTTTTTAATTTTTCACATCCGGAAAAAAATGAATTTTGATGTGTAAAAAAAGTTTTATTGCAAAACCTATATAATAATTATTAATTGGGAGGAGTGTGGTCGATGCTTTGGCAAAAAAACGCGAGACATAAAAAAGAATATACGATTTTAGTTTCGTCGTGGGTTATAGCCTCTGTCTTGTTATGTACATTGACCCCACGAAATAAAGTGAAGCATTCGATGATTGCCTTTCTCTTCCACCAAGTTCTAACGTGGCTTTTCGGTTTGTTAGTAGTTGAAAAAGAATTGATAAAATACCCCGTGAGATTATTCCAGAAAAGTAAAACAAGTTTTACGTTTGAATATTTTGTTTTTCCAGCACTTAGTGCTCTCTTTAATGTTCGATTTCCTGAAAAAGCAAATTGGTTTTGCAAATTCCTTTATTATTTTTATTACCCGACCATTATAACGCTATTCGAAGTTTATGCTGAAAAGAGAACAAAGCTCATTGAATATATTAGGTGGAATTGGTTTTACAGCTTTATTACGATGTTTTTAAGTTTTTTCGTGTCAAGACAATACTACCTCTGGTTTTTTTCAAAAAAGGAAAGCGATGTTGACGTAGATTTTAAATGTTAATTTTCATCTAAAGCACCTTGTCCCTATTTTTGGCTACGATATATAATAAATGTATATTACAGTCAATTGGAGGGTTTTGCTTGGAAAAATTAATGTTTATTCAAACTGGAATGGGAGCCGACCTTCACGGTCAAGATGTCACAAAAGCAGCGATCCGTGCTGTTAAAAATGCTATTCATACGAATTCAATGCCCGGTTTACGATCTGTTTTACCTGAAAACAGCTTAAAAAATATGAAGGTCACTGTTAAGCTGGCTATCCCTTGTGAAAAAGAAACGTTGAATGAGGAAGAAGTAAAAGCCGCCTTACCGTTTGGGCAAGTGTCTATTAAAGTGATGGATGGCGGAATGGCTACGACTAGTGGTGTTGTAATTGAGGAAAAAGGTGATAAAAATGACTTAATGTACATCGTTATCGCCGCTGTAGAGGTGGGGTATTAATTTTATGCCCTTCAACACGCACCATTTCACAAGAAGTGCGTGTTGAAGCCTACTACATCACCCTCCGAATTACCATTCACTTCAAAAACATCTTGATTTTTTTCAAACCGTCTTTTACGTTCGGGTAGCGGAACGGTAGATCAAACTTCGTCGTTTGCTTTAAAACGCTTTTTTGATGGGAAAACGTGTCAAAGCTTCCTTTGCCATGATAAGCTCCAATCCCGCTTGAACCGACGCCACCGAATGGTAAATATGGTGATGTGATATGGTAAACCGTGTCGTTAATACAACCACCACCAAAAGAAATTTGCCCAATGATGTTTTGCTGAACATCTTCTTTTTCGGAAAAAACATATAGTGCTAAAGGGTTCGGTCTCGTTCGAATTTCGCCGATCACCTCATCTAAACTTTTATATGAAAGAACAGGTAAAATCGGTCCAAAAATTTCGTCTTCCATCACCTCGTCATCCCACGTAATATTCGTAAGTACTGTCGGTTCGATTATTAACTTTTCACGATTTGCGCTGCCACCTACGTATGTCGTTCCATTTTGTAAAAAAGAGTGCAGGCGGTCAAAATGTTGTTCGCTAACGATGCGCGTCATTTTTTCCATATCACCAAACATGTCTTTGATCGCTTCTTTAAGAAGTGATAAAAAGCTATCAGCTACGTTTTCATGGACGTATAAATAATCAGGCGCAACACACGTTTGACCGGCATTCATATATTTTCCCCATGCAATTCGCTTTGCGGCAAGCTTTAAATTTGCATCTTCATGAACGATACACGGACTTTTTCCGCCTAGCTCAAGAGTTACTGGCGTTAAATTTTTTGCAGCTGCTTCCATCACGACTTTCCCGACTCGAACACTTCCCGTAAAAAAGATATAATCAAATGATTGTTTTAGTAGTGCTTGACTCGTTTCAGCGGCACCTTCGACAACTGAAATGTACTCTTCTGGAAACGTCTCCTGAATTAGCTTTGCAAGTACAGCCGACGTTCTTGGCGTCAGTTCTGAAGGCTTTAAGATTGTACAATTTCCAGCAGCAATTCCGCCAATGAGAGGCGCGACCGCTAACTGAAATGGATAATTCCACGGAGCAATAACGAGAGCTACTCCATAAGGTTCACGATAAATCATACTTGTCGAACCTACATGAGTCATCGGTGTCTTTACCTTTTCTGGTTTGACCCAGTCTTTGATATTTTTCAAGACAAACCGGAGCTCGTGAAGGACAAAACCAATTTCAGTTGCGTAAGCATCAAATTCTGTTTTATTGAGATCTTCATTAAGAGATTGTAGAAGTTCCCCTTCATATTTTTTTACTGCTGCGCGAAGCTTTTGTAAAGCATCAATACGAAATTCTAACTCTTTCGTTTTACCTGTATAAAAAAATGTTCGTTGCTTTTCTACGATTGCATTGTAACTGTCCATAATCAAAACCTCCTCATTATGTATGTGACAAGTTCGCACCTAAATGAATTTCATAATAGATATTTATCGCCATTAAGCATCTAGATGTGTTGAGCCTCCCTCAACTAAATATATCTTTGTTGTAGCTATTATTGGAATTTTAAATTCCATTTCTGTTAGGAAATTAGTTACCCTCATCATAACTAATGTAGTGGGAAAATCAAGAAAATAGTTCACCTAGATATTTTACTAAACATTAGATCTGCGAAATGTTATTCTTTGTAGGAAAGGAAGTGACGTTTTGAAGCAAGATAACAGTATTTGGCTAAAAATTGGTTTGACGTACTTTGTAATATTAACGATTTTTTATATTCCTATTGTGTTATTAAATATCTTCCCTAGTAATTACTCGTATGAGGATGTTGGTTATGCTGTAATTATAGAGCACGGCGTCTTTAATAAGGAACTCATTGCAATTGAAAAAAATGCAGAAAACGAACAACAAATTGCTATGCTAAAATATCACATCCATTCCATCCATAGTTTAGTCGTACTCGGAGTTCCGCTTCTTTCATTTATTTGCGTTGGTTTTTTATTTCAATTTTCAAAGCGCTTTAAAATGATAAAAGGAATTGAGGCTAGTAGAAAGCGTGCTGTCGCTTTGCTATTAATGACAACGATTATTTTATTATGGCTCGGTGGTGAGTTCTTTCATCGACGCGGGAATATATTAGCTAGTTTGGCGGAGCTGGTGTATTAAAAGAAACTCGCCCAATATAAGCATCTACGAAGATTGTGTATTATCGAACTAAAACATTTTTTTACTACGTATATCAATGTTGCAACTTCTAACTTTTACGAATAAAAATAAGGGTGTCCTCTAGTATTTAGTCCGACTCGCATAAATTGACTAATACTATTAGAAACACCCTTATTCATCGTTGATTACCGTTCTCTTTAAAAAGTTATGACTTTTACCAGAAAAATGCTGCGCCGAGCGCCAGTCCTCCTACTGCCGCTAATGCGACTGGAGCGAAATAAGGATGGCGGCCAAATCCTGCGCCATAACCAGGCGCTGCGTAACCTCCATAACCGGCCCCATATGCTCCATAGCCTCCTGGTGCTCCATAGCCGCCGAATCCTGCACCGTAACCTGGGTAACCGCCGTAAGTGAAACCTCTTGGTCCCCCTCCCCTCGTATCTAGCCATACATATTCTCTATCTACTTCTACGATTCTACCGTGATGAACTTTTCCGCTTTTCTCATAAATCTGTACCACTTTTCCTTTGTGTTGACAACAAAGTTGATAATAGCTCATTTTTAATAATCCTCCTTATCTCTAGCTCTTATTATTGTATTTTGTAACTAAATTTTTGATTGGACAATTAGTTATTTTTTTAAAAAAAGGTGTTTATCTAGTATTGGGTTGGGACAAATTGGTATACAATTTCATTTTCCTAGTTGTTTACCGTTTCCAACTATACTTGTGTACATAGTGTAAAATAAGCGGCAATAATCCTTACTATAGAATCTTAAAGTTTAGTAGTTTGATAGGTTTTGGTCAATTTTTCAAGAAAAGGATTGATGCTTTATTAATGCGAAAGGGGGAGCAAAGAAAATGTTTCCACAAAGATCTGGAGGTTATCCACCTCAATCTCCGTATCAGATGAGGGCTAACCGTTATCAACAGGCAAACCCGTATGTCGGGTATCCACACCAAGTAAATCAAAGTTATCTCGGTCATTCGCATATGCGGCCTAGAAATGGACTGTTCAGGAGAGCTACACACGGTGTCGGGCAAGGTGTTCAAAGCCATTCATATGGCGTCCCTACACAATATTATCAACATCAACAACCACAAACTTATTTCCCGCAACAACAAATAGCTGCACAACCTTACCAACCATCTGGATTACAATCTCTTATTAGAGATGAACATGGGAAAGTTGATTTCAAAAAAATCGGTGGCGGTATCCAAACTGCGATGGGACTCGCCAACCAAGTAGGTCCAGTAATTAAAATGATAGGAGGGTTTATGAAGTAGATTTTTTTATTACTATATGAAGATTTTTGCTACTAATATTAAGTAGAGCAGTGCCTAAATTTGGGCACTGCTTTTTCATTATGTAAATGATGTCCACCTCACGCGCACAAAATCGAGATTTGTCCACGAGGGGTGTCTGACACCATGTGAAAAATTCACATGGTGTCAGTAGGCATGCACACATACCCATTTTTTTCATAGGTTACGGTAAGACCAAATTGAAGCTTAAGACAACGATCTTAAACTCAAAAAGGTGATTGAAAGGAGAATTCGGTTTGGATACTGTAACGTTAACCCTATCGCACTGGGTGTTTTTAATGATCATCTTTACGATTTTCGGTTTCATGATTTTCAGACGAGATGTTGTACTTCCGTCGATTATCGGGGTATTTGTGCTAGGGTTCATTTATAATTTTGATAAGGGGATCCTCAACGGTACAATTGCTTCATTTCAAGTTGTATTTGATGCGTTTTTAAATGCTGGTATCGAGCTTTTTGATATAATGCTCGTCATTGCTTTAATGGTTGCGATGTTAAAATCACTTCAGGCTGTTGGAGCAGATGTGCTCATGATTTCTCCAATGAAGAAATTTATGGTCAATCCTACGACTGCCTTTTTTGTATTAGGTTCTACAATGTATATAGCAGCTACTTTCTTTTGGCCAACACCTGCGGTAGCTTTAGTCGGTACAGTGTTAATTCCAGTTGCATTAAAAGCAGGATTGCCTGCAATGGGAGCAGCTGTAGCCATCAATTTATTCGGGCACGGTATGGCTTTGTCAGGGGACTTAGTGATCCAAGGGGCGACTCGCCTTACATCTTCTGCGGCGGGGCTTGATTCTGGAGAAATTCTACCATACACTGCTTTATTTTCGCTTATTGTTGGTGTTATCGCAATTGGAATAGCTTATTTGTTGATTTGTCGAGGTATGAAAATTGGCAAATGGAAGTCTACACAAGGAGGGGATGGCTTACAAATAGGGAACGAAAAAGAGCCAGTAACTCCAACGAAATACGCACGACTGCTAGCAATCGTCGTACCAGCTGTATTGTTTGGCATCGTTTCACTAATGTTGTATCGTGCGTTTTTTAATCCTGATGCAGCTATTCGTGGCGGTGATGCTACAGCATTATTGGGAGGAACGGCTGTTACATTATTAATTTTCTCTTCAATTGTAACAAAAGGAAATAAGGCGATTGAAGAAATTGTTAGCCACTTAAAGGAAGGTTTTTTCTTTGCTATTAAAATCTTTGCTCCTGTAATACCGATTGCCGGTTTCTTTTTACTAGGTCATCCACGACATGCAGAAAACGTATTAGGTGAAGGCGCTCCTGGATTTCTATTTGACTTAGGCTCAGCAATGGCTAATCATATCGGCACAAATGATATTACTGTCGTTTTTGGAATTACTATTATTGCTATATTATCAGGAATGGACGGTTCAGGTTTTTCAGGTTTACCTTTAGTAGGATCATTATCCGCTGGCATTGGTGGTGCTGCTGGTATGGATGTTGCCGTACTCGCATCTTTAGGGCAAGTCGCAGCCATTTTCGCTGGTGGTGGTACACTTGCCGCATGGGCATTCGGAGCTGTTGCTGATGCAGGTATCGCAGGTGTAAAACCAATTGATCTCGTCAGGCAAAACTTTATACCGGTGATGATCGGTTTATTTGTCGCATGTATCGTGGCGATTCTTATTATTTAAGTGCACAACTAAAAAGGCACGCAAGTTGATCTCGGGTGACCGAACGATATAAGGAAATTAATTATTTCTCCGTTTCCCATATTGCACACTATATCCGTGCATCAATCAGCTTTTTGATGCGGGATTTTTACATATACTGTAATATTTGCGCGTCAATCAGCTTTTTGATGCGTGTATTTTACATATACTGTAATATCTGTGCATCAATCGGCGTTTTGATGCGCGTATTTTACAGTAACTGTAATATATGCGCACCAATCAGCTTTTTGATGCGTGTATTTTACATATACTGTAATATCTGTGCATCAATCAGCTTTTTGATACGTTGTTTTTACATATACTGTAATTCCGGCACGGTAGTTATGGGATAATTTACAGTTTGTGGTTGGGTGCAATAGGACTATGCTTCACCACCTGATTAAAAGTTCCCACCTACGCTATGCGTTGAGGCGGGCGTCTATGACCCTTAAACCATTTAAGGATCAATCGCAGGTACTGCCTCTTTCTTCTTATATGTTTTCCTCATCTTGAATGATCGTTTGTTGTTTCCAATAATACACTCTTGGTAGTTGTAAATACGTAATATAGTCTTGAAAAAGCGAGATGCTTACGAAACTAATCATTTGTAAATCTATCCCTTTTATCACCACACTCACCTCGTATTTTTTATTAGAAAAAACACTTATTCAATGAATTTCATAATTGATTATTACCGCCACTAAGATCAATATATAGTTGCGTCAAAACCATTCGCAAACTATATATTGCATGGTGTGGCTCATTTTTGGTAATTATGAAATTCACTCTTTAATAAATGGTATGGTAAGTGAAGGATGTCCTATGCTTTACAGTTCATAAATACGCGCTTCATGCGGACGAAGATGCACTGAATTCGGTAACTTCTCATTATCCACATCTGGATAATTTCCGATCACCAATTTTTTATCACCGCTAAATTTTCGTCATTTTTGGAATGGTCCACGAAATCACCGTAAACGATCACTTCATTTTCCTTCCGTAGTTGAATTAGTTTTTTATAATAGTAATAGATGGAATTGCGATTTTGCAAAGCCTCTTTTACATTGATTTCTTTATAATTCGGGTTTACTTTCATCCAAGGGGTTCCAGTAGTGAAACCTGCATTGTGAGAATCGTTCCATTGAACAGGAGTTCTAGAGTTATCTCGACTTAACAAAAGTAAGCTTTCAAAAACTTCTTCCGGATCTCTTCCTTTCTCTACTTCTTCTTTATATTTATTTTTCATCGCAATATCTTGATAGTCGTCAATTGAAGAAAAGCGAACGCCAGTCATCCCAATTTCTTCACCTTGATAAATATAAGGCATGCCAGGCAATGTATGTAATAAAGTCGCCAAAAGTTTAGCAGATTGCTTACGATACTGTTGATCGTTTCCGTAACGTGTCACCTGTCTCGTATGATCATGATTGTTTAAAAATTGAGAGTTCCACCCTTTTCCTTTTAGGCCCTCATACCAACGCTCTTGAATTTCTTTATAACGAAGCATATCCCATGTCGGCATGTTATCCGCTACTTCAAAATGAAACAAAGTGTTTAGTTCGTTGCGATCTTCACCGACATATAAAAGCCCATCTTCCGGAGTTACAAACGGAATTTCACCAACGGTCATCACATCGTAATGACTTAGAACTTTTTCGTTCATCTCCTGCAAATATTCATGAATTCCTGGATTATTACCTAAGTATGAAATGTCATAAGGGTCGTCGGCATCAGGAAAACCTTCGATTTTTGCCAATAAGTTAATGACATCCATTCGAAATCCATCGATCCCTTTTTTCAGCCAAAAGTGCATCATGTCATAAATCGCATGACGTACTTCTGGACTTTCCCAATTAAGATCAGGCTGCTCAACCGCAAACGAATGCATATAATATTGTCCTGTTTGGTCATCAAACTCCCAAACAGATGGCGTAAAATAAGAGCGCCAATTATTCGGTACTACACCATCTTTCGGGTCTTTCCATATGTACCAATCTCGTTTTGGATTGTCTTTTGATGAGGCAGATTCAAGGAACCACGGATGTTGATCTGAAGTATGATTGACCACTAAATCCATGATAATTTTCATGTCACGCTGGTGAACTTCATTGATAAGTCGCTCTAACGTATCCAGATCACCAGCCTTCTCCATTACTCCGTAATAATCGCTAATATCATAACCGTTATCAACATCAGGTGATCCGTAACACGGATTTAACCAAATCACATCAACACCAAGATTAGCAATATAATCGAGTTTTTCAATCACTCCTTGTAAATCACCGTAACCATCGCCATTCGTATCGTAAAAGCTGCGCCAATACACTTGATACACTACAGCTTCTTTCCACCATTTTTTTTGCATTTTTTTCACTTCACTTTCTTAAAATTTGCAGTAAGTGAGTGAATTTCATAATTACCTTAACAGAGCCATATGAAACGATAGGTAGTTGCGAAGGGTTAACGCAACTACCTATCGATCTTGATGGCGATTAAATAAAATTATAAATTCACTAAAGTAGATTATAATAAATTTCTCTCAGTAAAGCGAAAAAA
The DNA here is from genome assembly GCF_001865995.1 of Anaerobacillus arseniciselenatis. Taxonomy (GTDB): domain Bacteria; phylum Bacillota; class Bacilli; order Bacillales; family Anaerobacillaceae; genus Anaerobacillus; species Anaerobacillus arseniciselenatis. Next base: position 75,086 of record NZ_MLQQ01000026.1, on the reverse strand, counting down.
TATTTAAAAATTCGGTTGTGCGCAAAAACCGGAGCACAAATTGATACAAATTCATACTCCGGTTCGATTAGCTATTTATTTTAACAACCTTTCATCATCTCACATATCCGTTAACGACTAAATATTGCACGATTTTCTCAACGCTTTGTTCAATCGTTAATTCGGCGGTATTAATTGTCAGTTCTGGATTTTCTGGTTGTTCGTATGGAGAGCTAATGCCTGTAAAATTCGGAATTACTCCTGCTCGGGCTTTCTCATAAAGGCCTTTTGGATCACGACTTTCACACGTCGCAAGTGGCGCATCGACGAAAATTTCGATAAACTCTCCTTCTTCTAAGATTGCTCGAACATTATCTCGATCTTGGCGAAATGGTGAAATAAAAGCCGTAAGTGTAATTACTCCGGCATCAACAAATAATTTTCCAACTTCACCGATACGACGTATATTTTCTTTCCTATCTTCTTCTGAAAATCCTAGACCTTTATTTAAGCCGTGACGAACATTATCTCCGTCTAAGACGTACGTGTGTACATTACGTTTGTGTAACTCTTTTTCAACAGCATTGGCAAGGGTGGATTTTCCCGAACCTGACAATCCTGTAAACCATAAGATAGAACTTTTATGCCCTTTCTTCTCTTGACGTTCCTCTTTTGTGATCGTTGTTTCGTGCCATACGATATTTTCTGACATTAGTAATCCCTTCTTTCTTATAAGTTTAAATTCCACCGCCTTGGTCGTGAATGGCACTTCGCTCTCTTTTCGCTGCTTGGGCGAGTTTAATTGAACCTCCTGTAGCAATAAATACACTTATGATGACAAAACTCGTATAAAAATCAGCTTTTAAAAATAAAATGATCAGGCCGTAACAAATAACGAGAGAAAACACGGGTGATACAACCCAAACCATGGCGATTTTTTTGATAATGTCTTTTTGCAGTACTTTTAAGCCACTATTTACCGTACCTATACCGACAATTGCTGATGTTGTTACTTGTGTTAATGGAACTGGTAATCCAAAAATCGACGCAATAACGACTAACGTGCCACCCGTCATCGAAACGGCACTTCCTTGTAATAATGATAGTCTCGTAATCTTTTTACCGTTCGTCTCCAACACTTTTCCACCTAGAACAACTGCGCCAAACGAAACGAACAACCCGCCAACTATCACTGCTGAATTAATATCAATTAGCCCCGCACCAACAAGTGGACCTACCGCATTAGCAACGTTATTCATTCCGGCTGCGTATGCTTCAAACGCGCCAGAAATAACGAGTAAGTAAACGAGCCACTTATGCCATTTTCCTTTTCCTTTTAATGAAGGAAATCTTTTTTCTAAAAACCGAATAAGTACACCTGCACCAATGGCTAAAAAAAAGGCAACGACCGGTACAATCACCCAAAATGAGACGATGATAAAAAGTCGATCAAAATAAACAGCTTGAAAAGCAATTCCAGCACCAACTAGTGATCCGACAACAACTTCACTTGTAGAAAGTGGGATTCCTAATAAGTTGGCAATAAATAATGTCAAGCATGCTGCCGCTAAAATGATAACTGTCACTTCTACATTAATAATTTCTGAAGGGATAATCCCGCCACCTATCGTTCGGACGACTTCACCACCCGATAATGCCCCTAAGAAGGCGCAAGCTGCAACGATTAACATTGCCGCTCTTTTCGTTTTAATCGCCCCACTCCCATAAGCAGGACCCATCGCTGCAGCCGTTCCACTAGCGCCAATATTCATTGCAAAAAATAACGCAATCGTAAACGCTATGATGACTAATATCATCGCCCTCTTCCTTTCTTGTTAAAAGGATATCCCTCTTACATTATTTCGATAATGATGGTACTTTTCCGGATAAGCCTTTAATTAATACTTCAACAACTTCTTTTCGACTAAATTCTGGCGGTGGAACCTCACCGTTCTTTAACATTTCACGCACTTTTGTTCCCGATAAAATGACGCGATCTTCTTTTCCGTGAGGGCACGTTTTTGTACTTGCCATATTGCCGCACTTTTTGCAATAAAAACTATGCTCAAAAAATAACGGTGTAATCCCTAATTCCTCAGCTGTAAAGTTGTTAAAAATTAATTGAGCATCATACGTTCCGTAATAATCACCGACTCCAGCATGATCACGTCCTACAATAAAATGTGTGCACCCGTAATTTTTTCGAACCATCGCATGGAAAATTGCTTCACGCGGTCCTGCATAACGCATAGCTGCCGGGAATACCGCTAAGAATACTCGGTTTTTAGGGTAATAATTTTCTAGTAACACTTGATAACTTTCCATCCGCACATCAGCAGGAATGTCATCTGACTTCGTTTCACCTACTAAAGGATTTAAAAATAAGCCATCAACAATTTCTAATGCTGACTTTTGAATATACTCATGGGCACGGTGCACTGGATTACGCGTTTGAAAACCGACTACCTTTTTCCACCCTAAACTAGCAAACTGTTCTCTCGTTTCTGTTGGGTCTAAATAAAACTCTTGAAAACGATCATATTTCACACGTTTTACTAACGTTATTGGTCCCGCTATATACACATTCGGACGATCAAGTAATTTTTTTACGCCAGGATGCGCTAAATCAGTTGTTTGATAAACATTTGCAGCTTCTACCGTTTTATTAGGGACATATATTTCTTCAAGTTGTAACACACCGTAAACTATTCCGTTAAACGTCAATTTAATCTCTTCACCAACCGTTAATTGTCCGGCTTTTTCTTCAGTTACAGGGAGTGTGATTGGAATGCTCCATACGGTTCCATCAGAAAGACGCATTTCATTTACAACAGTTTCATAATCTTCTTTTCCTAAAAAACCCGTTAATGGACTAAAGGCACCATTTGCGATTAATGCTAAATCAGATAAGGCAAAATCATCTAACGGCACTTCTTTCGTAATATGTGAAAAATCATAGCTTTCGTTAATGCGATTGACTAATTTGCCACCGTGTGGAATGCTTAATGTCATTTTAAATCCCCCTATTGTTTGTTTGTTAGTTTTGAGTTTTGAGTTTTTGTGAGTAGATTCTATGTTGCACTTCTAGTTCAAAACCAAAACATACAATATGCTTCGAAGCGAAACCTTCACAACTCAACACTCATCACTCAAAACTCAACACTTCTTATTGATGTAAGCCACATTCAGTTTTTGCAGAATTGGCCCAGCGACCTTTACGAGAATCTTGCCCTTCTGCCACTGGAACTGTACAGTTTTCACACCCAATACTCGGGTAGTTTTGGTCGTGTAGTTCGTTGTATGATAATTGGTGAAGTTTGATATACATCCAAACTTCCTCCCACGTCCAATGGATAAGTGGACATATTTTTATAGATTGAAAACGTTGATCACGATTTACATATTGAACGTTCGCTCTAGTCGCTGATTGTTCTCGTCTTAATCCCGAGATCCACGCTTCGTATTTTGACAATTCCTCTTCTAACGGTTTTAACTTTCGTATTTTACAACATTGGTCTGGTGCTGTTTTCCAAAGTTCATCTCCGTAATGCTCTTTCTGTTGTTCAACGCTTAAATGAGGCTTTTTCAGTTTAATATTTAGTGATGGATATTTTTCTTTCACTCTATCAATTAACTGATACGTTTCTTGAAAATGAAGTTCCGTATCTAGAAAAACTATCGTTGCATTAGGATTTACTTTGCTAATTAAATCGATCAAAACAATCCCTTCTGCACCGAAACTACAAGCATAAACAACATCTTCTCCATATTCGTTATAGGCCCATTTCAATACATCAATTGCATCTTTTTTCGCTAGACATTCATTCATTTTGTTTAGTTTATCTTCATTAAATGATGCATAAACTAGTTCCCCCATGTAATCTCCTCCCTATTTGTAATTAAGGTGTTATCCACAAGTCTTTCGCAATATAATTTCCTTGGCAATAAAAAAACGACACTAAGTTTCATTTATCGAAACTTTGTGTCGCCTCTAGTTTTTCTAGTCAGCTTTTATTTCCGAGTTGTTAACCCGTTTTTAATCCCTAGTATTTTTATATGTTTTCTTTACTTAATGTGATTTTAAGGAAATCTTTAAATTTTGTCAAGGGGTAAAAGAAAAAATGTACATCGCCAAAGAAAAATTTTTTTCACTTGGACATAGGCATGAACATAACTATATATGGAGAAAAGCGGAAGCTACTTTTTAGCCAAGCTATCATCATCAACCAATTCAGTAAAAAAGTACGGTGGGTCAAAACTTCAAAGCGAACTCGTTTCAGCAAGCTGAAACATCGAGAAATCAGATGGAGTCTCGACCCCACCTGATTAAAAGTTCCCACTTACGCTACGCGTTGAGGTGGGGCACTATAACCCTTAAACCATTTAAGGATTAAAATAATACTAAGAAAGGATTTTTTATTATGAAAAAAAATGAACGCTTTAAAACACCAAGATGGTCAAAACTAAATCATGGGAAAGTTAAACCTGTTGAACGTGAAGCGAGCTCTTGGCCAATGTTTTATTTCAAACGTAATTGGTGCAATCAATTTACAGATTTGAGTGGAGAACTTGTATCTTTTCGAATACGTAACCCTCAATTTATTGATTTTTATGGAAAAGAGTTAGCATTAGTTAAAGACACACTTAGTGACTTAACTGAACAACAAAGGAATATCGCCAATTACTTTTCGTTCGGCCCACCAACAAAGCAGTGGACGCCAATCATTGACCGCCTTATCGACACATATAACGTAAACCCTCCAAGAGCCGCTCGAATTATTGCGGCTACACAAGCAGCAATCAACGACTGCTTTGTTATTACTTGGTATTTAAAAAACATGTTTGATGTCGCTCGTCCTGATCAACTAGATTCAGAAATTGAAACCATCGTTCCAACACCACATTTTCCAGCGTACCCCTCAGGACACGCTAGCGTTAGCGGCTGTGCGCAAGTTGTACTGAGCTATTTCTTCCCAGCAGAAAAAGATAGGTTAAGAGAAATTGCTGAGGAAACTGCTTTAGCAAGGCTCTATGCGGGTGTTCATTTTGAAGCTGATAACAATGAGGGACTTCGACTCGGACGCCAAATTGGTAAACAAATTGTTGATGATTTAAGGAAAGACCGATATTCTAAAGGTGCTATTATCGACATTCCGTTTAAAAAAGGAAAGCAAGCGGTATTACCACCACCGCCTTTCGAGCAAGTGATACCGTTCCCAGCTAATTCGGAAACAAATGATACTCCACCAAGGCGTCATCCATTCTTTTTTATTTAAAAACAAGTCCTCACTTCGTTTTCACGAAATGGGGACTTGTTTAATTATTAATGCACTTAATTATCTTCATTATTCTACACTAGCAAAAAGTTCACTTATTTGGTTTGTTGACACTCACAACCATAGTTCAATTATAAAATTATTAATATTAGTTACTTTTATTTAAAACGGATACCGTATCAATGTCTTCAAATTCGATCGGTTCTTTTTCAATTTCAATACAACTATGTTCGCAAATGTCGCAATCAATACAGAGGCTTGGGTTAAACATTAAACTATTACTTTCGTTTTCTAGCTGATGAAAAACGGCTCCAGTCGGACACACCTTCGTGCATTTAAAGCATAATTGACAATTGTCAGTAACTCGAATATTGACTAATCCTACTTTTTCAGAAATACTCTGTGGTACTTCCCCTTCTTTATTTATTTTTTTAAAATATGCTAATAAATACATTCTCCGTTTCGTTAAAGGCCATCTATTTAAATTTGAAGCGAGGGTGTCTCGCCCCCCTGAGCGATCATTTAGTAGACGTTTCGCTACTTTATTTTTCGGGAAAAGCATTTCAGTTTTTGGGAGCTTTGGTTTTAAGCTTAACTTCGAGTTTTTTGTAAAAATTATCTCGACTTTTTCATCGGACATCTGGTAGTTATTCCAATCATCGATCCATTCAAGACATCTATTTTGCGTCCAGTTTGAATGACATGAAAGGCATAACTTCTCATTCCAGACGATAAAAACTTTTTTGTTGTGAATAGCCGAGATCATTAGCATTTCAGGCGTTAAAGATAATACACACGGTAAAACAATGTCCGAGTCCTTTGATCCCTGTTCTCTACAAGCAAAATAAACCGTTTCACGTTCATAAATTTGTTGTTCATATTTTTCTAAGTCCTCTATTTCACTTTGAATTGCTTCAGTTGGACAAACATGCACACATAGTTTACAACCACTACAGTCGTTGATATTATAGAGTAATTTCTTTGCATCAACTTTAAGTGCAGGTTGGGGACAAATATCTTCACATTTCGAACATAAAGAATTTTTATTATTTGTATGGAGACAACGATCGTTATTTATTTTTATAAAATCTTTATTTAACGAACCAAGAATTTTTTTCCACATTTATCCACTTCCTTTCTCAATAGTAAAATTAACTAAAGGTTGGAAAACCATCGTTGTCGAACTTCAATCAAATTCTGTACTCCTAATTATACGCATTAATTTTTAATTACTGAGAAAAATGGAAAATTTTCGAAAAAAGTTCACGATAATTGTGGCTAAATAGAAAACAAGGTAAAACAGACCTTAGAGTGCTTACAAACATAGTTATTGAAAAAATAAAAATACGCTAAAAAAGCTACTGAAACAACTTTTTTAACGTAGTGGTTTTTTATTCGATTTCAATGAATTTCATAATTTATTTATTTCCGCCCCTAAGATCAATATATAGTTGCGTCAAAACCATTCGCAAACTATATATTGCGTGATGTGACTCATTTTTGGTGATTATGAAATTCACTCAATTAATCGAGGCTTGTTAATATATCATGCTTTAAGGCGTATCTAACTAAGCCTGATTTTTTCTTTGCACCAATTTTCTCCATGATCCTTGTTTTGTACGTATCAACCGTTTTAATGCTAATAAAAAGTTCTGTTGAGATTTCTTTTTGGGTATAGCCTAAAGCAATGAATTTCAAAACTTCTTTTTCTCTAGCACTTAATAAATCTACACTATCCTCAGCATCAGATTGCATTTCTGTTTCTTGTGATTTTGTATATAAACTTGGAATTAGTGTCGGATAAATGTAATGCTCACCTCTTACTACTGTTTGTATTGCAGTTACAAGCTCTGTATCCACGGCTCTTTTCAAAACGTAGCCTGAAGCCCCTACCTTCAAGCCTTCTTTTAAATATGCTTCATCTGAATACATCGTTAAAATTAATATTTTAATATTCGAGTTAACCTCTTTAATTGCTTTCGTTGCTTCAATCCCATCTTTCTCGGGCATATTGATATCCATAATGATAATATCAGGTTTGATCTCGAGAGCCTTTTCTATGGCCATTTTACCGTTTTCAGCTTCCGCAACTATTTCATAATTTGCTTCTGTTAATATTATATTTTTTAAGCCTGAACGAAAAACGGGATGATCATCAACTAGCATTATTTTGACCGTCAAGCAATTCTCCTCCTCCATCTTTTAAAGGAATTTTCACCATTATCGCTGTACCTTCTTCAAGTTCAGATTCGATATTTAAGGTCCCTCCTAATAATAAGACTCTTTCCTGCATCCCTCTTATTCCTAAGTTATACTTAGAAGGATCTTTATTTAACACGGCCTCAACATTAAAACCAATACCATCATCTTCAATAATGACAGAAATCATTGTTGAACTCTTCATTATTATAACGCTCACTGAGGTTGCTTTGGAATACTTCAATATATTCGTTAACGACTCTTGTACAACCCTAAAAATAGCAGTTTCTACCTCTGGTCTTAGTCTTTCTGTCCCAAAACCATTAATAATTAAATCGAAATCAGCAGGATACTTTTTCTTGAATTCTTCAATATATCGCTCAATAGCTACTTTCAACCCAAATTTGTCTAATATGCTCGGACGTAATTGCCAAGCTAAATCATGCACCTCTTCGATGGTATTATGGGTTAATTGTCTTAGTTTTGAAATCTCATTTTTCCTTACTTCCTCCGAAGGCGCTTCTTGTAGTACTTTTAACCCTAATAAAATCGACGAAAGTGAATGACTCGTTTCATCATGTAATTCTCTCGCAATTCGTTTTCGTTCTTCTTCCTGAACGGTCATTACTTTTTCAAAAAGCATTTGCCGAACTTTTTCTTTCTTTTTTAACTCTTGCCAAAGTTGAATATTTTCAATCGTGACTGAAAGTTGGTTGGCGACCGATTTTAATATATTCACAGAGTAAGGATCTAATTCTTTTGAGTTACAAATTTGAATTTTTCCTACATATTGCTCTTTTACTAAGAGAGGGAAAGTATTAGTCACTTTCGCCTGATCATTTTCACAAACACACTTTTGGTCTTCACGATCGTTATCATTCACTTCTACTAAACACTTTTCTTTACTATCAGAAATCGTTTCTACTTGGTTATTAATTTTGATTTGTATAAAAGCACTATTTAATGATAGTTCACGTACGAGATTTTCAATAAACTTTTGTAACACTGCCCTCAAATCTCCAACTGAGGTTATATTTGCAGATAGTATATTTAATAGTGTTAATTCACGATTTCTCGTTAAAATTTTATTATAATATTCCTCTTTTTCATTTTTTTCATTTTCAAGATTTCCTAACATCCAATTAAAAGAATTCGTTAGTTTTCCGATTTCATCATTAGGAAAATTGTTAATTCGCGGTGTCAAATCACCTTTTGCAACACGTTTCGTTAAGTCCACTAATTGAGTGATTGGCAAAGTAATAACTCGCGTTAGCCCTAAAACAATCACCACCGATAACATTAACACAAGTAGCATTGTGATGAACATTTGTGTCGTTACATCTTTCAAAGCTTGATTTAAAGAATCACTTCGTAATCCGACTCGAGCAGTTCCGCCAAGACCTTTTACGACCGGTACCGCTACGTCACGAATCGTACCTTTTTCAGATTCAAACAAAACTAAACTAACGATATCATCTTGATTTACATTATTTATATGTTTTAACTCTCTACTTAATTTATGGTTCTCATAAGTATGAACAATCGGTTTTCCTTGTTCATTTAAAATAAAAACATATTCAATATCTTTATTATTTTTTTTCGTATCGTTCACAAGCTTTTGCAGAGCATAAATATTATTAGTTAACAATAGATCACCGCTCTTTGCAGCTACATCACTACCGATTGACTTAACTCTCTCATCTAGTTGCTGCGAAAGTGTTTCAGTGATTGAGATTCGTATTGCAAATAAACTAATAATAGTTACTAAAAAAATAACCGCAAAAACCATGCCATAAATTTTTATGTGGATGGATACGCTAGAAAAGAAATTAATAGCCTTTTTTTTATACATATTAGTCACCCATTAAGTGTAAGACGTCTCTAATTGGTTGATAGTTTTCACGGTTAATCGGTACATACTCCTCAATCATTAACTCCTTTAAAATCTGTTGCCCAGTAGGAACTTCATTTAATGATAAAATAACACCTTTTATATCTTCTTTTAATTTAGGATCAGTTTTATGAGATACAACAATTGGCGGCGCACCTGCCCAAGGTCCCTTCTCGATGATTTTAATTTGCAACGCATCTTCATTTTCAATTTCTAATAACATGTCAAAAGTTATACCATCAACAGTAGCAGCATCAACAATGCCTTTTGCTACGGCACTTACTGAGTAATCATGACTATACGTAAAAAATGTATCTTCAAAAAATACGTCTGCAGTATAACCACGTTGATCAAGCATATCGAGCAATGCTAGCTTGCCTGTATAAGAGTATGGGTCTACAAAGGCAAACCTTTTGCCTTTTAGGTCATCGAGTGTATAAAATCCACTATTTTGATGAACAATCACATACGAACGGTAAAGGTCTTTTCCATCGATCTTAGTTGTCGCGATATCTTCCATATACCCTTCATTCGTACCAATAACATAGGATAATGAACAAATAAATGCTAAATCAACGTTTCCTTCTTTTAGTAATTGATTAACTTCATCATACGTTTGTTTTTGAATAATTGTAATGGGGCGTTCTAGTCGATATTCTAAATACTTAATTAAAAAATCATATTTATAACGTGTTTCTTCCGGTGATACAACCGAAGCAAAAGCGACACGAACGGTCTCAGCAGATTGTTCCGTCACAGTTTCTTCTACTACGTCAGGATCAACTAAAGGAATATACGTTCGTTCTACAGTTGAATCACACGCTAATAATCCGATGAAAAAAAGCAAGGTTATTACGAGCTTTTTTATAACAATCACTCCTTATTTACAGTATGCAAGTCTATCCACGATTGTACAATAATCACGAGTTGCGAGCGAACTAGCTTCTAGAAAAATAGGAAAACACTCATTTATTAGTTTACTGAGTGAATTTGATAATTACCTAAAACAAGCCATATCAAACTACATATAGTTACTTAATGGCGAAAATATTGAATTATGAAATTCATTAACTAATAACAATATACAGTTTTTATTGATTCTTATGTGGGAATTTATTTAATTGTCAATGAAGTTTTGAAATATATCCAAAAATATCCTTCTCTTATCGTTTAGTAAATTTATATTTTAGGGACGATAAAGAAAGCTGCTAATCATAATCTCAATGATTAACAGCTTTTCAAGGATTATAATTTTACTTCTTTAACCTGCTTTAGATGGCTTAACCTCTGTTACTTTTTCATCCTCATGGCCGTGGGTCTCAAGTGAGAACTTCTTCACACCATACATGTAGATTAGTACCGACCCAGCGATACCACCGGCAATAATTGCCCATTCTGTAAAAGTCGCTGTATATGTTGCTACTTCTCCAAAAGGTTGAACGAGCTGTCCACCCATGACAGTAATATACTTATCGACGAACATACCAATGAGAACGAACATTCCTGCTACAACTAATTTCATTGGCGTTCTGTTTTTCATTAGCATCACGATTGGAACGATAATCCCTAAAGCGATCACGACACCCCAGAAGACCGTTGAGTACATACCATTTAAAATAATCCCAAAGCTATCTGATCCGACATAAAACAGTGTGATCAAACGCCACAAGTGAAACCCTAAAGCTACAGCTAGTAGAATTGCCATCGCTTTTCCTAAATAACTTAGCACTTCTTGAAGACGATAACTCATTGTCTCTCTTGTAAATTTATACGTTAATACCGTTGCAATCATTAACGTTGCTATTCCTGTAATTAATGCCGATAGTACGAAGAACAACGGTAATGCTCCGCCGTACCATAACGGGCGAGTAACAACAGTTGCAAAGATCCCACCTAAAATACTCGTTGCTGCTACTGCTCCACATAGTGTGATGTACGAAGCAACTTTTACCGCTTTTTCGTTCCCTGTTTGAACCGAGAAAAATTCAAAAAGTAATACGACTACGTAAATACCGTAAGTAGCTCCCATCCACCACATTGGTGCTTGTAAATTAGGTGACGTAATAAAATAAATTGCTCGGTCAATTCTTCCTAAATCCATTGTAAGAACGACTAACGCTGGAATTAATACCGCTATCGCTAAATAAAGTGAGCGTTTACTAATGATTTCAAACCGCTCAAAACCTAATGCATGCCCGAACGTTGATACTAAACACATCCCACTAGCCGCTAACGCTAAAAATACATAAGCGACGATTAATATATTCCAAGGTACTTGGTCTGTGGACCCAAACAAAACTTGACCTTGAACTAACGTGTTTCCCATACTGAAAATACCAATAGCAAGAACGATACCAGCTATGATAACGATCGGTAAACCTTTTGCCGATTTGGCTGTCATGGTTTATTCCCTCCTTAAAGTGTAATTGGAAAATTTCCAATTAATCTTTTCTTTTTTTACCAATTGTGGAGAAGAATGTTTTTGCGTACTTGTTTTACATTACATTCATCACAATAAGTGTCATTCTCAAGCTTCACATCTCCACAACTAGGGCATTTATTTAACTTTTGCTCTTGAAGTACTGTTTTATTTTGTATTTCCTCAAAACAGATAGATTGTTTACTAATCTCTAAGCAAACATGCTCGCAAATATCACAGTCAATACAGTGTTGCGCCTGAAACGTTAAAGCTTTCATCTCTTCTGTTTCAACAATCTTTAGGGCACCTGTAGGACACACCGCGGAACACTTTTGACATAACTGACAGTTGCTTGTCACGTTGATGTTCACTACTCCAAGTTTTTTTGCCATCTTATCCGGTACTTTTCCGGACATGTTTTTTCTCTTCAAATAAGCTACTAAATATTTACGACGATCAGTTAATGAAAGTTTGTTTTTTATATTCGTAAAGTTATCGAAAGAGTCAAAGACAAGTGTCGCAACGTGCTCTTTCGATTTATCCTTTGTAAATGAAAACAACTCTCGCCTTGTTAACTTCCGTTTATTAGTGATTTTTTGCTCTGGATGAGAGATGATGTTGACGTTGCTTTTAAACACATCGCTTTTATTCCAATCATCGACCCAGTCTAAATTTCGTTCATGACTCCAATTTGATTTACACGTTTGACAAGTTTTTTCATTCCAAAAAATTTGCTTTTCTTTTCCGTATAAATCTGCAATCATTAGCATTTCAGGGGTTAGAGCTGAAATGCAAGGCAAGATTACATCTGTACTTCCATTTCCTTGTTCCTCACATGAAAAACATACCGTTTCATAACTTTGAATTTTTTGTTCGTATTTATAAAGCTGTTCATATTCATAGTACATTGCTTCCGTGGGGCAGACGTGAACACATAACTTACAATTAGAGCAATGATCATCTTTAAAGGATAATTGACCATCAACAATTTTTAATGCTGGTTGGGGGCAAATATCAACGCACGCGGAACATTGTGAGTGTTTATTTCGATTTCTCAAACATCGTGTTTCGCTCCAACGAACAAAGCTTTTATCGATCATCCGCTTCATTAACAACTTTTGCCACATACGTTTTTACCCCCTTCCTAAATTTTCAGTTTTAGTTAATTCATATTTGGTGCGGGATTTAACTCTTCACGTTCACTCATCACTGCTTTCGCAGTTACATCTACTAAAACTTTGTAAAAGTTTAAGTTTGCCCGTTTATGCACTTGCTCTTTAAAAGGTAACACCCATTTACTTAAGTGAGTATGAATAAACTTCGTTAATGTATGAAGGTACGTTAATTCGTTCGTTTGTACATATTGGAAATAAAGATAATATGCAAACTCAAGCTCTACTTTTATATGATCCGGAACATCTTTAAAATCATTTGAAATGGCGATACCTGCCTCTTGATACATTTGTTCAGCATAGCGAGTTGATTCCCCTTGTAGCTGACGACCACTTTCTAAATATACAGAGCTATACGGTGGTGCAAGCACATCGAAAGGACCGATAAATAATTTGGCGTGTTCTACTGCTAATGTTGTTAAAGCTTCATCTTCTGCCATAACGTTTTTAAATTCTTTCTCTAACTCTTCACCGTATGTGACAAGGTCTGGGTAAAGAGTTCGTAGACTATTTTTTAATGGTTCGAACAACTCCTCAAATCCTACATTTGGTTTATCAAATAACTCCGACAAAACCTTATATAGATTTGCCTTATGTTGAAAAACTCCTAAATTCTCTCCCATCCCTTAGTCACTTCCTCTTTTTAATAGTTTATATTTCTTTTAGAAACTTCTTAAATAAAATACTTTCGGTTTCGTACCTAAGTCTTCTCGTAACGTTTTATGATCATGTGTTAATAACTCATGAATTTTGTCGTTAGGATCATTTAAATCTCCTACATATCTCGCTTCAGCAGGACATCTACTTACACAGTATGGCTGCTCACCACGATCTAGTCGATGGTCACACATCTGACATTTTTCTACGATCCCACGGTAGCGAATTGCCTCGTAGTTAAAAGCACGCTCTGGGTTGTAATAAGGAACTTCTGTACCGATCTTTTCTTTAATTTCAGCTGGAGTTGCTGAAACATCATCGTACCAAGACTCTTGATCGTTCCAATATTGATGTGGATCTTTCTTGTTATAGGAAATTACTCCATAAGGACAAGATGCCATACATGCTTTACACCCGATACATTTATCGGCGTTGTGTAAAGTTAAACCATTCTCATCATCTTTATACATCGCTTTGACTGGACATGCTTTTACACATGGTGCGTTATCACAATGGTTACATAATGTCGGAATATACTCATATTTCACATTCGGGAATGTTCCTGTTGTCGTGTGAATATGGTGAGACCAGTTCATTCCTGTATCAGTATTATTTTCATTTTTACAAGCAACTGAACACGCTGCACAACCGATACATGATTGTAGATCAATTGTCATTGCATAATTTTTAGCCACAACCGTCACCTCCGTACGTTTTTAACGTTCTATTAAACTTTTTCGATTTTTATTCTTGTTTGTCCACCGTGTCTAGCACCACTTCCGCTTAATGCTTCATGAACAGGAGCTAAAATTGTATTATTGTTACCTCCACGGGCAATTTGTTTTTTGCGATCTAGTGAAGCGATATGGCCGTAAGCCCAGTGACCTTGGCCGTAACATTTTGTTACAACCCCTGGACGAGTTCCTTCCCAGAGCTTCGCTTTTACGGTAATTGTCCCTGTTGGGGATGTAATCTTGATCATATCCCCATTATTAATTCCTAACCTTTTTGCATCAATTGGATTAATTTTTGCCACATCATCCCACGCCTCATCACCAGGATCAGCATCTTTAAATTCTTGATACCACGAACAGTTTGCTGAACGTGCTTCCCGATTTAATTTCGAACGGTGATCACTGAAAATAAACGGATATTCACTTTCGTCACCAACGCGATAAGCTGGCTCATAGTGTGGAACAAACGCTAGTTCTCCACGAGCAGTGTAATTCGTCGCTTCCATTACTTTATCAACATTCGTGTTATGATTTTCAGCATGCGTCGTTAATGCCTTTTTCAATGTTTCACTGTAAAACTCAAAATCGCCAGTCTCAGTTCCCCAATTACCATTCCACTTTTGACGGAAACGATAAGGAATAGAGTTCCACGTACCAATTCTTAAAAACTCATCCCAACCATTGATTACGTCACCTTTCTTTTCTATTGAAGGATCCCATAACGGCTGTGTATACATTTTCGTAGCAATCTCATTAAATTCAAGACCATTTTCAGGGTGTTTTCCAGTTTCAGGATCTCTAAACTCGTTTCTCAAATAATCTATTAAGTTAGAAAAACCTTTTCTTTCTAACGCTTCACCTAACATCCATGGAACTTCTGTTTCGTCAATTTTTACGTCAAACGGCGATTCGATTACCCCAGTTTGCATATGAACATGTCTGTATAAGTTACCATTACTTCCGCGAACTGGACTTAATCGTTCGAACATTGCGTGCGGGACAGGTAAAATAATATCTGCAAAATGTGTTTGTTCAGCTGGGTGTAAAGTCATATGAACCATAAATGGTAGTTTCGCTAACGCTTCGTCCCAACGGTCTGAGCCTTGATTACTATAATTGAAATTCGTCCAGTAACTCATCACGACTTTTAGTCCATATGGGTCATCGTTTAAAATAGAGTCTGCAGTTGTGTTCGTTGGCTTTATTCCCCCAGGTCTTCCAGAGTTCATAGCTGGCATTTCTAATTTTCGACCACCAAAGTCAGCTCGTGGCATGTTGTTTCCCTTTTCTGCAATTTCATCAACGTAAGCATCAATGCTAGGCCAACTATTGACAGGAGCACTTTCTCCACCACAAATAACTAAAGTATCCGCTGAGCCCACTAAGCCATTTAAAGCTGCCATCGCTTGTGCTGTATAACCACCACGAACAACCATATTAGAACCTGGAGACATGAACGAAATTGCCTTTGGTGCTGCACGACCGAAGTCTCTAGCGACACGATAAATTTGCTCAGCAGGAATTCCACTTCTTTCAGCTGCCCACTCAGGCGTTGCATCTTTCAATGCAATGTTCCACCATTTTACTAATCCATATGTTTGAATTTCTTCAAAGTCATCTTCACTAACTGTGCGTCCTTCAACGAATTTATTTTTACCATCTTTAAAATCACCGACAAACGGTTTATACCATAACTCTTCCGTTAATAATACGTGAGCAATTGCTATAGCTAAAGCTCCGTCTTCACCTGGAATAACCGGTAACCATTCATCTGCTTTGGCTGCTGTTGTCGATAACCTTGGATCTACTACTGCAATTTTCGCTTGATCTTTTAACTTACCAAAAATACTTGCTGTATGCGGAACTTGGCGGTTGGAAGCAATAGGATCAGCTCCCCATAAAATTTCATAAAAAGCATTTTCATGATCATAGTCCGCATAACCCCAATAAGCTTCTGTGTAATAGCGGCCATGCTTTTCTGTTTCTGCACAAATCGATGAGTGAGAAACATTATTTGGTGAACCGATAATCTTCGGCATATTTCCATATAAAATTCCGTTTAAAGCTGTATAACGCCCACGCCACACTGAAAACTTATGAGTTTCGTTATTATCACGAAGCTCCATTATCTTATCGGCAATCGTATCCATTGCTTCTTCCCAAGAAATTGGTATAAACCCTGGATCTTCATCTCTCCCCTTTTTCGGATTTGTTCTTTTCATGGGTTGTTTTACACGATCCGGATCATACACTTGTTGAAGCGCAATATGCGAACGAACACATGAATGACCATGATTTGCTTTTGCATGAGGATTCCCTCTTACTTTTGTTGCGCGACCATTAATTATATAAACTTGAACGGCACACCAAGCAGTACAGCCTTGACAAACACTTGCTTTCCATTCACCTTGTGGTTCATTTTTTGATGAGGCCTCCGTGCTTTTGGTAAAAGCATTTAAAGCTGGTTTTGTTTGTGTCGCCCCAGCTACGAAAAGTCCACTAGCGGCTGAAATTTTTAAGAAATTTCTTCTATTTACTTTCACAAGTTCCACCTCCATATAATGATGCTTTCGCTCTATAATTGATTTTTTTGTATTAGCATTTCTTTTCTATTTATTGATGCTTTCTAACTAGTTATCTGGTAAAATGAAATTGAATATTTTTTTAAATTTTTGTTGTTAATCATTGGCGTGATTAACATTTTTTTTTGCGGTTGACGATGAATTTTGTGTTTTAAATATTAAATTTTATTTTCTATCTCCTTCATCATCTGCTGTTAATTCTTTAGTAGACTTCTTAAATTCTTTTAAAGTGTCACCTACGGCTCTACCCATTTCCGGTAGCTTTTTCGGGCCAAAAATTATAAGTGCGATAACTAAGATCAAAATCAACCCTGGAATTCCGATGTTTGTTAACATATTAGTTCCTCCTTAGCAAACTATTAATTTTGTCTTCTTTCGCCTCCTTTTCTTAATACATGTTAAATGTAACATTTCTGTCGATGTCTTTGTGAAATATTTCACAAAGAACATAAAACTTTCAACTTATTGGAAAGCTTTTCTGGTTTATTGCTCTTTGTTGCTGTTTGTTAACTTTATTTTGCAACACTTGTGATATTCTTCACTATCAGAAAAACGTGTACATCTTGTAGGGAAAAAACGTAATTGTGTATAAAAAAATCCCTACACTTTAAAATGTTGATAATTCAACGTTTTTTAGTGTAGGGATTTTATATTTTCATAAGTGTGCACCCATTTTCACAAATACTTCATAATTCAAGAGCGGTCAATTGGACCTTTTAAACGTGTGAACTTAAAACTCGCTCTGGATAATTCGTACAAATCTCTATTTTTTTAGATAGTTGTTTCACGAAATTTATCTCTCCCAAAGTATTTGGTGTCCAGACAACGAGCTTTCTCCCGCTATTTAAATGGTGATCAACAATCGATGGAGTTAAAAACCTAAACGACATGGAAACTGTATTTGCTTTTATGTATTGTAATTGTTCGTCTAGTAACGGCGGATTCCCCTCGATAATTAAACCTATTTCTATATTTGAAGTTACCTGCCTAACTTGCTTTAGTTTTTCATGATTAAAAGATGTAATGATGACTTCATTCTCCATTTGAAACTTCTCTACTAACCGTACAACCTTTTCAGCTAAGCCCCGGTACATATCACCTGCCGTTTTCAGTTCAAGATTCAACCTTTTTCGCCCTTTGCTAAGTTCGAGAGCCTCTTCTAATGTCGGGATTTTTTCGGCTTTGAATTTTGGAGAAAACCATGAACCAGCATCTAATTTTCGTAACTCATTTAATGTTAATTCTTTAACGAGACCCGTTCCATTTGTTGTACGATCCACGTGAAAGTCATGAATAATGACAGGTACTCCATCTTTTGTAAGTTGTACATCGATTTCAATTGAATGGATCCAGTCTTCGTCGACAGCTAATTTTATTGCAGCTAACGTATTTTCCGGTGCTCGGCTCGACCATCCACGGTGTGCCATGATCGGGTTCATGTTATCAGCTCCTCATTTAATTTTTAAAATAAATCAAAACTACCATGGACGCTTTCCCACTTGCCAACTACCTAACTAACTAACCAACCAACTAACCATAAAAAAGATGCCCCGAAAACAAAGCTCAGCAGAGATTTAAATAAAGACTGTTGAACTAACTCGTCTCTATTTAGCACTGATGACTAGATCTTTGCTACAGAACATCTTTTAAAGGTTAATCTTATAATTCATCCATATGACGTAATACAGTATTAATATTATCGCCTACTTCATAGTCGACTTCGACGATCATATTTTGAGAGGCTGGGTTTACGCCTACATAACCTCTTTCAATCGTACCTTCATTAAAATCAATAAAACCAAACCTATCACCAAATTCATAGTCATGGTCTGTTAGAAATTCAAAACTGCCCACTTCAAACGTATTTTGAATTTGCACATGCTCTTCTGGAGATGCAACACTAATCGCGTATAGTTTCACATCTTTCAATTCATTATTTGCATACTTTTCCAGCTCAACTAGCTGTTGAATACAAACAATTCAGTTAGGGCCCGTGAAATATGCATAAATCGTTTTTCCGTCCGGAGAAATGTTAACCGTATTACCTTCTGTATCTAATAATTCAATGTTAAAATCCCCTGTGTCATAAAATTCAATATTAGCTGCTCCATCGTCTGAACCACAAGCTGCGATGAAAACGATTAAAGCAAGAAGAACAACTGCTAATAGTTTCTGTTTCATAATTTTCCTCCCTCTTTTATATGATAACTATGCAATTATTCTACCTTACTTTTCGTTAGTTGTAACTACCATTTTGAAAGTGTCATTAATTAGCCAAAAGCGAGAGATTTTTCTTCAGGAGCGATATGGTATTCAGGTCGCCAATGATTTTTTGCAATTTTATCTTTTATTTTTTCAATATTTTCGTTTGCCTTTTTGATATTTTGTTGATGTTGGTTGACGAGGCTAGCATACTTATTGGATAACCGCTAAAATGAAAATGGTAACTATACGTTTAAAAAGATCACTACTTAAGTGCACAAGGAGCTGATGAAAATGACAAAGAAAGTAATACATATTGGCATAATAGGACTAGGAGCTGTTGGCGAGCGCTTAATGAAAATTTTTGCTGAGCGTGATGATATTGTTGTGTCAGCATTTTGTGACACTTCTCGTAAGCGCTTAGAAGAGATGTCTCATACATACGGAGTGGAAGCAACTTATGAAGATTATCGACAATTGTTAAGTTTCGATGAGCTTGATGCCGTTTATGTTGCAGTTCCCCCTAAGTTTCATGAGGAAGTTGTATTAGCAGCGATAGCATCTGGAAAGCACATTTTATGTGAAAAGCCGTTAGCAAACTCGGTGGAAGAAGCGGAACGAATGTTACAGGCGGTTGAAAAAAGTGGACTCGTTCATGCGATGCATTTCCCTTTAAATTATCAAGCGAGTTTGCAACAGTTTGAACGATTAATTAGTGATGGGTATGTAGGTGATTTACGTCGTATTAATTTAATAATGCACTTCCCACATTGGCCACGTCTTTGGCAACAAAGTGACTGGGTAGCCGGTCGCGAGCAAGGCGGCTACGTTTTAGAAGTTGGTGTCCACTGGATCCAAGCTACACAACGAATTTTTGGCCCAATTTCCGAAGTACGTTCTCAGTTACAGTTTCCTGATGACCCAGCGTTGTGCGAAAACGGGATTATTGCAGAAATGAAACTGGCAGATGGAACTTCGGTGCTCATTGATGGTTTAGCTAACATCGGTGGTGAAGAGCATCTTGAATTTGCTGTTTACGGAAGCGAAGGTACGATTAAGCTTTGCAATTGGCGTCAGCTACTCGGTGCTAAAACAGGTAACGTTTTAGCAGAGTTGGAAGTCGCTGAGGCGAACGGAAATACTCTAGTATCAGAGTTTGTGAAAGCTGTGAACGGTGAAACGGCCGAGTTGTACGATTTTTCCATTGGCTATGAAGCGCAAAAAGTACTTGAAGCGTTACGCCACCCTAAAGAAGCTGGATGGCAAAAGCTTGGCAATTGATAGACAGTAGTTTTAAAAGCGCGAGCAAATCGACAATTTACAGATCATTGTTAAAGTAAGGGCTGTCTCATAAGTGGTTGACACTTCATTTTGAGACACCCCTAATTAGTTTGTGGAATTTTTGCTCAATAATGCTGAACGGTGATATAGCACAGTTTAAATTAAATGCCCGTACTGCAACTCATTACAATACGGGCGCTTTTAACATCACAGAGGAACTTCCAACAATTTTTAATTTTCAATTTTCAATTCCTAATAGCGCTATTTCAACAAACCGACTAACTTCAAGCCGTGCTCGATTCCATCCTCATCAACATGCTTCGTTACATGCTTAGCAGATGCTTTCACCTTTTCATGGGCATTCCCCATCGCAATGCTATTCTCAACAAAACTCAACATTTCAATATCGTTAAGCCCATCACCAAACGCATACACTTGATCACTAGCTAACCCTAAATGACGAATGACATGCTCAATACCTTTTGCTTTTGAGCCACCAGCTGGCAAAATGTCCGTAGATACAGGGTGCCACCGAATAAAATGAAACTGATCAAAGGTATCGACATAATGTTTTTCTACCCCATCTTCAACAAAAAGAAGCGTTTGATAAATTTCGCGATCGTTCACGTAGCCCGGATCAAACTTCGGGTGATCGAACTTTAATGTGCCAATGCTCTCTTCGATATTTGAATGGTGCTCAATGTTTGCCTTCATATCTTCATGATCCATAAACACTAATGCATGTTCATTTTTTTCTGCATATTCCATCAATGATTTTAACGTTTCTTTATGAAGAGGATTTTTATAAATCACTTCACCTTCAGCAACAACGTATTGTCCGTTAAAACTGACAAACGTATCGATTCCTAGTTCTTCACGTAACTCTTTAAACATAAATGGCGCACGCCCTGTAGCAATAGCTACTTTGTGCCCACTAGTTTTTAACTGTTCAATTGCCTTCTTCGTTGAGGCAGGTAATTGTTTATCTTCATTTAGAAGTGTTCCGTCAATATCGAAAAAAATCATGCTATCTACCACCTTTTAAACGTATTTTTTTATTTTACATCTACCACTAAAAAGAATCCACCGATTTTTCTAACATTGGAGTGCATTTCATAATCACCTAAAATGAGCCATATCAGCCTATATGTAGTGCGAGAGGTTTAACGCAACTAAATATAAATATTTAATGGCGACAATATTGAATTATGAAATTCATTAATTGTTTTTTAATTTTAGGAAAAAATAGCCCTGTAACTATAATTTGGAGGATATAACTATGACAAATATGCATTGGCCACAATTTCCAGACCCTTATTGGCATCAAAAGTTAACACTTCCTTCCTTCCCACCTTTAAACGAAGATATGACGACCAACGTGACGATCATCGGTGCAGGAATAAGCGGGATTACCGCCGGTTACTTACTTTCACTTGAAGGTATAAAAGTGACAATAATTGATGCTGGCTCTATTTTAAACGGAACGACAGGACATACTACAGCAAAAATCACTTCCCAGCACGGACTCATTTACGATGAGTTTATCAATCACTTTGGTGAAGAGAAGGCAAAAATGTATTATAATGCCACAGACTCGGCCCGCGCTTTTATTAAAAATACGATTGGTCAACTGAACATTGATTGCGACTATGAAGAGCACGATGCCTACATTTATACGAACAGTGATCAAGAGTTAAGTAAACTTGATAATGAAGCAAGAGCTTATGAAAAATTGAAAATCCCTGGTGATACTGTAGACAGTATGCCATTCAAGCAACTTCCGATGAAAAAAGCGTTGGTTATGAAACGTCAAGCTCAATTCCATCCGTTAAAATATTTACTTCGACTCGTTGAAACTATTCAACAAAACGGTGGACAAATTTTTGAAAATACGACAGCGGTTGATCTTGAACAGGGAGCTCAACCGAAAGTAATGACCCGTAATGGAAAAACGATCACGAGCAAACAAGTGATTTGCTGTTCACATTACCCGTTTTACGATGCTGCTGGCTTTTACTTTTCAAAAATGTACCAAGAACGTTCTTACGTAGTTGCTGTAAAAAGTGATGAACCATATCCTGGTGGCATGTATTTAAGCGCTGAATCGCCAACGCGGTCTGTTCGCTCAACACCAATCGGCACAAGTAACTTACTTCTCCTCGGCGGCGAAAGTCATAAAGTAGGCCACGGGATAAATACGATGCAGCATTATGAAGCACTTGCTGATTTTGGCAAGGAAGTGCTCGGATTGACAGACATTCATTACCGCTGGTCAGCACAAGACATTTATACATTAGATAAAATTCCATACATCGGCCATTTTACATCTAGCTCTAAAAATATTTATATTGCGACAGGCTATCGTAAATGGGGCATGACGAACGGAACAGCTGCTGGAATGGTGTTATCAGATTTAATCACGAAAGGGACCAGCCCTTACGAATCACTATATACACCACAACGTTTCCACGCTGATCCTGATGTAAAAAGATTTCTTGAGCATAATGCCGACGTTGCCTATCAATTTGTTAAAGGCAAATTTAGTATGGACGACAAGCATCCTGAAGATATTGCCAACGGTGAAGGAGCTTACGTTAAAATGAACAGCCAAAAGTGCGGTGCTTATCGTGATGAAGATGGCGAACTTCACGTTGTTGATGCGACTTGCCGCCATTTAGGCTGTGAAGTCGAATGGAATGACGGTGAAAAATCTTGGGATTGTCCATGTCACGGCTCTCGGTATTCCATTGATGGTGATATTATAGAAGGACCAACAGAATCACCTCTGGATAAAGTAGAATAAAAACAAGTGCATTCTCTACCTTTTAGGTGGAGAAATGCACTTGTTTTTTGGGCATCTAACTAAGTTACCGAATAGTGTCCACTGGAGACGGACAAATTGGCCAAATGTCCACGGGCGGTGTCAGACACCAAAATGGTGACAACCTAATTCATGGCAACCATTTCAAGGCGTTTGGCTTTTTCTTGAATTTCTTCTGAATACCAACTTTTGGCAGTCCCTTGATTATTTTTAAACTGCTCAAGGCCGTACATTCCGCGATGATAGGCCGTTAATGCATGGTCCCAATCTCCGTAACGGTCGTATAAGAAGTCTAAATAAACAGTAGCTAATTCGATAGAGTAATATGGATTGAATAATAAGTCTTTTTCATAGGGCAAATCTGCCATGCCCGCTATCCAAGGGCCTGTATTTTCCATGAATTGTGTTAACCCGTAGGCACGACCAAACCTCGTTTGCGGCCCAACCGTATCTTCATCAAACGTTCCACCTGTTTCAACTCTAATTAGTTCAAATAAAATGTACGGATCGATGGAACGCTCTTTTGCTTTTTCAGCTAAAAACAAGCCCCATTCTTCCGGGAAACGGCCATCACTTTCATCATAAAATTTTGCAGCAAGTCTCTTAGAATCTTCCCATGAATAATAAGAAGTCTCGACAGGCTCAGTTAGACCATCCAGCGAGACGATTTGTTTAATTTCTTCTACTTCGACATACATCTCTTCATTTTCTTCTATTAAAATAGTTAACTCATCTTGTAGCTTATTGTTTTCAACCACAATATATACGCACACAACAACTAAGCAAAGAATCGTTACTACTTTCAGTTTTCCTAGCATTTTTCTGCACTCCTTAGTGATTTAACACAGCTTGGCTTTCACTAAATAAAAATTGCTCTAGTGGTTGCAAAGTAGCAATACTATTTTAGTACATATTCACTTTGCGAAGCCTTAGTTTTAAAGTATTAAAAATATATTTTGTCAAAATGACTTTTGAAGCATACCAAAAGAACACTAATAAATACAAACATTAGCATTTGCGTAATTCAGCAATATATAGGCACTAGCCATAATGAAAACACTTCCATCGGTCTTGTACGTGCAAAACCTCAATTAGACTCACTTTTAGCAGAGTTTCCGAGGGTAATCCTGCAAAAATTCATAAAAACCGCCAAATTATTGGGGAGTTTTGCCAGTTCATCCCCTCACATCACAAAATTTTTAGAAAAAATCTCTATAAATATTCACCCAGAAACGAAAAAATTCGAAGGAACTCAACAATGAGCTCCTCCGAATCAAATCAACTATTATAGACAATATTGTTTATCTTTAAGTGAAATTATATTAGGTTTAAACATTTTGTATACAGAAATATCAAATCATATTATGTGTATATTATTCATTTGTGGAAATTTGTATATCCCTCACATTTTAGTGCCCATGCGCACCGTGATCTCCATGTCCACCACCACTAGCAGGAACAATTTCGAGCATTTCATCAATATAACCTTGAACATTAAATGGAACTAATTTTTCACCACCAATTAAATAAGCGTGGTTATATGGACCTTCTGTCGGCTCGTTTTCAAATGTAGGTTTTAATTGCTCTAGGTACATGTGCATTTCTTCTGTGAATTTACCTTCATCTAACCAAACCATTGGGGCATGTTTTCCTAAATGAGCGAATGGCGCTGCTGTAATTGCTAGCTCTGGAAATTCGGTAGAAACCATCACTAATCCGTGACCTGGACTAACAACTTCCCAACCAAAGTTTGTGTCATGATCTCTAAACTTGGCAAATTCAACCGCTAACTCTGCTGGCGTTTCCCCGGAAATACGAGTAACATCACCGTATTGAGTTAACTTTTCTACTACTTCATTAGAAATGACGCTTTCTGGTCCAACAACATAAATTGCCGCTGTACCCGCTCGCTTTTCTAATGCTGTGACTGTCGCTTCAGGAATTTCTGTTTCTGTTACGTAAAGTAAAGGTTCATCCATATGAGTAATCCAACTTCCCCCAGGAATCGTGAATTTTTTCCCCTTTTCCTCCATTGAGCCGATAATTACACTGTTTGGAGTGTTGTTCGTCAGTTCACCATAAATCCGATCTATTTCATATGCAAATGCCGCAGCCTCTTCTACCTCAACGACCACTACTTCATAATCGCTCAGTTTATCTAGCTCTCCAACGTTTAAGCTGCCCATGACCATAATTTGTGTTCCTTCTACATTTCCTTTCGGATGTAGACGATCAATTTCAGCTAAAATCGAATCAGGGATGGCACCATTATCAGTAAATAATAACGGACCGTCATTCGGATGATGCACTAAGTTTAAACTCGCTAACGCTAGCTGCCAATTTTCATATGGAGCAAGCATAATTGTACCTGGTTGATTTGCTTCATGTGTTGCTGGCCAAATCATCTGTGACGTCATCACCGATACTTCAAATGCATCATTACTATTTAAACGTGTAACATTTTTCGTATTTAAGTGAAGTAATCCTCCCAAACTATTTGAAAGTTCCTCCTCACTACCTGTCACATCGTCAGCCTCTTTTTCTGGCGTTTCGTTATTGTTCACTACCTCACTAGTGTTTTCTTCACCAGGGTCACTTGCACACCCGATAATAAAACTAATCGTAAAAACGAACATCAATAATATAAGTATGTTTTTCATCTTAAACAATTTATTTCCTCCTATTCATTATCAATTAATCATAATTATAAATAAGAATTATGAAGAAACTTTGAAGAAAAAATGTAGAAAATGCGTCATGGATGAAAAATACCTTTTTTCTTATACAAAACGCTCATGAAAATAATCGTCACCATCTAATATGTAAAAGAACGAGCAATCTCCCTCTCTTCGCTTTAAACTTCTAGCGAATTTTAGAGGCTCGTTCAGGAAATTACTCGTTCTTTTTTTCATACAAAAATGTACGAAGAATCAGTAAATCCAAGTAATTATTAATGTCCATATATTATTGGAAAAAATTAATAAGATTTTATCATAAAAATATATAGAAATATCTGAACAATATGTTATAGTATATCTACTATATCGGTTTAACGGTTTAAAGGAGGAAATTTTTGTGAATCAGAATCAAAATAGTCGCGAACAATGGGGGTCTCGGCTAGGCTTTATATTAGCCTCAATGGGGTCAGCGGTAGGATTAGGTAACATTTGGCGTTTTTCATACGTCACTGGTGATAACGGTGGAGCTGCATTTTTACTCATTTATTTATTATGTATTATTGCCATTGGAATCCCAGTATTAATGGCTGAATTTACGATCGGTAGACGAGCTCAAAGTGATGTCGTAGGCTCGTTCTCCTCAGTTGCCCCTGGTAAGCCTTGGGTCATTGCAGGATTTTTAGGAGTTGCTTCAGCATTTATTATTTTATCATTTTATGGAGTGATCGCCGGTTGGACGGTTAAATATTTCACGAGCTATTTAACAGGTGGGATTTCAACTGATGGGGACGGTGGAACATATGAAGTTTTCGTCAATTTTATTTCGAGTCCTATCCAGCCAATTTTATGGCAGTTTCTTTTCATGGCTCTAACGATCGGAGTAGTCTTTAACGGTGTTAAAAAAGGAATTGAAACAACGAATAAAATTTTAATGCCACTCCTTGCTATTTTAGTGATCATCCTTGCTGGATATAGTTTAACTTTAGGTGGTGCTGGAGAAGCAATGGCATTTTTATTCTCTCCAGACTGGAGTGCACTAAAAGATCCTAACGTTTATCTAGCAGCGCTTGGACAAGCCTTTTTCTCATTAAGTCTAGGAATGGGAGCACTAATTACGTACGGTAGTTACTTATCAAAAAAAGAAAAACTACCTAGCGCCGCTGTAAGTGTCGCTGGACTAGATACAGTCTTTGCGTTACTAGCGGGATTAATGATTTTCCCAGCTGTTTTTGCATTTGGGATTGCCCCTGACTCTGGACCAGGGCTTGTTTTCATTACGTTGCCAGAAATTTTTAACGAAATGGCTTTAGGGACTCTGTTCGGGTTACTTTTCTTCTTTTTACTAGCGGCCGCAGCCCTTTCATCAGCTGTTTCTTTACTTGAAGTTGCTGTAGCTTATTTCATGAGAAGATTTAATTGGTCGAGACAAAAAGCGGCAATCATCGTTGGCGGAATTATTTTCTTCATCGGTGTACCATCGTCTTTAAGTCAGGGAGTATGGGCTGACATTACCTTCTTCGGTAACGACATCCTTGATAGTATGGACTTTATTGCATCGAACATTTTCCTTCCACTCGGTGGATTAATGATTGCTTTATTTATCGGTTGGGGCTGGAAAAAGTCAGAAGCACTTGAAGCTTCAAACTTCGGAGATTCTCCAATCGGTCATGCTTGGATCTTTGTGCTAAGATTTATAGCACCGATTGCAATTTTCGTTATATTTTTAACCGCAGTAGGAGTTATTAAGATCTAAGATCAACTAACTAAAAGAGGCTGTCCCATAAGTGTCTGACACTTTCTTTTTGGAAAGCCTCTTTTTTGCACTACTCATGTATTGTTTTCACGTGAACTATTAAACTATTTTTATCCTAATATAGCTAACAATATCGTAATCGTAAAAATACTTAACAGCGTCGTTACTAATGTGATCGCCGAGACGAGTTTCGGCTGTGCATTAAATTGGACAGCATACATCACAATCGTAGCTGCTGATGGCATTGCCGCTGATACAATTAATACTTTAGCAAGAAGCGGATCGAAAGGAAACATTAATGTAATTCCAAAAGCAATAACCGGAGAAATAATTAATCTTACAATAACCCCGTATGAAATATGTCCCCACTCAAACTTTGCCCATTCAATGTTCGCTAATTGCATCCCTAAAATGATCATAACTGTAGGAATGGCTGCGTCTGCGATAATATCTATCGTTTGAAATAAATTACTTGGCATTTCAAAACTTGTAGCCTTTAATAAAATAGCCATAATAACAGCGTATGTAGCTGGCATTTCTAACACGGAACGGATCGCTACTCGAATTGTTGCTTTTCCACGCGCCGCATAATAAACGCCAAAAAAATTCATAATAATTGCTTGCAATACTAAAAAAGAAACGGAATAAGCAAACCCTGCTTCACCATATGCAAATAAAATAATCGGTGCCCCATAATTCCCTGAATTCATAAACGCGGTGGATAAAATTAAACCACTTTCTGTCGTTTGTGTATAACCTTTTATCTTTGCATAAAAGATATTGATGATTATAATCGAAAACAGTAACAAAATTGCAAAAAATACCATATATAAATGTTGTATATTCAGCTCTGCGGTATAAAAAGTACGAAAAACGAGCGCTGGTGTCATTACATAAATCGCAACCGTAGAAATCGATTTAATATTCATCTTTTTCCACTTTTGAACGAGGTATCCGATCAAAAATACTAATATTACTGGTAATACTACTTGAATAAATATTGTCATGTTATTTCTCCTCTTAATTAAATAAAAACATTGTTCAGCGAAACTAGTTTTTATAAAACTTTTAATTACGCAAATTCACACACTAGTTACTTTCTGTAATAAAAAAGCGATTGGACAATGTATCGCCACTTTATGGGATCTTCGAACAAAACTCAATTTCTTCTATTTTATAAAATGAAAGTCTGTACTACAACGTGAAAAATAGATTCCTTATAAGAAAATAGTGTTTAATTTGTAAAATACCTCGTTTTCACATGAAATAATTTTCCATTTCTCACTAGTTTTATGGTAATTATTTTCTTTTTCTATGTTTTTTAAGAAAAAATATTTTTTTATTAACCGTTTTCATATATGATATAAGTAGAAATAATTTTTCACTGGGAGGACTCAGGTATGGTTCAAACACATTGTATAGCTAGAATTAAATCTTCTTATTCAGATTTTAGTGATAAAGAAAAAAAAATTGCTGATTATATAATAAATAATCCACAAAATATTGTTCACTCTACCATTAATCAAATTGCCGATGATTTAAGTGTAGCAGAAGCTACGGTGTTCCGCTTTTGTAAGCGCATTGGCTTTAAAGGTTATCAGGCGATGAAAATTGCACTAGCTTCTGAAGTTGTTAGTCCAATTAATGATATTCATGAAAAAATTCAAGCGGACGATACAGAAAAAACGATTGCCGAAAAAGTTTTCAAGTCTAATATCCGTACGTTAGAAGAAACATTGCGAGTCATCGAAGCCGACCATTTTCCAATGGCTGTTCAAGCAATTCTTAATGCAAACAAAATTGAGTTTTACGGGAACGGTGGTTCCGGATCAGTCGCTGAAGACGCTCATCATAAGTTTTTACGTACAGGAATTCACTCTGCTGCTTATAGCGATTCCCATTTACAAATTATGTCTGCTTCTTTATTAACAAAAAACGATGTCGCTGTGCTCATATCTCATTCAGGTTCAAACAAAGATATGCTTCAATCTTTAGAAGTAGCTAAAGAGGCAGGGGCCACGACGATAGCGATTACTACGCTAGCGAAATCTCCTCTTAGTCAAGGAGTGGATATCCCACTATATACAGTAAGTGATGAAACAGAGTACCGTTCTGAAGCATTGTCATCTCGACTAGCGCAATTAAGTATAATCGATGCTCTTTACGTTAATGTAAGTGTTGCTCGCAGAGAGCTAATGCAACAATCATTACAAAAAGTACGAAATGCAATTTCACTAAAGCGGCTATAAGGATGTGTACTAAATGGAGAGTTATGTCATAGGTCTTGATATTGGAACAACAAGTGCAAAAGCAGTTTTATTTAAAAAAGACGGAGTTGTAGTAGCAGAAAGCGAAAGCCTTTACTCTGTTAGTCACCCACAACCGTCATGGGCCGAGCAAGATCCAGTTGTAATTGAAAAAGCGGCAATCGCCTCTATTAGTTCGGTTGTAAAAAAAGCAAATGCAAAAAAAGAACAAGTTTGTACAGTCGGTCTTTCATCGGCTATGCACTCACTCATTTGTCTTAATAATCATTATGAGCCTCTATCTCCATCAATTATATGGGCAGATGGAAGAAGTGTAAAACAAGCTGAAAGATTAAAACGAAAAACGGATATTTATTTAAAAACAGGGACACCAATTCATCCAATGTCTCCGTTAAGCAAGTTAGTTTGGATGAAGGAAAACGACTACAAACCTTATCAAGAAGCAACTATGTTTGTTTCTATTAAAGAATATCTTCTTTTACAATGGTTCGGTGTAGCAGTTGTTGACTACTCAGTCGCTTCATCTACTGGTCTTTTTAACATCCATTCATTTGATTGGGACGATGATGTGTTAGAAATTGCAAGTGTTCGCCGTGAACAATTATCTAAGCCTGTTCCACCAACAGAAGTTTGCCAAGGGTTACCTATAGATATAGCAGAGCAAATGGGGTTAAAAGCTGATACACCGTTTGTATTAGGCGGCAGTGATGGACCGTTAGCAAACTTAGGGATCGGCGCCACTGCACCTGGTGATGTTGCCATCACTGTTGGCACGAGCGGTGCAATACGACAAATGTCTTCAAAACCAAAAACTGATGAGAAACAAGAAATCTTTTGCTATGGTGTTGCTGATAATTTGTGGATCATGGGGGGACCGACAAATAATGGTGGTATCGCTTTTCAATGGATGCGAGATGTATTAGGAGAAAAAGAAGTTGAGCTAGCATTAAGTAACGGGGGCAGTGCATATGACTTATTAACAAAGCGAGCTGCCACCGTATCACCGGGTTCTAATGGACTTTTATTTTTACCTTTTTTAAATGGAGAAAGAGCGCCTTACTGGGATGCGAATGCTAGAGGGAGCTATATCGGACTTACTTTAGCACACAAAAAAGAGCATATGATCCGTGCTGGCTTAGAAGGGGTTGTATTCAGCCTTTATAGTGTCGGCGAGGCGTTAGAACGGTTAGCTGGTGAGCCTGTTAATTTATACGCTAGTGGTGGCTTTGCTCGTTCACCACTTTGGTTACAAATCGTTGCTGATATTTTCGGTCACCCTGTTCAAGTACCTGAAAGCCATCAAAGCTCAGCATGGGGCGCAGCTTGGTTTGCACTTCTTGCTATAGGTGAAGTGTCATCGTTAGAAGCTATAAAAAAATCTATCCCAATGAAGCAAACGATTGAACCAAATCGTGAATCAAGTGAAGTATACCAAGAACTATACAAGACTTATCGACAGCTATACTTTGCATTAAAGCCACATTTTTCGGCGTTGGCTAACTTTCAACGAATGTCTTTTTAAGAGGTTAATTTGCACCCGATTGAGTGAATTTCATAATTACCTAAATCGAGTCATACCAAACTATATGTAGTTGCGAACGACTTTACGCAACTACATATAGATACTTAATGGCGATAGTATTGAAATATCTAATCAAATTAAAATGGCTCAGTTCGTTTTGAACTGAGCCATTTTTCACACTTTTTCCTATTATTTTGCGATATTTAAAGTGAGTATTCTTTTGTTTTATTTTCCTCGTCAATAACACGAATTCCACCTGTTGCAGCAGATGAGGCGTTATTTGCATACATACGTAAATATTTACTCGCTTCACGCTTTAAGATTTCTAAATGTTCTGCGCGACGTGATAGTTCTTCATCTGAAACGTTTAACGTAATTGAACGGTTTGGAATATCAATGTCAATCATATCGCCATCTTCAACCAAGGCCATCGTACCACCTTCAGCTGCTTCTGGGCTAGCGTATCCAATTGATAAACCAGCACTAGCTCCAGAAAAACGACCGTCAGTAATTAAGGCAACTCGCTCAAACTTCCCTAACACTTCCGTACAGCGGTGTAATTCCCTCATACCAGGCCCTCCTTTAGGACCTTCATAACGAATAACAACGGCATCTCCTTCAAAGATGTTATCGGCTTCGTAAGCAGCTACAAAATCTTCTTCTGAGTTAAAGACTTTTGCTGGGCCTGAGAAAGTAAGTAAATCTTTTGAAACCGCCGATTGCTTAATTAAGGCACCGTCTTTTGTTAAGTTTCCTTTAAGAACGGCGATACCACCTTCTTCGGTAATTGGTTTTTGTAATGGATAAATAATTTCACGATCAAGTACGTCGTGACCTTCGATATTTTCAGCAACCGTTTTGCCATTAACTGTTAAAGCATCCGTGTGTAGTAGCGAACGTAATTCTTGCATTAATGCTGGCATTCCACCGGCACGCTGTAAATCATTGGTTGTATATTCATTGTTATTTGGAGTTACTCCTGCAAGGAATGGAACTTTACGACTGATTTCATCAAAAAGGTCGATCGGTAGGTCCACTCCTACTTCATGAGCTATGGCTGGTAAATGTAAGCAAGCGTTTAACGAACCACCCATTGCAAGTAATACAGAAATCGCATTTTCAAACGCTTCTTTTGTCATAATGTCTTTAGGAGTGACCCCTTTATTGACTAATTCAACCGCTTGACGACCTGCTTCTTCGGCAGCATCTAACTGTTCATCTGATAGAGCTTGCATCCAAGACGTTTTTGGAAGTGCCATTCCTAACGCTTCAGAAAGCCCTTGCATCGTATTCGCCGTCCCTAGGAACGGACAAGCACCTGCGCTCGGATAATACTCATTTGTAATTTTAACTAATCCTTCTTCATCAAGCTCTCCTGCTAAAAAGTCTTTTCTCGCCGCTTTAGATTCGTACGGTTTAATATGGTTTGGCATGACACCACCTAAAACGACTAAAGATGGTAAATTCAAGCGCCCGGCAGCCATCATCATTCCGGGAACAATTTTGTCACAAGAACTTAAAACGACCATTCCGTCAAACATTCCATGTCCTTTCACCATAATTTCAACACTATCAGCAATTGTCTCACGACTCGGTAGTGAATATTTCATCCCCTCGTGACCTTGCGCAATTCCATCACAAACAGCAATCGTATTAAACTCTAGCGGTAAGCCCCCCGCTTCACGAACACCTTTTTTTACCCGCTCAGCAAGTTCTCTTAAGTGAACATGACCTGGAACGACTTCATTCCAAGAGTTTGCGATCGCAATGACTGGTTTATCCATACTTTTATAATCGACACCACATGAACATAAGTGTGCCTTTAAAATTGCTCTCGTATATGGGGCAATTTGCGAAATTTTATTTTCCATCGTTGATCGTCTCCTTTTCTATAATAAGTTAAGATTTGTTAAAGCAGTTTTTAAATTATCTTTTTCGGTTTCAGTTAACGGTCGTAGCGGAAGTTTCACTTCACCAACATCAATCCCTCGAAGTTTTAATGCTTCATAATAAGGAGTAATATATGAGCCTAATTTCAGGGCATCTCGAACTTGATTAGCACGGTATTGTAATTTTTTTGCTTCCGTTAAGTCGTCAGCGTTGTAAGCTTCATACAACTCAACCATAATTTCTGGAAAACAATTCCCAACCGCCGAGACTACGCCTGTTGCGCCCATGGCTAGAGCTGGATAAACTAAAGCGTCAGTTCCCACAACTACGTCATAACCTTCTCCTAAAGTGGCAATGTAATCTTGTAATCTTGCTAAATCTTTAGAGCTATCTTTAATACCTTTAATGTTAGCATGTTGATCTGCGAGTTTTTTCATTAACTTCGGTTTTAATTCATTTTTTGCATTTCCTGGAATGTTATATAAATAGATTGGAAGATTCGGAACAGCTTCAGCAACTGCTGAAAAATGCAATTGTAATGAAACATCATCATGTGGGAAATACCATGGAGTAACAATTGCCGCTGCATCAGCCCCTGCATTTTCGGCATGTAAGGTAACTTCGATTGTCTCGGATGTAGAAATCGCTCCCGTATGGACGATCACAGGTACGCGTTTATTCGTTTGCTCAACGACAATTGAAATCACTTTTTTTCGATCTTCCACTGACATAAGCGGTCCTGACCCATTCGTTCCTAACGGAAATAATCCGTGAACGCCTTTATCAATTAAAAAATCAACATATTCACGTAAAGCCTTTTCATTTACTTCACCACTAGTCGTAAAAGGTGTAAGTACTGCCGGAATCACACCGTGAATCATTTTAGTTCCCCCTTTTGTAAAAGAAAAAATATTTTTTGTTAATTTAATTATACGAAATAAAATTTCTCTTTTCTAGGCTTTCCCGAATTTTTTTTACTAAATTTGAATATTTGTGAAATTTAATTTCACATTTAGTGGTGTCAGACACCTCAAAAAGACATTTACCCCTTTTTGTCCGTCTGGAGTGGACAAATTGTATAATAATTCCACTCCAAGCTCGTTTGCTGCATCACAGTTGTTACGAAAATGTTTTTCAACTTACATAACCGAAGAAGAAATTGGAAATTATAACGTAACTGAAACTTAAAAAGTAAAGTTAGGTGAATGATATGCCACAAATCACATCGATTAGTTCGTTCAAACCACCACACACATTAAAGCAAGACGTTACAACCGAATTTGCCCGAGAGCTGTTTAGTGAGAACTTCCAAGATATTGAGCGTCTATTAAAAGCTTTTTCTAATGGACAAATTGAAGAACGTCAATTTGCAATGCCGCTCGAGTGGTTTCGTGTCGACCATTCTCTTGAAGAAAAGAACGATTTATATATTGAGCTTGCTACAAAATACGGCGTTGAGGCGATCAATCTTTGTTTAGCAAATGCACTTTTTTTGAAACAAGAAATAGATGTAGCTAACATTGATGCAATTATTTTCGTTTCTAGTTCTGGAATGGCAACACCGAGTATTGAGGCAAGGATTATGAACGTTCTTCCTTTTTCTCCTCATACGAAGCGAATACCAATATGGGGGCTTGGCTGTGCTGGAGGCGCAAGTGGCATCGCCCGTGGCTTTGAATATTGTAAAGCTTACCCAACAGCCAATGCACTCGTTGTTTGCGTTGAGCTTTGTAGCCTAACATTTCAGAGAAACGACCTTACAAAAAGTAATTTAATCGGTACTTCTTTATTTGCTGATGGCGTCGCCTGTGCCTTAATCACCGGAGACGAATCGTCAATACGCGATCTAACTGCACAGCCCCTACAACCTGCCTTCGTACAGTCCCGTTCGACACTAATGCCTAATTCTGAAGATGTAATGGGGTGGGAAATGAAGGATAGCGGATTACACGTTGTTTTCTCTAGAGATATTCCTAACATTATAAAAAAATGGCTACGACGAAATGTAGAGGAATTTCTTGAGACAATGAACTTAAAAATCAATGATCTAACCGAATTTATTGCTCACCCTGGTGGAAAGAAAGTAATCGATGCCTACCTAGAGGTACTTGAGATTGATCAAAAAATGACCCGTGAAAGTCAACGAATTTTACAAAAGCACGGAAATATGTCTTCACCGACCGTCCTTTATGTCCTTGAAGAAATCATGAAAAAACAACATAACGAAGGAGATTATGGACTTATGGCTGCACTAGGACCAGGATTTTCTTCCGAACTCGTATTACTACAATGGAAAGGAGTACATTAAATGTTCGGTATTTACTTATTAATTGTAATCGTCATTTGCCAACGTGTAATTGAAGTAATAATTGCTAATAAAAATGCTGTGTGGATTAAAGAACGAGGAGGCTATGAAGTAGGCAGAGAACATTACAAATATCTTGTTTTACTTCATACGATGTTTTTCTTATCTCTATTAGTGGAGGTAACGGTCCACCCACCAAAATTTGTCGCTTGGTCGATCGTCCCTTTTTTTATTTTTTTAATCGCTCAATTCGGGCGTGTTTGGGCACTGTCTTCCCTTGGAGAGTTTTGGAATACGAGAATTATGGTGCTTCCTGGAGCCAAAGTGATTGCCAAAGGGCCGTACCAATATATTCGTCACCCTAACTTCGTCATCGTTTTTACTGAAATTGCGGTGTTTCCCCTTATTTTTCAAGCGTATTGGACAGCAGTCGTTTTTACGATCGTTAATGCACTCGTACTTTCCGTGCGTATACGGACCGAAGAAAAAGCACTTAAAGAAGCAACAGATTATGAAGAAGTCTTTGAAAAGCGGGGACGTTTCATCCCTTCTTATGAAAAATAAGAAGACGGGGTTATCCCATAAGTGTCTACACTTAGTTTTGGGACAGCCCCGTCTTTTTTATTAGCTAGTTTAATGAATTCCATAATTCAATATTATCGCCATTGGGTAACTATATGTTGCGTAAAGTCGATCGCAACTACATATAGTTAGATATGGCTCAATTTAGGTAATTATGAAATTCACTCAGTTAATAGCGTTCTTTTGCCATATGATTAAATATTTTAATTAAACTTTTGTAGTTTCCCAATCAGCAGCAAACTTTGCAATTCCTTGATCAGTAAGCGGATGTTTTGCCAATTGCTCTATTACACTAAAAGGAATTGTTGCGATGTGCGCACCAGCCATTGCAACACGTGTCACATGATCTGGATGGCGAACAGATGCGGCAATAATTTGCGCGTCTACCTGGTGAACGCGGAATAGCTCAGCAATTTTCGTTACTAGTTGAACGCCATCTTCAGAAATATCATCTAAACGTCCTAAAAATGGTGATACATATGTAGCCCCTGCACGAGCCGCTAAAAGCGCTTGGTTAACCGTAAAAATAAGAGTAACGTTGGTTTTCACACCTTTATCTGCTAAATAACGAGTCGCTTCTAACCCGGCTAACGTCATCGGTAGTTTGATCGTTACGTTTTTATCTCCACCGTTAATTTTAATAAGCTCGTTTGCTTCAGCTATCATCTCTTCAGCTGTCACTGCGTTTGGTGATACTTCTGCAGAAACCGATTCTACCTCAGGTACTGCTTGCAAAATTTCTGCAATACGATCTTCAAATTTCACATTTTCTTTAGCAACAAGCGAAGGATTTGTCGTAACTCCAGATAAAACCCCTATCTTATGTGCTCTTTTGATTAGATCAACATTGGCAGTATCAATAAAAATTTTCACTTAAATTACCTCCATATACGTTTTTTTATGTATAAAACCTCGACCTGATAATGTATCACAGTGAGCTTAAATAGGGCTGGAGCTGTCTCATAAGTGTCAGACACTTATGAGACAGCCCCTCCCTAAAACATTTCAACTCTCCCGAAAGAAGTTCACCCTACTTTTTTTCAACAGCGTGTCCGCCAAATTCATTACGAAGAGCGGCAACAACTTTTCCATTAAACGTATCACTATCTAATGAGCGGTAACGCATTAATAGTGACATTGCAATGACTGGAGTAGCTGCTTGTAAATCTAACGCTTCCTCCACTGTCCACTTTCCTTCACCTGAAGAATGCATAACTCCTTTAATTCCGTCCAATTTCGCATCTTTAGAAAATGCTTGTTCTGTTAACTCCATTAACCATGAACGAATTACCGACCCATGATTCCAAAGTTTAGCGACCTTCTCATAGTCATAATCAAATTGACTTTTTTCTAGTACTTCAAACCCTTCACCAATAGCTGCCATCATTCCATATTCAATTCCGTTATGAACCATTTTTAAATAATGACCACTTCCTGCTTCACCTGTATATAAGTAGCCATTTTCAGCAGCTGTATCTTTAAAAATTGGTTCAACAATTTCCCAAGCTTCTTTATCGCCACCAACCATATAGTTGGCTCCATTACGAGCCCCTTCCATTCCACCAGAAGTTCCGGCATCCATAAAGTGAATTCCATACTCTTTTAAATGGTTGTAACGACGAACTGATTCTTTATAATGTGAATTCCCAGCTTCAATAACGATATCTCCTTTTTCTAAAAACGGAGTGATCTCATCAATGACTGAATCTACTACTGGATGGGGAACCATGATCCAAATAATTCTTGGCATTTGTAACGATTCAATAAGTTCCTTATAACTAGTTGTCCCTTGAGCACCATGCTTAACCATTTCTTCTACTGATTGTTGATTTACGTCAAATGCTACTACTTCATGATTGTGGTCAATTAAATTTTGCCCAAGATTTAAGCCCATTTTGCCTAAACCAATTAAACCGATTTTCATAATAATGCCTCCAATATATTGTTCCTTAATACGAGCTTTTGAGAAACAAACGTATAAGTAAAGTTTCGAAACTCCATATTAAGGTTTAGTTTCATTTTTATAACACTTTTAATCTACTAATTTAATGAATTTCATAATTCATTATTTCCGCCACTAAGATCAATATATAGTTGCGTCAAAACCATTCGCAAACTATATATTGCGTGATGTGGCTCATTTTTGGTAATTATGAAATTCACTCAATTAAATAAATTACAACTTACTTCTATTACTAATTATTGAAACGAAAGAGTTCACCTTAAGAGAAAGCGAACCCTTTACTCGAACAGCTATATTATTCTTGTTTTAATGCACTACTCGGTCTTAGTTCTCATCTTAATCACTACTACAAAAAGAACGGCTACCATTACTAACAAAAAGATAGCAAGTGGATTACTTAACATATAATGTGGCAACGACAATTGGCGTGCCTCAGCAATGACCATTGAGCGTGCCAAGTTTGTTTCAATAAGTGGGCCTAGTACAACACCAATAATGATCGGTGCTAATGGTACAGCAATTTTCTTGAAAATTGCCCCAACAATTCCTAAAACAATCGCAATAAAAACATCAAAAATACTATTTCTTAAACTATACGCACCGAAAAGCGCGAAAACTAAAACGGTTGGAACGATATATTCCATTTTTACTTTTAAAATATAAGAGAAATACTTTATTCCAACAGCTCCAATGATTGCCATCGCAACTACGGTAAGCAGCATTCCATAAAGGAATGTGTAAGCAACATCAGGTCTTTGTACAAATAAACTAGGTCCTAAAATAATTCCGTGAATAATTAAAGCACCTGCAATAATAGCAGTCGTTGGGCTTCCTGGTACTCCAAGTGCAAGTAGTGGAACCATCGAACTTCCTACTGTTGCATTGTTCGCTGACTCTGCTGCAATAATTCCTTCTGTATTCCCTTTTTCAAACTGATCACGTTTTTTCGATACCCTTTTTGCTTCACCATAAGACATAAATACAGCTAAAGTTGTACCTACACCTGGTAATAAACCGATACATGTACCGATAAAAGAAGATTTAAGTACGAGAAACTTTTGTCTCACAATATCTTTAATTACTGTCATTCTTTTAATACTTTGATCTTTATACGTGGTAACTTCATTTGATTTTTTACCGATATTCAAAAACATCTCAGCCAAACAAAATAGTCCAAGTACAACAGGAACAACAGAAATACCAGATCTTAAGTCCGCACTCCCCATCGTAAATCGTTCCGATCCTGCAATTAAATCTACACCGATCGTACTAATAAATAATCCAAATAAAACAGCAAATGCAGATTTATAAAGGTTCCCACCTAATGCTCCAATAATAACTAAACCACTTAGAGCTATAAAGAACATTTCTGCAGGGCCAAACTTTAAGGCGAAACTTGCTAATGGTGGTGTGAATAAAATAAGAATGATAACACCAATAAATCCACCAAACATACTTGAAAAAATAGAATAGTATAACGCTTCTTTTGCCCGACCTTGTTTAGTTAAAGGGTAGCCTTCCATCGCTGCAGGGGCTGCTACAACATCTCCAGGTACATTTAATAATATTGCAGTGATCGAACCACCATACATTCCCCCCATGTAAATTCCACCTAATAAGAGGAGACCGATTTGTGGCTCTAAAGCAAATGTCATCGGTAGCAATAATGAAATTCCAATCGCCCCATTAAGTCCAGGGATGGCTCCAACGATGATACCGATCAATACACCTATGAAGATGATGATTAACACACTTGGAGAGAGTGTATTTAAAAATATTTGAAATGCATCCATTTCTTCCCCTCCTAAAACATAGATGGTGTCCCACGAGAGTCAGATCACTTTAAATATTTCCAAATAAAGACAGTTACTATACCATCCGTCCATATTTAGTGTCTTAAAGTGACTGACACTTTGTTTTGGGACACCGTCCACAGAGTTTTTACTCCCGATTAGTTTTTAAATCTATCAATGTTTTGTTGAATAACAGGCTCTAGTACGCTATTAGAACGATTTAAAAATTCCGTTACGTCCTCGTTACCTAAATATCTATACGGTAATGCTGCAGCTTCAAATCTTTCTTTTAACGCTGGGTCATTTCCGATGTTGTCTAAAGCCGTTGTTAATACTTCTTTCACTTCTTCTGGTAACCCCGTTGGAGCTACAAGTACACGAGAAACACCCATTTCTAAATCAAAACCTAATTCTTTGAACGTTGGAACATCTGGGAACATTGCCATTCTTTCTGGAGCGGCAAAACCGATTGGGTGTCCACCAGCATCTACAATTGAATCATGACTCATAGATGAAGTTGAAGCTAAATCAACATGGTTTCCTAATAATGAGTTCATTAATTCTCCACCACCAGAGAATGTCACAGGAGTAGTTTGAACTCCGATAATATCTGAGAATGCAAGAATGTGTAATAATCCTAAAGCACCTGACTCACCTAAAGTGATACTTCCAGGGTTTGCTTCACCAAATTCGATTAAATCTTCAATTGTTTCAAAATCACTTCCTGGTCCTGCAAAAATACCCATTGGCATATCGTCAAACGCAGCTAAGTATTCAAAACTATCAAATGAAAAGTCTGTATCTCTCGTATTTTCTAACACGAAGTTATCTGGGTAACCGAAAACACCTAATGTATAGCCGTCTGCTTCACTTCTAGCCATCTCAGCGATTCCAATCTCACCGCCAGCGCCTTCTCTATTAATAACGTTAATTTGCTTTCCTAATTCTTCACTAAGAGCAT
Organism: Anaerobacillus arseniciselenatis; assembly: GCF_001865995.1. GTDB lineage: Bacteria > Bacillota > Bacilli > Bacillales > Anaerobacillaceae > Anaerobacillus > Anaerobacillus arseniciselenatis. The sequence goes on along the minus strand of NZ_MLQQ01000026.1, from coordinate 34,159 downwards.
CTGCTAAAATACGAGCTACAGTGTCGCCACCGCCACCAGCACTATAAGGAACAATAATTTGAATGTTTTTAGTTGGATATTCTACTGTGCTATCTTGATTGTTTTCTTCTACATTACTACCTTGTTGATTTTCATCTGCATTACCACTAGCTTCTTGATTTGTGTCTGATCCACATGCTGCAACTACTACTAACATTAATGCTAAAACTAATAAAAATACTATTCTTTTCATTTTGTAATTCACCCCTATAAATGTTTGTATAATAAGTTTAATAAATAGAAACTGTTAATATGTTCTTCGTGCCTTTCCTAAAAGCAAAACACCCCCTTTAAGGAAATCTAGTATATTTTTAATTATTAATCTCAAATATTATAAAGATATAATATTAAAGCGTTTTCATACATTACCTAAAAAATGAGCCGCTTGGTACAGGTAGCCCTAATAATAAAGTAAAAATAATATACATTATTGCGGTAATAAGCACTGCAACTATTAATCCTTTTAAAAAATGTTTTCCAGTAATTTTAATATTGTTTGCCCGATAAGTTTGGTAAAAGAACACAACCATAATTAAGAAGAATGCAGAAATATAAAACCCAAATATCGTTAGCAATTGATAAGTAATTAAAAGGAACGCACCAGGAATTAATATTTGAAAGATAAATGAATTTAGCGTTAAACTCGAATCATTCGTCGCTTTCCCTCTTTTCACTTTAATGAGCGTATCTACAATCATCAATAGCCCTGTTATCCCTATCCCATACAAAACAATTCGAGGAAACATCGCAGACTGAGACGGCATGTCACCGGTTTGCGTATACGCTAAGATGGAAAAAAGTATTAATACCACACCCATGATTATATTTGTTAAAATAATAATCACCACCTTTTTAGTTAATCGCTTTCGAAAAATATTTTTTTCATTTGTTTATTAGTGAAAAATTATTTCTTAAACACATTATACAATACTGAAAAAAAATTTCAATGCTATTTTTTATTTTTTTTATTGTCATTTTTCTACATTTAATTTCAAAGACAAAACCCCTAATCTATCCACGCCAGGAGGATAAATTAGGGGTTACTTTTATTCCTTTAACATTCACTTTAACCTTAAACGTTAATCAACAATTACCTCAGTTAAGATCAGTTGACCGTCTTCATTTTCGTAATAACTATATATGATAGCGTCATTTTCTTGAACAACATCGAGAAATTCCCTTACTTCTTCAGTTAAACGAAATGCTCTTGGCTCTCCGCCAACGTCAGTAAATTCTACTGAATTGTTGTCAATTTGACCAACGAAAGTACCGGTCTCTGTAATTACAGCTTCACCATTGGTGCCAGTTTCTTGCAAGAGAGTTACCTCTTTACTTGATCTCACACCATCTAGTTCGTTAGCTACTGACCAAACTTCTAACGTGTACGTTCCATCTTCTAACGCTTGTGACGCATCTGATAAATCAACTTCTACAGCATAAGTTTCGTTTACTTCAATTGTTTTTTCTACAAACGCTTCACCAAACATTCTGCCATCAGAATATTGAAAAACTGTAGTTCCTTCCTCATCTTTTAGAATGTAATCATACTCTTGTAAGCTTGAAAAGGTTAAATCAATATCTTCTTCTGTTTGATTTGTAAGCTGAAATTCATAGGTAACAGCACCATTTTCATTAGCTATAAGGTCCATTGCGAGATCCCCATCATAAATAACATCTCCATTTGAATCTTCATACCCAGTGTCTGGACTTCCACCTACATTTTCATTATCATCAGCTGTACCACAAGCAGCGATTATTAAAGTGGCTAACGTGACGCTTGATAAAACTTTGAAAAATTTTTTCATGTTATTTTTCCTCCTTCTAATTGCTTGTTTATTGCTTTTTCACTTAGTTAGTCGTTAACAATTTCAAAAGGTTACATTTTATTATAACAATATTACTTGAAGGTTTCCCTTTCCAACTAACCAGCAAACCAACAGTCCAACTTTTACATGGCGATTTCCCGTCACCATCCAATATAAAAATATTCCGGTCGATTTCCCTCACTGCGCTGTAAATTCGTTCCGACTTTAGAGGCTTGTTCTGAAAAATCGACCGTCATTTATTTTCATACAAAAGAGGCAGTTAATAAAACTTCATCCGAGTATCTACTATATATATTTGTTGCTTACTAGCTTGTTAGTTTGTTACAATATATAACATATTAGTTAGGAGGCTAACCTTTCGTGAAACGGAATATAGATGATAGAGTCGGTTACCATATCGGTGTGGCCGCACATTTTTTGCAAAATAATTATAATCAAAAACTCGCGGAGTTTGCCCTAACCGTTGCGCAAGCAAAAGTACTCTTTATGCTCATCAATTACGGTGACCAACTCCAGTCAGAGCTACAAAGCCGCTTATATGTAAAGGGATCGACAATGAATGGTATTGTTGACTCTCTATTAAAAAAGGATTTAATAGAAAAAAATGACAGTGAAACAGACCGGCGCACAAAAATCATTGTGTTAACAGAAAAAGGCAAAGCACTTGAAGAAACTCTTTGGTTAGAAACAGAACATATGGAAAAAGATTTAATGAAAGGTTTTTCTGATAATGAAAAGAATCAGTTACTTACTTTGCTAAAACGAATCAAACAAAACTTAGACGAATGAGTGAATTTCATAATAACCTAAGATGACCCATATCACGCAATATATAGTTTGCGAATGGTTTTGGCGCAACTATATATTGATCTTAGTGGCGAGAATAATAATTATGAAATTCATTAGAATAGACATAGAAAAAGAGAGGAAAAAAGAAATGCAACAAAAATATCAAAGTGAGCGGTTAGGAATTGAACCTATTCCGAAGTTATTGAAAAATTTATCCGTCCCAGCGATGGTCGGGATGTTTGTTATGGCTTTATATAATATCGTTGATACTATCTTTATTTCTTACGCCGTCGGAATTTCTGCTGTTGCAGGTTTAACGATTTCCTTCCCTGTCATAATGATCATTATGGCTGTATCGGTAGCGATGGGAATGGGGGGCGCCTCTGTTATTTCGCGTCTCCTCGGAGCCCAAAAAGAAAAAGAAGCAAACCAAGTATTTGGTAACATTATTACAATGATTATTTTCGTTTCTATTATCGGTGCGATTGCAGCATTTACGATTTTAGAGCCTATGTTAATTTTATTTGGGGCAACTCCTGATATACTAGGCTACTCCGTAGATTATATGTTTCCAATTTTACTAGGTACATTTTTATTTTCTTTTGGTTTTGCAACAAACGCCATCGTCCGTTCTGAAGGTAATGCCAAACTATCGATGAACATTATGATTATTTCATCGGTTCTTAACATTATTTTAGATGCGATCTTTATTTTCGGGTTTAACATGGGCGTAAGAGGAGCCGCCTACGCTTCTGTTTTGTCGCAAGGTGTCATTTCGGTTATTTTTCTTCATTATTTCTTAACTGGGAAAAGTTCATTATCGCTGAGAATCGCAGACCTTGCTCCAAAGTATAAAATTATTAAAGAAGTATTTGCGATCGGTTTACCTGGTTTCATGCAACAAGCAGCTGGCGGAATTATGGTCGTTTCGATTAACACAATGCTCATCCGTTTCGGCAGCGAGTTCCACGTCGGTTTATTCGGAATCGTGCAACGGATTTCGATGTTCATGCTTATGCCACTTGTTGGCATCATGCAAGGAATGCAACCTCTTGTCGGCTATAACTTTGGCGCTAACAAGTTCACTCGCTTAAAAGAAACGGTATGGATCGGTCTAAAAGTTTCTACACTACTTTCAACCATCATTTTTATCATTATGATGATCTTCCCAAAATACTTTATGATGATCTTTACGTCGGATGCTGAAGTGATTAAATCAGGAACAGATGCGATTCGCATATTATTTGCGACGGCTTTCTTTATCGGTGTCCCTGTCGTTTGTGGTGGAATTTTCCAAGCACTCGGAAAAGTTAAGCTAGCTTTAATCTTATCCATGTCACGACAATTATTGTTTTTAATTCCACTCGTATTAATTTTACCGCATTTCTTTGGGGTTAACGGCGTCTGGATGGCTTTCCCAATTTCTGATGCACTTTCGTTCGGACTTGCTGCATTTTTACTTTACCGTAACCGAGATTTAATTTTACGAGATGATGATCTAACGGTCGAAACTGAAACGGAAGCTTTACTTCCCGTCAAAGAAAACACGGTAATTGGCGAGCCGTTAGCTAAATCATCAGAAGCATAATTTCACTAAAAAGCGTGGTTGAGCAATTATTAGCTCAACCACGCTTTTTTTATTTAATGGAAAATTTGTGGAACGATAATTTAACAACCGCGGCTATATTTCTCGCTGTATTTTTCACATTTTCATAGCCTGTTTGAAGAGCTTCATCTAAGGTTACAACCCCTGGGACAATGCTAAACAAGGCGTCAACTCCATGGTCATGAACATTTTTATAATCATTCGTTAAACTTCCAGCTACGGCAATCACGGGGACTCCGTGCTTTTTGGCCACTTCTGCTACACAAATTGGTGTTTTACCGTGGATTGTTTGATGGTTAATCCCGCCTTCACCTGTAATTACTAAATCAGCATCACGAACTTCACCCTCTAATCCTGTCGCCTCAACGACTAAGTCTCCACCTCGTTTTAATACCGCGGGTAAAAAAGCCAGTAAACCTGCACCTAATCCGCCAGCTGCACCAGCACCAGGAACATCCTCAATATCCTTACCTAAATCCCGTTGAACGACTTTCGCATAATTTGCTAAATTTTTATCCAACTCAGTGATTTGTTGTTCTGTCGCTCCTTTTTGTGGCCCATAAATAGCTGAAGCACCTTTCGGACCAGTTAACGGATTATCTACATCACAAGCTACCTCCATGCTGACTTCATTTAGACGTAGATCAAGAGCCGAAACATCAATCTGTGAAAGGCTCTTTAGACCAGCTCCGCCAAGAGCAATTTGCTTTCCTTCAGCATCTAATAATCGACCACCTAACGCTTGAACCATCCCAGCACCACCGTCATTTGTAGCACTCCCACCAATGCCGATAATGATTTTTTCAACACCTTTTTCGAGTGCGGCGGCAATTAATTCTCCTGTTCCCCAAGTCGTCGTCAACATAGGGTTTCGTTTTTCATTAGGTACAAGATGAAGTCCTGAAGCAGAAGCCATTTCAATCGTTGCCGTTTTTCCGTCACCAAACAACCCGTAAAACGATTCAACCGGCTCCCCTAAAGGTCCTGTTACAGTTACTCTTTCAATCGTTCCACCTGTCGCATCTACTAACGATTGAACCGTTCCTTCACCACCATCAGCCATCGGAACTTTCACATAATTGATATTCGGTAATACTTCTTTGAAGCCATCTTCAATAGCGTTTGCTACTTCCAACGCCGTTAAGCTTTCTTTAAATGAATCTGGCGCAATAACGATTTTCATTGAAACATCTCTCCTCCTAAAAAAAATGCTATCTCTGCGTATTACCTATAATTATCACATATAATATTTCCGTTGTAACTTAATTTAATGAATTTCATAATTCATTATACTCGTCACTAAGATCAATATATAGTTGCGTCAAAACCGTTCGCAAACTATATATTGTTTAGTGTGACTCGTTTTGGTAATTATGAAATTCACTCAATTAAACTGCTTTTTACGAAACAAAAAAAACATAGGTCCTTTTAATAACCTTTTATTTAATGGAACATTAAACCGCTTAATAAAAAAAAGAACGGAACTTAGAGAAAGAACGGTTGTAAAAAGTGGTCTTTTAATGAATAAAAAGCTATATAAGTACATTTTCAAATATAAAAGCCCTGACCAAAATATGTTCCAACCATGTTTAAAGCTAATCATATTTCTTTTCGCTAATATGTACTCAAAAAGTGAAGAACCGAATACCCACTTTATAATATGTATAATTTGTTGTGTGAATGATTTTGGAAATTTAGATAAAAATAAAAGAATTAATAACGGAGTGACAACAAACATATGTAGTCCTCTTAAAATTCGCCAGTCAATTCCATCAGGCTTAAACTCCCACACAAGAAACCTTTTGCATAAATAATAATATAACCCGTTACAAAGGGTGGCATAGAATATGCTTTTATAGTACTTAGGGAAGTTACGCCATGTTTTTCCCTTAATATTAAGTACTAATATCATAACCACCATCACGATATGTTTCATACAGTTTCTCCTTTTAAGTCAAAAAAGTTTGTACCGTATATTCTAACCAAATAATTTACATTTAATTTACATTAACTGTAAAAATATTACAAAATACCCTTCATAGATAATATACCTACATTTATAAAAATGGCACCTTTCTTCAATAGAGCAACTACCAATTTCCCATAACATAGCGATTCTATAATTTTTACATGATATAATGATAGATATAAAAAGCTTTATATAGCAGTAGGAAAGTTAGAAAGGAAGTCGCCTGTGAACAAAAGTATCGTTACGAAAATATTAGTCATTATCATTGTCACTGCGATCTTAGGAGAATTTAAAATCAATCCATTTGATAGTTCTTTTCGTTTCGGGTTAGGGAGTGCTGGTTTCTTCTTTTTGTTGCTTTTTTATAAAGAAGTTCCCTATCGAATTACAGGGCTTGTCACTGGAATTTTTACGACGATTTTTCGTATCGGACTTGATTATATTGTGCTAGATTCCTTTTCTTTTTTCGCTTCATTACAAACACATAGCCCGATCATCGGCTATTATTTTACATTTGCACTTCTGCTCGGATGGATGATGGAGAAGAAGTTTTACGAAAAACCACTACTACTCGTTCTTTTTGGAGCTTTTTGTGATGCTTTTGCCAATTTTGTAGAAATCATAATTATTTTTTCTTTTTCACCCGCTTATGCTTCTAGCTCTTTTGAAAAAACATTATTCATTTTAGTTGTAGCAATCATTCGAAGCATTTTTGTCGTCGGTTTATATACGATGTTTCAAGCAAATAAATTAAATGCCGTATACGAAGAGCAGCACACACGTTTTGAACACATTCAAAAAATATTATCGGAACTTTATATTGAAGGGTTTTATTTACGAAAAACACTTAATGACATTGAAAGTGTTACGGCCAAAGGGCATCATTTATACAGAGAATTAAAAACATCTGAACTACCAAAAGAAGTTTCAACACTAGCTCTAACCGTCGCTCAAGAGTTACACGAAGTAAAAAAAGACAACCAGCGCATTTTAGCTGGACTTGAAAAAGTCATTCAGCATGAGGATCGTAAACAAAAGATTAGTTTATCAGATATTATCGATTTAAGTATTAAATCTAACGAGAAATACGGGCAGTTTTTACAAAAAGAGGTTCAGTTCTCAACAAACCAACAAAGCAACTTCAATGTTGCACCTGTTTACCCACTATTAGTAATTATTAATAACCTTGTCGCAAATGCGATCGAAGCGCTCTCAAGCGAAGGGCATATAAAAATTAATACTCGTATAGTAGACTCTCATCATATTATTGAGGTCATTGATAACGGAGTTGGAATCGATGAAGACGAACGAGAAGTGATCTTTGAACCTGGTTATACAACGAAGTTTGATGACAGTGGACAAGCTTCTACAGGAATCGGCTTATCACACGTAAAGTCGATGGTTCAAGAATTAGGTGGCACGATCGAAGTGTCATCAGACGAAAAGGGCACAGCTTTTACAATGCTTCTGCCAATATCAGTGATTGAAGCAAAGGGGTGACGTTTAATGTTGAACTACTACATACTAGATGATGACATTTCTACACGAAAAATTTTAGCACGCATCATTAACAGCGAATTATTAGGTGAAGTAGTCGGTGATAATGAACAACCACATGAAGCAGTCAAAGAAATCATCAGATTGCAACCGGCGGTCGTACTTATCGACTTACTTATGCCTGGACAAGATGGTATTGAAACCGTGCAACAATTAAAAGAAATGAATTTCTCTGGCAAATTCATTATGATTTCGCAAATCGAAAATAAAGATATGGTCGGAAAAGCGTATGAAGTTGGTGTCGAATATTTTATTCATAAACCAATTAATAAAATTGAGGTTAAATCTGTCATTAATAAAGTAATCGAACAAATTAAAATGGAAAAGTCTTTACGTACAATCCAAGAAAGTCTATCACTGTTTCCTTTTTCCGAACAGCAATCTATAGATTCAAAACCTAGTTTGGAAGCGGTTATGCGTGAAATCTTAACGGACCTCGGAATTTTAGGTGAAACTGGAAGTTTAGATGTGATGGACTTAATGAAACTACTAAAACATAGCGAAGAACACTTTGAAAATATTCCATTAAAAACTTTATATGTCCAAGCTCTACAAAGAAAAAACTTAGATACGAGTGAAAAAGCAATAAAAGCTTTTGAACAACGACTTCGGCGTGCGATTAATCAAGCACTTACAAACCTAGCTTCTTTAGGCTTAACTGACTATATGAATCCTAAATTCGAACTATACTCATCAAAGTTTTTTGATTTTAGTGAAGTACGCTTAAAAATGAATGAACTAGATGAAAAAAACTCTACGCGTAACCCGAGAATTAATATTCGTAAATTTTTGTATGCGTTTTACGTAGAAATTCAAGGGCGGATGAAGTAAAACTGACTCGTTTATCTATGCTTTAGACGAGCGCGTTTAACAGATACTGGAATTCACACTCGCTTATCAATGGTTTTGATGCGCGTGTTTTACAAATACTGTAATATCCGTGCGCCAATCGCCGTTTCGATACGTGTATTTTACATAAATTGTAATATCTGTACATCAATCGACGTTTTGCTGCGTAGTCTTTACATAAATTGTAATATCCGTGCGCCAATCGCCGTTTTGATACGTGCATTTTACATAAATTGTAATATCTGTGCATCAATCGGCGTATTGATGCGTGAATTTTACAGAAACTGTAATATTTCTGCATCAATCCGTGTTTTGAAGAGAGAATCTTACAGAAACTGTAAAATACGTACATCAATCGGCGTTTTGACACGCGGAATTTACATAAATTGTAATATCCCTGCACCAATCCGCATTTGTGCACAGTCTTCCCATATTGTGTAACACTCCATGTCGCCGTTTCCCCAAAAATTGTACAATATTCTTTTAATTAACGGTTACGTTAGTGTTGCCAAAGAAATACTTAAAGAGGGTGGGACAAAAGTGTTTGACACCACGCGGATCCTACTAAATATAGACGTAAAGATTTATCATATGTCTATATTCGGTGTCTAGCGGTGTCTGACACTTTGTTTTGTCCCACCCTCTTTTATTTTCATATAAACCCTTATTGCTGTACACCGTCACCATCTACTACGTAAATAAAACCTTAAAATACTAGTGAAATCATTCCCTCGGTCCCTTTCCACCCTTCCAACTTTCCACTTAACTAACCAACAAGCCAACTAACAAACAAACTAACCACTCCAAATCAACTCAAAACATTGTCAAAATGGTTAATTTTAGAATGATGTAACAATATTGTAAAAAAGTATTGTTTTTTTCTGTAGGTTTCTGTAACTTCCTATTACCTTATATTTATAATCGTTTAAGAAGTTTGAACTTTCAAACGAAAATTATAAGGGGGATATTTACATGAAAAAGTTATTATTTGCAATGCTAGCCTTAGCACTTGTCATTGGACTTGCTGCATGTGGTAGTAGCGAAAGTAGTGGAGAAGCTGGGGACTCTTCTTTACCAAGTCAATTAATTATTGCTACTGGGGGAACATCTGGAGTTTATTATCCACTTGGTGGAGGAATTGCTCAAATTATTAGTGATAATACAAATGTAAGCGCTACCGCACAGACAACTGGGGGATCTGTTGAAAATATGCGCCTACTAGGTTCAAAAGAAGTTGAATTAGCATTCGTACAAAATGATATCGCTTATTACGCAGATAACGGCGAATTGATGTTTGACGGTAGTCAAGTTAATAATTTACAAGGAATGGCAACTTTATATAACGAAACAGTTCAAATCGTATTACCTGAAAATAGCGACATTACTAGTGTTTCTGAATTAGAAGGAAGAAGAGTTTCTGTAGGAGCTCCCGGAAGTGGAGTTGAAGCAAACGCTCGCCAAGTATTAGAAGTTTTCGGTTTAACGTTTGACGATTTAGATTCTCAACATTTAGCATTCGGAGACTCAGTTTCTAGTATTCAAGACGGTGCGTTAGATGCGGCATTCGTAACAGCTGGCGCTCCAACAGCAGCTGTTACTGAACTTTCGGCGACTAGAGGGGTTAAACTTCTTAGCATCGAAGCTGATAAAATTGCTGAGTTAATTGAAATGTATCCTTTCTATGTTGAAGATACGATCCCTGCTGACACATATCCTGGTGTTGGTGAAACAACGACTGTAGCTGTAAAAGCAATGTTAGCTGTTTCAAGTGACCTACCAGAAGATTTCGTTTACGAAGCTACAAAAGCTTTATTTGATAATAAGGATCAATTAGTAGCGATTAACCAACGTGCTACTAGTATTGCACCAGAAAATGCTCTTGAAGGTTTAAGTATTGACCTACACCCTGGCGCATTAAAATTCTTTGAAGAAGCAGGTATAAAATAATTTAAAATAATCTTTTCGTACAATATTAATGATAGTAAGAACTCGATTTAAAAGTATAGCCCGATGGTCATGTATTAGAACCTCGGGCTATTTCATTCATCTAACCACCAGTTTCTAACTACTAACTGATGGTTAGTGGATAGAAACTGGTGATTAGAAAAACTTACGTACTTCAAGTCACAAGTTGGGAGGGCTTCACTTGCAAGAAAACAAACAAAACACAAACGAAGAAATTTCGGAACAAGAGCAACAAGAACTATTAAAAAAGTATGACAAAGAATCTCGGTTTCGACAATTTACAGGATTTTTAAAATGGATTGTGACAATTGGAGCAATCTCATTTTCATGTTTCCAACTATATACAGCTATTTTTGGACAGTTGGCATCACAACTTCAACGTTCTGTCCATTTAACTTTCGCTCTTGCGCTAATTTTTCTACTTTATCCTATGACTAAAAAAGCGAAGAAAAATAGTTTACCTTTATATGACGGTATTCTCGTTTTAGTGAGTATCTATGTAGGTATGTATTGGACTATTGCATACAGTGAACTTGTTCAACGAGCAGGAATGTACAATACTCATGATTTAATCGTCGGTGGACTTGCAATTTTACTCGTTTTAGAGGCTGCAAGGCGTGTCGTTGGTTTGCCAATCGTCATTATTGCTACAACATTTTTGTTTTATGCGCTATACGGAAATTACATGCCAGGATTTTTAGAGCATCGAGGAGTTAGTCTTGAACGTTTAATTAGTCATATGTACTATACATTAGATGGAATTTTAGGAACACCAATTGGAGTATCAGCAACATTTATTTTCCTATTCCTTTTGTTCGGATCGTTTTTAGTCAAAACAGGAGTTGGGCAATACTTTAATGATCTTGCTCTTTTAATTGCTGGAAGGCAAATAGGTGGTCCGGCAAAAGTAGCAATTTTCTCAAGTGCACTACAGGGAACGATTAGTGGAAGTTCGGTTGCAAATGTTGTTACTTCTGGTTCCTTTACGATTCCGATGATGAGAAAAACCGGTTACAGTAAAGAGTTTGCTGGTGGGGTTGAAGCCGCTTCTTCTACCGGTGGACAATTAATGCCACCAATTATGGGTGCTGCTGCCTTCTTAATGGCAGAGTTTACCGGAATTTCTTATTGGGATATCGCAAAAGCTGCCTTAGTCCCAGCCCTTCTTTATTTTTCTGGAATTTATATTATGGTTCATTTAGAAGCTAAACGAATTGGCTTACGAGGTTTATCCAAGGAAGAACTTCCTGATAAAAAAGAAGTGTTGAAAAAGATTTATTTGTTAGCACCGCTTTTTGTGATTATCGGTTTATTAATGGCTGGATTTTCACCAATTCGCGCTGCCTTGTTCGGGATTTTAAGTGTCGTTTTAGTAGGGGCAATTCGAAAAGAAACACGAATGTCTATCAAAGATATTTTACAAGCACTTGAAAATGGTGCACGTACAGCTTTAGGGGTTGCCGCTGCTACTGCTGCTGCCGGTATGATCGTCGGAGTTGTCACCTTAACTGGACTCGGCTTAAAATTTGCGAGCGGTTTAATCGATTTATCAAACGGAATTCTATTACTAACATTGTTCTTTACAATGATTGCATCGATCGTTCTTGGAATGGGGTCACCAACAACGGCCAACTATATTATTACATCAACAATGGCTGCACCAGCGATTATTTTATTACTATCTGAACCTGGAGCACCTGAAATTACGATGGCAGTTCTGTTATCTGCTCATATGTTTGCTTTTTACTTTGGGATTGTCGCAGATATTACGCCACCTGTTGCGCTTGCCGCCTTTGCCGCCTGCGGGGTATCAAAAGGGCGACCAATTAAAACTGGAGTTATTGCATCAAAACTAGCAATTGCGGCATTTTTAATTCCATATATATTCGTACTTTCACCTGAATTATTCTTGATTGATACGACATTTGTCCAAGGAACACTCGTCATTGGAACATCCTTAATCGGAATGATCGGTATCGGATCTGGAGTCATGGGATATTTACTACGTCCAATGAACGTAATTGAGAGAATCCTAGGTGGAGTTGGTGGATTAATGCTAATCTACCCTGACATTTACTTTGATTTAATTGGAGTTGCACTACTCGGAACGTTAGTCGTAATACAAATAATGAAATCAAAGAAACAAGGTGAAAAACTTAAGTATGCTAGTTAATTAAATTGAAAGATTTTAAAGCATAAGGAACCAAACCATTACGTAGATTAACCACTCCCCTGTGAGTAAGGAATTTATAACATCATCATGACTCTCAGGAGACTGTTTACCGGAAAAATATGTAGTTAATATATTGTCTAAACAAAAATTCAATTCTAATAAGAGGTGGATAAAATGACAGCAACAGCAACTACTACAAGTGAAAAGAAAAAAATGAACGACGAAAGTAAAGCAAGCTTACTAGATTCTACACAAGTTGTCATAAAAGAAGCATTAACTAAACTTGGCTATTCTAACGAAATGTTCGAGTTGTTAAAAGAGCCACTAAGAATGTTAACGGTAAGAATTCCTGTTCGAATGGACGATGGTAGCGTCAAAGTTTTTACAGGATACCGTGCCCAACATTGTGATGCGGTTGGACCGACGAAAGGTGGCGTTCGCTTCCACCCGGAGGTGAATGCCGAAGAAGTTACTGCGCTATCGATCTGGATGAGCTTAAAGTGCGGAATCGTTGACCTTCCATATGGCGGTGGTAAAGGTGGTATCGTTTGTGATCCACGCGAGATGTCTTTTGCTGAAGTTGAACGGTTAAGTCGTGGTTATGTTCGCGCAATTAGCCAACTTGTAGGACCGACAAAAGATATTCCAGCACCTGATGTTTTTACAAACTCACAAATCATGGGTTGGATGATGGATGAATACAGCCGAATTCGCGAGTTTGACTCTCCTGGTTTTATTACAGGTAAACCACTTGTTCTCGGTGGTTCACATGGTCGTGAAACAGCAACTGCTCGTGGCGTTGTTCACTGCATTGAAGAAGCAGCAAAACGCAAAAATATTGATTTAAAAGGTGCCAAAGTCGTGGTTCAAGGCTTCGGTAATGCCGGTAGTTTCTTAGCAAAGTTCATGCATGATGCTGGTGCAATAGTAATTGGTATTTCTGATGCATATGGCGCGCTTTATAAAGAAGAAGGTCTTGATATTGAGTATCTTCTTGATCGCCGTGATTCTTTTGGTACTGTCACAAAGCTATTTAAAAATACCATCACAAACCAAGAATTATTAGAGCTTCCTTGTGACATTCTTGTCCCTGCGGCAATCTCTAACCAAATCACGGTTGATAATGTTCATGATATTAAAGCGAAAGTCGTTGTTGAAGCAGCGAACGGACCGACAACACTTGAAGCTACAAAAATCTTAACAGAGCGTGGCATTTTATTAGTTCCTGACGTATTAGCAAGCTCTGGTGGCGTAACTGTATCGTATTTTGAATGGGTACAAAATAACTTAGGTTATTACTGGCCTGAAGAAGAAGTTGCTAGTAAGCTTCATAAAAAAATGGTCAGTTCGTTTGATGAGGTTTACAACACTGCTCAAACTCATAAAGTAGATATGCGTTTAGCCGCTTACATGGTCGGTGTTCGTAAAATGGCCGAAGCATCGCGTTTCCGCGGCTGGGTTTAACTAACTATACTAAAACATTAAATTATTAAATTTAGGCTGTCTCAAAAAAGTATCGATAACCTTATGTGGTGATAATACTTATGAGACAGTCTATATATTTACTTATACATAACTCTCATGATAACTTGTTGCCACTATTAAAGAATGGGAAATTCAATCGATTTCGCTCGCTGTGCTGGGCCTTCTGACTAACATGCTGATCCAAGCGGACACCAGAGCCGTTATTTCACTTAAAAAACGGCATTATAAGATTTAACGGACTTGAGGGACCTTATTTGGCAAAAAACTAAGTAAAATCTGCTGATTTTATAGGAATAAGGTCTCTGGTGTCCTTGAAAATGTAAAAACTCAAAAAATCTAAGAAATAAGGTCTCTCATGTCCTTGAAATAGGCTGACCTTTCCAACAAACCAACTCTTTTAAGTCGTTATCAGTTTACTAGCTGCCAAATTTAAATTTCTAGATAGTTTAATATCAGCCATCGTTACAATGCCTACAAAATGACTTGTTCCGATAAGCTTAGCAGTATTAATGGCCATCGCCGCTGTTGCTGTATCACCGAAAATACCGTTTGGAACGACTAATTCAAGGGGCTCATTCCCAATTAATTCGATACGGTCTTCCTGGGTAACTGCGACGGACATGATTAATTCTAAAGTGATCGTTCGACCATCTGTCGTTTTCGCTTCAACGACTTGGTGCTGGCCACTCACTTGACCTTTTTGTAGGCTTCCTAAAGCTAACTCAATATCACTGTCAGCAATCGTTGGATGGATAGTGTTCGTTACAGATGTTAGTTCGATTCCTAAACCGTAAGCAATTAAGCGAGCTGATTCTTCAAGGCCAACGTGACCAATTTTATTTTCTTTCGCAAGATTATAAAACGCCTCTTCTGTCATCGTCACGCCAACCTTCTTTTGAAGAGGAACACGTCTTTTAGAAACATCTACTTTTCTCGTCACTTTAATATCATTCACTTCGTTAACGACAGAAGTAAAACATAATGTCATCGTATCCATAATAAAGCCAGGGTTCACACCAGTACCAATCACTGCTAAACCTTTTTGCTCAGCATATATATTCATTTCTTTAGCTAATTGCGGATAGCGATGCCAAGGATATGAAAGTTCTTCGCAAGTTGAAACAACTGAATATCCGTGATCAAGTAATTGCTTTATTTGCGGCCATACATTTTCTAAGTTTGATCCAGTCGCATGGATCGCAACTTTTGGGACATCATTGGGTAAGGAAGGTATTTGCTCTAGTCCAGCGGTAACTTTCACACCTTTTTGCTCAGTTCCAATTAATTCTCCTATGTCTTTACCAATTTTGTTTGGGTCAATATCAACAGCAGCAACGATATCGAGCTGGTGAACTTCGCTCGTTTTTTGCATTATTTCTAAACCTATTGGTCCTAGTCCGAAATGTAATACGTTTAGCTTTGTTTCGTTTTGTTGTTTCACTTTGTTCCTCTCCTTCAACGTTTGTTTTTGTTGTTAGCTAAATCGTAACACCAGGTGAAAAATAAGAGAAATACGGAATTGTTATAGATTTATAAGGGGGGATTATAAATAGATTGAGGATCGGGTTAGTGCTATTGCGAGGTTTGGGATGTTTGGGATGTTCGGGATGTTCGGGATGTTCGGGATGTTCGAGAGGCTGCGTGGGCAATTACGGGGATCATTGCGGACATATGATCCGTTTCGCCTAGCCAGTTCGTTATCTTTAAAAAGGAAGGATGCTCTAGGATGAACTTATTAGCACTACGTTATTTTCTTGAAGTCGCCCGATATTTAAATTTTAGTCACGCTGCTTGTAATTTGCATATATCTCAACCAGGCTTAAGTCAACAAATTACATTGTTAGAGCAACAACTCGGCTTTAAACTTCTAATAAGAACAACTAGAAGTGTAACTCTTACTGAAGAAGGCGAGTACTTATACAAAAATCTAATTCATTCATTTAAAAACATTGAGCATGTTGTCGATGAGTTGCAACAATTAAAAATGATCCCACAAAAAACAATTAAAATAGCAACTGTGCCGTCTGCAGCTAGCCACTTATTACCTGGATTATTATGTAAGATGAAAGAAGAATTTCCGGGGATTGAGTTTTACATCAAAGAAACGACATCGCTAGATGCTATTGAAATGGTCAAAGAAAAGGAGTGTAACATCGCTCTAGTTAGAACGCCGACAGATACGAGAAGTTTGGTTGAGGATCAACTTAATTTCGTAGAGTTCACTAGACACCCTTTACAACTCGTCGTTTCTCCGCAGCATGCACTTGCTTCAGAGCACTCGTTAGATTTAAGTAAACTAAAGGACGAGAGTTTTATTCATTTTGATAAAAAACAGTCGCCTTCATTATATTTTTTACTAGAACAAGTTTGTCAATCTGCTGGTTTTATCCCAAAAGTATTAGCGGTTGGGCCCGAACTTTTAACGATCGCAAACCTAATCGCCAAAGGGATTGGTGTGACGATCATGCCGAGCGACATGGTTAGTTTATTACCTCCACAACACATTAAAGCCATCGATTTGGAGAATGAGAGCTTTTACAGTTCGATTTCTGCGGTATGGGATAGCAGCGACCATCTTCCAATGATTACGCAATATGCGTTAGAGCAGTTAGGAGAGTTGTGTGATGAGGAGTATTTGGTGGTGAAGTAAAGGGCGGGAACTAAGCAGGCTTTGATGCACGCTTTTTACTTTTTCTGGTATCATCGTGCATCAACCAGTTGCTTTGATGCACGATCTTTAACAATATCTACACTAACTCCACAGGCCCGTGCGTCTTACCAACTTCATTGGCAATATAACGACCGATTTCTAAGCTTGCTGTCGCTGCTGGAGATGGTGCGTTTAATACATGAACCATTCTTTTATGATGGATCATGTAAAAATCGTCGATCAATTTTCCATTGCGAGTGAGGGCTTGAGCACGTACACCCGCTTTTCCTGGTAAAAGATCATTCTCATTTACTTCAGGAATAAAACGCTGCAACTCTTTTACAAGTACTTTTTTGCTCATAGAACGTACTATTTCTTTCATACCTTCTTTCATATTTTTACTTGCAACCCGCCAAAAGCCTGGGTATGTTAATGTTTCAAAAAGATCACCTAAATGAATATCCGTTTTTTTATATCCTTCTCTTCTCAACCCAAGTACAGCGTTAGGGCCGATCAACACCCTCCCATCCATCATCCTTGAAAAATGAACACCTAAAAATGGAAAGTCTGGATTTGGAACAGGATAAATTAAGTTTTTACACAAATATCTCTTCTCTTCTTTCAGCTCAAAATACTCGCCTCGAAACGGAACAATTCTCATATCTGTTAATAACTTCGATTTATGAGCGATATGATCACAATGTAACCCACCACAATTGATGATAATTTTTGCTTTTAATTTCCCTTGCGATGTCGTAATCTCGCTTCCGTTACAAAGATCAGAAACCTCAGTTACTTCAGTGGATAACATAATGTCACCACCTCTGTCTTTAAATATTCGGGCGTATACTTTTGCAATTTGTTTAAAATTTACTATGCCAGTGCTAGGAACATGGATGGCATCAAGTCCTTCGACATGGGGCTCGATTTCCTTTAATTGTGGTTTTGCCAAACGTTTTATTTCTAATCCATTTTCAATACCACGATCATACAACGCCTGTAATAAAGGCAGTTCGTTTTGCTCTGTCGCTACAATTACTTTTCCACAACGATCATAAGCGATGTCATTTTGCTCACAAAACGCAATCACTTCTTCGTTACCTTTCTTAGCTAAGCGAGCCTTTAAGCTGCCCGGCTTATAATAGATTCCTGAATGGATCACGCCACTATTATGACCGGTTTGGTGCATTGCGACATCCTTTTCTTTTTCAATAACAATAATCTTATAATCTAGAAATTTTTCTTGAAGTGCCAGTGCTGTTGATAAACCGACTATACCGGCACCGATGATTGCGATGTCGTACATGTTTTTCCTCCTTTTTAACTTGTATTATTATAAAGTAATTACATTATAAAACTTGAAGTTACATCCAAGTTCCATCCACAAATATTAGTTAAACGTTTAGTAAAAAAGACTGGTTTTATAAGATCCACTCACTATTTCTATCATTAAATTATAACACGGTAAATAAATACTAATATTAATAATTTAATATAATTACCATTACCGAAAGTCATATATATTGTGTAAAATCAACCTGAATTTGCTTATTTTTTTGAAGCATATAAACTTTATCCAGTTTTAACTACCTTCTGCTCTAATTTATTTGTAGAAAAACGATTAAGTAAAAATCCAGCACACGAGGCTAATAATTGTTGAATAAGCATGCATGAAATAACTGGTATTGAAACTTGCGGAGGAAAAAATGTTATAGCAATAACAGCTCCTGCGCTAATATTTCTCATACCACTATTAAATGTTACTGCAACAAGATCTTCATATTTCCACTGAAAAATAAACTTAGACACTAACCACCCAATCAAATAACCCACAGCAGCTAAAAATAGTACTGTGACAATTATTGAGATTAATTTCCAACTAACATCTGCTAAATAAGGGGCTACAGCTGCACTATTGATGGCTACCACCAATCCAAGACCTATTTTGGTAAAAGGAGCTAACTTTGGACTTAATGATTGTTTCACACGCCCTTTTGTGAGTTGGTTCATCAACATTCCGACAATTGAAGGAACTACAATCATCCAAAATAACCCACTCATCATCTCCCATTGATCAATTTGCACATTTGAACCAACTAGCAATTGTAGACTATACGTAATAATTAACGGAGATAACATCGTATTTAGTAAAATAATAGTCAATGTTAAAGCGACATTTCCCTTATAAATCGATACCCATATAAGACTAATGATCCCCGTTGGAATAACGAATGATAAAACTAGCCCTGTAACTGTATAGGGATCTCCTTGAAAAAATAAACTTCCAACTCCAAGTGCAATTAAAGGCATTACAACATGAAGAATAATAAAGCAAACGATAATTGGCTTTGGATGGAGAAATACTCGTTTCAAATCATAAAAACTAGCGTTTAAACTTCCAGAAAAGGTCATAAACGCAAAAATCCACGGAACTAAAAAAGTAAATGGCAATAACCACGCAGTTATAAGAACACCAATGATTACACTCATTGGTGTAAGCACAGGCATAAATTTCTCTAAAATTCTATTCAAACGATTTAACATAGTATTTTCATACCTTCTTTTGCATTTATTCTTATTTTCACTCTCTCTTTAAATGTCAAGGATACATTATAAAAACATGAATAAATTTCCTACATAAGCAATAACCGGAATCGTTAACAATGATAATATCGTTGTTATAACAGTAACTGAAACTTTTGGGAGTAATATTATATTTCATTGCAATTATTACTCCTATTGAAATGATAATGGAAATAATGCTAACAGAGGATAGAATAGTAGATATTTGCAAAAAATCACCCCAAAACTCACATTAAACTAATTTCTTAGGAATGGAATGTACCTCCCCCTTTAAAAATTTCCTAATATGCATTTTCGATAATCGATGTTATAGAGTTTTCAAGTGGTACTAGTATGAAACAGTAAAAAGAAACACCAATGACGGCACTCATTGGTGTAAGCAAAGGTTCGATTTTCTATAATCAACTCAAACGTAATAGCGTTGACCACTGATTATTATTGGGAAAAATAAGAAGGCTGTCCTTGACATTCTTTTTCACCTCAAGAAAAATACTATAAGATTGTATTTAACACAACTTTAACGAACAATTCTTAGATGAATGACACTTTACAATAGGACAGCCGCATATCATATGAGGTTTCACCCACCCGAGATTGGTATTAATAATTCAACTTGATCGCCATCGTTTAAATTCAATGCTTTATCAGTAACAATCACTCTATTAACAACAACTAGCGCGTCATGGTCCCATTTTAACCCTAAAGAGTTAACTAATTTTTCAATTGTCACTTCATTATTTAACTCGTATTCTCCACTAATATCTTCTATATATGGAATAAAGGATGTTACTTTTACTTTCATTTTCAGACGACCTCTTTAAAATTTGACTTAAAGATCATCTCTATCGACTCCAACTGTTTCCAACTCTTCTTGCGACACGTCGAATACTGTATTACTAGCTTTATTTTCTTCTTCATAGAAGTAGTCTGCTAGTTTATCATCCGCTTTCGTAAACCCAGCTTTTTTGTTAAAAGCATGCTCGATCTTTAACGTTTCTTTTGCTGAATTAATAATGTCTTCACCTGTAACTTTTTCACCAATGTACGCTGTCACTAAATCTCCGATTCTATCAAATCGGCCTTGAACCGCTCCTGCACTAAACATACACATTCCTAGATTATCCCAGATTGTGTTGGCAGTTTGTGCGCCTCTTGATGCTTCAACTTGCCCTTCTGGAGAGTGATGGTCGAGTTGTGCTCTAATCGTTTGACCAGCTGTATGGTCAGCCCCCTGTGGTGATGTTGCATAGGTTACCCCTAGTCCTTTAATTGCACGTGGATCATAGGCAGGCATCGTTTGACCTTTGGCTGTTGGCACGTGAGGTTCACCGTAAATTTTCCCAACCAATTCAGCACCACTACCGATAATTCTACCAAGTGGCTTTCCTTCTTTAATTTCTTTTAGAGCAGCGATTGCCCCTTCGGCATCTCCAAATGAAATAACGTTTTGTGCCATTAATACGCCGAGAGCTCCACCTGTTTCAATCGTATCAATTCCATACTCGTTACAAAGTCGATTTAACTCTGCAATCTCATCGAGATCACTAATATCTAAGTTTGAACCTAGTAACCCTATATTCTCGTATTCCATTGGCCCTGTAACATAATTTCCCTCTTCATCACCAAAAACATTTGAACAACGAATGATACATCCTGGCATACATGCATGTGTTGGTGTTGAAGCTCCACCACGTTCTAGTAACGTCTTGCGAAGTGTTTCACCAGAAATGTTTTTATAGTCTTCCATTGTACCAATTGAGAAGTTCCTTGTCGGTAATGCTCCTAAAGAATTCGTCGATTCAACTAATGACGCAGTACCTAGTTCAGGAAATACTTTTGATGTAGCCGGAGCTTCCATTAACCAGTTATGATATTCTTTTAGTGCCGCTTTAAATTCGTCTCGGTCTTCTGGACGATTTTTCCCTACTCCACTTGTATCGAGAACAATCGCTTTTATTCCTTTTGATCCAGCTACTGCTCCTAAACCACCACGACCGTTGTAGCGTGTTGGGTGACCGTCTTTATCTTGCCCAGCTATCGCTGATAAATTCATTTTTTGCTCACCTGCTACACCGATAAGCCAAACGGCCACGTGTTTTCCATACTTCTCTCTTAACCAAGTAGCCGCTTCACTTAAGTCTTTTCCGAGAATTGGTTCAGCATCGTCAAACTTTACCCCACTTGTCGATAGATGAACGATTTTAAAATCGTCACGAATATTTTCAAAAACAAGAGCTCGAACTCCTAATTTACCAAGCGCTAATCCTGAAATACCACCTGCGTTACTTTCTTTAATTCCTCCTGTTAGAGGGCTTTTTGCACCGATTGAATAACGATCAGCACTTGATGCACCTGATCCAGTTAATAAACCAGTAGCAAAAACAAGTTTATTTTTTGATCCTAATGGATGACAAGTAGCTGGCACTTCATCGTGAATAATTTTTGATGTTAATGCCCTACCTCCAATTTTTTTATACTTTGACTCCTTATCTTCAGAAACTGCTAAGCTACTCATATCTATCTTTAATATTTTCAACTTAATTCCCCTCTCTCTATAACATATATTTAAACTGTATTTTTCCTAAAAATCATATATTTGTCAACATGCAACCAAATACTTTGATTATATTTTATCAAAGCTTTATTTTCTATTATTTCAATAAAAAAAGATAAAGATAACAAAACATATGCATGTGTTGTAAAAGCTAATCTATGATCAGCACTTACAACACATTCGTATTTCAATCGGTTTCTGTATTGTAAAATGTCTGTATTCCCCTGAAACTCTTTCCAGGGGAATACAGATTTAATCTTTTAGAAAGTTGGACCAATTCTCCAGATCCCAAAATCATGTTGTTTTAAAATTTCGGCTTTTGTAAGCTTCCCATAACTTACATTTACAATTTCAGAAAAGATTCTCTCCCCGACTTGATCAACTGTTTCTTCACCTTCAATGATAGAACCAGCATTAAGATCAATATTTTCACTCATCTTTTTATATATTGAGCTATTCGTAGAAATTTTTATCGTAGGTGCAATTGGCGATCCTGTTGGAGTTCCTCGCCCTGTAGTAAATAAGACAATTTGCGCTCCACCTGCCACCATACCTGTTAACTGTTCAATATCATGACCTGGTGTATCCATCCAAATGAGTCCTTTTTTCGTTGGAGCTTCAGCATAATTAATTAATTGCTGTAATGGTCTACTTCCAGCCTTATTCGCTGCTCCTAACGATTTTTCCTCGAGAGAACTTAAACCACCCTTGAGATTTCCTGGACTCGGATTTCCAGTCCGGATGTCTACCCCCATTTGAATTGAACGATTTTCCATTGCCTCGATCACTTCATATACTCGCTTAGCTACTTGGTCATCAACAGCACGATTGGCTAATAAATGTTCTGCTCCAATTAATTCGGTTGTTTCGGCTAAAATTGCCGTTCCCCCATGATCAATAATTTTATCGCTTAAATAACCGACAGCAGGGTTAGCAGATAAACCAGAACAAGCATCAGAACCACCACATTCTGTTCCGATGATTAGTTCACTGATATCACACTCTTCTCGTATAATTGCTGAAGCATCTTGAACCATTTGAGCTGCAACTTTTGCACCTTCAGCAATTGCTTGTAAAGTCCCGCCATGATCTTGGATCGAAACAGTTACGACTGGCTTGCCACTTTTTGCAATTTCATCACTAACACTTCTTGCTTGATGGGTCTCACAACCTAAACCTAAAACGACAACTCCATAAACATTTGGGTTTAAGCCCATTCCGACATAAGTTCGAAATGTTTGGTCATAATCAATACCAACTTGAGCACAACCATGCTGATGAATAAAAGAAACAGTTCCTTGTACTAGTTCTGTAATTTGCTTAGCTGCTCGTGTTGCACATGTAATGGTTGGTAAGATAAGGATATGGTTTCGAACTCCTACTTTTCCATCAGGGCGACGATACCCTAAAAATTTTCCTTCTTTAATGTTTACCAATTTTATCGCCCCTTCCTCTTTTTCCTTCAAGGTTGTGCACATGTACATGAGCACCTACATCAATGTCCTTTATAGCGACACCGATAACTTCGCCATATTTAACGATATCCTCACCTTCTCGTATAGGAGCTACAGCAAATTTATGGCCAAATGCGATTGGGTCTTTAAGCGTTACATGGAAAGTCTTTTCTTGACAAACTACTTCTAAAGAGACACCGGATTCGATATCCGTTAAAGCAACTGCCACTTTATCGTGAGGTTTCATCATTACGGTCTTATTTTTATCGCTCATGGTCTCCTCCAATATACTTGATCCTTTGTCGAATTAATTTATAACTCTATTATGCAGTAGGTAATGTTTTAGGGGATTGACTTTTTACAGGATTGTTTAAAACCCCAATATCAGAAATTTCAATTTCAATTCTATCACCGTCTGCTAATGTAAATTCATTTGGAGGTACGATACAAGTACCTGTAAGTAATACAGTACCATCAAAGATATCATTATCTTTAACTAAGTATGATACTAATTCATCAAATTTGCGTTTCAATTGTCCTGTTGATGCAGAGCCTTCAACAACTTTTTCTTCATTACGATAAATCCTACATTTAATTTCAAACTCATATGGATTCTCTACAGTCTCTGCTAAGCGAATTGCCGGCCCGATTGAACATGAGTTTTTCCATACTTTAGCTTGTGGAAGATAAAGAGGATTTTCTCCTTCAATGTCTCGACTACTCATGTCGTTTCCTGCGATATACCCTAAGACTTTTCCATCTTTGTTAATAACTAAACCAAGCTCCGGTTCTGGAATTTGCCAATTTGAGTCTGTACGAAGGCAAACATCTTGATTTGGACCAACAGTACGAGCCGCTGTAGATTTAAAAAATATTTCAGGACGCTCTGCATCGTAAACTTTGTCATAAAATGTCGTTGCATCTAGCTTACCTTCAGTAGCTTCATAGTTTCTAGCTTCTTTACTCTTTAAGTATGTTACACCTGACGCCCAAACTTCTGGAGCTTCAATTGGAACTAATAATTGTAACTCTTCTACTTTAGCACTAATAGGTACACTGTTAGCGATCACTTCTTCGACAATTTGTAATGCAGTAGTTTCTTTTTCTTCCGCTAAACTAGTAAGCTCTAAAAAGTCTTTTTGAGGTAAAACGAAAATACTCCCCTCATCAGTTAATGCACCTAATACCACATTATTTTCTTCTTTAAATCGAATAATTCTCATATTAATTCCTCCTAATTGTTTTATAATATAAAATCCGGTTATGACTATTTATTACTCAATTTACCTCTAAATCCTAACTGATTTGACAATCTTTCAGCTGTCAATTTTATTAGCTTGAATGTTTCGCTAAACTCAACTTCATCTTGCTTTGTTACGGTTGTTGATGTACTAATGGCAGCCACGACTTGACCATTTTGGTTTTTTATCGGAAAAGCGATACAAAATACACCAAGTTCATTTTCTTCATTATCAATTGCATAACCTTGCTTTCGAACCTTTTCGAACTCTTTATTTAAACTTTCTTTATCCATAATTGTATTTTCTGTTTGTCGAACAAAATCATAATCTTTTAAAAAATTATCGATTTCATTCTGGCTTTTAAATGCTATTAGTGCTTTTCCAACACCACTACTATTAATAGGGACCCTTCTTCCTATTCTAGAATAAAGCACAGTCGCTGACGAACTTTCGACTTTATCAATATAAATGCCTTCCTTTCCGTCCAAAATAACGAGATGAACGGTTTTTCCAGTTTTATTTGACAATTTTACTAGATGCTCTTTAGCCAGCTTTTTTAACTCAATATTTCTATTTATCAAGTTGCCTCTTTCGTAAAATTTCATTCCAAGTCTGTATTTTCCATTCTCATGATTTTGTTCAATATAATTATGTTTTTGTAAGGTTTTCAATAAAGAGTGAACTGTACTTTTATGCAAATCCATTCGTTGACTTATATCAGTAATTTTTAGCTCTTTATCATGGTCATCAAATAGATCAAGAATATTTAGTGCACGGTCAATTGCTTGAATGATTGGCATAGTTTCAACCTTCTCACTACTTAAGATTTGACTGTAACTACTGTGCTGTTACACATTCTACTGGAACGCCTAAACCTTCTGCCCCTTTTTCTGATGTTTTAAGGTGAGGTGCATAACGTTTTATCATATCAAGCCCAATCTTTGCTCTACGAACACGTTCTTTACAAAGTGCAATAGAAGTGTTTTCTAAATGAGTTCCAGATGGATAAATATTTGGTGAGTTTCTAAGACCAAACTTTATATAAACAGGTGCTGCTACTCGAATAATTTCTGGGATATCATAGTGACGAATAAATCCTCCAACATCATCTGGTGCTTCTACATAAATATCGATAGGAATATCGATTGCTTGGCGAATTGCAGCAAGTCTAGCAAGCGTTAAATCAGTTGGAACATTATACGTATCTGCTCCAGCATCTTGTATTAAGCGAATCGAGACTGGATTTGCTTGGGCCATTTGTACGGATATTTTTACAACTAAATCTGATGGTAACTCTCCAGCTTTCTTGAATTCATTTACTAACCATAGAAGACCTTCGTCTGCTACTAAGATCGAGCGAATACCAAAATCACAAGCTCTCTTCACATCTTCCAATGCATAGACAAGTTGGTCCATTCCTTGCGATCTTAACCCTGCAATTTTACCAGCACTTGCTAATTGCATCGGTGTAATATCCCATGAGCCACGTGGTCCAACAAATAAACTAACTTCTAAGTTTTCATGACGACCAATTTCAGCCATTTGCTTCAATTCATCATCTGTTAAAAGCATGATTCCACTACCTTGAGAAATCCTTTGGATATAAACATCATATTCCTTACAAGCTTCAACCACAGCTTCGAATGAAGCAGGTCCTTCTACACTTGGAATTTCCACACGATACTGTGCTCCATCCGGAAACGTCTTTGTTGAAGTTGGAAGATCATTACAATCCCCTTTTGGAAAACCTAATTTTTCAATAAAGTCACGTGTTCTTTCCATTTTAAATCCTCCCCTTAATTGTTCACTTTTTCTAGTAATATATTTGTTTTATAGTTCAAACTCGCTTCTTCAGCAACTGCTATAGGTACAACTCCATTTGCAGCATCAGTATGCCCAGACATACGATTGCTTGCGGCTACTTGACGTTGACGTTGCTTAATTGTAGCAAGCCTTTCTAACGCTAGTTCTTTTCTTTCTTCTCGAATATGATCAAACTTAAACTCTAATCTACCATCTAAAAATGGTTCAGTATCTATAAATTGAATTTCTCTATTTCGCAAACTTATATATAGTAAATCGCCTGTTTGAAGATATAGGATACCACCATCTTCTTTCGCTTCAGGCGTCATGTGACCTATTGCGGCACCGTAAGACACACCTGAATAGCGACCATCACTTATTAGCGTTGCTAGGCGTTTTAAACGACGATTTGCATTAATGTGTTGCATAGGAGTAAACATTTCTGGCATCCCAAATGCTACTGGACCTTGCCCTGAGACGATTATTGCAATTTTTAAGGCACCTTCCTCTACCATTTTGTCGAAAAGACTATCATAGTCATAACCTTTCCAATCTTCATAACGTTCAGGTGCATTTTCTTTAAGGGCAGCTAACATTCTTTCATGACTAAAGCTTTGTTTTTCTCTTAATGTTGGTAAAAGGTTTGCATCTAGTAAGCTACGGTTAGCATCATCTTCATTCTCATAATACAAAACAAAAGCAGCTTTCTTATCAAATTCATCTAGTTGTTGTGTTGTCATTCCACTAATTTTTACAACTGCACTTTCAAAGAAGTTACCCGTTAACACATCTACACCACTAAATGGTCTTCTTGGGTTTGATAAAATAACAGGATTTTCTTTAACATGATCAGCTGATAAGTTTTGTTTATTTTCTAAACGATCACGCCAAGTTTTTCCAGAAACAGTTGGGACATCTAGATCCATCGGGACACCATTTTGTAGTAATTCATAAAATACTGTTTCCATCCCTCTACTTTGGCTATCGCAACATTGAATGGCTAAAGAGAAAATGTCACGACCTTCTGTTAAGCTATAATTAAAAATATCTGGTATAGGATGCGAGTGGTGAATTTCATCTAAGTCCCATAAGCTAAACTTATAGCCTCCGTATAACATCCCAGCAACGATATGCATCATTAAATTCGTGGAACCACCAGTTGCACTATGGATACGTATTGCATTTCTAATGTTCGTAGCCATAACATTCGCAGCGCCATAAACAGGGTTATTAATCATTGTTGCAAAACTATCAAGCGCTTCATTTACTTGTGCTTGATTTGGAGAATCTGTTAACAGTTCCACGGCAGGGTGTACTAAGCCTAAACCTGCAACAAGGTGGCGTGAGCTATTACCAGTACCGTTAAAGGCACAAACTCCACCTTTTCCATCACAAGTTGCGACTGCTAAACGTTTTTCATAATCCTTATGAGCTGCTTTCGTAATAATCCCACGTTCTGTTGCACGCTCAAGAACACCTTGGAAAGCTGTGTTAGATGAGCATTGTAAAATATAGGCCATTGCATCTCTTAAATCATCAGCAATATCACTTGCCCCTTGATTTTCAGCAGTTACAGCGACTTCTTCTAACTCTTGAAAAAGGTCTTCAGGGATTGTTCCCCCTTGTAGTACGTGAGCTGGTGCAAAAGTCGCAAAGAATGGTGCCTCACCACGAAATTGGCGAATTCTATCTAAATGTGCCATTGCACTAACTACTCCTAGAGGTTGTTTATCACATCCTTGAATAACAAATGCCCCATGATAACTATGTGCTTCCATTTGGTTAACGATCATTTCAGCAACCGCGTTACGGCTTTGTAATGAGTAACTCATACCTTGGTTACTTTGAGCGGTTCCATCACACATTACAGGCGTCGAAAAATAAAACGGCACTCCACCATTTTGCCAAATACGTATCGCTGCATGGGCAGAAGTTTTAAAATCCATAATATGAGCCGGATGATCAGAAGAACCACCAATGATCGCAATTCGCGGAGCATTTTCTTCTAGGCGATTATAAATTTCTTCAAGTGTCCAGTCTGGAGCTGGCCCTTCATAGGCAGAACCTAGAATTTGTTTTGATCGGTCGAGTAGTCCAGCTACTGTAATTGGCTCATTCGCTTTCCCTTGAACATTATCACGATAAGGATTTACTTGATTATCAATTCTTGGATATTGTACAGTCATATCACTACTTCCTCCTTTACTTTTAACGTAATACTAAAATTAAAATCTATTAATTTCACTAAATTTCTATAAAAGGATTATTGCAAAAATAGTGCCGAAACTACTAAATAACATTGCGTAACCGATGTTCCATATTGAAATTCGGTAAGGATTTTCCCCGACTAAAACACTCGTTAATGAAACTGTAATATTGTACGGTCCAGCCATTACTGTGGATAAACTGGAGGTTATTAATACAATACTTAAACTTATTGGACTAACTGTATAAGCAAGTGGTTGTAGTAACTCACCTAAAATACTAATCGTAACGAGTGGATGGAAACCAATCATTGCCAACAGTAAAAATAAACACTGAATAGAAAAAAACAAGAAAATTGGCTGCTTTGCTAATACTTCTAAAGGTTGTTGTAAAACTAACATGTATCCTGATTGATTTAATACTGTTACGAAAAAACTTACAGCTATAAAAAGAACCATGTAATTCTTTAATCCAATCGTCCGTTCCTTCCAAATTGGGATACTATACTTGATAAATGACTTTAGGCGTCTAATTGCTATAGCCCAAAAAATTGAGTAAGGCACAATGACAAGAGTTACCGCAGTTAAAAAGTTTAATTGTAGCCATTCTTTTAAAGATAAAATAGCTACGATAAAAATAACTAGGTAAATCAACATCGTAATTACCTTTTTAATTAAAGATAAATTTATTTCAACCGCCTGATTTTGGGCAATATCCACAGTATATTTTTTATACTTCCATCCCAAAAGCCAATCGATAAAAAGGAGAAGGAAAGAAAATAACAATAACCAAGGTAACAACCTTAAGTAGCTTGCGCCAGTAATATCGATCGTAATCGCAACCATAATTTCCATCGGGCTCCACACTAGACATAGAGCATAACCTCTTAACATTGCTCTACTAATAAATATATTCCTTAGTTTTTTTGTAAAAGTAGCCAAGTTTTTATGCAATACATTTTGAACAAGAGGTAAAGTACTTATGTTTAAAAATGTTCCTAGTAAAAAACTTACAATTGAACCCCGATAATATAATTGACCTAAATGATTTACTCTCGCTTTCAAAAGTTTATTGACACTTTTGTCATATCTCCCAACAACGATAATGCTATTTATGAATGGCAATACAAAGAAAATAGCTAATATAATCATCGTTGAGGTCATAAAAAACGGAACCTCAGTAAAGTGCTTTTCTGTGGACGGAAATAATATTATCCCAATAATAAGAAAAGCGGTACTCGTTACTTGATATAGTCTTTTGGCCCCTTTGAAAGATGCAATAAAAGCTACTATCGCTAAGACACCCACACTATACTCTAGTACAATCCAATCAATAAACAATGAAAAGAGATATGCGATAATTAATACACTATATAGATATAGCATCCATTATCCGCCTAATAATTCATGACAGTAGGCTCGCTTAGAACTTTAAATTGATCTTTTTCTTTTATTTCTTCAAGTAGAGCTTCAGAAACCCATATTTCTTTTATATCTAACGTATTTTTAATGCGAACAACTTTTAATTTATTGAGATCAAATGCATTACATGTTTTAATCGCAGCCTTAACCGCTAATGCGTTGGTTTCCATAAACATAGGTACTTTTACGACGTTTGTTACCGTACTAGTTAATGAATTAGCATATCCCTTATGCCATTCAATTGAGTCAACTACTGCTTTTGTAGTTACATCTGCCATTCCTAAGCCATTGGCATTGCCGTGTGTTTTATTAGTTAAACCTAATACAACAATCCTCATTACATCAGGTCCCCCTGTGGCATATGGTGTTGCGTAACGGCCTGTAATATTAGGATCCATCCCATCTCCTGAAATATCTTTACCTATTTCATCGACTACAAGCACATCAATTTTGTCAAACATGAGCTTTGCCATTAAACTTTTCGCTTCTATTAAAAGATTGGGTTCTTCTGCAATAATTTTTTCAGCTGGCAGTGCGACCACTTTTGCGATATGGTCATAGGCATTTTCAATCGATCCTAAACCAAAAAGAAAATTAATGTTTTTTAACATGATTTTTGCCATTTCTGGTACATGTTCAGCCATATGTTTAAAGCCATATAAGTGAGCAGCCTCTGCGCCTTTCTGTTTACCTAAACCTATGGTTAACATTTTCAATAAACCACTTTCTACTGAACCTCTAAAGGCAGTATGGGCTTTAATTCTGTTAATAATAATGACTTGATCTGCTTCATAAGCGTGTTTATCTACATAAACAGGTAGACCGTTTAGCAACTCTCCTACCTTTACTACTTCCATACTAGAAATAATCGGTGCTCCAACAAAATGTTCTGTTACCCCTAAATCTTCTAGAACTTCTTTTTGCCCTTCATCACTTGCACCACCGTGACTCCCCATTGCAGGAATAATAAATGGATCACCACCAACTGACTTGACAGCTTTGATAACTTCCCTTGTTAAAACTTCGACATTTGAAATACCACGGCTACCCACTGCAATCGCAACTCGGTCTCCTTTCGTTATCCGGCTAAGCACTTCTGCTTGATCAATTGCCTTTTGCACCTCAGTTGGAACATTCTTTACCTCTGGTGCATGAAACTTTTGTTCTACTTTCGCCATTTTGGGTAAGGGTATATCTTTAAGTAATTTTTCAAGTATATCCATTTGTGACCTCCTTTCTTAGTAGATAAACCTCGCTTAAGCTTTTATTACTGCACTTACAATACCTAATTACAGTTTTATAATGTAAAATTGAGTTTTAATAAATCGACCTTCCCCTATTTGTTTAAAGGATTAACAAACAAATAGAAGGGAAAGTATTTAAGCTTTAAAGTTAAGTAAGTATAACGATAATTGTGGTAACAATATAATTACTACAAGAGTTAGTAACATTGCTATGAAAAACGGGATAATCGCTTTAGAAATAGCCTCAATTGATAAACCGGATATCCCCGAACCTACAAATAAATTTACTCCTAATGGTGGGGTAATAAAGCCAATTGCTAAATTAACAATCATGATTATTCCAAAATGAATAGGGTCATACCCAATACTTACAGCAATCGGTAGCAATATTGGTGTTAAAATGATAATCGCCGCTAAAGTATCCATGAAGCAACCAACTATTAATAATAAAAATGTAATTAATAGAATAATAACAATTGGATTTTCAGAGATAGATAGCATCCATTGAGCAATTTGGTTCGGTATTTGTTCCATTGTAAGTAACCGCCCAAATGCCGTTGCTGTCCCTACTATAATTAATATTGTTGCAGTCGTTAATGCAGCATTGATTAATATACTTGGTAGTTCTTTAACTTTAAGTTCACGATACAACACTAACCCAGCAAATAAACCGTATACTACTGCAATTACAGCGGCTTCTGTTGGTGTGAAAATACCGCCATAAATCCCACCTAAAATAATAATTGGAATAAGTAATGCCCATTTTGCATCCCATGAAGCTTTAGCAATGTTTTTAATGGACGTTTTCTCTCCCGTACCAGTATACCCGTGCTTACGTGAATGAAAATATGCATAGACCATTAATGAAATACCTACCAATAACCCTGGAATAATCCCTGCTATGAACATATCACCAATCGAGACACTTCCTACTACTCCATAAATAACCATTGGGATACTTGGTGGAATAATAACTCCTAATGAACCAGCAGCAGCTACAACTGCAGTTGAGAATTTTTTGTCATACCCTTGACGAACCATCGCGGGGATCATAATTCCACCAATAGCTGCAACGGTTGCAGGTCCAGAACCAGAGATTGCTGCGAAAAACATACAAGTAATAATTGTAGCAATAGCAAAACCACCGGTCTTATTTCCAACTAATGAATTAGCTACATTAAATAGCCTGTCAGAAATTCCCCCTCTACCCATAATTTCTCCAGCTAATATAAAGAACGGAACCGCTAGTAATGGAAACGAATCAACTGCAGTAATTAAGCCCATTACTAAAAAGTCAATTGGTAAGGAGCCAGTAATAATTAAAGTAATTAGCGTCGCTAATCCAAGAGCAATCCCAATCGGGACACTTAAGATTAAAAATAAAGCAAACGCTCCAAATAATATTGCTGTAGTCATACTCTCCCCCCTTAATCCTCTCTAAGGCGTTCTAATTCAGTTTTGACTGTGAAATCATCTTTACCGAACAACGTTTTAATTTGTTTAATTAAGTTTTGGATTAAACGAATAGATGTTATTGCCATACCAAATGGCGCCGCCAAATAAATCAAGCCCATTGGAATTTGGTTTGCAGGTGATTTTTGTCCAAGTTCTAGAAACCTCTCTGTAATCGTATATCCATAGATAACAACATATATGGCAAAGGCCAAAAATAAAAGATTTGCGATAATATTAAAAACAAGCTTCCCTTTTTCTTTAAATAGTAATAAAAAGGCATCCACTTTAATATGTCGTTGTTTCTTTACCCCATAGCTTATCCCTATATAAACAAGCCATATAAAACAGTACCTCGCTAACTCCTCTGACCACGATAATGAGCTTTGCATGACATACCGCATAAACACTTGTGAAAAGATAACAACAACCATTATCGTAGACAAAACAACTAGAAAGACTTCTTCAAAATGTTCATCAAGCCAATTTACTATTTTCATCTACTTTACCTCCTCTCGGATGGTACATACGCTGTTAAGGTTAACAATAGAATAAATTAGGGCGAATAAACAACGATTACTCGCCCCAATCCTCGTAAATTCTTTTATGATTTATTGAGCTTTTTCAATTTCAGCTAGGTACTCATCAACAATTTCTCTACCGATACTATCAGCGTGTTTGTCAATTACAGGTAGCACAGCGTCTTGGAAACGTTGATGCTCTTCAGGAGAAATTTCACTAAATTCCATATTTTCTTGTAATTGTTCTAAACTTTCAATTGCAACTTCACGATTTCTTTGACGGTTAAATTTCCCCGCCTCTACTGCAGCATCAGTAAGAATTTCTTGCTGCTCTGGAGTTAGAGTATCCCAGATTTGTTGACTGAATAAGAAGATAAATGGCGTATAAACATGGTTTGTACCTGATAAATAATCTTGTACCTCATAGAAGTTACTTAATAAAATGGTCGGATATGGATTTTCTTGCCCATCCATTGTTCCTTGTTGTAGTCCAGCAAATAACTCTGGGAATGCCATTGGTGATGGATTAGCTCCTAACTCTCTCCAAGCGTCTAAATGAATTGCATTTTCCATCGTACGGACGGATAATCCTCTTAGGTCTTCAATAGTTTCTACTGGACGAACACTATTTGTTAAGTTACGGAAGCGCGCGACAAGTTCTGTTATAAACGCTTTCCAGCGTGAAAATACAGGAAGTTTACTAGAAAAACTTCAACTTTACAACTGAGGATTGGAATGAAGGAACCAAGTTTCCTGAAACAATCCCATCAAGA
>NZ_MLQQ01000025.1 GCF_001865995.1 Anaerobacillus arseniciselenatis | reverse complement strand
TCGAGGGTTGAAAAGCCTATATCAACGATATGAATATCTGCGTCAAACTTAATTGAACCGCCGTATACCGAACGGTACGTACGGTGGTGTGAGAGGTCGGGGGTTAGTCACCCCCTCCTACTCGATTAAGTGCTAGGGCTGTGTGTCTGAACTTTCTAACTCTTAACGAATTCTTAATTCTGTTTTTGGATCAAAGAAATGACATTTGTTCATGTCGAAAGCTAATTGAATGTCTTGACCATTTTGAACGTCAGTTCTCGAGTCAACACGAGCAACAAAATCTTGATTGTTAACTTTAGAATATAAGTATGATTCAGCACCCATTAATTCTGCTACGTCAATTTTTGCCGTGATTTTTGTTCCAGCAGAAGACTCTAAAAATACAGGCTCATCGTGAATGTCTTCTGGGCGAATTCCTAAAATTAAGTCTTGGTTAGCGTAATCTTGAAGCATTTTTAATTTTCCTTCAGGAATTTTGATTTTTACATCGCCCATTTCGAAGTTCCCATTAACAAGCTTACCATTTAAGAAGTTCATTGATGGAGAACCGATAAAGCCACCAACAAAGACGTTTTCTGGATTGTCGTATACATCTTTAGGAGCACCAACTTGTTGGATAACACCGTCTTTCATAATGACAATTCTTGTGGCCATTGTCATTGCTTCTGTTTGGTCATGCGTTACGTAAATCGTTGTAGATTGTAAACGTTGGTGAAGTTTCGTAATTTCAGCACGCATTTGTACACGTAACTTTGCATCAAGGTTTGATAATGGCTCATCCATTAAGAACACTTGTGGATCACGAACGATCGCACGTCCTAGTGCAACACGTTGACGCTGACCACCAGACATTGCTTTAGGTTTACGGTCTAACATTTCTGTTAAGCCAAGAATTTTTGCTGCTTCTTTTACACGACGGTCAATTTCTTCTTTTTTAAACTTACGAAGTTTAAGACCGAATGCCATGTTTTCATATACGTTCATATGTGGGTATAATGCATAGTTTTGGAATACCATCGCAATGTCACGATCTTTAGGTGCAACATCATTTACAAGACGGTCGCCAATGTATAATTCACCTTTTGAAATATCTTCCAATCCGGCGATCATACGTAGAGTTGTTGACTTACCACAACCCGATGGACCTACGAATACGATGAATTCTTTATCTTTAATATCAAGGTTAAAATCAGAAACGGCTGTAACATCACCATCATAAATTTTATAAATATTTTTTAATGAAATTTCTGCCATAATTAACGCCTCCAAATTGTTATTATCTTATGAACATATTGTACCCAATGAAAGCGTTTCAGTAAATTGTAAGCGTGCACAAAGATTATAGGCTCGTTTGTGCACAGTGCAATATTAACTAGTTATTTTCCATTGTTTCTTCTAACGCAATCAGAATATGAAGCGCTGCAGCTTGTTGAAATTGCTTAATGTCTATTCCAGACCTTTCAATAAATTTTTCAATACGATATTGTAAACTATTACGGTGCATAAATAACTCTTTTGCCGCTAACGTCGTATTTAAGTTACACTCTAAAAAAACTTTGATCGTTTTTAACAATTCTTTATCTTCACGTAATGAACTAATCGTTTCTGTAAGCATTTTTTTCGTTAAGTCAGATACCTCGTTGGCAAGGATATAAGGAATTAACTTTTCTTTTTTGATGACTGAGTTGTTTGGGGAAAAATTTCTAGCTAAAGTAAGAGTATTTTCCTCCCATGGATACAAACTGATAACCTCTTCTAAATTTGAAAACTTATTCCCTTGAAAAATCGTCATTTTTACGAAAAAATCGGACATAATCGCCTCGACCATTGCCTCATTGTCGTTTTCAATATCATCTTCTGTAATGTATAGCACAATAAAACCGCTTCTTTTTGTATTCCAAACGACCGTAATCTCTGTTGTGAAAAAGTTTTCGACCGCTTCTTCAAACTCTTCATTGTTTTGAATATCACTATTAATAGAAAAGTGAACAAACTGATAAAAAGGCGCAGTTATAGGGGCGTGGTTAATTAAACTTTTATCCCCATTGACTAACGCCTTCCAAAACTTTTGCGCATCCGATTCATTACGGGCTGTTTCAACTATCGGAGTTAAAAACACATTTAAAAGGTTTATTTGGTCCCTTGTCAGATGATCTCT
Source organism: Anaerobacillus arseniciselenatis (assembly GCF_001865995.1). GTDB lineage: Bacteria > Bacillota > Bacilli > Bacillales > Anaerobacillaceae > Anaerobacillus > Anaerobacillus arseniciselenatis. The sequence continues at coordinate 59,977 of NZ_MLQQ01000025.1, read as the reverse complement.
ATTTAAAAAAATAGTTTCACCATTTACAGTCTCGTATTTTAGAACGTTTTTCTTATGCTGGTCGTCGGTTTTTAGTAGCGCGTGATTTAAAAGCTTTCTTAATTGTTCCATCAAGATTTATCCCTTCAGTCGCAATTTTCTTTAATAAAGGGTATCAAACCGTAAAAAATAAAACAACTTGTTTCATGTAATTTACAATTTAAAATTCACAATTTATAATTACTGTCAGTTCAGCTTCGAAGCAACTTAAAACGGTAATTGTACATTGTGAATGTTGCACTATCAAATTAACCTTTCTTCGGTGGCTCTTCCTCTTTAAAGTCTTGTGCTTCTTCTATTTGAGGGTGGTCATATCGGTCAGTAACAGTTCCACCAGCCATTCCTTCATTGGTCATCCGATCAACATCGACATAAACTTTGTCGCGTCCTTCATATTTAGAATCCTCTTTTTTCATGATTAGTACCTCCCTGAAAGTTTCTTCATTACTATTTTGTGTAAATTGATTGAGAATATAAATATTTTTTATTGTATGTAATTGCACGGGCCACCTAGGGAGTGCGTAATTCTAGAGTTAATGACGATATTTTTGCGATAATTGAGTTTATCTTGCGATTCTAGGTTGTTTATTTGCGATAATTAAAATAATTTTGCACGAGCCACCGAGGGAGTATGTAATTCCAGAGTTAATGACGATTATTTTGCGCGATAATTGAATTTTTCTTGCGATTTTAGGTTGTTTATTTGCGATAATACGAAAAATCTTGCATGCCCAATGAATAAGCCAGGTCCTAAGAAAGAAAAGAGTCGCTGGGCTTGCCAGCGACTCTTTTCAAAACTCAAAACTCAAAACTCAAAACTCAAAACTCAAAACTCAAAACTCAAAACTCAAAACTCAAAACTCAAACCCCGCATCTTCATAAAAGCATTGCACTAATCCATGCAGAGCTTTTTCTTGAATATGAGGTTCATCAAATTTCATCGGTTTCGAATTCACTTCGAAAAGCCATATTCGACCTTCTTGGTCAACGCCTACATCCATCGAAAACTCGCATAAATAGCCATACGTTAGTTCTAATTGATAGGCAATGACTGTGGCAAGGTCATGTACAGCCTCTATATTAAGGTGTTCCTGCACGTCTTCTATAGGAAGGATGCTTCCACCTCTCGGAACGTGGGTCGTAATTGAATTTTCACCTGCACAGCGAACACCGATACCACTGACGTTCCACACATCTTTGCAGCGTTGTACGAGTACCCGTAAGTCGAAAGGACGACTTTCAAAGTCCTTTAACCATATTTTTTTTTGAACAATCAGCGTTCGTCTTTTAAAACGTCGTCTTAACTCATCCCAAACTTCGTCTATACAACTAAACTGTCGCTTCTCTGTGTTGGATGCTAATTGAAAGCCGTCGTCTAGCACCGTGACTAGACCGACCCCTTCGCCACGGTTGCTAAGAGTAGCTTTAATAAAAACTTCGCTTTCTTGCTGCAACCATTTTTGCAGTTGATTTTTACTAGTTAGCAAATCAGTTTGTGGCAAATGCTTTGCAATCTTTGGATTTCTCCGTAAATGAGTATACATTTCCCACTTCTCAAAAAAATGCGGGTTATAAAAAGGAATGGCATATTTAGTAGCTAATGCTTTTACGGTTGCCATCCCTTTTCCATGTTCTGCTCTATACGATGCAACGCGATTATAAATAATGTCGGGAAGTGGAAAGCGCATTTCTCGCCATTCCCCTTTATGAAAAATATATCCGTCTACATGGTCATCTTTAAGTCCTTCAGGAATCATGACGAAAGAAATGCCTCCATATTGCTGTAAATACCGTTGAATTCTTTTAAAGGTTGCGCGGTTACCGTAAAAGTCACGACGATTTTCTTTACTCGTTAAAATACCAATGAATGGACCCACTTTATCGCCGACCTTTTTGACATGAAAACCGTCCTCTGGATCTCTGCAAGTTCCCTGATCATTCATCAATGAAAGTCGATTTTTGCCAATTACAAGTCTTTCTTGGCAATCGCATTGCCATGTTTTCGTTTTATCATCGTAAAAAATATTCATTGGCATTCACGAGATCAGGTTGTGTTTCCACGGAACTTTTAAATAAATAGATGGCATATTCTAGTGGCAACCTTCGTGACTGTAAATCATCAGCTTTTAATCTCGGATGTGCAAAAATCGTTCTTCCTGGTTTTGAATTTGCTTCAAACATCCAAACATGGTTGTTTTGATCAACTCCAATATCAAAGCCGATCTCACCAATAAATCCGGGCATTTTTTCATCAATTTTTTCGCTTAGTAAAAGCGCTGTACTATGCAACTTTTTAATGATTGTTGGATGTGCGCCGATATCATGAAGAAGCTCTTTCACCGTTTTTACTTCTCCACCACTTTTAACATGTGTTGTAATGCTTCCTGTTCCTGCAATTTTAGCTGCGATTGCACTAACAGACCAGACGCCATTTTCATCTTTATTCGTATGAATGCGAAAATCGATCGGGTTGTTATTCCACTTTAATAAGTTAATGCCTTGTTGAGCGATCATTTCATCAAAACCATATGGAAACTGATTACGTAACAATCGCTTTAACGAAGAATACCTTCTAAGTCTGTTTTCTTCATCCTTACGAAAGCGACAATAAACGAAAGGTTCCTCTTTTTTTTGAATCAGCTGTTGGATCCCTAAGCCGAGACTTCCGTTTGCAGGCTTAACATAGACTTGTTTATGCGACTCTAGCATTTGTTGTATTTCGTTGAATGAAGGTTGAAAGAAACTTTCTGGTAAATGTTTACTTGCTTCTTCATCCCCCACAAGCAGTTGATGAATTTCCCATTTATTAAAAAATCCAGGGTTGAACCATGGAATATCATATTCTGTTTGAAGGCGACTTTTTACTTCCTTTGAAACCTCGAGATTTTCTACTTTTCGATTAGGAAGGCGGTCATAAACGACATTAGGGAGTGGTACTAATGTTTGCTTCCAACCGTCTTTCGTATAAAAATATCCGTTGATAGTGCCTGCGTCCCAATCAATTTGGTGAGCACCAAACACGAAGTAAAAAGCACCAACCTTTTGTTGAACAGAGAGTAATTTTGCGAAAAATAGAGAACGTTCACCAATCGGGCGTAAATTAAATTGAGTAAAACCAGCGGTGAAAATCCCAACGAGTGGCCCGATATACAATGCCTCATCTTTGTGTATTAAATTAATCGGTCCTTCATGTGGAATAAGTAGCTGTTCCCACAAATCACTTGAAAGTAAGTACTCCTCTTTTTTTTCAGGGTGAGGAGCAACTTTACACTCAACGGTTTTTGCGCCGAAAGAGATCGTGTTAGGAAACTGAATTTTTTCCACAAACTGTTTAAATAAATGTATTGGTACATAAATAGTTTTCGAGCGGCTTTCTTCTTTTTTAAACGGTAATGCTTCAAGACTCATGAAAATTCAACTCCCTTTTTATCTTAATGAATTTCATAATTGAATTTTAATGCCATTAAGTATCTATATGGAGTTGCGTTAATTCGCTCGCAACTCCATATAGTTTGATATGGCTCATTTTAGGTGATTATGAAATTCACTCTACTGTAAAAATAAACAATAATTAATCGGTCCGTTTGCTAAAAAGTTTTCTTTGTTAGGAAAACTAGTGAGAATTACTTTTCTTCCTGGTTTAGAATTGACTTCTAGAAGCCATAGCCTGCCTTCTTTATCAAAGCCGAAATCTAGGCCCAACTCAAACAATGGGTAATGTTTTTCTAACATGGTTGGAATTCGTTCGATTAATTCCTTTAAATTTTTTCTTAGGACAACTTGGGCCGTACTCGATAAAGAGCGAAGCCAGTCATCGTAACAGTCTACTGTACCTCCACCTGCTAAGTTAGAAGTGAAATCGCCTACTTTACCAGTACGGAGGCCTCTGCCGATTTCTTGCCATTGACCTTGGTCATCTTTTTGCAAAAATACACGTAAATCAAATGGCTGTTGTTGTTGATTTGTTAAAGAAAGAAACGGTTGCACTAAATATTTGTATCGTTTCATTACTTTATATAACAGATGTTCTACTTGCTTTTCTGTCAGTCGTTTGAAAAAAATCTCTCCCTCTTTTTTAGCTAAAAGGGAAAATGAGTCGTTTTCTTTTGATAATACAAAAATCCCTTTTCCTTGCGATCCACTCACAGGTTTAAATAAAATAGAATGATGTTTTTTGAACATAGAAGAAACTTGCGAGCGATTGCTTAAAAGTACAGTTTCCGGCAAAAACGAATAAATGGTTGGATCCTTACTTAATAATTTATATACTAGCCACTTGTTTGGAAGACCGTGCCCTAAAAATACGATGTCCGGTTGAGATTTTAACCAAGACAAACTAGGGAAATATTTTTTATATGTCGTTTCATTTTCATAGAAACAACGATCATAAATAAATAAGGGTATTGAAAAAGTTTCATTTACCCACTGGTTAGTTATATCGCAATATCTTTTTCCTTTAGCGATTTTTTTGTTCGCATCAATGGTTGTAGGTAAAAAAAGGTAAACATGCATGCCTTTATTACAACCAGCTTTAGCGATATCGGTAAAATACATTTGTTCTTGGTGTAAATTTGTAACTAAAATACCGAGATCACCCATAAAGGTTCCTCCTTTCGTTCAATTTTCATTTAAGAGGATATCCGGATAAGTAACTTAAGTATGCGATAACTGCTCTAGTCGAAGGTCGTATCCGGCTTGTAACCTCATCTGATTTTGATGGTTTTGAATTCACTTCGATAATCCAGAGCTTTCCATCTTTATCTAGTGCAATGTCTACTCCTAACTCACCAAAAAGTTCGTCATAACGATCACTAATTAAAGTCGCGGCTTCAACCGCTAATTCCCCCATTAATTTAACGTATTGATAGGCGAGCTTTTCATCAAACAGTTGTGATAAAACCTCAATAGGTCGTTTTTGTTCGCCACCTTTTGCGATGTTTGAAACAATTCTTTCCTTCGGGGAAATTCTAGCCACTGACGAAACGACTTTCCATTTTTGATCGGAATTTTTTATGCAAAGAATTCGAAAGTCTAGTGGACAATCATCAATAGGAATTAGGTCAATTCCTTCTTGGATAATAAACGGTTGGTTATTTAGACGGTCACATAACCGTTGATAAAGTAGGTAGCTTGAACGAAATAATGTCCGGACTTCTTGTGAAAAAGCTGAATAGTAAACGACGTAGCGATTTTTATCAGCTTCAATTCGTAATATTTGCCGCCCTTGACTACCAAAGACAGGTTTTAAAAAAATACATTTATTTACGGTCAGTTTTTCAATGAAAGTCTCGTAATCATCGAAAAGTGTCGTATTAGGTAAATAGGGATGCATTTCTGGGTAACTTATTAATGTATTATGAGTTTCCCATTTATCTAAGAAACAATGATTAAAATAAGGTATATTTTCTTCTTGTAAAAATGTTGAAAGCTGTTTAAATGGTTCAGTAGTTTCAAAATGGCGTGAACCGATGCGGTTGTAGACTGCTTCCGGGATAGGTAATGAACTTGCGATCCATTTTCCGCTATCGAACACATAGCCTTCAAACTGTCCATCCCATTCGATTAACGGGTTTATAAAGAAAAAAATGTGGTTCTGCTTTGCAAACTGTGCCATTTCTTCAAAAAAAGGCGTCATACTACTAAATTTTTCTTCTTCGTGGTACATTTGGTTTGTGACACAACTAATAATGGGTCCTAGTTTAAGTGTATTCTCCTCCTGTTTATATAGACAATGGATTGGAAATATCTCAAAAGGAATAGCGAGTTTTTTTGCTAAATCAGGAGTAATCTCAATCGTTGGAATTTTATAAACCGGAGTCTCAATGATACATACTTCTTCTATTTGATTCCCAAACTGTAAAAAGAGGTTTTCTCCATCATTAAGCGCCCATTTTTTACATAAAGCACGAGCTATTTTTATATGATCACTATTTTTGAAAATGCTATTTTTATCTGTTTGAACGATCACCTTTCTTGTGAACATCATTAATCACTCATTTACTTTAGTTTTGAATAAAGTCAGTAGCTATACAGCGAAGTGCGAAATCAGCTGCCATAGGCATTTGTTGATATCGTATCTTATGTTCCTTTCCGAATATGTGTGAAAAGTATTAATAATGACAAGCAAAGAAAAAGAGGAGTGAACAAAAGTGACAACATTGTTTCTGATCGCGATGATGGTTTTGGTTGGTGCCTTAATCGGTGGTATCACCAACTCAATTGCGATTAAAATGTTATTTAGACCATATAAAGCAATATATGTTAAAAGGTGGCGTGTTCCATTTACGCCTGGATTAATTCCGAAACGAAGAGTTGAATTAGCAGAGCAACTAGGAAAACTAGTAACGACCCATCTGTTGACTGCTGAAGGGTTAAAAAAGAAGCTAGAGAGTTCGTTATTTATGACCGAAATGACTGAGTGGTTAAAGAAAGAAGTAAAAAAAGTATTAAGAAGTGATGAAACAATCACCTCGGTCAGTGAAAAATGGTTTGGAATTACTGATGGCAAAAAGCAGCTTGAATCTAAAATAGATGAGTGGCTTGAGATAAAGAGTGTAGAACTGTTGACAGAGCTAAGACCAAAACGAGTAAAAGATGTTATTCCAGAAAATTTAAACAAGAAAGTAGAACAATCAATCCCACAAGTGACAGCTGTTTTTATTGAAAAAGGAAAACATTATTTCGAAACGGAAGAAGGTATTGAACGTTTAAGTAACATGGTCGATCGTTTTTTATCTGGGAGAGGAACCGTAGGCAATATGGTTTCGATGTTTTTAGGAAATGAGCGACTCGTAGATAAAATCCAACCAGAAATAATAAAGATGCTCAATGATGAAGGAACCCATGAGCTAATTGAAGTTTTTATGAAAAAAGAGTGGGAAAAGCTTAAACAGTCAAAAGTTGAAGACGTTGAAGAGTATGTTGATTTGCAGCAAATGGTTTATTTTTTGAAGCAGGAAGTAATGGAGAATGTTCCAGTCCATTATTTTGACGAGCCATTTCATAGATGGACTCAGCAATACGAACAGCATTTACTGAACGATTTAACACCGAGGTTTGTGAAAAAGGTTGGTCAAACGATATCAGACGAATTAGTTTATCTATTAAAAAAGTTAAAATTAGAAGAAGTGGTTAAACATCAGGTAGAGCAGTTTTCTGTAAAGAGGTTGGAGGATATGGTATTATCAATTTCTAGAAAAGAGTTTAAGCTCATCACGTATTTAGGAGCAATTTTAGGAGGGCTTATCGGTCTTTTTCAAGGAATAATATTAATTTTTCTTCAATAATTTCTGTTATGGGTTTTATTTCAGCACATAAAAATGTTATAGTCGTGAAGGAGTAATTAAAAAAGCCAATTACTATAACAAAATAAAGAGTGATAGGCAAAATCTTGGGAGGTTTTTATTCAATGTCAAATGCTTATGATAAAGCAAATGAGCTAGGTCGAGTATTAAAAGAGAGTGATGAGTTCAAACAATTAGCAGAACTTCATAATAAGGTGAACGAGGACGAGCAAGCAAAGCAAATGCTTGACAATTTCCGTGGAATCCAAATGGAGCTTCAACAAAAGCAAATGCAAGGTATGGAGCTTTCAGAAGAAGAAATTCAAAAAGCACAAAGTGTTTTTGAATTAGTTCAACAACATGAGCTTATTTCAAAGCTTATGGAAGCTGAGCAACGTATGAGCCAATTAATTGGTGACATTAACAAAATTATTGCTGAGCCACTAGAAGAACTATACGGCATGGGCCAAGAATAAAAGTAAGATTCAAAAAGAGTCAGACATTTGTCTGGCTTTTTTTAGTTGGCTAGTGGTTAGTTGGATAGTTGGTTCGTTGGTTAGGAAACCCTTCGACTTTTACATGTTAGAAGGTGAAGGTAGCGAACGTCATGAGCGTTTTTGTATGAAAAAGGCTGTTGACACTAGTGAGCAAGCCTCTAAAGTTAGACGAAATGGCACTTTGAATGTATGAGAATAGTAATCGAAACAGCATTTTACATAATTAAATGGTGCGATTAATCGTTTTGGTGTTTTCTTCTAACTGCTGTTCTAATGCTGTTTAATCTATCATAGGCTTATACAAATGACTAGTATTTTAGAAGAGGGGGATCACAGTGGCATATCGTTTATTAGCATTAGACATCGATGGAACGGTATTAAAATCGAACCATCGCTTAGCAAAGGATACGAAAGACGCAATAGAGTATGCAAAAAGAAAGGGAGTTTACGTTACTTTAGCTACAGGGAGGGCATTTCCTTCTGCTCAAAAAGTAGCACAAGCATTAAACCTTAATACAGATTTAATTACTCATGATGGCGCATTTATTTCTTCTTCCTTAGAAACTCCAACTTTTGAAAAGCGATTGAACAACGAAAAAGCATATCACATTGTAGAAGTACTAGAAAAGCATAACTGCCATATTCGAGTGATGCATGAAAAATATGCGATAGGGAATAAGATTAGACAAAAAAATTATTTAATTGCGAAAATGACGATCGGTATCGGTGACCCATTATTTTATCCTGTAACATTTGTTGATTCAGTTAGTAATTATTTATTAAATGAACCAGTTATGCCACCTAAAATTCATGCACATTTCTTCAATGAGAACGATCGTAAAAAAGCAATAGAAGAACTAGATCAAGAAATACCAGGTATTCATATGACATCCTCATCAGAAAGTGGTCTAGAAATCGTTTCTGAAGGTATTTCGAAAGCAAAGGGACTTCACGTTTTAGGAGAAAAGTTAGGAATAGGTTTAAATGAAATGGTTGCGATCGGTGCAAGTGAAAATGACCTTGAAATGATAACCGAAGTAGGGTTAGGGGTTGCTATGGGCAATGCACCGCGATCAATACGTGAGCAAGCTGATTGGGTAACACGTTCTAATGACCATGGTGGAGTTTCCTATATGGTAAGAGAAGTATTCCGAAAACAATTGAACATGCAATATAAATAATATTTAAACGCCGGGTTTGTAGTATGCAACTCGGCGTTTTTTAATCGTCAGGAAATTATAAATACAAATCATTTGTTGATAACATCCTAACACGAAAGGTGTCTAGCTTCAGCGAGGCAACTTCTTGAATAAACTTCTTTGCTGCCTTGCGACGAGCAAACGTAGTGGCGCAGGAGCAGCTTGGTAGCCCTTCGAGCGCTTCGATCCATCGATATTTATCTAATCGAAGATGATAAATCAAGAGGAGATAAATCGTCGCTGGCTCTCCACCGCTTTTCAGGGCTGACCAAGGCGCTTGCGCTTTTCTTGTTTTTAAGTAACCATTCGCCTATTACTTGCATAGCATGAAGGGTGAAAGGGGAGATGGGTATGCATCACAAAAATATGTACGATTTATGTAAAAGTCATATGCACCGTTACGTACTAGTCCAAACAACAGATCAGCAAACTTTTGACGGAATTGTAGAAAATGTTGATCATCAAAATTTGTATTTAGCTGTACCTACCGGTGGTGAAATGGAGCGAGAAGAAGAGAATGATGAGCGATTATTAGGTGGAATCGGCTATGGTGCGGGTTTTGGATATCCAGGTTACGGTTTTCCGGGTTATGGTTTTCCTGGGTATGGATACCCTTATTATCCTAGACCACGTCGCCGCTTCCGTCGCTTAGTATTACCTTTAGCAGCACTTACCGCACTTACATTATTACCGTATTATTAGAGTGAATTTCATAATTACCTAAATTTAGCCATATCAATCTATATGTAGTTGTGAGCGGTTTGACGCAACTACATATAGTCTTAATGGTGAAAATATTGAATTATGAAATTCACTAGTTAAAAAAGAAAAGTTAGCCACTGATATGAAGATCACCGTATAATTTATTATTGGGTGATCTTTTGGTTTTGTAGAATTAAAAATTTAAAATTGAAAATTGAAAACAAAAATTCAACCCCAAACCGCAAACCCCAAAACTCAACACTCAAAACTCAAAATTTAATTATACAGAACAAATGTTTTGTCTAAAATGTTATAATAACAGAGTGAATTTCATAATTACCAAAAACGAGCCACATCACGCAATATATAGTTTGCGAATGGTTTTGGCGCAACTATATATTGATCTTAGTGGAGAGAATAATGAATTATGAAATTCATTAAACAGTACAAATTGATAGGTAGTCATAAAGAAACTCAAAAACTAACAAAAAAATACCAACTACCATGTAAGGTGAGGGAGAAAGATGAAAAAAATTCGCTTCATCCATGGGGCTGACTTACATTTAGATAGTCCATTTCGTGGATTAAAGCATTTACCAGAGCAACTGTATAATCGAATAAGTGACAGTACATTCAAGGCGCTTGAAAAGCTTGTTTGGCATGCGATTAACAATGAGGTTGATTTTGTTATTTTAGCAGGTGATCTTTTTGACGGTGAGAATCGTAGTTTAAAAGCACAATCTAGATTGAAAAATGCAATGGAACAGTTGAGCGAGCATAAAATTGCTTGTTATATTGTACACGGCAATCACGATCACTTAAAAGGTAATTGGATCGAACTTTCTTGGCCTAATAATGTATTTTTCTACAAAGACAGTGTTGAGTTTTACGAGTATAAAAAAGAAGATTTGAACGTTCACATATATGGTTATAGTTATCCAGAAAAAAGTGTCAAAGAAAATATCGCTTTAAAATATGAAAAGACGGGTAACGCAAATTTTCATATCGGCATCCTTCATGGAACTGCGGAAGGTCAAGAAGAGCATGATTTATATGCCCCTTTCGCGGTGAAACAGTTAAAAGAAAAAGATTTCGATTATTGGGCATTAGGTCATATTCATAAAAGGCAAGTCTTACATAAAGACCCGTACATCTGTTATGCAGGGAATATTCAAGGACGACATAAAAAAGAACTAGGCGAAAAAGGTGTGTTTTTAGTTGAGCTAGATGATACGAAAAGCTCAGCGGTTACGTTTTTACCTACGTCCGAAATTAACTGGGAGGAAGTTACTGTTTCAATTGAAGGGCTCACGGAAGTAGATGAACTTAAAAGCTGTTGTGAGGAAATTTTGGATACGATTCAAAAATATGATTTAGGAATGTTACTGATTTTACGTTTTATCGGTAGTGGTTCGTTACATAATTACTTAGTTGAACAAGTGGACGAGCTTATTGACGTTTTAAATATGGGACAAGAAGATAAAGTTAATTTCACTTTTATTATCGATAAAAAAATAGAAACGATCGGCGAATGGGACCGTGAGAAGTTAAAAGACGAACAGCATTTGCTAAGTGATATCGTGACGGTTGTTGATCGCTTGACAGAAGAGCGAACTCCGTTAAATGACATTCTTAATGAAGCATATGCTAACTCGAAGCTCCGAAGCTACCTCGAGCCTTTTGACGATGAAGAGCAAAAACAATTATTAAAAGAAGCAGAGCATTATGTTTTGGCAACGTTATTAAAAGAAAGGGACGGTTAAGATGAAACTAACGAAACTACATATATACGGTTTTGGTCGCTTTCAAGATTATCAAATCTCATTGTCCGATGAGCGTATTCACATTTTTTTAGGGGAGAATGAAGCCGGGAAGTCAACGATTATGGCATTTATTCGTTGCATATTATTTGGTTTTCCAACTAGACAGCAAAGTGAATTACGTTATGAACCGAGACTCGGAGGTCGCTACGGTGGTAGTATCTCAATGATGACAAGTTATTTTGGTGAAGTGACGATTGAACGAGTCAGTGGAAAAGCTACTGGTGATGTGAAAATTTATTTTCCTGACGGTACGATCGGCAATGAAGCTGAACTTAAACTTGTTTTAGGGGAAATAGATCGAACGATATTTACCGGAATTTATTCGTTTGGGGCGACAGACTTACAAACGATGGAACAATTAAATTCAGAGGAAATAAACCAATTTATGTACGGTGTCGGGATTTCTGGGAGAAATAGTCTTTTAGAAATTGAGAAAAAGACAGAAAAGACCGTGCAGTCATTATATAAGCCGACGGGGAGAAAGCCTGTGATCAATCATCGCTTAAAAAAAGTCGCTGACCTAGAAGAAAAGCTCATTATGTGGAGAAACAAGCTTAATGAACACGAACAATTAGTGAGGCAGAGAGAGGTTTTAAGCGAAAAGATCGAAAAGTTAAGTGAGGAAAAAAAACGATCAAATCAAACGCTACGTTACTACGAAAAGCTACAATCTATATCAGCGGTTGTGCTTGAAAAAGCAATGTATGAAGATCGACTACGTCAAATACCTGCTTATGAACCTTTTCCTGAAGACGGTATAGAACGGTTTGAAAAGCATCAAGAAAGTCTCGTTTTAGTTGAGGCGGAAATGAACGACCTTGAGGAAAAGCTTACACAAGTATCAAATGATATAGAAAATCTTAATGTTTATGAAAATGTTGCTCAACTTGAAGAGGACGTCGCTGATATAAGAGAAACAGGAAAAGTCTATGAAAGTAAACGGGAAGAAAATGCTTTATTACAGCAGCAAATTCAATATGAAGAACAAGAATACGAGCTGTTGAAGGAAAAAGTTGGTCTCGAAGGTTACGATGAGACGAGCTGTGAAACGAGTTATTTAATTGAGCAACAGTTAAATAAGCTAATAGAGGAAGAAGCAGCAATTAAACAGCAAGAGCAAATACTCGAGTCCCAATTTCACCAAGCGAAAGTTGTACTTGAAGAAAAAGAGTTACAAGTTCAAGAAATTAATTCACAGCTATTAACTGATGAGGCCAGGCATGATTTAGAATTCCAAGTATCAAATCAGAATAAAGAAGCAGAGCTCAAACAGCGTTTGCAACTAACAGATGAAGCGTTAGCTCAGATTGATCGTCAATTGAGTTTACTAACACCTTCTAAAAAAAGTTCTCAGCCTTTTATATTCATGGCCAGTAGTTTGTTTTTTTTGTTGGTGGGTGCAGCTTTCCTTTTCTTTAGTGAACATGCCTACATCGCATTAGTGTCCTTTGTAATTGCCGTTTTTATATTTCTCGGTTTAAAACGTCAATCGAAAAATCCTTATAACAATTTTTTTGATGATTTAAATTTTCAAAAAGAGAAGAAAGTCGACGAAAGACAAATGATATTTGAAGAGCTCGAGGAAATTGATTCTCAACAAAATGAGCAAAAGGTAGAAATTTTAAAAAAGGATGATCAATTACGTGATGAACTGTTTTTTAAGAAACTTAATTTGAAGGAAGCGAAACAAAATTATGAATCTGTTTGTAAACAATTAGATCAATTGGAGATTGGCCAAGGAGAAATTCGGGAAAAATTGTTAGACTGGGCAACGAGTAGTTGTTTTCCGTTACGTTTAACGGCAGCTAATTACAAAAAAATGTTTGAGTTAGTGGAACAGTTAAAGGATAAAAATCGTAAACTTGCCTATTTAAAAAATAAGCGAGAGACTCTTCAGAGTGAAATGGAAGAGTTTGAAACGAAAGTAAGTACACTATGCAATCAGTTATCGTTACAGTTTGATGCTAAAAGTTATCAAAAAATGATTGAAAAGTTAACACAGTTATTAAAGAATGAAAAAGAAGTTGAAAGAAATTACGAAAGGCTCGTTCATCAACAAAATGAATTAATAGAAAAACGGAAAACATTGCAAATAAAACGCCAGCAATATAATACTGAAATTGAAAAACTATTTAATATCGCTCAATTAAACTCAGAGGAAAGCTTTCGACAAAAAGGGAAGGCGTGGAAAGAAAGTGTGCAAATAAACGAACGTCTTCGGGTATTAAAAAGTCAAATTGCTCCGTTAGTTCGTAATGATGATGAGTTGATTAAATTAGAAAACGATGTGTTGAAAAACAGCGACAATTTAGAAGAGGCGATTGAGCTATTAGAAAAGGAAGTTAGTTCGTATTGGCAGGAAGAGAAGCAATTGCACGAACAATTAGCAGAGCTCAAGTTAAAAATAAGAGAAATCGAAGATGGTAGTAGTTATTCCGATGCGTTACATAATTTTGAAAATGAAAAGGGTATTCTAAAAGAAGAGGTAAGAAAATGGGCTCTTCATCGTACGGTTCAACTTTTAATTGAAAAGTCTAAAGCGGTGTATGAGAAAGAGAGGCAACCTCTCGTCATTCAAGAGGCAACAAAAATGTTTTCGTTTATGACGAATAACAGGTATCATCAACTTTTTGCACCGGTTGGTGAACAAAGACTTTTCGTCGAACGTGAAGATGGTTTGAGGTTTGAACCTAATGAATTAAGTCAAGGAACACGTGAGCAACTTTATTTAGCGCTTCGTTGGGCACTAGCAACTGTTCATTCAAAGGACACAGCATTTCCGGTTTTTATTGATGATATTTTTGTCAATTTCGATAAAAAGCGACGCACACAAGCAATAAGGTTGCTGCGGGAGGTCGCCGAAAAGCATCAAGTGATCTTTTTTACTTGTCATCCTTTCATCGCTTCAGAAATTACATCTAAATATCATCAAATGTCAACATAATATGTTTATAAAAGCTTTTCATGTGAGCGCAGAACTGATAAAATCAGTTTGAACAGTTTTTACTGAACTATTACAGTATTGCTAAAGTGGAGGTTTTCCGGTTGTTAAATGATAAGCAAGATTCTTCTAAAAAAGATGAAAAAGAATGGGCAAAATATGAAGAAACAAAAGAACAGTTTATACAAAGTATCGCCAAAAATATGAATTTATATGGGATTACTCCTTCTATTGGAAGGTTATACGGTGCTCTTTACTTTTCGGAAGATCCGATGACTTTAGACGATATGAGGGAAGCCCTTGGTATGAGTAAAACGAGTATGAGCACTGGTGTTAGATCCCTGCAAGATATGAAAATGGTTGAACCGGTATTTAGGAGAGGGATTCGAAAGGATTTGTATCGTACAGAAGAAGATTGGTATAAATCATTTTCAGCATTATTTTCGCGTACTTGGAAAAAGGCGACTGAGACAAACATTGAGGAAATGGAAGAGGCAAAAGAAGAACTTGAGAAATTGTATGAACAAACAGATGATACGCAATTAAAAGAACGAATTACTGAAGACTTCCAAAGACTTGATTATGCAAAGGACTATTATGAGTGGCTACTTCGTTTCGTACAAGTTGTTGAAACTGGGAAAATTTTTGATTTGGTCCCGAAAACAAAGCCGAAATCATAAATCCTACTGATTAAAAGGTAGGATTTTTTTTATAATCAGAATTTATAAGTGAATGCAGCGCCTACGAGCTCGGTCACTTCAGTCAGGCAACTACCTTGGGTTACTTCTTTGTAGCTTTGCGACGAGTAACCGCAAGAGCACGATTCGGAAGCCAAAAAGCGGCATCTGTCCAAGGCCTTTCAGTGGAGGCAAAACGTTGCGGGCCCTCCAACGCTTCTCGAAGCTGACTAAGGCTCTTGCGCTTTTCTTAAAAGATAAGAAAGTATATAATAATTGAACTTGGAAAGGTGTCTAGCTCCAGGCGCCATCGGCTCGACCGCTTCAGACTTTCCCTTGCGGTCTAATACCTGACCGCTACGGGAAGGTCTTCCACCGGTTTTCGCCGATAGGCGGGCGCCTTGCGCTTTTCTTATAGCATGTTCACCCTTAAATTAGGAGCCCAAGCTTGCCAAGTTTTCTTTAAGTTCGATAAAATAGAGGTAAGCTCTTACATTATGATCATAATGTAAGAGATAAAATGGAAAAATATACTGTTAATTTAGTGGAGGATGAAAAAAACTTAGCTGAAATAATAAAAGCATATATGACTAGAGAAGGATGGGAAGTGCAGCACTTTCCGGATGGACAAGAAGCTTATGATGCAATTGATGAATCAAAGCCACATTTATGGGTATTAGACATTATGTTACCTAATATGGATGGTTATCAATTATTAAAAGCGATTAAAACGAAACAAGATACACCAGTTATTTTTATCTCCGCTCGAGATAAAGATTTAGATCGCGTGTTAGGTCTAGAATTAGGTAGTGATGATTATTTAGCAAAACCATTTCTACCAGAAGAATTAATTATACGTGTGAAAAGAATTTTATCAAGAGCTTACAACTCTTCTTCCCCACAACAACAAGAAGAGAAACGAGTAGAAGTGAACGGCTACTCCATTGACGCGAATACGAGAAATATTTATGATGGCAGTCAATTATTAGAGATGACGACGAAAGAGTTAGATTTAATTATTTTGCTGACGTCTAACATTGGAAAAGCCTTTTCCCGTGAAGAAATTATTGATTACGTCTGGGGTTCCGATTATTACGGATCTGAGCGTGCGGTAGATGATGTCGTGCGTAGAATTAGGAAAAAGTTACCGCGTCTTCATGTTGAAACACTTTACGGTTTTGGATATAGGGTTTTATCTTCATGAAGCAAGTAAATTTAACACAAAGAATTTGGTTATCTTTTATTTTATTGATTTTATTAGTTGGTCTTTTGATCGTTGTGATCTATCCAATTTCTTTAAAAACAACATTAACAGAAGAAACGTATCGCATTATTGAAAAGGAGCAAGATCGTTTTACTGGACCGAATCAAGCTCCTTTTGACCCGCGAGACACTGAGATTGACTTTATTGAGCGCAGGCAAGCTGAACGTTCTGTAGGACATATATTTTTTGTCGCTCAATACGGGATGCTTCAAGGTGATCACGTTCCAAGTGATGTAGTAAACGAAATGAGAGATCGAGCTGCTCAACAATTGACGGACCGAGGTAGGTATGAGTTAACTTATGGCGGTTCGACCTTATTTTATGTCATTTCAAAGGTTGATTCGATGGTTGGCGATGCTCATCATATAGCATTTATGTGGGATTCATATCGCGACCAGATGGTGAACCAACTATGGGAAAGACTTCTTTATATTTTAATATTAGCTAGTTTTGTCAGTCTTTTTCCAGCATTTTGGTTGAAAAATTATTTGCGACAGCCATTATCTATATTAGGCAATCACTTTGAACAAATCTCTAACCGCAATTGGCAAGAGCCTTTTGAGTGGAAAGGTGATCAAGATTTTCAAAAGCTGTCGTTTCAATTTGAACAAATGCGCCAAAACTTAATTAATTATGATAAAGCCCAAAAAACATTTATTCAACATGCGTCACATGAATTGAAGACACCGATTATGGTTGTGAAAAGTTATGCGAAATCTGTGAAAGATGGTGTTTTTCCACAAGAAAATCTTGAACAGGCGATGGATGTCATTATCGAAGAATCAAATCGAATGGAAAAAAGAGTGAAGGATATGCTTTATTTTACAAAGCTCGATTCTATTAAAGATGAAATTATTCATCGTGATGACATTGTTTTTGGTTCGATCGCCTATCAATTAGAAGAACGCTATCGAATACAAAGAAATGACCTGAGTTTTATAGTAGAAGGAGCTCAAGTGGAATTTACTGGTGACCGAGAACAAGTTCAAATCTTACTTGAGAATTTAGTTGAAAATGCGCTCCGTTATGCAGAGACAACGATTTGGATAAAAGCCGAAGTGGAAAATGATGAGGCAGTCGTATTAACGGTAAAAAATGATGGAGAGCGTATTCCAAGTAAAGAATTAAGTCATATTTTTACTCCTTTTCGAAAAGGAAATAAAGGGCAGTTTGGCCTCGGTCTAGCAATTGTAAAAAGAATTGCTGAACTTCATGGTGGCTATCCAACGGTAAAAAATGATGAAGATGGTGTAAGCTTTAAAATCTTTCTACCATTATAGACTTTTGTAAAGATGCGGAGGTGCAACAATGCGAAAAGGGATTGTTCATTATAATACCGGTGAAAAAATAGATGGTTATTTACTCATTAAATCTGCTAATAAAGGGCTAGCGAGTAATGGTAAGCCATTTTTAACGTTACAATTAGGCGACAATACTGGAGACATTGAAGCGAAGCTATGGGATTGCAATCCAGAAGATGTGACGACGTTTGTTGGGAGTGTGATTGTTCACATAACTGGCGATATCCATGATTATCGTGGAAAACAGCAACTTAAAATTAGAGGTATTCGTCCAACAACTGCTATGGACCACGTGAAGCTTGCAGATTTTCTCCAGTGTGCTCCTCAAGATCCAGAAGAAATGCTAGCTAAAATTACACAGTATATTTTTGAAATGAAGAATGCCAACATTCAACGAATTACGCGTCACTTATTAAAAAAGCATCGTGAAGCTTTTATTGAAATACCAGCTGCAACGAAAAATCATCATGAATTCGTATCTGGTTTAGCATACCACGTCGTTTCTATGCTAGATATAGCAAAGGCACTCGCTCAACTTTATCCGTCGTTAGATACAGACCTCCTATACTCAGGTGTGATTTTGCACGATTTAGGTAAGGTGATCGAGTTATCTGGACCTGTGGCAACAACGTATACAGTTGAAGGAAAGCTAATCGGACACATATCCATTATGGTCAATGAAATCGGCTTAGTAGCAAAAGAATTAGGAATTGATAGTGAAGAAGTAATGCTTTTACAACACTTAGTATTGAGCCACCACTCTAAGGGAGAATGGGGCAGCCCTAAAGCACCTCTAATCCGCGAAGCTGAAATATTGCATATGATCGACAATATAGACGCAAAGATGAATATGTTAGATCGTGCCCTAGAAAGAGTAAAACCCGGAGAATTTAGCGAGAAAATCTTCGCTATGGATAACCGTAGTTTCTATAAACCTAGCTTTCATGAGTGATTTTAAATTTACAATTTACAATGTAAAATTTAAAATTGTTTAGCTGAGCTTCGGAGCAATGCCCACACTAATTTTAAATTGTGAATTATGAATTTTAAATTAAAATGGTATATCTATTAATAGAGTAGAATAGACTACTAGTATCAATCTATTAATAGAGGTGAATTGGATGAATTCAGTAAAAATTGTCGGGGCATTGATTGTGGGACTGTTTGTACTTTTCATTTTTAGAGTTTTATATTTAGCAACTCCGATTGGAGCAATAGTTGCTGCAAGTCCTTGGTGGGTATATATTGTGGTAGGTGGAATTATTGTTAGTGGTTATTTATCATATAAATACACGAAAGAAGACAAACAAATCGAGGACCGTTGGATTGAACAAGAAGGTGAAGTCTTTATGGAACCGATCCGCAAAAGACGTCAAAATAAAGGGATTGTAAATGAATAAAAAATGTAAACAAAAAGAGAAAACGGGGATCCGTTTTCTCTTTTTGTTTTATTAGACGAGAGCAAACTCGCCAATCGTTTTGGTACTTAATTACCAAGTAACGTAAGCAGAACCTACAATTACTAATAAAATAAATAACACTACAATTAGAGTAAAGCCTGCACCTGCACCTGGAGCTGGAGTTGGAGGGATACAACCTGTCATGTTTATCATCCTTTCAAATATTTTTATGAGGGATATTCCTCTTTATCACACTATGTAGATGCACTTGATTTCGTACTGGGCAAAGGTGGAATTTTTTAGGTGGGTGAAAAAGACTTAGTTAACATGATTATAGCTCAAAAAACTTCGGGAAAATTTAAGGGTGTATGGGGAGTGTGCAGTATCACGTTGCTTCGGAGTATGGGGATTATGCGCAGTAATTCGCACTCGCTCGATAGTGTGCATTATGGGGAGAGTATGCTGTAGTTGGGTTCCTTATAGGGTCGGGCGCGCGAGAAGATCTTGCGTTACCTTTTAGGTGGTGCGACGCTTCGTTCGGGCATACGAGAAGATCTTGCTTTACCTTTTGGTGAGTGTGACGCTTCGTTCGGGCACGGGAGAAGGTCATGCGTTACCTTTTGTATGATGTGACACTTTGTTCGGGCACGGGAGAAGGTCTCGCGTTACCTTTTGTGTGATGTGACGCTTTGTTCGGGCACGGGAGAAGGTCTCGCGTTCCCTTTTGTGTGATGCGACGCTTCGTTCGGGCACGGGAGAAGGTCTCGCGTTCCCTTTTGTGTGATGTGACACTTTGTTCGGGCACGGGAGAAGGTCTCGCGTTCCCTTTTGTGTGATGTGACACTTTGTTCGGGCACGGGAGACCGTGCAGTAGAAATGCGCCCTTTCTAATACTGGATTACTCTTCTCTGGATTTGATTCCAGAAGAGAAATCATTCTGGTGTTTTGATTACTCATCTTTAGATTTGATTCCAGAAGAGAAATCATTCTGGTGTTTTGATTACTCTTCTCTGGATTTGATTCGAGAAGAGAAATCATTCTGGCGTTTTGATTACTCTTCTCTGGTTTTGAACACAGAAGAGTAATCATTCGAGCGTTTCGATTACTCTTCTCACGTTTTGAACTCAGAAGAGTAATCATTCAAGCATTTGGATTACTCTTCTCTGGATTTGATGTAGGAAGAGTAATCATTGGAAATAGTTGCGTCATTTAAAAGTTCATAAAAGAGAAAAGGGGCTGTCCGAAAAAGTGTCAGACACCGTTAGGCTCCAAATATAGACGGATAATAAGTTTATACGTCTATATTCGGTAATTTTTACCTAGTGTCAAACACTTATGGGACAGCCCCTTTAAATAGAAATTAACATTCTTTTAAGACAATGAATTTCATAATTCATTATTCTCACCACTAAGATCAATATATAGTTGCGTCAAAACTTTCGCAAACTATATATTGCGTGATGTGGCTAGTTTTTGGTAATTATGAAATTCACTCAAGAAGAGACTTAATTAAAAAGGTGTTGAAATTGTTCGTCTTTAATTTCAATATTGGCATCTTCGAGGATTTCTCGTTGAACTTCTTCAATAGGGCGAGCTTGTCTTCTTGCTAGCACTTCTTCTATCTCGTCTTTTACTTCTTCGAAATCCTCTTCATAAGGCTTTTTGTCGGTAACTTTAATAATATGGTATCCGAATTGAGATTGAACTGGTTCACTGATTTCACCAACTTCAAGGTTAAAAGCAGCTTGTTCAAATTCTGGCACCATTTGTCCACGCTCGAAATAACCTAAGCTTCCACCCTCCGCTCCTGAGCCAGGGTCTTGTGAATATTGTGTGGCTAACTCAGCAAAATCTTCACCTTCATTTAGTTTTTCTAATATTTCTTCTGCAGTTTGTAGATCTTCAACTAATATATGGCTTGCTTCTACTTCTTTACCTGCATCGTACTCTTCACGTACTTCTTCTTCAGTAACTACAGCGTCTTCTGAAGCTATTTTTTGAATGACTAAATGTTGTTTAACTAATGCACGGAATTCCTCTTCATCAGAAAAGCCTTGCATTGCTATAAAGCCAAGGAAATCTTCTTCTTCTGTTAGGTCATAAGCTTCTTTAATTTGATTAAGTTCTTCATTTATATCTTCTTCAGTAATATTAAGTCTTTCGGCATGTGCATTAAAAAGCTTTTCCTGAACTAATAATGCAACTACTGTTTCTCCGTGTCTTTCTTTAAGTTCATTAATTAGTTCTGCTTCTGTAATAACTTGCCCTTCCACTTCTGCAATTACTCTTTCATCAGTATCGGCAACATTAGCACCGTCACCATTACAGGCTGACAAGACTAAAAGACCGGTTAGGGTAAATGCGGTAATTAACTTTTTCATAGTTCCAACTCTCCTTAACTTTTCATCAAAATTGACACAATGCTAACTATAGCATAAAAATGAAAAAAAAGTAAATTTCAATAATAGGGCAAACGTCCAAACAAAATAATGATTAGATACATATACCAATATTAAGTAAGGCATAATTCAATTGTTTTACATTATCAAAATTTGGAAATTGTCTCGGTATAAAAAAACTAAGGCTTTCGAACTTCAATTATAAAAAGAGAGAAACCAAGTTTTTTATGATGCCTTACCTTAGTGACGGTTAATTTATTGAGGTTCTGTTACCTGAATAAAATTAACAGTTTAAGGTTGTTTGCCCATTCGCTCCAACGGTAGTTTGCATATGATAATGTAGTCCATTGGAAAGGGGGTTTTTTCATGTCACACAAATATCATGGTGGATTTGCGTTAATCGTTGTACTGTTTATTTTATTAGTAATTGTAGGTGCAGCGTGGCTTTAATTAAAAGTATAATACTCGATCATAAATTTGGCTTTAAGCCAAGTATAAACAAATAACTTATTTCAAAAGGAGGAAGTTTAAAATGGCTCATGCCTATACTGGAGGTTTCGCGTTATTAGTTGTATTATTTATTTTATTAGTGATTATCGGTGCATCTTGGGCTTGGTAAGTAGAAAAGTGAAAACACCTTGCTAGGTTCGACGAAATAAGTAAATACCTAAAAAAAATCCTCTTCACTTTATGTGAGGAGGATTTTCATATAGGAAGATGTTAATAATATAGTTATTAATACATTTATCGTACGAAATACTTGTGGCTGCTTCTCTTCAGGTATTTCTTTTTGAAGGCATAAAGTATTTGTCATAGAATTAATCATAAATAAAATAAACAGTGCAAAAGGAAAATAAAAGATTAACATTAGTTACCTCCATTCAATAGGATACCATCTATAACTTTATCAAATTATACGAAAAAAAGATAGCTTTTTGCATTAAAATAAAACTGTAAAACAATTCTAGTGAGGTGAGATGTTTGGAAAAGGAATACAATAAATGGAAAATAGCTTTTATAAGTTTAATAACGAGTTTGGCATTAATAGCCATTGCATTAATTACTTTTGTTTTGTATTACCTTCCTGTATCGATGGAACATAGTGCAGATGATGTTGTTCAACCGAGTGGGGAGAGTAGGTTCGTTGTAAGTACAACAAAGGAAAATTTACAATTTTTTATAGATGAGCAATTATCACAAGAAGGGAGTCATTTAAATA
The DNA here is from genome assembly GCF_001865995.1 of Anaerobacillus arseniciselenatis. Lineage (GTDB taxonomy): Bacteria > Bacillota > Bacilli > Bacillales > Anaerobacillaceae > Anaerobacillus > Anaerobacillus arseniciselenatis. The sequence continues at coordinate 37,233 of NZ_MLQQ01000025.1, read as the reverse complement.
TATACTTATCTGACTATGTGACGCTTACTGCGGAAGTTCCTTTTTTAGGTAGTAATATCCCTTTTCAGCTAGATTTAGAGCCACAACTGTATGGTGATGGAAATTTACTTTTAACAGAACAAGCATTTAGAATTGGACAACTTCAAATACCGAGTGATACTTTGTTTCAATTAATAAGTCGTACACTCGACCTTCCAGAATGGATAAAAATAGATGCAACCGAAGGGAAAATATTTTTGTATATTACTAATATTGAAACCTTTAAACAATTATTTATAAAAGTCACAGCATTTGATTTGAAGGAAAACGAAATCGAATTTGAATTAGTTTCAAAGTAGTACTTTTCCATTTTAATGGCAAGGGTACATCATCATGATCAAAAAGTACTAACAATTGTAAATATATATACAATTGTTTTAAAATAAAAGTACAAAATTAGTTCAATTACAAGTATGATGAATGTATGCAAAGATTTTTATATTTGGAGGTTAACTAATATGTTTCAAGACGATGGTAATGAAAAAAAACATCTATATGTTAAAAGAAGCCCCAAAATAATCATTGAAAAATTGATCAATGATGTATTACATAGTAAAGATAATGCTGAACTACCTTCTGATATTATCAATCGTCTTCATCAATTAGAAACTTCTTCAATAAAATATAATGTGATTGAACTTGTTCATATGACTAAGACATTACAAACAATGGTTAAAAGGCAAGGTTCAAAGGTTGTGTTACCAAAATATATGGAGCGCGCTTTTTTGCTACTATTAGAAGAAATGTTAATGAGTATCCAAAACCCTACTCAAATTCAACAACGGCTTCCTAAAGTTAGAGATGAAAATGTACTTTACTCCGTAAGGGAATACAACATTGGCGTAGAGCGAACTGTTATCCTCGTTGATAATGATATCCTTTTTTTAAACAAAACTGCTAGTTTATTAACAGAAGCAGGCTTTAAGGTCTTAAAATCAAATAGAGGAAAACAAGCACTGAAACTAATCACAGAATCGCAACCAGATTGCATTATTTTCGGTTTAAATTTAATAGATATAAACATTGAAGCATTTTTAAAGGATTTGCACGAAAGGGTAAATACGTTATTTGTACCAATAGTTGTAATTGGGCATGAAAATGAAAAAGATTTAATAGATAAAATAAAATTTAATATTAATGATTCAATTTTAAAGCCTTTAGTTATTGATGATTTATTTGTGAAAATGATGCGGTTACTTGATCATGTTTCTCGTATGAAAAAACAAGTACATATAGATGAGTTAACAGGTGTGTACTCAAGAAAATTTATTATGGAAAAGCTAGAATATTATTATTGTAACGATAAAGAAAAAGATTATCCACATGCGTTAGCAATTCTTGATTTGGACTATTTTAAAGATGTAAATGATAAATATGGACACCAAATAGGTGATAAAGTTTTAGTGGAGTTTGCTCAATTTATTAATAGCAAAATAAGAAGTACAGATATATTTGCAAGATATGGTGGAGAAGAGTTTATTTTATTACTACCACGAACGAAAACAATCCACGCTTGGAAAAAAATAAATGCATTGCAAAAAGAATTTAAAGAGAAAAATATCGACATTGGCGATGATAGTATTAAGCAAACGTTTAGTGGTGGAATTGTCTCAAATAAAGACGTGAGAACAGATCACCCTGTTGAAGTGTTAAACTTAGCTGACATTGCACTTTATGCAGCGAAAAACAGTGGTAGAAACCGTGTATTAATATACGACCCGATGATGAGGCTGAAAAAAGAACAATATAAAATTTTAATTGTCGACGATGATCGTTTTACTCGTAATATTTTATTAGACGGTTTGAAAGATGAACAATGGTCTTTATTTGAAGCTACCAATGGTTTAGAGGCGATTGAAATAGCGAAGGAACAAATTCCAAATATAATACTGCTTGACGGATTAATGCCTGAAATGAATGGCTATGAAACTTTAGAGGAAATTAGGAAAAATATTCGTTTTAAACAAACGGCCGTCATCATGCTTACAGGAAATCATTCTGAGGAAAATATCGCAAGAGCCTTAGAAGCTGGGGCGGACGATTATATTACTAAACCTTTTTCATTAGTCGAATTAAAGGCAAGAATTAACCGTTCCTTAGTTCGCCATTAGTAAAAAAAAATTCGACTTTGTATAGAAAGGGGATTACTACCAAATGGAAACGAATGAAGAAAAATTGTTACGGTTAGAGTTTTATCAAGAGCTTCTTCTTTCATTAACGAATGGTGCTTTTCCTTTCTACACGATGGTCGTCAATGAAAAATTATCTAGAAATGAAGTACAAGAAGTTCTAGAGCTTTGTGAAAAGCTAAATGATGAATATGAAAAACAAAAAGAAGAAGGCTTTATTACATTTCTCCCTCTTCTTACTCACTTTGTCGGTATGCTAAATTATAAATTAGACCCACATAAAACGATAGATGCCTTACATAAGCAAGGTATCTATCGAAACTTAATGAGTGAGTTTTTAAAAACGATCAAAAATCATTAACTTGTTTCAGCTTTAATGTTTTGCGTTGCCATTAAGCGTCCATCTTTATCAGTGAAGTCTTGGTCCATTTTCTCAAACGTCTTTTCAAAGATTAGCATAAAGTCTGGGCCGTATATATGTTTCACGATCGACATGACCTCTGAAAATTCTGGAAATTTACCATAAAGTTCTTTAATTGGTAGTGAACCTTCGTAAACACCAGTGTCTTTAGGGTCGTAGACGGCTAAAGTGTCAAGGAGAAGTTTTTCCCCTTGTTCTGTCAGGAAAACATACGTATTACGCTTATCATTTTGCTTTTTAGAAAATGTCAGAAGCCCTCGCTCTTCTAATTTCTTTGAGAAGTTAAACGCTGTAGAAACGTGCATTACACCAAACTTGGCAATATCAGAAATTGAAGCCCCCTCTAAGTGATAGGCAATCCATAAAATATGATGTTCATTAATATTCAAATCAAATGGTTTAATCCAATTTTGCCAATCTTTTTCAATCGATTTCCATAGCGCTTTACTTAATTGAGCAACTTTATGACCATATATAATTGATTGCTTGATGGAGTATGGCGCGTTATTATCCATATGAGACCTCCGATTTTAAAATTATTTCACGTACGTTCCATGAAGTATTTTTAGAAAATTCATTATTTTTTCGATAAAATGATATATTCATAATATCACATAAAATAAACGAATAACAATAAAAAAATGAATTTATTTTATTTTTCTGATAATATTTACCTAATGTATTTCATCATTCGATATTTTCGCCATTAAGTCTCTATATGGATCAATTTAGGTAATTATGAAATTCACTCCACTAGAAGAAAAAAAAGGCTTCCACCACATGACTGAGTGGAAGCAACGCTTACGCTTTTCTTTTTATAAAGGCTTTTTGATTTCGGATTCCAATTGATCAATCGTCTCGTGAAGTTCTTCAATACTACGTTGAATATCAGCTACAGTCGGTTCAACATCCTTTTTCCATTCTTTAATGGAATTTTGTACATCTGTTGATACTGTTTTAATCGTTGTTGCTCCTTCTTTTGCAGCAATTTCAACTTTATTTTTCAGCTCCATGGTTTGTTCTCTTACATTTGATAAAGAATCGATTAATCCATTAACGTTAGACCCAATCATTTTTTGAACGTCAGATCCAGATTTTGGTGTAGATAACAATGTAATTGCCCCACCAATAATACTACCGGTCACAAAACCGTAAAAAAGTGCTTTTCCACTCATTTTGATCACCATTCCTTTCCTTTATATAGGTTTGTCCGTTTTTTTATTAGATTATCACATTTTAGTGGAAGTTTGAATATGAATATAATATTTCAATAATATTATTCTTACTAACGTAATAATATAAGAAAAATGAATAAGTTTAAAGAAGGGGGATGATTGAGTGTACGGTATTATTTTTGCGTTATTCTCTTTGGCATTACTATTATTCTATGGAATGACTCATACGTTTATATTTGTAAGGAAAATGAAACGTGATTTCGAATGCAAAAAAACATATGTGAGGTATGGTCGTTTCCTCGGAGCCACAGGGTGTGTCAGCTTAATTTTAGCCATCCTTCTTTATTATTTTGGAGTCGGATGATTTTGATGTACCAACGAATGTTTAGATTACTACTTCGCACCTATTTTTAGGAGCGAAGTAGCTTTATAAGTTCGGAATCTCCCTTCTCAATGCATCTAGGTTCACCACCCTAGAATGAGAGGAGAATCAAAACTATAAGGTATTTGTGTCTACTATTTACTCTAATGAATTTCATAATTCAATATTTTCGCCATTAAGTAACTATATGTAGTTGCGTTAACCCATTCGCAACTACGTATAGTTTGATATGGCTTGTTTTAGGTAATTATGAAATTTACTACTCATGTCGTTTTTTAAATTTAGTCATAAACTGTTGCAGTTGATCGCAAGCTTCATAAGGAACAGCATTATAAGTCGAAGCTCTGCATCCCCCTACAGAGCGATGACCGTTTAAGCCGACAAAACCTTCTTCTTTCGCTTCTTGTAAAAACTTCTTACTTAACTCTTCATTACGTAAGTTAAAGGTTAAATTCATTAAAGAACGGCTCTCGGTTTCAGCATGTCCTTGGTAAAATCCATTACTTTCATCAATGGCATTATAAATTAATGCTGCTTTTTCTTGATTACGACGATCGGTTTCAGCTACTCCACCACGCTCACTTACCCATTGAAGTACATTTTTTAACATGTAAATAGAGAAGGTTGGTGGTGTATTATATAGTGAATTGTTTTTTGCATAAGTGTCATAACGCAACATAGATGGTGTGTTTTCATTAGTTTTTTCAAGTAGGTCTTTTCTTATAATAACAACGGTTACCCCAGAAGGTCCTAAATTCTTTTGTGCCCCAGCATAAATCATTGAGAATTTCTCGATTGGTAGTGGTTTACTTAAAATATCACTAGACATGTCAGCAATTAACATGTTGTTTTCTATGTTAGGGAATTCCTTCCATTGTGTACCGAAGATCGTATTGTTGGACGTGATGTGTACATAGCCGTCATCTGGAGACACGTTTAATTCAGTAAGTTTAGGAATACGGTTATAATTTGTTTCTTTCGTAGTAGCAGCAACGGCCGTTGAACGACCTAAAATCTTAGCTTCTTTTAGTGCTTTTTCAGACCATGAACCTGTTAATACGTAATTCCCTACTTTCTCTTCAGTTAAAAAATTCATCGGAATCATTGAAAATTGTAAACTAGCGCCACCTTGTATAAAAAGGATTTCATAATTATCAGGGATCGATAAAAGTTCAGCTAATAATGTTTTAGCTTCGTTATGAATTGCCTCATAGTCTTTACTACGATGACTAAGTTCCATTACAGACATGCCAGTTTCATTAAAGTTCACTAACTCCTTTTGTGCTTTTACTAAAACCTCCTCTGGTAATGCAGAAGGGCCGGCGTTGAAATTGTAGGCTCTTTTCAAAGTTATTCACTCCCTCAACTTAAATTTACAGTGGTACGTTAAATGATTAAAATAATATTTTTATCCTATCATGTAAGTAGTCTTATAATCTATCCTTTTTTTAATTATTCACAAAATTTTTACGATGTTCGAGTTTATGCCGGACAAAAATGGAGTACGAATCGTGGTGTGATTTCATACTCCATTTGGGTCGCTTATTTTATGTTTTCTCTCCCGCAATTTATTCTTTGTCGCGGAGGACAGCGGTTTACTTCAAAGATGAAGAGATTTCTTTAGCAATTAGTTGTAGGTCATCCGCAGAATATTGACTGCTATGATCTTTCCAAACAGCCCCGAAGCCGTCTCCCTTTCCATATCTAGGGATGAGGTGGAGGTGGTAATGAAATACGGCTTGTCCCGCATCCTTACCATTGTTGTTTAAAATATTTAAACCTAGTGGCTTGTACGTTTCTTTAATGGCATTAGCAATTTTGGGTACGACACCGAAGAGTTGTTTCGCTGTTTCAGGCTTTAATTCAAAAATATTTTCTTCGTGTAACTTAGGAATAACAAGTGTGTGCCCCTTTGTTACTTGGCTAATGTCAAGAAAAGCAAGAACATGCTCATCTTCGTACACTTTTGCTGCCGGGATTTCTCCACTGACAATCTTACAAAAAATACAATTTTCTTCACAACTCAATATAATCATCCTTTCAAAATAACGTTTCCCATTATGTAAAAGTTTTATGGGTGAATTTTCCACATTTTATCATAAAAGAGATTAAATTGCGATTTTACATATCAGATGGTGACGGTGTGCCTTCATGAAGTTTTTGTATGGAAAAAGAATGCTCGGTCGATTTTCTTGAGTGAGCCTCTAAAGGTCGATAGAGATTTACAGCGAAGCGAAAGAAAGTCGATCGACATTTTTCATTCCTGATGGAATACCGTCATGCGCATATGTATGGAATTTTAAAAAAATATAGGAAATTTTCCTAAAAATACACTCTTTTCAAAAACAAATATGTTATAATTTAGAAAATTGTAAATATTTAAACATATTTGTGGGAGGGGTTCGTCTATGCATGTACCATTAATAGTTACAGATTTTTTAGACCGAGCGGTCACTTTGTATGGTGAAAAAACTGCAGTCATCGACGATCAAAAAACAGTTACTTACAGCGAGCTTAATGAACGAGTAAACCAACTTTCATACGGGTTAAGGGATTTAGGAGTAGAAAAAGGCGATAAAGTTGCGTATTTAGCTCCAAACACTCTTGAAATGTTAGAAGGGTTTTATGGGATTTTTCAATTAGGAGCTGTCATGGTAGCTTTAAACACTCGCTTGCAACCTCATGATTATACATTCATCTTAAATCATAGTGAAAGTAAAGTATTATTTGTTGACCAAGAGCTTTTTCCACTAGTAGAACCAATTTTAGACGATTTAACAACTGTTGAGAAAATCATTGTTCATAATTGTTCAAACCTGAGCGAACAAATTACAAACTATGATCAGTGGTTAAGTCAATATTCGAAAGATGAATTTCAACGGGCTCTTTTAGACGAAGAAGATGTCGCATGCTTGTTATATACGAGTGGAACGACTGGAAACCCAAAAGGAGTGATGTTAACACACCGTAACAACTATTTACATGCTATGTCTGCAATGCATCACATAAGGGTTTATGATGAAGATACGTTGCTTCATATTTTACCGATGTTTCACGTCAATGGTTGGGGATCGCCATTTTATTACACGGCTAACGGAGCGACTCAAGTGATGCTTCGAAAAGTGCAACCTGAGGTAATTTTTGAAAAAATTCAAAAATACGGGGTAACAGTAGCTCATATGGCACCGACTGTCCTAAACGCGCTCTTAGAATATCATAACCAAAATGGGTCAAAAATTGAGCAAAATATGCGTGTTGTTATTGCTGGCTCAGCTCCTCCACCTGCATTTGTTGCACGAGTGGAAGAAGACTTGGGTTGGGAATTTGTCCAAGTGTACGGGATGACAGAAACCTCCCCATTGTTTACAACTTCTAGAATTCGCTCGGAACAAAAGACGCTTGAAAAAGAAACGCAATATCGTCTCAAAGCAAAAGCAGGATATGCAATGATCGGTGCGAAAGTAAAAGTCATCAATGACGATGGGAAAGAGGTAGCTAAAAACGGAAAGCAAGTTGGTGAGATCGTCACTCGTTCAAACGGTGTCATGAAAGGGTATTGGAAAAATGAAGTGGCGACAATGGAAACGATTCGGAACGGCTGGCTTCATACCGGTGACATGGCAACGGTTGATGAGAATGGTTATATTGATATCGTTGATCGAAAGAAAGATGTCATCATTAGTGGGGGAGAGAATATTTCCTCTATTGAAGTTGAAGGGGTGCTGTACGAACATCCCGCGGTGTTAGAAGCAGCCGTAGTTGCAGTTCCTCATGAAAAGTGGGGAGAAGTACCGCATGCGGTCATTGTTATCCGTGAGGGTCAAACGTTAACAGAAGAAGAGATAATCGCATTTAGTCGCGAAAAACTCGCTCATTTTAAAGTACCAAAATCAATTACGTTTACAGATGAACTACCGAAAACCGCTTCTGGAAAAATACAAAAAGTTCATATCCGCAAACAGTTTTGGAAGTCAGATCGGTTAGTAAACTAGTTTAAAATAAAAGGGCGACTCACTCTGGGTTGTCCTTTTTATAATATACAATTCACAATTCACAATTAAAAATTAAAAATTAAAAATTGAAAGTTCAATATTCAAAATAAAACCTCGAAACTCAATTTAAAAATTGTCTTTTCTTTGGTCTTTCTTAAGTCATAGAACACTCCTTGAGTCACCGCACAGAAACTCAAAACTCAAATTACCAATCACTTTGAAAATTTGATACTATAGTTATAGAAAAATTTTCTAATTTATACTGAGTGGAATTTCCTCATTTCATTATGATCGCATCAAGTATCTATATTTAGTTGCGTTAAGTTGTTCGCAACTAAATATTAGTTTGATATGGCTCAACTTAGATAATTATGAAATTCACTCGGTGAAAATATATATTGCAGATTTAAAAAAACTAAGGAGCAGAGCTACTATGAGCAAATTATTAGAGTTACATCAAGTGAGTGGTGGTTACCATAAAGGAAAACCGGTTTTACACGATATCTCATTTTCTGTGAATAAAGGTGAAATTGTCGGTTTAATTGGCTTGAACGGCGCAGGCAAAAGTACAACGATTAAACATATTTTAGGATTGATGGAAGCTCAATCAGGTGAGATAAAAATTAATGCTAAAAAGTTTCTTGAGGACCCTAACAACTATCGACGTTCTTATTCTTACATACCAGAAACTCCGATTTTATATGAGGACTTAACGTTACAAGAGCATTTAAATGTGACGGCAATGGCTTACGGGCTATCAGAGAAAGAGTTAGAAGAAAGAAGTGCAGCATTATTAAAAGAATTTCGTATGGAAAAGATGTTGAACTGGTTTCCGGGTCATTTTTCAAAAGGAATGCGCCAAAAGGTAATGATTATGTGTGCGTTTTTATTGTATCCGCCACTTTATATCGTTGATGAACCTTTTATCGGATTGGATCCTCTGGCGATTAAATCGTTACTAAATCATATTGTTGACATGAAAGAACGAGGTGCCGGTGTTTTAATGTCGACCCATATTTTATCTACAGCCGAAAGGTATTGTGATCGTTTTATAATGCTTCACCACGGCAAAATCATCGTTGAAGGAACACTCGAGGAGCTTCGAGAAAAAATGAACATGCCAGAAGCTGCTCTTGATGACATTTACATTGAAGTCACAAAGGAAGATTAATATGAATAGTGTTGAAGAGTTATGGAGTAAACGTATAAAAGATTATTGGAATATGGCGATACGCTACTTACGTTTAATCGGAAATAGCGGATTTTTATTTACGATTTACTTAGCGATTATCGTCGGTAGTTACTATTATGCAGAGTTGTTAAGATGGCTTCCGGAGAACTTTCCGGCAGCGCTGCTTTTAGCAGTAATCACAGCATTACTTTTGACGAAAAGTCCGGTGAGGACATTTGTTAAAGAAGGAGATCTCGTTTTTTTATCACCTGTTGAAGGGAAGCTTGCTAATTATTTTCGTTCTTCTTTTTACTATTCTTTAGTAATGCAAGGCTTTGTTATTGTGCTTATCATTGTCCTTTTTACACCACTATATCGACATTTTATCGTAGATGATGCTCATTCATTGTTATTTATTATCGTAGTCTTACTTTTAAGTAAAGGGTGGAATCTTTTATCTCAGTTTGAAGAAGGAAGGCTATTATTCTCTAGCACGCGTACTACTCATAAATTCGCACGTTTTATCGTAAATATTGCATTAACATATTTGTTATTTGTCGGTGCCTCAATTTATTTTATTATTGCGGTGATCGTCATAAAAAGTTTATTACTTATTTTTTATTATCAACCGATCAAAAAACAGCATAGTTTAAAATGGGAGCATTTAATCGAAGTGGAAGAGCGAATGGTGATGACATTTTATCGGATTGCCAACATGTTTACCGATGTTCCGAAACTACGTACAAAAGTGAAAAGTCGTAAAATATTAAGTGCAATCCCGAATTTACTTTCTTTAAACCAATCATCGACTTTTTCGTATTTGTATTTAAAATCATTTATCCGAGCGAATGATTACTTTGGAATATACAGTCGCTTGATGATTATTGGGGTCGTCTTACTGTTTTACGTGCAAATTGATTTCGGTAAACTGTTCGTTGCGCTTTTAATTATTTACATGTCAGCTTTACAATTGTCAACATTATCGAAGCATCATGATTTAAAGCTATGGATCGATTTGTATCCGATCGATCAAAAAATGAGGAGAGACTCTTTTAGCAAAATTGTTTTTGGTTTGTTATTGATTAAAACGATCGTTTTTGCAGTAGCAACGTGGGTAGCGACGGTTCATTTTGTGGAAACGGCCCTCGTATTATTAGCCGGAATTGTCATGAGTTACGCATATTCTTATTTCCTTTTACATAAGAGAATTTCATAATTACCAAAAATGAGCCACATCACACAATATATAGTTTGAGAGTGGTTTTGAAGCAACTATATATTGTTCTTAGTGGCGAGAATAATGAATTATGAAATTCATTGACTTAAAAAACGAACTGAAAGGGGATAAAAGATGTGGCAAACTTGTATGAGGAAAAAGCGAATATAGAATTGCAGCGTTGGCAAAGAAAAATTGAGAAAAGTGGCTCGCTTAGCAAAAAATACACAAAAATAATTCAAAATAAAGTTAATGAAAAAATTCCGGAAAAAGTGCACGAAGTATTCACTACGAGTGTGAAAAATATGGTTCATGCAACTTTAGTGGGAGCGGAATATACAACAACAACCATTCCTGTCGAAGGAGCCACGTTAGAAGAGCGAGAAGTGAGACTGGAGCAAAAAGTTAAAGCGTACAAGAAAACGGCGGCGGTTGAAGGGGCAGGAACAGGCGCAGGGGGAATTTTGCTCGGGATGGTCGATTTCCCGCTCCTTTTATCAATTAAAATGAAGTTCTTATTTGAAGCCGCTAGTTTATATGGCTATGACGTGAAAGACTATCGTGAACGACTTTATATTTTATACCTTTTTCAACTCGCATTTTCAAGCGATGAAAAAAAGAAAGAAGTTTTAAAGAAGATTAAGGATTGGGAAGAAATTAAAAGGAACCTCCCCGATAAAGAAACGTATTTACAACAAATTGATTGGAAAGAGTTTCAGCTCGAATACCGCGATCACATTGATCTTATTAAGTTACTGCAGGTCATCCCAGGTTTTGGTGCGATCGTCGGGGCCTTCGCTAACTATCATTTCCTTGAAGTACTAGGCGAAACCGCCAAGAATAGTTATCGGATGAGAGTTTTGGGTGGGGGAAGTTGAAATAAAAGTTTTGGCTAAATAAATCATGTTGCTTCGCAGTCTGGGGGTGACGCGTAGTAATTCGCACTCGCTCGATAGTATGCATTATGGGGAGAGTGTGCTGTAGTTGGGTTCCTTATCGGGTCAAGCATGCGAGAAGATCTAGCGTTCCCTTTTGGTGAGTGTGACGCTTCGTTCGGGCACGCGAGAAGGTCTCGCGTTCCCTTTTAGTTGATGTGACGCTTTGTTCGGGCACGCGAGAAGGTCTCGCGTTCCCTTTTGGTTGATGTGACGCTTTGTTCGGGCGCGGGAGAAGGTCTCGCGTTACCTTTTGTGTGATGTGACACTTTGCTCGGGCACGGGAGAAGGTCTCGCGTTACCTTTTGTGTGAGGTAGCGCTTTGTTCGGGCACGCGAGACTATGCAGTAGAAATGCGCCCTTTCTAACACTGGATTTCTCTTCTCTGGATTTGATGTAGAAAGAGTAATCAGTTTTGTTTCAATCCATGTTTTGGAGGGGGAATTTATAGGCCAAGGATGATATTTCTCCCTAAAGAGTTCGCTGTTTGTTTTACACCATTTAGCTTTATTAATACTGCACACTCTCTCCATACTGTGACGCAAAAATAAACTGCATAAATAGTTCATTCCATGCGAAAACAGACCTACCAATATCAAAAAGAGTGCGAGTTGCAACAATACAACTCACACTCCAGAATTATTCTCTATTTACTCTCAAACCCTCAGCTTAAAATTTAACCAAAACCCTCAACCTCAAATGTTAGACTTCAAACTTCGGGTCTTAGACCTCAAACCTCAAAACTCAAATTCAACCCTCAAACTCAAAACTCAAAATTCAACCCTCAAACTCAAAACTCAAAACTCAAAACTCAAACCAATTAAATCTCATTCACCATTAGCTGTATAACAAAGTGCTAATTCACCTAACAGCTTAGCTGACACGAGCAATGCTTTTTCATCGAAATCGAACTTCGGATGATGGTGTGGGTATGCTGTTTCGGTTAAAGGACTTTTCGCACCTGTAAAGAAAAACGCTCCTTTGACGTGATGTAAGTAATAAGCGAAATCTTCTCCACCCATTTGTGGTTCCATATCCTCCACTTCTTTAACGTCAGGTATGCCACTTGCTATGTGTGCAATTTGCATTGCTTCTTCGTGATGATTAACGAGCGCAGGGTAGCCTCTTTTATATACTAAGTTTCCTTTCACATCGGCGGAAAGGCATACTCCATCTACGATTCTTTGAATCTCTTTTTCAATTAATGTTTGAATTTTTTCGTCAAAGGTACGAACAGTGCCGATTATTTTAGCATTGTCAGCAATTACGTTAAAGGCGTTTTTTGCTTCGAAAGAGCCGACAGAAACTACAGCGGATTCCATTGGATTAACACGACGACTGACAATTTGTTGGAGAGCGGTAATGATTTGTGCGCCAACCACTATTGAATCTTTTGTTTCATGAGGTTTTGCCCCGTGACCACCTTGACCTTGGATAGTAATTTCGAAACGGTCAGCCGCTGCCATGATCGGACCACTTTTATATTGGATTGTTCCAGTTGGGACTGTCGCCCAAAGGTGTGTCCCGAAGATGTAATCAACACCATCTAAGCAACCGTCCTCAATCATTGGTAGTGCACCACCTGGTGCTAACTCTTCCGCATGTTGATGAATAAAAACGATTGTACCACATAGTTCACCTTTAACAGCATTTAACGCTTTTGATAAGCCAAGTAAACTTGCAGTATGTCCATCATGGCCGCAGGCGTGCATAACTCCTGCGTTTTTAGACTTATAAGGTACGTCTTTTTCGTCTTGGATTGGTAAAGCATCAAAATCTGCTCTTAATGCTACTGTTTTGCCAGGGTGTTTCCCTTTAAGTATAGCGATTACGCCACGTCCACCGACTTGTTCTTTTACTTCATGTCCAAGCTTTCGATGATAGTCGGCAATCAACTTCGGAGTTTCAACTTCCTGAAATGAAAGTTCAGGATATTCATGGAGATGGCGACGTAGTGAGACCATCTCTTCGTAATTTTCCTCTATAAAAGTAAATAGTTTTTCTTTCATCAAACTCCTCATTTCTCTAAGTTGTATTTAAGCCATTTTCTATAGAACTTTTAAAAAATGGGAATGTCCCAAAACAAAGTGTCAGACACTTGTGGGACAGCCCCTAAAAGAGCATTAATTCTTTATTCAACAATTTGTCAAAAAATCCTGCTAATACTTAAATATTAAAAGGGATAAATTGAGCTAACCACCCAGAAATTCTAGCGAATAACCCAGTGTATAATAGGATACCGAGAATAACCATGATTACCCCACTAACCTTTTGAATAATCGGAAGGAACTTATTGATTTTTTTAATTTTGTTTAACGACTTTGAATATAAAAGGGCAACAAGGATAAATGGAATTCCTAGTCCAATCGAGTAAACCAATAATAAAAGCATTCCAGAAGCCATCGTTCCTGTTTGAGCAGATAAAATTAATATTGACGATAGTGCAAGCCCGATACAAGGTGACCATCCTGCCCCAAAAACAAAGCCGAAGCCTACAGATCCAAAAAAGCTCGTCGTTTTTTTCGGTTTAGAGTTAAGTCTTTTTTCGCTCATTAACATTCTAAAAGAAAAAATACCGTACATTTGTAAGCCTAATACGACGATGATAATACCGCCAATTTTTTCAAGAAGCTCACGATTTTTCATGAACAATTGACCGAATGCTGTAGCCGAAGCTCCTAGTAGTAGGAAAATAATTGTAAAGCCGATAATAAACCCGATACTTCTAGATAAGATAATTTTTTTGTCTACGTTTAGTTGGTTGTTCGATACCGATGTACCTGTTAGTTGAGCTAAATAAGCCGGTACTAACGGGAAGATACAAGGAGATAAAAAAGAAATAATACCCGCAAATAAGGCAATCCATATCGATATAAACGTAAATTCAGTAATTTCCAAAGCAAACACCTCTTATAAATTAATACCGTACATAGTAATTGTACATTCTTTCCTCCATTTTATCATGGACAAATGTTAACAATCTAAAAACAATTTTGTAACTTTATGATATCTCGCTCGTATATTATAGAAAAGTGCAAAAATGTTCTATATTTGTCGAACGTAAGTTAAAATATAAAGAATAGTAGCTTCAAAGCTACGAAGCAATACTTTCAATCACTCAAAACACAGTATTCAAAACTCAACACGCAACATTCAAAAAGGAGGGCTTTTGATGCGTATGAAAAAGAAGCTCATGATTGGTGCATTGCTTTTGTCAATCATGACAGTATTAAGCTTTTCTATTTATATGACGGTTATTTTAATTGGAAATTATAAAATTGATAATAAAAAACTTGTGATGGATGCAACTACTACTCTAGTAAATGAAGATGGCGAAATCATTACGAAATTATTCAATGAAAATCGTCATATTGTTCCAATCTCAAATGTCCCACAACATGTGCAAGACGCCTTTGTCGCAATAGAAGATGCACGCTTTTATGATCATCGTGGTATAGATTTTCGGGCGATTGGACGAGCTGTATATCGCGATATTATTGCTCGTGCGAAAGTGGAAGGTGGTAGTACGATCACACAGCAATTAGTAAAAAATACGTTTCTTTCAAATGAAAAAACATGGATGAGGAAAACGAACGAAGTGTTAATTGCGATGAATATAGAGCGACGTTATAGTAAACAAGAAATTCTCGAAATGTACTTAAATCGAATTTATTTTGGTCATGGGGCTTATGGAATTCAAGCGGCCTCAAAACTTTATTTTAATAAAGATGTTAGTGATTTAACGGTTGAGGAAGGCGCACTACTTGCAAGTTTACCGAAGGCACCTAATTCATATTCTCCATTTAATAACATTGAATTAAGTAAACAAAGAAGAGACCTTACACTAAGTGTCATGGAACAAAGAGGGTATTTAACGGCGGAGGAAGTGGTTCGACTGCAAGGGCGTACCATTCAAGTTGATTTTAATAAAATATCAGAAAATCCAGCTTACTTAACATACATAGATATGGTGTTAGAGGAAGCGGAAAGTCGTTACCAGCTTACAAGTGCTGAAATATTAAGAGGTGGCTATACGATTGTTGTACCGATGGATCTTCACTTGCAACAAATAGCGTATGACAAGTTTCAAAACGAAGATTATTTCCCGGAAAACGGACCTAATCAAGACGTTCAAGCAGCTCTCGTCCTATTAAACAATGAAACTGGGGGTGTCGAAGTAGCTCAAGGCGGGCGAGATTACGTTCGAAGAGGGTTAAACCGTGTCAATGTTCAAAGGCAACCGGGCTCTGCGATTAAGCCTTTAGTCGTATATAGTCCTGCATTAGAAACCGGAATGTATGAACCGTATTCGTTACTTCAAGATGAGCTCGTTGATTATGATGGGTACGAGCCACGTAATTATACGAACCGCTATGAAGGCATGTTGACGATGTATGACGCAGTTAGAGATTCGGCGAACGCACCTGCCGTTTGGCTTTTAAATGAGCTTTCTGTTGAAAAAGGAAAAAGCTATTTCGACCAGATGAATATTCCAATTGAAGAAGAAGGGTTAGCTCTAGCGTTAGGTGGCATGACAGAAGGGTTAACGCCGCTTGAATTAGCAACGGCTTACCGGCCTTTTGCAAGAGAAGGGAAAATGGTAGAACCATTTTTTATTACAAAAATATATGATCGTAACGGACAATTAATTGCAAATGTAGCTCCGTTAGAACAAGAAGTCATCTCCGCTCAAACGGCCTGGTACATGACAAGAATGCTAGAAGCCGTAGTCGAAGAAGGAACAGGACGACATGGAAATGTTAATGTTGCATTAGCAGGAAAAACAGGAACGACTTCTTTTACAGAAGTAGCTGGTGCGGCTAGAGATGCTTGGTTTGTCGGTTACACCCCTGATGTAGTAGGTGCATTATGGATCGGTTTTGACCGAACCGATCAGGCTCACCACTTAACAGTAGGAAGTTCATATCCGACGAAATTATTTAAAGAAATTGTGAATGAAAAAGCGGTAGAACCATCTTCGTTCGTTTTTTCAAAACCAGAAGGTGTGTTAGAACTTGACCCTCCTGTTCGCTTAGTTGAAGTTAATGATTTAAAAGCGGCGCTATCGTTTAGAGGCTTAGGTTTAAATGTTCAATTAAATTGGACCACTTCTGATGATGAACGGTTGCGTTACAATATTTATGAAGTGACGGACCGCGGCCAATTATTAAAGATCGGACAAGTAGAAGGTACGGGTGAGTATGTCGTCCGTGGCGTAAATCTATTTTCGATGAAAGATTACGTCGTTAAACCATACAATCCACAAACAAATATCGAAGGAAATGCTTCAAACCGAGCACAAGCAAGTTTTTCATTATTTTCAGTTGACCAGTAGGGGCTGTCCCAAAACAAAGTGTCAGACACCGTTAGCAACCAAATATAGACGGATAATAAATTTATACGTCTATATTTAGGAAGTGCTACAAGGTGTCAGCCACTTGAGGGACAGCCTCTTTTTTGTCGTTAACTTTTATAAAAGAAAGCGGTCGTTACTGAGGGCTATAATGCATGGTTTAGACTTGGAAACATGCAAAAAACCAAGCATTTTCTGGGGATTATTTTCTCTATATACATATTGAAGGATAAACTGGTGAAAAATACTATCATTACCAAACGAATGTTAGGAGACGTATATGGATGACTTATTGGATAGAGTGTTAGGATTTCTCCCGAGTCGAGGGTCATTTTGGACAGCAGTTGGCTTTGTTATATTCATGATTGCATTGCAAAGGGTTAATGATTGGGTCCAAAAAAAAATAAAGCTTCCGTGGATGGAAGAGAAAAATCAACAGCAGCGAAAAGCGCTTGAGCAAAGTCGAAATTCAGAAAGTGAGTAGGTGGTCGTTTGAATCCGCATAGTTATCAAATTTCAAAATTGGAAATGGCGATTACTGTTGTTTCAATGGTCATCGGTGTAGGGATTTTAACGTTACCAAGAGCACTAGCTGCATCGGTAGAAACGACAGATGGGTGGATGTCGATCGTGTTAGGGCTCGTCTTAAATATGGTACTCGTTTTGCTGATATTTCGCTTACATCGTCACTTTCCTGGAAAATCGTTCATCGGTCTATGGGGGAATCAATCGGTCGCTAAGTGGATCGGTAAACTATTTAGCATCGCATTTGTTTGTTATTTTGTTACGTTACTCGCCTATGAAGCAAGAATTTTAACGGTCGTCGTGCGAATGTATTTGTTAGACAGGACCCCGTCAGAAGTAACCGTATTATTTATTTTTTTAGCGACAACGTATGCCGTAACAAAAGGAGTTCAAGGCATCGTTCATTTAAATTTAATGTTCTTTCCATTTGTTGTATTCGTTATCACTTTAATCGTTATTTTTAATTTACATGATGCGAGTTTCGGCGCGATTTTTCCAATTGCTGCGGAAGGAATTACTCCGATCATTATGGGAGTTCAAGAAACGTCACTTTCTTTTTTAGGAATTGAAATTTTGTTTTTCTTTTTAGCGTATATGAAGGGAAAAGACTTACAAGCAACTTTAGTGAACGCAGGCATTGCTTTTGTTGCTTTCTTGTATTTATTAATTGTTGTTATGTGTTACATGGTTATAGGTCTTGAGGTCACGAAGATCATAGCTTTTCCGCTAGTTGCTTTAGCGAAAGAAGTTGAAATTATTGAAGGTTTAGTTGAGAGAATTGAACCACTAATGATCACCGTTTGGATCATGTCGATCTTTAATACGATGGCAATCGTCCATTTTTTAGCAACGAAAATCATTAAAGATGAATTTGTAAAAAAAGCGCGAGTATCGACCATTGCGATTGTGATCACGTTTTTTTCCTTTATTATTACGTTCATTCCTGTATCACTCCAAGAAGCCTTTATGTTAGGTGATTATGTTTCATACTTTGGACTAGGACTGACATGTTTTGCGCTTTTATGTGGTTATCTATATGTTTTCATTAAAAAGAAATCGAAACAGCAAGGGAATAGTGAGGCGATGTAAATGAAAAAAAAATGGTTACTATCGATTGTAGTGTTGCTCACGTTAACTTCTTGTTGGGATTTAACGGAAATTGAAGAAATTGGATTTGTCATCGCTTTAGCGATCGATACTCTTGAAGAAGAAGATTATGAACAATATAAGAAGCAGTTTAAAAAAGAACAGAACTTTGATCCACAACAATTATACAAGACGACTTTTCAAGTCGTAATCCCGGGCACAGTTACTGAAGACCTTGCTTTTGAACAAGTTCCTTTTTTTAATATTAGCGCTGTTGGAAGGACGAACTTTAAGACGCTTAGACATATTGCTACAAGAAGGAGTCGTCGCTTAAATTTCGAACATCTAAAAGCGATCATTATTAACGAAGAAATAGCCCGAACCGGGGCAATTGGGAAAGTAATCGACCTTTATATTAGAGATCATGAAATGCGCCGTACGACACTAGTTTTTGTATCAAAAGGTAATGGTTTTGAAGTGTTGGAGGATAAGCTACCGCTTGAGATGATGCCGGGGCTTTCAATTAAGATGATTCAAGATAATTATCCTGCTTCTCATGGGATGCCGTTTCCAAAACCAATCGGTGAATTAGCGACATGTGTTGTTGAGGAACACAGTTATATCGTTCCGCGAATTACCGAAAAAAGAGGAGTAGATTTCGTCATTGCTGGTGCTGGTGTTTTTTTAGGGGAAACGAACGAAATGATCGGTTGGCTTGGGGAAGTAGATATGGAAGGGTATAACTTAATTAGAGGAGAAGCAGAAAATGCGATTGTTGAAGCAAGCTTAGAAGATAACCTTTTTGTTGTTGAACTCGATAATATGGATTCTGTTTTTACGTATGAGCAAAAAGACGGTGAAGATCATTTTCATATTGAAATTAAAGCAGAAGGTTTTTTTACAGAAAATTGGTTAGAAGGAATAGACATCGGTGAACAAGAGGAGATTGAAAAAGTTGAGGCTGCTTTAGAAGAAGAAATAGAAAGACTAGCTAGCAAAATTGTCGCGAAAATGCAAAATGAGTTTCATGCCGATATTTTTGAACTATATAAAACAGTTCAACGGAAAAACTATGCTCGTTGGAAGGAAGTAGAAGATGAGTGGGACGGAGAGGACGGATACTTCTCCAATGCTAATATTGAAATTAGTGTAAAAGCAAAAATTAGACATTATATGACGAAAGAGCAATTAACATAGGAGATAAGCGATGCTTAAAAAACTATTTTCAAAACTGCATTCAGACGAAGTAAGAAAAGAAAAAGAATATGAGATCAAATTTACAGGTGATATTGATGAAACGGTTCAATCAATAAACAATATCGTCGGTGAAAGCGATGATATCATCCAAAGAGATTTTCTGATCGGCAAGAAAATTCGGGCAACCTTATTTTTTGTCGATGGACTTTGTGATTCAGCTAGTATTGAACAAGATGTCATCCGTCCTTTAATCTACTTTACGGACGTGAAACGGTATGATCAAAAAGATTTTTTAACTTATTTACAGGAGGAAGTAGTAACAATATCGGAATTAACGACGGAAACTTCACTTGAAAAAGCAATGTTGCCGTTTTTATCAGGAGAAACGATTCTCATCATTGATGGCATTAAGGAGTTAATTCTTTTTGAAACTCGTCAATTTAATGAAAGAAGTATCTCCGAGCCTGAAAGTGAAATCGTCGTTCGTGGTCCCAGAGATGGCTTTGTCGAAACGTTACATACAAACATTTTACAAATTCGTCGACGGATTCGTGATCCTAATTTAACGGTTCAATTTGGTGCGCTAGGTCGACGGGCGAAAAGTGATTTTGCACTTCTTTATATAAAAGGGGTTACGAATCAACGATATATTGATGAGATGCGTTATCGGATTTCATGCGTTGACACCGATCAAGTCGTAGAAACAGGAACACTTGAGCAGTTAATAGAAGACAATGTCTTAACAGTTTTTCCGCAAATGTTACGGACGGAACGGCCTGATAAAACAGTTGCAGCATTAATGAGCGGTCAAGTCGTTGTTTTACACGATGGTAGTCCGTTTAGTTTAATGGCGCCTATTACGTTCCATATGTTGTTTCGTTCGCCTGAAGATTACTATGACCGTTGGCAAATTAGTTCGTTTACTCGTTTACTTAGATATTTAGCTGCTTTTTTGGCGATGTTTTTGCCGGCCATTTATATTGCAATGGTGTCGTATCACCAAGGGATGTTACCTACTTTAATGGCGATTTCGATTGCAGGGTCCCGCGAAGGAGTGCCTTTCCCTGGATTTATCGAAGCGATCGTGATGGAGATCACCATTGAACTTTTACGAGAAGCAGGGGTTCGCTTACCTCGTGCTGTTGGACAAACGATTGGCATCGTCGGTGGTCTCGTTATCGGTGATGCCGCTGTTCGCGCCGGTATAGTTAGCCCGATTATGGTCATTGTCGTTGCATTAACAGCGATCGCCTCATTTGCAATTCCAGCTTATAATGTAACGATCGCTTTTCGACTCCTTCGTTTTTTAATGATGCTTAGCGCAGCAACATTGGGATTGTATGGGATTGTAATTGTCTATATATTTATTAATATCCATTTAGTAGGATTACGAAGCTTTGGTACATATTATACTTCTCCGTTTGCACCGTACCGCTATAGTGAATGGTTAGATATGTTTATAAGAGCGCCATTGAGTTTAATGAATAAGCGCTTTCCAGAACTGAAACCCGAAGATAAAAATAAGTCAGGTTAAATACTGGTTTAAATTTAGCGATTTTATGAACATTCACTTTTTGAGGAGAAAAATGTTAGCAATATCACATTTTGAAGTGGAATTACCCGTTAAGATAAAATTGAGAGTATCGGTTTTGTTAGGTTGGTTGGTTTGTGGTTTGTTGGTTAGGACACTAGTTCAACTTTTCGGGTTGTTAGATGGTGGTGGCAAGTATGCAGCTATGATGGTTATGTATGAAAAAAGGAGTGCAATTTTCTGAACGAGCCTCTAAAATTCGATAGAGGGTGCTCCTGCGGTTACTCGTCGCAAAGCTACACGATGAATTTTCCAGGAAGTACCACTTGATGTTATTGAGTTCAGTAGCTTTACAGCGAAGAGAAGAAAATTGCACTCCTTTTCCATATTAGATGATGACGGTATCTGTCATGTGGGTTTTGTACATTTGAACAATCTTTGAAACATAAAATCATCAATTTTATGACAACTTCGTTAGAAAACTATACAGCAATTCCGAGAAAGTATATAGTAAATAAAGTAATATAAATAGTGAAAAAACGTTAATATATATGTATTTTATACATATTTTAATGAATTTCATAATGCAATATTATCGCCATTAAGTATCTAAATGTAGTTTCGTTAAAACACTCGCAACTACATTTAGTGTGATATGGCTCGATTTAGGTAATTATGAAATTCACTCTGAGAAAGATAAATAAGAAGGGTGAGGGTAAAGATGACAACGCAAACATTCAATGATAACTTTTTAAAAGCTGTAAAAGGGGAACAAGTTTCACGAGTTCCAGTTTGGTATATGCGACAAGCAGGGAGATCGCAACCAGAGTATCGTGCAATTAAAGAAAAATATTCGTTATTTGAAATCACTCATCAACCAGAACTTTGTGCATATGTGACAAAACTTCCGGTTGATCAGTACGATAATGACGCAGCGATTTTATATAAAGACATTATGACGCCACTTCCGGCGATTGGTATTGACGTCGAAATTAAAGCTGGAATTGGTCCAG
This sequence comes from Anaerobacillus arseniciselenatis, assembly GCF_001865995.1. Classification (GTDB taxonomy): domain Bacteria; phylum Bacillota; class Bacilli; order Bacillales; family Anaerobacillaceae; genus Anaerobacillus; species Anaerobacillus arseniciselenatis. The sequence continues at coordinate 15,068 of NZ_MLQQ01000025.1, read as the reverse complement.
TGATTTCTAATCCAGTACGTACACTGCAAGATGTAGAGAAACTAGGCACAATTAATCCTGAAGCAGATGTTCCTTACGTATTAGATACGATTAAGCTTTTAAGAGAACAGTTAACAGTGCCATTAATTTCATTTGGTGGAGCGCCATTTACACTTGCAAGCTATATGATTGAAGGTGGCCCTTCAAAAAACTATAATAAAACAAAGGCGTTTATGTATTCTCAGCCTGAAAGCTGGTTCTTACTTATGGACAAACTAGCTGATATGACGATCACGTACTGTAAATCACAAATTAAAGCCGGTTCACAAGCAATTCAAATCTTTGATTCATGGGTAGGTGCATTAAACGTTCAAGACTATCGTACGTTTATTAAACCTGCGATGCATAAAATCTTCACAGCATTAAAAGAAGAGAACGTTCCATTAATTATGTTCGGAGTAGGAGCGAGTCACTTAGCAAATGAATGGCATGATCTTCCTTTAGATGTAGTAGGTTTAGATTGGAGACTTTCAATTAAAGAAGCGGGTGAGCGTGGTATTAAAAAAGCGGTTCAAGGAAACTTAGATCCAGCCATTTTACTTGCTCCTTGGGATGTTATTGAATCTCGTGCGAAGGAAATTTTAGATCAAGGATTGAAACATGACGGTGGCTTTATTTTCAACTTAGGACACGGTGTATTCCCACAAGTCCAACCTGATACATTACGTCGATTAACAGCATTCGTTCATGAGTATACAGCGAAATAAAAATTAAAAATGTATAATTTATAATGTAGAATGTTGAAAGCTTTGGCTACGAAGCGAATCTTTCAATAATTCTACATTATCAATTTTAAATTGTACATTTAAAAAGAAAGGTGTAATGAAATGTCTAAAAAAACGATTGGACTACTTGTCATGGCTTATGGTACTCCTCGAAAGGTAGAGGAGATTGAGCCGTATTATACACATATTAGACGTGGAAGAAAGCCTTCAGAAGAAGCGTTAAATGAACTAACTGAACGTTATGAAGCCATTGGTGGTATTTCTCCATTAGCGAAAATTACCGAAGCACAAGGGCAAGAGTTAGAAAAAAGGTTAAATGAGCTTAATGAAGAAGTTCAATTTAAGCTTTATTTAGGTTTAAAGCATATCGATCCTTTTATCGAAGATGCAGTGGCACAAATGAAAGAAGATGGGATCAAAGAGGCGGTAAGTATCGTCTTAGCACCACATTACTCAACGTTTAGTGTGAAATCTTATAATGGTCGTGCCAAAGAGCATTCAGATGAAATTGGTGGTCCTACGATACATAGTATAGACAGCTGGTATGATCATCCTAAATTCATTGGAAATTGGGCAGATGCGATCAATAAAACGATGGTTGATATGACTGAAGCAGAGCAGGAAAAGTCCGTTGTCATTTTTTCAGCACATAGTTTGCCAGAAAAGATATTACAAAACGGAGACCCGTATCCTGATCAGCTACAAGAAACGGCAGATTTGATTGCAAAAGCAGCAGGAATTAAAAATTATACGATCGGTTGGCAAAGTGAAGGTAACACACCTGATCCTTGGATCGGACCAGACGTTCAAGATTTGACAAGGGATTTATACAATGAAAAAGGTTATACATCATTTGTGTATTGTCCAGTAGGATTTGTTGCAGATCATTTAGAAGTTCTTTATGATAACGACATTGAATGTAAAGATGTTACAGACGAGTTAGGAGTTCGTTATTACCGTCCTGAAATGCCAAATGCAAAGCCGAAGTTTATTGATTGTTTAGCTGATGTCGTCACAAAAAAGTTGAAAGAAAGTGAGCGCTAATGAGTAAAAAGAGAGTAGCAATTATTGGAGGGGGAATTACCGGGATTACGGTAGCCTACTATTTGCAAAAAGAAATATTAGCGAACAATTTAGATTGTGAGTACCGCCTTTTTGAAAAATCGACAAAACTAGGTGGCAAAATAACGACCGATTATCGTAACGGCTTTGTTATTGAAATGGGACCAGATTCATTTTTAGCGAGAAAACAAAGTGCATCTAGGCTTGCTAAGGAAGTCGGGCTAGAAAAAGATCTCGTTAATAACGGTGGTGGAGGAGCGTTTATTCTTAACAACAATAAACTTTTCCCGATCCCAGGTGGAGCGATTATGGGGATACCCACACAAATGGCTCCATTTGCAACAACGAGGTTATTTTCACCGATAGGAAAATTACGAGCGGCAGGTGATTTAGTTTTACCGAAAGCTAGTGATCCAGACGTTGATATATCTTTAGGAAGCTTTTTTCGAAAGCGTCTAGGTAATGAAGTCGTTGATAACTTAATCGAACCTTTATTATCCGGAATTTATGCTGGAGATATTGATAAATTAAGTTTAATGGCAACTTTTCCACAATTTCACCAAGTTGAACAAAAACATCGCAGTCTCATTCTTGGGATGAAAAAATCAATGCCCCCTAAACCGAAAAATGTACCGAAAGCAAAACCGAAGGGAATGTTTTTATCGTTTAAGCGAGGTTTACAATCTTTAGTTGACGGTGTTGAAAGTTTTCTTGATGAAGATGCGATCGTTAAAGGTACAGGTGTTGTAAAAGTAGAGAAAAAAGGCGAGCAATATGAGCTTACTTTTTCAAGTGGTCTTGTTGAAACATTTGACTATGTCGTCATGGCAACACCACACCATGTAACAGAACAAACTTTGAGCAACTATTCCTTTGTAAAGCCATTAGCGGAAATTCCTTCAACATCTGTTGCTACAATTGCGATGGCATTTCCTCAAAAGGCAATTAAGAAAGATATTAATGGTACTGGTTTTGTTGTATCTAAGAAAAACGATTTTAACATTACCGCTTGTACTTGGACCCATAAAAAATGGGCACACTCAGCACCGGAAGGGTATGCTTTGTTACGCTGTTACGTAGGTCGTGCAGGCAACGATTCAATAGTCGATTGGTCTGACGAAGAGATTATCGATGCCGTTTTAGCTGATTTAAACAAAACGATGGAGATTGATGAAAAACCTGAGTTTCATATTATTCGCCGCTGGAAAGATGCTATGCCACAATATGTAGTTGGTCATAAGCATAGAGTTACAGAGTTAAAGGAGCAGTTACAAAAACAGCTCCCTGGCGTTTATACTATTGGCGGATCATTTGAAGGAATTGGTGTTCCAGATTGCATCGACCAAGGTGAAGCTGTTGTTGAGAAAATCGTAAAGCAGCTTTCATAAAAATAATTTAAATTACCCCTTTAGTGAGTTTTGTAGCTCGCTGAAGGGGCTTTTGGTTGTGGAGTGATTTTGGGCGTTGTGGTGGGACTATTTGTAGTGGAATTTGGGACTGTGCGGTAGCGTGTTGCTTCCTATTACGGGGGGAGTGTGCAACTCGTGTTTCTTAATATTACGGGGGGGAGTGTGTAATTGCACTATAAAAGAGAGAGTAAAATGCTCACTTTAAGCTTTCGATTCCCCTTCTCTTGCTTTGAACTCAGAAGAGTAATCATTCGGGCGTTTGGATTACTCTTCTCTGGTTTTGAGTCGAGAAGAGTAATCATTCGAACGTTTGGATTACTCTATGCTGGTTTTGAACCAGAGAAGAGTAATCATTCGAGCGTTTGGATTACTCTATTCTGGTTTTGAGTCGAGAAGAGTAATCATTCGAGCGTTTGGATTACTCTATGCTGGTTTTGAACCAGAGAAGAGTAATCAGTTCGGGATTTCGATTTCTCTTCACTAGTTTTAAGTTAGGAAGAGTAATCAGTTTCTTTCGCATAAAAAGATTATCTTTAGAAGGTGTGGATGATTTGACGGTTACAGATAAAGGGCACGTAAGAATTTTTCACGTGACCTAACCGAGTTTCACATCACCCAAAAGGTAACGCGAGACCTTCTCGCGTGCCCGAACAAAGCGTCACATCACCCAAAAGGTAACGCGAGACCTTCTCGCGTGCCCGAACCCATAAGGAACCCAACTAGTGCGCACTCCCCCCATACGCACTAGTTACCTCACATCAGTATTGTCGCAATAAAAAATCCGACTCACAAAGAGCCGGACCTAAACATATAATTAGTTTTCAGCTAAAATCTTATCTAATCTTGATGTGTCAACAAACCCATCTAAATCTGGCTCATCATTGATGAAGTCTAATTCATAAGAAGCTGTTGCCCAAGCTTGTAAGGCGTCAGCGTGAGTTTCTGTTGTAACAACCATACGCTCCCAAGCGTTTTCTAAAACAGATTGTGGAAGTCTTGTTTGTGATAAGCTATAAAGCAAGTCATTAACTGTTTCTAAAGTATCAGCAGTGTTCTCGTGAGTGTAATCTACTGCACGTTTATGAGCGCGTAAAAATTGGTCAACTTGCTCAGGGTTTTCTTCTAAAAACTGTGGAGTTGTAACAACAACGACACTAGCTAATTCTTCCCCTAAAAATACTTCATTCCATTCTGCGATAACATTGGCACCAAATTCTTCAACTAAATATGTTCCCCAAGGTTCTGGAGCAGCAGCTGCATCAATTTCACCTTGTTCAAACATAATCATCATGTTTGCAGGATTTACACGCGGTTGATGGTCGACCTCACCGCCACGTCTTGTAGTTGTTAAGCCACGATCTTGGAGCATAATCTCTAACTGAACGTTATGTGTACATCCGTTTCCAGGAGTACAAAATGATTTTCCAGCAAAATCATCTAAAGTTTCAATACCTGAATCTTCTCTAGCAACAATTAACGTAGCACCGTTAGCAGCAGCACCAATGACAACGATGTCGCCCCCTGCTAAAAAGTAGTTAATTGCCGGGCCAGGTCCAACATAACCTAACTGAATTGCTCCGTTATCTAACGCTTCAATAAAGTCATTTCCATTTGGAAAGTTAATAAAGTCTAATTCTTTATCTGTCATTTCTTCTTCAAAAAAAGCTTTTTCTTTACCGACGATTGCAGCGGCATGGTCTAAGTTTGGAAAGTAACCAACAGATACCGTATCAGAATCATCTGATCCACAAGCAGCTAATACCCCTAATAAAATAGCAAATATTGCTACTGAAAATATTTTTTTCATCATAAAATCCCCCAATCTTTTCTATTAATTTATAAATCAATGAATTTCATAATTTATTATTTTCGCCACTAGGATATATATAGTTGCGGTAAAACCATTCGCAAACTATATATTGCGTGATGTGGCTCATTTTCATTAATTATGAAATTCACTCCTATAGTTTTCAATAAAAACTTCCTCGAACTGCCCACACAACTCAAAACTCAAAACTACCAAAATTCTACTTCGACAAGCCCCAACGTGTCATTACTTTCTTTTCTAGTGGAGCGAATACTAAGTATTCAACGATTAATCCGATGATTGAAATAATGACCATAATCGCAATGACTAAATCCATATTGAACATGTCTCTAGCATCTAATAGCGTCCGTCCTAAACCACCGCGTCCTAAAAGTTCACCGGCCATTAATGCACGCCAACCAAATGCCCATGCAAGTCTAGCACCAGTTAAGGCTGCGGGAATAGAAGCTGGAAGCATTACTTTCCATACTAACTCAGAACCTTTGTAACCCATTGTCCTTGCAGCGCGTATTAACAAAGGTTGAACGTTTTTAATACCCATACGCACATTCATTGTCATAGCCCACGTACCACCAAGCACGATAATGAAAATAATAGCTGTACTTCCTTGACCAAAAGCAATAAGAGCAATTGGAAGCCAAACGATACTCGGAATCGATTGCAAGGCAATAACTAATGATCCAATCGTTTCGTCAGCTAATTTTGACTGTCCTAGTAAAATGCCTAGTGCAGTTCCAATAATAAGCGCTAGTGCAAAACCAACACTTATTCTCTGTAAACTAGTTATCAGTGCACTACTTAAAATACCAGATTGAAAGAATCCTATATATAATTGCTCGATGGCCCCACTTGGAGATGGGAAAAATCGAGTGTCTCGAAATGTAAAAATATCATTTAGTCTAAATATGCTCTCCCATATTGCGATTAGTGCCGTAAAGAAGACTAGCCTTCTTACTGTTGTAGTCATCGCCCATTTCCTCCTTCATTACTTTCTCGATCTCACCAGCGAGTTGCTTCATAATATCTTCTTCAAGTTTTACAAACTCTGGTGAAGAAGGTTTTCTCGGTCTCTCTAGATTTACTGGAAACTCACCAATAATGCCACCAGGTCTCGTGCCCATTAAAATAATCCGATCTGAAAGAATTACTGATTCGCGAATGTTGTGGGTAACAAAAATAATCGTTTTCCCAGTTTGTTCCCAAATGAACTGTACTTCTTTATGAAGCATTGACCGTGTTTGTTCATCTAATGCTCCAAACGGTTCATCCATAAGTAGAATTTCAGGGTCCATAGCAAGCGCACGAGCGATTGATACACGTTGCTTCATTCCACCTGACAATTCATGAGGGTATGAGCCGACAAATTTACTTAAGTGAACGAGTTTTAAATATTCTAATGCTTTTTTTTCAGCCTCATCTTTACTCATCTTTTTCTTTAAGCCAAACATAACGTTTTCTAAAACGGTTAACCAAGGCATTAGTGCAGCTTCTTGGAAAACAACCCCGCGGTCTGGACCAGGTGCAGTGATTGTTTTTGAACCGACTTGAACAACACCGTTCGTCGCTTTATCAAGGCCAGCAACAATATTTAGTAAAGTTGATTTACCACATCCTGATGGCCCTAAAAGAGATAAAAATTCCCCTTTTTTTATGTTTAAATTTATATCATTAAAAACGGTAAACGATGTTTTTTCTTCTTTATTGAAAAACGTTTTTTCTACGTTTTTAATTGTCACGTGATCCATTAATAAAACCTCCAAACTTATTAAAAATACAAATCATATATTTTTACTCGGAATTAAAGTACTCTTAGTATATGATGGATTAAAGAAACTGTCAACGAGTTCATTGTAAAAATAAATGTTCAAATTTTTTGCAAATCACTATTCGAATTTTAGAGACTTGTGAAAAAATCCACTGCAAATGTCGATTTTCATCTATATAATCACATTAATTAATGATTTTATACGAGAAATACTAGAATTAAATTGTTTATGAATATTTTTGTGATAGTATATATTGTAGTCATTGATATCCTTTGGCTTAAATGGTAAAAGCATGAACTTATTTTAATTTTCTTTACAGTGAGTGAGTTTCATAATTACAAAAATGAGCCACATCATGCAATATATAGTTTGCGAATGGTTTTGACGCAACTATATACTGATCTTAGTGGCGAGGATCATGAATTATGAAATTCATTAAGTATCAGATTTATAAGTTAAGTCGGAAGATAGTATAAGGGAAACTAAGGCTCTCACTAGGGGTTGTGATAATAAGCTTAGTTTTTCTAACTTTATTATAGAAATAGGTGTGATATATGAAAGAGGAGTGGAACATTTTACAAATCCTTCGACACTCTCGACATGATTGGTTGAATGTAGTCCAATTAATTAAAGGGAATTTGGCACTAAAGAAATACGATCGTGTCGAGGAAATCATTCAAGAGGTCATACATCAGAGACAACATGAAAGTAAGCTATCAAATCTTGAAATTCCGAAATTAGCTAGTCAACTGTTAGTATTTAATTGGGAGAACCGACATCATTTTCAAGTTGAGTTTGAAGTGGTTGGAACAACTAAAAACCTTTCATTATACGAAGAAAGCTTGCTTGAATGGTTCGACCGTTTTATTGATGTAGTAAATGAAAGTAGTCAGCAATATGGAGATAACCATTTATTACTAACATTCCAATTATTTGCTGAAAACGTACCGAGTGTTACCTTTGACTTTCGAGGAGAATTACATAATGAAAAGGTTATAAAAAATTTTATCGATAGTTCAAGTGAGTGGAATGAACAATTGAAATTAGTGGAATCATATATTAGTAAAGAAGAGTTTTATTTAACGATAGTGCTTGATTAGCTTTTGAGTAGCAAATTAATGGCAATGAACTAGGGTTTATAACTGAATGGATGAAAAGGTTAAAATGAAATAAGTTTAAAGGTCTAAGTGGAAGTACCTCCGCAAAGCTTTACACACCAATGACGAGTTAGGCGGAGTAGGATTAAAAATGAGTAAAATGTGCATTATGAATATGATTTGAAAAACTTTTGAGGTGAAAAGATGTTTGTAGATAAGGTTACGGTTTATGTAAAAGGTGGAGATGGCGGAAATGGAATGGTTGCTTTTCGTCGTGAAAAATATGTTCCTAACGGTGGACCAGCTGGTGGTGATGGAGGAAACGGTGCAGATGTTGTATTTGAAGTAGACGAAGGTTTAAGAACTTTAATGGATTTCCGCTATCAGCGTCATTTTAAAGCGGATCGCGGTGAACACGGAAGACCGAAAAGTCAGCACGGTAAAAATTCTGAGCCATTTATTGTTAAAGTTCCACCAGGGACGACGGTGATTGATGAAGAAACAAAAACAACGGTTGCAGACTTAGTTCATCACGGGCAAAGGGCCGTGATCGCAAAAGGTGGCCGTGGCGGTCGTGGAAATAATCGTTTTGCCACTCCAACGAATCCAGCTCCTGAAATTGCCGAAAACGGGGAGCCAGGACAAGAAAGAAATGTTACATTAGAGTTGAAACTGCTTGCTGATGTTGGTCTTGTTGGGTTTCCAAGTGTAGGAAAATCTACGCTTCTTTCAGTAGTGTCTTCAGCGAAGCCTAAAATTGCTGAATACCATTTTACAACGATTAAACCGAACTTAGGTGTTGTCGATGTGGAAGATGGACGTAGCTTTGTAATGGCAGATTTACCTGGGCTAATAGAAGGGGCACATCAAGGTGTTGGGCTCGGTCATCAATTTTTAAGACATATCGAACGAACAAAAGTGATCGTTCACGTCATTGATATGTCGGGAATTGAAGGGCGTGATCCTTATGAAGATTACACAAAAATAAATGAAGAGTTAAAAGAATATAACCTTCGTTTAACTGAGCGTCCGCAAATTATTGTTGCCAATAAAATGGACATGCCAGATGCAGAGGAGAATTTAGCTGCTTTTAAAGAAAAAGTAGCAGACAAAGAAACCCTAGTTTTCCCAATTTCTGCAATTACGAAACAAGGGTTACGTGAATTGCTTCTAGCAATTACAGATAAAGTTGATACAACCCCTGAGTTCCCATTAATTGAGGAGGAAGTCGAAAGCAGGGTTATTTATCGCCATGAAAAGAAAGAGATGCCGTTTAAAATTACGAGAGATGACGATGGAGCTTACGTTCTTTCTGGCGACGAACTTGAAAAGTTATTTAAAATGACGGATTTCTCTAGGGACGAATCTGTAAAACGCTTCGCGCGTCAAATGCGAGGTATGGGCGTAGATGAAGCACTTCGGGAACGTGGTGCCAAAGATGGAGATCTCGTTCGCATCATGAAATTTGAATTTGAATTTATTGAATAAATTGGAATGGCTACCTTTAGGGTAGCTTTTCTAATTTACAATTTAAAATTAAAAATTATGGAGAGCAGATTCGGGGTTGCTGAAAAGTAAAGGCTCCGAAGCTGTGCTTACAACAATTTTAAATTTTGCATTGTAAATTGAAATTTAGTTGTCAAAATGTTCATGCAAATTTATAATGTATTAATAGGAATTTTTAGGGTGGTGGTTTTTGTGTCTAAAGAGAGTGACGATCAGTTTTATCTCGTCCGTGCTAGTATTTTACCAGAAGCGATGTTGAAAACGTTAGAAGCTAAGGCACTTTTAGACAGTGGAAAAGCAAAACAGATTAGTGAGGCAACGGAAGCTGTTGATTTAAGTAGGAGTGCTTTTTATAAATATAAAGATGGGGTTTTTCCTTTTCATACGATGGTGAAAGAAAAAATTATTACACTTTCAATTCACCTTGAAGACCGATCGGGTACTTTATCGAGGCTTTTAGCAGCAGTAGCTGAAGCCGGAGCTAACGTATTAACCATTAATCAAACGATTCCTTTGTCAGGAAGAGCGACAATTACTTTGTCGATTGAAACAGCTTCCATGGAAATTGAAATTGATAAATTAGTGAGGCAAATGCAACATTTAGATGCAGTTGAAAAAGTAGAATTAATTGGTTCAGGGGCTTAGTACGAAAGGAGTTAATCATGAAGAAAATTGCATATTTAGGTCCTAAAGGGACGTTTACAGAAGTAGCTGCCAAAGCTGTATTTCCTAACGACGAATTTATTTCTTTCCCATCGATTCCTGATTGTATGGACAGTGTTTCAATCGGTGATGTAGACTTTGCCGTAGTTCCAATCGAGAATGCGATCGAAGGCTCTGTAAATTTAACGTTAGACTATTTAATTCATAATCAAAAACTAATGATAAATGGTGAGATCACCGTACCAATTGAGCAACAATTATTAGTTCATGAAAATCAACTTGAAAATTGGACCAAAATCGAAAAAGTATATTCACATCCTCAAGCAATCGCTCAAAGTCATCAGTTTTTACGTTCGTATTTGCCAAACGCTGAATTTGAATATACGAATTCAACAGGATCAGCGGCTCAACATGTCGCTAACCACCCTGACGAGCGTATCGCGGCAATTGGGAATTCTTTAGCAGCAGAGCAGTACGGATTAACGATTGCTCAATCTGAAATACACGATTATGAAAATAATCATACTCGTTTTGTTATTTTAAAAAAGGATAACATATGCCTAACGGAGCAATCTCCTCTATTTAATGGAGATAAGACAACGTTAATGGTCACATTACCTGCAGATTATCCAGGTGCCCTACATCATGTTTTATCGGCATTTGCTTGGAGAAAATTAAATTTATCAAAAATCGAATCTAGACCGATGAAAACGGGATTAGGTAATTACTTTTTTGTGATTGATGTTGCAATGAAAATGGACGAAGTTTTAATTCCGGGAGTCATCGCTGAGTTAGAAGCGCTGAAATGCCAAGTAACACTTTTAGGTAGTTATCCATGTTTTTCATTAGCAAAAAAAAACAATGAGGTAAAGGTTTAATCTTGAGGGTAAGTGCGCTTAAGTTGTAATAGTGTTTTGAATTTTATCGGGGCTGTCCCAAAACAAAGTGTCAAGCACTTGTTGTGGGATAGCCCCGTTTTGTTACTTGTAGAAAAGCACAAGGAGTAAATTCAAAAAGCTGTTTCGCTCCATCGATGTTTATATAGTCTGGGATGCACCTCTAGAGGAGATAAACCGTCGCTGGCTCTCTAACGCTTTTCGGCGCTCACCAAGCCGCTATCGCGTTTCTATTAATCATCTTCACTAGACAATAAAAAACCCGCAGCATTTAAAGTATTACAAATTTCGGTCAATTGTTCTTCGGTTCTTGCTTCAATCGTATGAAGGTGAACACCGTCAGTTAATTGTGACAAAAGAGATGCATTAGTTGAAGACATCTTTTTAATGAAATCGTTAACGTCGCGACGGTTTCTAATCATAAGTGATGCTGTTAAATCTCCATAAACAGGGTGCTCGACAACGACATCTTTCACTGCACCACCTAGGTCAACGATCATGTTTAATTCTCGTGCTGTTTCTTCAGGAGAATGTTTACAGGCGATTACTTTAGAAAGCATCTCAGTTTTTGCTTGCTCTTTTATAAAAACATACCCTTGTGATGTAGCTAAAATTGGATAATTTCTTGCTTTTAAAATAGATATGTCTTGGACAATTACTTGTCTAGAAACATTCGTTTTGGAAGCTAAAAGTGTTCCGGTAATCGGTTGGCTTGATTCAGTAAGCCATTTTAATATTAAGTTTCTTCGATCTTCACCTAACACTTTTTTTTCTTGTTGTTTCATACGTTCTCTCCCCCTTAGTATAAAATTTTCTAAAAATATTCATTTACGATTGTATTGAGAGCTTCTGCTGTTTTTTTAATATGTGATTCTGTCGTTTGTTTTCCGAGAGAGATACGAATTAACTCTGTTGCGGCTTCTTTACTGTAACCAAGTTGAAGCATTGTTTTTGATGCATTTTGCTCACCGACTTTACAAGCTGTTCCAGTGGAGATTGCAATGTTTTTTTGATTCAGTTGTAACATTACATATTGGCCTTCGATTCCATGAATACATAATGATAAATGGTGTTCTAAGCGATCTTCGGGGTGACCGATTAAGCTATAGGATAAATTATGTTTGTCTAAACTCGCTAATAGTTGTTCACTAAGTTTTTTTAGGCGTTTTTGTTCTGCTTCCATTGCCGAACATATCTGGATGGCTGCTTCAGCAAAACTAGCTATTGCAGGTACATTGACTGTTCCGGCGCGAAAGCCATTTTCGTGTGATGTGTTTGGAATAATTGGTGTCCATTTAATAGAAGGGGATATATAGACCGCACCAACACCTTTAGGTCCGTAAATTTTATGGCTTGAAAGCGATATACTATCAACATTTAAAGCCGCTACATCAATAATAGTTTTTCCAAATGCTTGAACGCAGTCGCTATGAAAGACAATGTTTTTTTGTTTTAGTAATTTACCGATCTCACTTAAGTTTTGAATCGTACCGATATCAGAATTAGCATATCCAATAGACACGAGGATTGTATCGTCTCTAAGTTCATTCTCTAACGCAGGAATTGATACAACTCCGTACTTATCTACTTCTAAAAAAGTCACATCGTAGCCTTCTTCTTCTAACTGTAAAAAAGTGTTAATTACTGAGAAATGTTCAATGCTCGTTGTAATAATATGTCCCTTTTTCCCTTTGACTAATGACTTAATAGCTAAGTTGTTGGAATCAGATCCACCCCCAGTGAAATAAACCCCCTGTTCAGCGCCGTTAATACTGTTTGCTATTGTTTTTCTAGACTGTTCTAAAAGATTTTTTGCTTGTCCGCCAACATCATGTAGACTGCTAGGATTACCGTAAAAATTTTGTGATGCCTTCGTGAAAACTTGTAGGGCGCGATCAGACATGGGGGTTGTTGCGCAATAATCTAAATAAATCATTTTAAACACCTCGATTTTGGAATTTTACCCAATGGTGGAAATTTTTTCGTAAATACTACTTTGTTTACTACAAAATAAACGAGTTTTTATTGATATGAAGCTAACGATGAGTGTACATCAAAACAACTTTTCTGTGTAAGAAAAATCATAAACTTTTTTATAAAATAAAAAAAGTCTTGTCACTAGTTTAAAAGTATGTAAATATAGGTGTCAAGACAGTTGTATGTTCATAAATAATTCATAATTAGCTGACCAAGGCGCTTACGCTTTTCTATGTCTAGCTTCAGGCGCCATCGGCTCGACCACTTCAGTCCTTTCCTTGCGGTCTAAAACCTGACCGCTACGGGCAGGCCTTCCAGTGGTTTTCGCCGATAGGCGGGCGCCTTACGCTTTTCTTACAAGGGGGATTGTCATGAATGTTAAGAAAACAGAGGTGGTTATCATCGGTAGTGGCTTAGCAGGCTTAATGACCGCAGATTACCTTTGTGACCAAAAAAATGTGATGCTTATCACAAAGTCTGAGCTGAATAATAGTAATTCAATGTTAGCACAAGGTGGAATTGCTGCAGCTGTTACGAAGGAAGATCACTGGCAGGAGCATTTTGAGGATACAATCGTTGCTGGTGGGTTTCATAATCGTAAAGAGATGACAGAGCTTCTTGTAAAGCAAGGTTCTTCGTTAATTAATCGACTTATTGAAATTGGCGTCGCATTTGATAAAGACAAAAATAATGAACTCTCCTTAGGAATGGAAGGAGCTCATACAAAAAGGCGAATCCTCCATGCGGGTGGAGATGCAACTGGAAAAGTAATCGTTGAAGCATTGATGTCAAGGGTTATTCCTAAAATTGATGTTTGTGAGCGTGAAATGGCTTTTGATTTACAAGTGGAAGATGGTGTTTGTCAAGGCGTATTCACGAAAGATATAAAAGGCACTATTAGTTACGTTGAAGCGGACCATGTCATTATTGCTACAGGTGGTGTCGGTCAACTTTATTCTGCTACATCAAACTGTAGGGAGGCTACTGGGGATGGGATTGCTATGGCATACCGAGCTGGTGCCGAGATAGCTGATATGGAGTTTATCCAATTTCACCCAACTTTATTAATGAATGGCAATAGTAGTTGTGGTTTGATTTCAGAAGCTGTTCGTGGTGAAGGAGCAAAGCTAGTCAATGAAGAAGGGTGCTTCCTTATGAAGGGGAAACATCCAATGGAGGACTTAGCACCACGTGATATCGTTGCTAGAGAAATTTTTAATTCGAAACTAAAACAAGAAAAAATCTTTTTAAATATAGAAAATGTAAACAATTTCAAACAAAGATTTCCATCCATTTATCAAATGTGCGAAAAAAATCCTGAGATTTTAAAAAGTGAATTATTACCAGTAGAGCCTGGTGCTCACTTTATTATGGGTGGTATTAAAGTAGATAGAGAAGGACAATCATCTATCGAAAATTTATATGCTGTTGGTGAATGTGCCTATACAGGGGTGCATGGCGCTAATCGTTTAGCGAGTAACTCTTTATTAGAAGGAGTTGTATTTAGTGAACGTTTGTCAAAAACAGTATTACAGAAGAAAAAAAGAACTAAGAAAAAAAGACTAACTCCGTCTATCGTACTTAAAAATACAAGTTCAAAAAATCTTCCAACGGTCGAACAAGTTCAAGAAGTGATGGATAAATTTGCCGGAATTATTCGGAATAAAAAAGGGCTTCAACAAGCGATTTGCTGGTTTCGCCAATATAACGACTTGTTAAATGACAAAAATCATGCTTATTTATCAATTCAAGAAAAAGTTATTAGCAATATGTTAGTTGTAGGGTTATTAATTACTCAGGCCAGTCTTTTACGAGATGAAAGTCGTGGGGGTCATTATAGGAGTGACTTTTCGGCTAAAAATGATCAACGATGGTCTGGATATCGAAGTGTTTTTGTAAATGGTGAATTAATTCGTGAGAGATTCGTAGAAAACGAAGCCCTCAAGCAAGATTCTTTATCGGAATTAAAAAAGGAGCATTCCTGTTAGAAGGATTTTCGGGGACTTGAAAAAAAAAGAGCCCTCCTGGTATGATACGGGGTGTCAAATCGTGCACCGAGATGACCCCTAACTTAGTTAACCAAGGAGGACTTCATAATGA
>NZ_MLQQ01000024.1 GCF_001865995.1 Anaerobacillus arseniciselenatis | reverse complement strand
TGACTTACCAATTTCTCTCCAACTGAATTGTTTTTTGCAAATAAGACATTTCTGTATTTTAATAATTTACTCCCCCTTACTTAAAAAAGGCTAAACGTAATTTCACCATAAAATTCCATAATCCCTTCTTACCTGTACGTACATTTCTACGTAATGATTCCATCGTGAAAGGAGCGCACACTACCATTTTAATATTAACATTATTTACCTTTTAATTGTTAGAAAATTTTAAAAAGCTTCACTTCATTTTTGAAGTAAAGCTCTACGTTAGTGAAAGGAAGTAATGAAAACTCCGTATCTATTTCGTTTAAAAATCCTGCAATTCTCTATATACAGGTCTATCTTTAAAAATAACCTCTCCCTCTTTATCATAAGCAACAATATCCATCATGATATAGTTATCTATTGGTGAAAGCCATATTCGGTTTTCGTTAACCTTAACAATATCAGCCTTTTTACGGTCGAAAAATACTTCATGGATTTTATCATTATTTATCTTACCAAAAAATAACATATGGTCATTTTCAACATTTATGCCACTTGTTGAAAGAGCATTGGCTTCGTCCACTTCGCTTCCCAGAGCACCTGAATAAATAAATTCTAAACTGTCTTTAAAAGAAAAAGCAGAAATGCTCACTGTATCATCTACTGCGTTATAAGAGATAGCATAATAATAATCTCCGTTATTAGTAACTTGATATAGTCTTTTGTTTCCATCCCCTTCTACATACTCTCTAATGTTACTAATAACGTCTTCATCAGTCATTATTAGTTCTTTGTCACAGCCTAATATCACTGAAAATAGTATTACCGCTAAAATTAGGTGTAAATATCTCAACTTAATCCCCCCCATCAAATACATACAACCCTAGAAATTCAACTAAAGTTAGCAATAGGTAAGCCTTTGAAGTGATCTCCAGCTTTTCCCCTGCTCCGCACCGAACGTGCTAGTTTCCCAGCATTCGGCGGTCCATCTAACGATGTATATTAAATTATAAGTTCTTCGTTACTT
>NZ_MLQQ01000023.1 GCF_001865995.1 Anaerobacillus arseniciselenatis | reverse complement strand
AGCGTACCCACCAATTGGCATAGTTTCACATATTATAAAAATAATGTTAGAGGTCGTGTCGAAAAATATTTTTTTGGTACTTCTCCAACGGCTCAAACCGTTGGTATATCAATATTTATAGAGGGAGGAAGTTATGAATTTTAAAAAAAATACGCTCATGATCGGGGCGATTTTGGCGATAGTTTCTTTAGTCGTAGGAAGTTTTTTGTTATACGGTAATAACTTTTCCAACGAGCAAGCTTTCGCTGATTATGGTCGTTCAATGTCAGATGAAGAGTTACGTTCGTTTTTCGAACCTCTAGGTCCAGTTCCGGAACCAGAAGACAATCCAATCACTGAGGAAAAAGTGGAACTAGGTCTAATGTTATTCGTTGACCCAAGATTATCTAAAGAAGATCAATTAAGTTGTTTAACTTGTCATAGTCCTCAACTTGGGTATGCCGATAATTTAACGTTCTCGGTCGGGTTTGATCATACCGTTTTAACACGTAATACGCCAAGCATTATCAATACTGGATACTATGAAACATTTTTTTGGGATGGTAGAGCTGATAGTTTAGAAGAACAATCGCTCGGACCCATCCAAGATCCTAATGAAATGAACTTGGATTTAGATACAATGATCGAAAAAGTAAGAGCTGTTGAAGGTTATCGCCCGTATTTTGATGCCGCCTTTGGTGGAGAAATTAGCATAGATACGGTGGCTAAAGCTCTAGCTACTTTTCAAAGAACGATTAATATTGATAACACTGCCTTTGACCGCTTTTTAGATGGTGAGGATCAAGCACTTGATGAACAAGAGAAGTTTGGCATGGAGCTCTTTATAACACAAGATTGTATAGAGTGTCATTCCGGACCTAATTTTACAGATCAAGAGTTTCATAATGCCGGAGTAAATAGTGGAGATCCTGGCTTAGCTGAGATTTCGGGAGATGAGGAAGATCTCGGTAAATTCCGAACTCCTGGATTACGTGGGATTATTTACACCGCCCCTTATATGCATGATGGTAGTGAAGTAACATTACATGATGTTGTCAATTTTTATGATCGTGGTGGAAACGGAGAGCCGAATACTAGTGAACTTATTAGGCCGCTACATTTATCAATTCAAGAAAAAGAAGCTTTAGTTGCTTTTTTAAGAGCGATTAGCGGAACTCCTCCTGAAATAGAAATCCCATCTTTACCACAATAAAATTTAAGGAGGAACAATATTTATGAAAATCTTTCGTAATATGAAAATACTAACCAAGTTATTGGTTCTTATAGCTGTTTCCATGTTTTTTTTACTATTTGTAGGGATAAGTAGTTACTACCAAATAAACGAAATGAGTTCAGCTTCAGAAGAAATGTATAATGAGAGATTGCTCCCTATCATGTGGTTTGATGAGGTGCAAATTAATTTAGCTCATATCGATGCAGGTTTATTACGGTTAATACTCACAGAAGACCGACTAGAAAAAGACACTGTCATTGCAGATATGCGAGATCGCTCACTACGAATTGATGATTTATTATACGATTATCAAAATAAAGACCTTGAAAATGAAGTAGTTGATATGATTTTTCAATTGAAAAATCGATTAAACGAATATCACCGTGATCGGCAAACAATGGTTGACTTAGCGGTTATACAAGATTCAGAGGCTGCTTTTAGTTATTATGAAGAAACAGAGCAAAGTCGTGAAAGTATTAATGAGCTAGTGGCAGAGCTTGCAGAGTATAATGAAGTTATTGCTGGTCAGCTAAATAACGCTAACCAAGAGAAAGCCTCTTCTGCTGCTTTCATAACTTTTATTAGTATTGCAGTAGCCTTACTTTCTACTT
Source organism: Anaerobacillus arseniciselenatis (assembly GCF_001865995.1). Classification (GTDB taxonomy): domain Bacteria; phylum Bacillota; class Bacilli; order Bacillales; family Anaerobacillaceae; genus Anaerobacillus; species Anaerobacillus arseniciselenatis. Next base: position 5,105 of record NZ_MLQQ01000023.1, on the reverse strand, counting down.
TAATTATTGGCTTATTTTTAGCTCGATTAATTACAAATTCTTTTAAACGTCTTCAAGTGGTAATGACAGAAATTGGCGAAGGAAACTTAAAAATTGACGTTAGTAGCTACCGAGCAAAAGATGAAATTGGACAACTATTTACGATTGTTGAAACAATGTGTAACAACATACGATCATTAATCGGAAAAATTAATCATACAACTTCTCAAGTGAATGATGCTTCTCAAAAACTTTCAGATGGCTCTCAACAAACTGGAGAACAGTCAGCACAGATTGCTACTACGATTAATGATGTCGCCGAGGGAGCTACTAAACAAAGCGATCATGTTTCACACGTGTTAAAAATGATGGAAGAATCTGTTAGTGACGTTGAGACCGGTAGCAACCATGCAAATAAAACCTTGACGAATGCTGTTCAGTCAACGAAAGTCGCAAATGACGGTGCAAAAGCAATCTATGAATCGATTGACCATTTAGGTGAACTCAAAGAAAATGTCAGTCATGCGACACTCTCTATTCAACAATTAGGTAAAAGGTCTGAAGAAATAGGTGGAATTATTACCGCTATTACTGCTATTTCTGATCAAACGAATTTATTAGCACTAAACGCAGCAATCGAAGCAGCAAGAGCTGGGGAACACGGTAAAGGATTTGCCGTTGTTGCCGACGAAGTACGAAAGTTAGCGGAACAATCTAACCAATCTGCAGGGCAAATCACACAACTAATTAATACGATTCAAGAAGAAACGTTAGATACGGTATCGTTAATGGAAAGTAATCTAACAACCGTCGAAAATCAAGTAATAATGATCAAAAAAGGCGGTCAAGCTTTAAAAGAAATTGTAAAACAAGTTGAAGATACCGAAGTTGGTGCCCATGAAATGAAGGAAATATTTGAGAATTTACGGCAAAATTCTCATGACGTTTTAAATGCTATTCAAGACATTTCTGCAATTATTGAAGACGCAGCCGCATCTAGCGAAGAAGTTGCTGCATCTGCCGAACAACAATTAGCAACCGTCGAGGAAATGGCTAGTAGTTCAACCAACCTTGCTACTACCTCAAAACAGCTAAAACAAGAGGTAGAAAAGTTTAAAGTGTAAAACGTGCCTCCCTCTCCGAATATTTTGTTTATCAGAATGTTTCACGAGGGGCTACGCAAAAGTACAGATCAATTTATAAATCCTATGCCCACTGCTTCGTTCTGGACATAGGATTTTTTATTAAATCACTCGCCTAGTATTCTCGTTACATAGAATATTTCACGAGAAAATCCCTATAAATATCCAGATCAATTTATAAATCCTATTTTCGTAATAAAATTTCACTTTTTTCTCAAATCTCATTACTTTTTCAACATAATTTGTTAAAATTCAAAGTGAAGTACAAGCGAAAAAAACTCTCTCCAAAGGGGCCAGCCTTTGAAAAGAGTTTTTCTTTTAACTAATTAGTTATCACGAACGTTCGGGAACCATTCGTTAATCGCGTGTGTATGCTTCTCATGGTTTACAGATTCATTAATCACGTTTTGTTTTGTGATTTCAATTTGACGCTCTAATTCGTCAATATCTTCACCAACTGCCATTAACGCTCTTGTAGCTACTAAAATAGCTTGTTGAGAACGATCGATTGATCTAGTGAATGATGCCATTGCTCCATCTGGATTATGGAAACCATAAGAGTTTTCAGCAGCTGGCATATCCCAGAACCATTGACCTTCACGAACTAACGCTTGTACTTCCTGTATAGCCTCATCAGAAATAGCTAAACCTTCTCTTTGGCGAACGATCATACGGTTTACGTAATAGTGAGCTGATGCACCAATTTCTTGTGCTCTTAATAACTGCTCTTTGTGACGCTCTTGAATGTCTTTCACACGAGTTTCTAAATAAGTAGGTGACTTATCACCATGACATGTACGACAAGATTCTTCAAGTGTTAACATTGGCGAACCCCAACGGTGAGATGAGATTTTCTTTTTACCATCAACACGTTGATATGGCATATGACAATCTGCACAAGATACCGTTTGGTGAGGTCCGTAACTCCATAATTCATACTCTGGATGTTGCGCTTTTAAAATTGGTGTGTTTGAAATCGTTGATACATATTCACCTTGGAAACCACCTTCTCTTGAAGCCTGATACTCAGAATACTCCCATTGATCTTCAAATGTTAACCCGTAACCCCAAGGGAAGGTTGTTTGTAGATCATTCAGCGGGTCGAAATAGTATTCAACATGACATTGTGCACAAACGATCGAACGCATATCATGTTGTGTAGCATTTTCTAAATCAAAACCAAGTCTTTCAAAAGCATCTGTTGTATGCGGTAACGATACACGTAAATCCATTGTTACAGGATCATGACAAGTGGAACAACCAATTGAGGCGTGTCCCCATTCTGCAACGTTGCCAAATCCATCTGCCATTCTACCTTTATCTTCCCCAGCAAATTCTTCTAACCAAGGCATAGCTTCTTCATGATAATTAAGAGCATAGGCTCTTTCTGGTCCAAACTCCTCTAGCATTGCTGGGAATACAGTAGTTTTACAAGACATGCACGCTGAAACAGCATTAGGATTTTCAGTAATACGGCGTACATTCATTTGATCTTCAAAAGCGTATGTGTGACCACGAGTTAAATTGTATTCAACCGCGAACCCGAAACCGTTCCATACGATTGGTAACATTGGCTCAATGGAAGGATCATTTTTCGGTAATACCTCTTTTTCATTTTCCATATTTTTCATATAACTTTCCCAATGCTCTGGGAATAAATCTTTAAATGCAAAGTTGTTCCATTCATTCGGATCAAGTCCAGTATTCATCGGCTCTTCTTCTTGTGCTTGTGAATTTGCACATCCTACTAAAGCTAGCATTAATAAGAAAGAAAATACGATTAACAAAATCGACTTTTTGTTAGCACTCCCCATTTTTTTCATTCCTTTCTAGTTTCTATTTGTTTCTGCAAAATGAAATTGTCCTGGTTCAAACCATTCAGCTGGCCTGAAGTCACCTTTATTATGTGGTACTTGTCGGTGACAATCGATACAACTGTCATGCGCACCAGAGTGGTCAACATTTTGTAAACCAGGCTCGTGACAACTAATACAATTGTCGTTAATCACTTGTTGTGACTTCGCATTTGCATGAAGTACATCCGGAATTTTACTTGCTCCGAGTGTATTCATATACATATGACTCGCACCAGCTTTCGCTTTAAATGCCATCTTCGAAACGACACTATCACGCGGCGCATGACAATCGTTACAACTTAATGATGCATGATTCGAATCAGCGAAAGTCTCAAAAGCAGTACCCATGATGTGACAGCTAGAACAAAACTCACCACTATCTGTTGCTTTCATCGTTCCTGAAGTCCCTGCAAATAGAGCAATCCCTAGAAAAACACCGATTAACGTAAACAGTAGCAGCTTCTTATCTAGCAATTTCAGCTTCTCCCCCATCAGTTTCTCTCCTTTCTCTTTCAAAACTTTATATACTAAGTAACTCTATGAAAATTACTTAATACCAATGGTAATTGTATAAACATAGAAAGTGAGTTAAGTTACCGCAGTGATAATTATCACTGCTCTATACCTTTATAATACTTTCATAGAATTTCACACAAAGTGATTTTAATCACATTTATTTGTTACAAAAGTTCGAACTAAATGTCAGGGTAAATACCTACAAAATAAGGAAAACCCTTATAAAATAAAGAGTTTTCCTTACACGGAAAATATTTTAAATAATGAAAAGTGTGAACTTAATGTGAAATATGTAGATTCGTTAAAGTGAATGTGCAAGGCGATCACGAATTATTTAACCCTTTAGATTTTGGTGGATACAATTTCTAATAAAAGGAGAATTCAAAGTAAAAATGGTATTAGCAGTAATGATAAGTATATGTTTTGAATTGTTCTTAGGGTTCCTATTAGGAAAAAGTGAAAAAGCCTAAACCTCCTTGTATTTACCGAGGAATTAGGCTTATGGTCTTCCTCACAATCGCGATTGTGGAATATCACCTGTTATTGAAAAGCACCGTTATAGTGCATAGCAATTTGCAATTTAACTATGCTTTGTTTAGGTTATTCTCCTTCAAAATATCTCTCCGTTTACTTCTAAAAATAATAATTTTAATAAAATATTTTTAATGCAAATTGTCGGTCATAGGAGTATTTTTATCGACTTTTCTTATAATGCCAATAATAAAACGTGTTACAAGCGATTTAATAGTAACACTTACAAAAGTATGATACCACTCCCATCCCTTTTCCCATTTGATTAAGTTTGTTTTCTTTACTGCCCAGCATTCAATGAAAAACATAGGAACAGTAAAGTACAGTAATTTATAAAAAATGGCTACATAATTATCCTTTTCAGTGACTTGATTATAAAGTATGGTCAATGTTGGATAAACTAAAAAGTCAAATAGGATATGCGTTTTAAATACTTTAGGGAAAAAGCGTACTGGATATTTGACTATTTTGTACGATGTCATGAAATTATCAATAATACCATTTGTAACGGCATTAAATAAATAAACGATAACCCAATCTTTTATGGGTGGCTTTCTAAATAATAAAATCATCAAACTAAGTAATGTTAAAACAGTTGCAGTTCTTAAAAATAATTTATCATATTTATTTCCTTTCACAAAGCACTCTCCTTTCCTTTTCTTAGAATGCTCTATGATTAAGTAATTATTACAGTGTTCATACTAAAGAGCGTTAGCTTAAGTACAGAACTTAGTCTCATCATGCTTTACTTCAATGAATGAAATATCGCCATGCTGCTTTATCTCGAGAAATCCCTCTTCTGAGCAATACTGGTAGATGTAGGGACAGCTCCACAGATTATTGTAGTAACCATTAATTCTTTATAACTAAAAAACACACTCCTAATGGAATGTGTTTTTTACCTAGCAACGTCCTACTCTCACAAGGGGAAACCCCTAACTACCATCGGCGCAAAAGAGCTTAACGATCGTGTTCGGCATGGGAACGAGTGTGACCTCTTCGCTATCGCCACTAGATTATTTAGTTTTGAATTATGAGTTTTGAGTGTTGAGTTACTTGTAAGCGTCTCTTGGAGGCTCAC
>NZ_MLQQ01000022.1 GCF_001865995.1 Anaerobacillus arseniciselenatis | reverse complement strand
AGCGTACCCACCAATTGGCATAGTTTCACATATTATAAAAATAATGTTAGAGGTCGTGTCGAAAAATATTTTTTTGGTACTTCTCCAACGGCTCAAACCGTTGGTATATCAATATTTATAGAGGGAGAGGTTTAAAAATGATATACAAAGTTTTATTTCAAGAGTTAATCTCGGAAGCGCCTGTGCGCGAAAATACAAAATCAATTTATATTGAAGCAAATTCAGAGATGGATGTTCGAGAAAAATTAGCTTCTAAAAGCTATAATATCGAAGTTGTCCTTCCTGTTGATGGTGTTTATCTAGAGTATGAGAAGCAAAATGAAAATTTCAAATTGGAGAATATATAAGTTATGAAGCAAGTAAAAAACAATCAAACAGCTGTTATGGCCCTCGGTGGTCTAGGTGAAATTGGAAAAAATACGTACGCAGTCCAATTTCAAGACGAAATTATTTTAATTGATGCCGGAATTAAATTCCCTGAGGATGAACTTCTAGGAATTGATTACGTCATTCCTGATTACACATATTTAGTCAAAAACGAAGACAAGATTAAAGGATTATTTATTACTCACGGTCACGAAGACCATATTGGAGGTATCCCTTACCTTTTAAGAGAAATAAACATCCCGATTTATGGCGGTAAGTTAGCTCTCGGTTTACTAAAAGGTAAATTGGAAGAGCACGGTTTGTTACGAAAAACAAAAATGATTGAAATTCGCGAAGATGAGGTTATTAAATTTCAAAAAACTTCGGTTAGCTTCTTTCGAACAACCCACAGTATTCCTGATTCCTATGGAATTGTTGTAAAAACACCACCAGGAAACATCGTACATACTGGTGATTTTAAATTTGATTTCACACCGGTTGGCGAACCTGCAAATTTAACGAAAATGGCACAAATCGGACAAGAAGGAGTGTTATGCCTTCTTTCTGATAGTACTAATAGTGAAGTTCCTGGATTTACAATGTCTGAAAGAAAAGTAGGCGAGAGCATTGATTCTATTTTTGACAAAGTTGATGGACGAGTTATATTTGCTACTTTCGCATCAAATATTCATCGTCTTCAACAAGTAGTGGAATCAGCTGTTGCTCACGATCGTAAAGTTGCTGTTTTTGGCAGGAGTATGGAAAATGCAATTACAATAGGGCAAGAACTAGGATATATAAAAGCACCAAAAGGTACTTTTATTGACCATAATCAAATAAATAAACTGCCTAGTAATGAAGTAACCATTTTATGTACAGGCAGTCAAGGCGAGCCAATGGCTGCTTTATCACGCATTGCCTTTGGCACGCATCGACAAATTCAAATTATCCCTGGTGATACTGTAGTTTTCTCTTCTTCACCTATCCCAGGAAATACTCTTAGTGTAAGTAAAACGATTAATCAATTGTACCGAGCTGGCGCAGAAGTTATTCACGGATCTTTAAGCGATATTCACACTTCGGGCCATGGTGGACAAGAAGAGCAAAAATTGATGTTACGCTTAATAAAACCAAAATATTTCATGCCAATTCACGGTGAATACCGTATGTTAAAAATGCATGTAAAACTTGCGGTTGACTGTGATATTCCAGAGGAAAATTGCTTTGTAATGGATAACGGTGAAGTATTAGGACTAAATAATGAAGAAGCCGCTGTTGTAGGAAAGATTCCTTCTGGCTCAGTTTACGTTGATGGAAATGGTATTGGTGATATCGGTAATATCGTCCTAAGAGATCGAAGAATATTGTCTGAAGAAGGACTAGTTGTTGTAGTTGTTAGCCTTAACATGAAAGAATTTAAAGTAACAGCAGGTCCTGACATTATTTCAAGGGGATTTGTATACATGCGTGAATCTGGTGACTTGATTAATGATGCTCAAGCACTATTAGCAAAACATTTAGACTCGATTATGGAAAGAAAAACGACACAATGGTCAGAAATTAAGAACGAAATTACTGACGTTTTAGGACCATTCTTATATGAGAAAACAAAAAGAAAGCCAATGATTTTACCAATTATTATGGAAGTTTAAAATAAGAAAAGCACAAGACAAGAGGTTGGCCGTTAGGACAACCTCTCCTTAGTCTTTATCAAACAATGCATTTTCTAATTTATTAATATCCACGATGGCTCCAATAACAATTAATATATCTCCTTGTAGTATCTTCTCAGTTCCATGTGGAGAAACATTTATATCATCCCCCCGTTTAACGGCCATAATATTAACTCCGTATTTTGCGCGAATATTTAAATCAATTAATGTTTTGTTGCATATTTTTTCCCCGGCAATTAACTCTACTATACTATAATCTTTTGAAAGTTCTAAATAATCTAGCACATTTTTAGAAACGATATTGTGAGCAATTCTAATTCCCATATCTCTTTCAGGGTGTACCACTTTATGAGCTCCAATTTTATTTAATACTTTTTCGTGATAATCATTTTGAGCTTTTACGGTAATATGACTTACCCCAAACTCTTCTAATATTAATGTAGTTAAAATACTCGCTTGAATATTATCACCAATAGCAACAATTACATGATCAAAATTACGAACCCCAAGACTTTTAAGCGCATTTTCATCAGTTCCATCCGCAACAACAGCATGTGTAACGATCGTAGAGAAATTGTTGACCTTCTCTTCATCTGTATCAATGGCCAAAACTTCCATCCCTTGCTCACTTAGTGATTTACAAATACTTCCCCCAAATCTACCTAATCCGATAACCGCAAACTGTTTTTTCATAAATGTGCGTATCCTCCATTATCGTAATCCAATAAATTAATCATAACACAATATTAAAAATATTATATTAATTTTGTTTGAACTTTCCAACATATCAACTAACTAAGAAAAGCGCAAGGCGCCCGCCTATCGGCGAAAACCACTGGAAGGCCTGCGCGTAGCGGTCAGGTTTTAGACTGCAAGTCGTGCTCCTGCGGTTACTCGTCGCAAAGCTACAGTGAAGTATTTCAAGGTAGTAGCTTGACTGAAGTGGTCGAGCCGATGGCGCCTGAAGCTAGACAGCATTCAAATTTTTTTATACTTTCTTATCTTTGAACAAAAAAGCCCCTCTATCTATATTTTGTTCAAAAAAATAGATAGAGGGGCTCTTTATGATGATTACTTATTCTTTTATTCCTAAAACACGATTCACTCGTTTTGTTAACATCTTCATGCCGCCGCCACCTGCTTGGAAGTGACGAAGTTGACCTTCACTATCAAAAACATAATATGCCGGAACATATTGATTTTCGAAAGCATCAGTTAGCTTATGAGCATTATCAATAAAAATCGGCTGTGTAATATCGTGCTCTTTAGCAACTTTCTTAATTTCATCAAGATCTAAATCTTTTTCTGATCGTGGCATGTGAACTGCCACGACATTTAATTGATCTTTATATTGATCTCGAAACTCATTAACATTTGACATAGCTTCTTTACACAAATGGCAGCTAATCGACCAAAAATGAAATAACGTTGGTTTATTTCCAACTAAATCTTGACGTGTTAGTTCACCATTTAACCATTCAGTAGCTCCTGTTAACTCAGGCATAGGTGTTCTTAGTTTCACAGTAATCCCCGCCTTTGTAGTTAAAAATTATAATGTTTCTTGACCCGGCTTCCAGTTTGCAGGACAAAGTCCACCTGTTTGAAGAGCTTGAAGTACACGCAATGTTTCATCTACGTCACGTCCAATGTTGTTATGGTTAACAACAGAATACATTAACTCTCCCTCCGGGCTTATGATAAATAGACCACGTAAGGCAATACCAGCATCTTCAATTAATACACCATATTCTCTTGAAACAACATGGTTTGTGTCAGCTGCTAAAGGATATTTCAGTTCACCCAATCCGTTAGAAGTACGGTCTGTATTAATCCAAGCTAAGTGGGTATGAATTGTATCAGTAGAAACACCAATTACTTCTGCATCTAAATCTTCAAACTCATCGTAACGATCACTTAAAGCCGTAATTTCGGTTGGACACACAAAAGTAAAGTCCATCGGGTAGAAGAAAAGAACTGTCCACTTATCATTTTTCATATTCTCTTCTAGACTAACTTTACCAAATTCTTTATTCGCTAATACGGCATCCATTTCAAATCTCGGGGCTTGCTTTGCTACCATTCTTTTATCACTCATTTATAAAACCTCCTAAATTATGTACCCTATTGAGGGGTGTTTATTTATAATTATTATTATAAAAGAATAGTTATAATTAGTCAACTGTAAATTACAATTATTTTAAATTACTAATTTCATCCTTTTATAACAATCTATCGGTATTATACCCTGTATTTACTATATTAAACGAATCATATGCTCTAATTGAATTCAACGATACATACAAAACCTTCATGACAGCTTATCGTCACCATCCAAGAAGTAAATGCCGGCCATTCTGTCACCATCTAATACGGAAAAGGCGGATGATTTCCTTCTCTTCGCTTTGACCTTCTAACGAATCTCAGAGGCTCGTTCTCGAAATCATCCGCCTTTTTTCATGCAAAACTCTCATGGCGATTATTCGTCACCACCTAATATGGAAAAGTCAGATTTTTATTTTCCCAACCAACAAACCAACTAACAAACTAACCGTCAGCTTTCTTTTATACAAAGGCTTCAATATGTTAAACTACAAAATAGGTTTAGTACATTTTTTAAAAAGGGTATACTAAGCGACAGATTATTAATAAGGGAGCTGTTGTTATGAACTGGATTAATTCTATTGATATAAATGCAATTTTAATAAGCATTGTGATTATTGCCTTACAATTATTAGGAATCATTATTGGCTATATAATCGTTAAAAAAATAGGAAGTCGCCTAATCACAAGGTCTTTTACGAAATTAAGTGAGCAAAGAGGTATGCATCCTGGTAGAACGAAGACATTGGAAAAGTTAGCAATTAACGTATTTACATATTTTTTGATTTTTATTTTAATTACGATTATCATCGGGATTTTTGATTACGAGATCGCACCTCTTATTGCTGGGGCTGGGGTGATCGGTTTAGCGATCGGCTTTGGAGCGCAAGGGTTAGTAAGTGATGTTGTTACAGGTTTCTTTATTCTTCTTGAAAAACAAATCGAAGTAGATGATTACGTAACAATGGCTGGTGTTGATGGGGTTGTAGAAGAAGTCGGTTTACGAACGACAAAGCTTCGTAGCTTCGATGGAACGCTACACTTCATTCCCAACCGAGAAATAACGAATGTAAGTAACCATTCTCGCGGAAATATGAGAGCACTAGTTGATATTAGTATCGCATACGACGAAAATATGGATGAAGTTATAGCAATTCTGCAAAATGCTTGTGATGAAGTGGCCAAAGTTGAGGAAGCTATTAAAGAAGGGCCAAACGTTATAGGGGTGCAAAGTTTTGGTGATTCTGATGTCGTAATTAGAATCATTGCCAAAACCGAAAATATGTCGCAGTGGGCTGTCGAAAGAACGTTAAGGAAAACTTTAAAAGAGACGCTTGATAAACACGGAATTGAGATCCCATTCCCACATCAAGTTTATATAGAAAAGAAATAGAGGATGCCGATTGACAAACGTTTTCAACCAGGCTGAATTTATTGAGAAATACTTTGACTACAAACTGAGAGGATGTCTAAAAGACATCCTCTTTCTTGTATAAACGGCACAAATCTCCGTTTTATATCAATTTTTATTGTTGCTGAAGTTTGTTTTCTACTTGTTGGCATACTTCATCAGCATTCATTCCGTGTGCATTTATAACCGAGCCTTCTGTTGCCACATTTTGAATACCCATCATGTCTTGGTCTTGCCCCGTAATAACACAGCAATCACAATTTGTAGCATCACTTTCTTGCTTTAATTGTACTACTTCATAGCCTTTTGCTTGCAACGCTTCTTGCACAGCAGATAACGATTGTTCAACTCCAACTTTTGGCATAAAATAATCCTCCTTCTTTTTTCCATTGAATAAGTTAATGAATTTCATGCTGCCCTTTTTAGCGCCACTAAATTATTACATATAGTTAAGTTAGACCGCTCCCAACTAAATGTAGAATCGATGTAGCTATTTATTAGGATCATGAAATTCACTCTAGTAAGAGAGTTTTCTCTACAACGGTAATTTGTCCAAATAAATGGAAGATTATTCTGTTTATAACGATTTAAAATAATCTACAACTAAACCAATCGCAAAGGGAATAGCCTCTTCATCTGGGTTAAGCTTCCCCGAATGGAGTCCATGTTCAGAGTTTACACCTAACCAAAACATAAAGCCCGGGATCTCTGCAAGGAAGTAACCGAAGTCTTCACCAGTCATCGCTTCTTTACACTCTATTAATTCTGTACATTTGCGACTTTCAACAAAATTCATAAACTGTCTTGTGATAGCTTCATTATTATAAACTTGACAGTAATTCGCTCCAAAATCAATGGTTGCACAACAATCAAAACCTTCCTCTATCCCTTTTACAAGTGAAGCAATACGTTTTTTCACATTGTGCATTGAGCTCATTGATAACGTACGGAGTGTTCCTTCTACCCTCGCATTTTCAGCGATAATATTTTGCTTTGTCCCTCCGGAAATTTTTCCAATTGTGACAACTGCAGAATCTAGTGGGTTGATATTTCTTGCGACAATTGATTGCAGTTGTGTAACAAAATGGCTTGAAGCAACAACCATATCATTTGCTGTATGAGGGTAAGCGGCGTGACCACCTTTACCTTTAAAATCAATAAATAGCTCAGAAGTATTAGCAAAAAGTAAACCTTCTTTTGTTGCGACGGTACCGACAGGGTATTCCGGAGCAATATGCAAAGCAATAATCCTATCAGGGCGATTATTCTTCAAATAATCACTTTCAAGCATAGGCTTTGCCCCGCCAGGCCCTTCTTCTGCCGGTTGAAAAATAAATAATAAGGATTCTTTCGGTTGGTTTTCAGCAAAGTATGTAAGTACTCCTAAGGCAATACTCATATGAAAATCGTGTCCACAGCCATGCATTTTTCCTTCGTGCGTTGATTTAAAAGAAAGATTCGTTTCCTCAACCATTGGTAACCCATCAATATCAGCACGATAAGCTACCACTTTCGAAGGAGCGCTCCCCGCAACTTTCACAAAAATTCCTGTTTTCCAAGTATCAATGGTTAAATATTGCTGTGGCAAGCTCTCGATATAAGTGAGAAGATATTGTTGTGTTTTCGTCTCTTCAAAACCGAGTTCAGGGATTTCGTGTAATTTACGCCTAATATTAATAAAAGAATTACTCATCATAACTACCTCTTTTGTATTTTTTATTTAAAAATCGGGGGTGCCCCATAAGTGTCAGATTACCAAGAAAAATACTAAACATAAACGCATTTATTGAAAATCCGTCAGTATTTAGCGTCTCGTGGTGACTGACACTTTGATATGGGACACCCCCGTAAGAAAAGCGCAAAAGGCACCCTTCATAAAGCGTCTTAATTATTGGTCTTCATTTAATCGACGAAGCTCTTGTTTAATTTCTGTTTTTCCTTTTGTTTTCTCATCAATTTCTTTAATAACACGTGCAGGTGTTCCTGCAACTACTGTATTTGTCGGTACGTCTTCTGTTACAATCGCCCCAGCTGCAATAACCGCTCCTTGACCAACGGTTACACCTTCAAGAACTACAGCATTGGCACCAACTACTACATTATCTTCAACAACAACAGGCTTTGCTGATGGTGGTTCAATAACCCCAGCTAAAACTGCTCCTGCACCAATATGGCAATTTTTACCAACCGTCGCTCTCCCACCTAGGACAACGTTCATATCGATCATTGTTCCTTCACCAACAACAGAACCAATATTAATAGAAGCTCCCATCATAATTACTGCATTTTTTCCAATTTCTACTTGATCGCGAATAATCGCACCTGGCTCAATTCGAGCTTGAATATGTTTCATATCAAGCAGTGGAATTGCAGAATTTCGACGATCATTTTCAACGACAAAGTCTTCAATTTTATTTTCATTCGCTTTTAATGCAGCTTCAATCTCAGCCCATTCCCCAAATAGTGTTCCAGTATTACCCGAGACAAACGCTTTAGTATTGTCACCAAAGTTAATACCATCTAAGTCACCTTTTACATAAACTTTTACTGGCGTTGATTTCACGCTGTTTGAAATAAACGAAATAATTTCGTTTGCATCCATCATTTTCATCTTTCTTCCTCCTATGCTATGTACAATGATTGTAAGTGTTTTGCAAAACTTTTCACAAAAATAAACGCAAATGTATTGCCTTTGTCTATACTAAAACCTAATAGTGCGTGTTCACACCCTCATAATTATAGTATTAAACAAATCAATTATACTTTACTCTAACAAAATGTAGGAACAGTGACAAGAAATATGTTTTATGAGAAAAGCGCAAGCGCCTTGTTTAGCTTCGAAAAAAAGCGCAGCGTCTGGCGAAGGACGCTGCGTTCTAAAAGGAGGTATAGATTTTAGTGATTAAAACTGTGCCACTTCCGTTGAACCTTTTAAGGCTGTAGTGCTAGAGGTACCTCCAGCCACCGTTTGAGAAACTTCATCAAAGTAACCAGTTCCTACTTCACGTTGATGACGTGTCGCAGTATACCCTTTAACTTCGCTTGCAAACTCGTGTTGCTGAAGCTCAGAGTAAGCTCCCATACCACGAGATTTATACTCATGAGCTAACTCAAACATACTATGATTTAAAGCATGGAATCCGGCTAACGTTACAAACTGGAATTTATATCCCATTTTACTTAATTCCTCTTGATATCTTTCAATCGTTTCTTGATTTAAGTTCGCTTTCCAGTTAAATGACGGTGAGCAATTGTAAGCTAACATTTTACCAGGAAATTTTTCATGGATCGCATCTGCAAAAGCCTTAGCCTCTTCTAAACTTGGCTTAGATGTTTCACACCAAATTAAGTCTGCATACGGAGCATAAGCTAACCCACGAGAAATCGCTTGATCTATGCCTGGTTTTGTTCGATAGAATCCTTCTGGTGTTCTTTCACCAGTAATAAATTCATGGTCGTACGGATCAACATCACTAGTAATTAAATCCGCTGCATCTGCATCAGTTCTTGCAATTATTAACGTTGGAACACCAGATACGTCAGCAGCAAGTCTCGCAGCCGTTAAATTTCTGATCGCTGTTTGTGTTGGTATTAACACCTTGCCACCTAGATGACCACACTTTTTCTCTGAAGCTAACTGATCTTCAAAATGTACTCCTGCAGCTCCTGCCTCAATCATTCCTTTCATTAGTTCAAAAACATTTAATTGCCCTCCGAATCCAGCTTCCGCATCAGCAACAATCGGTAAAAAATAGTCAATATCATCTTTACCTTCCATATGTTGAATTTGATCCGCCCTCTGTAACGCTTGGTTAATTCGTTTAACGACCATCGGAACACTGTTAGCGGGGTATAAGCTTTGGTCTGGGTACATATGACCAGCAAGATTTGCATCGGCAGCTACTTGCCATCCACTTAAATAAACAGCTTGTAACCCTGCTTTCGCTTGTTGTATCGCCTGATTTCCAGTTAAAGCACCAAGTGCTGCTACAAAATCCATAGAATGTAATTGATCCCAGAGACGCTCCGCTCCTCGACGGGCTAACGTATGTTCCACTTGCACCGATCCTCTTAAGCGAATCACTTGCTCTGCCGTGTAATTCCGTGTAATTCCCGCCCATCTCTTATTGGTTTTCCAACTGTTTTCCAAATTATTAACTTGCTCTTGAAAATTACTCACGTTCTCATCCCCCAATTTTTTATTTTTGAACAAAATTCAACCTCTTGAGCGTACTTATGAAATACTAATACGCTCGCTGTATTACTACAGTTTTTATTTATATTTAGTATACTATAACAGGCACAACTGTTTTGCAACGACTTTTTTTTGAAATTTTTCGAATGTTTTCGCTGAATATTTTTCGTGTAAAATTTCAATAAGAAATTCAAAAAAGCCGATCCTACTAATGGATCAGCTTCTTGAAATTTCTTACCATTTATTTGTTATTAAAATATATTGATTTGCATAAAAAAAATATTTAGTAAAAACAACTTTAGAGGCTTGTTCGGAAAAGTTGACCTCATTTGTTTTACATACAAAACGCGCATGAAGAA
>NZ_MLQQ01000021.1 GCF_001865995.1 Anaerobacillus arseniciselenatis | reverse complement strand
CTTTTGATTTGTTCTTCATTCTTTTCGGGCACGAGAGGCTTTCTCGCGTTACCTTTTGCTTTGTTCTTCATTCTTTTCGGGCACGCGAGACTTTCTCGCGTTACCTTTTGCTTTGTTCTTCATTCTTTTCGGGCACGAGAGGCTTTCTCGCGTTACCTTTTGAATTGTTCTTCATTCTTTTCGGGCACGCGAGACTTTCTCGCGTTACCTTTTGCTTTGTTCTTCATTCTTTTCGGGCACGAGAGGCTTTCTCGCGTTACCTTTTGAATTGTTCTTCATTCTTTTCGGGCACGCGAGACTTTCTCGCGTTAACTTTTGATTGGCGCGCTCCTCCGTTCGGGCACTTAACACCGCTTTTAGTTACCTTTTGAGCGGAATTCCCCCTATTTGAGTCACTAACTCTCACTTTTTAAACCTTATTTCTTTTTAATGAGTTTATTTTAAGTACATCTAACCCTACAACCACATTAGTGTAACAAAAAAGAACTAACACCACTGTTAGTTCTTTTCAATACTCAAAAATTATGTAACCACATAAAAAAAAAGGCTTTGTTAAAGTAACATAGCCAAAAAAAAAAAAAAAAAAAGAATGGCACGCCCTGAGAGATTCGAACTCCCGACCCTGGCATTAGAAGTGCCATGCTCTATCCAGCTGAGCTAAGGGCGCATGTGGTTATTCAATGAAAGATTGTTATATGAAAAAACTTCCAATTCCCAACTTCACAACATAAGTAATTAGGTAAGAAAAAACTTGGAAATTTACCAAGTTTTTTCTACAGATAGTACCGAGGGCCGGACTTGAACCGGCACGATAGTCACCTACCGCAGGATTTTAAGTCCTGTGTGTCTGCCAATTCCACCACCCCGGCATGTTACAAAAAAGACTTACAACTTTATATAATTTTTTAAATGGTGGCTCGGGACGGAATCGAACCGCCGACACGAGGATTTTCAGTCCTCTGCTCTACCGACTGAGCTACCGAGCCATTTTAACTTATTTCCTTCCAAAAATCTGTAAAACTTAAGAATGTAATCTAACTCACAAAAATTATTGCATTAATACTAATGGCGGACCCGACCGGGGTCGAACCGGCGATCTCCTGCGTGACAGGCAGGCATGTTAACCACTACACCACGGGTCCAAATTATATGGCGGAGGAAGAGGGATTCGAACCCCCGCGCGGTTTAACCCGCCTGTCGGTTTTCAAGACCGATCCCTTCAGCCGAACTTGGGTATTCCTCCACATATTTTAAAGTATAAAGTTAATTGGCTACCATTATCATTTTTTATTGAAAATTAGTGGGCCAACAAGAATATATACTATCAGGCAATGAATAATTTGTCAACAATTCTTGAAAAGTTTTTTTAATATATTTTTTTAAGGCTATTTGCGCTACATTTTCTTGCTAATTTTTGTACTACTTGCATTACTTTTTTTTGCATTGCTATTTTTGTACTACTTGCATTGCTTTTTTTGCTAAATCGCATTGCTATTTTTGGTACTTGTCTAGCTATTTATAAGCGTTACTTTCTTAATCTTCAATGCTCGCTAATAGCCAATATCTCATTTGTTTGTATTAAGATTAAACGCTGTTACAATATTCGTCTCACATTATAGTGACATAGAGTAAAACCGTTTTTGAATACCGTATTTTATTTTACATTTTTTTATTAAGTACAGCAACATATTTTTTTGTTTTTTGTCTGTGAAACTAATGCATATTGGTTAAGGAGCTCGTCCAACTCTTGACTATGTTTTAATGTGATTTCTGCACTCATACCATGATTTTTTGCAGCTTGGACCATCGTTTTTCTTTTACGTTCAATAAAGATTTTCATCGTTTGTTTCGATTCCACCTTCATCACACTCCTTGAGAGTTATCCCATTTCATTGATTTTACATCCTCCTGACTTTATAAACTGTGATAATAGTCACACTTTTGCGCTTTTTCAATAAAAAACTTCACAGTAATTTTCGACATTTTTTTTGTTTGACCTCCAACTTTTTAACCTCCTTAAAAAGTTAGAGAATGCAAACTCCTTAACACGTTACTTTCATTAAATATTGCTCTTAACCCATGATGAGAAATTTTATTCAAAAAAACGATCCATAAGCTCGAAATCTGTAAATTCCTAAGCAATAAGAAAAAAGCAAAGACCTTGAAATTTATATTTATAGTTCCCGCTAAAATAGGGATTCGTTTATAAATCTTGATTATGCAACAAAAAAACTGAGCACGAAAGCATTCGCCTTCTTACTCAGTTTTAGTGCATTGGTACTCGATTCGCTTGCAGATATTAAGTCGTAAAACACGTTACTTTTCGCAACGTACGACCTATTTTTACCGGACTCGTCTGTGACCAAATTTAATTGACATCGATCTTATTCATCAGCGAATCTTTTAACTGTTCTAAATTAAGTTGGCTTTTTTCGAGAGAATCGCTCGTTGTTCCGAAATAAAATTTAATTTTCGGTTCTGTGCCTGAAGGACGCACACAAAGCCAAGAGTTGCCTTCAAGAATGTATTTTAAAACGTTTGATTTTGGTAAATCAATTGCTTCTTTCTCACCTTTTCCAACGTCGAAGCGCTCTCTACTTAAATAATCTTCAACTGCGATTACATTCAATCCTGCAAATTGTTTAGGTGGATTTTCACGGAAGCCATTAATAATGGCATTCATTTTTCCAATTCCCGTTTTCCCTTTTAAAGTAATCGACTGTAAACCTTCTAAATAATACCCATATTTTCTAAAAACTTCCACCAAGCCTTCATACATCGTTTTTCCTTGCGATTTATAAAAAGTAGCAATTTCTGCAGCTAAAAGAACAGCTTGGATCGCATCTTTGTCACGAGCAAAATCTTTCACTAAGTAACCGTAGCTTTCTTCGTATCCAAAGAGGAATTCCTTTTCTCCTGTTTCTTCAAACTGTTTAATTTTTTCACCAATAAATTTAAACCCAGTTAAAGTATCTAACGCAGTTAAATTGTAGTGATTAGCAATAACTCGCCCTAACTCAGATGTTACGATCGTTTTAATTACTGCTCCATTTTCCGGAAGCACTCCTTGAGCTTGTTTTTGAGATAGTAAATACTCAAGCATAAGCGCACCTGTTTGGTTGCCTGTAAGTACAACATATTGCCCATCTAAGTCTTTCACAGCTACTCCAACTCGGTCTGCATCTGGATCAGTAGCAATCAAAACATCCGCATTCAGCTTCTCACCATGGTGGATCGCCAATTCAAAAGCTGCATGCTCTTCTGGATTTGGTGAAGCAACTGTTGAAAAGTTTGGATCTGGGACGGCTTGTTCTTCGATAATGTGGTAATTTGAAAAGCCAACCGCATCAAAACTACGTTGTACTGGTATTGTCGCAGTTCCATGTAGTGGTGTAAAAACAATTTTCACATCTTTGCCGTTTTTCTCCACGAGCTCTCGATTCACAACAACTGTCTTCAACTTCTCAACATAAGCATTATCGATTTCGTCTTCAACCATCACTAATTGGCCACATGAAACCATTTCATCATGATCGGCAATTTCAATCATTAATTCGTTTTCAATTTCATTTACTTTATTCACTAAGTCTTGAGCAGCGTCTGGAGTTAATTGAGCACCGTCATCACCATACACTTTAAAGCCATTATATTCAGGAGGGTTATGACTTGCTGTAATGACAATCCCTGAAAAAGCTCCTAAGTATCTTACCGCAAATGAAAGTTCTGGTGTCGGACGTAAATTTTTGAATAAATATGTTTTAATCCCATGTTTCCCTAATGTTAGCGCTGACTCTAAAGCAAATTCTCTCGACTTAAAGCGGTTGTCATAAGCAATAGCAACACCTTGTTCGATCGCTTTATCACCGTGAGATTTAATAAATTGTGCTAATCCTTCTGCAGCCTTACGAATTGTATAAACATTCATTCGGTTTGTTCCAGGTCCGATTTCGCCTCTCATTCCCCCGGTACCAAATTCTAAATTTTTATAAAAGCACTCCTCCAACAGCTCGTTATTACTTGCCATCTCTTGTAATTGAACTTTTAACTCACTGTCTAAACTTGCACAATTATTCCAAAGCTCATATGTACTCTTCCAACTCATTCGTGTTTATCCCCCGATTCAGTATTTTTTTCACTACAACAACCATTTTACCAATATTTTATGTAAAAAACATATGAAGTTGTCGACAGATTTTTTATGTAAAAAAAGAGTGTCCCATAAGTGTCTGACACCACGCGTTACTACTAAATATAGAAGTATAGATTTAACACCCGTCTATATTTGGCGTCTAACGGTGTCTGACACTTTGTTTAGGGACACCCTCTCAATCTTCAAGTAGCTATAGCACTGTAGATAGAATTCGATACACCGCTACCTTACCACGAAAAAACACTGTATTCGAGCTATTTTATAGTTATGCATTTTTTCTTAATTCAACCACTGCATCAACCGGTACTGTTGCATGCTCAATCTCTTCCTCAACTTTACCTTTGTGATATTGAAATTGTTCTGCTGACCAATGAAAGCGTTGTTTCATGTAATTTAAAACAGGTTGCTTCCATTCACGAACCCAATCAATATTAAAGAAAATTGCACTCGTACGGCGATTAAAAAAGTCAACAGGAGTTGCCACCATCTCTTCTTCAATCCCGTAAACGAGCGATGCAAACACAGCTGGTGATAAATCATGTTGCTTCGCCTCATCACCAATCGTACGAATGATTTCATAAACTCGATTTACGTTCGTACCGTATAAATTTGTCAGTCTTCTAGCTTCATCCGATGTCAGGCCTAATTGAATACCTTCATTCGTTTTTTCTTCTAAAAATTTCGCTAAGTTTTCAGATCCCCCAATGTCGCCACCTGAAAGTTTAATAGTTGCTGTTGTACAAGATTTGTTAATTCCTAATTCACTACTAATCAAATCAGCAATTTCCTCTGCCATTTTACGATAACCAGTTAGTTTACCACCAGCAATCGAAATTAAGCCTGAATCAGAGATAAATACTTCGTCTTTTCTTGAAATTTCTGAAGCACTCTTTCCTTCCTCATGAATTAACGGGCGTAATCCTGTCCAGCAAGATTCGACATCTTCCACTTTTAAGTTTACAGAAGGGAACATATAATTAACCGCTTTAATGATATAATCACGGTCAGCAACTGTCATTCGTGGATGAGTGATATCCTCATTATAAAAAGTATCCGTTGTACCTACATACGTTTTTCCATCACGCGGAACCGCAAACATCATACGACCATCATCTTCTGTATCAAAATAAACCGCTTGCTTTAACGGAAAACGTGATTGATCTATCACTAAATGGACACCTTTTGTTAAATGTAGATACTTTCCTTTTTTTGAATTGTCTTTTTCACGAAGTGTGTCTACCCACGGTCCAGCGGCATTAACGATTTTTTTTGCACGAATCAATGTTGTCTCACCTGATAATTGATCGACGACTTTAACTGCTACGACTTTTCCATTCTCGTAAACTAACTCTTCTGCTTTAGCGTAATTGGAAGCGACCACTCCACGCGCTACCGCTTCCTTTAATACTTCTAACGTTAATCTCGCATCATCTGTTTTATATTCGACATACACACCGCCCCCCTTTAATTTATCTTCACGAAGTAACGGCTCTTTTTCCAATGTTTGTTGTCGATTTAGCATGTAACGACGTTCTTGTTTTTTAACGCCCGCTAAAAAGTCATATACTTTAAGTCCAACAGATGTCGCGAACTTCCCAAATGTTCCGCCTTCAATCATTGGTAGTAACATCCATTCTGGCGTTGTTACGTGTGGAGCATTTTCATAAACGATCGCCCGCTCTTTCCCAACTTCTGCGACTAACTTTACTTCAAATTGCTTTAAATAACGTAATCCGCCATGTACGAGCTTCGTAGAACGACTTGAAGTACCTGCACCGAAATCTTGCATTTCAATTAAGCCTGTTTGAATGCCACGTACTTGAGCGTCCAAAGCGATACCTGCACCTGTGATCCCACCACCGATCACTAGTAGGTCTAACTCTTTACTACTCATTTCTTTTAAATAACTTCCTCGTTGTATACTTGAAAATGGATTTGCCATAACTATAACACTCCTTTTTTAAGGGGGAGAATAAAAGAGAAGCCAATACGCAGTGAATGGAGATGCTCAATTGTTTATCTATTTCCGATTTTACTTTAGAGCAAACAATATTGCGTTCATTTGTACACTTTTCAAACACCTAAATAGTGAAAACTTGAAAAAGTGTACAAAAAGACCACAACAGCCCTATCGCATTTCGCAATAGAGTGTTGTGGTCTCTCCTATTCTCCGACCGAATTTATTAACTTAATCTTATTATAACATAATGTGTCTAAATTGTGAACAATTATTTCAATTTAAATGCGGTCGTTGCTTCAATTGCTTTTTTCCAACCAGAATATAGCTTTTGTCGTTCAGATGCTTCCATATCCACTTCGAAAGTCCGCTCGACCTTCCATTGTTTCGCAATTTCTGATTGATCTTTCCAGAAACCTACAGCTAACCCTGCTAAATAGGCAGCACCAAGAGCAGTTGTTTCATTAATCACCGGGCGCTCGACTGGCACGTTTATAATGTCGCTTTGGAACTGCATTAAGAAGTTATTAGCCACTGCTCCGCCATCAACACGTAACGTCTTTAACTCAATACCAGAATCTGCTTCCATCGCTTTTAAAACGTCTTTCGTTTGATAAGCTAAAGATTCGACGGTTGCACGGATAAAGTGCTCTTTTTCCGTTCCACGAGTGAGGCCGAAAATCGCCCCACGAACTTCACTGTCCCAATAAGGTGTTCCTAATCCTACAAATGCCGGAACCATATATACACCATCAGTCGATGAAACACTAGTCGCATATTTTTCTGTTTCAGCAGCTGACTTAATCATGCGTAGCCCATCTCTTAGCCATTGGATTGCAGACCCCGCAACGAAAATACTTCCTTCTAGAGCATATGTCACTTTTCCGTCAATTCCCCAAGCTAACGTTGTCAGTAATCCGTGGTCAGATTTCACGGCTTTTTCTCCTGTGTTCATTAACATAAAGCAACCCGTACCGTATGTGTTTTTCGCCATTCCTTCTTCATAACACGCTTGACCAAATAACGCCGCTTGCTGATCTCCTGCTGCACCAGAAATCGGTACTGCTTCTCCGAAGAAATGATAGTCAACCGTGTGAGCATACACTTCTGATGAAGGGCGAACTTCCGGTAACATTGACTTAGGAACCGTTAACATTTCTAGTAATTCATCATCCCACTCTAAATCATAAATATTGTACATTAATGTACGAGAAGCATTAGAATAGTCTGTAACGTGAGCTTTTCCACCTGATAGTTTCCAAATCAACCACGTATCAATCGTTCCAAATAACAATTCTCCGTTTTCTGCTTTTTCACGAGTACCTTCAACGTTATCTAAAATCCACTTTACTTTCGTCCCTGAGAAGTAAGCATCGATTAATAAACCAGTTTTCTCACGAACCGTGTCGCTATATCCTTTTTCTTTTAACTCTTCACAAATTTCAGCCGTTTGGCGAGATTGCCAAACGATCGCATTATATACAGGGTGACCTGTTTCTTTTTCCCAAACAACGGTTGTTTCACGTTGATTTGTAATTCCAATTCCTGCGATTTCATTAGGTTTTATTTCATTTACTTCCATTACTTCTGCCATCACCGCTAAGACAGACGACCAAATTTCATTGGCATTATGTTCGACCCAGCCTGGCTTCGGAAATATTTGTTTAAATTCCCTTTGAGCAGAATCTACGATTTCCCCCGCTTTATTAAAAAGAATTGCTCTTGAGCTTGTTGTCCCTTGGTCTAGTGAAAGAATATACTTTTTTTCCATGATTGCGTTTCCCCCTAGTAAAAATAAATTGTAATTTATCATTATCTTTATTATAATTATTATAGTTTAGATTATCTATTTACGCCTTGTGGCCTATGCTGCAAGGTCTTTTTCTGTATTTGTAGTTGCCACTGGATTTTTATGAAAAAGAATTGAGGCGATCATTACAACTGCAAACGCTACCAAAAATATCCAAAGGGCCGAATAAACAATACCTTCAAATGCAGCTGCATAAAATAGTGCACCTAAGCCTCCACCAATAATTGGTCCAATTACTGGGACCCAAGCATACTTCCAATCTGAACTTCCTTTGCCTGCAATCGGTAATAAAAAGTGTGCGATACGAGGTCCTAAATCACGCGCTGGGTTAATCGCATAACCAGTAGTTCCTCCTAATGATAAACCGATAACTACAATTAAAAATCCAACAATTAATGGATTTAACCCTTCAGTAAATGCATTGGCTCCAATCGCTAAAAGGCCTAATACTAAGACAAATGTCCCTAAAATTTCACTAAATAAATTGGCTGGTGTGTGACGGATGGCTGGTCCTGTTGAAAACACGGCAAGTTTCGCCTCTTGATCTTGAGTTGCTTTCCAATGCGGATAATAATGTAACCAAACTAAAGTTGCCCCAATAAAAGCACCAATCATTTGTGCTGCAATATAACCAGGTACTTGAGACCAAGCAAATTCTCCTATTAAAGCAAACCCAACAGTTACTGCAGGGTTTAGGTGTGCTCCACTTATCTCCCCTACTGCGTAAACACCCATTGCTACTCCTAGTCCCCAACCCATCGTGATAACGATCCAACCTGAGTTTTCAGATTTCGTCCCTTTTAGAACAACACCTGCAACAACGCCCCCTCCAAGAATAATCAAAATCATAGTTCCTATTACTTCCCCTAAAAATGCTGACATAAGATTTCCTCCCTATTTTGTTTTTTTATGCGACAAAAAAAGGAGACCAAAAACAACTTATCTAGTAAACTACTAAATAAGAACTTGTTTGGTCTCCTTGTCTCCGTCACAAATTATTAACTTAGTTTATATTAAAACATGCTCTGAAACCGCTGTCAACATTTATTTTCCAAGTGATGGTTTGTGATTAATTCCACAAACCATCACTCAATCTCCTACGTTAGCTTGAGCAGGACTGCCCCATAAGGGTCTGACACTTTGTTCTGGAACACTTCCGTTCAAATACTAACGCCTTAGTTTTTAATTTTACGTCCACAACTCTCTCCTTGATGTCGTTACAGCTGAAGCTCCAGCTTTAAGCGCGTCTTCCACTTCTTTTTTTTCGCGGATCAAACCCCCAGCAACAATCGGAATTCCAGTTTTCTCATAAACTTCTTTAATAATATGTGGCATTACACCAGGTAACACTTCAATATAATCCGGTTTTGTTGTTTCTAACAACTTATAACTCGATTCAAGAGCGATTGAGTCTAACAAGAACAGCCGTTGGATCGAGATGAGACCATGTTTTTTTGCAGTTAGTACGACATTTTTCCGCGTTGAAATTAGACCAGCTGGCTTAACATCTTGACATAAAAACTGTGCGGCATATTCGTCATTTCGCAAGCCTTGAACTAAATCAGCATGAAGAAGCATTTTCTTCCCTTTACTTTTCGCTAATTGAACGAGACTTTTTAATTGACCAATATGGCTGTTTAGTAAGACTATGTATGTATAATTACTGTCAAGCATATCTTCTAGCTCTTTAATGCTGCGAGCAGCGGGTAAAGTCTTTTGCCCATGGAAATCCATTAAAACACCACCTATCCATTAATTTCTTACTACTTTACCACACGAAAGCTACTATACTCAATTACAGCTGAAAAACTTCTCGTAACTGCCACATAAAACGTCCCCTTGCAGAACTTTGCTCTCGATTGAACGATTTATGTTAGGTGGCGGCACTAGATTATGGGGCACATAATTTTTAATATGCTTCTACTAGTATCGGAAACGTTTCTTTTTGACGATATTTGCCGTCGTTTACCTCTACTTTCGCATGCCAGTTGCCTGATTGTAAAAATTGAACCTCAGTTTCATAAAGACCATTTTCTACATGGTAAAGGTTTTGCTTTATTGAATCCATCTCATTATTTTCGTCGCTTAAAGAAATACTTAACTTTGCTTTTTCTACAACTAAATTTTCGCTATCATAAACTAAAACTTGAAATGTTGTGCTATCACCGACTAAAATCGGCACATCAGTTGTATGTAGTTCAATGTTAAAATCAGCGACATCTTCAATTGTTGCATTAAAGTTTATATAGATGAACGCAGCCAAGAGAATCCCAATAACCACCAACAACTTATTTAGTTTTTGCTTACTTTGTTTTTCTACAGAAACTTCCACTTTTTTCAACTCCTATCACTAAAACTAGGATGAACGTAATAGAAGCAAGTTAAACGTTTCGACAAAATTTTTTCCAGCCTTCCATCTTTCCACTTTCCAACTAACCAACCAACTTACTTATCTCAACAAAAAAATAAACAGCCCACCACCTAGTGAGCTGCTCCCCCGCTACTTAATATTTATAATTAATTTCATACAAGTCTTTACGGCGGTCTCTTAACTGTGTGACATTACCAGACTTACGATGGCGGCGTAATATTTCTAAATCGACATCGCCGACAATGACTGTTTCAATGTTTGTCGGACACTCTCCTTCAATCCCATCTCGTGGGAACGTAAAGTCCGAAGGTGTGAATATCGCGGATTGTGCGTATTGAATGTCCATATTTTCTGCTTCTGAAAGATTACCAACTGTACCAGAGATGACGGTATACACTTGATTTTCTACCGCTCTTGCTTGTGCACAGTATTTGACTCGTAAAAATCCTTGTCGTTCGTCTGTACAAAACGGGACAAAAATAATATTTGCGCCGCGGTCTGTTGCAATTCGTCCTAGTTCAGGGAACTCGATGTCATAACAAATTTGGATCGCTACTTTTCCACAATCGGTATCAAAAACTTTCACGCGATCGCCTCCGGAGATCCCCCAATATTTCCGCTCATTTGGCGTAACATGGATTTTATATTGTTTTTCAATTGTACCATCACGTCTAAATAAATAAGCGATATTGAAAATTTTTCCTTCTTCCTCAACAAAGTGAGAACCACCTATAATATTAACGTTGTACTTTACTGCAAGGTCCGTAAATAGTGAAATATACTCTTCCGTGTATTCCGTCAACTTCCGAATAGATTGACTTGCCGATTTATCCTCTATAAAAGATAATAATTGCGTCGTAAATATTTCAGGAAACACAGCAAAATCCGACTGGTAACTTGCTGCAACATCGACATAAAACTCACATTGCTTTGCAAAATCGTCAAATGAATCGATTTTTTTCATTCGATATTGGATGACACAAATCCGTACTGGAAATGAAGTTTTAAAATGCCTTTTCGATTTCGGTTGGTAATCAACGTTATTCCATTCCATTAACGTTGCATATCTCATCGATGCTTTATCGTCTTCTAAGTAATTTCGATTAACACGCTTTAATGTAAATCCGTTCATTACTTGAAACGTTAGCACCGGATCATATATATTATGTAACATCACTTCTTCTACGTACTGCCGCGGCGTAAACTGATCTGCATGTTTATAATAATTCGGAATTCTACCACCGATAATAATACTTTTTAAGTTTAAATTTCTTGCTAAATCTTTACGAGCTTCATAGAGCCTACGCCCGATTTTCATACGACGGAACTCAGGGTCAACCATAACTTCCATACCATATAAATTATAACCTTCCGGGTCATGGTTTGTAATATAACCTTCATCCGTAATTTCGTCCCAAGTGTGTTGATCATCGTACTCATCAAAATTGACGATTAAACTAGAGCACGAGCCAATAATTTGCCCTTCATATTCAACACAAAACTGACCTTCGGGAAAAATTTCAATATGGCTTTCTAATTGTTGAATTTTCCACGGGTCCATATTCGGAAAACATTTCTTTTGAAGCTGTAAAATTTCCTGAAAATCGTCTTTCGTTATATTTCTTATTTCTATCTTCTTTTCATATTGTGATATATCTATTTTTTTCATCAAAAAGACTCTCCTTCAAACTGCTTAAATTAGCCTTACCTATAATTTAAACATAAAAAGAGAGTCTATCCAATTTATTTGCTTTTTTCAACTAGCTTAATAAATTTCATAATTCAATATTTTCGCCATTAAGTAAATATATGTAGTTACGTTAACCCGTTCGCAACTACATAATATTTTGATATGGCTCATTTTAGGTAATTATGAAATTCACTCACCTATTAATCATCTTCTTTAACTGATATATGAACATCAATAAGGCCGATTTTTGTATCTAACGGGACAGTAATAAACGTCTTCGTTGAACGAAAGTTTGACGTTCCTTCATTAATTACCGGTGGAGTTACGTCGATCATTACATCCTCTTTCGATAATTCCGTTGCCGTCGTACCTGCTACCCAATTGCCGAACTCTTGGATCGCACTCCAGCCCATATCGTCTAGCTCTTCAATTGTCATTCCGCCCATCATAACACCGACTATATTTTTAGCCGTTTGAACGTCTATCGTACAAATGATTTGTCCATTAAGATGTCCATTAACACCTAATATAACAGCTACTTGATTTGATGGTACAGCACTTTGTTGCACCCTAGGCTTTAACGGTGTTACCTCAACACCAAAATGGTTGACAAGTATCGATTCGGTTGCTCGACAAATTGCATTTACATGTTTTGCATTCAAAATTTTCGTCCCCTTTGCTGATCACCACTATCTCCACTAGTAGCTTGAATTCAAATTCCTTTATTATTACTAATTATATATGTTTTTACTACATATCGGCATAAAAACGACATTATGTAAGAAAAAATACACAATTATTCAGTTTCTTCCTGATCTTTTTCTCTAATTAAATACCATTGCTCGCGAGCCATATCAACGATTTTGGTCTCTAGAGAACGATTTTTATGTTCGATTACTTTTGAAAAATATTTAACAGCATCATTACGTAACCCTAAACGACGACTTAGCTCACCAATTAAATATAATATTCGCATTTCCGTCATTTGTGTACCGAGATAATCCGTCTCCATGTATGACTGTTTATATTTTTCCAATGATAGCTGCATAAAACGTTCCTCTTGCTCAGTGTCATTTTCCATTCGATAAAGCCATGACAATCTTAAACATAAACCAGCTAATACAATGCTTTTTTCTTGCTTTAATGATCCAGATAAAAGAGCTAATTTAAAAGTCTCGATCGCTTGTTGGAGCGTTCGTTCATCACCCAATTGACGTTCTTTCCAATTTGAACTTATTTGATCTTTTATTCGTTGTATCGCGCTCGCAGAAATCTTTTCAGAAAAATTATCGGCAAATGCATAACCACATTTAGGACAAACGTTTACTTCATATAGCATCGGATTTAATTCCTGATCTTTATAGACGGTAAAAAAGTCAGATTCAATTCTTTCAGTACGAAGAAACCTTGAACGCACTTTTTTCGATGAAAATGAACCGGAACAAATAGGACATTTTACCTTTTTATCATAAAGAGGCTTTAAATCTTCAGACATTATAACTCACCCTAACATCATTGTAGTATAAAAGTATATTTTTAAACTAGTGTATTACGCAAGAACACAACTAAAGTATCGTTTTTTCTAATACTTTCTATTGTACCTTGTTTTTTCCCGCCTCGCATAAGAAAATAGCACTATTATTTTAGAACCACTTTATCTCAGTTGATTTTTCAGCCTGAATCATTAAGAGCAATAAAAAAAGGGTCTGTCCAAAGGAAAGTATCTTACACCGTTAGCTAACTAAAATATAGACGGATGAAAAATCTATATTTATTAGTACCTAATAGTGTCACTTTCTGAACAGAACCCGAAAAATTATTTTCTTGTTACCTGAGCTAATTTCATAATTACCAAAAACGAGCCATATCACACAATATATAGTTCGTGAATGATTTTCACGCAACTATATATTGATCTCCGTGGCAAAAATAATGAATTATGAAATTCACTAACCTTAATGAATTTCACTTATCTACTACCTTTTTCATACGGTTTCCCGATCGCTTTAGGGGCTTCCGCTTTTCCAACAAAGCCTGCTAAAGCAAGGATCGTTAAGACGTATGGTGCAATTAATAAATATACTTGAGGAACGTTTGCTAAAAACGGTATAGCTTGCCCTGTAATACTAAGCGATTGAGCTAAACCGAAAAATAAAGCGGCTCCCAAAGCACCTAAAGGATGCCATTTTCCAAAGATTAAAGCGGCCAATGACATAAACCCTTGTCCCACAATCGTATTGCCGGCAAAGTTACCTGCCGTTGTTAAAGCAAATACGGCTCCACCCATTCCAGCAAAAGCTCCACTGAGCATGACACCGATATAGCGCATTCGATTTACTCGAATTCCCATCGTATCCGCTGCCATCGGATGCTCACCTACTGAACGAAGGCGTAAACCGAACGGTGTATAAAACACGATATACCAGACGATAAACGCTGCTGCAATCGCGATAAACGATGTGTAGTAAACTCTTTCGAAAAACAATGGTCCAATAATCGGGATGTCTTGTAAAACAGGAATATTCTCCCTAGATATTCGATTTGCTATATAATCCGTTTGACCTCTCCCGAAAATATTTCTTACTAAAAAGACAGATAAACCGACAGCTAAGAAGTTTAAAGCTACACCACTTACAATTTGATCCGCTTTTAAAGTAATCGAAGCTACAGCATGGAATAGGGAAAATAAAGCACCTACAATCACTGCAACTATTAAAGAAAGCCAAGGTGACCATGCCCCAAAACCGAGACCTTCTAAATAAAGAGTAGTCAAAATTGCTGTAAAAGCACCCATGACCATTAACCCTTCTAATCCTATATTAACGACCCCGGACCGTTCACTAAAAAGACCACCTGGTGCGGTAAAAATAAGAGGCGCTGCTAGGAAAATCATCGCTGGCACAACTAATGCTAAAATATCCATTACACCCATTTATTTTTCCTCCTTTTGGAGTCGGTTAATAACGATTCGAATTAAGTAACTAGAAGCTACAAAGAAAATAATTAATGCGATAACGATATCGACTAATTCTGGTGGAATTCCAGCTGCAGCTTGCATATTTGGTGCACCAATCTTCAAAGCACCGAAAAGACCTGCTGCTAAAAATACACCAATCGATGTATTTGCCCCTAGTAATGCAACCGCAATTCCATCAAATCCGGTTCCCGTAAAACCTGACAAAATCGACATATATCCGAACGTTCCTAAACCTTCCATTGCCCCAGCAACACCTGCGAATGCGCCTGATATAACCATCGATAATACGATGTTTCTATTGACATTCATCCCGGCGTAATGAGAAGCATGCTTATTATAGCCAACTGCCCGTAGTTCGAAGCCGATTGTTGTCTTCCATAAAATAAACCATAGAACGATACAAGCAATGATCGCAATGAAAAAACCATAATGTAGACGTGAGAAATCGGTTAAATTTTGTAGGAAAAATGATTGTAAAGAAGCAGTAGGACTAATTCGATCCGTCCGCTCCCCTGGAACTAATAAGTATGTACGAATCAAATAGTTACAGACGTATAAAGCTACATAGTTTAACATAATCGTCACAATAACTTCATGTACATAAAATCTTGCTTTTAGAAAGCCAGGTATAAACCCCCATAATGCTCCAGCTAAAGCACCTGCTAAAATTGCTAATGGTAAGTGAATGATCATTGGCGCTTCAATTAATACACCAACGGTTACAGAAGCAAACCATCCAACAATTAGTTGCCCTTCAACACCAATATTGAAAAGCCCTGTTCTAAACGCAAAAGCAACGGCTAAACCAGCTAAAATGAGTGGCGTCATCATTCGGAGCATTTCACCGAAGTAATAGGCATCACCAAAAGCACCATATAATAGTGCCCAATAGCCAGTAATAGGGTTTTGACCGATAAATAGCATGATGATTGCCCCAACAAGTATCCCTAGAAAAACTGCCAATATAGGAACTAAAATGTTGGTTGCTCTGTCATTTAACCATTTGTGAATCATTGTGCTTCACCTACTCTCTTACTCTTGCCACCAGCCATAAGTAAACCTAATTCTTTTTCATCTGTTTCCTTAGGGTTTACGACGGCAACAATTTTCCCTTCATAAATGACAGCAATTCGATCACTAACATTTAATACTTCGTCTAGTTCAAGTGAAACAAGTAAAACCGCTCTTCCCTTATCACGCTCTTCAATCAGTTTTCGATGAATAAATTCAATAGCCCCAACATCTAAGCCGCGTGTAGGTTGAGCCGCAATCAATAAATCAGGAGAACGGTCAATTTCTCTGGCAATGATAGCTTTTTGTTGGTTACCACCAGAAAGTGCACGGGCTTGTGTATGTTCACTTGGAGTACGAACGTCATACTCTTCAATTAGTTCATTAGCCTTTTTAAAAATCGCCGGGAAATTCATGATTTTATTTTTAGAGTACGGTTTTTGATAATACGTTTGTAACACGATATTTTCAGCAACTGAGAAATCAAGAACTAAACCATGTTTATGGCGGTCTTGAGGGATGTGAGCGACTCCAGATTCAGTGATTTTTCTTGTCTTTAATGCCGTTAAATCTTTGTCATTTAACGTGATCTTTCCACTGTCAATTTTCCTGAGGCCAGTAATTGCTTCAATGAATTCAGACTGACCGTTGCCGTCTACTCCGGCAATTCCTAAAATTTCTCCCGCCTTCACTTCTAAATTAAGACCATTGACGACTGGTACTTTCCTTACGTCTTGAACAACTAAATCATTCACTTTCAAAACAGGTTCCTTCGGCTTCGCTTCTTCACGCTCAACCGTAAAGTTAACTTCACGACCAACCATCATTGCCGCTAGTGAATCAGGATCAGATTCAGCAACTTCCACTGTCCCAATCCCTTTTCCGCGCCTGATCACGGTACAACGATCACATACAGCCATAATTTCTTTTAATTTATGAGTAATTAAAATGATGGATTTCCCTTCTTTGACTAACGCTTTCATAATTTGAATAAGTTCAGTTATTTCTTGTGGTGTAAGAGCTGCTGTCGGTTCATCAAAAATTAAAATTTCAGCACCACGGTACAACGTTTTTACAATCTCAACACGTTGTTGCATTCCGACAGAAATATCTTCTATCTTTGCTCGGGGATCTACTTTCAACCCATATTTTTCCGATAATTCAAGTACATCTTTTTCTGCTTTTTTAATATCAATTTTGGCGCCCTTTTTAGGTTCAGCTCCTAAAATGATATTTTCAGCGACCGTAAAATTATCAACAAGCATAAAATGTTGGTGAACCATGCCAATTCCTAGTTGATTAGCAACATTAGGGTCAGTAATATTTACTATTTCCCCTCGAACCTTTATTTCACCTTTTGTCGGTTGGTAAAGCCCAAACAATATATTCATTAACGTAGACTTCCCTGCTCCATTTTCCCCCAGAAGTGCATGAATCTCTCCTTGCCGCAGCTGGAGTGTAATATTATCATTGGCAACAATACCAGGAAATTCTCTCCTGATATTATTCATTTCAATCACGTTATTCAACAGAAACACTCCTAACGTTAATTGCATTATTAATTTCTTACTTAATTTAACTTATAAAGCCAAAAAATATACAATTATTTAACAAGGGCTGTCCCATAAGTGTCTGACACCAGGCGGAACTACTATCAATAGACGAAAAAACTGTACGTCCATCGATACTTCGGTGCCTAACGGTGTCTGACACTTATTTTAGGACAGCCCCATTATCCATTATATTTAATTATTGAATGAACGCTTCGTATTCTTCGTCTGTTTCTGGTACCTCAATTTCACCTTCAAGAATTTGGTTCTTGTAATCTTCAACTGCTTCTAAACTTTCTTCTGTTACGTTTTCAGTTGTCTCAGCAATGCCGACCCCTTCTTCTTCTAAACCAAACTCTACAATTTGTCCACCTGGGAATTCACCATTCATTGTTGTTTCAGAAACTTGATAAACCGCTTGGTCGACACGCTTAACCATAGAAGTTAGCGTTACATTTTCAGGCATTCCTTGTTCATGTTGATCGCGGTCAACACCGATTGCCCAAACATTTTCACCTGCTCTACTACGCTCTTGTGCTTCTGTGAAAAGACCGTTACCAGTTCCACCAGCTGCATGATAAATAATATCTGCGCCTTGTCCATATATAGTTCCAGCAATCGCTTGTCCACGACTTGCATCATTGAACGACTCTGCATATTGAACAATAATGTTAGCGTCTGGGTTTACTGCCTTAACACCTGCTTTAAAACCGTTCTCAAACTTTTTGATTAAACCACTTTCTACTCCACCGATAAAGCCAACAGTGTTCGTTTCAGTTTGTAATCCTGCTACAACTCCAACTAAAAATGATCCTTCGTGTTCTTTAAAAGTAATATGTGCAACGTTTTCTAAAGGATTGCCATCAGCACCTTCAACCACTGAGTCAACGATCGCAAGTTGTGCGTCTGGTTGCTGTTCAGAAATTGTTCGAACATCATCAGCCATTAAAAAACCAATCGCATAAACGATGTCATGCCCTTCACGCACAAGTCTGTTTAAGTTAGGTTGATAGTCAGCTGCGTCGCCAGATTGTAAGTAATTTACATCCACTCCGAAATCTTCTCCAAAACTTTGTAAGCCTTCCCATGCTGATTCGTTAAAAGAACGATCATCAACACCACCAACGTCGGTTACCATTCTTACAGAGAAATCTCCAGCTTCTTCAGTAGCCTCATCTCCTGGTTGATCACCAGGTGTTTCTGTAGGTGTTTCGTCTGGTGCTGGTTCTTCAGCAGGTCCACATGCTGAAAGTAGGATCCCTACTGCCAATGCAAAGGACATAAAGATAAGTATTTTTTTCATTTTATTGGTCCCCCTTCTAATTTAGGATTTTAGTTTCATGCTTACAATTTCCAAAAAGGTTAAATATTAATCAAACTTTTTTCATGTATGACGTCAGACATCATCCGTTATTTTAAATAAAGATAACATGTTTTTTTTTTGACAACATAAATTTTTTTATGGGAGTTTTCTATGAGTGAATTTCATAATTACCAAAAATGAGCCGCATCAAGCAATATAGTTTGCGAATGGTTTTGACGCAACTATATATTGAACTTAGTGGCGAGAATAATGAATTATGAAATTCATTGAATTTAAATACAAATACAGAGAAGTTTTTTCTTCATTTCGTTATTTTTATGGAAAAAACTTAAATGAGGAGTGGATATATGTTTTGTTCAATAGAAGACTTTAAAACAACTTTTAAAAAAAGGCTTGAAACGAAACTGAGTAAAAGTATTAACGACGCAACAAATAATGATGTTTATAAAACACTAGGGCAACTCGTGCGAGAAAACGTCTCAAAAAATTGGATTGATACGACAACTTATTATCAAGAAAATAAGCAAAAACAAGTTTACTATTTTTCAATGGAATTTTTAATGGGGCGACTTTTACAAACGAATATTGAAAACTCAGGACAATTTTTAATAATTAAAGAAGGATTAAAAGAGCTTGGATTTAACTTAGAAAATATTTTTGAAGAAGAACACGATGCCGGGCTTGGAAATGGTGGCTTAGGGAGACTTGCCGCTTGCTTTCTCGACTCCCTCGCCTCTCTCAACCTCCCTGGACACGGTTGCGGGATTCGCTACAAATATGGCTTGTTTGAACAAAAAATTATTAATGGGTACCAAGTTGAACTACCTGATTATTGGCTTCAAGAAAGTTATGTTTGGGAGGTAAGACGCCCTGATCGTGCCGTTGAAGTAAAGTTCGGTGGATATGTCGATATGGTTGAAGTCGATGAGAAACTTCAGTTTCACCATAAAAATTACGACACTGTATTAGCGGTCCCTTATGACGTTCCTGTTGTTGGATATCAAAACGAAACGGTCAATACGCTTCGGCTTTGGAGTGCTGAATCATGTAGAGAAGACTTCAATTTCTTCACTTCGAATAAAAATGACTATTACCATTTTTTACAATATAAACGTTCCATCGAAGATATTTCCGGATTTTTATATCCTGATGATTCAACGTATGATGGAAAGCTCTTAAGATTAAAACAGCAGTATTTCCTCGTTTCTGCAGGTATTCAAAGTATTATTAAACAGTTCAAAGCAAAATATAGTGCGGATTTATTACAACTCCCTGAAAAAATTGGTGTTCATATAAATGATACTCATCCTGTATTAGTAATCCCAGAATTAATGCGAATTCTCCTTGATGAAGAAGGTTTAAGCTGGGAAGATGCTTGGAGAATTACAAAACGGACCGTCTCATTTACGAACCATACAACATTAAGTGAAGCGCTAGAAAAATGGCCTGTCACAATGGTGAAAGAGTTATTGCCAAGAATATTTATGATCGTCGAAGAAATTAACGAACGTTATTGCCGTGAGCTTTGGGATCTTTATCCTTATGAGTGGAATAAAATTTCTGCTCTTGCGATTATTGGAAATGGCGAAATTCGCATGGCGCATTTAGCGATCGTTGCTTCCTATTCTGTTAATGGAGTTGCCAAAATTCATACAGAAATTTTAAAAACAAAAGAAATGAAAGATTTTTATAAACTTTATCCACAGAAATTTAATAATAAAACAAACGGTATTACCCATCGGCGCTGGCTTTTAAACGTTAACCCCGACCTTGCTTCTTTAATCACAGAGACGATTGGTAATAGATGGATTGCTCATCCGAAAGAACTGACTAACTTAATTAAATATTCGAAGGATACAGCATTCCAAGAAAAAGTCGCTCAAGTAAAAAGAATGAACAAAGAAAAGTTAGCAAGATATATTAAAGAGCACAACGGAATTACTGTAGATACCAATTCAATATTCGATGTTCAAGTAAAAAGGTTACATGCTTACAAACGACAATTACTAAATATATTTCACATCATTCACCTTTATCATATATTATCGGAAAATCCGAATATCGATATCACCCCTCGTACGTTTATTTTCGGTGGTAA
Organism: Anaerobacillus arseniciselenatis; assembly: GCF_001865995.1. Lineage (GTDB taxonomy): Bacteria > Bacillota > Bacilli > Bacillales > Anaerobacillaceae > Anaerobacillus > Anaerobacillus arseniciselenatis. The sequence goes on along the minus strand of NZ_MLQQ01000021.1, from coordinate 80,963 downwards.
GGCAGCACCTGGCTATCATTTTGCAAAAAAAATTATTAAGCTGATTAACGCTGTTGCTACAGTTGTTAATAAGGATCCACGTATCCAAAATAAACTAAAGGTTGTCTTTTTAGAAAACTATAGCGTTTCATTAGCTGAAAAAATTATGCCTGCTGCTGATGTTAGTGAACAAATTTCAACTGCTAGTAAAGAAGCCTCCGGTACGGGAAATATGAAATTTATGATGAACGGTGCGATCACACTTGGAACATTGGATGGAGCTAATATTGAGATAAGCGAATGCGTAGGGAACGACAATATATTTCTTTTCGGGCTGAAAGCAGAAGAAGTACTAAAACTTTATAGTGAAAAAACATATCGCGCCCGAGATATTTACAATATCGATTTCCGAATCAAAAAGGTGTTAGATGAACTGATGGGTAACCATCTTCCTGGTGGGGAAAGTGAATTTAAAGATATTTACTATTCCATCCTTTCTAACAACGACGAATATTTTGTGCTGAAAGATTTTGACTCATATTGTGAAGCTCACGAACTCGTTGATCAAACCTACCGCGACCAACAAAAATGGCTTTCGATGAGCATCACAAACATCGCTCATTCCGGAAAGTTTTCGAGCGATCGAACGATTCAACAGTATGCAACAGAGATTTGGGGGATCAGACCACGTTTTTAAGTATTAATTATGTAATTCTTTAGTTGTCCAATTTCTCGTTTTTGCTGTCCAATTCTTGTGGTTTGTTGTCCAGTTACTAGTTTTTGTTGTCCAATTATTTTAGTTTGTTGTCCAAAAGACCCTATTTGCTATCTAAAATCAAAAAAGAGATAATCAAGGGCTTTAAATTAGCTCTTGATTATCTCTTTTCCCATGTATATTTTTTCGGCAAAATTATTCAAAACTTTAAGAAAGGATCATCTGCTCTGATTTTGCATCGAAATCTAATTTTTTCCCTTCAAAATGCCATTGATCGTTTTCGGTGATAAAGAACTTAACTCCATTCACTTCGATTACGTGAGCTTCTTCTTCTAAAAGATCTTTTTCTACTCCTAAAAAGAAGCCTTCAGCACCTCGAACGAATAGACGAATTGCTTCATTTCCTTGTAATGAAAATTCATTTTTATAAAAGTTTGCTGCGTTTTGACTAATTTCAAGTAACATAAGAAGTTCCCCCTCAGATAGTTATTTCATTTAATTTGTGAACAACTTCACAATTCCTTTTAAAAAATTTTTATTAACTCCCAAAATAGTTCTCTCTATTAGTGAAGTCATTCACTTATCTTATAAATCTACTTTACTATTAAATCCTGGTTTATTCAATAGACTTCACAAATGCTACAAATATTTGCTAACATTTTCTAATTTATTGGAATTTATGCGAACATTTGTCGATGATAATTTCAATCTTTTAAACATATAAATTTAGAAGGAGCAAATTCAACAGAGAGATAGTTACTAGAGGGGGAAGCGTATTGAAGATGCCATATAAATTACCGAATAGCTGGAAGACATTCTGTTTTACTTATTGGATAAAATTTAAAATTCAATGGTACACGTTTTGGAGAAATTGGCACCATGTCAAATATTTTTATTACAATTCATCAAGACATCTTTTAAAAACGAGAAAGTATAACCGCAAACTTAGAAGTGTTAAAAAAATAATGGTACAATAAATGAAAGGTACTTTCTTAGCATGGCGTGTACCAAAAGCTAAAAGTTACCCTTTTAGTAAACACAAATAAAAAACGAGGTTGAAAACGATGAATTTTTATAAGCAATTAAGTGAATTTTACGACACTATTTTCCCACTAAATGAGCAATCGGTTACTTTTATAAAAAGTAAAATTACCAAAGGTCCTATTTTGGATTTAGCAGCTGGCACAGGAAATCATTCTATAGCTTTAGCTAAATTAGGATACAAAGTTACAGCGACGGATTTAGATCAGAATATGGTTGAAAAAATTAAAGAAAAAGCTGCAGCAAATAATGTTCCTATTGAGACACATCAATTAGCAATGGAAGAGCTTGATCAATTTCAAGAAACTCGTTTTACCACGATTATTTGCATTGGTAACTCGTTTGTTCACCTGCAAAGCTTCGAAGATGTAGCGAACGTAGTTTCCGAAATGTACGATTTATTAGATGCGGGTGGAAAGCTATTCATACAAACCGTCAATTATGATCGAGTGTTAAGCGATGGAATTACGAAGCTTCCAGACATAGAGCGTGAAAACATAGCCTTTTACCGTACGTATGAACACCAACAAGATAAAATTATCTTCAAAGGTACCCTAACCGTTGCAGACCAAACATATGAAAACGAAGTCTCATTACTCCCACTAACTAGTGAACAATTAGGCCAAATTTTGCGGGAAGCTAATTTCACGGTAAATATGTATGGATCTTTTAAAGGAGAACCATTCGAAATAACATCTCCTGCGTTAGTTGTTGAAGCTACGAAATAAATGAACGATGGTAGGGCTCCACATATATTGTTGCTTTATATTATGGGGGTTATGCGCAGTAATTCGCACTCGCTCGGTAGTATGCACTATGGGGAGAGTATGCTGTAGTTGGGTTCCTTATGGGGTCGGCATGCGAGAAGATCTTGCGTTCCTTTTGGTGAGTGTGACGCTTTGTTCGGGCACGGGAGAAGATCTCGCGTTACCTTTTGGGTAAAGTGACGCTTTGTTCGGGAACGCGAGAAGGTCTCGCGTTACCTTTTGGGTAAAGTGACGCTTTGTTCGGGAACGCGAGAAGATCTCGCGTTACCTTTTGGGTGAAGTGACGTTTTGTTCGGTAACGCGAGAAGGTCTCGCGTTACCTTTTGGGTAAAGTGACGTTTTGTTCGGGAACGCGAGAAGGTCTCGCGTTACCTTTTGGGTAAAGTGACGCTTTGTTCGGTAACGCGAGAAGGTCTCGCGTTACCTTTTGGGTGAAGTGACGTTTTGTTCGGGAACGCGAGAAGGTCTCGCGTTACCTTTTGGGTAAAGTGACGCTTTGTTCGGGAACGCGAGAAGGTCTCGCGTTACCTTTTGGGTGAAGTGACGTTTTGTTCGGGAACGCGAGATCATCTTGCGTTCCCTTTTGGGTGAAGTGACGTTTTGTTCGGGAACGCGAGATCATCTTGCGTTCCCTTTTAGTTGAATTCAGGCACTTACACTAATTTACACATCAATCCCTGTTTTACTGCACACTCCCCCCATACTTCGAAACATCATCGCTCAATGCATAAGCAAGATAAGACAGACCGAACCCAAAAAACATCAACTAATATTTTTGCAAATAATTAATAATTACTGTGTACGTTTTACGATCAACTTTAATGACTTGATGAAGGATGACCTGGTACTGTTTATTTTGGCTTTGCTCATGCTTTACAACTTCAAGTAATTCTCTTCCTAAGTCTTCATTTCCTAGTAATTCAATATCATAAATAATTTGGTCTACTATATTCATTGTCTCTCCCCCATTATAAAGAGTATTTATTTATATATACTCATAGCTTGTCTAAAACTTGAGGAAGTTTTTTCGACAAAAAAGACTCTCCCATAAGTGTCAGATCGCCCGGTAAACTATACTACTAAATATAGACGTATAGATTTAACATTCGTCTATATTGGTGTACCTTACCTAACGGTCCCTAACACTTTGTTTTTAGGACAGCCTCTCTGTTGAAAATTAAAACAATTTATTCACTTCTAAATTTTTATTTTCTAAAATCTCTATTTGATTTTTCGTCGTTTTACCAATCTCGATTGTTCGCTTCACTAAGGTTATTGTATTATGGTATGTTTGTTTGGCTCCTTTAACTAAAAGAGGGATACCAATAAAATCAATATGTAAACGTCTTGAAAACAAGCCTCCGAAAGTCATTGCTAAAGGGACCGTCGGGGATGCATTTGAGAATATCACTTTATCTGTTTTTGTACCGTCGTTAAGGAGTAAAAAAAGCTCATTCAAAGCAGGAATCATCGCTTTTGAACTACCGCGACCAAGTGTATATACTTTATGGCCGTCCTCATCTATCCCATGAAAAATAATTCTCCCCATATCTTTCGGGGTTAATTTATTGAAGATATCAATGTTTAAAATCTCTTCTTTACTAGGAATTCGGTCTTCAGGAAGTTTCTTTAAATGATATGCTGCGGCCATTGCTGAAGAATGAGTCCCCCCATAACAGTTATAAATGTAAATCATTTGCAACATCCTCTATCAAAGGTTTTTTACACTAAGGTCATCTAATCACAAAACAAAGGCTTTTTACTCCTTGTCAAAAAATATATTAGCTAAACGTCATATGTAAAATTTCCTTGATAGTATTTACTTACCAGCGTTTTTTTATGCTTGCCTCGAGACCTCTTTTCCATCTAACTGTCCAAGGCTCATGCTCCTCACCTAACGGATGCACGAGTACTGTTTTCATCCCTAGCATTTTCCCGCATAAAACGTCTGTAAATAATTGGTCACCTAAAAAAAGGCTATCTTCACTCGTTACACCGACTTCCTTCATAATTTTTTTTATTTTACTCGGCAACGGCTTTCCGCACATTCCATTGCCAATAATATTGTAAGGTTTTGTGAAACGATCCACTCTTCCTTGACTGTTATTTGAGACAACGATAAGCTTCACTCCGTTACTTTCTAACTTTTCATGCCATTTCGTAAACTCGTCATCACCTAATTCGTCATGCGCCGCAAGCGTACTATCTAAATCCGAAAAAATCGCTTTCACATTATGGTTTCTTAAAAAATCTAGAGATACATCGGTAAAATGTTCAAATTCATAATTCGGTTTTAAAAATTTCATTTCGAAATCACATCTTTCTGTTTAAAATTCGTCTATTTATTTTTCCACTTAACGATAGTATTACACATATTTTATTTATACCATTTATTAAAGCAAATAAACAAAGCAAAAATACCGACACACTGCGAAGCGAATGCTTCCATTTCCAACTATCCTACAAACCACAAACCACAAACCAACTGTACGCCTTTTTTTACACAAAAAACATGAAGGAAAGAAATTTTTCCTTCATGTAACTGAGTGAATTTCATAATTACCAAAAATGAGCCACATCACGCAATATATAATTTGCGAATGATTTTGACGCAACTATATATTGATCTAAGTAGCGAGAATAATGAATTATGAAATTCATTGAACTTAATCTCGATTTTCTACAAGGTCATCATTATACACTTTTTCAATAAACATCGTAGACTGTTCACTTAAATCGAGTTCTTTATTTATTCCTTGCACTTTAACAATTGGTCGGTGAAGATGACTTTCTATTCTAGTGACAATGCCAAGAAGCCCATTGTTTAGCCGTACATGTGTCCCTGGTGGGTAGCTAATAATTCCATTTGTAAAACTTAAAACAGCACTATGACTATACTTTTTCTCCGATAACGCCATAATTCTTTCTAGTGCTTCATGTGGTTGAACCTCTTCTTTAGAGATCATATTTTCATAGTCATTAGCTACACTGCACACTTGAGCGTAGTCAAGAATATCGTTTCCCTTTATTCCTCTAGGAAATCCAGAACCATCAAATGACTCGTGATGCTGAAAAGCGATATGGGTGACTAACAAACTTAATTCACGGTTTGACTTTAGAAGTTGAAACCCTTTTTCTGGATGTAGTGCATGATCATCTGTCACTGCTTTACCAATGTCATGGAGTAAACAACCTAATCCTAAGCCATTGAGCTTTAGTTGATCAAATTTTAATTTAATTCCAATTTGCAGAGAAATTAAGGCTACATTTACAGCATGAGCGTACTGTGCTAAGTTATCAGCGATCGTAGATGTTGGAATTAGTACGATTGCTTTACGTGCCGATACTTCACCAATTAATTTTTTTACCGTCTGTTGCAGTTCTATTAACGGTAATTCTTTTCCAGCTTTTACTTGATCAAAGGCTTTCTCAACAACAGCAATTGCGTCAATCCATGTTGGCATATCTATCATTTCATCAAGCGTTATTCCTGCTGATTTCGCATCCTCAATAATTAAACTTCTAATACCTATCTCTTTTAACTTCTCCATATACTTCGGATGAATAGTTGAGCCACTAGCAAGTAAAACCCTTTTCTTAAAATCATAAATAGGTTCTGCTAATTGCATCGTATTTTTATCATATTCATCGATACCGATCATTCTCATTTTAAAAACTCCTTACAGCTTTATCTAGACAATACTTTACCGATCGATTCGTTGATTCGTTCAGCATTGAACGGCTTTACGATAAAATCTGCAGCCCCCGACTGTATTGCCTCAATAACCATACCTTGTTGTCCCATCGCTGAACACATAACTATTTTCGCATTTGGATCAAAGTTTTTAATTTCTTTTAATGCCTCGATTCCATCCATTTCTGGCATCGTTATATCCATTGTTACTAGCTCAGGTTGTGTCGCTTTATATTGTTCAATCGCCTGTATTCCATCTCCAGCTTCCCCTACTACGTCATGACCAGCTTCTGTCATGATATTTTTTAACGTCATTCTCATAAATGCCGCATCATCGACTATCAAAACTCGTGCCAAGCTATTTCCCCTCCTGGTATTACATTGTATGTATAAAATCAAATCGAAATTGGACTTTTAAAGTAACAGAATAATATTTAATATAAAAATAGACTTTTTTCATAGTAACAAATAACTATGACTATCGATTTAATTCTATGTTCATTTTACTTTGAATTGAATGTCGTTTCAACATGTTTCATAATAAAACTTGTTGAAGTAGACAGATAAATCTATTTTTAGTAAGAAAACCGACCACCAGAGTTATTCTCCATACAAAACGCGCATGACGAAGTATCGCCACTATTTAATATGGAAAAGTCGAATGATTTCCTTCACTTCGCTTTGACCTTCTTCCGAATCTCAGAGGCTCGTTCACGAAATCATTCGACTTTTTTCATACAAAATCGTCATGACGTTACTCTGTCACCATCTAGTAAGCAAAAAAAACAAAAAATGTCAGTTCCCTTATATACTCGCTATGTGATAAAACACAACTAGAGTATAAAGAAGAACTGACATTTTCATATTTTTTCTATTTTAACTAGTTTTGTGCTGGGAAGAAGTTGTTTGTTGCGTGTGTATGTTTTTCAAACGGATCTTCTTCATTTAAAACAGCTTCTTTTACATTTTCAATTTCTGTACGGAGCTCACCTAGATCTACGTTTAAGTTCGATAGTTCTTCAATCGCTAGCTTTATTGCATTGTTAGATGCATCAGATGCCATCCTTAATGTGTCCATCGACCCTTGTGGGTTATGGAAGCCATCAGAGTTTTCTGCAGCAATAATATCTGTATACCATTGACCTTCACGAACATACTGCTGAGCTTGTTCAATTTTATCGTCTGGTGCACCTGCTGTAATCATTCGGTTAACAAAGTAATGTGCTTCAACCGTTAAATCTTGAGCCTCATGAACAGCCTCTAAGTGACGTTCCTGAATATCACCAACACGGTCAATAAGATACCTCTCAGTTTTATCAGAGTGACACGTGCGACAAGAGGTTTCAATGTTTTCTAAAGGAGAAGCCCAAAAGTGGGATGAAATCTTTCTTCGATCATCTCTTCGTTCAAATGGCATATGGCAATCTGCGCAAGAAACTTCTGCACGCCCATGCGAGCCATAACTCCACATTTCATATTCTGGGTGCTGTGCTTTTAAAATTGGTGCTCCCGATACGGCGTGAATATAATCATAATCAAACCCTTCCTCGATCGCCGTTGTTTCAAAATAATGCAACATTTCCTCAGGTTTTGTTCCGTAATCCCAAGGGAAACGTACTTTTTCTAACTCAGGTTCAAAATAATACTCAACGTGACATTGAGCACATACGTAAGTACGCATTTCATTTCTCGTTGCCTCGGTAACATCGATACCTTGGCGAGCCAAAGCATGTGTTAGTGACGGACGAGTTATTCTTAACTCCATCGTCACTGGATCATGACAATCAGAACAACCAATCGAAACATGTCCAAATTCACCAAGTTCTTCTGATGCTCCTACAGCAGCTAACTCTTCCATTCTCGGAACAATATCTCCTCTAAAATTAGCTGACCAATAATCATCACCGAATTCTTTTAATAATGGCGTTACTGTCGAACTTTTACACGTCATACACGAACCGATCGAGCGGTCACCGATTCTGGCAATTGACAATACATCTTCAACTGCATAAGGATGTCCTCTAGTCGTATTATATTCCTGTTCAAAAGGAAATCCGGCAAACAAAATAGGTAAGTACGGCTCATAGTCTGGGATAAACTTCGAAACCGGTGGTCTACCGTTGCCCATGTTTCTTAAGTAACTTTCATAATGTATCGGAAATGCATCTTTAAATGCAGTATTTACATATTCATCAGGAGATAAATCTGTTAAAGGTTCTGTTTCATCAACAGTTAAATCTTCTGGGCTTAAACAAGCTGGTAATATAAATAGCGCGAGAGCTAAAATAAATAGTTGTATTTTTTTCAAATTAAATCACCCTTTCTTCTATAAAAATTTTATTTCGCTGCGTCAATATTTAATTTCAAATGCCAATCTGACGTTTTAAAAATACCTAATCCATGTGGGACATGACGATGACAATCAATACAAGTACCTTTTGAATCGTGAGCGACATTATCAATCGTATATTGATGACAGCTAATGCAATTTTGATTGATTACATCAACAGAATCATCTGTTGCATGAAGAACATCAGGAATTTGACTGGCACCTATTGTGTTCATATATATATGTCCAATACCTGCTCTAGCTTTAAACGCCATTTTATTTACAACGTTATCTGTCGGTGCATGACAATCGTTACAGTCGAGCCTTGCATGTGGAGATTGCGTAAACGCTTCATAAACTGTCCCCATGACGTGACAACTTGAACAAAACTCGCCAGTATCGGTAGCTTTAATCGCTGTTACTGTTCCTGCATAAACAATGATACCGATCAAAACTCCTAATAACACGAAAAAAAGCAATTTATTATTCATGTCTTTAAACCTTTCTTTCAGCCTCTTCATTAGCACAACTCATCTCCTTTCCGTAAGTTTCTATCTTCATGTATTTCCAACTCACATATTTTTACACATTTTTTCATAGATTTTTTTCACTTTGTTATATGATTTTACAATTGGTGAAATCTATTTTATGATTTATTTAGCAAAGCGAATTAAATTCATATTCATTTAGGGGGATTTTCATGCAAGCATATATTAACGCGACAATTATTGTAGGAAATGGTGAAGTATTAAAAGAAGGGACGCTCCTCGTTGAAAGCGATAAAATTAAAGAAGTTGGTCTGAATATAGACATCCCAGACAATGCTGAAGTTTTTGATCTAACAGGAAAAACAATTACTCCTGGTATTATTGATGTACATACACATTTAGGGGTTCATGAAGAAGGTATTGGGCCAGCTGGTGCAGACTTTAATGAAATTACGTCAGCCTCTACACCTTATGTCCGTGCATTGGACGGAATTAACCCGATGGAAAAAGGGTTTGAAGTCGCACGTCAATCAGGAGTGACCACTGTTCAAATATTACCTGGAAGTGCTAACGTTATCGGTGGGGAAATTATTACGGTGAAAACGGTCGGAACGATTGTTGATGAAATGATTGTCAAAAGTCCATCTGGAATGAAAGCAGCATTCGGAGAAAACCCGAAACGAGTTCACGGCGAGAAAACAGCCAAAACGAGAATGGGAGTGGCTGCCGTATTTCGCCAAGAGTTCATTAAAGCACAAAATTATTTGCAAAAACTAGAAAATGGTGAAAATGTACCACGTGATTTAGGATTGGAAAATTTAGTAAAAGTCCTTAAAAAGGAAATTCCACTTCGTGCCCATGCTCATCGCGCTGATGATATTGTCACTCTCCTTCGCCTAGTGAAGGAATTTGATATCGATGTGACAATTGAGCATTGTACAGAAGGGCATAAAATAGCTGATTATATTAAAAAACATGATGTTATCGTTGCCGTCGGTCCGACAATGTCTTCGAGGTCAAAAGTAGAAAATGCTGATAAAGGTTGGCACACACTTCTTGCACTTGAAGAAGTCGGTGTTCCTTTTGCAATTACAACTGACCACCCAGTCGTTGGCATCGAGTATTTAATTACATCAGTTGCTCAAGCGGTGAAAAATGGCTTGAACGAAGCTAGTGCCTGGAAGTCGGTCACATTAAATGCTGCAAAACATATCGGCATTGAAGATCGCCTCGGGTCACTAGAAAAAGGGAAGGATGCAGATCTTGTCATTTGGAGTAGCCACCCATTCGACGTTACTGCTAACGTTGAAAAAACAATTATTGATGGCGAAGTTGTGTTTGAAGCGTAAAGGACTATAGCAAATTCGGTCAACGGTCTTAGAGTAAGGCGTCTTTCCAAGTACAAAAAATATAAAACTATTCTTTTTAAAAAAGGGTCTGTCCCAAAATAAGTGTCAAACACTTTTGGGACAGACCCTTTTTCGTTTTATAAAATAATCTGCCAAAACTTATTTAATCAAAAATCTTTTGCAGGCGCACAGTCGCCTTGCGTATTTCTAACATTCTTGCATTTTGTTCGTTTATTTGCTCACTGATTGAAATGATTTTGCCTGTGGTATCATCGTTTTTATTCGTAACGTCATCCAAAGCCGAAGCTACCTCTTGAGTAGAACTAGTAATTTTCTCAGTATTATCATTGATTTTGTTGATAAAATTCGTATTATTAAGGATTGTCTTCGTAATCTGCTCGAAACTCTCACTAATATCATTGACGTAATCCGTACTTTTAGAAATCGTTCCAGCTCTATCTTTGGAACGATTTACAGACACATCTACGTCCTCAATAATCGCATTGACCGTTTCCGTAATTTGCTTTGTTGCATTTCCCGAACTTTCCGCAAGCTTACGTACTTCATTAGCTACGACTTCAAAGCCCCTGCCGTGTTCACCAGCTCTTGCTGCTTCAATTGAAGCATTTAACGCTAGTAAATTCGTTTGCTCAGAAATCTCATTAATTAATGATAAAACTTCTTTAATTTCCGTTACCTTTTTTGATAACGTAACTAAGTCATTACTAGATACTTGCACTTCATTTGAAATATTATCCATTGTATCATTAATTCTCGTTATATTACCTTTGCCTTTTTTCGCCATATCGTTCATCATATTAAATGATTCTGTTAAACGGTCAAGCTGGTCATTAATCGTAACCATACTTTCGCCGACACTCTCAGCTGAAGAAGCAGTTTCTTCATAAACAGCTAACTGATTTTGAGTTTCCGCACTAATTTCATCAGTTACTTTATTAACCTCTGATGATTTGCCCGTTAAGTAATCTATTTGTTCATAAATATTTTCCGTTTCAACTTCTAGACGTTGAAGTTGATTTTGCTGCTTCGTTTGAAAACTTTCAATATTATCAAAAAGACGATCTAATCTTCGACCGAGTTTAGCGACTTCATCCTTCCCTTTAAAATTGACCCTCGTCGTCATGTCTCCCTCTTCAAACTGAGCCATTTTTTTCTCTAATATTTTAATCGGTTTTAAAATGAAGATGTTCATTAAAAAGCCAATTAAAGCCGTTGCAACAATCACATTCATAAAGGTTGATAAAAATACTCCAATAATCCCTAAGTCTAACCCCGCCAATTCTATCGCACCTAATATAAAACTAGAAATCGTTGAATTTACTAATAAAATAACAACAATTATCGTTATAAACCTTAGTTTTAAGCTATTCCAAAGCTTCATTAAAATTACTCCTCCTAAAACGAATTTCCTTCTATGTCTTTTATCCTAGATACTAGTCTACTATAAAAAATGAATGGAAGTCCACTGAAAACCTAGTAAACAATTAAGTTTTGAATGTTGAGTTTTGAGTTAATGATGCTTCGGAGTTTTCTCGTACGTATATAAATGAGTAAAAGTGGGTATCAGAATACTATAACTTAATTTTGTAACTTTTCATGATATGCAACGTCAAATGTATTAAGAGTGTAAACAACTATACCTCCTTATAAATGAAATGCATATTTTCACTTGAGAAGTAATAGTTTAAGAAAAAAGCTATTTTAATAGGGAACGGAGGAGAACGTGTGAAGCGTATACTTTTAATAACTTTTAGCCTCTTTTTAATAGGCTGTTCCGCAGCTGAAATACAGTATATAAATGAAGCAAGTCTTGAAAAATACCAACGAGCAGAAGCTGCGCAGCCAAATACCGTACATGACATTGATACAACAGTAGCTGAACAAATAAATAGTGATATGAATGAAGTCACAAAAGCTGATTTTAAAAATACTTATAACGACATTAATCACGGAGATGACCTTCCCAATTTCAAAAAGATTAACAATGAAATTTATCAAACTGTCAAACATGATGGTGATGATCCTAACGATGCTAGCTGGATTTTCAAAACTTGGCAGTTCGATCAAGCAACATCAACTTTTCTAGTCATTGACGAAACGGTTTATAACGATGATACCATCGAGCATGGCTATGAATTAGGTCAATATTGGTATGACTTATGGAAAAGTGCTGATGCTAATTATCACCCATACCACAATTTAACGTTAACGGAAGAAACCTTAATTAAAGCAGCAGAAGGAAAGTTAATTGGTGTTGAACACCCGATTGGAACGAATATCTCAACAATAAAAGAGGAACGCCCTCCAGCAATGGAACACGGGTTTTATGAAGGTAGCCCATACCTCTTTTATCCTGAAGATACTTATTTTTATAATGAGGACGACGATCGCGTGACAGCTGTCGCTTATAAAGGAGATCGCTTAAAAATCACATTGGACGAAGTTGAAGAAACCTTAGGAACGCCAACCTATGAAGGATTTAACGAGATGGAAAATGAACCGTATTTCCTTTATGAAGCAGGCGAATATACGTTATATATATCAGGCGATAAACAAACACAAAGCGTACGAGATGTGATTTTAACAGAGGGTAGTTGGTTTGTTGGTTTGTAGCTAGTTGGTTTGTTGGTTTGGCTGCGGCCTCGCCTGACTTTTACATCGTAAATGGTGACACTGCATCATCAGGATGGTTTTTTACGAAAAAAAGAATGAGTAATTTCCTGAACGAGCCTCTAAAATTCGATAGAATTTTCAGCGAAGTGAGGGAAATTGCTCGTTCTTTTCCATATTAGAAAGAAATGCTCCTACGGTTACTTATCGTAAAGTAAGCGGTTTACATTTCCCCGATAGCAATTAATCGTTTATAATGAATCCGTATACATTTTTAATTGTAAAGGGGTATCATAATGTTAAATTGCCGTGAGGAACTACTTTTTTTAACAAAACAACTTGTGAATATAGAGAGCATCGTTAATACAGAAGGAGAAAAAGAAATTAGCCAAGCGGTTTTTACGTTAATTTCTCAATATGATTATTTTAGAGAAAACCCAACTCAAGTAATGAAGCAACAAACAACAGATGATGAACAAGAACGCTATAATGTGATTGCTTATGTAAAAGGGACAAAGAGCAAAAGCAATAAAACCATCATTTTAATAGGACATATGGATACTGTTGGTACAGATGATTTTAATCATTTAAAAGATCAAGCTTGTGACCCTGATGAGCTGATGAACTCATTAAAGCAGGAGCAACTCCCTCCACTAGTAGAAGAGCATTTAAATTCCGATGATTACTTGTTTGGTAGAGGTGTGCTCGATATGAAAAGTGGGGTTGCTAGTAACTTATTTTTATTAAAATATTATTCTGAACACCCTGAAGAACTAGATGGGAACTTAGTCGTTGTCGTTGAATGCGATGAAGAAGACGGCTCACGCGGGATATTATCAGCTTTGGACGAGTTAAAAGCTTTAAAGGACGAACATTCCTTTGAGTATGTCGGTGCCATTAATTCTGATTTTGTCGCCCCACGTTTTGAAGGCGACGAAAACCGTTATATTTATAAAGGAACAGTCGGGAAATTACTTCCATCCTTTTTTATTACAGGATCTGAGACTCATGTCGGTGCATGTTTTGAAGGGATCGATCCGAATTTTATTGCCGCAGAACTAACGAGGCAAATCAACTACAATCCAGAACTTTGTAATGAAGCTTTCGGTGAAACGACGACACCACCTGTCTCTTTAAAGCAAATGGACTTAAAGCCTTCTTACACTGTACAAACAGCTTTATCAGCTTACGTATATTTTAACTTCTTTATTCACTCTTGGTCTCCTAAAGAAGTACTTGAAATATTAAAACGACAAGCAGAAATCGCCATGACGAATGCTTTAACAACTTTCAAACAACGATACGAGAAATTTAGTAAAATGAGTAAGCAGCCGTACGTTGAAGTTCCATGGCAAACGCGCGTAATGACTTATGAAGAGATGGAAAAGTGTATTATCGCAGAACACGGAGAGCGTTTCGTAACCCATATGACGGATTTTAAAGAAACGCTTTTATTGGACAAACAGTTAGACACACGGATGTTCAGTGCAAAAGTTGTTGAAGAAGCGTGGAAGTGGATGCCAGACCGTAGCCCTGCAATCATAGTTTTTTACTCATCATTATATTCACCTAGAATTGAAGTGACCGGTAAAAATGCATTAGAAGAAAACTTAATCACTTCATTAGAAAAAGCAGTGAATAAAATGCAACCAAACTATGCTCATCCTATTGAAACGAGAAACTTTTTCCCTTACATTTCTGATATGAGCTTCGTTGCTTTAAGTGATGATGTTGAGGGTATTAATGCCGTTTCTAACAACACTCCTTGTTGGGGTAAAAAGCTGTACGTTAACTACGAGGCCATCCGCGACATTAACGTACCTGTCATTAATATCGGACCTTATGGCTTTGATGCACATAAGCAATTCGAGCGCGTCGAACTAACGTACTCACTAGAAATTGTTCCCAATTTAACCAATGAAGTCATAAAAAACTTGTGTAAGTAATGAAATAATTGTAATAAGAAGATGGTGGTCGTGCTGCCATCTTCTTTTATGCAATAAAATTACAATTTCAGAAAAAACCCTGTATGTTGACTGCTTCAACGTACAGGGTTTTACTAGTTTTTTACTATTCCGTGCGTATTGAACGCTTCATTATGCATCATTCTACCATTTTTTTACTATTTCATGCGTATTGAACGCTTCATTACGCATAGTTTTTCCAGTTATTCACTATTCCGTGCGTATTGAACGCTTCATTACGCTCATTTTTCCCTTTAAGTTTCATCTTCCTTCGATGGAATTAAAATTTCACCATTTTTTTCCTTACGTAATAAAGTTTGCAGTATAAGCTTTGTTAATTGACTTGGTTGGTAAGGTTTTGTTAAATAGTAATCGGCTCCGAGTGCGAGTCCCTTATCTTTTTCATCGAGCGCTGTCGAAATAAAGATCGGCACATGGCGTAATTTTTCATCTTTTTTTACTTCCTTAATAACAGCCCAACCATCAAGATCACCTTCTAACAAAATATCTAAAACTACAGCATCAGGAAGATATTTTTTCATCATCGGTAGTGCCTTTGAACCGAAACTTGTATGATGAACATTAAAGCCGCTTTCATTAAATTCCTCTTTTAATAATGATGCTAAGCTCTCATCATCTTCTACAATCATTAATGTTGGTTTATTTTTATGATCGATAAGGTCATTCACTTCTAGGTCCAGCTCGATCGTTTCTAATACAGGAAGTTCAATAGTAAAAGTACTTCCTTTGGCGATTTCAGAAGTAAAATAAATCTCCCCTTCATGAGCCTTAACGATCTCTTTACAAATGGCTAAACCAAGTCCCGTCCCACCGATTTGTCGTCTATCAGAATTGTCAATTCTATAAAACTTAGTAAATATTTGCGTACGAACATCTTTTGGAATTCCTAAACCTTCATCCTTTATTTCCATCAATAATTGTTTTTCCTTATTTTTAAAAGTTAAGGTAACATTCCCACCATCAGGTGAATACTTAACTGCATTACTAATTAAATTCATTAACATTTGATTCATTTTGTCAAGGTCTGCTAGTACAATCGTATTTTTTGCCGTATTTTCAATGATAAATTTATGTAAAGGCGATTGAAGTTTAAATGACTCTACAACATCTTTTGCTAAGGTCATCACATCAAGCGATTTCTTTTCATATATGTGTTTTCCAGCTTCCATCCGTTGTACATCTAAAAAGTCATTGATTAATGAAGTTAATCGCTTCGCCTCTTTATGAATCGTCGTTAAATATTTTTTTTGCCGTTCAGGCTTTAAGTCTTTCGTTAGCATTAATTCTGTAAAGCCTAACACACTTGATAATGGTGTTCTTAACTCATGGTTAACCGTACTTATAAATTCCGATTTTAGTTGATCAACTTTAAATTCCTTCGTAATATCTCGGTACACAAACATTAATTCTTTGTAGTCTTCACTTTGCAAAAAAGTTTCGTAATACACTTGAAAAACGGAAGGATCTTGCGACTTCGTTTTTAAGACAAACATTTCTTGTGCTCTATTTTCTTGATTTAAAACAGTTTCAACAAATGCAATAAATTCATCACATTGTTGAAACTTTTTTTTCATATAAGATAGCCACTTCTCTTTTTTCATACCAATAACTTTGCTCATGTCATCTAAACCTATCATTTGACACCATTGTAAATTAACCTTAAGTAACGTACCGTCGTTACTTATAAACTGAATACCTACCGGGTCTGTATTAAGCTCACCTTGATATTTATTCACTTAAGATCTCTCCAACAATAGCGACTAATTCACTCGGGCTGAAAGGCTTTGCTAAGAAGTAATTTGCACCTGCTGATATTACTTTTTCTTGATCGGACTTTTGACTTTTTGCGGTAAGCATTAATATTTCTAAACCTTTAAATTTTTCAATGGCTCTCACTTTTTCAATAAGTTCCAAACCTGACATCCCAGGCATCATATAGTCTAATAAGACTAAGTCATAATCATTGGTTTGTAATAGCCCAAAAGCCTCAATACCATCAGCTGCTTCATCGATTTCGTAGCCTTCATCTTCAAGTGAATCAACGACAAGCATTCGTAGTACTTCTTCATCTTCTGCCAATAAAATCCGCTTCACATTTATCACTCCATATCATTTCGTTATTCACGACGCTTCAACAGGATGTTCAAAAAGTCCGGTAATCATAGCTGTCGAATCTCTTCGGATCTGATTATCCCCCTTTTTGAACACGCACTTCAAGATAAAGCGAAAAACATAATGATCTATACAAGACCATTGGAATATTCTACTTTAACGAATCACCCGTAATAATAACCGCTTCACCCTCGCTTCAAGTTCTCCCATCCCGAAAGGTTTCGTTAAATAGTCATCAGCACCTAATTCTAATGCTCGAACGATATCTTTTTCCGATTTACGTCCGGTTAACATTAAAACGGTAAATTGACTTTCAGGATATTGACAACCGATGGCTTGAAGAACTTCAAATCCGTCTAGTTCAGGCATCATCACATCAAGAATAATTAAATATTGCCCTTGCTGTTGACTCCATGGTGAGTTTAAAAATTCACTTCCACTATGAAAACGACAAACGTCAATATCATATGTATCGATGACTAAATTTGTAAAATGATCTCCAACAAGCTCTCTTACAACTTCATCATCATCAATTATTGCTATGTGAACAGGTTTTGATGCCGGTAAGTTTTTACTATTATCCGAGTCACTGATCATCACTTTATTTCGTCCTGCTCTTTTGGCTTCGTAAAGAGCATCATCAGCTAGCTTCATCCAATGGTTAACACATTTATCATGCCCTTCAACTTCAACTACCCCTGCAGAAAAAGTGACAGAAAAGCTGCGTCCGTGACTATTAAATACTTCTTTAGAAAAACCACTCAACAATCTTTTTACAACTTGCTCGCCATCTTTAGCCTTCGAACGGGGAAGTAATAAAACAAACTCTTCTCCACCGTATCGAATTAAGTAATCCGACTGTCGCTTTTGTTCGTTAATAAAACTAACAAACTTCTTTAAAACCTCATCACCAACTGCATGACCATACGTATCATTGACGTTTTTAAAATGGTCCAAATCAAGCATTGCAATCGTAAATGAAACATTAGAGCGTGTATATTCATATATTTCTCGTTCAATTTCTAAATTAAGGAATTTTCGATTGTAAGCACCTGTTAATTCATCTAGTAAAACTGCACAATCTATTAAATCTTTTCTTTGCAATTGTCTTTTTACACGGACAACGAATTCGTCCAAATCAAATGGTTTTACAATAAAGTCATCAGCCCCAGACTCGAACCCTTTAATCCGTGTTTTTTTCGACTGATCACCACTAATCATGACAATCGGGATAAAAAACGTATTTGCTTTTTCTTGAATCGTAGTTAATACGTCTAACCCATCTTGTTCCGGTAAATAGTAATCTATAATTACACAATCAGGCTTTTGATCGTAAAAAATGTTGATACCTTTTTCAGCGTCCATCGCCACTAAAACCATTAAACCGGCTTCTTCTAATGCGCTTTTTAATACCGTCAGCATACTAATATCGTCTTCTATTAATAAAACAAGTTTGTCTTTTTCACCTTCAAAAAGGATTTCTTTGTCGAGTGAAGGGCATAAAATATCATTTTGTTGTTCGTTACTAAGGTCAATGATCGAAGAAAGCAATGTTGTCACATCTTCTATTTCCCAATAAGAAGAGTCATCCTCATCCATATTTTCTAGTAGACCATTAGCCACTTCTGACCATTCAGGCAATTCAATAGATGCTGCTGTTCCTTTAATCGAATGTAAAAACCGATAAAGGTCTTTTCCTAACACTTTCTTTTCTTTAGACCATCGCGTCAACGTTTCATTCGTTCGCTTAAAAAGTAACTGTTGATATTTACTCACTTGTAAATCAATGCCCCTTTCACTTTAATGAATTTCATAATTTATTATTCTCGCCGCACTAAGATCAATATATAGTTGCGTCAAAACCATCGACAAACTATATATTGCGTGATGTGGCTCATTTTGGTATTTATGAAATTCACTCACTTAACTAAAAAAAAATCATTGTGAAAAATTCGATTTTTCGAACTATAAGTAACTATAAGTCGTAATATTCGACATCAATTTCAATTTACATTAAAATATTTGGTTATGCAATAAAATGTTACAGGACATCTTAGGAAAATAGAATTATATACTTTTAGAAAGGAAACTTTCCTATCTAGTTTTAATTTGATCAAGCTCTTCTAAAGAATCGTGGATCAAAGTAAATAGTAATTGTTTTTTCATGGCAAAAAAGCTTAGAGATAAAACATTCTCCAAGCCTTTTTAATAGATTTTTCTTGAGTTCATCTTTGCAAAGTCTCTGTTTTAATATTTTTCGGATTGTTTTACGTTATGACGGAGACTTTGAGTTTTTGAATGGCAGGTGAATTTTAACTTGTGTTCCTACGTCTTCTTCACTTTTAACATTAATCTTGCCACCGTGTTGTTGTACTATCTTATGGCTTACTGTTAAACCTAGCCCGGTTCCTTTTTCTTTTGAAGAATAGAAAGGTTCACCTAATCGCTTTTGAAACTCCTTAGGTATCCCACAACCATCGTCTTCAACAGTAACTAAAACATTTTTCTCGCTTCCTTTTTCTATATTTACCGTAACATTACCGTTCTCTTTGCACGCTTCAATGGCATTTTTGATAATATTAATGAATAGTTGTTTAAGTAGATTTTTTTCACAATCTATTAAAAGTGATTCTTGCGACTGAAAATGAATGGTAACTTCCTTCATATTCGCTTGAGTTTGTAGTAAAGAGACAATGTCTGCAACAATCTCTTTTACATCGTACGTCGAAAAAACAAGTTTTTGAGGTTTGGCTAAAAGTAATAATTCACCGACAATATGATCAATTCTCTCTAACTCTTTTGTCATAATGTCATAATACATCTCATCCTCTTTGTTCTTTTTCCCTAAAATTTGCACAAATCCTTTAATTGATGTTAACGGATTTTTTATCTCATGACCGACACTTGCTGCTAGTTCTCCGACGATTGAAAGCTTTTCTTTTTTTCGTAACTGTTCTTCAGCTAATTTCCGATCAGTAATATCACGACCGATCACCACTAACCCTTTTCTACTACCATCCTCATTAAATAGCGGAACTTTGATCGTTTCAAAGTATTTTTTTGTACCATCTGGGATAGGTAATGTTTGTTCAGAGCGTGATATATCCCGATTGAGCCAAGCTTCTTCATCCAATTTTTCACAATGCATTAACGCTTTATGATAAAAATCTGTGTATTTCGCAAGCTCACAATCTTTTTTTCCTTGGTAATCTATATTTTCTAATTGAAAGAGCTTTAAACAGGAAGCGTTCGCTTTTACCCAGCGCCCTTGACCATCTTTAAAGGCTACAAAGTCGACCATTGAGTTAATTAACGTAGAGAGCTTGTCTTCCTGCTCTTTACAGCAGTTTAGTTCTTCTATTTTTTTCAAAATATAATAAATACAAATTCCTGTTAAGACAATGAAAAAAATTCCTTTAGTTTTTTGAACAGTCATCGCCAATTCTATCGGAACATATTTTTCTACTAAAAAGTCAGTGATAATGATCCAAGAAATTCCAAACGTTATATATATCCATAAAATTTGTCTTTTTTTCAAGTGAAAGACTCCTTTTTTATTAAATAATAAATACGAAGTCTATTTTAACATTTTTATAAGTGTGAAAGTGTTGGTAATTTTTTAAGTAATACGAATACGCCACAGATCAGTCGGACATTTTTCATACAAAACGCTTTTGGCGATTAATCGACACCATCTAAAATGATAAGGTGGACACTTTCCCTCACTTCGCTGTGAAGCAACTGACCTCAATCACATCATGAGGTACATCTAAGAATTTACTTCAAGCAGTTTTGCGACGAGTAACCGCAGGAGCACTTCTATCGAATCTCAGAGGCTCGTTCACGAAAGCATCCACCTTTTTTTCATACAAAATCAAGATGACGGTAACCGTCACCAAAGCTACTGACCTCAATTACGTCATGAGACACATCTTAGATGCAGTTTTGCGACGAGTAACCGCAGCATTTCTTACTAATATGAGAAAGTCAGGTTTTGGGTTGGCCTAACCAACAAATTAACAAACTAACCAACTTTTCCTTACAAAACAAGGATACACATTCATTTGAATGAACGTGTATCCTTAATTTCGGCAGAATCATCATTTTTGTTATTCGATTATGCTGCATCTTTTTGTTTTATATTAAATTTGCTTGCAACCATTTGTCGTAAATAAGGAATTACCCAACGGTCACCACCGAATTTTCCAGCGTTATATCCTGCTGCTAAAACGAACATGGAGATTAATAGCATCCAAGGGTTTGTAGATACTGTACCAGCAAACATGAATGAGAAGTTCATCACGACACCGAAGAACACTGCTGCTGTAGTTAATACTCCTAAAATTAAGCCCAGTCCTACTAGTAACTCCCCCCATGCAACCATAATGCTAAACAAGTCTGCATTTGGAAGTGCGAAATTTTCAATAAATGCGTGATATCTTGGATAAGTTTCCATTACTGTTTCGTTATTGACGACACCGTTTAAATATCCACCTGCATTAAATGGATCACCTGTTACTTTTCCCCATCCCGCAGTTAACCATTGCCAACCTAAATATATTCTTAAAAATGTTAAAATACCTGCTGCATATACGTTATTTCTTAAAAAGTTCATAAACATAAGTTCTTCACTCCTTGTTTTGTATTTTTTACTAATTTGATAGTTTTTTGTTTTGTTAGTTTGTGTTAGTTAGCGCTATCTAACTTACTTTTATTATATTACATTCCCTTGTGAATGAATGAGCAAATAGTGACAACTCTGTTACCTTTCCTTGAATAAACTGTGACAAGCGAAAGTTAAGGGCTCCGGAACGTCTTTTTATGTCGTTATTTTTGTTTTTACCCCATAAAGTGGTTAACATAAACAATTTTAAGTTAATAAACTACGTTGTTTTTAAATCTACGAGTATATTTTAATGTTAAAGACATTTATATATTTTACGAGCATAAATATAATAAATGGTAAAATTTTCAACACATAACTGTATTTCTCTTTTTTTATAGATCACTGAATTGTTCAATTAGGAGGGAGAGCTATGTATCAGCAAGACGCACTAGCTAATATGGTTTCGATTATTCGAAAGGGGTTACCAAAAACAAATACACCTAAAAAAATCATTATAATCGGTGCAGGCTTAGCTGGATTAGTATCGGCCACATTATTAAAGGAAGCAGGACATCACGTCATAGTTTTAGAAGCTAGCAGTAGGGTTGGCGGACGAGTTTTCACGATGCGTGAACCTTTTTCGGAGGGACTTCACTTTGAAGCTGGAGCGAAACGGATTCCTACTACTCACTATCTCATGTGGGAGTATATTAATAAATTTAAATTAAAGTTTAATGAGTTTATAAACAGTACTCCAGATGACTGGCTTTATGTGAATGGCTTAAAAGCTCGGCGGTGGTACTACGAAGAAAATCCAGATTATTTCGGCTATCCAGTCGCACCTCACGAACGAGGAAAGACAGCTAGTGAATTATTAAGGTCTGTTGCCGAACCACTTTTCCCGTCCTTCGGAAGATATACTGATAGAAATATACCAACCCAAGTTGCTCAACATTTGGATCAATACTCCTTAGATTCTTTTTTGCGTCGAAACCCATTTGGTGAACCGTTGTCACCTGGGGCGATTGAAAAAGTAAACGTTATGATGGGGGTTCAAGGTTTTTCTGAATACAATGCCATTGACGTAATTAGGGCTTTCATGCCTGTCATCATGCCTGATGTAAGTTTTTATGAACTAACAGATGGTAATGATCAATTACCAAAAAAACTTTACCAACAATTAAAAGAAGAACTAT
This sequence comes from Anaerobacillus arseniciselenatis, assembly GCF_001865995.1. GTDB lineage: Bacteria > Bacillota > Bacilli > Bacillales > Anaerobacillaceae > Anaerobacillus > Anaerobacillus arseniciselenatis. Next base: position 58,071 of record NZ_MLQQ01000021.1, on the reverse strand, counting down.
ATTTTAATGAGAGGGTTAGGAGCATTTGTTCGGACGTAAATGAAGTGAAAGTAACCGTTGAAAACACTAAAACAGGTCAATACTCAGAGGTAAGAGGCGATACGGCAGTTGTTGCTATCCCTTTTTCTGCTTTGCAACTCGTTGACCTTGAACCTTTTGATGCTTTTTCTAAGGAAAAGCGACGAGCAATTCGCGACCTTCGTTATATGCCAGCGACAAAAGTGGGGGTCGAATTTAAAAGTCGTTTCTGGGAGAAGGACGGTCTTTTTGGCGGTCACATGCTGACTGACCTCCCAAGTCGATTTACTTACTATCCTAGCCGCGACATAGGAAAGCCTGGACCTGCTATTGTTGTTGGTACTTATACGCTAGGAGATGATACGTTGCCTTGGGATAGTCAAACTGAAGGAGATAAGCTGAAATTTTTATTACATTATTTAGCAAAAGTTCATGGTGATGTCGTTTTTGATGAATTGGCTACTGCGGCTTCTTATGTTTGGCGACAAGACCCTTTTATTTGCGGTGATATTTCTGTATTAAAACCGGAAGATGGTACACAAATTGCCCCTTTCATTGCAACTCGTGAAGGGCGAGTTCATTTTACGGGAGAGCATACATCTTCGCACCCTGCCTGGATGGAAGGCGGGATTGAATCTGGGATTCGCGTTGCTTTAGAAGTAAACAATAGATAACCATACAAAACTAGCATGAAAGCTTTTGGCTGCGACCATTTAGAATGTCAAAGTCGCGTGCTCATTTTTCACCTTTCCAACTTTTTTACAAACAAACAAGGATACACATTCAATTTAATGAACGTGTATCCTTCGTTTGGGCAACATTAGCTTTGTTTTAATTAAGTTATGCTGCATCTTTTTGTTTTAAATTGAATTTGCTTGCAACCATTTGTCGTAAATAAGGAATTACCCAACGGTCACCACCGAATTTTCCTGCGTTATATCCTGCTACTAAAATGAACATTGACAGTAATAACATCCAAGGGTTTGTAGATACTGTACCAGCAAACATGAATGAGAAGTTCATTACGACACCGAAGAACATTGCAGCTGTTGTTAATACTCCTAAAATTAATCCAAGTCCAACTAGTAACTCTCCCCAGGCAACCATAATGCTAAACAAATCGGCATTTGGAAGGGCGAAATTTTCAATAAATGCGTGATATCTTGGATAAGTTTCCATCACTGTTTCGTTATTGACGACACCGTTTAAATATCCACCTGCATTAAAGGGGTCACCTGTCACTTTACCCCACCCTGCTGTTAACCATTGCCAACCTAAATATATTCTTAAAAATGTTAAAATACCCGCTGCATATACGTTATTTCTTAAAAAGTTCATAAACATTAGCTCATCACTCCTATTTTTTATTTTTACTATAGTGAATATCATAATTACCTAAATTGAGCCATATCAATCTGTATGTAGTTGCGAGCGGTTTAACGCAACTACATACAGTACTTAATGGTGAAAATATTGAATTATGAAATTCACTAATTTGATAGTTTATTGTTTTGTTAGTTTATGTTAGTTGGCGCTATCTAACTTACTTTTATTATATTACATTTAACTATTAACGAACGTGTTAATAGTGACAACTGTGTTACCGTTCCTTGACTAAACTGTGACAAAACTCACCCAATGCAAATGATTTGTCTTTATAGTTTCCTAGACCAAAAAACCAAATGACTAGTCAGCCATTTGGTCTTTGTGATTAAATATAATATTTTTTGAATTCTAATTAAATCTTTCTACTAAATTATAATAGTGTCCACCTCACACGGACATTTTAGCGATTTGTCCACGGGGGGTGTCTGACACCATGTGAGAAGTTCACATTCTTACCGCTACCTAAGCGTCGACTTTAAATTTATCGACAGAGTCTTGAAGGTCTTGTGCACGCTCATTTAACGTATGGACAGATGAGGTGATCTCTTCCATTGATGCTAACTGTTCCTCAGAAGAAGCTGCAATTTTATGGGCATTCTCTTCACATTGATGTGCACTCTTTGTTGTTTCTTTTACGTTCGCGACAACTTTCTCAATCGAACCACTCATTTTTAATGCTAAGCTGGAAACTTCACTTACTTGTTGTTCTACACTACTCGTAGCTGAGACAATTTTTTCAAATCCTTCTCCAGTCATATTGACGACGTTAATACCTTCTTTAGCATCTGCTAAGACTTTTTCCATTGAGCTTTTAGCTCTTTCTGTATCTGACTGCACTTCTTGAATTAACTGGTAAATATTTTTTGAAGAACGTGCCGACTCTTCAGCTAATTTCCGTACTTCATCAGCAACAACGGAAAAACCTTTTCCATTCTCTCCCGCACGTGCCGCTTCAATGGCCGCGTTTAACGCTAATAAGTTCGTTTGTTCGGCAATACCAGTAATTACATCGATGATTTCCCCGATACTTTTCGATTTTTTATCTAGCTCTTCAATAACCGCAAAAGATGTATCAATTGATTGACTGATTGTATTCATTTGGTTAATCGTATTGGTCACTAGTTGGCTACCATTTTGAGCTTCCTCTGACGTATTGTGTGATGATTGAACTACATCATTAGACGTCTCAATCACAACATTAAGTCCTGATGCTAGTTCGTTGATCGATTGATCTATTTCTTGAGCAGCGATGAGTTGGTCTTCAATCACCCTTGTAATCCCTTCAATTGAATATGTGATTTGCTCGCTAGCTTTAGCCGTATCTTCAGTAACCATTGATAGTTCTTGAGAAGATGCTGTAAGCTCATGAGCAACGGATTGATTAGACTGAACGAGATTTTTTATCGACAAAGTCATATGATTTAATGAGTTAGAGATATCTTTCATTTCATCTCTAGTCATTATTTTCACCGACTGAGTTAAGTCACCTTCAGCAATTCGTGATGAAGCTTGTTCAACCTCAATAATATTATCTTTAATCGCTGTATAAAAAGCGATAAAAATATACGCTAATAAAATCATTGTTATCGCAAGAATCACAGTAATCGTATTTCTACTAGATTTTAAATCACTTATTCTTTCAACTAGCCTTTCATCTAACAACTGTGCATTTAATTGTAAAAATTCATAGTATCCATCAATGGCATCTGTTGTAAAATCAAAGTAATCGTTTGGATTAATCGCTATAGAATTACTATTTAAAAATTCCGTTTCTAGTTTCTCAATCAAAATATTTACATTTTCAATCGCTACAGAGCTTTGTTCAGATAGGAGTTGATACAAACTATTGTCCTCCCTATAAATCGCTTCGATGGAACGTTCGACATTGTGTACTTGGTTTTCAAGCGATTGCTTTAGTTGAGAGAGCTGAAAGTTTTCCTCATCATTAATATTACCTCTTGTAGCAATACCAGTTCCTACGGCCCTAGATTGTCCCATTAATTCAGTGATCAGCGGTAGCCTGTCAACGACTAACACAACCATATGATAGTTTACAAGATCATAATCTAAAAATAATGAGGATTCTCCTGCAATCGTTGCAGCAAAGTCAAATATATCGATCATTAAATTATTATGAAGTTCAATTGCTTCTGGAGCGATATATGAAAATAAGTTCGTAGTTATCGAATTCCATTGATCTTTAACGTACTGAAAATCTTCTCTAATACTATACCTATCGTTATCATCATTAATTAAATGTTCAATATTGTTATATAGTTGATTTATATCCTCTTGTCGTTCGTTAATTGCTCCTGCAACCGCTTCGTCACCACTTAAATATCCCGATGAAAGCCCGCGGTGCTGTTGAGTGTATTGAACAATGGATCGAATTTCTTCTATATATACTAAACCGTTTCGTTCACTTTCTGAAACGCGAATATCTTCCATCATTCCATCGATGTATAAAAATGTTATGATTGAGATCGGTATAAAAATAATAATAAAAATAGATATGAACTTTTGGAAAAATGTGAGTTTATTAAGTACATATTTTACTGGTTTAATAGACGATTTCATATGGAACTCCCCTCTATGTCACAAAATTTTACAGTATAAATACACTGTATCAAAACTCCTTATAAAAATCCGGGATTCCCCCGACAAAATTGAGTCAATTGTGTGACAAAACCCTATTGCATTCGACAGTTTTCGTTAAAATACTAAAGAGACTCGCCAACTAGCGAGCCTCATAAAGACAAAGTTTATTCACTTCCTGGAAGATCTGGCTCCGTAAAAATCGGTGGTTCCCCGCCCAAAACTTTTAAGAAAGCAAGTAAATCAGCTTTTTCCTCTTCCGTTAAGTTGATGTTACTCATAAACATGTTCATAAAAATACTCGTATTTGGGTGTCCGTCACCGCCACGATTGTAAAATTCGATGACTTCTTCCAACGTTTCGATACTACCGTTATGCATGTATGGCGCAGTATGAGTAATCCCATATAAGCTTGGGGTTCGGAACCTACCTAAATCATCTTCGTCTCCTGTAACTGCATAACGTCCTTCATCATCAGAGTTAAGCCCAATATTATAAAATTCATTATCAGATAAATTTTCTCCGTTGTGACACGTAATACAAAAGGCATCTCCACTAAACAATTCAAGACCGCGAATTTCTTGGGAATTTAGTGCCTCTTTATCCCCTTGTAGAAACTGATCATAACGAGTGTCTTTTACGACAATTTGCCGTTGAAATGCCGCAAGTGCTTTTCCAACATTCTCTTCTGTGATGCCATCTTCAAACGCTGCTAAAAAAAGTGCTTCGTACCCTTCAATCCCTTTTAGTTTTTCGATAAGTTCATCAAGTGGTAGATTCATTTCATGAGGATCTTGAATAGGACCTAACGCCTGCTCTTCCAAGGTCGCAGCTCGACCATCCCAAAAGAACGATGTATAGTACGCTGAGTTAATAATAGTTTGCGAGTTTCTCGGACCATCCTCACCAGTATACGTTTCAAATGTTGCTCTACCATCACCATAACCTAACTCAGGATCATGACAAGTCGCGCAACTAACTTGATCATTTCCAGATAAACGTGGATCAAAAAATAACATTTGTCCTAATTCTAGAACTTCTGCGGTCATCGGATTATCCTCCGGAATTGGTACGTCCCCTAGAGGAACAAGTCCATCGATCGTTCTTACAAAAGATTGGTCGTGTTCATTTTCATTCGTTTCCCCTACTGATTTTGGTTCAGGTTCAGACGCCTGCAGAGCTTGGTTAGTTGAACAGGCAGCTAAACTAATGCTTACTAACATGATGATCGATAAAAAAATCAATGGTTTTATCACGTTTTCAGCCCCCTTTCACATATATTACTAATTTTTTATTAAAAATAATTATCAAATAGTTTCTAATACTAGTATAGTATAAGTTTAGTTATGATTAGGGGGATTATTGTGACAAAGTCATTAAAAATATAGAGATTTGGACGTACCTCAACCACCTAAATTACATTTGTTTTTATCGGCCATCTTTTTGCTCCTTTAAATAAACAGTTCCTTGAGTGAATTCCATAAACTCTATAAACTTATAATACTTTTCTTTTATTCTTATCTTTTTTACTTTCTTTTTCGAGCTCTTTATACCAAAGGCTATGACGCTCTTTCACGTAATCTTTGTCAACATAACCAGTAAACATTCCAGGCAACATTTTACGATTGGCTTTTACGAGAAATGCCCCAAGATGCATCACAATGCCGATAATAATTAAAACCATCGCTAAGTTATGAAGTTGAGCGCCCCAAAGTAAAACACCGTTACTTGGCTGAACGCCGGAGATGTTCTTGATTACTTTAATGATTCCTGTGACAATAACTAATCCAATTGAAAATGCAAAAAACGCATAAGCTAAACGTTGTTCAGGTAAATATTTTTCACTTGGCGGCTCATGTTTTCGCAAGACCATCGCTTTTATAATTTCATAAGAAGCTTTTACATCACCCTTTTTCGGGATAATCTGAAATTCCTTCCGCATGAAATGATAAAAGAGATGATAAAAAACAACAAACATTAATATCGCCGCAAAAATATAATGAACCCAAAGAGTAGCTTCATAGCTTAATAACCACTGTGTTCCAAAGGGTTGGACGAGTAAATACCTTCCATATAAAGGCATTTGACCCATCCCAGTAATTATTAACATGAAAATTGATATCGCAGTCACCCAATGAACAAAACGATTAGATAGCGGCTGTCTAAGAATTTTCTCTTTCTTTGTTTTCATCAAAAACGCCCCCTTCGCTCTTTTTACCTTTTAATGTTTTGTAAGCAGCAATCCCCGCCGTTGCTGCACCTGCAATCGGAGCCACTAAAGTTGCAAGTACTAGACCGTGCGCCGAATCTAACATATTTTCAACTTTTGGTTCCATCGTTGGACGGCCATCCGGACGCGGAGTTCCATCATGATTTTTTGCCTTGCTTTTGACAATTGCATCATTAATTTTGTCGAATGGAACTTTTGATACATAAAACGTTAACGTTCCACCGTTTTCTTCGTTTCCATACACATACCCACTAATTTCTTCTGCTTTTACTTCTGCAAGCTTTCTCATTTGGTCTACTGGACCAAATTCAATGGCTCCTGTTGGACATGATGTTTCACATGCTGGTTTTTCACCTTTGGCCAAAAAGTCACTACACATATCGCATTTATACATGACTCCACCACCCGCTAAATCAGGAGCAAGGTGCATATAAACTCCGACCCCCGCTTGACGTTGTGGAATATCCCAAGGGCAAACGTCTCTACATTTCGCGCCTCCCATACAGAAAAATTCATCAATCTTTACAGCGCCTTGTTCTGATTTCTCAATAACACCAAATGGACATAACTTTTGACACGGTGCATCTATACAGTGCATACAGCGCCTTGGAACTGAAACTGTTTCAGTAACGCCATCGTGAGAAACTTCTACTTGATCGACAAACGTCCAATTATATGGTGTTAAACGATCTGTTCGGTCTTGTTCCTGTGAGTAATCCTCATGTCTTTTTTGAGGCCAGTAATCTTTAAGTGGCCCTTCTGGTTGTGGAAGACGATGCTCATTTTTCGTTTTACAAGCCGTAACACATAATGGCGTATCGTAATTCGCACACCCATCACACTTCGTTAAGTCAATAATGGAAGCAACATAACCATTAACCTTGTCTTCATCCCGTTCTGCAAATACTGAATTACTTGTCGCTGCTACTACCCCAGCAGTAACCGTCGCTTGTGCCGAACGTTTTAAAAACGTTCGACGGTCTAGTTTGTTTTTTTCTGTCATTATCATTAACCCCCTCAAACCCTTATCAGTTTATTTGTTTTACTTGGATATTTATTTTGTTGAACATACCCTCATCGGTATATCTGTATATGTATAATAACACATCTCTATATACTCGTGTGGGTATATTTCAAAATCTTTCATTAAAAATTTTTAAAAAAGCATTTTAATGCAATTGCTTCATTATATTAAAAAGTTGTGTCATCGAATGAGTGCTCTTAAAACATAAGGTAAGTAACCGTCTTAAGGTTTATTTAGGAGGGGTTCTTGGATAATTTCTTCATTAATCAAATAATAATTTCTGATTGGAATAAGTTTTAATTTTTATTTAAAAATTAGGAAGGTAATATCTTTTGCATGCTTGAAAGTGATTTTTAAAGGTGTTGACAGAAATAAACATACCCTGTATAGTATAGATATACCCAATGGGGTATACAGGCGAACAAAAGGAAAGGGGCGTGAAACAGTTTATGAAAAATATTTATATGTTCCCGCAAAAATATATATTAGTTAGTGTGCCTTTAACGTTAATACTTGGATTTATTATCGGCACTATCGTAGACACTTCATTTTTGAGGGGTACGATTTTAATCGCTACCATTATTATGATTTATGCGACATTGATTGGTTTTAAGCTAAAAGAGTTAACTTCAGTCAAGGGATCAAAAATACTTGGAGCGTCGATTGTTATTAACTTCGTCGTTATTCCAGTGGTTGCTTATCTTTTAGGTAGCGTATTTTTGACAGAGTACCCGATAATGTTTGCTGGATTAGCTCTAGCCGCCTTATTACCGACAAGTGGGATGACGATATCATGGACTGCTCTTCAAAAAGGGAACGTACCTGCCTCTGTGAAGTTAACAGTTTTTGGTCTAACTATCGGTTCAATTATTACGCCTTGGTATTTACTTGTGATGGTAGGACAATACGTGAATATCGACATTTTAGCAACCATGAGAACTATAGCATTAGTCGTTTTTTTACCGATGTTTTTAGGGCATATTACGTTTAAGTTATTATTACGAAAGTACACACTTGAACAGTTTCAAAAACTAGTCAAACCAAATTTAGCTCCTTTAAGTATTTGGGCGATGTTATATGTTGTTTTTGTTAGCATTAGTACGCAAGCAACGATGATTGCAGAAAATTTACAGTTAATCTTCATAGCGATCGTTGTATTAATTGCTTTTTATGGCTTAAATTACGTGTTAAGTACATTTGTTGCTCTTAAATTTTTTAATAGAAATGATGGGATTGCACTCGTCAATGGAACTGTTTTAAGAAACCTTTCTATTGCGATTGGGCTTGCCGCTACAGCCTTTGGAGCTGAAGCTGCACTAATTGTCACGATTGCCTTTGTCGTTCAACAACAAAGTATCGCTTACTATGGAAAGCTTTCAAATAAATATTGGTTTAAGATGAGTGAAAAACCTCAAACACCATAAAAGGTGTTATAAAATATTTTTCATAATGTTTTCACGCTCGGAAGAAAACTTTTTTTAAAAAAAATCTGTTAAAAATATCATATAAAAATAAATTAAAACTAACGAAAGAGAGTGATCAACTATGAATAAAATGACATTAATGGTGAATGCAAAAACAGAAGGAATTACAGTTACAGCGAAGGCTGGAAAGCATGAGTTTATTATAGATGAAGGAAAACAAATGGGAGGACAAGATTTAGGTCCAAATCCATTACAATCTGTATTAGGAGCATTAGCAGCTTGTGAAAATGTAACAGCTCGTTTCATTGCCCGAGAAATGAATTTTGACCTTCAAGACATCTCATTTAAAATTAAAGGTGAATTCGATCCTAAAGGTTTCATGGGAGACCCATCGGTTCGTCCTTATTTTGAAACAGTAACTGTGGAAGCAACGGTAACAACTAGTGAAAGTGACGATCGAATTAAAGAAATGCAAGAGAAGGTTGAAGCACGCTGCCCAGTTTACACGATGCTAAAAGCAGCAAATGTAGAACTCAACGATACTTGGACAAAAGGATAATAATTTCTTGATTTTAGATAACTTTTCAGTAATTCTACAACATCGGTTAAACTCCCACCCAACTGGCGAGTATATTTACTGTGAGGGTTTCGCAATCAAAAAAACTAAGGCTTTCGCCACAATATGGCGGCAAGCCTTAGTTTTCTTTTATATAATAATATTTCCAAAAAGTTCGTGTCCACCTCAGACGGACATTTTAACGATTTGTCCACGAGCGGTGTCAGACACCTAATTTAAATTTGCTAACTTCAACTTGGAGTTTTTCGGCCATTTGTGAAAGGCTTTCGGCAGCGGAAGCTATTTCTTCCATCGTTGCCATTTGTTCTTCTGCAGAAGCGGCAACATTTTGTGAGTACACAGATGATTGTTCTGCGATATTTGCTGCATCTTCAATCGATCCTACCATTGTTTCAGACCCTGCTTTAATTTGCTCAACTGAAGCAGAAACTTCTTGGATTTGTTTTGAGATATCATCGATCGAAGAAGAAATGGTATGAAATTCTTTGCCAGCCTCATTAACATAAGTTAACCCTTCTTGGACAGAAGAACGCCCCTCACCCATGACCACTACTGAATTTTCAATATCTTTTTGAATATCTTGGATTAAACTACTAATCTGACTCGCTGAATTATTGGATTGCTCAGCAAGCTTTCGTACTTCATTGGCAACGACAGCAAATCCTTTTCCATGTTCTCCAGCTCTCGCCGCTTCAATGGCAGCATTTAGCGCGAGTAAGTTCGTTTGTTCAGCAACTGCAGTAATTAATGAAATAATACTACCAATTTCTTTAGATTTATCTCCTAAGTTTGTAACGACCTCGGAAATTTCACTTGTTTTCAAATTAATGGTGTTCATTTGATTAATCGCTTTATTTACAACTTCAACACCATTCTTTGATCTTTCTTCAGCAACTGTTGTTGAGCTTGAAACAACATCGACACTACTTACGATTTGCTGCATTCCGTAAGAAATATCGTTAACGATTTCACGGACCTGGTTCGTGCTTTCAACTTGTTTTTCAGCTCCAGATGCAACTGATTGGATGGCTTCCGTAATTTGGTTTGTTGCTCTACTCGTTTCTTCCGCACTACTCGTTAATTCCTCGGATGAACCAGCAACATGTTCAGCGCCCGTCGAGATTTCTGAGACCGTCTCGCGTAGGTTACTTGCCATTTCATTAAAAGATTCGTTTAGTTCATGGATTTCGTCACGACTTTTAACATTAATTCGTTCAATAGCGAGATTACCAGTAGCTAATTGTTTCGCTGTTTTTGATAGACTAATAATTGGCTTAGAAATAACATTTGAAATTATGATACCAAAAGAGATAGCAATAACTATTGCAACTACACTATTTATCACAACTAAAAACATCGCTCGACTTACTTGGCTCGACGCTTGTGAAGTTCTTTCCTCTGAGAGTTCGCTAAGCAAACCATTTAAAGATTGAACAGCCTCTCTTATTTCACGGGCTTGAGGTATCACATGGTTGTTTGTATAGTTAATTGCCTCATCCATATTAATACGAGTCAAAGATATAGCATGGTCAGCTAAACCTTTATATTCATTATTCAATTGTTCGATTTGATTGAATTGTTCTATGGTTTCAGGGAGAGTACTAAGCTCTCTTCCTTCTTGTATTGCAATATTGATTTGTTGGTTAACAGCATCTAATTGTTCCCGTTCATTTGCGTCTTCAGTTAATAAATAACCACGCAAATGTACACTCTGTTGATTAACATTGCCATCGATCGTTAAACCAATCATATTTAATTCATTAACAACATCATTTAAATAAGTATACGTATCATTAATTTGTTTTATATTTAAATAAGAAACAATACTGCCAATTCCAAAAATGATGCAGACTATTAAAAAACTAGCGATTAATTTCGTTTTTAGTTTAATATTCATCGTCTTCTCCTCTTATTTTACTTCAAATCTATAATTCTCTTATATTATAGTCCTGTTTTGGTGATTTACAACGATTATTATTTGTAAAATTTGTGTAAAGTTACGCAACGAGAAACTGCCTCTAAAAGTTCGGTGTTCCAACAGTCCAACCTTCCAACTTTCTGCTTACCAATTAACCAACTGTCAATTTTTACGCATAAAAATATTATTAAACTATTTCGATATTTCAAAAGGTATAATAGATTATTCGTAGAATTTAATATAATTAGTATTTAATACAGGAGCGGTGAGAAAAGTGAGTTCAGTATCAACCAATACTTATTTAATAGGTTTTTTCGAAAAAAACGAAAACAGGATATTAGAAGATTGGTGGGAAAATATATTAATTGATGCCACCGATACACAAAAGCAAGTAATAAAAGAAAACGGCTACCTCATGTACCAGCTAGTAAAAAGGACATTAACCGATACTTTACGTGACGATGACCTTAAACAACTTGCTCATAAAGTCGCTAAAGAACGTGTCGAAGCAAACATTAATATTGGAGATTTTGTCCACAATGTAAATTACGGCCGCTCACTTATCATTAAACAAACTTTTTTATCTGGAATTGAAATTGAACAACTTCAAGCAGTGATTGATAAAATCAATTTAAAATTTGATCACTTTATTTTTTTAGCTGTAAAAAGATATACATTTTTAAAAGAAGAAGAGATTGAAGAGAAGAATTACTTTATCAACCAATCACATAAAGATAAGCTTACTTTGCTTGGCCAAATGTCTTCAAGTTTCGTTCATGAGTTTAGAAATCCATTAACCTCAGTCATCGGGTTTGTGAAATTACTAAAAACAGATTATCCTAATTTAAAGTATATAGATATCATTGACCACGAACTCGATCAACTGAAGTTTCGAATAACGCAATTCCTTCATACTTCTAAAAATGAAGGAGCACAAGAGCAACGGAAAGAGATTTTAAAAGTACATCTATTGTTAGAAGATATTATTCAATTCTTATACCCTAGCATTGTCGATATCGATGTCGATGTGACGTCTAATTTTAAGACAGATGCACAAGTTAGTGCTAATAAAAATGAAATTAAACAAGTATTTTTAAATATATTGATGAACTCAATCGATGCGATTACCAAAAAAGAAAAACCTCGTAAAATCACCGTTTGTTCTTTTACTGAAGGTGATGAGGTTATCATTAACATATCTAACAACGGACCACGTATCCCTGATAAAACAATGAACATCATTTTTGAACCTTTTTATACGACAAAAGAATTAGGAACTGGAATTGGCTTATTTGTTTGCCGAAAAATTATTGAGAAACATAGCGGCAGTATTTCATGCTTTTCTAACGATAAAATTACAACATTTAGTACTCGCTTACCTTTATTAGAAGCAACTGAAAACGGGGCTACCCCATAAGTATCTGACACCATGTAGAACTTACTAAATATAGGCGTATAAATTAATTATCCGTCTATATTTGGTGCCAAACGGTGTCTGACACTTTATTTTTGGATAGCCCCTTTAATACTACTTTTCAATTATTCCACTGGAGACAGACATTTTACGTTTTTGTCCACGGCGGGTGGGAGACACCAAAGATTGTAATCCTCTTTTTATGTCTTCGAATAGCATGTAGACAGATGGGATTAGTAGCAATGTAATTAACGTTGCAAACAGTAGCCCTGAAATGATGACTATCGCAAGTGGTGATTGATAATTACTTGCTGCACCCGAGGCGATCGCCAACGGGAACATGCCACCTGCTGTTGTTAATGTTGTCATAAAAATCGGACGTATACGGTTTTTTCCAGCTTCAACTACGGCATCCTTAACATCATACCCCTCTAGTCTTAATTGCTTCGTACGGTCGATTAACAAAATCGCATTATTTAAAACGATCCCGATTAAGAACACCATCCCCATTCCCGAAAGTACACTTAACTCCGATTGTGTGATTAATAAACCTAACAATGCACCTGTTGCTGTCATTGGAATGATTGACATAACGATAAACGGATGGATCAAACTATTAAATTGGACAGCCATAACTACGTAAACAAGGAAAATCGCAATTCCTAAAATCATTAACATTTCTTGTTGTGCTTCTTGTTGCTCTTGCAAGCTACCACCGACTCCTATTGTGTAGCCAGCAGGTACGTTAAAATCAGATAGGAGCTCTTCAATATCACGATTGACTGAGCCTAAATCTCTATCTTCAAGATCGGCCATTACCGTTATCATTCTTTCGCCGTCTTTTCTTTTAATCTCTGAAGGAACTTCAGTTGGCATTAAGTCGATATACGTTGATAATTTTTGCATACCGCCCATCGTTGGGATTTCTTGTTCTAAAAAACTTGATTTATCATTGATGTCTATGTTTGTTGTCACGAAGATGGATGATGCTGTATCACTAAGCCTTATTTCGCCTACAGGTATACGCGAAGACCACTCTTGAAATTGTCCGAATACTTGAAGTGCCGTCACGCCATCTTCTTTCATCTGATCTGTTTTTAATTCAATTAACTCTTCATTTAGTTTCCGGTTTGCTGATGATGTTATTCCAACAAGGCCTTCAACAGAAGTCATTTCACTTATAACGTTAGAGGCGATTTCACTCAGTTGTTCTAGATCATTCCCTTTAATTTCAAGAACTACCGGATAACTCATTCCTGTAAAGTCTGCTGTTGCTACTCCTATTATCGGGTATTCATCTTGAAGGTCACGTAAAGCTCTATTAATATTTTCATTCACTATTCTCTGCTCGACAGTAGCTTCTTCTTCAGGTGTCATATTGATCAGCAAATAAAACATATCGATATTATCATTAATTAAATTGCTTTCAACATCGTCAATGGCAGAAATTTTTTGATTGATTTTAAGCGCTACTTCTTCACGTTCTGCTGGAGTGAGACCACTCTCAAGTTGAACCATTAGCTCTGCATATCGATTTAATACATCAGGCATTACAGTCATTGGGATTTTTGTTACTAACATGATCGAGCTAATAAAAACAACCATAAAAATTGTAATTATACTATAGCGATTACGTTTTTTCCTCGTAATCCAAGAAACGAGCTTTCCATATTTACTAATAATAACCCCTTCGCTACGCGCTCTTTTCTTCTTTTTTAATTTCAAGAAATTCTCACTTAACGTTGGAATTAATGTAAAAGCTACAATAACGGAACTTACGAGCGTAACGACTACAATTAAGGAAAGAATGACCATAAACTGACCCATCTCACCACCAAGTAATCCAATCGGTACAAATACGACAATCGTTGTCAACATTGATGCAAAAACTGCTGTTGCTACTTCTTTTACCCCTTGTAAAACAGCCTCAAGGTTTTGTAAGCCTTGCTCTTTTTTACGGTAAATCGATTCCAAAATAACGATTGAAGAATCTACCATCATTCCGATACCTAGCCCTAAACCGATAAGTGTTAATATATTGAAACTATGGTCAAACAGCCACATTCCAGTAAATGTTAAGAGGATCGATAACGGGATCGATAAGGCGATAATCATCGTTGCGCGAAGGTTTCGTAAAAATAAGATGAGAATAACTAATGCAAGTAACCCTCCAATTAAAACATTCGTACTTACACCTTCGAGCGCATCTGTAACATAGTCTGCTTGTGCAACTAACTCGTTAAGTTGAAATCCATTGACAAGGCCTTCTGCTCTTATTTTTTCAATTTCTGCTCTGACACTCTCTGCCATCTCTATCTGTGTCGTACCATTTGCTCGACCAATCTGTACAAAAATAAAGTCTCTATCACCATTTTGCCAACCAATCGATGTTGATGTGTTTTTCTCTTCAAATACTTTTGCTATTTCATTAAGTTCAACGATCCCTTGAGCAGATGGGATTTGAAGATTTTTAATATCATCTAACTCATTAAATGAAGTCGTCCACCGGACTGTCGGCTTACCTTCTTCTTCCTCTAAGGTGGCTACAGAAGTATCGATATTCGATTGCTGAATGATTTGAATCACTTGTTGTTGAGTAAGACCGTTCTCTTGTAGCTTTTGTAAATTCAACTCGACGATTACTTCTTTTTCTTCGAAACCGTTAAGAGAAACTGTACGAACTTCTGGTAATGCTTCGAGCCTTGATTTCAGCGTTTTCTTTGCAAATTGAGACATCTCAGCGTTTGAGCCATTCGTAATTGTCATATAAAATTCATACGGTTGCTCTGTAGAAAACTGGAATGTTGATATAAAATCAACCCCACTAAGATCGTTTTCAAACCCTCGCATTGTACTTTCAATCTCTGTATAAACTTCTTCACCTAATCCTTCTTCTGCCATGACGATAATTGAACTTACTCCGACAGATGACGAACTATCAATGGACTTAATACCATTAATATTTTGCAATACTTGTTCTATTGGCTTAGTTACTTGTTCTTCAACATCTAGCGTTGTCATTTGACCCGCACTAGCATAAATTTGGGCTCCATCAAATGAAATGGCTGGGAATAATTCACGGTCAAGCTTGTTAGCTGCAAATATCCCCACTATAAAAATAAATACTACCATCAAAGTAACTAATATCTTCCGACCAATGATAAAACGTAACAACTGCAATTACTTCTCCCCCTTTTTTCCTCAAACAAATAAATTATACACCAAATGGTTATTTTTGGTAATATTTTTCTAGGATAACAGTTCATGTTTGTGACTTTATTACCTTGACTTAATATTATTTGAAATTTACAGTAAGTGGAATGATCTGGAGTCTGAATTTAACTAAGACTTAAGGCGTAGGGAGTTTTGAGTTTTGAGTTTGTGTAAGAAGCTGGTTTGGGGCGTATTTTCGGAGTTAGGTGCGTATTTCTTTTTTTTGGGGCATATCTTCAAATTTCAGGGCGTATTTCCCTAGTTTTTGATGTGTATCTTTGTTTCTCCGTGTAACGACATAGGTACAACGTTATTCTTTTTCACCTGACAAGAGTTCTTTAGATTAATTACAAAATAAAAATCTTTTTCGTTCATTTATTTGTAATAATCTCACCATCATTGCTCCATTTTTCTATCTTACTCTTGAAATATAAATTTAAAGGAGTTGATTGGTATGAAAGCATTAGTAGTAACTGTATTAACTTCAGCGTTATTAGTATTTGGAGCAGGAAATACATTAGCAATGGAACAAGAAAAAGATGGTGGCAATACCCCTGAAGTATGTAACTTTGGACAATTTTTACAAAAACATGAGGATCTTACAGTAGCTGAAGCGAGAGTTAAATATGAGGAACATCATAATACACTTGGAGCAAAGCCAAGTAAAAACTTTAAATGTGAAATGATGATGGGTAAGTAGTTATACTAACTGTTAAAAGAATGAAGAGATAAATACACGTGATTGATACTAAGTACAAAGCAGAACAGAAAAAGCTCAAGGCAGCCCCTTGAACTTTTTTTGTAGAACTATATATTCATTATTATAATGTCCACTGGAGACGGACATTTTGTCGATTTGTCCACGAAGGGTGTCTGACACCAGTGAAAGTTCACTTTCACCAACATTAATGTAAAATAGTTGCTAAGGCGTGCTCAATTAAAGAAAGTGAACTTTCCCGTAGCAACTTATTTACAGGCCAACCCCTTGTGAATAAGTCACCTACTTTTGATACGGGATGTTCAACAATTCTGGAACGGTAACGAACTCATACCCTTGCTCTAGTAATGTTGGGATGATTTCGCGTAGAGATGCGATCGTATTTGTGCGATCATCGTCCCAATCACCACCATCGTGCATGAGGATGATTGCTCCTGGGTGTACGTTATTAGTGACGTTGTCGGCAATCACCTCTGGTGGATCTTCTTGCCAATCTAATGAGTCGACGGACCAAACGATAATGGAATACGTCATTTCAGCTAATTTTTCAACTAACTCATTATACAAAAATCCGTACGGAGCGCGGAATAGCTTGGTGCGATAGCCAATAATGTCGTTAAGGGTATCTTCTGTTCTAGTTACTTCTCTTTCTAATGTCGCTAAGTCGCCTTCCTTGACGAGATTTGGATGGAAATACGTATGGTTCCCAATAATATGACCTTCAGCGACCATGCGCTCCACAATTTCTGGATAAGCTATAGCTCTTGAACCCATCACAAAAAAGGTTGCCGGAACATTATATTCTGCTAGTACATCTAATACTTGTTCTGAGAAGCGCGGATCAGGGCCATCGTCAAACGTGATCGCTATTTTATTTTCTGTTTCTGGCCCTTGTAAAAAAACAGTTTCTGGGTACCGCTGTTGTAAAATAATATTTGATATTGGTTGTTCTTGAATTCTCTCTGGATTTTCAGACCCACCGCCTAAGCGTGGTAAATCTTCAGGTGGAGTTTCCTTATCACGATCTTTCTTCCACCACCACTGTTGCTCAACCTTCCCTAGTTCCTCAACCTCGTTCGCATGCCCAACCCCAACTACAGACAGCTGCGCACCTACCACTAAAAGTAAAATAAGCATTAACTTCCATATTCTGTTGTTCATTCATTCATCTCCTTAAAAATATATTCATTACAAACCGATGTTATTTTTTTACTAATTAAGGAGATTTATTCACTTTTATATCTATTCTCTCATTCTTTTTCCATATAAATATTACAAAATTAGTACAAAAGTATAAAAAATGGAATTTTACTATAAATTAATTTTGCTAAATAGTATAATAGTAAAAAAGGTTTATGAATTGTTAATATTTTCATAATACCCTATAGATTAACTAGGACTTTATACTCAATTGTTGTTTGGAGGCTCTCGATTGAACTCTATTAATTTTTTACTGAATGTGCTTTTTATCATTATCCCGTTATATGTTTATCAAATATTTCTCGTAGACTTAAAAAAGGTTAAACCTTCATATAGAAACCATTTTATAACCTTTTTATTAGCTGTTTCGATTATGCTATGTCTAAGTTTTCCTGTAACTGTTTCTGAAGAGTTTGTTTTTGACTTACGACAAATCCCACTAATTATTGGGGCACTATATGGTGGCTATGTGGTCGCCATCCCTTTATACTTTATCACGAATTTCTATCGCTTTATTATTAGTGCAGATGGAGTGTGGATTAGCATATTGGCAACAACTTTCATCATTATTTTTGTCCCACTTTTACGGAACAATTATTTCAAATCTAAAACTGGAATTAAAATTTTAATGAACATGGGCATTTCAATAATGAGCTCGTTAATTGTTGTACTAACAGCTATAGTAATTCTTAGCAGTTCTAACTCTATAATAATTGTAGCTTTATATTATATTTTCATACAAAGCTTAGCGATGGCATTACTTACTTATTTAATCGAAAAAATGATTGAAAACATCAGGATCATAAATAAAATTAAGGAAACCGAACGACTACAAATTGTTAGTCAACTAGCGGCTAGTGTCTCACATGAAGTTCGCAATCCGTTAACGGTCACAAAAGGATTTCTAAAACTATTACAAGATAACACCATCGCCAATGAGAAAAAATTTGATTATCTTAAACTCGCACTCAGTGAACTGAATAGAGCAGAAGCAATTATTAATGATTATTTATCAATTGCTAGGCCGAAAGAAAAAGATGTAGCTATTGGAAATATTACAAATGACACTTTAAACTCAACGAACATATTAGCTCCCTACGCAGTTATGAATCAAGTTGAATTGATGACAGAAATTGACGAGGCTTGTAAAGAGCTTACTGCAAAATATGACCAGCAAGAGTTACTGCAATGTTTAATTAACATTGGAAAAAATGCAATTGAAGCGATGCCAAATGGCGGTGTTTTAAAATTCATAGTACGTAGCGGCCATGAAAATAATATCGTAATTAACATTAGTGATACAGGGGTCGGTATGACACCAGAAGAAATTTCTAAGCTATATACTCCATACTATACAACAAAAGAAACAGGAACTGGATTAGGGTTGATTGTCGTTTCTGACATGATCCAGGCAATGCAAGGGACACTCAAAATTAATAGTAAAAAAGGTGAAGGAACAACCTTTTCAATTTCTATACCTTTACATATAAAATAAAGTGTCAGCTAACCTTTAATTGCACTCGTAAAGATGTGCTTTAAAAAGGGGCTGACACTTTTTGAACTGTTAATCTCTACTTGCGGAATATTCCTCAGATCCATGTTCAGTTTCGAGATAATGCATGATTTCATCTTCTTTTAAATAGTAGATTGAGTATGAAGTGGCAATATCATTTTCAAAAAACACCATCAATTGAGCTTCCATTTGCTCGTTGTACAGTCCCTCAACATCAACTGCGTTAAGTTGATTATCAAAGAAATACCCTTCACTTGGATAATCGTATCTCCAAACGTGTAAAATAGCATCTTTCGCCTCGACAGTCGGCCTACCTAATAGTAGCTCCACATCATTAAGCTCTTTTCCTACAATTTCTTTTTCTTTTAGAGTGTCGACATTACTTCGGTATTGCTCTTCGGTTGGTTCTTCTTTTTCTCCCTCGGTAACGTCGCCAGTTTGTTGTTCTTCATTTGTTTCCTTTTCGTCACTTTTTTCTGTATCTTCGGTGACAGGCTCTTCTTTACTTATATTATTTTCTTCACTCTCATCTTGAGTTTTTTCTTTTTCACCAATTTCTTCGTTCATTTGTTCCTTTTGATCAGCGTCGTTTTCAGGCTCATTTGTGTCCGTTTGTGTACACGCTGAGCTGAAAGCTAATACTAAGCTTAGTAACAATAATAGCAAGAGTTTTTTCATTTTTTTCCACTCCCCATTTAAAGGTTGGCGGAGGTTGGGCCAAAACAAGTCAGACACCGTTTCACACCTACAAATAGACATACATTAAAGCCTTTTTGTCTATATAAAGTGGTGTCAGACACTTTTGGCCCACCCTCTTACCGCCAAATTATCGTTTAATGTTCTTTGATTAATTTTCAGATGCATCATACATATAAAACTGTTCTAGCATATGCTCAAACCGTGCTCCATGACCTTCCCCTGCTTCTAAAAAGTATTTTTGTTTTACAACAAAGCTTCCACCTTGCTCGTTACTAAAAAAATAATATCTTACAACTGGGTCATCCCATTCATAACCACCTGTTCCACCTACTGCGTGAACGACAAAGCTTTCGATCGGCCACTCAACTTCATCAACTTCTAACACTTTTGGATATTGTTGTTGTAATTGTTCGTACATTTTGGTCGCTAAGTTAAGAGCACTTTCCTCGGTTTGTGAGATTTCCATATACACTTCTGGATAGATTTCAGGTAACTCTTCATTGAAAATAATTCGATCTTTTCCTTCTACATCAATCATTGAGTACATTTCTTTATCAAAATAGATTACATACCCTGCCTGACCTTCATGTAGTGAAACATCACTTTCATTTTCAATGCCTTCAATTTGTTCAGTAACAGTTTTTTCAGGCTCGAACATTTGTCGCACTTGGTCAATAAACGCACTTCCTGTATCTGTTGTTACGAGGGTAAGAGCGAGCACAAGTGATGCAGCCATTGAAGCGAGCATCCCTACCTTCCGATACCCTCTTTTCTTTTTTCCTTTAGCACGAGTTCTTGTCGGTACGTTAATAGTTTCCGATTGTTCATTTTCAATTTCCTTTTCGATGTTATTCCATATATCATCCTTTAACTTCGGATCATAATCAGTTCCTTCGATGAAACTATCTTTTACTTTTTTATCGAAGTTATCTTTCTTCATCGGTTACGCCTCCCTTATTTTCAGTAAAAGTTCTTTTAGCTTTCGCTTCCCCTTAAACAGTCTCGATTTCACTGTGTTAATATTTAATTCAAGCGCTAAGGCGATATCCATTTCTGTAAAATCATTTAAATATTTTAGAACGATTGGTATTCGTTGGGTGTCATCTAGACTTTGGATCGCATCATATAAATCTTCGTATTCTTCGAAATGATGAGCATCGATTTGTGGTTCCAATTTTACTTTATCGTCGATCTCCATCGGAATTACTTTTGCCTGTTTTTTTAAATAACGATTACACTCATTAATTAAAATTCGATAAAACCACGGTTTAAATGCTTTGTCACAATCAAAATCTCCGATATTCTTATACACTCGAATAAATGTTTCTTGAACAACATCACTAGCCGTATTCTGATTTTTTGTTACTGCTGTTGCCACCCTCATCGCATAATCAAAATGTAGATCATACAATTGTTTAAATGCCTGACGGTCACCATTCTTCACTTTATTTATTAACTCTTTTTCCATTAAGAAATTTCCTCCTTTCTTAACTACTTCACTATATATACCTCGTGACATAACTAAAAAGTTTTCGTTCTTACTAAATTTTTTTTGGAAAAATTATCTTATCACAAATACAAAATCTTTATGGCGATTAAACGTTACCTTCTAATATGAAAAGTCGGGTGCTTTCCCTCACTTCACCTTGACCTTCTTACAAATCTCAGACGTTCGTTCGCAAAAGCACCCGCCTTTTTTTCATAAAAAAAATCTAACTACCAATGTTCGACTGATAGTTAGATTTTTCCTTTTTATTATTCCCCATATTTACTGTTGTTTTCATTATGCTACTGCCATTACGGTAAAATGACGATATTTGTCGTGACTCTCCGTTCTTGCCCTCCGGACGGTTTGTTTAAAACCTCGCCATCGTAGTAAAACGTACTAGAACCTCCACCATCTAAATTATAGGCATCACGAATGTTAAATTCTAACAATTTTTCTTGAGCGTCTTCTAATGTTACTCCTTCACTCCATCCTGCTCTCCGTCCATCAATCACCATAAAAAAGAGATCTCCATTCGTGAAGTGTCCGACTAATGTTCGTGGATGTCTAGCGTTTGCCCACCTTGCCGGAATTGGGAGCTTCTCACCATCCTTCAATAATGTCGGATGAAAGCTTGCTCCTTGTTGCACGCCCAATTCTTTAATTTCTTCTCTAGAAGTAATATTTCCCCCTACTAAATTGCCTGTTTGATTAAAACCGATAAAACTAATGCTCGTATCGTAAAAGGTAACGATCTCCCCGTCGATCACTGTAATTCCAATTGGATGGAGTTGACCGCCCTGACTAGCAAATCCACCTGCATTGATCGCTAATATTGCATCAGATCTTTTTGCAGCTTGGCTCGTCGTTTCACCGCTACTCGCAATTTCGTCATTCGCTAACACCATACGAATTCCATCAGGGTGAAGTACACGGACTTTTGCCATAAAGCCCCGATATCCCGCCTCTTCAAGAGAATATACTTTTACGATCGAATTTTCCCCGAACGTTTGTCCTATTGGGTCGCCTAACATTGTGGCTAATAATTGTTCAATTAAATTCGTTGACCTTTGTTGGTAACCAGTACTTGCTTCTACTAAAGATTCTATTCTCTCTTGTTGCACCAAATAATCGGATAGCTCTTCATAGGCGTTATTTTGAATATAACCTAATACTTCATTTGAATCTTGAACAATCTGTTTAGTCTCAGTGATAACTTCTCTTTTTTCAAAAAGAAATTGTTGCATCCAATCACTTTGATCCTCTATTTCTGTGTACTGATCTATTAAATTAGCTTCTTCAATACTAGAATATGGGTTCAATTGTGTAAAAAAGAGGAGTGAACCGATAATGGGTGCCAATAAAAACAAGAAAAAGATCTGTATTTTAATGAGCACGGGCTGCTTCCTCCAATTTAATTAATTGCGATTGTAATTCATTTAAGCGCTTGTCTAGTTCTGTCATACGTTCTTGTAAAATCACTCTCGTCTCATCGCTACCAGTAATCGTCTCACCTGTAATTTCTAATGATTCCTTAATATAGTCTAGTTCACCTTTTATTAATGTTAACTCCTCGTTAGAGTCTTTTAATTCTGCATTAAAGTGCTCCAACTTCGAAAAAACCTCTTCATTTTGAAGTTTTATTTCTTGAATCTGTTCATCTAGCTGACTATGAGTCTCTTCGAAGTAGTTATACGCGACTGTATATCCCCCATAAAGTAACACTCCCCAAGCAAGGATGGCTAAGATCGTGGTACTGATTGTTATCATAAGTCTCCGTTTACCTTTATCATCCCCACGCCTTTTTTTCGATAAAGTATGACGAAGGTTTGTTGTTTCATGTTCTAAGCTCATTTCTAAAAATCCCTTTCATGTCGGTTTAGTATTATGTTCTCTCAGTAGAAAAGTTTAAGCACACCTTAAACTTAAAGGAATCTCAAACTTCAATTTTAAATAAGTTAATCTTTAACAACATTTATTTTAACATATGCTTATAAAAACACTAAATCCTTATGACTATTAAACAATTAATCGTAGGGATTTTCTAATAATGACAGTACTCTTACTCTCGTAACTCGTGAGTTTCTAGTCCGTAATCTGAATTTACTCCCATAAATCGTGACTTTCTCCCCGTACTCCGGAATTTACTCCCCATGTAATAATTTTTCTCCCTTAATTCACGTTTTTCTCCCGAAGTTATTTTCTAAATAACTCTCTCTACTTTAATGAATTTCATAATTCAATATTATCGCCCTTAATTAACTATATGTAGTTGCGTTAAACCACTCGCAACTACATATAGTTTGATATGACTCATTTTAGGTAATTGAGTTTCACTCTCTTGAAACTACTTTATGGAAGAGGTATTCTACTTTAAAAGACGAAAAAGTAGGTGAGATTCATGTGCGGGCGTTTCACTTTATACAGTACTGAGCAAGAACTGATCAACGAATACGCAATTGAAAATTCATTCACATTTGAGCAAAGTTTTAATATTGCGCCTAGCCAACGAGTATTAGCAGTCATTAATAACGGAAAGGAAAATCGTGCTGGGCAGCTACATTGGGGATTAATCCCGCCATGGGCAAAAGATAAAAAAATCGCTTACAAGATGATCAATGCCAGAGGAGAGACACTCGCAGAAAAGCCTAGCTTTAAACGAGCATTCCAGTCGCGAAGGTGTATTATACCTACTAGTGGGTTTTATGAATGGAAGCGTACAGAAGATGGAAAGAAAAAGCCGTATTTTATTCACCTGAAAAATAAGAAATTGTTTGCATTTGCAGGGTTGTGGGAAAAGTGGAACGACCCTACCACAGAAGAGGACATTTTTACTTGCACGATTGTGACTACTTCACCAAACGAAATGATGGCAAATTTGCACGATCGGATGCCTTTATTACTTGAAAATAAACATCAAGATGATTGGCTCAACCCTGATATAAGGGATACCGATTACTTACAACAACTTATTAAACCACTCCCATCAGAACATATGACTGCTTACGAAATTTCAACGGCAGTTAACAAACCGACTCATAATGGATCCGAGTTGATCGAGCCAATTTAATTAGAATAAACAACTTTCCAGTTCCAAAATATATACTTTATGGACGAGTAAAAAGACGTGCAACAAACTAATTAAGTTTGGCACGTCTTTTTTTATATTAAATCACTTGAACAAATATTATTTATTCAAATCCTCTGGCATAAAAGCACCAGGCAATAACTCTGCAACTGTCGTTTCTTGTACATTCCCTTTTAAATTCGATAGATATACCGGCATGTTCGGGTCGCACAGTTCGGCGATCACTTGACGACAAGCCCCACAAGGTGGGACTGGCCGCTCCGTATCAGCGATAACAGCTAAAGCAGCAAACTCTGTCGCACCTTCTGAATAAGCATTAAATAAAGCAGTTCTTTCACCACAGTTACACAAACTATAGGCTGCATTCTCGATATTACAACCCCGGAATACGTCACCACTTTTCGTTAAAAGTGCTGCTCCGACTTTAAATTTAGAATACGGTGTATAAGCCATTTCTCTAGCAATTTTTGCTTCGTTTATAAGCATTTCTTTGTTCATATCGTCTCCACACTTTCAATACGAATTTTCTGTTAATTATTCCTATAATAACTAACTTCTTTACGTTGCTCTCATTCCGTCAGTTACCAATAATATGAAATAAAAAGATGTATTATATACACCTTTTTATTTCAACAATTTAACTTTTTTCTCAACTTTTATGAAAACAATTTTACTACCTGGGTGAAAATCAAGCCACCTAAAAAGATCCCGACGATACCCATAATCCCTGCAAGTACAGGTGGGGCTGGTAAAGGTAATTTTAAACTTTTAAAAACAAGCCCAATAATTACCCCAGCAAGTAAACTTAATAATATTTCTTTCATGATTAACCCTCTTTTTTATTAATAGTCTGACGTTGACGTTTCACCATTGACAATTGAAACTCCGGAACTCGCTCCAATTCGTGTAGCGCCAGCTACGATCATTGCCTTAGCGTCCTCTACACTTCTCACGCCACCTGATGCTTTTACTCCTACATCTGGACCTACTGTCTTTCTCATTAACGCGATATCTTCCACAGTTGCTCCACCCGTTGAAAAACCAGTAGACGTTTTAACAAAATCAGCTCCTGCTTTTACAGATAAACGACAAGCACGCTCAATTTCCTCTTTTGTTAAAAGGCATGTTTCAAAAATAACTTTCGTTAATGCTTTTCCTTGCGCAGTTTCAACAACGGCACGAATATCGCGTTCAACTAGTTCGTCATTCCCTGCCTTTAATGCCGCTACATTGATGACCATATCAACTTCTGTTGCTCCTTTTTCAATCGCATCGTTTGTTTCAAATGCTTTTGTTTCAGGTGTATTGGCCCCTAACGGAAAACCTATTACTGTACAAACATCGACACCCGTACTTTTTAACATTGTAGCTGCCGTTTCAACCCAAGTCGGATTAACACATACAGAAGCAAAGTCGTATTGTTTAGCTTCACTACATAGAATCTCAATTTGTTCCTTTGTTGTGTTTGCTTTTAATGCTGTATGATCAATCATTTTTGCTATATTAGTCATTGTATCTATTCCTTTCTTATTACGAGATTTTTAAATGATGGCTTCGAACTCAACTAACCCTTACTATGCCCTTAGACAACAGGTTCATTAATGATTAAAATAACATCCCTGCAATTGATGCACTTAATAATGAAGCTAACATCCCTGCTAATACTGCTTTCATCCCTAGTCTTGCAATATCTTGACGTCGGTTTGGCGCTAGATTTCCTAATCCACCTAATAAAATTCCCATTGAAGATACGTTGGCAAAACCACATAGTGCAAAACTGATGACCGCAACGGCTTTCGGTGAAAGTTCATCAATTTGTGGCGCAAATGATGCGTAAGCGACAAACTCATTTAAAATTAACTTCTGTCCGATAAATCCACCTGCTTGAACAGCCTCTGCCCACGGTACGCCGATTGCAAAGGCGATTGGTGCAAATAATACTCCAAGTATCATTTCAAGTGTTAAACCTTCAAAGCCAAATACTCCACCAACTGCCCCTAAAAGGCCATTAACTAAAGCAATTAATGCGATAAATGCAAGTAACATCGCACCAATGTTAAGCGCTAATTGAAGACCTGTACTTGCTCCACGAGCTGCCGCATCAATAACGTTTGCTGTTTCTGTATCTTTTTCTAATTGTATGTCGTCTGACGTCTGCGAACGTTCTGTTTCAGGAAGCATAATTTTCGCGATAATTAAACCTGCTGGAGCTGCCATGAAACTTGCTGCTAATAAATACTCTAACGGTATCCCTAATAACGAATAACCAATTAAAACCGAACCGGCAACTGAAGCTAATCCCCCAGTCATAACCGCAAAAAGTTCTGATTTCGTCATTTTTGCTAAAAATGGTCTTACAACTAATGGTGCTTCCGTTTGTCCGACGAAAATATTCGCTGCTGCTGATAGAGACTCAGCCTTACTAGTTCCTAGTAATTTTGAAAGTACTCCACCTAATATTTTAATAACAAACTGCATAACTCCAATATAATAAAGAACGGAAATTAGTGCCGAGAAAAAGATAACAACTGGTAAAACTTGAAAGGCAAATATAAACCCCACATTATCTGCTACAAATAATCCCCCAAATAAAAACTCAATTCCTTCATTAGCATATTCAATAATTGCGTTAACCCCTAAAGCTAATTGTTGTAATTTTTCCTTCCCAAATTCCCATCTTAAAACGATGACCCCAAATAAAATTTGAATAGCTAAGCCACCAAAGACAGTTCTTGGCTTAATTGCTTTGCGATTACTTGAAAATAAAAATGCAATAAAAAATACTGTAGTAATACCAAAAATTCCCCATAAAATATTCATAGTCTTTCACCTCAAATGTTTAATAGTTTAATAGAATAGTACAAAACTCTTTTAAAATTGGAACCTCTACCTTATAGGTGAACGATTTCATTTTTCTTAAAAAAGTTTGTTCATTTCATGATCATGATCAGTACATTGATAATATAACAGATGCACTGATCATTTGTAAACGCTTTATTGAACATTTGTAAAAATAATTCTTTCCGATTTTTCGCTTTTTGACAAAAAATTCGTTTTTCCACTTACAAATGCCTCTATTCAGACTATCTCTATTTTACATTTGCAACATTCTATTTTTACAATTGAAAAAGAAGCTGTTCCACAAATGTCTGACACTTTCTTTTGGAACAGCCTCTTTTTTAGTCAAAAGGATAAATATGAATTTGTTACACTTTGAAAGTTGCCAAGTACTCCTGCTGCCTGAGAGGACCGAAAATAGTCTTATTTATCCAATAAAAACTTAGCTGTATACTGGTCGGTCACTAATACATTCGCATATCCACCCTTAAGTGCGCCATAAATTCCATCTATTTTTGCAGGGCCACCTGCAACTAGAATAGAGTGTTCTTTCTTTTTTAACTCACTAAGTTCAATCCCTAAAGTTCGAGCATTTAATTGTTCATTACAAATGTCGCCGTTCTCGTCAAAAAAACGTGAACAAATGTCACCGACAGCTTTCGACATAAGTTCATCAACTTCCTCTTCTGTAAAGTACCCTAATTGAAACAGTAATGAATGAGACTTTATTGGCCCAATAGTGAACAGCGCAATATTCGCCTCTTTCCCTAGTTCTAAAATTCGTTTTATATGACGGTCAGCCTCCATTGCTTGTTTTACGACAACATGATCGACAATGGCCGGTAACGGAAGGTGAAGCGGAGCTGTATTATATGCCTTGCCAAACATATAAAGAATTTCATTCATATGTGTATTCGTTTCAGAGTGGCTCACACCACCTTTTAGCTGAACAACTTTCACATCTTTTACCGACTTTTGATTTAATTCAACCGCAGTGTGGTATAGAGTTGTTCCCCATGTAACTCCTAAAATATCACCATCATCGACAACCTCATGTAAGTAATTAGCGGATACTTCCCCTAAATACGTCTTTATGACATGATCTTCATATTGTGGTATTTGAGCCACAATCACTTTTTTAAAATTGAACTTTTGTTCATTTTTTTTGGATAAGCTTTCAATATTTTCGGTCGGGTCGATAATTTTTATTTGAACGATGCCTTCTTCCTTTGCTTGTTGAAGAAGCCTTGAAACTGTTGGCCTGGATACACCTAGTTCCTTCGCGATATCACTTTGATTATGATCAAGTAAGTAATAAAGCTTTGCTGCTTCGATCACTTTTTGTAGCTTCTCAGGTCCCATGTCATCACCCTAATTCTGAAATTATGTTCTATTATAACAAACAATTCCAGCGCTTTCATAGAGTGAAATTAATTCATTAAAATTCGATTAACTGTTAAATTTTTATTTGTTCATTATCTTTAAGCCGCTTCGGATCTAGCTACTTTTGGTTTTGACTCTGTTTTCAAAAAGATGGCGACACCAATAATGACGACGATGCCTCCAACGACCTGTGTCCAAGTAAGGCGCTCGTTTAAAATAAAATACGCAAGGATAATCGCTCCTGCGGGTTCGAATAAAATGCTCATTGAAATCATGTTTGTACTGACCCATTTTATGACCCAATTAAACAAAGAATGTCCTAATAAAGTCGGTATAAGCGCTAATAAAATAAAATACATCCAATCACTTGTTTGATAGCCTACTAATGGATTACCGAGCAATAATACGTAAATAAGAAGTGTAATAGAACTAATTCCGTAGACGATAAATGTATATGGAATGACGTCGATCCGTTTTCGCACGTCTTGACCAAACAGGAGATATCCAGTGACAAATGCACATGCGAGTAGCGCGAGCATATTTCCAAATAACGCCCAGCCACTTATTTGATAATCTCCCCAACTGATGATAATGCTACCAACAATGGCTAGAACACCACTAATAATACCGATCACGCCGACTTTTTCTTTAAAAAAGAAATACGTACCGACGAAAGCGAATAACGGTTGCAACGTTACTAAAACGACAGAACTAGCTACAGAAGTATAATTCAACGATTCAAACCAAAGGATAAAATGGAAGGCTAACAAAATTCCAGCAACCGCCGAAAACATCCAATCCCTTTTCGTCACTTCCGCTAACGACCTTCGATATTTGAGAAAAAATAGCGGAGCAATGATTAAAAAAGAAAAAAATAATCGATAAAACGCAATCACACCAGCAGGAGCATCGGCTAACTTTACAAAAATAGCCGATGTTGAAACGGAAATCACACCTATGGCTAGAGCAATATGAGGATTTATGATAGGTTTGTTCATTTTAGGTTCTTCCCCTTTTTTAAAAAAGTACGATAAACCTATTTTACATGTATGTGAAGTGAAATTATATAAGAATTTTCAGAATTAGTATGTAAAAAGACGGGGCTATCCTAAACAAAGTATCAGACACTGACCAGCCTAAATATAAGCGAATGGTAAATATATATACACCTATATTTAGTAGTTTAGCCTGGTGATCAGACACTTATGGGACAGTCCCGCCTGGTCATTATATTTTTCATTTTGAAAAATTACTGTTCTTGTAAACTTGTTACAGAAACACTTTGTTTATTGCTTGGGTTATCCAGAGTATGGATTGTTGCTACTCCTTTGTCTTGATCAACATGTTCAATGTAAATAGGCTCACCATTGTACATTACATTTGCCATCGTTGATGCAGATGCGATTTCTTGTGCTCGTTGTGCATTCATTATGTACACCTCCTTTTTCATATACAACAATCATAATATTTGTTGTAAGTTGTGGAGATATACTTAGCATTGTAAAAAAATTCCCCTTAATATTTTTTGATAATATTCATTTATTCTTTTAAAGCACCACTTGTAAATCCTCGCAAAAAATATTTATGTAAAAATAAAAAGATAATTAACGGTGGAATAATCGCAATGATCGAGGCTGCCATTAAATTATTCCATTCCACTCCGTATTGTGTCATAAAACTATAAAGCCCATATGGTAATGTTCTTTTTTCTTCCGAAGATGTTAATGTCAGTGTAAATAAAAACTCATCCCAAGCAACTAAAAATGAAAAAATAGCCGTTGAGACCATCCCTGGGCTAGCTAGCGGTAGCACAACTTTAACGAAAGCTTTAAAACGAGATGCTCCATCAATCATTGCTGCCTCATCTAGCTCACGAGGAATTCTTTTATAAAAACCTGTCATAATCCACGTTGAGAAAGGTAATGAAAACGTGACATATGCTAAAATTAACCCTAAATAAGTATCCATTAATTTTAAATTCGTCATAATAAAAAAGATTGGCATCAACAAAATGACGCCTGGTATCATTTGTGCACTTAAAAAAATATGTAATAGTCGCTTTCTTCCTTTAAAATAAAACCTTGAAAACCCGTAACCGGCTAAACTCGATAATAAGACTGAAATAATCGTTGAACAGATTGCCACAAATAAACTGTTTCCTAAATAACGACGATACGACTCCATTTTAATAACATCTATAAACGACTGGAATGTCACATTTTCCGGAATGAAGGAAGGTGTTAATGAAAAAATTTCATTCGTAGGCTTTAACGCTGTTGATATCATCCAAAGTAAAGGAAAGATCATAAATAAAGCAAATATAGTGATTGTGATATACCATAATAAACGCTTCATTAAAATTCTCCTTCCCTGTCTAAAAGTCTTCGATAATAAATAACAATGATTGAAATAATCATAAATGTGATAACCGCTAAAGCTGACGCCAACCCGAAATTGTATTGTGTAAATGCAGTCCGATATATATAAATGACTAAAGTGTTTGTTGCATTAATTGGCCCGCCTCCAGTCATTGTATAAATAATATTAAAGCTATTGAACGTGCCGATGAAGCTTAACGTTCCCATCACGAGTAAAATTGTCTTCATACTCGGTAATGTAATATTAGAAAACTGTTGTAGACTATTTGCTCCATCTACCTTAGCTGCCTCATACCATTGTTCTGGTATTGTTTTTAACCCTGCAAGACATACAATGATCATAAACGGTAAGCCAACCCAAGCATCAACAACTATGACCGAAACAAGTGATAAGAACTCCCTACTTAACCAAGGAATTTGTGTATCAATCACCCCTATAGAAATTAAAACTTGATTAATAATCCCGAACTGTTCATGTAACATCCAGCGCCAAATTAACGCAGCAACAACTGAAGGAATGAGCCACGGTATTGTAAAAAGCGACCAGTATACTTTCGTTCCCGGATAATTTTGGTGTAATAATAATGCTCCGATCATCCCAAACACCACTTTTATTGCAACAGATGAAATCGTAAAAACGAGTGTTATCCAAATATATTTCCATAAATTTGCATCCGTAAAGATTTTTTGAAAGTGAGCAAGACCGACAAATTGATCATTTACTGGTGAAATTAATATTTTTTCTTGTAGGCTAAGCCAAAAAGTCCAAGTAAGTGGATAAAAAACAACGACACATAGTACGAGTAAAGCAGGTAGTATAAATAATAATCCCGTTAAACTTTCTCTTCTTCTCAATATCCCCACCACTTTTAATTTTTTAACCAAAGTGAAGATCGCACTCAAAATATGAGTACGATCTCCATTATTTTTTTAATTCCCAAGTAATTCATTTACTATTGCAGCTGCATCGTTAAGGGCATCTTCAGCTGTTTTAGTCCCTATTAATGCTTGTTGAATTGCATCAGCAATCGCTTGGTCGATTTGTGGCCATTCTGGTAATGTTGGGTAAGAAATTGCGTCCTCAGCAACGTTTAAGAAAAACGCCATATCTTCATTACTCGTTATTTCTTCGTCATTTAAATTAGCCTCACGATAAGGTATAAAGCCTTGATGTTTTGCCCATTTTAAATCATTTTCTTGATTAGTGAAAAACTCCATAAATGTCCACGCTGCTTCTTTCTTTTCAGATGTATTAAACATGACGATATGATCAGCAGTTCCTAAATTAGCTGGTTGTTTTTTTAATGGATATGGAGTGATCCCATATTCAATTTCAGGAGCGTCGTCCTCAATAAATTTCGGAAACCACGGACCAACCGTTGTCATTCCGACAGCTCCTGTTAAAAATAAATTTTGTGAATCTCCTCTTCGGTTACTAATACTTCCTTCAGGGGATGCTTCACGATATAACTCCTTATAAAATTGTAATGCCTCAATTCCTTCTGGTGAGTTAAAAATAGCTTTTGACATATCTTCAGTTAAAATATCACCGCCATTCCCCCATAAAAAAGGAGCCCAAAACATTGTTGTTTCCATGCTGTTGTCGCCTACCAAACCAAAGCCATATTTCCCATCATTCGTGAATGCTTTAGCAACTTCAAGAAATTTATCCCAAGTTGTTGGTGGTTCACTAAAACCTGCCTCCTCTAACCAATCGGCATGATAAAAAAGTCCAGTTGTCGTAAATCCGACGGGTAATCCCCAAGTTTCATCTTGATACTGAGTCGTATTCCAAGCAGCATCAACAAATTCATTTGAAAAATTACTATCAAAATAGCTATCTAGTGATTCTACAACTTCCATTGCCACCATTTGTGCCGTCCAGCGACCAGCAATTGTAGATACATCCGGAAGTGTTTTGTTTGCAGCTGAAGTAATTAGCTGATTTTCTCCTTCGCCCCAAGGTATGTAATCTAAATCGACTTTAATATGTGGATATTCTGCCATAAACCTTTCAACAAGATCATCATGATAACTTCGCCAATAATCATCAGTACCCATTACCCATGCCGTAATCGTTACTTCTTCTACTGTTTGGTCATCACTAGTTATTGCATCTTCAGATTTCGATTCATTTGGACTTAGAGCTTCTGATGCAGTTTCTTCGTTACCACATGCTGTAATCAACAACAGCAACATTAAGCTAAAAAGCAAGTAAATTAATTTTTTCATCAAATATCCCCCTATTTCTATTTGTTAATATATTTATAGAAAGCAAAATAATCACGTTTATATGATTATGTTTACTTTTTTATTGTGTAGCTCTAGTAATATCCCTTTTCCCTTTGGCTTCTGCTAGCTTAGGAATATACTCGCTCGTATAAACAGTTTCCCCATTTAACCTTGACGTTTCAGCCATATGTGCATAGATATGGCTAAGGATTGTATCTTCGCTATCGTAAAAGTCGTTTGAGGAGACCGAGGCTGTCATTTGTTTACAAAATTGTTCCATAAGACCGAAATCCCCACCGGCGTGCATCCCATAAGTAGCAGGGTTCACTTGATAAATCATTTCTTTTTTTCCGAACGGTTTCAAACTAATTTGATTTGAACTAAACTCTCCAGAAATTTCTCCGTGAGTACCAAGTAGGCGAACATACCGTTCAAGTTTATCGGTAAAGCCGCTCATCGTTATCGTTGCTGTTGATTTATTATTGAATTGCATATTCACAATTTGGTGATCAACGACATCATTATCGCAATGATATACACAACGTCCGTACGGGCCAGTTTCAATCGCTTTTAATCGCGCTTCAATTGAAAGGTCATTGGTAATCGTATTAACTGGCCACTCGATATTGTTTTGCAAGTATATTTTTTCAGCTGAATAAGGACAGTCTTTTTCAATATGACAACGATCTAAACAACGCATAATAAATTGCGATGGCGCATTTTCTTTTCTGAAATGAGTAAGCTCTCCAAAAGAAGATATCTTCTGACATCGGCTATCTATTAAGTAATGAATGATATCAAAATCATGACAAGCTTTTGCTAAAATCATCGGTGAAGAACTAGCTAAATTACGCCAATTTCCCCTTACAAAACTATGGGCTTGATGCCAATAGGCAACATTCATATCAATTGAAATATGACGAACATCTCCAATTGCATGCTCATCGATTAATTGTTTTATTCTTTGAAAAAATGGAGTGTATCGTAACACATACGCAAGCAATAATAGCTTATTGTTTTGTTTTGATTTGCGTACCATTGCATAACATTCATCAATACTAGGGCTCATCGGCTTCTCAACCAATACGTGGTACCCTTTATTTAAAGCTTGCATCACCGGCTGAAAATGTTCATTATCTTGCGTTGCAACAATTACTGCATCACAAAACTTCTCTTTCTCTAATAACGCATCATATGTAGCATAAATATTATTAGAATGGATCTGATGTTTTTGGACAAATTGATCTCTACGTTCCTCATCAGGCTCAGCAACGGCTACTACCCTCATTTTTTCAGGATAAAGCTTCGCAAAATCACTGTATAAATTCCCACGATTCCCCGCACCAATAACTGCAACAGTCGTTTCCATCATTTATCACATGCCTTTACTAGAAGTAAAAAAATTCATTTTAAAATAATCATAAAGGGATTTGATCGAAAAGTCTATAACTTTTTTTAATTAAAACAATAACATTAAGTTATTCGAAGGAGGGATTGATGTACACTAGCACCGATGAACAGGTCAATAATACAGAAATTTATTTTACAGAAGGAACTATGTAACATAGGATTCATCGATTTTTTTCGAACAGATGCAAATTACATATGATTATGAGAATGTTAATGATGTGACCGTATCTTATCATGTGATTGACAATGCCATGGCTTATTTTGAATATATGGTTGGTGATGTTTCAGGGCAAAGTAGCGAAATAGAGGTTGTACAAACTCGGATTTCTAATGGCAATTATTTTAACGGTCCTTATTTCACAAGTGATAATTAATGGACTTATTTTGCGGATTCTATGAGTGAGGCTGGTGGCATTTACCGTTATTAAAAAGGCTGCCCTCTAGAAACAATAGCAACCACACGTATTCACAATACACGACGGTTAACTATGCTCTCTAGTAGACAGCCTTTATTTTAGATTATTTAACAATCATTACTGGACAATTTGCTCGTTTTGCCACTTTATGACTTACTCCGCCTAATACCATGCTTTGCAGACGATTAAGTCCTCGGCTCCCAATAACTAAGCAATCGAATTCATTTTCATTTGCAAACTCTACGATCGTCTCTCCTGGGTCTCCGTGAACGATCTTCAGTTCGTGACGAACATTTGCTTTTTCTAATGAACCAAAAATGTCTTTTAGCTTTTCTTTACGTTTCACTTCGATATCTTTGCTATCTTTATTATGCAAAACATCTGATTTTGATGTTGAACCATCAACCGCATAAACTACTGTTACGAATCCAGAGTCTTTTTCAGAAAGTAATTGAATTGCATTTTCCGTAGCTCTTAAAGAGTGTGCTGAACCGTCAGCCGCAAGTAATATATTTTTAAACATTGAGAAACCCCCGTATTTTGTATTCGATTAAAAAATTTTGCTATAAAACAAAAGTGTCAGGCATCTTTTGAAACAGTAATGTTCAAAAGGTGCACAAACACTTATACTAATGTCTCATTTTCAAATGTTAGTGACCAGAGTTTTTCGATAAGCCACCGATTTTTTGAACTAATAGTGAACTTTCTTTATTCAATCCTGTTAAGTGAACAGTAGCTCCAGTTTGTTCGTATTTCATTTCAACTTTATCAATTGCACCAATTGCTGAGTCATCCCAAAGATGGGCACGACTGAAATCAATCTCAACTTCTTTCACTTCATCTTTAAAGTTAAACGCTTCGATAAAATCTGTCACTGATACAAAGAAAAGTTGACCTTCAACAAAGTATGTTTTCTTCTCACCTGAGTGTGAGAGTTTTGATGTAACATGAACCTTTGAGATTTTTGCACCAAAGAAAATCGCACTTAAAACGACACCCGTTAGTACACCAATTGCTAAGTTATGAGTGATAACAACCGTTAAGACAGTTACAACCATAACCGTTGCATCAGTTTTCGGAATTTTGTGTAACGTTTTTAAAGAGCTCCAATCGAACGTACCGATCGACACCATGATCATGACCCCAGCAAGTGCTGCCATTGGAATTTGAACAACTAAACCACCAAGGACAAGAAGTAATAACATTAAGACAATACCTGCGACAAGTGATGACAAACGTCCTGTTCCACCTGATTTCACATTAATCACTGATTGACCAATCATCGCACAACCAGCCATTCCACCGAAACATCCAGTTACGACATTCGCAACTCCTTGACCACGACTTTCTTTGTTTTTATCACTATCTGTGTCAGTCATATCATCAACGATTTGAGCCGTTAATAGTGACTCGAGTAAACCGACAATCGCTAAAGCTAATGAGTAAGGTAAAATAATCATTAATGTTTCTAACGTTAACGGAATTGAAGGGATTAAGAATATAGGAAGAGTACTTGGTAATGTCCCCATGCTTCCAACCGTACTTACTCCAAGACCACCAAAAATAGCGATTGCTGTTACTACAATAATTGCCACTAAAGTTGACGGAACCGCATTTGTAAACCTTGGTAAAATGTAAATAATTCCAAGTGTTAATGCTACTAAAGCGTACATTACCCAAGTTACATTCACAAAGTGTTGTAATTGCGCTGTAAATATTAAAATAGCTAACGCGTTTACGAAGCCTACCATAACAGATCTCGGTATAAACTTCATATACTTAGCCAGCTTAAAAACGCCGAATAAAATTTGAATTATACCCGTTAAAATCGTTGCTGCTAATAAATACTGTAATCCATGGTCCGCAATTAATGTAATCATTAATAAAGCCATTGCTCCTGTAGCCCCTGAAATCATTCCTGGACGGCCACCGATAAATGCGATCACTAAGGCAATACAAAACGAAGCATATAATCCAACCATCGGGTCTACTCCCGCGATGATTGAAAAGGCAATCGCTTCAGGAATTAACGCTAATGCGACAACAATCCCAGCTAATGTATCCCCCTTAACATTGCTAAACCATTCTTTTTTAATTGCTTGTAAATTCAAGCTAACACCTCTTTCTTTATTTTTAAAATGCGACTTTCGACTCTCACGAAAGTCAGTCCGTTTCCAATACATTGAATAGTAACATGAACTCAAAAGAAATGAAATTCGCATGTAAGCGGAAATCATACTATAAATACTCTGTTTTACTAACTAATACTCGTTATTACCACTTAACTTCACAACTTGATCACAATTTTAAAGTTTAATTAATCTGAAAATTCCTTTTGGTGTCAGACACCCCTCGTGGACATTTCGCCATTTTGTCCACTGGAGGCGGACAAATACATTAAAAACACGCTTGCTTACATTTCATTATTATTTCACTTGTAATATAATGAAATAATATTCTTACTTTATTTAAAGGAAAAATTTATATAAGCGGTGATAAAAGTGTTAGAAGATACTGGAGAAAGAATCATTCCTAAAGAAATGAAACCTATGAATGGACTGCTTTTAGAGCATATTGCGAGATATTACTTTTCTACTCCTTATGTGAAAGGACGTGTTCTCGACATAGCTTGCGGAACAGGCTACGGTAGTCAGATGGTTACAAAAGACAGGAAAAAGGAAATTACGGAGATGATCGCAGTCGACATTGATGATAAAACGTTAAAGTACGCGATCGATAATTATTACCATCCACTTTTGACGTTTCAAAAAGGAGATGTTCTTGATCGCGAGTTACCTCAAAAACTTGGTACATTCGACACAATCTTAAGTTTTGAAACGATTGAACATGTTGAAGATGATCAGCTATTTATGAAAAATATGTATGAATTATTGAACCCTGGAGGTAAGCTCATCTTATCGACCCCTTTCGGTCAAGGAAAAGGAGTTCCTAGTGGACAACCTTTCCACGTTCATCAATTTACGATTGAGGAATTCAAAAATTTATTTCAAGGGTTTTCTGAAGTTGAATTTTACTACCAACGCGGAGTGACGATTGAGCCTCCTCGAAAAGATGTGTATTATCCATTAGGGGTTGCTGTAGCGGTAAAATAGCTGTTAGAAATGTCAATGATTTCATGATTTTTCATCGTTCTCCTCGAATGTTTTCTTTGCTCTAGAAGACACTATTTAGAGTAAAGGAGGGAAAACAATGCAACATTCAATTAACGAAATCATGACAAAAAACGTTGTTTCTATATCGCCTGAGCAATCAATCCAAGAAGCTGCTAACTTAATGAAGCAACATAACATCGGTGCACTTCCTGTCGTTGATAACGGTCAACTACAAGGGATTGTTACTGACCGAGACATTACGATACGATCCACTGCTGATGGGGAAGCTACAAATACGCCAGTTTCTGAGTGTATGACGAATAATATTACCGCTGCCACTTCCAATATGGATGTTCATGAGGCAGCTGACTTAATGGCGAAACAACAAATTCGCCGTTTGCCAGTTGTTGATAACAACCAATTAGTAGGTATGGTTGCTATCGGTGACTTAGCCGAGCAGAACATTTATGAAGACGAAGCTGGTGAAGCTTTATCAAGCATTTCAACTCCATCAGAACCAGATCAACTTAATAACAAATAGTTGATCAATGGGTTAGGTATATTGTGTGGTGCGTCTCTCGTTTGGGACGCACCACTTTTTTACTACCACGTCATGACGCTTTCTCCTTTAAATTAACGGCGCTTTTCTCTGGTTTCTTTGAAATAAACGCAAAGATCATTGCTAACAACGGAAAGACCATCATTACATATATTATTTCTTGATAGCTACCAAACCGATCGTACGCAAGCGCAAACGGAAGGGGACCAAAGGCAGACCCGATAACCATAATCGTTGACGTTACACCTTTTATACTACCGATATGGGCACGACCAAAGAAATTTGGAAATATAATCCCTAAACTAATCGCTTCAAACCCACCAACAATTCCACGAGCAATACCGAAAATAATCGCCGCTGTGTAAGTATCTGTTTGCACTAAAAGAAACATAATTCCAATTTGTCCGAGAGCAGCTACAGTTAACACATAATTTGCCTGCACTCTTTCAACGATAAACCCTGCTAAAAAGGTAACCGGGAAGGAAACGATCGCCATAATACTTAAAATAAATGCAGCTTGTGTACGTCCAATTCCACTTTCAGCTAAAATCGGAACAAAATGAAAGACGATTCCTGTGTTCACCATCGAGGGGACAGCTATACAAAATAATAGCAACCAAAATTGCTTCGTCCTCATTGCTTCTTTTACTGTCCAAGCTTCCTCAAAAATTGATGATTTCTTAGATCCTCTTCCTGAGACTTCTTCCTCCGTTAAATTATCAGGATAAAGCCCAACATCTTCAGGCTTATTTCTTATAAAGAAAAAGGCTAAAGGAACAAAAATAAGAAAAAGTAATCCTGCCCAAACTAACCACGATGTTTGCCAACCGACCGTATCAATTAACCATGCATTAAATGGTGGCAATGCCGCAGCACTCAAAAAACTACCAAAAGCCATAAAACTCAACGCCCGACCCCTTTTTCCAACAAACCATTGTGGAACAAGCGTCCCTGGAATAAGCGTCATTGACCCTTGCCCGAATAGCCTTAACATAAAAAAGCCAATGAAGAGCATCGTTGGCCCTAATAAAAAGCTGTTAAAAATACAAGCGATGCCTAGAAGTGAAGCAACTGTAACAGTCATACGCCGTTGACCAAACTTATCGACGAACCTACCTACTATAAAAAGAAGTAACCCTGCAAACAACGTTGCAAATAAATACATCGTTGAAACTAATGTACTACTCCATCCAAAATGTGTTAAATAAGCATCGATAAAAATAGAAATCGAGTACGTTTGCCCTGGTCCAGAAAAAAATACGGATAGGGCAGCAATAAAAACAATAATCCACCCGTAATAAAAAGGCGGATTCACCGGTAATTTAGTATTTCCTTTCATCAATACTCCCCCATATCTTGTACAAATTATTTCGCCTGACTAAATTTACTTAATTAATATAACAAATATATATTGAAGCGTAAATAGTGAGCGAGCATATTGGCTGTGCGACATTTTCGGAAAAAAACTGCGTATTAAATCGTGCAACACCCTCTAATTTTACGGTTTTGTTTACCACTTCCCCTAAACAAAAAGGTCCCCTCCATGAGCAGAGAGAACCTTTCATCTTAACTTCTACATTTAACTATGTCTATTTGTCTTCTTCATTTTCGTTTTTTTCGAGGTGCTTGGTTTACCACCTTTACGAGAACTAGGGTTATTTTCATTCGCATGTTCAACCGCTTGTTCAAGCTCTTTTCTCATTGTTTTGACCTCCCTTTCATTACAACTTCAGTTATAGAATTCCCTCTAGAAGCTGTTTAACACTGTTAAAAACTGGCGCCCAACGAATTCTCTCATCATTTTAAAAATTATGTCCCTCCCTAAATAAGTTCTAAACTTCAACGAAAAATTATACTTATATAATAGCATCGTTGAATTCTCGCTAAATGGGGTGGGACAGATGAAGTCGGTATTAAAGGTGACGATTGCAGTTGCGCTTACTTTTACCTTATACGGTTTAATTTTTGGCGTAGTTATTTTCAATTTTTATCAACAAACTACAACCGATACCTATTCCGCGGGCGATTTTTTTCACGAACAACAGTCAACAGATCGAGTTGTCCTTCTAGAGGATAATTATGAAGCGTTGATTGCTCGCATTAGCTTTATCGAAAAAGCAGAGGAAACCTTAGATATAACTTCCCACACTATTCATCGTGGCTTTTCAACTGAAATTATTTTTGGATCGATCATCGAAGCTGCGGACCGTGGGGTACAAGTGCGGGTGTTACTTGATGGGATGTTTCATAATTTAAGAGGTCCTATGCGTGACGTCCAGTATGCGTTTTATAACCATCCAAATATTGAATTGAAATTTTATGAACCTTTCTCGTTACTGCAACCGTGGACTTGGAATAACCGCCTTCACGATAAAATAATGATTAGGGATGATAACATGGCGATGATTGGCGGAAGGAACATTGGTGATAAATATTTTACAACTGACGATGACACTGTCCATGACCGTGATGTCGTTATAATAAACCAACAACTAAATACTTCTCCTGACAGTGTTCTTCATCAATTAAATGACTATTTCAGTCTTGTATGGCAGCACGAATTTTCAAAAAGTCCGATAGAGCAACTAAACCGAGCTCAGCTTTCACGTGGCGATAAAAAAACAACTGCTCTAAAAGACAATTTAGTTGAAATGAAGCAGTCGCATCCCGAACTTTTCATCAACTCATTTAATTGGCATGAAAAATCGATACCTACAAATAAAATAACGTTACTTCATAACGGAATTCAACGTTTCAATAAGGAGCCTAATGTTTGGGCAAATATCACTAACCTACTCGAAGATGCAGAAAAGTCAATTTTGGTCCAAAGTCCATATGTTATACCTACAAAAGAGATGCTAGCTTATGTAGACAAACAAGCGGTTTCGGCTCCCGAGATTACGATATCGACCAACTCACTTTCAGCAACGCCGAATGTGCTTGCTTTTTCAGGCTATTTGAATAATCGAAAGATGCTCGTTGACTCTGGGATAAACATATATGAATATCAAGGACCAAGGTCAATTCACGGAAAAACATTGGTCATTGATAATAGAATTAATGTGATCGGATCATTTAATATCGATCATCGCAGTAGTTTTTTAAGTACCGAAACGATGGTAGTCATTGATAGTGAAGAGTTAGCTACGCAACTTGAAAAAGAAATAAAGAAGCACCATTTATGTAATAGTTTACTCGTAAAAGAAGTTTATTCTTATGAAGACAGCGACCATGTTGATGCTGGTGAAGTATCATTGTTGAAAAAAGTAGTTACTCACCTTCTTTCTAAGGTGACGAGATTTTTTGATTTTATGTTGTAAGAGGAGAGTATTTTAGAGGCTTCTTGACAGATGTTAACTGGAGCACCCATATGAGAGTTATTTTTTTACAAATATCTACGAGAGCACCTTAGAGGAGGTGCTCTTTATTGAGTTTCTCTGATTTTATTTGCGGTTTTTGTTTTTCACTTGCGATTCTCCTCTTTATACTTGCGATTTTCTCTGT
Organism: Anaerobacillus arseniciselenatis; assembly: GCF_001865995.1. Lineage (GTDB taxonomy): Bacteria > Bacillota > Bacilli > Bacillales > Anaerobacillaceae > Anaerobacillus > Anaerobacillus arseniciselenatis. Next base: position 15,735 of record NZ_MLQQ01000021.1, on the reverse strand, counting down.
TTTTTTGCACAACACCTCATGAGTGGGATCTTTAATTGAGTTTCTCTAATTTCATTTGCGATTTTTGCTTTTTTCTTGCGATTCTTCCCTTTATACTTGCGATTTTCCTGATTTTTTTGCACGACCACTAGTACCCGTTTTTAACAAAACAAAAAAACTACCACCCAACCATGGATAGTAGCTTTCCTATATTGACTATTCGTTTATTCGCAAACTAGCCGTTTTATTAGCTAACTATTCGTTTATCAGTTAACTAGCCGTTTTATCAGCTAGTTTTTTCTCTTTTTTTCGAGCGATTTCATTCTTTTGCTCTTTTAAATCTTGATTTAGTGCTTTAACTAAACCGTAGCACATCACTAATACTATAAAGGTAAGTGGCAATGCACTCACGATGATCGCGGTTTGTAAACCAGCCAATCCACCGGATGCCATCAGTACTAACGTTGATGCTACTAAAATAACTCCCCAAGTTACTTTGACACGGTTTGACGGATTTAACTTACCGCCAGTCGTCAGCATTCCTAAAACAAACGTAGCTGAATCTGCTGAAGTAACAAAGAATGTCGTAATTAAGGCGACTGTTAAAATCGATAAAACAATTCCGAACGGTAAGTTTTGATACACGTAGAATAAGGCGGTTTCTAATCCTTGACCAGAAACATTCAGTCCTTGAACAAGTTCTAAGTAAATACCTGTGCCTCCGAAAACAGTAAACCAAAGCGCACAAACAACCGTTGGAACTAGAAGAACTGCTACAGTAAACTCTCTAATTGTTCTTCCTTTTGAAACGCGGGCAATGAACATCCCAACAAATGGTGTCCATGAAATCCACCATGCCCAGTAAAAGACCGTCCAGCCTTGAGTAAAGGCAGCTTCGCTATTTTCAAATGGTGACAAGCGTAATCCCATTAAAGCAACATTTTGTACATAGCTTCCTAAACTAGTTGTAAACAAGTTAAGTAAAAATAATGTAGGTCCGAGGATCAGCATTGCAAAAAGTAATATCGTAGCTAAAGACATATTGACATTACTTAATATCTTAATTCCTCGTGAAAGACCTGTGTTTGCTGAGATGATGAAAAGAACTGTTATGATTCCCATGATCATCATTTGAACCATAAAGTTATTAGGAATACCGACAAGATATTCTAAGCCTGCGTTTATTTGTTGAGAACCTAGCCCTAAAGAGGCTGCTACTCCAAACAAAGTCGCAAATACAGCTACAACATCGACCGTTTGACCGATTGGACCTTTCACCTTTTCACCAAGCACAGGATAAAGTGTTGCACTCATTAATCCAGGTGCGCCTTTTCTAAACTTTTGATATGCAAGTGCTAATGCAACAATCGCATAAATTGCCCATGCATGTAATCCCCAATGTAACCACGTATAACGCATTCCGACAATGACTGATTGTTCTGTGCTTCCATCTCCCATTGGTGGAGCCGCAAAGTGGGCAATCGGTTCTGAAACTCCGTAAAAAAGTAACCCAATCCCCATTCCTGCAGAGAATAACATCGCAAACCAAGTTGGACGACTATACTCAGGTTTAGAGTCAGGTTTTCCAAGTTTTATTTTTCCATACTTACTAAAGATCATAAAAATCGCAAAAACGAGGAAAAATGTAGCGACTAGCTGATAATACCAACCAAAAGATTCAAGCATAAAGCTTTGTGCTACTCCCATCGCTTGACCTAATTGGGTGGGAATTAAAATCCCTATTAATACGAAAACTGTTGCAATAGCAACGGATATTTTAAAAATCGACCTGTCACTTTTATCCAAAACATGACACTTCCTTCCATAAACCTTTTATTGTTTGTAAAGTGTATTCTGTACGAACAGTTCGTCATTTAATTAAACCATAAATTTTATAAAAAGGAAAAAGGGATAAATGGCGATATTACCGAGTTTTTTGTGATAGTAATTTATTGATTGAAGTTATCTTATACGATCTATAATAATACTCGTAAATGAGTTCGAATTCTCCTGTTTTCATTTCAACAGTGAAAATAAACGTTTAACCTTAAATATTGTTGCAAGCATCTTCCCGGTTTCAAGGTGATATTGTTCATCATCTCCAAACCGAGAAATACTTCTGGCTGATCATGAATTTTTAACATCTCCAAATAACCAACTCCCTAATATTTTACATCCAACGTATAAAAAGGTAGATATAAAGTGGTTTTATAGCTAGTCACCACGAAAAAATTATGATAGGATAATAATTACTTAAAACACTTTAGTGCATTAACGCTTTTAACCATTTAATTATTTTGAGGTTAATAGAAAAATATATGTAAAAAGTAGACAAATAAAAAAAGAGAGAGCTTAGAAAGTTGAGAGGAGAATTTATATGTCAACAAGAAATACACCAAACCTTAACCAACCTAGAGAACAGTGGGGAACAAGATTCGGTTTTATGCTTGCTGCTGCTGGTTCAGCAGTCGGTTTAGGAAATATATGGAGGTTTCCTTTTGTCGTTGGTGAAGGCGGTGGCGCTGCATTCGTATTATTATATTTAGGATTCGTCCTACTTATCGGACTGCCTTTAATCATTGGTGAAATTAGTATCGGGAGAAAAGGACGTAGCAATGCCATGGATAGCTATAAAGTGATCCAACCTAATTCAAAATGGTATTTGAATGGATTCATTGGAGTCATTGTAAACTTTATGATTTTATCCTTCTACTCCGTGATCTCTGGTTGGGCTCTTTATTATTTTATTCTTGCCCTTACTGGAAACCTACTTGCCAATGAAAAAAATTATGAAAATGCATTTGGTGGTTTTATTACTGATCCAATCATGCCGATTGTATGGCAAGCACTTTTAATGAGCATTGTTGTATTAATTGTGCTAAGAGGTGTGAAAAAAGGGATTGAAAAATGGAATAACATTTTAATGCCTACACTTTTTGTTTTATTAATTATTTTAGTTTTTAAAAGTACAAGCTTAGAAAATGCTCAAGAAGGGTTACAATTTTTCTTACAACCTGATTTCTCTGCAATTAATTCAGGAGTTATCTTAGCAGCTTTAGGACAAGCTTTCTTTAGTTTAAGCTTAGCTACTGGAATGTATGTTACTTACGGAAGTTATAAACGAAACGAAAATAGTATAGTGGGGAATGCTGGAGGAATTGTTTTTCTCGATGTTTTTGTTGCAATTTTAGCTGGGTTAATTATTTTTCCTGCAGTCTTCCATTATGGAATTGATCCAGGACGTGGACCTGACTTAGTATTTATCACGTTTCCTTATATTTTTACTGATATGCCATTTGGTACTATTTTTGCAGTAGTTTTCTTCTTTTTCGTCTTTGTATCTGCCTTAACTTCTGCGATCTCTTTATTAGAAGTTGTTGTTGCTTTTGTAAAAGAAAAGTTCAATCTTTCTCGTAAAGTAGCAGCTCCAGTTACTGGAATAGTGATTACCACTGTTGGTGCGTTCACTGCGCTATCATTTGGTCCATTATCACATATAACTTTATTTGACCTGACGATCTTTGGATTGTTTGACTTTATCGCGGCTCAAGTGCTAATCCCATTTTCCGGATTCCTATTATGTATCTTTTTAGGATGGGTGTGGAAGCCACATGAGGTGAAGCTTGAAGTCGAGAAAGAAGGAAATAAATTCCCATTATTTAAATTATGGAGCTTCTTGATTCGTTACGTGATACCGGTTGTTCTATTAGTGATCTTTTTGGATTCAATAGGTATTTTATAATTTTAAGATAACAAAACGTAAATTTTAATAGTAATGAGGGGCTGCATGAAAAGTGATAGACACTTTCATGCAGCCCCTCTTAAAATTCTTAAAAAATAGCTTCTAGTTGAATGAATTTCCTACTTACAATTGAGCCAAATCAAACGATAAGTAGTTGCGTGGACTTTACGCAACTACTTATAGATACTTATTGGCAATAATATTAAATGATGAAATTCATTAAAGTAAATACATAATTGTCCGTTTAAATAAAAAACTAAAAGGACAATTATATTTTACGGAGGCTGTACATATGAGACCTAAAGAGCTTTTGGATTTACAAAATCGGCAAGTGCAAATTTTACATTTATCATGGCTTGCTTTTTTTGTTTCTTTTTATGCTTGGTTTAACATCGCTCCCTTGGCTAGTACGATGGTCGAAACTGTTGAATGGATGACGATGGATCATATTTCTACTTTATTAATTTTAAACGTAGCTCTTACAATCCCTGCTAGAATGGTCATTGGAATGTTGTTGGACAAACTTGGACCACGTATCGTTTTTTCATTGCTTCTAATTATTATGTCTATCCCGACTTTTATTTTTGCTTTCGGAACTACTTGGGCACAGCTAGCTGTAGCGAGGCTACTAATAAGTGGGATAGGCGCTAGCTTCGTAGTCGGAATTCGTCTCGTCGCTGAATGGTTCCCTCCGAAAAAAGTAGGTTTTGCTGAAGGATTTTATGCTGGTTTCGGTAATTTTGGATCAGCTTTCGCAGCCATGACGTTACCTTTTATAGCGACCTCCCTTTTTAGCCCCGAAGATGGCTGGCGGTATGCAATTGCATTTAGTGGAGTACTATGTATTGCTTATGCAATTTTCTTTTTTTTCACAGTAACAGACACACCGGAAGGAAAAGTGTATCAATCACCGAGAAAAATTGCCGCATTAGAAGTGAGTAGCTGGGGAGACATGATCCTTTTAATTCTTTGGACAATTCCACTTTTTGCAGCATTAGGCGTCGTTGCCTGGAGACTATTACATCTCGATTTTATTAATTTAACTGCTTATTATGTCATCATCGGGCTTTTAGTGCTTAACTTTTTATACCAGCTTATTCAAACGTTACGAGTTAACGTCCCTATTTTACGAAAAGGTGTACCTGAAGACGATCGTTACAGTTTTCAAACGGTTGCCGCTCTCAATACAACTTACTTTTCAAATTTTGGTGCTGAACTAGCAATTGTTTCGATGCTGCCGTTGTTTTACTTAACGACATTTGATTTGTCACTCACAACAGCGGGGTTAATTGCTTCTTCTTTTGCTTTTGTTAATTTACTTGCTCGTCCTTTAGGTGGCTGGTTTTCAGATCGTATGCAAAACCGAAAAAAAATAATGCTTATATACATTGTTGGAATCACAATAGGGTTAGCGTTTATGGGATTTATTAATTCATCATGGCCAATAACATTAGCAATATTTGTAACGGTTTTAACTTCATTTTTTATTCAAGGTGCTGAAGGGGCAACGTTTGCGATTATCCCGTTAGTAAAAAAGCGTTTGACAGGACAAATTTCCGGTATGGCTGGGGCTTACGGCAACGTCGGTGCTGTTATTTATTTAACGATTTACACATTCGTTACGCCTCAACAGTTCTTTTTTATTTTGTCATTCGGTGCTTTTATTAGTTTCTTGTATTGCCTCTTCTTTTTGAAAGAACCTGAAGGTGGGTTTGGGGATGACTACCAACTTTCGTCTGTAGATGCTCAAATAAAAGATCAAAAATAAATACCAAACTCAGCTAGTGGAGGCCGTTAATGACTATATGTCCGAATATACCCTAATCAATAACCAAAAAGCTGTCCGCAAGAATAATTTCATTCGCGGACAGCTTTTTTTCTAACTATTTCGCTCCATTGCTTTAAAGGCTTTTTTCGGGTTACGTTTTCGATAGACAATATAGTGACGATTTAAGTACGTCAGTGGAATGCTCCACATGTGAACTAAGCGAGTAAATGGCCAAATAGCGAATAATAAAAATGAACTCAAAATGTGAATTTGGAATCCGATAGGTGCACCAACCATTAACTGATAGTTCGGTGAAAATAACAGTATGCCACGGAACCAAGGTCCAACCGTATCACGATAATCAAACGTTCCACCTGTCGCCGTATAGCCGACGGTGTTTGTAAACCCAGTCAAGATGACGAAGCTTAGTAAAATCAAAACGATAAAATCACTCCGTGTACTGTTCTTTCTTATTCGTTCTACCGTCGAGCGTCGTACTAAAAGTAAAATAACGCCGACCACCGTGATAACCCCTGCACCACCGCCGATCCATATCGCTCCCCAATGGTACAAAGGTTCAGAAATCCCAATAATTTCATAGAAGCCTTTAGGTACGAGGATACCAGCAACATGTCCAAAAAATACAAGGATAATCCCCCAATGGAATAGCGTACTTCCCCATTTTAAATTTCGATCTTTATGCAAAAATTCACTAGATCTTGCTTGCCAGCCGAACTGGTCAGTATTGTAACGGTATATATGACCAACAACAAATATCGTTAACGTAATATACGGAAAGATTAGCCATAGAAATTGATCGATAAAATACATCGCGTTCCCCCCTAAGATGCCTTCGTTTTTTTCATGTATTGATTGATCGCCTTAATACATACATTGATTAACGGTAAGTAAGGGCTGTTGAATTTTTCAAGTTCATTCTGAAGCTTTTCAATTCCTTTTCGATGAACTTTAAATATTTTCTGTGTTATGTGTGCTGGTGCTACGGCCGCAAACTCAAGCACTAACGGCAAATAATCAGGTAACTCTTCTGTTTCTATAAAGTACCCTGCTTCCTCAAAATATTTCTTTAATTCAACAAAAGCCGGTCCTCGCTCACGGTTGTCACCGAAAATGGTGTACGTTAAATAAAGCGTCGTGCCCTCATTAAAGTCAAACGTAGAAACATAGTTCGTACACAACTGACCCACATCGGTGCTTTGCAAATAATTAATAAACTGTAAAAACATCTCTTGAACTTTGTCATTTTCTAATTGCGCCACTTCTTGTTTAAGGATGTTAAATTTCATCCAATCACGATGAGGATACTCGAGCATAATTGAACAAAGTTTAAACACTTTTTGGTTATCGTCCACCAATATCCCTCCATCCTTCATCATCAAAATAGTCGGAAGTCATTCCAGTACAACTTGAGCAGCCTTCCATAAAGTCATAGCCAGCCGTTCCTTGTCCGATAAACATATTCTCCGAATGTTCACGATGGGCTTTAGGAATGATATAGCGGTCCGAATATTTAGCAATTGCCATTAAGCGGTACATTTCTTCAACAGTCTCTTCTGTTAACTCTGTTACCTCTAACAGATTTTTATCTGGTTCTTTGCCAATCGTTTTCGCTCTCATATAACTTCTCATCGCAACAAGTTTCTTTAACACTTTGCGGATCACCTCAGTATCACCAGCAGTTAAAAGGTTTGCTAAATATTGAATCGGAATCCGCATTTGATCGATCGTTGGAAAAACTAAATTCGGATCAAGTGTATCTTGTTGACCATCAAATGCCCCCATGATCGGACTTAGCGGTGGTACATACCAAACCATCGGTAACGTACGGTACTCAGGATGAAGTGGTAAGGCAATCTTTTGCTCAACAGCCATCTTATAAACAGGCGAACGCTGTGCTGCCTCAATCCAATCTTCCGAAATCCCTTCTTTTCTCGCAGCTTCAATCACTTCTGGATCATGTGGATCAAGAAAAATATCTAACTGAGATTCATATAAGCCTTTTTCATCTTCAACAGATGCTGCTTCCAATACTTTATCCGCATCATAAAAAACGATCCCTATATAGCGAATTCTTCCGACACATGTTTCCGAACAAATCGTCGGATCTCCGTTTTCAATTCGCGGAAAACAAAACGTACATTTTTCTGCTTTTTGCGTTTTCCAGTTGAAATATACTTTTTTATACGGGCAACCCGTCATACAAAGCCGCCAACTACGACAGGCATCTTGGTCGACGAGAACGATGCCATCCTCATCACGCTTATAAATCGCCCCTGACGGACAAGACGAGACACAAGGAGCATTTAAACAGTGCTCACAAATACGTGGCAAGTACATCATAAACGTTTGCTCAAACTCCATCCGAACCGACTCTTCTAAGCCACGCATATTTGGGTCTTTCAAACCAGTTTTATGAACTCCGGCTAAATCGTCTTCCCAGTTTGGCCCCCACTCAATCTTATCCATATATTCTCCAGTTAATTGCGATTTCGGTCTCGCCACAGGCTGATGCTTTTTAGCAGGGCTATTAATCAAAGTTTCGTAATCGTATGTCCACGGTTCGTAGTAGTCATCAATGTCAACTAAGTTAGGGTTATAAAATAGCCTTGCAAGCTTCGATAACCTCCCCCCGGCTTTTAATTCTAACTTTTCATTTTTATATTCCCAGCCACCTTTATGTTTCTCTTGATTTTCCCATTCTTTCGGATAACCAATTCCAGGCTTTGTTTCGACGTTGTTCCACCACATATATTCGGCTCCTGGGCGATTCGTCCACGTATTGTTACAAGTGATACTGCACGTATGACAACCGATACATTTATCCAAACTCATCACCATGCCGTATTGCGCTTTAATCCTCAAGCCATGACACCTCTTTCAGTTTTCGTATGATGACTTTATTGTCACGCTGGTTTCCTGTCGGTCCATAATAGTTAAATCCATAGCTTAATTGAGCATACCCACCAATCATTTGCGTCGGTTTCACATGAATTTTTGTTGGGCTATTAAACGTACCACCACGATCTTTCGTCGTCGGTGAGCCCGGAACATTAATGGTACGCTCTTGCACGTGATACATGAAAGAAACTCCTCTAGGAATTCTATGACTTACAACCGCCCGTGCGACGACAACACCGTTAGAGTTGTATAATTCCAACCAATCATTGTCTTCAATTTCAATTTCAGCCGCATCTTCATTATTCAACCAAACGTGTGGGCCACCACGGAACATCGTTAACATCGGTAACGTATCTCCGTACGTACTATGGTACGACCACTTAAAATGTGGAGTTAAATAATTTAAGGTGATTTCCTTTCCGTCATGGACAGGCTTATGGTCACGGTCGTAAAACGCTTGCTTCGGTAGCATCGGTTTAAACAAAGCCATTTCTTCACCAAATTCAAGCATAATCTCATGATCAATATAAAAATGTTGTCTGCCTGTTAATGTTCTCCACGGAATCATTCGTTCTACATTCGTTGTAAATGGAGAGTAACGGCGGTTACCGGTTTCTGTTCCACTAAAGACAGGAGAAGATATCACTTTACGTGGTTGCGCTGTAATTTCCTGGAACGACAAATGTTCTTCCGCTCGTTCTACGGCTAAATCCTTTAACTTTAAATTCGTTTTCTTTTCTAATGCTTCCCATGCTTTCATTGCCATTGAACCGTTCGTTGTACTTGATAATGTCAAGATCGTCTCGGCAACATTTCGATCAGATAGTAAGCTCGGGCACTCTTTATAATCTTCATTTTTACTCGTGCCAAGCATATTTTGTAATTTTTCATATTCGTCCGTTGCGTCCCAAGAAATACCTTTAGATCCAATTGGCCCCTTCGCCTTCGGTCCTAACGCGATCATTTTGTCATAAATTTTCGTATAATCTCGTTCAACGATGTGTAATTGCGGTAAATTTTGCCCTGGAACTGGTTCAACTTCGCCCTTTTTCCAATCTGGGATTTTCCCTAGCGGTTGCGCTAATTCTGCTGGTGAATCGTGCAACAGTGGTGTCGCAACAACGTCCTTAACCGGTCCTGAATAATATCGTGCTGCCATTTCCGAGAATGTCTTCGCTAATTTTTTAAACGTATCCCAATCAGAACGTGCTTCCCAAGGCGCGGCAATGGCTGGGTTGAACGGATGAATGAACGGGTGCATATCAGTACTACTAATATCGGATTTTTCATACCAAGTTGCTGCTGGTAAAACAATATCAGAATACAATCCTGTTCCTTGCATACGGAAGTCAATATTAACGAGTAAATCTAACTTACCTTCTGGTGTATTTTCTTCCCAATTTACTTCATCTGTCATTAAAGCTTTATTTTCTTCACTCAAATTATGTGAATGTGTTCCTAATAAATGTTTCAAGAAATACTCATGTCCTTTGGACGAACTTCCTAATAAATTAGCCCGCCAAACAAATAACGTTCTCGGAAAGTTCTCCGGTTTTTCCGGATTTTCTATTGCAAAATTCAATTTACGATCCTTTAATTGTTGAACAACATGTTGAATGACTTCCTCATTTGAGGTCGCTTTCGCTTCTTCAAAAAACTTTAACGAGTTACGATCAAATTGCGGATACGACGGTAGCCAACCTAACCGTGCGGCCAACACATTGTAATCTGCATTATGCTCATATCTCGGTTTGTCCCTAATCGGCGACGTTTGCTCACTAACCGCAAATTCTTCATAACGCCATTGTTCTGTCGCAAAGTAATAAAATGATGTTCCGTTTTGTAAGCGTGGTGGTCCGCCCCAATCTCGAGCAAGCCCGACCGTTTGCCATCCTTCTAATGGGCGAACTTTTTCTTGTCCAACATAATGAGCCCAGCCTCCGCCGTTTACTCCTTGCGAGCCTGTTAAAAGAACAAGGTTTAGTACAGCACGATAGATCATATCGGAGTTATAATAATGATTAATTCCTGACCCCATAATGATCATCGACTTTCCTTTTGTATTAACTGCATTTTCAGCAAATTCTCTCGCCACTTTTATAACTAAGTCACGATCAACGCCAGTAATAGCTTCTTGCCAAGCAGGTGTGTATGGCTGAGTCGCGTCTTCATAATCCACTGGATAATCACCCGATAAATCACGATTAACTCCTGCATTAGCAAGCATTAAATCGAACGTCGTTGTAACATAAATCGTTTCGTCTCCTTGTTCAATTTTTTTAACAGGAATTGATCGATGTAGCACTTTTCTTTCCTCTTTATCAAAAAACGGCAAATCAAGCGTGACAATTTCATCATGATCATTCGCAAGTGACAGCACTGGTTCAATATCATTTAAGTTTTGATTCTGGTCATTTTGGTGTAAATTCCACGTACCTTCTTCTTCCCAACGGTGACCGATACTTCCGTTTGGCACAGCATATTTTTGAGATTTTTGATCGATGACAACCGTTTTCCATTCCGCTTTTGAGAGCGGCATACCAATATCACTTGCTCGTAAAAACCGGTCTGATACGAAATTTTCACCACGTTTTTTTAACTTAATCAAATACGGTAAATCTGTATATTTTTTTACATAGTCATTAAAGTACTTAGTCTCATTATCTACGTAATACTCTTTTAAAATGACATGGGTCATTGCCATTGCGACCGCCGCATCCATTCCAGCATTAACTGGCATCCAGTGGTCCGCAAATTTCACAAATTCCGCATAGTCTGGGCTAATCGCCGTCACTTTCGTTCCACGATAACGTGCTTCCACCATAAAATGAGAGTCTGGCGTTCTAGTTTGTGGTAAATTCGAACCCCAGACGAGTAAATACCCTGAATTATACCAATCAGAACTTTCTGGAACATCCGTTTGATCTCCCCAAATTTGCGGTGAAGCTGCTGGTAAATCAGCATACCAATCATAAAAGCTTAATAGAGGAGAGCCTAGTAATGAAAGAAAACGTCCCCCTGCTGCATAACTGACCATCGACATCGCTGGGATCGGTGAAAATCCGAAAATTCGATCTGGTCCAAAGCGGTCGATCGTATCTAGTAAGTTAGCGGAAATCATTTCATTTACTTCATCCCACGATGCCCTTACAAATCCACCTTTTCCACGTGCCGCTTTATAATGTTTTGATTTTTCAGGATCATCGACAATGCTTCTCCAAGCGGCTACAGGATCTTGCTTTTCAGCCATCGCTGCTTTCCACAGTTTCAGTAATGCGCCACGAACGTATGGGTAGCGAACACGTAGAGGACTGTATGTATACCAGGAAAAACTTGCACCACGAGGACACCCTCTCGGCTCATACTCTGGCATATCAGGACCTGTCGTTGGATAATCGGTTGCCTGTGATTCCCACGTAATAATCCCGTCCTTCACATGAATTTGCCAACTACATGATCCAGTACAGTTCACACCGTGAGTTGACCTAACGACTTTATCGTGTTGCCATCTACGACGGTATATTTTTTCATTTTCACGATCGTATGGAGATAACTCTGCCCAATTCGTGATTTTTTCTGATTTTCCAAGAAAATTTAATTTCTTCATTAGCGGGGAAATCTTTTTACTCATGTTGATCTCCTTTCAAACTCCACTTCATTTTTTTCTACACATTTACCATGATTTGCATAAACAGAAAAATTATTCATTTTCGGGAATTTTCAATGAATACTTTCGGCTCACAAAAATGAATACTAAGGGAGATTGTGTGAAGTAAAAGATTTAGTGGGGAGGCTTATGCATGTCAAGAATTACAAATTGGAATCCAGAAGATGAACAATTTTGGGAGTCAGAAGGAAAACGGCACGCTAATCGAAATTTATGGATTTCTGTACCAGCTTTATTATTAGCATTTGCTGTATGGCAAATTTGGTCGGTAGTTGCAGTCAACTTAAATGACATTGGTTTTAACTTTACGGCGAATGAACTATTTACTTTAGCAGCTTTACCCGGCTTGAGTGGGGCAACATTACGGTTGATCTACACTTTTGTTGTACCTATTTTCGGTGGCAGAAACTGGACAGTAATAAGTACGGCTTCTTTATTAATTCCGGCGGTAGGGATTGGTTACGCTGTACAAAACACAGAAACCTCTTTCATGACGATGGCTATATTGGCAACACTATGTGGGTTTGGTGGGGGAAATTTCGCTTCTTCCATGGCAAATATTAGTTTCTTTTTCCCGAAAAAAGCGAAAGGAACGGCTTTAGGAATTAATGCAGGAATTGGGAACCTTGGTGTAAGTGCGGTCCAATTTCTCTCTCCTTTAGTGATAACATTTGCTCTTTTCGGTGCCATTGGCGGAGCTCCACAACAGTTAGAAGATGGGACAAATGTTTGGATGCAAAATGCGGCTTTTATTTGGGTTATTCCAATTGTACTTACTGTGATCGCTGCTATTTTCGGGATGGATAACTTGCCGAATATGAAAGCTTCAGTGAAAGAACAAGCGATTATTTTTAAAAATAAACATACGTGGCTAATGACTTGGCTTTATGTCATGTGTTTCGGTTCATTTATTGGCTATTCTGCCGCTTTTCCATTACTCATTAGAACCGAGTTTCCAGAGGTAAACGCCTTACAGTTTGCGTTTCTCGGGCCGTTAGTCGGTGCTTTAATACGCCCTATCGGAGGCTGGGTTTCTGATAAGATTGGAAGTGGGGCGATCGTTACGTTCTGGGATATTATCGCCATGATTGCAGCAACGTTTGGAGTGATATATTTTTTAAATGTTGGCAATTTTTACGGATTTTTAATTATGTTTATGGTTTTATTTACAACGACAGGCATTGCCAATGGATCAACATTTCGAATGATCCCAATCATTTTTCCACCGATCGAAGCAGCTCCAGTCCTCGGATTCACATCAGCGATTGGTGCATACGGTGCATTTTTCATTCCACGAATATTCGGATGGTCGTTAGATACTACCGGCGCTGCAAACTTAGCGCTCTACTTATTTATCGCCTATTACGTCTCGAGTCTATTTGTTACTTGGTATTGGTATTCAAGAAAAAATGCTGAAGTAAAGTGTTGATGAATAGTTACGAGATTTTTCATTGGTGCCTGTAACTTGTTTTGTGGACAATATACTTTGTTTCGACTGTTCATTCATTAACTCATTAATTAGACGATAGATTGTTTATTACAATTACAGTTCGCGCAAAATAATTTCGAAAAACTTTTTTCATACAGTGACTTATATCACCGATTATACTTCTGCCTAATGATACAATTTCGTTGAGAATAAAAATCATTTGCACTATCAAAAAGAGGTGAATGGACTGTGAAGGAAGTATCTTTAAAAAAATCAGTTTATGAATTATGTTCAACACACCCTGAATTAGTCACCTTAATGAGAGAAATTGGCTTTGTCAATATTACGAAACCAGGAATGTTACAGTCAGTTGGAAAGTTTATGACCATTCCAAAAGGTTGCCGCACGATGCGAATATCGTTGGAAGATGTTAAACAACATTTATCTAATAATGGTTTTACTATAATAGATTAAGGAGCGGATAAACATGAGTGAAATGATTAATAATCGTGAGAAGCAAACTGCAGACAAATCTGAACGCCAGCAGGAGTTAAAAGAAATTATTAAACAATTACATGACGGAAAATCTATCGATGAAGTAAAAGCACGTTTTCAAAAAGCGATCGACAAAGTGAGTGTTAATGAAATTTCTGAAATGGAACAATCATTAATGGAAGAAGAAGGAATTGCTGTTGAAGAAATCCAACGTCTTTGTTCGGTTCATGCTGAGGTTTTTAAAGGGTCTATTGAAGATATTCATGGTGACGATGCCTTGCAAACACCACCTGGACATCCTGTACACACATTTTTTAAAGAAAACCGTGAAATTGATAAATTCGTCAACTTTAAGCTTAGCCTTCATAAAGAACAGTTTCAGCGGGAGCAAACGGACGAGAATAAAGAAAAATTAATCGCAGATTTATCGAAGCTACTCGAGATCGATAACCACTATAGTCGAAAAGAAAATTTACTATTTCCTTTTTTAGAGAAGGTAGGAATTTTCGGGCCAACGAAGGTGATGTGGGGAGTCGACGATAAAATCCGCGCGTTCATCAAACGTGCCCGTACCCAACTCACAGAAGGCGAATGGGTACTAGAAGATTTAATCGAGCAGTTAGACTTTATTATTTTTGAAGTAACAGAAATGATTTTTAAAGAAGAAAATATTCTTTTACCAATGTCGATGGAGAAGTTAACGGAAGATGAGTGGTTAAAAATCGAACGTGAAGGTGATGTCATTGGTTACACATTTATTGAAGCACCTGAGCCGTGGCAACCAGAGCGAGAAGATCTATCTTCCAATGAATTTATGAAAGACGGTGTCATTCAATTAGAAACAGGGATTTTATCGTTAGACCAATTAGAACTAATGATGAACCACCTTCCTGTAGATATTACGTTTATCGATGAAAATGATGTTGTTCGCTACTTTTCACACGGGAAAGACCGAATCTTCCATCGTACAAAATCGATCATCGGACGTACGGTGCAAAACTGTCACCCACCACAAAGCTCGCATATCGTAGAAGCTTTGTTAGAAGACTTTAAATCAGGTAAAAAAGATGTCGAGGATTTCTGGATTAAGTTCCGCGATAAATATGTGTTAATCCGTTATTTTGCTGTTCGCGATAAAGATGGTGCATATAAAGGAACGGTTGAATTCACCCAAAATATAGAGCCGATCCAAGAAATTACTGGTGAAAAACGGTTGATGTCTTAGTCAAAACATTAAAATCGAAATAACATAGGGCTGCCTTAAACATTTTTTCTCACCTATATTTGGTGGGAGATGTAGGGCAGCTATTTTGTTTTGCTTATTTACATCTATCTTAAAGTTTGTTAGTTAGCGAAAAGTTTTTTCTTATTCGTAAAGCGAAAGAATAGGCTTTAATTTACGTTAACCTAAATCATATTATCTATGTTAATGAATTTCATAATTCAATATTACCGCCATTAAGGTACCTATATGTAGTTGCGTTATGTCGCTCGCAACTTCATATAGGTTGATATGGCCCAATTTAGGTAATTATGAAATTCACTCAAGTAGAATATTTTTTTTAAAAAGTACAATCCTATAAACGTAAACATAATTACATAAAAAAAGGAGCATTCCTGTTAGAAGGATTTTCGGGGACTTGAAAAAAAAAGAGCCCTCCTGGTATGATACGGGGTGTCAAATCGTGCACCGAGATGACCCCTAACTTAGTTAACCAAGGAGGACTTCATAATGA
>NZ_MLQQ01000020.1 GCF_001865995.1 Anaerobacillus arseniciselenatis | reverse complement strand
TCATTATGAAGTCCTCCTTGGTTAACTAAGTTAGGGGTCATCTCGGTGCACGATTTGACACCCCGTATCATACCAGGAGGGCTCTTTTTTTTTCAAGTCCCCGAAAATCCTTCTAACAGGAATGCTCCTTTATACTTTTTAAAGTATTTAATAATTGTTCTTCAGTAAGTGTCGCTAAAAAATACCTTGCTAAATCAAGTGAAGCCATTAACGGATAGGAAGGGCTACTCGACTGTAGCACTTGTAAATAATACGCTAGTTTTTCAATGTCCACTAACTTACTATTAAAGTGTAAATAGGAACTCATCGTCATTGCCGGAAGCGTTTTATGAGCTGACTGCACTACAACATCAGCACCATCCTCAAGTGCTGATTTAGGCAATAAGGAAGATTGGTGGCCAAAATGAGCGCCATGAGCTTCATCGACTAACACAGCAATATCATACTTATGAGCCTCAGTGACGATATTCTTTAATGATACCGTAAACCCGTAGTAATTAGGATTAGTAATAATGATTGCTTTTGCATCGGAAAACTTTTTTATATTTTCAATAACGTCGTCCTCATCTAAACAAGTAGCTATTTGTGCCTCTCGGTCGAATTTCGGCTGTAAAAATATAGGCTGAACTTTAGCTAAGCGTAATCCATTTAAAATAGACTTATGGCTATTTCGTTGTACTAAGACGGTATCGCCTTCTTCACAAGTAGCCAAAATCATTGCTAAATTCCCAGCCGTAGAACCACCTACGAGAAAAAAACATCGCTCTGAACGATACAAATCTGCGGTTAATTGTTCTGCCTCTTTTATAACACCTGAAGGGTGATGCAAATCATCTAAGCCACTAAGCTCTGTTACATCTAATGGTAATAATGAACGATACCACAGCTTGGCTGCTTCAGGCATTAATACTCCATTTTTATGTCCAGGTACGTGAAAAGAGGACGAGTTTTTTTGATGGTGGGCTAAAAGTGCTTCAAAAAGCGGTAACTTATTCTGATCCATTTCACACATTTCCTTTAACATCTATTAGTAAAAACTTTTTATGTGAGTGAATTTCATAATCACCTTAATTGAGCCATTTCAAACTATAAGTAGTTGCGAGCGGTTTAACGCAACTACTTATAGTTTGAAATGGCGAAAAAATTGATTATGAAAGTCCTTAATGTTATAAAGCGAATTTAATAATTTAATAATGACTTTTAAAAATATCTTTGTAAAATACTGTTCTAATTATAACGAAACAATTCGCACATAACTAGTTAATTAACTAAAAAGGTTGTTTTAGAAAAGGTAATAAAAAAATATTATAGTACTTTAATAAAGACATACACATTGTGGTTCATCTATGCATATATTGAACAGAGTCGTTATTTTTAAAAAAGTCAGATTTTTATGTATAGTTTATCCTTCATTGGAAATTAATGAACTATGGAGGTGAACAAATAATGAAAAAAGGGCACTGCCAAGAAAAATGTTCAGTATGTGAACAGAGAAGCTACCAAGGAATTCATATTTGTGATATTTATATTTGCGAAAACTGCGAACGAGAAATTGTTTGTTCTGATGTAACTGATGAGTTTTATAAATACTATTTACAAAAACTAAGAAAATTAAAGCACTCTTTATTAAATATTTCTTAACAGGCCTTTCGATAAAGGTCTATTTTTTTTATTACTGAGCAAGATAGACCTCATTTATCGCAAGTTAACTAAGGGGAATCGCAAAATAAATTGCGATTATCGCAAGTAAAATGCTAATAACTTAAGAATTATGCTTTCTATTTATTGCTGTGCAAGATAAAACTTATTTATCGCAAGTAAAATTTAATAATCGCAAGAAGAATGCCAGTAACTTAAGAAAACATCAAACATAATCTCATTTTTATATAACAGAAAAGCACACTCCGTTTAGAATGTGCTTTTTCTTATTTGTCTAGCAACGAAGCTGTTGAACTCAATTGCATCATGATTTGCTACTTTGAAACACCTTCGCGCTCCTTTGTCCCGAGGAAGCATGCATCGAAGCTACACTTTGAGACGCAGGGACAGCCCTATATTATTGTAATAAATATTAATTATCTATAAGAAAAACACACTCCGATTGGAATGTGTTTTTCTTGTTTACCTAGCAACGTCCTACTCTCACAAGGGGAAACCCCTAACTACCATCGGCGCTGAAGAGCTTAACGATCGTGTTCGGCATGGGAACGAGTGTGACCTCTTCGCTATCGCCACTAGATTATTTAGTTT
>NZ_MLQQ01000019.1 GCF_001865995.1 Anaerobacillus arseniciselenatis | reverse complement strand
AGCGTACCCACCAATTGGCATAGTTTCACATATTATAAAAATAATGTTAGAGGTCGTGTCGAAAAATATTTTTTTGGTACTTCTCCAACGGCTCAAACCGTTGGTATATCAATATTTATAGAGGGAGAGATTATATGGAACAATTAGCTTGGACTTATCAAGGACAAATGGTGGAAATTAGAGATGCTTATGGTGGAATTCATACTGGTATTATCGAAGGTGTTAATCAACAAAGAGGATTGTTTCTTCGCACATCACCCTTTAGAAGAATATTTATCCCCTTCTTCTTAATCACATCTCTACTTCTTTTACGACGATTTTTCTAAAAAGGGCTGCTTTTCAGCTCTTTTTTCTTTCCCTACACTTTAATGAATTTCATAATTCATGATTCTCGCCACTTAGATCAATATATAGTTGCGTCAAAACCATTCGCAAACTATATATTGCATGATGTGGCTCATTTTTGGTAATTATGAACTTCACTCACTTACATAAAAAATAAATTCACTTCGCATACGTTGTCACATCCGTTACAGTCGTACTGTTCATTTAATTTACTTTTTTTACTTAAATGCAAAAATTGTATTTTAGCTTATATAGTTCGTCCAACCCTTTTGAACAACTAAAACATAGAATATATTAATCCTTTAGTAATGGAGGTGAATTTTTCATGAGTAATTACGGACACATCTCTCCTGTACGCAAAAAAGATAACAATTTTGCGTTAATTGTTGTGCTGTTCATTTTATTGATTATTGTCGGCACGGCTTTCGTTAGATCACATTACTAGACCTTTTTTTAATACGAGCACTTCTACATTAGTGCTCGCTTTTTTAAATTTCCGGTTCCTACCTTGTATGACTCCCCTTCTTTGTAACAGCGCAGTATTGGTCAAATACGAAGAAGAGACGATCAGTTAATAAAGATGAGCGTCCCCTTAATTTTTCAACAAGATATTTGTACTACGTAACAAATACTATTTAAATTTATAATCTTAAACACTATGTAAGGTGCTTCGTTTAAACAATTTTATGCATGATAAACACCGACAATAAATAAACGAAGAATTTATCCTTCAACTTTGGCAACCCCTAATGCTAGATGTTCCCAAAGAAGCTCTTCAACTTTCTCAACTAAATCCTTTGGACACTCTACAACTAAAACAACGTCTGCCTTTTTTCCTTTTACAACCCTTGTTCTTTTATGAACGACTTTATATATAATGTAGTCGATCATAAACCCTAGTACAAAACCAGATGCTGCTCCAATTAATCCCCAAAATATAGGACCCCACTCTAAAACAAACCCAACACTTGCTCCAATAACAGAAAAGGCTGTTCCAATTGCGGCACCCTTATCAAACAAGCTAATACCATCTGCTCGGTGAAGAGTATCGAACAATCTCCTTTCTTCAACGCGGTTAACGAGCGGTACAGCAAGTATATTCTCTTTTTTTACGCCTACTTTCTCTAAAGCTGTGATGGCTAATTCAAGATACGACGAGTGCTCAAATGTAGAGAAGATTTGCATTTATTTCACCTCATCTACTGTAACAGGAATTTTAACACGAGATTGTTGATATTTTTCTTTTAAAAATTTTCGTTGTTCACTCTCATAAAGTTTATTATTTTCGACAGTATTTACATAGGAATCATATATACTGAACCCTACATGCGAAGGGATAAATAACAACCACTGTGGGTCCAATACTTGTGTAGCTTGAGTTATTTCCCCTAAAAAAAGATAATGGGTTGCAACTAAAAGATTTGAAAAATATACAAATATTATTATAAAAGACATTGTAAAAATCGCGGTAAGGACTCGGTGAATATAGAGTTGACCAAGCCCAGGTGTAAAAAGAGACCAAACGATTGCCATGATCGGTCTTCTTTTATCTAAATAATTTACTTCTACTGCGCCAATGGTATATGAGTTGAAATCAGCATTTTCATGCTCTGCTAATAAGAAAACTTTGTTCATATCAACGGATGTACGATAGCTATCCCAAATCGCATAAATATAAACTGGAATATACAAAAGCATCCATCTTGGTTCAAGAACTTCCTTTGCCAATTCAATATTCCCAGTAAAAGAGTAAACCATTGCAAGATTTATATTTGCCATATTGTTCACGAGAATTTCCCATAAAAACAATGCATACCCTCTGAGATATTTTGATAAAAGTAGATGACCAAACCCTGGAAAAGCTGCCGACCACCATGCAATTATATATGGATTTCTTAAATGGAGTTGGGTTGTCCCAAGAGCACTTACATGCGCTTTAAACCGCCGTTCCCTATTAGTGGAGTTAAAATTATTCAATTTATTTTCGCCTCATTTTGTAGTTAGTTACTATTTACAATTTTTAGGTTTTAACCAATTAAGCCCTTTTATTCACCATTATTGTATTAAGGAGGCTTTACTTTAAGTGCATTCATTCACAAACACCTTTAAAAAAGAAGGCATTTGTTTCGCAATATGAGTCAAGTCAAACACAAAAGGCATCACTCAGAAAAAGTGATCGCCTTATAAAAATTATGATTTGTTTCTAGTATTGTTTTAATCGACGTGAAATTTTATGTTTTATTAAGGGATAAATATAAAGATCAAGTTAAAAATATAAACGATTTTCTTCAATATAATAAAATATTTAACTTTGAGAGGAGGCGTTTATAAATGATTGAGCGTATAATTTTAATCTTTGGAGTTACATTTGGATTATTTTCATTCCCTACATTGTTTCGAAAGCCAGGTGCTCACCTTTGGCTTCCACTTTTTATCATAAACGGTATTGTTAATTTGATTTTTGATAAAATTCTAATTGAAACAAAACAGGTAAAGTATCCTGTAAGACTTTTACCCAAAATTTTTAAAATCAACATTATTTATGACTTGTTAGTTTGTCCATATTTATCAGTTTGGTTTAGTAAGGCAACATATAGTTCGGATGTAAAAGGCCTTATAAGTAAGCTTATTTTATTCGGAACACCCCAAGCAATATATGAAATCATACTTGAAAGAAAAACCAATAGTTTAAAATTTATTGGTAAATGGAAATGGTTTTATTCAGCTTTCCTCGTTTTAATTGTTAAATTGATTTCAACAGGATTTCTTAAAATTCTTTTGAGACCGTCTATCAAAGAGGAAATAGAACTACAGGGGAAATAATTCCCCTTTTATTCGCGCCCATGTTTTGTGAAACAATGTACCTGTCCCCTCGTCCCAACCCAATGGCCCATGAAAAATCAAACACCAAATTGATGTTTGCTTATCTTTTAATCCATCGCTTTTTTTGCTCTAACAAACATGCCATAAGTAAACCACAAACACGCTTGAAACTATTAAACTTCTAAAAACTTTCACCCAAAACCATCCTTTATGATCCAGGTAAAAATTACGTTTTTTTCAAAATTAGCGTCTCTGATCTCCGGAAATAAAGAGCGGTCCTCTTGCTTCCTACTCAAAAAAAACTGCGCCCTAATTTTTAATTGTTCAAACTTGCCCCCTTGCCTTATGCTGCATTGGACAAGGAGGACTTTCCCCTCTCCCAAATTTGGATTTTGAAATAGTTTAAATTTCATCAGAAAATACTTAGTGGTATTGTCGTTTTCTGTCTTTTGTTTCAACTAAATCGGATAAAAAATGCGCAAGTCGACAAATTTCTTAAAAAATTTTTAATTTATTTCCAATAAAAGGAAAAATACACACTATCGTTTGTTCCAAACTTTTTACTCTCATTTCATAATTTGGGTAAAAGGTGGGGGAACAGTGGAAGAAGAGAAAAATATACTCGCTGAAAGCATTGGTATCCAAATTAGACGGTTAAGAAATATAAATGGTATGACTCAAGCGCAGTTAGCTGAGGACTCAATATGCAGTACAAATTTTATAGGAGAAATCGAACGCGGAAAAATTGCGCCATCGTTCGAATACTTTATTAAAATTTGTGTTGGTTTAAATGTTGATCCTACCACACTATTTAAAATCATTAATGATGAGGTCTACCATTCGATTGAAAAAGAAGTAATTGAAAATCGCCCTGAGAGAAACTCATAAAATACCTTACCAATAGTAGAACGAAAGCTATAACATTTATTTAATAGTTGCGTTTGCTATTGTTAAGGCTCTACCGTAGCTATCTGTTCCACATAAAAATCAGTTTTATGAAAGGAGTATTTGCTAATGAAAAAAAATAAATGACCTTACCAAAACCCTCGTGGTTTCCCCGACTTACCTCTCATAATGTGGCTGTCCTACAAAAAGCGTCAAACACAGTTAACCACAAAATATAAAATAAATTTATAAGGGGTATAATTCGTAAGTCCTGCTCGGTGTCACCACTTTTGGACAGCCTTATCAATTCATCATCAACTTTTAAAGGAGTGTTATAAAAATGGATACTATTCTAGAAAGTTATGAAATTAACAGACACACGTTAGCGCTCTTACCTGCGCGACACATTGACTACGAAACGATAGTCTTACAAGATCATGACAAATTCTACGTAAGGCAAACGCCACTTGAAATTATTCAACGAGCTTGCCTTGAAGGTGGTTCAAGCTATGATGGGAGGCGGAAAGCTGTCATTCATTTTACAGGCACTAAGAAGAAAGTGCCGATCCCAATTAACCCTTGGAAAAACATTTACGCCTTTCCGACCCATTCACCACATTTATTCGAATGTTCGTGGATCTTCCAGCCTCATATCCGAAACATCTCTCCTTCTCCGAAAGATCCACACACAACAGTAATCACCTTTTATAACGGTAAAAAAATCGAAATTCCGGTATCGCACTATTCGATGAAACAACAAATGTTGCGCACAGCCACATGTATCCTTCGCTTTTCTAGCGCATTTTACGAAACACAAAACTCCAAAGCACACTTACTCGATTTATCTTATAAACCTTACGCAAAAATATAGAAAGGAAAGAACGATCATGAAATCAGGAAACATTCAACAATACGCTCATTTCAGTGAATTCGATAATGTCCAACAATTCAACGAGACGATCAAACACTTCCTACATAAAAACAGCACTCAATTTACCAAATCAGAACTGGTCGCCTTTTACACACTGACCCGCTTCTCGGTAAAAAAAATCGGCGTTTGTAACGCTCGTATTTGTAAACTTGTCGAGGCCACGCAAAGCAGTCAGGGCGGGGTCTCCCGCTCTACGTTTGAACGGATGCTTCGCAAAGCGAAAAAACTCGGGATCATCACCGTTCATCACACAACACGTGAAAAAGGAGGCATTTCACATAACGTCTACGTCTTTCATAAAATTGACGGAGCGAATCATAAAAAATTGACAGATCGACATAAACCACAAAAACAAGAGCCATCAACGGTTCCGATCATAAAAAAGGCGGAGGAAACTATAAAAATTGAAAACAAAAACATAAAAGAAAAACACCTTCGTCCTATCAACATAGAATCACTTGATCATACATATGTGCCAAGCTACGTTCCAGAGCCATTCATAAAAGCGGTCCGACCATTCTTTGACCGCGCCAAACAAATTTGCGAGCTTTGGGACCGCGTACTGATCGCCTACCGTTCGATGAAATTTACCGCTCCCGTCGAGCACTTCCTTCCAACCATCATCCAGGCTTTTAAAGAAACCGTCTACAAATACAAACAAGGCAAAGTGAAAACAGGGTTTGTCCCGTACTTTTACGGGACGTTGAGCGGAATGTTGGTGGCTGAGAAACGGCGGCGGATTGTTGCTAGCGAACGGACGGAGTGGTGCGGGTGGTTGGAGGCTTAGGCGGGACGAGGGGTCCCTTGTCCCAGTGCTGTTCTTTTGTTGAAGTAGGTGCATCAAAAGTTAAGTGCCCGGCATTTAACTTTCCTGGCATTTAACTTTTCAGAAATTTGACGGGCCTTGCGGACATGAGTTCCTTTATTTTGTCGAAAAGCTTAGTTTCGTAGCGCCATGTAATGTTGAGTGCCTGTCACTCCTCGAAATTTCTTGTTTCACAATAATGTTTCACGGAATGCAACATGTGATAAAAACTATCTGAAAAAATGACCGAACTATTGATGAGAAACCAATGTTATCACACCTATCAATACTAAATTTGATTGAAGTGCTATATTCATTGCCTCAAAGATTGTCATTCTTTCCACCTCCCTTCTATTGGGAGATGGCCACCGCCCATCCGCTTTATGTAGTTGCTACATATATTATAGCGAACATACGGTCTGTTTTCTATTAAAAATTTTGTCCGTTCTCATTACTGTCCATCCCAAGAACTTCTAATTTCCTCAGCTAAAGAAGGCTTACTAAAATCTCTTGCATGGATGTATAGCCTATCAGAAGCTCGGGTCATCCCTACATACAATAGCTTTCTTAGCTGAATGTCATTTTCGATAAGTTGTTGCACTTCAAACTGTGCCAATATATTGAGGGACAAGGGACTGGCCTTGCCCCTTTACTCATCATTTAATTCACCATCTCGATTCCAGATCGAGATTACTTCTCCATGCTTATCGTATGCAACAGCATTTTTAAATTCCGTAAAAAACATACTCACTTCTACGGTAAGGTGTGATGGAAACTCAGTAATAAATGTATTATTTTTTGCTGTGACTTCTTCGATTTCACCATTTTTATAGTGAAGCACGAACTTATCTACTTGACGATCAGTTGTCACAGCACCGTGAATAATATTTCCAACACCATCAAAATAGTTAGCTGTAACTAAAAATGGTAAGCCGATTTGAGAGAAAAACGTACCGCCAACACTTTGCTCATTGCGATATCTGTATTTTCCATCCTTAAATTCATAAACCCCTAAAACATGTTGCGGGCCATCTAAATAATAAACTAATTGATTTTTCTCATCTTGATTGATCACTTCAATTGGCGAATTCCATTGACTTTGGACGGCTGCTTGCAAATTATCATATCCACCAGAACAACCAACTAACAAAAATAAACTCACAACCAATATTGTAAATAACCGCATGCAATTCTCCTTCCAACCTGATAAGACTTCTCTATTCTAACTATTTTCATAAACCCGCAGCTTCACTGTTCTTTCATTCTTTAACGTTATATATGATATCGTCTATTTCTCCTTTAAAATATTCATAATCCCCATTTTCTAGATGCCAAATGATTCTGACTTTGTTTGGAATTTGTACTCCATCTTTTTCTTTATAATCATCGGCAATTGCTGAAAATCCCTTTTTGACAAACTTTCCGCCTTTTTCAGTATAATAGCGATCATTCGTTTCAAAACGAAGAAATTTACCTGTCTCGTCAAAATGAAAAATACCCGTAACATCAATACCTTTATGAGTAAATCTTGCTTTGGCAGTTCGTGAATCTATCGGTTGCCACTTAATATAATCTTGTAAGCTATAACTAGGAAGAAATAATATTTCTGTAAATAATGTAATTAAAGCGGATTGGCTTGTTTCCTTGCCTTTTGCGTTCACAACCGGGATAAGGTTAAATAACTTGCCATACATGTGCCCCTGTCCATCTCGGTAGATATCTCTCACTTGGAGTGGCATCGTTAAAGCTTTCATATAGGCTATTCTAACGGGCTCAATAACGGAGTTAAACTGCCTTGTTTCCAACGCTGTCCAGGCTTTTTCCGGTGATAATTTGATAAAGCTTTCTTTCCAAATGACATCCGCATTAAAGATTTTAGGTTTGCCAATGTACCCGCATACTTTAAAGTATTTTTGAACCGGTTCAGGCAGAGAAGTAATATCACTCTCCGAGAAGACCTCTGAGCTTATTTTGTTTGAAAATTTTTCTATTTCTCTAGCTCTTTCTTTTTCGAATAATTTTCGCATTGGTTGTCTCTCCTTAAATTTTAGAAAACAACATCTCACAATTTTTAAAAAGGATTCTAAGTTCTTACTAATTGCAGTATTACCTTGCCTTCTGACTGCAATTGGGGCCAGACCCACTTCTTTTTTATTCTATCATGTAAAAATGTTTAGGTCGCATTTTCTTGAATTCGAATACCCCTACTTTAGATAAAGAAACAAATATAGACGTAGAAATTTGTGAAGCTGTAACCGAGTTAAAAGACGATACTGAACTGCTCACTTTTAGAAAAATCGAAGAAATCCAAATCCCGATTGGAAAATAGTTGGATAACTGTTACGAAGGTAACACGAATTAACGGTCTGTTTTCTATAATTTATTTGTTAAAGAAATGTTGAGGACATGAGAGCCCTTATTTTCTAAAAAATCACTACTTCTGCACACTTCGCGGACATCAGGGCCCTTATTTGCTTAAAATCTATCCAAAATAGTGACTTTACGACAAAATAAGAGCTCTGGTGTCCGCTTCCATGCAAAAATTACGTTTTTTTCAAAAATAGCGTCTCTGATGTCCACATACATCCCCTATCTCAACTTAAATAAAAGGGATTATGAAGCTTTTGATAAAAATTCTTCAATTTGCTGAACATGATGATTATCATGTTCAACAAGTTCTTCTATATAATTTATCAATGTGAATGGCTCGTTTGTGCTAGGGCAGTTTGTGTATCCATTAATTGTAATCGGCTCAAATAAAATAGTTTCTAATTCTGGTAATCGATGTAGCAGCTGTTTTCTAACTTGAATCGAATCCTGTAATAAAGTTTTCGCTTCTATTGTCTTCGCATATATTTCTGATTCCTTGTTATAGTCATGGTAGGATGGATAGTTGATGGCTCTTTCCTTTAATACACGAGGAATCGATTGTTCAAGAAAATGCAAATCCCATCGGTAAATATGAGATATGATTTCTTTTATGGACCATTTCCCGTCCTTAATTGACAAACCTAAAAGTGAGTCTTCCATTTTTTCTAGCTTTTGTAAAAATGGAATATATGTAGAAAACTTTGAAAATACTTGTTCCTTCATTTAAAGTCGCCTCCAAATTTTTTAAATTTAAGTTCAACACAACCTTTAACAGCCTCTATTATGATGAAACTAATTAGATTATAATCTAATTAGATGAGTACGACAATAACTTTCGGTGGATTCTGGAATTTTTTATCTCTTTGGTCATTACTTTCTTCCAAGAGGTTTTCATGAAGTTATTTCACTGGCACAAAAAGAGCTGAAAAACAGCCCTTTTTAGAAAAAACGTCGTAAAAGAAGTAGAGATGTGATTAGAAAGAAGGGAATGAATATTCTTCTAAATGGTGAAGTGCGAAGAAATAATCCTCTTTGTTGATTAACACCTTCGATAATGCCAGTATGAGTTCCACCATATGCATCTCTAATTTCTACCATCTGACCTTGATACGACATTGCTAATTGCTCCATTGTATTCCTCACCTCCATTTCTAACAGGTTACTTTAAATTATGTTTTAGTAATATGAAGGAGTGGACGAACTTTCTAGTATAAAAGTACATTTAATGTATTTAGTAGAAGTATTTTTTAACGGGACGGAGGGGTAGTCCTTGTCCCAGTACTTTTCTTTTGTTGAAGTAGGCACTTCAAAAGTTAAGTGCCTGGCACTTAACTTTTCAGAAATTTGGCGGGCTTACGGACATACGTTCCGCTATTTTGTCAAAAAGCTTAATATCGCAGCACCTTGCGGACATACGTTCCTCTATCACCTAATAGCCAGAGCTATATCACCCCTTTTACAGCAAATAAAGGATCTGATGTCCGCTCACAACCTAAACCGAGCCAATTTCACAATATAACGGAACAGATGTCCGCATGCGCAACCATCAACACAAACTTGTATTAAATAGATTTTTCGAGTGCCTGTCACCCCCCGAAACATCTTGTTTCACAAGATGTTTCACAGAATGCGACATGTGCTAAAAAACAGCTGAAAAAGTGAGTGAACTATTGATGAAAAACCACCGTTTCATGTATAATTTAACTAGATACACGCTAGAATAAAAAAATGACCGAACGCTACGAACGTCCGGTCAATGCAACGCTCGTCCGCTAGAAGAGCGGTGACCAAATTATAAGTAGAAGAAAAAGTAACTATCCACTACCTTGGTCGGGGAGGGACGGTTACTTTTTCTTTGTTTCTGTGACAATTTATGAATTTCATAATTTAAATTTTATCGCCATTAAGATCTATATGTAGTTGCGTTAGACCGTTCGCAACTACATATATTTTTCATATGGCTCAATAAGGTAATTATGAAATTCACTCAGTAATACCAATGTTATCACACCTATCAAAACTAAATTTGATTGAAGTGCTATGTTCATTGCTTCAAAGATTGTCATTCTTCCCACCTCCCTTCTTTGGGAGATGGTCACCGCCCATCCGCTTTATGTAGTTGCTACATATATTATAACGAACATACGGTCTCTTTTCTATTTAAAGTTTTGTCCGTTCCCATACAACAAGTGACATATTTCTCTAATAGCGTACATCATTATCTTCCTATTCATAAAAACTACGTGCCCATGGTTTTAGGGTCATACCTATCCCCTCGTCCCTTTATTTTCTCACCCACACTAACCGCTTGCAACATTCATATTTTTAATAGGACGTTGATATTTCATATTTTCAAAACTATCTTTTTCCTTAATAATAATTTCCCCATTTTCAATGGCTACTTTTCTTTTTATGTATTTTTCTTTTAAACTATCATCTTTTTCAAACTTAATCGCTCGTGTTAACCGTTCAATCTCTTTATCTTTTTCAGAAGTCATGTTCTCACTCTCTTCATAAAAAATATGCTTACCTTTTATTATAAAAGAGATGTTCTCGCAAAGTACTAGGTGGATATTACCAATTACAAATGGTCTCCATTCAGTGTGATATCTCTTTGCTCTTATATAGATACAAGTAGGCACTAAATTTTCGCCAAAAATATGAAACCTAAAAGGAGAATGAGAATGGGGAAGAAAAATATAGAACGAGTAAAACTATGTGGAGTGGAGCTTAACGAGGATTTTGTCGTTATATCAAAATTTACAATAGATGAAGATTGTATGTTTATGCCTTATGAAGAGGACATGGATCTGACAAACGAACATGTTTTAGAAACTGTCTTTTCAAAAGAACTTGTTGAATTTGTGTATGACGTTGGTCCTTCTATCAATATTAGTTTGGCAGTTGCGTTAGGATTAGGTGTGATTCAATCATTATCAGATGGCTCAAAGTATTTATACCATGCAGACGTGATCGATGATGATGATCGACAAAGCCATGAAATGTTACGCTTAGGGATGTATTATCAAATCATGAACCCCGATTATGACGATCGCCGGCTTGATTATTTAATGAATGTAAGCGGAGGCGAATTTTATCTTTCCACATTACTTTTTACCGATACGATTGAACCGCTTGAAAAGTTAAGAGCCATATTTGCGACGAAAAAAGGGGAAAGGAATAATGTGGTGGGGTTTGTGAAGTGATTGTGGTTTAATGGCAGATGGGAGCAATGGCTGTGTTCGCTTACCACCCAAAAACAACCTTTGGCCTTCCACACCCCTCTTTTCGTATATATATAAGTTGTCATTAAAAGCAATTCATTTAGATATACCTACGTATATTTACTGAGGAATTAGGTTTATGACCTTCCGCAATAGCGCCAGGTTGCGAAAGACCATTTTCTATTGAATAGTATGGTTGTACTGTGAAGCAATCAATGTTAAGTTTATTACTTTTCAATAATACTAGGGATTGCTTAAGATTGAGTTCTTCAAATACCTTACTTGTGATACGGTTCAGCGTATCGCTGTAACTGCGGTTTTATATTGACAAAACAGATGAGTCATTGGAATCGTCCCCTTGAAACATTCTCCCCGCACCCCTGCGTAACTCAGTGTTAGTTGAAATAGAAAACGTAAGTCAAAGTGAAACTAAGAATTCTGAAACCTTTTAAATTCCTCTTTATTACTAAAAAACTCAAAAAGAATCTCACTTAACGCACTCTTTAAGCTTAAGCAAATAGAATTAATGGTCCATGATTCAACACTATACTCAAATTCATCATACCAAAAATTCTTCATGAAATTCTCTCTGTATTCCTCCAACAATTTCTGAAACGCCTCAAAGTCGCCATGTGCAATTTTATTTCTCAATTTTCTAGCAAGTTGACAAAATAACTCTCTATCCTCATAGTCGTTATGTTGATTCCTTAAAAATCTAGGCAGCTTTCTTTCTAATTCTCCATGTGTTCTCCCGTTACTATTCGGATTTATTATTAACATTTCGATTAATGACATGATCTTAAATAAATAATATGCATTATAATCTTCAGATTGATTTATAGAATTAACTATGTAATCAAAAATCCAAAAATCTCTGTCACTTTCAAGAAAATTATCAATCAGCTTTCCTACATACTTCATTTACTGGAATGTTTTGTTAGGCGAAGTCCGCCGGCTCAGCTCTAGGGACTTGCACTATACGAAAACCACTCCGGCTACTGCTTTTCCAAAAGCAAAATTATATTCATCAGGAATTCTGAGGTTATTTCACATCAACCAATCGCCATCACAAAATCCTGTAGTAATATGTTCAACATTCAAAATTTCCAAATAATCGAATTCTATAATTAATTCTTTCAAAATCTGAACTATACTGTTCAAGAAGTTTTCCCATTCCACATAATAATCAACTTCAATATTTGTGCATTCCCTCTGAGCAGGAACAAAGTCTTCTTCACATGCCCAATAATCATCTTCAGGGTCATATACCTTAGCACAGATCAGTTCAATTCCATAAGAATAATTTTCTTGCCTTTTGTTGATAAAATAAGGTCGGCTCCGTAATCACCACTTGCTGGTGTTAATTGCACATAATAGCCTTTCTCTATTAACAAGGCCTGTAGATACTCTTCAAATTTTCTTCCTGACATTTTATAAACTTTCTAAAATACCTGACTTTCTGAGTTTTTGTTCTCTAAGCCAATTAACTATTAACGCAACTAAGAGGAGACCACCAAAAAATACTATTATCCCAAATGTTAATAAAGGGTCGGCAATTAACATAGACCAAAGTAAATCTAGCCCCATTTTAAAACCTTCAAAGAAACCGATATCCATATCTATCTACTCCTATTACTCTTTTATCAGTATTTATTTTTATTATAAATATCCAAAACTTTACATATATCTTTCTTATTATATCAGACAATCAAGTCCCATCTAGCAATCTTTTTAAAGACATCAAGAAAAATCACTAAGTAGCAATATGGTACTACATACAATAACTCAGTTGGTTACCTTACAACTTTTTTACCTATTAAAACTAAAATATCTATAATATATTTTCAACAATATGTTGAAGAAAAAAGATCTTTATTTAACAAATCTCTCAGCTTTTTAACTTTAGTACACTTTTTCAAAAAGTGCTTTTAAATTAGAACTTTGCTGCACAGTATAAAGTCAAATGCGAAAGACGATTACTTTGAAAGCAATCGCCTTTTTAGAGTGTTATTCTATTACCAGTTTCGTAGTACTTCGCAACAAAAAGTCATGTTATAAATCACATCTCTTGTTAAACTAAAGAGCTTAACAATTAACTCAACTTAATTAACATTGTTTTGTTTATATTTTCCACCATTTTTTCATAATCAATAATAATGAGTGGAAAAATAGCCTTATAGTTAATAATGTTTTCCAATAAACACCATCAACTTTCAAAACCTTTAAATTAATAAATATATTGTCGATCAGCACAATAATAAACATTGGTAGAATTTTAGCCTTTTTACTCATTTCAAAAAAATAAACAGTAATACACGTTTCAAAAACTAAGTATAACTTCACAAAAGTATAGTGATAATACCAAGGATTTTTAGTGAGCACAACAGGCTCATATCTAAACTTTTTAAAGAGAGAAAGAATAAAAAATACACTCATATACAACACATGAAAGGTATTATAAAGAGTCACTTTTAACATCAATTTATTACCTTTTTTTATTTCTTTATAGCATATATCGCTTATAAAAAATCCAATAAACATGAAAATTGCTGTGTATGTTGTTTTCCACCATTTATTATTATAGATTTTTAATTTTAAGAAAGTCCTTTCGATTATTACAAAATACGTTGTAAATAATAACTTGAATTTCCAACTAAGTTGAAATGCAGATAGGAAAATTCCAACAGATGGAACAAATATGGCTTGAGAAAACATCGAACCAAGGGAATTATCCTGCTCTTTGTTTTTATCAGTTTTGTTTTGTACTTATAGGCTTCAAGTATGTAAAGAGGATATTCAAAGTAAAATGCTAACCCGATATAAGTAAAGAGTGACAAGATGACCGTTTTCCTATTTTTCCTTTTGTACAGTGTTGTAATTATTAGCAGAATATGGACTATACAAAGCCCCATGTAGCAAACTCTGTTAACGAAATTTTTATTCAAACATAACACACTTTCTAATTGCAATTTTAAAGTGTTATTATTATTCCTAAAAATAATACAAAAATGTATAACTAAGTAAGTACATTCTGAAACAGAAGTTGGTTATTGCACAGTAATGGTCAAATACGAAAGACGATCACTTTTCAAGTGATCGCCTTTTAAAAATTTATATCCAGTTACCAGTAGTTTTGTACTACGCAGCAAATTGATCTGTTATTTTCCGTAATTTCTTCTTCAACATAAGCACGCCGTTAGTGCTATAACCATACTTTCTTATTTCGTAAATTTACTTCTAAGTAGATAAACAACCTCATGGTTTTCTAATTCGCTGATACGACGTTCAATATCTCTATAAAATTCAGAGGAAAATGATACCATTGAACCTTCATCCCATGAGAACCCTATACTTGCTAAAACCATCTGCTCGTTCGTAACATCCATTTGTTCGCTGATGTTTCCCCATACGATAGACCTACCTTCCGTACCTTTAGTTGAAACGATATCAGAGGTTCTTACAGAGCCTGTGCCTCCATTACTGTTAATCCCTATATTAAACAAAGTTTGATTTTCAATGGCATTTGACTCAATGATTGTAAAAATAATAGAACCATTATTCATAACTTCAGTCGTAAGATATCCTATTTTTTCATCAACCAATTTACCAAATTCATATTTCTCAACCCACACAGTTACTTCTTTATATTCACTTTCAATATTGAAGTCAAATACAAATGATTGGTTCGATGTAGTTGAAAGTATTTCATTTTCTCTGTCAGTCAACTCCGCATCTACTATTGTATTTGATTTTACGTTGGTGCTCCCACAGGCACTTAAAGTAAATGCTAACATTGCTACTATCGTAATATTAAGTAATTTTTTCATTATCCCCACTCTTTCTTCTTGAAGAAACGCTTTCGTTAGTGAAGTAAAGATAAATTATACTTCATGTATTTTTTCTCTAATCTCTATCTAATAGGAGAAATTAATAATTAATTTAACAAAGGTACTAAGTTATTGTGTTTATTATAATTATATATTTACGTTAATTACTCAATCCTCAAAACATGAATTCGATAAGGTAAAAAAGGGAGTAAAATAACGCAGGAGCTATAAATGAAAGAAATGGACCGAATTCAGCAATTTTTTTAAGCCCTAATACTATCAAGAGATAAGTAACAACACTAAAACCCCAATTGATCAGATAGATAAAAAGATTCGGCTCTTGTACAAATGATACCAGGATTGCTACAGTAAGAACGCCGATAGCGTCAAATATATTTGCAAAAAGAACTAATGATAACAATTGTTGAAACTCAACAATCTTATTTTCAAACTTGGCAAATAAGAGCAAGAAAAATGAAAAGATTAGCGTACTGACTAATAACCCAAATACTATTAAAGCAGGAGCGTAATACAAGTTTAGGAGGACCCTATTAAAGGGAGCCTCACTAGCATTTGCTAATGTAGAAATGATATTACTTAACGACAATATAATTGAAACCATCATAAATGGTGCCAGAATACAGGGATACTTTTTTATTTTCTCCAACTGATTTATCGGCTTTGTCATCATACCAAAAACGGTAGGTAAATCATCTTTGTTTATCGGATCAATATTAGTTTGTGACATTACATTATTCCCTTCTAAAAATATTACTATTACCTTAACATACTTTGATTTTTATTGGGTTATTTTGGATAATTTTCTTCGACAAACCTGCTCCGTTAGCACACATCAATGGCAGCAACAGCTTGTTAAAGAAGGATTTTTTAATCTTTAGTATTAGATATAACTTTCTAGACGGAAAAACCTGCTTCATTAAATCCTTGTATTATTTTTTCTAACAATCTCGAAGAAGGGTGATATTCTTCAGAAAATTCCTTTATGTTATGTTTTTTAATGCCAAGGGAATCAAAAAACAAATCTAACTTTTCCCTTACATCATAAAGCTCCTCCATATCAGTCGTACTTATATTGTCAATAATTATTGAATCCTGAAAATTAACAAATAAAAATATTTCACTTGGTACATTGATTTCAATCAATCCCATCAATCGATTGGCTGCATGAGCTTCAGAAACTGCACGAGCTAATTGGAGTTCGAACACTTCCCTATCATCGTCTTCATAAGCTTCAATTGCATTTTCTATATGAATTTGGATATAACCGTAATTTTGCAAAACTTGAATCAACATATCTTGTTTTATCTGGTCATGAGGTAAAAAACCTCTACCAAAATAGCTACCTATTAGTAAGATAAAAATAATTGCAGTAATAATTATTTTACGCAAAGTACCCTCCTGTTTCAGCTAAACTGTTTATTATGCACCAAAAATCATCCTCAACCGTAACATAAATTTCTATTTAATTGGGTTAAAAAAGGAAAATTCTTCACTTAAGTAAACTCCCCGTTGTTAGCACCATAACGAAAGCAAAGGCTTGTGCAACTATCGCCTTCGTTACTTTAAGTATAATACTTCACATATTAATTCATTTGATATGTATTAAGGTGTTATTTGGTGGTAGGCGTTGCCTGATGGAATATCATTTGCCATTCTCCTTTGTTCTTTTTCCAAATAGAACTTCGCAAAGAATATTTACTATCGTTTTTAAGTACAATGATTCACAATTGATAAAATCAAAGTTAGTAATTTGTTTTTTATTTGGACAATATATGCAAATCTTCACCGATAAGTTTGGTAGCTTCGTATATCACACCACTGTCATAACTTTTAATATCAAAATAACCATTATAATAATTCCATACTTCTGAATGATTAGAGTATTGAGCAATACTATCTAATATTTTGTTAAACAAAATTATAGCTTCTTCTTCTGTTGGATGTCTTTCAACCATAAGTCTAAACTTTACATCACTTTCTCCATTAAATGACGCTGCAGTAGTTTCTATTTCATCTAATTCCCTAAGTGTTTCCTGTGATTTTCCCAAAGCTTCACTCATATCAATGTCTAGTTGTTGATTACATGCAGTAATTAACACCAATAGAATGAAAGCTGTACTTATATAAAATAGTCGTTTCATATATTGAACGCCTCCAACTTAGTTTTTTAACAATTCAGCTTCTTTACTTGAATAAGTAAATTTTAACACTATATACCAATTACAAAAAGACAATTTTTTAATAAAAATAAATAGACCTAGTTTAATAAGCACCAGGTTCATCACTGTCAAATTTTTCACTAAAGCTCTCGGTTAATGCAAAAAGCATTCATTACTTTTTTATAAAACCCTCAAACCTTTTATTTATAAAATTATTTATTTCGGAATTTGAATTAGTTAGCTCTCCATACCATTTCATACCCTCTAAACCTAAGGTCTCTTCCATTTTGCTATAAATTTCATTCAACACAATAATTTCCGCCTTAGTATTTTCAATTTTAACTTCAATAGCCTTTATATCACCCTATAATAATTATATTTTTCTTTTGCGACATTTTCCCACCTCTTTAATTATTAACGGACATTACTCCTTATTGGAGTAAACTGCTCGTTAGCACCATAACAGCAGAGACAGCTTCTTTCACTAAAGCATCCGTTTGTTTAAGTACACTGCTTCACAATCTCGAAGTTTAGCTTCC
Organism: Anaerobacillus arseniciselenatis; assembly: GCF_001865995.1. Taxonomy (GTDB): domain Bacteria; phylum Bacillota; class Bacilli; order Bacillales; family Anaerobacillaceae; genus Anaerobacillus; species Anaerobacillus arseniciselenatis. Next base: position 248 of record NZ_MLQQ01000019.1, on the reverse strand, counting down.
GTGATTTTCAAGATAATTTCTTAACCTCTCCTCTTCGATTGGTCCATTTAAGACCTTGTAAAAATTTAGATTTAACCAAATAAAATCAGTTTCAAAAACATGTAATATAATTGCTCCTGATTTTTTTTGGATACGCATCTCGAAAGTTGTATATATTTTTTTGTCATTATGCTGATTTTGAAACTCATTTTGGCTGATTCTTTTCACTTGGTATTGATTAAAGACCTGTAATAATTCGTCTACATGTT